>CAVWHL010000001.1:0-57869 GCA_963754855.1 uncultured Acidobacteriota bacterium
GATTCGCCTGACGATGCGGGTTGTCGAAGCGGTGCGAGAAGTCTGGCCGTCGAGGCTGCCGCTGTTTGTGCGGGTTTCGGCGACGGACTGGAAGGAAGGCGGGTGGGACGCCGAACAAACGATCGAATTGTCGAGGAAGCTGAAATCGCTGGGCGTGGATCTCATTGATGTTTCCAGCGGAGGAGCCGTTCCGGGCGTGAGGATTCCCCTGGGTCCGGGCTACCAGGTGGGATTTGCGGAAGCGATTCGAAAAGCAGGCGGAGATCGCCACGGGCGGCGTCGGGCTGATCACGGACCCCATTCAAGCCGAGACCATCCTCACGACGGGGCAAGCCGACCTGATCATTCTCGCGCGAGAAATGCTGCGTGTTCCGTACTGGCCGAGACGAGCGGCGAAAGTTCTCGGGGAAAAAATCAAACCGCCAGTGCAGTACGAACGCGGGTGGTGAGCGGCGCATGTTTCTGGAGATTACGGAAAATCCCGGAGCAGGCACCGTAAGTTTTCGCGTACGAGTGCAGCCGCGCGCCAGCAAGGATGAAATAGCCGGGGAGATGGCGGGCGACTGAGGGTGCGGCTGTGCGCCCCGGCGCTGGAAGATCGCGCGAACGAGGCGCTGATCGAATTCCTGGCGCAACTTTTGAAAACGCCGAAGTCGGCTGTTAGAATTCAAAGGGAGAAAGAAGCCGCACAAAACGCGTTGAAATCCGCGGCGTGACGAGGCAGCAAATTGAGGGGCTATTGGCGCAAGGCGTGAGGTTGCAGCGTTGGATTATGTTCGAGAGAGGTAGCGGATTTTCCGATGAGCTTTGACCTAGCAGGTATCCAGAGCGACTGCGCGCCGCCAACTCGGACGGCTGGCTCTTTTACGATTTTCGCGGGCGTGATCCGATTGCGCAGCGCATCTTGCGCTTCCGGAAGCGATGCGCACGCGGCGCTGGTTTTATTTTGTGCCCGCGAAGGGCGCGCCAAAGAAGCTGGTGCACAAGATAGAAGGGCATTCGTTCGAGGCCCTGCCCGGGGAGGCCCTCTATTACGCAAGCCAAGAGGAGCTCCGCAAGGACCTGAAGCAGTTGCTGGGCCGCGCGAAGAACGTGGCCATGCAATACTCCCCGAAAAACACAATTCCGTACGTGGCCATGGTGGATGCCGGCACGATCGAGCTGGTGCGCGGCGCCGGAGCCAGGGTGATCAGTTCGGCGGACCTGGTGCAGAAATACGAGGCATGCTGGAGCGCGGCGCAACTGAAATCGCACGAGGTGGCGGCTGGTCAGCCATCGACCGGATCGTGCAGGGCGCCGGTTGCAGCGCGCTGCGAGATGTGTGCGAGAGAAGAAACCGCTCACGGAATACGACTTGAAAAGTTGGATTTGAAGGAATTCGAATGCCGCGGGGCTGCACACGGAAGAGGGCCCGACGTTGCCGTCAACGCGAATGCCAGCGATCCGCACTATGGCCCCACGGCGGAGTCGTCCTCTGCAATTCGGGAAGGGGATCTGCTTTTGCTTGACATTTGGGGCAAGAAAAAAGAGCCCGGCAGCGTTTATTACGATATCACCTGGATTGGATATCTTGGCGCGAAAGTGCCGGAGAAATATGCGAAGATTTTCGGGATTGTGCGCGAAGCGCGCGATAAAGCCATCGAGCTGATTCGAACGAGAATCGCGGCGGGGAAGCCGTTGCAGGGATGGCAGGTGGACAAGGCGGCGCGCGGGGTCATCGAAAAAGCCGGCTACGGAAAATATTTCTTTCACCGCACGGGCCACAGCATCGGAGAAAAGGTCCACGGCAACGGAGCAAATATGGATGGGCTTGAAACACACGATGTGCGGCACCTGATCCCCCATACCTGCAATTCGATTGAGCCGGGAATCTACCTTCCGGAATTCGGGATTCGCAGCGAAGTGGACATGTACATCGGCGAAGGCGAAGCACAGGTCACCGGAGCGATCCAGAACGAGATTCTGGCGCTGCTGGCCTAAGCGAAACTGAGCAAGAAGGAAGAGTGATGACCGAAGAGATTTCAGCACCGGCAGCTCCGCAGCAGGATTCCAGGCGCGAAGGGATGGCTTACCTTGTGGGCATCGCCGGATGGCTTGTGCCCGGATTGGGCCATGCCCTCCTGAAAATGTGGGGCCGCGCCGCCGCGTGCTTCCTGACCGTGGGTGTGCTGGTGATTCTCGGCGCGGGCATGCGCGGCAATGTTTTCAGTTCGAGCGGGAATGATGCTTTTGATTCGCTGGGATACGCGGCCGATCTGGGAACGGGGACGTTTTACCTGCTCGCGAGGTCGCTCGAAACGGATGGCTCGGACGTGTCTCGAGCGGAAGGCGACTATGGGACGCGATTTCTGGCCACCGCCGGCGTGTTGAATCTGCTGGCGGCGCTGCATGCATATGAGGCGGCGCGGGGACGCAAGGCATGAACGCGGAAGTTGGATTCAAGCTAAGCCATTTCCAGGCCTTGGTGCTCTTCGCGCTCGTAATTTCCGTCGCATTCGGTTTCCTTAGCCGCCGCCGGCCTGTGGATCGCGTGAAATACATCGTGTGGTCACTGTTTCTTTTCCTGTTGATCGGCGTGGGCATCGGCTGGGCGATGTACCCTTTCTCGCGCTGAAAGAACGCAATCTCAGGGACTGAATTGACAGAAATTTTCCGCGGATGCTATTGTGGTTAGAACAGGCCGAGGTAGCTCAGTGGTAGAGCAGCCGATTCGTAATCGGCAGGTCGTGGGTTCAACTCCCACTCTCGGCTCCACCGTTCTTGGGTCCAACCCGGAGACATGGGTTACAGAATGTACCGGCTACATAGGTAACAACTTTGGGCCGAACGGATTCTCGAGCGGTTCCAGCACTCGAGTATCCAGATCGAAGTACCCCAAATCATACTCCATAAAGCTGACCAGCCAGATATCGTCGTGAACTTCTTTGATGCCGACGGCCTGGCCGGCAAAGACCGTGCTGAAATTAATTTTTTTGCGGCCCAGGCAGATGCGGCCGCAATTGGTGACGACAATGATCCTGTCGTGGAAAGGATAATCGATATCAGGCAATCCCTTATAGGGGCGGGTAGAGGGCTGATAGACCTCAGCCGGGCACTTCATGTCCAGAGCTTCGTGAGGGCGTTCCGTGTTGAAGATCTCGATGAAGTCATCGAACCTGGCCTGCTGCTGAAGAAAGTTTAGACCGACTGGCTTGGTGGTTTCTTTCTTCAAGGTGAGATGCATGCGCTCATGGCGGCCGTTTTGCTGAGGATGGCCCGGCTTAATCCGTTCAATGCCGATGCCGAGCCGGAGCCACCAGACCGCGAGCTTGCTCAAGTTGAACAAGGCGTGGGCGGAAGCGAAAGGAACACCGTTATCGCTGCGGATGTTCGACGGCAGGCCACGCTCCTTAAAAAGCCTTTCAAACACTGTAAAAGCGTAGTCTTCTTTGGTGGAAGAAAGAGCCTCACAGGTGAGGAGATAACGGCTGGCGTGATCGGTGACGGTCAGCGGGTAGCAGTATTGACGATTGCCCAGCAAGAACTCGCCCTTGTAATCGGTGCACCACAGTTCATTGGGATGCTGGCCCAGGGATAAAGCGGTTCCCTGAGCACGATGACGCAAGCGACGGCGGCGTTCCACCAAGCCGTGGCGATCGAGCACTGCATGGATCGTGCTTTTGGCAGGGATCTTGATACCGGAGAACCTCCGGATCAGGCGCTCGCGGATTTTACGGGCACCCCAAGTGGTGTGTTCGCGCTTCACGTTCAGGATAAAGTTCTCCACCTGGAAGGGAAGTTGGTGGGCATACCGATAGGGACGCCGGCTCCTGTCCGTCAGCCCTTGAACCCCGCATTCCTTGTAGCGATCGAAGATCTTGTAGCCTGTTTTGCGGGAAATCCCAAACTCCTTGCAGAGGTCCGCCATCGCCTCGCCGGCTAGCCGGCGAGCCACAAATTGAAGCCTTTCGTCCATTACCGAACACTCCTTCCACGGCATCACTTCCTCCCCAAAAAGGGAAAAAGTGTAACCTATGTGTCCGGTACGATCTGTCACCTATGTGTCGGGTCACTCATACCAAACCCCGCTCATCTCTTCCGTTTTCTTTCTCACCCTGCTCATTAATTAAGGGTACTAGACTTGTCTCAGCGAGGTTGGCGGGGAGGGGCTCGGCCAACGTCTCAGCAAGACGGATGACCTTCGCTCGGTAGAGCTTCGCGATGTTCGGATGCACACCCGGCACGTCGGCGGGTGATTTCGCCGAACGTGCTTCAGATCAGTTCAGGAGCCGCGACCATGATGAAAGATCTGCCTTTGTCCAAGGTCTACCAGTTGCTCGAACCGGGCCCGGTGGTCCTGCTGACGACCGCCCGCAAGGGCCACGCCAACGTCATGACGATGTCCTGGCATATGATGGTCGAGTTCGAGCCGCCGCTGGTCGCCTGCGTGGTCAGCGGCGCCAATCACAGCTTTGCCGCGTTGCGGGCGACCGGGAATGCGTGATCGCCATGCCGGCGCTGGAACTGGCGCCGAAAGTCGTGGCAAGTCGGCAATTCGCTCGGGCCGCGACATCGACAAGTTCGAGGCGTTCGGACTGACCGCCGTGCCGGCCGAGCGCGTGGCGCCGCCTCTGGTGGCCGAGTGTTTCGCCAATCTCGAATGCAAGGTGGCCGATACCCGCCTCGTCAACAAATACAATCTCTTCGTCCTCGAGGTGCTCAAGGCCTGGACCGACCCGGCGCAGAAGAATCCCAAGACCATCCACCATCACGGATACGGCACGTTCGTCGTGGATGGCGAGACGATCAAGCTGAAATCGAAGATGCGGTGACCTGTGCGCGGCCGATGGCTTTAAACTGGCGAGATACCGCGTTTTTATTCGAAGAGAGATGCGTTCGGATTTCCTTTGGTGATCTCGGACACTCATTACAAAACCGGTGACCAGGGCAGATCGTCGAGAACAAGACCGTCCGAAATGCGGAATGCGCTTGGGACGCTACCTTGCCCATATTTGTAAGCTCCCGCTCAACAAACCGATCAGGACATTGCCGCAAAGAATCCCGCGGGTCCGGAAGTCCCATAAAGAGAAGTGCGATTCATATTGAAGTGAAATTGCTCACTCGGCGCCCGGGGTTTCGCGGGCAGTGCGCGCGTAAGGGGCGTGACATACGTCACTTCATTGCGTGATACGAATCACTCCATCAAGGGAATTTGAGGGCTAAATTGAAAATGGTTGTGCGGTTTGCGCACTGCAGGGGTGCCGGATCGGAGGACAGCATGGAGAATCAGTATGTATACCGCGTGAACGCGTCTTCAACGACTCTTCGCAACGGTGTCGTGTCTGCCGAAGAGATTCAACCTTCAATTGCTTTCAGCGCGCCACCCGAATTCCAAGGAACGTCCGGCTGCTGGACCCCGGAGCATTTCTTTGTATCGGCCGTCGCAGGATGCTTCATCAGCACTTTCTCTGGAATCGCGCACTTCTCCAAGTTTGAATTTCTTTCCCTTGAGCTCGAAGTCGAGGGAGTGATCGGAAAAGATGAGGGAGGCTGGCGCTTCACCCAGGTCAACCTGCGCCCGCGGATAAGAATTTCCTTAGAGAAGGAACGTGAACGCGCCCAGCGCTTGCTCGAGAAGGCGGAGAAGACCTGTCTGGTCACACGCTCCCTTAGCTCCCGAGTCGTCTTGGAACCCGAAATTCTGGTCGAAGAGGAATTGCTGGAACGTCAAAAGACGGACAATTCGTATTCCATCACGTAGCGATAGACCCTGCTCATCGGTCGGGCGAGTTCATGTGGATTAGCGCGCCGAATTCCTCGAATGGGCGCGAATTCAAGGGTCCGCCCCAGGCAGCGACCGGAAACAGCTGGGAAATTAAGATGGCTTGGCAAACGATCATAAAGTCAGAGCGAGACTGGGCCGTCACTCCAAATCTCCAAGACTATGAAAAAGCCAGACGAGCCTTCTCCTGGGAAGCGGCTCGTAAGGAGCTCGACGGCCTTCCAGGTGGCCAAGGCCTGAACATTGCCCATGAAGCGGTCGATCGTCACGCGAACGGTTCGCTTCGCAACCATTTGGCCATTCGGTGGCTTGGCAAAAACGGGGAAGTGCAAGACTACAGCTACGGGCAGCTCCAAACCCTCACTAACCGATTCGCAAATGTTCTAAAAATTCTCGACGTAAGGAAGGGAGAGCGCGTTTACGTCCTCGCGGGCCGCATCCCGGAGCTGTACATCTCCGCCCTGGGAACTCTGAAACATCAAGCCGTGTTCTGCCCTCTATTCTCCGCGTTTGGTCCCGAGCCGCTGCGAGCACGCCTCTTTATCGGAGGCGCCAAGGTGCTTGTCACCACGCAATTGCTCTATGAGCGGAAGGTGAAATCCATCCGAGCCTCCCTTCCGTCGCTCGAGCACATACTGCTCATTGGAGACGACCACCAGCCCACGGATATCCCTAACACAACCGACTATCTTCGATTGATGGACAATGCAGGAGATAGCTACACCATCCAACCGACGGCGCCGGAAGATACAGCCCTCTTGCATTTCACGAGCGGCACGACAGGAACACCGAAGGGAGCAGTGCATGTGCACGGAGCAGTCATCGCCCACCACATCACGGGCAAGCTGGCGCTCGACTTCCACAAGGAAGATATTTTCTGGTGTACCGCCGACCCGGGATGGGTGACGGGGACTTCCTATGGAATCATTGCCCCGCTGACAAACGGAATTACGAGCATCATTGACGAAGGAGACTTCGACGCGGAGCGTTGGTATGGGATTCTCCAAGCACAGAAAGTAACGGTCTGGTATTCCGCGCCGACAGCCATTCGAATGTTGATGAAGGCGGGAGCCGACGTCGTGCGGAAATACGACCTGAGCGCGCTCCGTTTTCTGTCCAGTGTCGGAGAGCCGCTAAATCCCGAAGCAGTGGTTTGGAGCAAGGAAGCTTTTGGGCTCCCTTTTCACGACAACTGGTGGCAAACGGAAACAGGCGGAATCATGATCGCCAACTTTGCCGCGATGAATATCCGTCCGGGTTCCATGGGCCGCCCCTTGCCCGGCATCGAAGCCACGATCGTGCATAAGAACGAAGATGGCTCCGTGCAGGAGATTCTGGACCCGGATGTTCAGGGCGAACTGGCTCTCCACCCCGGCTGGCCCTCGATGTTTCGCGCTTATTGGGAAGAGCCTGAGCGGTACAAGAAGTGTTTCGCCGGTCGCTTTTACCTGACGGGAGACCTTGCCAAGCGGGACAAGGATGGATATTTCTGGTTTGTCGGCCGCAAGGATGATGTGATCAAAACTTCGGGACACCTGATCGGACCGTTCGAAGTGGAGAGCGCCTTGATGGAACACAAGGCGGTTGTCGAGGCCGGAGTGATCGGCAAACCGGACCCCGTGGCACTCGAAATCGTGAAAGCCTTCGTCGTGCTTCGCAAAGGCTTTGAGCCGAGCGAGGCACTTCAGCGGGAGCTGCTGGGGTTCGCGCGATCCCGGTTGGGCGCTGTCGTCGCTCCGAAAGAAATCGAGTTCATCAGCACGTTGCCCCGGACGCGGAGCGGCAAGATCATGCGCCGTTTACTCAAAGCGCGAGAGCTGGGCCTTCCCGAAGGGGATATTTCAACATTGGAATCAAACTAGATGGCCACGACTCCAGTTTCGGAACGTCCGCCCGTTGAGCGGCCACACGCGCTCTTTCTGTTACGCGAAATGCTGCGCATCCGGCGCTTCGAAGAAAAAGCCGCGGAGATGTACAGCTTGCAGAAGATTCGCGGTTTCCTCCACCTTTACATTGGAGAAGAAGCGACGGGGGTGGGAGCCCTGCAGGCATTTACGAAGGACGACGCCATAGTCGCAACTTATCGCGAGCATGGGCAGGCACTGGCCAGGGGAATTCCTGCCAAGGTCTTGATGGCCGAAATGTTTGGCAAAGCCACCGGTTGCAGCCATGGCCACGGCGGTTCGATGCACTTTTTTGACGCCAGCCGCCGCTTCTACGGCGGGTATGCCATTGTCGGAGGCGGCCTGCCGATTGCAGTCGGCCTCGCCCTCGCCGACAAAATGCAGAATCGAAAAGAATCACGGCCTGTTTCTTCGGAGACGGCGCAGTCGCCGAAGGCGAGTTCCACGAGTCCTTGAATCTCGCGGCGCTTTGGAAGCTCCCTGTAGTTTTTTTGTGCGAGAACAATCTCTACGCCATGGGAACAGCCCTGGAACGGCATCAAGCAGACACCAACATCAGCCGGAAAGCCGCCTCTTACAATCTGGCTGCTGGCGCCGTGGACGGAATGGACGTTCTGGCCGTCGAAGCCGCGGCGAGGCGGGCCGCCGATTTTGTGCGCAATGGAAACGGGCCGTTCCTGCTGGAGTTGCGCACCTACCGCTTCCGCGCACATTCCATGTCCGATCCGGACCTGTATCGCACGAAGGAAGAAATTGAGGAGTGGAAAAAGCGCGACCCCATTACGCTGTTTCAAGCCCGGCTCCGGGAGTGGGGTTTGCTGAGCAATTCGGACTTGATCCCAAGATGGAATCCGAAATCGGCGCTGAGATCGATGAGGCGGTGCGATTCGCGGAAACGAGTCCCTTCGAGCCGGTGGCGGACCTGCTCAAGGACGTGGAAGGACCAGTGACAGCGTGACAAAGATGACTTATCGCGAGGCGATGCGAGCGGCCCTCCGCAAGGCCCTGCGGAGCGATCCACGCGTTTTCCTGATGGGAGAAGACGTGGGCCGCTACGGCGGAGCATTTGCAGTCAGTCATGGTCTGCTCGCCGAATTTGGACCGGAGCGGATCCGCGATACTCCGCTTTCGGAGTCCGCTTTCGTCGGTGCGGGAATTGGTGCGGCCCTCGGTGGCATGCGCCCGATCGTCGAGATCATGACCGTCAACTTCAGCATGCTGGCCATGGATCAGATTCTGAATAACGCTGCGACTTTGCGGCACATGTCCGGCGGACAGTTCAACGTTCCGCTCGTCGTGCGCATTGCCACCGGAGGAGGTCGCCAGATGGCGGCGCAGCATTCGCACAGCCTCGAAGGATGGTACGCACATATTCCCGGCATCAAGGTGCTTACACCCGCGACCGTGTCCGATGCTTTCGGGATGCTGTCGGCAGCTCTTCAAGAGCCCGATCCTGTCTTCATCTTCGAGCATGCAACATTGTATCCACTCGAGGGAGAAGTGGATGAAGCAGCAGGACCAGCTGACATTCGCCATGCGGCAGTGCGTCGCCCCGGTCAGGACCTCACTCTCATCACCTATGGAGGAACACTCGGCAAGACACTCCAGGCGGCCGAGACTCTTTCAAAGGAAGGCGTGGAGGCAGAAGTGATCGACTTGCGCGTTCTGCGTCCGCTGGATATCGCCACGATCGTAAACTCGGTGTCCAAAACGCACCGCGCCGTCATTGTTGACGAGGCCTGGCGCACGGGAAGCTTTGCGGCGGAGGTCAGCGCGCAAATCATGGAGAACGCTTTCGATGATTTGGACGCGCCTGTGCGGCGCTTGTGCAGCGCGGAAGCACCGATGCCCTACGCGATACACCTGGAGACCGCAGCGCTGCCCAAGGTGGAAGAAATCGTCAGTGCAGCGCAGGGGATGATCTCGCACCATGGCTGAGTTTTTGATGCCGCAACTCGGTGCCGACATGAGCGCCGGCAAGCTCCTCCGTTGGCGTAAGAACCCAGGAGACCGAATCCAGCGCGGCGACATCATCGCGGACGTCGAAACGGACAAAGCGGACATCGAGATCGAAGTCTTCACAAGCGGCGTCATCGAGAAATTCATCGTCCAACCGGGAGAAAAAGTTCCTGTTGGAACTGCCCTTGCCATCATCCGGCAGGACGGCGAGCCCGCCAGGGCAGAAGTATTACCAAGCGCAGCGGCTCCGCCCAGCGCACCAGCGCCAGCCAAACCGGCGGTTCCAGGGCCTCCTGCCGCAGCGCAACCTCCCGCAGTTACACCTGCGCCAGGCCGTTTGCACATCTCGCCTGCCGCTAGAAAAATCGCCGCTGATCTGGGAATTGATCCGGCGTCCATTGTCGGATCAGGTCCCGGAGGCCGAGTAACCATCGAAGACGTCCAGCAGACCGCAAAGGCCAAGGCGGCGCAAGCCGCGCCAGATGTTGGATTGGACCGACAAGCGCGAATGCGGCAAGCCATCGCCGCTGCCATGGCGCGCTCGAAGCGGGAAATCCCGCACTACTATCTGAGCACCACGATCAACATGAGCCGTGCCATGGCATGGCTTGCACAAGAAAATCTCAAACGCTCCGTCGAGGACCGCCTCGTCTATGGAGTTCTTCTCGTCAAGGCCGTCGCCCTCGCCCTGCGGGAAACTCCGGAATTGAATGCGCTATGGACAACTGGAAAGGCAGTTCCGAGGTCTGGACGTCCATGTGGGGTTGGCCATTTCCCTGAGAGGCGGCGGACTGGTTGCCCCCGCTCTGCACAACACGGATCGCCAGAGCCTTGGCGAACTGATGAAAAATTTTCGCGATGTAATTCAAAGAGCGCGCGCGGGCTCATTGCGCAGTTCTGAGCTGAGCGACCCCACAATCACGGTTACGAGTCTCGGAGATCAGGGAGTGGAAGCTGTTTTTGGCGTCATTTACCCGCCCCAGGTCGCGATTGTGGGTTTTGGCAAGCTTGTGGAACGCCCCTGGTCAGCGGATGGCAAAATCATCTCCCAGCCTGTCCTCACCGCCACGCTTTCGGCAGACCATCGAGTAAGCGATGGGCATCGCGGCGCACTCTTTCTCGCCGCTGTGGATCGCTTGCTCCAGGAACCGGAGAAGCTATGACAAAAGACAAGGCGAAAGAAATTGTCATTCGCGTTCTGGGCCAGATTGCTCCGGAGACCGACTTGTCTCAGCTCAAACCGAACCTCCGACTCCGGGACCAGTTGGACATCGACTCCATGGATCTGCTCAATTTTGTCATCGGCCTGCATAAGGAACTTGGCGTCGACATCCCCGAGGCGGACTATCCCAAACTCGCTTCCCTGGATGGCTGTATTGAGTACCTGGCCGCGCGGCCCTAAAAGTCCAACGCCGTGCAAGCCTTTGGATAAGAGGCATCTTCTATCAGGAGGCAAGACGAGGCCCGCAAATTGACGGCGGGCGTTGTCACATCGACCTGTGATGAGAATCACAGAGTTCCGCTGGAGTCTGACGATAATTGGAAATGGTTGTCAGTCCCCTTTCTTGCTGGCGGGACATCGCAAACTGGTCGTCTGATATTTATAGATGCTCTCGTCACAGAGGATTGCCGTGACCCTGTGAGGCGGCCGAGTTTCCATGGTCGAGGCAGGCTGCAACTTTCCGGTGGCAAGAACCGCCCCTGAAACCATTGACAGGTTTGAGCAGTTCTGTGAAGCAAAAGCCCAGTTGCGCCTCTCGCGAATCGTGCTCCGCTAGCTGGTTCCCTATCCCGTTCAAGGCCACACCCGGTACCCCATCTTGCCTGAATCGGCGTGAACAAATGATTCCCGCCGTGAGGAGTTCGAAATGAACATCCGTGCAGTGATTTTGCTTCTGATTCTTTTGCCGGTGGTGATCCTCGGTGGGATTGTCCTGGCGAAAGTGCCGATGAACGCCGCTTTTGTGGCCATTCTAGGCTCGCTGATGATCTATCTGGCCTACACACTCTATGCCCGCCGCATCGACCGCGAAGTCATCCAACCCGATGCGAAAAAAGCGACTCCGGCCAAGCTCTATATGGACGGTGTCGACTTCATGCCCACGGGGCGCAACATACTTTTCGGATATCACTTCAAATCCATCGCGGCGGCTGGCCCAATTGTTGGCCCGGTGGCCGCCGCCACTTTGTGGGGCTGGCTGCCGGCGCTGCTCTGGCTCACGCTGGGAGTGGTGTTCTTTGGCTGGGCTAGCGACTACTCCGCGATCATGGTGGCGGTGCGCAATGACGGCAACTCGCTGTCAGCTATTGCTCACCGTTTGATTGCTCCGCGGACTCGGACCATTTTGTTTATCTTTATTTTCTTCTACCTCCTCTTGTTGGCAGGAGCGTTCGTCGGCATTCTCGCGGGAATTTTTGACCCGCGTGCCGACGTACCTTTCGGCATCTTCGCGCTAGCCATTATGGCTCTGCTCGCGGGGCAAATGCTGTACCGCTGGAAGATGGATCTCATCCCGGTCACGATTATGGCACTGGTGATCGTCATTGGATCGATGGCACTGGGCGCTAAGGGCATGACACCCGTGAAAGGCACGACCCCCGACGGTAAGCCCGCGACAGCCGTTATCTACACAGGGACGATCAACTCGGGTGTGGATAAGCTGGGTGACATGATCGATCGCATCACTGGCGGACGGGCGATGTACACCGTGGTCGATCCCACCAAAGCCGACCCGCGCCTGGCCATAACGACACTCAGTCCGGAAGGCAAAGTAGTGCCCAAATACCTGGACCAGACCGGCGCGATCAAGATGCTGCCGTCTTTTGTATTCTGGTGCTTGTTCGTATTTGCCTTCTCCTACCTCGGAACGGTGCTGCCCATCTGGCGATTTGCTCAGCCGGTGAGCTACATCGGCTTCTGGCTGACGTTCATGACGATTGTGCTCTCGGCACTGGGTGCGATCGTCGGTGGGGTGATGGGGCTGCTCGGCAATGCCGAGATGTTGAAAGCGGTTACCTTCCAGACTGCCGTGTTCAAGTCCTGGATGCCCATCCAACAAGTTGCTGGTCAGACTCTCCCCGCTTTCCAGCCGCTTTGGCCGATGCTGTTTGTGACCATCGCTTGCGGAGCCATCTCCGGGTGGCACACGCTGGTGGGTTCAATCGGCACGGCACGTCAACTCGAATATGAGACCGACGCGCTGCCAGTGGGTGGCGGCGGTATGTTCGCCGAATACTCCCTGGCGCTGCTTTCGCTGATCGCCGTTTCCATCGCGGGCGGGGTCGGAGCAGGCGCTTTCGCAGCGGGTGTCGGAAAACTCCTAGGAATAATCACCTTCGGCGGTATCGCGCCGCAGTATGGCACGGCGCTGGGGTTCGGCGTATTCGTGGTGATCGTTCTCACCGTGGTGCAACTTGTCTTCCGAGTAATGCGCGTGACGTTGGGCGAGTGGCTCGGCGAGACCTGGGTGGGCTTCAAGAATCCACATATCGCCGCTATCGTTTCGATGGGCCTGACGCTGCTACTGGTGCTGAGCGGGACTTGGATCTATCTCTGGCAAATGTTTGGCGCTTCCAACCAGCTCATGGCCGCGCTGGGTTTGCTGGTCGTTACCCTGTGGCTGTATTCGACCGGGCGCAATCCCTCTTACGCGTTGTACCCGATGATATTCATGTACCTGACCACGATGGCGGCCATTGTCATAACCGCGTACAACCTGTACGCCAGCATCCTTTCGAACCCGAGAATCGCCGCACAGCGGATAAATGTCATGGGTGCGGTAGCGATGATTATTCTGGCCGTGCTCCTGTTCGTTGCGGCGTTGTTGATTGCAAAGGATGCCTGGACAGCCTGGCGGAAGATGCATGTGCGGCCGGTGGTAGCACCTGCCCATGCATCAGACTAACGAATACCCTTCGCGAGCCCGGGGCCTGCAGCGGCAGCTTGAGAAATGAAATTGCCGTGGCGGGCTCGGCTCTCCTGGATTTCAGTCACAGCTCTTCGCTGAGCTGGTGGAAAGTTTGGAAGAGGCTGCGTGCCGATACACTCGCAAAACGGCGGAGATGCCACTGCACTTCAAGCTGCGGTGCATTGCGGCGAACAGCCAAGCGGACGAGAGGCAATGGACATCCCGCCGCAAGCGCCAGCAATTGCGTGGCAACTTCCACTCTCCCTTCGGCATAAGCAGAAATGCGCGAGCCCGGCGGACAAGGGAGTGGCGACCAGCGTTTGCGGATCGCTTCGGCTTGTGCCTCGCGGGTGGACCATGCCTGAGGATCTGCGGCTTCCAGTTGAAATGCCGGGCCGGGAGAAATTTGGCCGCGCAGAATCAGGATGTCGCGCCGGCCACGCCAGTGAAAATAGCCCCAGAGAATTGGGACATCGCGAGGCTCCAGCAAAATGAAGATTTGCAAGTCCGAGAGCGGCTTGATGGGGTTCACGAGTTTCAACTCGAGGCCGGAGGAGCCCAGCCAGCGCATCGTCGTTTTCTCGCCGAGCAATGGCAGGCCTTCTTGCATCCAGCGCGCCACGGCGTTGCCTTTACGCACGTTCAGAAACGTGCCGCCTGCGAACCAGCCGACAAACACGATGACGGCGAGAAAGAAGAGCGCGCGGCCCGCTTCCGGCGAGATCGCCAAGGTTTCCATAGCCAAAGGTCTGCCATGGTTATCACATTTTTCGCGCCGTTGCCAGCGGCGAAGGGCGGTGTTGATTGACTTGCTCGGAAGTTCAACAAAAGGGAGCGCTCGAAGCACTGGCTGGATCGCTTGGCCAGACTGCAACGCTTTCCCGGAGCATTAGAGTGGAATCACAAAGTTTCCGTGCCCGGCTGCGGGATTTTTTCTACGGGATGACAGGCTGGGAGTTTGAGCGCCAGGCAACGGAGATGCGGGGAGCGCTCGAAAACGTTTTTCTCACCGTGATCTTGGGAGACATGCTGGGGCTTCCGATCCTTCCGCCCATTTATTCCCTGCGTTTGCTTCCTTACGTCGTGCCGAGCATCGCCAGCTGGAAGCGGCGCGTCTCGCGGGTGCGAGATCTTCCGGATTCCGAGGAGTACGACCTGCACGGGATGTGACGTCTTTGAACTGAACAGCGGAGAAACCATCATGAGCGACAAAGAAAAAGAAGCGAAGGAACCAAAAGAGGAAAAGCGCAGCCTATTCACGAAATTCAAGGAAATCATGTACGGCATGGGCGCGCACGATATGTCGCGTTATGCCATCCGCACGCGCGCGAGCATGGAACACCTGTTCATCCTGATCACCATGGGGGACCTCATCGGCGTGCCCATCCTGCCGCCGTATTATTCACTTCGCCTGCTGCCTTACGTGGTGCCGAACATCGCCACCTGGAAGCGGCGCATGCTTCGAGAAAAGGACGTTTCCGATGCGATGTTCTGAGTCCGATACGCAGGATGCGCGCGGATCAGCAGCCATAATCTCGGATCCAGGAAAGAGGCGAGCATGCCATTGAAGGATGTGTTTCTACAAAACCCGGATCGTCGCTACATCATGTTCGGCGGCAAGGGAGGCCTGGGGAAGACGACGTTTTCCGCGGCGACGGCTTACTGGCTTGCGCAGCAAGGGAAGAAAGTGCTTGTGTTTTCCGTGGACCCCCAGGCATCGCTGAGCGACATTTTTCAGCGCGACATTTTCGGCAAAGGCGCCGTCGAAATCATGCCGAATCTGTTCGCTCAGGAGATCGACGCCGACTCACACATCAAGGCCTACCAGCAGGAGATTCGTAAGAAAATTCTGGACATGTACGGGTTTCCTGAGATCCCCGAGGAGATTGAGCACTACATCCAGGCGGCTTCCGCCGAGCCCGCCATGGAGGAATCGGCAATTTTCGATGCCGTGGTGGACATCGTCGTCGAAGGCGGCTACGACTATTACATCTACGACCTGGTGCCGCTCGGCCATGCCCTGTACTACCTTTCCATGGCCAAGGTCTACGACGAATGGATCAACCGCATCACCAAGCTCCGGCAGGAGATGCGCGAGCACGAAGAGATGGTGGCGCGGATCAAACGCCAGAAGGTCACCGAAGAAGATCACATTCTGACCGAACTCGAATACATCAAGAACCGGATCAACCAATCCTCGAGCATCCTGACGGACAAGAAGAAAACCGCGTTTTTCTTTGTTGTCGTTCCGGAAGAGATGATCATCCTCGATACCGAAAAGGCGGCGCAGCTTTTTGCGAAATTTGACGTGCCGATTTCGGGCTATGTGGTCAACCGCGTGCTCCCGCCAGATCTTCTCGGGGAACACTGCCCGCCGTACCTGCGAAACCGCGTCCAGATGCAGGGGCGGTATCTGGACGAAATCAAGAAAAGGTTCGGCAACCAGGTCGCGGGTTACGTGCCGGAGCTGGAGCGCGACGTCACCGGTCTCGAAATGATCAAGAAGCTGGCCGATCTGATGTACGGCAACGGCCGGCGGTGAGGACACCATGCCAGAAATTGAACTGTCCATGAGCGAGTTCGTGCGGTCCAAGCCAGGATTGAAATACCTCTTTTTTGGGGGGAAGGGAGGCGTCGGCAAGACCGTCATGGCCGGAGCGACTGCCTTGCACTTGGCTGACCTCGGGAAACGAACCATGCTAGCGTCAACGAATCCGGTTCACAGCTTGACCGGGCTGCTGGACCAGAACGTCTACGGCAAAGCCACCGCCGTGACCGGCGTGAAAAACTTGTGGGCCTACGAAATCGACACGAAGGAAACCATCGAGCGTTCGAAGGCGGACATCAAGCAAAAAATCCAATGGTTTCTGAAATTCGCCGAGATCTCCACGCAGGCTGACGCTTTCGTCGAAAGCGCCACGATGAATCCGGCGTTTGAGGAGTCCGCCATGTTCGAGAACATGGTGGACCTCATGTTCAAGGATGAATACGACGCGTATGTTTTCGATACTGCGCCAACCGCTAATGCCCGGCGGTTGCTCGGCATGAGCTCCGTATATTCCTTGTGGGTGAACAAGATGCTGAAATCCCGCGAGGAGGCGCGTTCGCTGCGGGACTTGCTTTCGTTCACCAAGAAGAAACAAGAGGACCCGTTGATGGACTACTTGCTGGCCTTCCGGGACCGCATCGCGCACGCCCGCGTGCTCCTGACCGACAAGGAGAAAACCGCCTTCTTTTTCATCACCTTGCCGGAGGCGCTGCCCATCGCCGTGATCAAACGGTTCATCCAATGGTTCCACGACTTCGGCATCCCGGTTGGCGGGGTGATCGTGAACATGCTGATTCAGAAAGACCAGGTACACGAAGACTCGCCCGAATTCGTCAAGAACCGCGTGGCCATGCAAGATTCCTACATGCAGCAGATTTGGCGGGACTTCGACGGCAGCGTGCGCGCGGTGGTTCCCCTGTTTGACAACGAGGTCCGCGGCGTCAACAGCCTCCGCAAACTTGCCGAATATGCCTTCCTGGGAAACAACGTTCCCGCTCGGACAAGGTGAATCGCCCCACTTTGCTTCACGTCACGGTCGCAAGCGGTGTGCCGGTAGGAAGCGAACTCATCAGTGTCCGTAGGGAATGCGAGTATGCACATGCCGGCCAGCAACACCGGATGATTTGGAAATGCTTCGGTTGGGAGCATCGTCGGACCAAGTACGGAAGCCGTCTCTATGTCACTGGTCAAGACAGTCAAATTTACAGAAAGCGCCAGGTTCCAGTTCGGAGCCGGAGTGGCGAATCTCTTCAGTGACTCTCCGAACTGGCATGCACTTCACGCCCGGGCGCGATGCTGCGCACGATCACATATAACACGGGAATGAATAACAGGTTCAGGGTGGTCGCGGCGATCATTCCTCCAAAGACCGTCGTGCCCACGGATACGCGGCCGGCACGGCCCGCGCCGCGCGCTAAGACCAGGGGCACAACTCCCAGAATGAAGGCGAGGGAAGTCATCAGAATCGGACGCAGGCGGATGCGGGCCGCTTCCACCGCAGCTTCAATGACCGGCATTCCCTGCCCGCGGAGCTGTTCGGCGAATTCCACGATCAGGATGGCGTTCTTGCTGGCCAGGCCGATCAGCATGACCAGTCCGATCTGGCAGTAAACGTCGTTCTGCAATCCGCGCAGCGCCTGCGCGCCAATGGCGCCGAGCAGGGCCACGGGCACGGCCAGCAGCACGATGAAGGGAAGAACGTAGCTTTCGTATTGCGCCGCGAGCGTCAAATAAACGACCACCAGTCCCAGCGCAAAAAGAATCAGCGCTTTTCCGCCGGACGAAATCTCTTCCAGCGAGAGTCCGCTCCATTCGTACGCCATTCCGTTGGGCAGCGTCTTCTTCGCCAGGGCTTCCATCGCGGCGATGGCTTCCCCGGAGCTGCGTCCCGGCGCCGCCGACCCGTCGATTTCCGCGGACCGGAACAAGTTATAGTGCCGGATCAACTGCGGATTCGCCGTTTGCTCGACGCTAACCACGTTATCGAGCGGAATCATCTTTCCTGTGTCTGAGCGCAGGTAATATTGCCGGATGTCCTTCGGCTGCGCGCGGAACTTGCTGTCCGCCTGCACGTAGACGCGATACGAGCGGTTGTTGAAGTCAAAGTCGTTCACGTACACCGAGCCCATGTACACCTGCAACGCGTCCGTGATCTGGCTGAATGGAACCTGCAAGCTTTTCGCCTTCTCTCGATCAATGCGCACAAGATACTGCGGATCGTTCGCGGTGAAGCTGGTGAAGAGGCCCGTTACCTCAGTGCTCTGATTCCCTTTTGCGACCAGCTGATTTGCCGTGTCCGCGAGCGTTTGCAGCGAATTGCGCCCCAGGTCTTCCAGCTCAAATTGAAAGCCGCCGAACTGCCCGAGTCCCTGCACCGCCGGCGGATTGAACGGCACCACGAGCGCGCCTTGTATTCCCAGGAGGCTGCCGCGCAACCGCCCGATCACCGTGGCTGCCGAGTGCGCTTCTCCCTTGCGTTCCGCAAAGGGCCGCAGGTTGGCGTATAGCATGGCCTGGTTCGGGGCAGAACCCGCGGCGCCAAACCCGACAATCGTAAAGACGCCGTCGATTTCCGGATCGCGCGAGATCACTTCCTCCGCCTTCCCGCAAATATCGCGCGTATAGCTCAGGGAAGCGCCTTGCGGCGACTGCACGATGAACATCAGGTAACCCTGGTCGTCCTCAGGGATGAAAGCCCGTGGCACCCGCTGATAAAGCAGGTAGGTGCAGCCGAGTACGGCAAGAAACACGGCCAGCGATGCCACGCGCCAGTTCAAGGCCCGGCGCACCGTGTTTCGGTAGAGACTTGCTCCGGCGTTGAAGACCCCGTTGAACAGCATGAAAAAGCTCCCCTTGGCTCGCTCCCGGTGATGGCCCAGGAAGATCGCGGATAGAGCGGGCGTAAGGGTCAGCGCGTTGAAAGCGGAAATCGAAACGGAAAAGGCGATCGTCAGCGCGAACTGGCGGAACAGGATGCCGGTCGTTCCAGGGAAGAGAGCCACGGGCACGAAGACCGCAACAAGAACCAGCGACGTCGCGATGACCGCTCCGGCCACCTCTTTCATCGCCATGGAGGCGGCGTTATGCGGTTCCGTGATGCCCTCGACGATGTGCCGCTCCACATTTTCAATCACCACGATCGCGTCGTCCACCACCAGGCCCGTCGCCAGCGTGATGCCAAACAGGGTGAGCGTATTGATGGAAAACCCCAGCACCTTCACGAAGACGAATGTGCCGATTAGCGAAACAGGGATGGTGATGGCCGGGATAAACGTGCTGCGCCAGTCCTGCAGGAACAGATAGATCACTAGCACGACCAGAACGATGGCCTCCAGCAAGGTAATCAACACGTCCCGGATGGATTCGCCGATCACCGTTGTCGTGTCGAAGGCCACCGCGTACTTGAGGCCGGGTGGAAAATTTTTCGAAAGCCGCAGCAGTTCCTCTTTCGCGGCCTTGTCCACGTCGAGCGCGTTGGCTCCCGGCAATTGCGTGACGGCCAGGCCCACCGCGTCGTGCCCGTTGAACCGGAGGATGGTTCCGTAATCCTCGGCTCCGAGTTCCGCGTGGCCGACGTCTTTCACGCGAACCAGCGTTCCGTCCCTGCCCGTCTTCAATATAATGTTGTCGAACTCGGAAGCCTCGCTCAGCCGCCCGATCGCGCGCACGCTGATCTGGAAGGCTTGGCCTTCCGGCGACGGCGGCTGGCCGATTTGCCCCGCGGCCACTTGAACGTTTTGTTCCTGCAAGGCGTTCAGCACATTCGTGGCCGTCAATCCGCGCTGGGCCATTTTCGCGGGATCGAGCCATAGGCGCATGGCGTACTTGCGCTCGCCGAACACAATCGCATCACCCACGCCTTTCACGCGCTTTAAGGCGTCCTTGACGTAAATATCGAGATAATTGCTGAGGAACAGGCTGTCGTACTGTCCGGTATCGGAATAAACTCCCGCGCCAAATACGAATCCGCCGATCTGTTTCGTGATGATGATGCCGGTATTCTTCACTTCGTTCGGCAGTCGGCCCAGCGCTTGATTCACGCGGTTTTGCACGTCCACGGCGGCCAGGTCCACATTCCGTGCGACGTCAAACACCACCGTGATCTGGCTCGTGCCGTCGTTCCCGCTCGTCGATGTCATGTACTTCATGCCCTCGACGCCGTTGATGGCTTGTTCCAGGGGGATAGTGACCGCCGACTCCAGCGTCTGCGCGTTCGCGCCGATATATCCGCTGCTGACGACGACCTGCGGGGGAGCTAGATCGGGAAATTCCGCGATCGGCAGCGTCGGAATCGAGATGGCGCCGGCGAGAATGATAAACAGCGCGCAGACCGTCGAGAACACCGGCCGCCGGATGAAAAAATCAACGAACAAGGCCGGTTTCCGCCTTCGTTTGAATTGGAATGACGCCGCTCATGTCCTCTGCGGCGCCTACTTTGCTGCCGCGCTCTTGCCGTCCTTCTGCATCTGTTCGGTTACTCGCGCGCCGTCCTGCAGGAACTGTGTCCCGGAAACAATGACGTGATCTCCCGGCTTCAGGCCATCGAGCACGGCAAAATCATTGCCGATCGCATCGCCGAGTTTCAATAATTTTTCACGCGCCACTGTCCCGTTGCCTTCCTTGACGGCAACGAACGCGAAAAACTGTCCGTTGATGCGCACGACGGCGAGCACCGGAATGACCGGACCCTTGTGGATGCCCCAGGTCACCTGCGCGCGCACCTGCTGCGCGATGCGCAGCTTCCCCGGGGCATTTGCGACAATGGCCTTTGCCAGCACCGTCTGTGTTTCGCTATCCACTTGCGGAGATACAAACGTAATCCGGGATTCGCCGGCTGGATTTCCGGCGGCGTCGAGGAGGCGCACCGGCAAGCCGCTTTTCAAGTCCCGGGCGCGATCGCCGGGCACGTATATGTAGGCTTCCAGGGCTCCGGGTTCGTCAATGGTGGTCAGCAAGGTCGAGACCGTCACTCGATCGCCCACCCGCACCGGAATGTCGCCCACGATCCCTTCCATGGGTGAAGTCACGCTGTAGTAGTGCAGCTCGACTCTCTGCTGCTTCACCTGTTCATCGAGCGCTTTCATTTGCGCGAGGGCCGCGTCGTAGCCGGTCTGAGCGTTATCAAATTCCTGCTTGCTGATCACCCCGGCGTCAAAAAGCTTTTGCGCGCGCTCCAGCGAAAGTTTTGCATACCGCAGATTCGCCTCTTGCGCTGCGCGCGTGGCTTCCTGGCTGCTCACCGTGGCTTCCTGTTTCAACGGGTCAATCTGCAGCAGCGGCGCGCCCATCTTCACCCGGTCGCCGGACTTCACGAAAATTCGCGTGATCTGCCCTTCCACCTGCGGGTTTATCGTCGCGGAGTGCCGCGATTTCAGGATGGACAGATACTCCGTGGTGTCCGGAATCTCCACCGAAGTCGCGATCTGCACCTGTACCGGCATCGCCTGCGCCTCAGGACCCGGCGGGTCGCCGGCCGCGCTTTTCTGGCAGCCAGCCCCAGCCGCAATGGCGATCAACGCCGCTGCCAGCAGCAATTCAGCCGCTCTTTTCTGTATGGCTTGTTTCTTCATTCTTGGATAGCCTGCAGCCGCGAGACGCCACCTGTCCGCGTTACTTCAAATCTTACGACACTCATGCACCGAATCCAAAGCCGGCAAGGGCTCGACACCCCATTGGACGCGCCGGAAAGCTCTTGGTTATTTGGGAATACCGCCCGAAGGTTAGTAAAAGTCGCGGGAATCGATTCTTTTGCTGGAAAGCCCAAGTTGCAGAACGTCCATCTGCTCGGGCCGATCAAAAACTTTTCCGGGGAACAGGATTTTCAGGACCACGCGAACGCCGCCAAACGCGATTCCCAGAACCACGGCAACCACCATAAAAAGCATCGTGGCGATCATGATTTTTCCCAGAATCGTGGCCCACGGCGGATCCGTGATCGTGTGCGTAGGCTCGTTCCACGTCACCTGCGTCTCGTAATTGACCGCGCCGCGCAACGCCTCGCCGTACGCCGCGGAAGAAGGCTTCAGCACCAGCGACAGAAGGGACGCTTTGCGCTGGATCGTCGTTCCGGCCTTCTTCGCCGCGGGGGAAAGCGCTTGTTCTAAATGACGCAAGTGCTGTTCCGCAAGTTGTGGCGTGGGGTATTCGATCAACAGCAGCACCGCATCGTCTTTCCCCGCGCGATAGCGCGCGAACATGGCCTCTGCTCCAGAAGCAAAACCGGCCTCGCTCCCCAGGCTCGCGAATTCGGTTCTATCGAGGTGCGTCGCGGCGCTTCGAAAGGCATCCGGACCGAAAGCATATTTCTCCGAGCCAAAGATCCGCCCCTCGCCCGGCAAGTAGCTCCGGATCGGCGGCAGCGGCGTCGGATCTGCCCGCGACTTTAAGGCGTCGATCACGTCCTGCAGGATGCCCGGTTCCAGTTGCGGCGAAAGGCCCGCCTGAACCATCAGATTCCCGATCAGCAGCCGCGCATCCTCCTGCTGAATCGCGGAGTGCTGGCCCAATCCGAGGGGCTTCATCCCCGGTAGGACAGCGAACGTGTAAAACTCGTAGGCGCTGCTCGGGTCCTTGAATTGATAGACGCGCAGGCCGAGCTGGTCCGTGCCATTCGTGTACGCGCGTTCCTCAATCTTCGTGACGCCGCTTTCAGCAAGAATCTGCTCGCCTTCCGCCCACGGCTCCCATTTTGGCCCCAAGTCGCTGGGCTTCACGGATCTAGCGGGTCCGGCGGCGCGCCAGGAGCCAAAGTGATCGGACAAAATGGAGGAAGACTGCGCGTGAACAGGTGTCACCACAGCCAGGAAGAGCAGCGCGAAGGCACAGATATAGCGTTTCATGCTTACCTATTTAGATGCCGATAGACTACCGTTGGTTCCTGGATTGTTCAACTGCCGCCGTTGCAGCGGGACGCTTCGCCTCGGACTTCGCCGGCAGGTTGACGGTCACACTGTTCATGCTTTGCAGGTAGCTGGAGACGCCCTGGTACAATCCTTCGGCAACCTTCTGCCGCTGCTCGGGCTTCTTCAGGAGTTGCTCGTCGGCCGGATTGCTCAGGAAGGAAATCTCCGTCAGAATGGATGGCATGTCCGCGCCGATCAGCACGACGAAAGGCGCCTTGCGCACGCCGCGATTTCTCACCGACTTGCTGGATTTTTGAACTCGCTTGGCCAGCGAATCCTGGATGTCTTCCGCGAATTCTTTCGACTCATCAATCTTTTCGGTGCGCGCGATTTTCTTGACCAGGTCCTGCAAGTCGTGCACGCCTTCCTGCGCCGTCGCATTTTCGCGAGCCGCGACTTCCATCGCTTCCGCCGAGCCTTTCAAGTTCAGGTAATACGTCTCGATTCCGCGCGCCGCGTGGTCCCGGCTCGAATTGGCGTGGATGGAAATAAACAGATCGGCCTTGGCCTGATTCGCCACGCTGGTGCGTTCCTCGAGCGGGATGAACGTGTCATCCGAACGCGTGTAAATCACATCCGCGCCCGGCAGACGCTGCTCGATAATCTTGCCGAGCCGCAGCGCCACGTCCAGGCAAAGATCTTTTTCCATTAATCCCGTCGGGCCGATCGTTCCGGTATCGTGTCCGCCGTGGCCCGGGTCGATCACGATCCTGCCAATCTTCAGGCCTAGCGCGCGCGTCAAAGTCGATTGCCCATCGCGCGTCGGCTGCGGCGCGGTAGCTGGCTGGATTAAGTCGGGCCTCGTGTTCGCGGCCGTCGCTTTTACCGGCTTGGACTTGGAGTACTTCGTGGCCGGCAACGAATTTCGCACGCTCGCGGGCGAACTCTTTTCCATCACCGATCCGCTGATGGCGCTCCTCGATATTGCTGCCGGCGGGACGGCCGAGGGATCCATGGCCGGACTATTTGACGCGGCATTCTGAACTTCCCTAGTAGCGGAATTTCCGTATAGTTCAATGAGGAGTTGCGACGGTTTGTTCAGCAGTGAAGCCGTGTAATCCTTCACTCCGTTCACGTCAAGCACCACGCGCACCACGCCCGAGTGATTCTGCGCGACGCGTACCGCCGTTAATAGCTCGCCCTCAACGTGAATATTCCCGCGCGCGACCTCCGGCGTCAGCCGCGCCGCATGCAAATCAAAAAAGATGCGGTCGGGATGGGCGATGCGTCCCGAAGTGTATTGCACGCTGTCTTCAAGATCGATCGTCACGCGCGTGGCCTCGCCGTTCGCCGATGCGCGGATTCGCCGAACCCCCGGAATTTGGGAAGATTCTGTTCGGCTTACGGACTTGCCTCCGGAATGAACGGGCGCCTTTTCCCGCGGGTCTTCCGTGGCCGCGGCGGCTGGCGCGGCATTTACCGCCAAAGTATTCGCCGCGGGGGATTCATCGCTGTTCTGCAGCAGCGCCAATTCCGCCAGCGCTTCCTGCGCTTCCCGCTTTCGCTTCGAACGTGGATAGCGCTTCAAAAAATCTTCGTAGGTTTTCTTCGCCAGCGACGCGTCTCCCAGCTCGTCGCGCTGCAGCTTCGCGATCAGCAGCACCGCATCCTGGCAATGTTTGTTCGCTGGATACCCGCGCACCAGAAATTGATAGGAATCCACCGCGGACTGATAATAGCTTCTCCCGAACCGGTCGCCCATTTCCGTATACACTTCAGCCAGGGCCAACAGGGAATCCGGCACTTCCGCGGCTCGAGGCGTGATCAGAGCGACGCGCCGGTAACTCGAAACCACTTGTTTGTAATCGGCAAGTGTGCGCTTCTCGCCGGGTTTGCTGTTCAGCGCGGCGCGCTGCTCCTCGGCTCTCGCAAATTGCGTCGAAGCCGACTGGCGTTTTACCGCGGCCGTCGCATCGGCAGGCGCGTTGCCGGCTATCGCCGGAGACGCAGTGGCCGCCAGCACAAAAGCCAGCGCCATGAAAACTGGCGAAAGCCGGGCGAAGCTCCTGTGCAAATTTTTTTGGGCCGGAAACATCAAGTTACATCCCCCAAAGCCCCACAGTAACACGGCAAACCTTCAAACCGCATACTCAAATCTTCGAAAACCCGCCCTTGCGGCTCCCGAAAATCTTAAAGCTAAAAGCCAGCCGTTCAAAACCAAAAATTCAGAACCAAAACGCATCAGCAACTGCCCATCGCCTCCCGCGACCCGCGTCCCAGGCCCTCAGGAAGCTGATCACTGGTCACCGAGCACTGAAAACTCAACACGCTTTTCAATCGTTGGTAAATACGATGCGGCCGGCGGGTGTGACGTCTTTGTGGATGGCGCGTGGATTGACGAACGCATCCGCAAGACGGCCCGAACCTGGCCGGAAATAGGCATTCTGTACTTTCTGCACGTAGTTCCGCGTTTCTCGAAACGCGGGGACGCCGTGTGCCCGGTCAACAGCTCCCTCACCCGCATTATAAGCCGCCAAAGCCAGATCGAGGTTGCCGTTGTAGCGTTCCAACAACGTCCTCAGATATCTAACCCCGGCGTCGATATTCTGTTGCGGGTTAAACACGTCGTACGCTCCAAATCGTTGTGCCGTCGTCGGAATCAACTGCATCAATCCCCCGGCGCCCTTGTGCGAATACGCCTTGGGATTCCAGTTCGATTCCGTCTCGATTACCGCGCGAACCAATGCTGGGTCCACGTGATGCCGTTCCGCCGCTTCTCGAACGAGTTTTTCCGAGCCGTCGCGGTCGATATTCATTGCCGGACGGTTGCGTCCCGTAAAAGAAGATTCAGCAGGGAGGTAGATGTTAGCGCGCGGCTTTGTGCCGGTGAGCTTGGCCGTTAATGGCGGGTCAGAATTAATGAAAAGCTGCCGTCCCGTCGGATCAACAACCTTGGTGATCTGGCCGCTGGCGCTTTCCGCGAAAAATGCCGCCGAAAGGGCCAACGTCCCGAGAACCAGCCATGCCGTGATTGCCGTGCGTTTCACCATCGTGCCTTGGGGAAGGCTGTTGAACGATCAGAGTTTCGTGTTCGGGGCGCCCCGATCCGATCGGGGCGACTCGTCTTGCAAAGCCGCGTCGACAGAGATGTAACTGTCTCCCGCCGGACACGCTTCTAGCACTATGCGGGATTATAGCAAGGGTTCGAGGAGAGAGGGGATACTCTGCAAGGCACTTTTTAGGGCAGCTGTGTCTTTTCCGCCAGCCTCGGCCAAATCGGGCCTGCCACCCCCGGAACCCCCTACCTGCCTGGCCAGTGCCTGTATCAGTTTGCCAGCATGGACTTTAGCGGTCAGGTCCTTGGTTACGCCGGCGATCAATGCCACTTTTCCATCTTCCGGCATGCCCAGGGCGACCACCCCGGAGCCCAGTTTTTGCCTCAAGCTGTCCACAAGCTGTCTAAGTCCTTCACGGTCAACATTTTGGACCTCGGCGGCGATCACTTTCACGCCTTTGACCGTCTGGACCCGGGCTACCAGCTCGTCGAGCTGGCCGAGCGCTCCCTTGCGCTTCTGCGACTCCAGTTCCTTCTCCAGATGCCGAGCGGTTTGGGTGAGTTTTTCGACCTGGGCCAGAACTGCGTCCTCGCCGACGTTGAGCTGGCTGGCCACTTGCTTAAGGATTTGTGCCTGATGCTCGTAGTGCTCCAGGGCGCCGATGCCGGTGACGGCCTCGATGCGGCGCACTCCCGCGGCCACGGATTCCTCGCTGACGATTTTCAGGACGCCGATGTCGCCAATGCGGTGAACATGCGTCCCGCCACAAAGTTCCTTCGAGTAGAACCCGCGGGCGGCGCGGGGATCGGGAATGGTGACGACGCGGACGTTTTGTTCGGGATATTTGTCGCCGAAAAAAGCCAGCGCGCCGGAGGCCAGCGCATCTTCAAGCGAGGTGACGCTGGTCTCAATCGCGGTGTTAAGGCGGATTTCGTCGTTCACCTGCTGCTCGATGTCGCGCAACTCTTCGGCGTCCACGTGGGCGAAGTGCGAAAAGTCAAAACGCAGGCGCTCGGGAGCATTCAGCGAGCCAGATTGCTTGACGTGCGTGCCGAGAATGTTCCGCAGCGCCGCATGAACCAGATGCGTGCCCGTATGATTGCGCATGACGCGCGCGCGGCGCTCCGCATCGGCGATGACGGCCACGCGGTCGCCCACGCGCAGAGTCTCCTTTGCCACAACTTTGTGCGCCACCAGACCCGCGACGGGATAGTAGGCGCTCTTCACTTCGGCAAGGTCTTGCGATTCGGAGTTGTCGTAGAACGCGCCGGTATCGGTTACCTGCCCGCCCGATTCGGCATAGATTACCGTGCGGTCGAGGACCACTTCGCCGGCCTCGCCCGCCTTCAGCTCAGCGACCGATCCGCTTTTGGTGATGATGGCCTCGATCCGGCAATCCTTCGTGCTCGTTCCAAAATAGAAGTCGTGTTCCGTCCTGAACGTCTCCGCCAGCTTGGCATATGCCGGATTCGCCGTTTCCTTGGCTCCGCCCTTCCACGACGACCGCGCGCGTTTCTTCTGTTCGTTCATCGCGAGTTCGAAGCCAGGCTCGTCGAAGGCAAGGCCCGCGTCTCGAACTGCGTCCTCGATAAAGTCCCGCGGCAGGCCGTAGGTGTCATAAAGCATGAAGGCGCGATCGCCGGGTAGAAAACCCGCGGATGGGCGCTGTGTTTCTCTCGCGCCTCGAAAATCGGCAACCATTTCATCCAGCTTCTTCATTCCGACGGCGATGGTGTGTCCGAACCGGGTCTCTTCGGCCCGCACGATGTCAGGAACTCGCGCCGCGGCAGGATCAACGAGTTCTGGATAAGCGCCGCCCATGAGTTCGCGGACGGTAATCACCATGTCGGCAAGAAATGGTTTAGTTGCGCCGAGCAAGCGGCCGTGGCGAATGGCGCGGCGCATGATTTTGCGAAGAACGTAGCCTCGGCCTTCGTTGGAGGGGAGGACGCCATCCGCAATCAAGAACGTGGTAGCGCGGGCGTGATCGGCGATGACGCGCAGGGAAGCGGCGCCGCCCTTGCCTTCCTCAAGTTTTTCTTCGCGGGCGAAATCGACGCCGCAAAGTTCAGAGGCACGCTTCATCAGTGGGAGAAATAAATCCGTGTCGTAGTTGGAAACGACGCCTTGAAGGACCGAGGCAACGCGTTCGAGGCCCATGCCGGTGTCCACGCAGGGTTTCGGCAAAGGAGTGAGCTTCCCGCTTACGTCGCGGTTGAACTGCATGAAAACGAGATTCCAGATTTCGACATAACGGCCGCAATCGCAGGGAAATTTGCAGTCGGTGTGCCCCAGATCAGAGGCCTCGGTGCCCATATCGTAATGAATTTCGCTGCACGGCCCGCATGGGCCGGTTTCGCCCATGGCCCAGAAATTTTCTTTCAGGCCGGGGATCGCGAAGATTCTCCCGGCGGGGACATTTTGCGCGAGCCAAAATTCTTTGGCCTCTTCATCAACACCTAGATGGTTACCCGAAATCTCCGCGCCGCCGAAGACGGTGACATAGAGCTTGTCTTTATCTATGGCGAACCAATCGGGCGAAGTGACGAGTTCCCAAGCGTAGGCGATGGCTTCCTTCTTGAAATAATCGCCAAAGGAAAAATTGCCCATCATCTCGAAGAAGGTGTGGTGGCGCTTGGTGAAGCCGACGTTTTCGAGGTCGTTGTGCTTGCCTCCCGCGCGGACACATTTCTGCGCCGTGGTCGCGCGGATATAGTCGCGCTTTTCGAGGCCGAGAAAAATATCCTTGAACTGGTTCATCCCGGCGTTGGTGAAGAGCAGGGTGGGATCACCATGGGGTACGAGCGAGGAACTGCGCACGCGGCGGTGGCCTTTGCTCTCAAAAAACTGCAAGAATTTCTCGCGAATCTCGTTGCCTGTCACGTGACCCTCAGTTCCAGCACGATTGGAGTGCTCCCATTATCGCAGAGGGGAGGAGATAGCACCATTCCCGGTGCGAAAGACGGGCTGAAGTGAAGAGTACGCCTCGCCCAGGCCATTCTGAGTGAACCAAAAGATGAAGGCCTAAGTTCCGGTTTGAGAATTTTGGACAGGAGGGCCGAGGACACCCGGCAGTTTTCAAAAAGAGTACGGAACCATTTGAATGCAAAGGAGATACGAATCACTCTTTGGCTCAAGAGGGACAAGAGCGAGAAAAAAGGGTGAGGCCCATTTGCGTGACGGCAAGCGACGCGACCGACAGGATCGAGGTGTGCAAGACGAATCGTTTTCGCGCAAGAGCTTGCCAAATTGGAGCGAAATAGAGGGAAGGGAAGCGGGTGACACCCGGCATTTTTCGTAAAAGCGGATTCTAAAGGACTTACAGCGTCACGGTGACGGAGCATGTTTGTAAATGATGATTTGAAAGGACTTGCTGTGACGGTTTTTTCGTCACAGGGACGGGTGTGACGCCGCCAGAGCTGGGGCAGGCGGAGATCAGGAAGAGCGTGGGAATGGCCGGTCGAAAGCGCAAACGGGAGGCGGGATTGTGATTTCACGAGAAAAAATAGCATGGAAACAGTTGTTTGTCAAATACTATTACGGTGTAGTACTAAAACTGAGGCGCGCGGATTGGGGGAAAGCGTTGGAAGGGAAGAGGTTAGCATTTGTTCGGCGGTCCGCGCACGGCAAAGACATGGCCTGGGGGTTTCCGTTCCGGCCGGAGATCAGGCGAGGAATACGGAAATTTGTCATAAGATAGGGCCTGCATGGCGAATCGAGTGGAGGGATTTCATGGGTGAAATGATTCAGTTCAAGCGGCCGGACGGAAAGACCTGCCCCGGGTATCTGGCGACTCCCAAAGCGGGATCGGGCGCACCGGGTTTTGTGTGCATCCAGGAGTGGTGGGGGCTTAACGATCAGATCAAGAAAACCGCCGACCGGCTCGCCGAGGCGGGCTACCGGGCGCTCGTGCCGGACCTTTACCGGGGCAAGGTCGCAAAGGCCGCCGACGAAGCAAACCACATGATGGGCAACCTCGACTTCCCCGACGCCGCCGGGCAGGACATTCGCGGCGCAGTACAGTACCTGAAGCAAAGCTCGAAGAAAGTGGCCGTGGGCGGTTTCTGCATGGGCGGAGCGCTGACGATTCTCGCCGCCGTGAACGTGCTGGAGATGGACGCCGGCGCGTGCTTCTATGGCATTCCGCCGCTGGACGCCTCCGACTTGAAGAAAATCAAGATTCCCCTGATCTGCCACTTCGCGAACCAAGACGATTGGTGCACGCCCGCGAAGGTGAATGACCTGGAGGCAACGCTCAAGGAGTCAAAATCGGCGTTCGAGATGTATCGCTACGAGGCGCACCACGCCTTCATGAACGAAGCGCGACCCGAGGTGTATGACGCGGCGAGCGCGAAGCTGGCGTGGGAGCGCACCCTCAAGTTTCTAAAAAAGGCGCTCGCGTAACCGCTCGTCCCCCTTCCTCGGCTTACCGCCAGCCGTTCCCGGCCACAGGGAGCAAAGTCACAGACTCGCAGGCTGAAACGGCGTAAGCTGATGTATCGTGATACGACCAATTGGTGGTGCGAGATGACCAGCATTCCTGCCGATACTCGGGTAAAGCCCCAGTGGCTCGACGAGAAAACGCAATCGCTGATGGACCGCGCCATCAGCCGCGAAAAGGCGCTATCCGCGATGCTGATGACCTACATCGTTACCGGGCTGGTGTTCATGCTGCTGCCCGGAACGTTCCTAGGCGTCTGGAATCTCATCTCGATCAGTAAGTTGCAGGCGGCGGAAGCCATTTCTCCGGGATGGATTCAGGCCCATGGTCACGCGCAAATTTTCGGCTGGGTGGGCACGTTCATTCTCGGCATCGGCTTCTATTCCATTCCCAAGCTGCGCAAGATGAAGCCGTTTTCGCTGTGGCGCGGCTGGGCTTGCTGGGCGATCTGGACGGCGGGTGTGCTGATGCGCTGGTCGGTGACGGTCTGGCCGTGGCACTGGCAGATATTGCTGCCAGCCGCGGCTCTTCTGGAGCTTGCCGCGTTCCTACTGTTCTTCGTGACCATTGGCCCAGCGCATTCCGCGACGGACGGGCCTCCCAAGCCGTGGGAGGTTTGGATTTACGCGGTGATCGCGGCGACCTCCGGGTTGATGCTTTCTCTGGTGCTGCAAGTCCTGGAATCTTTTTCGCTCGCGCGCGCCGGAACCACGCTGGCGTTTCCGCATCTCTTCGACCAGAAATTTCTAGTGGTCTCGACGTGGGGCTTCCTCGTTCCCATGGTCTGGGGATTCAGCGCGCGCTGGCTGACGGTGTTCCTCGGGCTGCGGCCGCTGCGTTCCGGATTGCTCGGCGCGGCCATTGCGGTGAACACGATGGGCGTGATTGCGGCGCTCTTTGGTTATTTCGCAGCGGCGACGATTCTGCTGCTCGTTGGCGGCGTGAGCGCCGGAGCTGCGATCGGATTCTTCGAGCCCTCGGTCAAGAAGCCAAAGGTAGCGGGCATCCATGCGAGCTTTCCGTACTTTGTGCGGATTGCCTATGTGTGGCTGATCGTGGCGGCGGCGCTGGGAATCTGGGCGGAATTCAGCGGAAGCCTCAGCCCGGGGATTTGGGGAGCGTCGCGGCACGCTCTCACCGTCGGATTCATCGCAGCGATGGTTTTCAGCGTGGGCCAGAGGATTCTGCCGTCATTTTGCGGGATGCGCATTCTGGCAAGCCCGAAGCTGATGTTTGCGGGACTGGCGCTGTTAATGCTCGGCTGCACGCTGCGCGTCAGTTGTGAAATTCTCGCGTATCAAAACTATGCGGCATGGGCGTGGTGTGTGCTGCCCATCTCCGCGCTGATCGAAATGACCGCGGTAACGATTTTCGCTATCAATCTCGCGTGGACGTTTATTCGACCGCCCGTTGTGGCGCCAGGGCCGCTGCAGATGTACGTAGAATAGGAAGTAAGCAAGAGAACTGCAGGACGGGCAGGGCAGGAGTTACTCGGGCTCGGCGTCCACTTCGGGAACTTCTTCGCGCGTGAGGCGCTTGAGTTCCTGGCGGACAACGTCGGCGGAAAATCCTGCGCGCAGCAGGCTCCGATAGGTCGAAGCAAGCTTCTTCTCGTCGATTTCGCCGCGATACGAACGAAGCTTCCGTTCGATCCGCTGGCGCACCATCGCGTTCTCGTCGGTTTCCTTGGCGGCTTCTTCAAGAGCGGCTTCGATGTGACGATCGGGAATGCCTCGCCCGCGCAAGTCGCGCGCAATCCGAAACTTTCCCTGCTTGCGCGATTGAGTGCGCTGCCGCGCGAATTGTTTCGCATAACGCGCATCGTCGATCAAGCCGTTTTCCTTCAGGCGAGCCATCACGAGCTGAACGAGGAGCTTATTATCGCTGCGACGCTCGAGCTTTTTCTTCATTTCGTGGACGGAGTGCGCGCGGCGCATGAGAGCTTTGATGGCCACGTCGTAGAGCGCGGGTTCCGTATCCAGTTGTCGTGGCTTCCCAAACATGTTGGAAGCATAGAGGAAGAAGTGGCGAGTGACTAGTGGCGGGTGAGGAGGCTGACAGTCGACCGTTGAAAGCCGAAAAGAAGAAAAAGAATTAACACAGAGGTCACAGAGGCACAGAGTTCGCGGAGAAAAGAAAAGGAGAAATGAGCGCGAATAAGGCAGGCGTGAACTCCATTTTACGGATGTGAGAAAGAAGACGAGGATGAAATAGAGACAGGCCCAGGCGAATGTTGGTTAAAGACGAGGACCTGGCCCGCGGGCAGTTCTCACTGCAAACTGATCACCGAAAACTGAGAACCAAAAATTGTAAACTACTTGCGGGCGAAGCGATCGAAGTCGGCCATTTGGCGCTCCATTTCCTCGCGGGCGGAGTCGGAGGCGGAGCGGATGCCCTGGATGCGCAGCTTGAATTCGTCGGCGTTGGAGGCGCGCGCGAGGGCTTCGTCGAGGGTGATGAGCTGTTTCGAATAGAGCTCGAAGAGCGATTGATCGAAGGTCTGCATGCCGTACTGGCTGGTGCCGGCGGAGATGGCGTCGTGGATCAAACGCGTTTTGTCCGCGTTGATGATGCAGTCGCGAATATAGGCGGTGGCGATCATCACTTCGACGGCGGGGACGCGGCCCTTGTCATCGGCGCGGCGGACGAGGCGCTGGGAGATGACTGCTTTCAACGTCGCAGCGAGCTGCAAGCGAATCTGTTTTTGTTCGGGCGGCGGGAAGACCGCGATAATACGCTGAATCGTTTCCGTGGCGTCGAGTGTATGCAGAGTGGAAAGAACGAGGTGACCGGTTTCGGCGGCGAGCAGGGCCGTGGAAATCGTTTCCAGGTCGCGCATTTCGCCGACGAGAATCACGTCGGGGTCCTGACGCAGGGCGGCGCGCAGGGCCGTGGAAAAGTTCGCGGTATCCACTTCGACTTCGCGCTGGTTGATGAAGCTGCGCTTGTCGCGATGCAGGAACTCGATGGGGTCCTCGATGGTGATCAAGTGGTCGGCGCGATTGGCGTTGATGCGGTCAATCATGGCGGCAAGCGTGGTGGACTTGCCGGAACCGGTGGTGCCGGTGACCAGCACCAGGCCCGCGCTGCTCCTCGCAAACTTTGCTGATGACAGCAGGGAGGTTGAGTTCTTCCGTGGTGCGAATTTTCGTGGGGATGACGCGCAGCACCATGCCGACGTTTCCGCGCTGCTGGAAGACGTTGACGCGGAAGCGGCCCAGGCCCGCGACGCCGTAAGCCATATCCAACTCCGCCGTTTCCTTGAACTTTTGTTTTTGGCGGTTGGTCATCATGCTGAAGGCCATGGAGAGCATCTCTTCGGGCGTAACGCGCGGCACGTCGGTGAGCGGGGTGAGCAGGCCGTCCACGCGGAGATAGGGGTGGTTGCCGACTTTCAGGTGCAAGTCGGAAGCTTTGTTTTCCACCGCGCGGCGGAGAAGATCGTCAATGCTGATGGCCATGTCGTGTAAACCCCGCAAGAATGCAGCTAATACGCGACACTAGCACCCGCAAAAAGGGCGGGCAAGCAACGCGAAGGCTGAGGTTGCGCTCTAGTTACCTGTCCGGAGGAAGTGGTCAGTAAGCAATGATCAGTTCTTAGTTCGCAGAAGAGGATGAAAGTCGAATGCTGAACAGTCCAAAAGTCGAATGGCAAAAGAGATGGCGCTGTTCAGGCGCCTTCAGACTTTTTTCAAGTAGAGGGAATCGTAAAGCAGGCCGGCGACAAATCCTCCGGCCAGCGGCCCGACCCAGTAGATGCCGTGATTGGCCCAGTGCGTGGCGGCGAGAGCGGGTCCGAAAGCGCGCGCGGGGTTTAGAGCTCCGCCGGTGAAGGGTCCGGCCACGATGATTCCGAGCGAGATGATCAGACCAATGCCGAAGCCGGCGATGGAGCGAAAGGCGCCTTTCTCATCCACGGCGGTTGCAAAAACAGTGAGGACCAGGAAGAAGGTTGTCACCGCTTCGAGTGCCATGCCAGCCCAGCGGGGGAAATCTCTCGCCAGCTCCGGCGTGCCCAGGGCCACGGCGCGCCAGGTGTCTTCAGGAACGATGGCCTTGAGCAAAAATGCTGCAGCGATGGCGCCGGCCAGCTGCGCAGCCCAATAGAGGATAGTGTCGAGGGTATTGACCCGCTTAGTGACCCAAAAGCCGATGGTCACGGCGGGATTGAAATGTCCGCCGGAAATATGTCCCAGCGCAGAAACCATGATCCCGATGGCGAGGCCATGGGCCAGAGCGATGCCCAGAAGGCCGAGTCCACCAGCGCCATGCAAATATTGATCCGCGCAGATCGAGCCTGCGCCGAAAAAAATAAGAGCAAACGTTCCCAGAAATTCCGCAATCAGTTTTTGCGAGATGTTGTACATTGAGCGCCCTTCCGGTCGGGACGACGATTGCGCCGGTGGTTGAACTGCGCGGATTCTACTGAATCCTGCCTGCGCAGTCAAAAGTGCGAAATTTCCAGGCATTCCAGCAAAGGATGAAACTCGAGACTCATTCGAATCGAGGGAGTCCTCGAAAGTTGCGAGGATGCAGAATACCTTCTGCCAGCCGTGCACGACCGGCATAGAGCAGGCGGGGCAAGAAGCCCTTTCAAGGAAAATTCAAATGCAGCGAAACTAGCGAGAAGCGGCCCCGACGGGTGCGCTCACCGGCGTGAGCCAGTTGTGGCGATCGGGCTTCGCGCCGCTGGTGATGGCGAAGAATTCTTCCTGCAACTTGCGAGTGATGGGGCCGGCAACGCCTTTGCCAACTTGAATGTGATCGACGGAGCGGATCGGCGTGACTTCCACGGCCGTGCCCACGAAGAACACTTCATCGGCGATGTAGAGCATTTCGCGCGGGATGACCGATTCCTGGCAGGGAATGTTCATATCCGCGGCGAGTTTCACGACGGAATCGCGGGTGATGCCGGGAAGAATGCTGGTCGCCAGCGGGGGAGTGTAAAGCGTGCCGTCCTGGACTAGAAAAATGTTCATGCCGGAGCCTTCGCTGACGTGGCCTCCGGAATCGAGAGCGATTCCTTCGGCGTAGCCGTTAAATGTCGCCTCCATTCGAATGAGTTGCGAGTTCATGTAATTCGCGGCGGCCTTGGACATCGCCGGCAGCGTGTTCGGGGCGATGCGCGTCCATGAGCTGACGCCGACATCCACGCCCTTGGCGAGCGCGTCCGGGCCGAGATAGGCGCCCCAGTGCCAGCAGGCCATGTAAACGTCAATGGGTGAATTCAGCGGATTTACTCCCACTTCGCCATAACCGCGCAACGCGATTGGTTTGACGTAGCAGGATTTCATTTTATTGAGGCGAACAAGTTCGCAGGCAGTGTTGCTGAGTTCGTCGAGAGAAAATGGAAGCTCCATGCGGTAAATCTTCGCGGAGTTAATCAGGCGCCGCATGTGTTCGCGCAGGCGGAAAATGCGCGGGCCCCTGCTTCGTTTCGTAGCAGCGAATGCCTTCGAACACCGCGGAGCCATAGCTGACGACATGCGAAAGGACGTGCAGGTTAGCGTCGTTCCAGTTGATCCACTTTCCGTTGTGCCAGATTTTCTCGGTCGCCTGAATCGGCATGATTGCTCCCTTATTCGCGATTCCACAGGAAGTGTAGCACTCGAAATCGCAGAATACGGCACGCGCACGGGAGCGTCAATGCGTCTGACGAAGCAGGCAGAAACGAGCCGGAACCAATTTGGCGTCTTTGCGATTATTTTTGGTCGTTATTTGATGGGTTGCTGGTGGGTGTTTGTTTACGAGGTGTGTCGACCGTGGAAGAGCCTGGCACGGACACTGAAGAGGTGAAAGAAATGAAGGCTGACCTGGCTTCCAGAAGGATACGATCGGACGTATTTTCTACGATGCCCAGAACAAGAAATGGAATTGCGGTAGCGGCGACCAGAAGCTTGGCGCGGCGCGGAGTTTTGGCTTCCGGCTCCCAACGGAAGAGCTGAGCGGACAAGAAGAAGGTAAGGCCGGCCCAGCACGCGAGGGATAGGATCTCTGCGTAACGGCTCCAGGGAGTGGCGGAGTTTACGATGGTTTGCTGAAGGCCATTGACGAGATAGGTGGCTGGGAGAAACAAGCCAAAGCGCTGCACGGGACGCGGCAAATAGGCGAGAGGAAAAGTTGCGCCAGAAAGAAAGATCAGAGGGAGCCAGAGAAGCTGGTTCAGCACCTGCGTCTCCTGCATCGTGTTGGTGACGCTAGCCACGACCAAACCGAGCGAGCCAAAGGCGATGATGCCTACGGAAATCAGCAAGAAGAGAGAAATGGGGTTGCCGAGGCTCGGAACGTGGAAGATCACACGGGCAAACAACAATTCGAGAAGCACGGTGGGCAAGGTGAGGACGTAGTTGGCGACGATGCTCGATGCGAGCATATCGCTAGAGGTCACCGGGGCAACATGGAAGCGCCGAAGGATTCCTTGCTCACGGAACATGACGAGAGTGGCGCTGAGTCCCCAGAAGCTGCCCATGACGTTAAATGCGAGAACTGGACCGAGATAAAAACCTACGGTTCGGGGCACGCTCTTGGCAAACACCCCCGCATAGAGAAAGAAAATGGCAAAGGGGAAGACAATCACGAAGAAAAAGAACATCTTGTTGCGAAAAGCAAGCTGGACGCGCATGCGCGTCAAGGTGGCAAAGTTTCTCAATCGCGGAGCCTCCTGCCCGTCAGTTCGATGAAAACGTCCTCGAGGGAAGGCGTGGCGATTTCCAGGCTGACCAACTCGTTGCCCTGGGCTTCCAGCTGTTTCACGAGCGAAACGATGGTCTGGGGCGGACGATTCGAATGGAGCACATAACCGCCGTCGACCTCGCGCGCATCGGTTACTCCTTCGAGATTTTTCAGCGTGCCGTTCGATTCGGGTTTTGAAAGGCGGACTTCGATGCGGGTTGTGCCGCCGGAGCGCGCTTTGAGTTCGCGCGGCGAGCCAAGAGCGATCACCTTTCCATGATCGATGATGGCCACTCGATCGCAGAGGCGCTCGGCTTCCTCGATATAGTGCGTGGTCATGACGATCGTCTTTTTTCCCCGTTTCAGCTCTTCGATGATGTCGTAGATTTCCCGGCGTACCTGGGGATCCAGGCCCGAGGTGGGCTCGTCCAGAAAAACCAACCGGGGATCATTTACCAGCGCCATGGCGAGCGCCAGGCGTTGCTTCTGGCCGCCGGAAAGCTGGCTATAGAAAGCATTCCGCTTTTCTTCCAAACCAAATCGCTCGAGAAGCTCTTCCGGATTGCGGCGCCGCTTGTAGAAGCTGGCGAACAGGCGCAACGCCTCCATGACGCGCAGCTTGTCCGGCAGAGAAGTCGATTGCAGCGCGGCTCCGATTTCATGCTTCAGCTCTTCCGGATTGCGCTGAGGATCGAGTCCGCAAACCGAGACGCGGCCGCCGTCCGGTTCGCGAAGGCCCTCGAGCACCTCCACGGTGCTGGTTTTTCCGGCGCCGTTTGGCCCCAGCATACCGAAAACCTCGCCTTCCTCGACAGTAAAGCTGACGCCGCGCACGGCTTCGACTTCGCCGTAGCGCTTCACAAGGTTTTCAACCTGAACAATGGAATTGGCCATCGTATGTGACCCCACCCGCCCGGTGCCGTGCATGAAAAGAACGTATAGGATACCGCAGAAGGGCGGTTGGCTCGTAATGCAGGAGCACGGGCCGTCCGCTGTTTCACTTTCGAATACGTTTGCGCGGTTCCGGCTGTTTCAGGGCGCGTTTCTGCGCAGGCTTCCAAAGGTGGCGTTTCACGTCGGCGCGGGATTCGACGATTTTCACGCCTTCGCTTTCAAGGAGTTTTCTTTGCAGAGAGGCATACGGCTCGCGGATGAGAATTTTTCCGCGTTCGCCAAGGACGCGGTGCCAGGGAATGCCCTTCCCAGAAGGGGTGGCCGCCATGGCGCGTCCCGCGCTACGGGCGCCGCCGGGGAGACGCAAAGCCTTAGCGAGCGCCCCATAGGTTAGAACCTTTCCGCGGGGAATTCGTTGCACGAAGCGGTAGACGGGATCCCAAGACATTGCGCATCAAGCTCCAAGCAAGGATCAGAACAACCGCGGCACATCGTAGGTGTCCCTCGCAAGGAGAGCAAGAGAAAATCCGCGCTGCCGGGTTTAATGGAATAGAGGCGAATGCCGATGAAAGGCGGAGCGGTAAGGAATGGCAAGCTACCGGCCGCAATGATGGCGCAGGGAGTGAACGGGAAGCGATGAAACGAGGATGCGAGGATTCGATGGAACGCAGCGAAAAATGTGATGAGAAATTATGCGCGATTTCCACTACGTTTGAGATGTTACTGATTGGAAGCAACTCTTGGAAGGCCTATGCATCTAAATTTGACGAATGTAGTGGAATGTCAGTACACTACATCAAGTGACGCGAGTTTGAGGTGAGGCCATGGCTTTTGTCCGCCGCAAGGGGAATTCGTTCTACCTGGTGCACAACGTTCGCCACGGCGGAAAAGTACGGCAACTCCACCTGGCTCGCCTCGGGGATCGTGCGCGAATTACCGACCGGGTGGTTCGGGAAGTTTCCAAGAAACACCCGTTCGTGGAGCTCAATTGGAGAGCTCTGAGGGAACAAGTGAATAATCAACTGGACCTGGCGGACCCACACTCACCGGCCGTCCAAAAGCTTATTACGACTCTTCGAGATCTCAATCTCGACTTGGCGGATCTTTTTCCGCCCATCCTCCGGATTTCTGAATCACCCGCGGTGGCCCGGGAACTGCTGGTTCAATTGCGGCTTCTGCAGTCGACCATTCAGGTCAAGCTGGACCAGTTTGACCGTGGACGCGGGCGATTCAGCAATGCGAACCCGCATGTGCGGGCTCGCTAGGAGGCGGTCATGAGCGATTACATCCTGCCACTCGATCCGAGCAAGCGCAGCACGGATACGCTCGATTTTCAGACAGCGCTGGGGTCAAAAATTGTCGGACAGGCGGAAGGGGTGCAGGCGCTAGTGGACCTATATCAGGTCTTCCGTGCCGGATTGAACTCGCCCGGCCGCCCAGTGGGCAATTTGTTGTTTCTGGGGCCGACGGGATCGGGGAAGACGCGAATAGTGGAAGCGGCCGCGGAGATATTGTTTGGCGACGCGCGCGCGGTGATCAAGGTGGATTGCGCGGAGTTCCAGCATTCCCACGAGATCGCCAAGCTGATCGGTTCACCTCCGGGCTATCTCGGTCATCGAGAGACGCACCCGCTGATCACGCAGGAAACGCTTACGGCGAGCCATACCGAAAAAATGAAGCTCTCATTCCTCCTATTCGACGAGATTGAGAAGGCCAGTGACGCCTTGTGGCAGTTGCTGCTCGGCATGCTGGATAAGGCCACTCTTACCTTGGGTGACAACCGCAAGGTGGACCTGTCGCAAACGGTGATTTTCCTCACCTCAAACCTGGGCGGCGGTGAGATTGCCGAACTGATGCAGGGTGGCATGGGGTTCATTCAGCCCAATGACAAGCCGGACGCAGGGTTAGATGAGAAGGTGGAACGGACAGCGATGGAGGCCGCGAGGCGGAAATTCTCACCGGAGTTCATGAACCGCCTCGATAAGATGGTGGTTTTCCACCCACTGAAGCGCGAGCAACTGCAAGAAGTGCTCGATATAGAACTGGGGCAAGTGCAACAGCGGGTGCTAGATACGGCAAAAGGGCAGTTTCTGTTCCGGGTGACTCCGGCGGGCCGCGACTTCCTTCTGCTGGAAGGCACCGACCAGCGCTATGGCGCCCGGCACCTGAAACGCGCGATCGAACGCCACGTGGTCTACCCGTTGGCGAACTTGCTGGCTACCGATCAGGTCAATTTGGGAGATCTGGTATGTATCGATTGGGATCAGAGTCACAACCGGCTGACGTTTGTCCGCGAGGGCGAAGGAGCGCTCGTCCAATCGCCGTCGAAACAAGCAGAGGCCATGGCGGCTGCGGCCGAGGCCCACGACGGGAAAACGGCCGATGAACCGGCGGAAACTGTGGCGGAGGAGAGAAAGTCTCGAGCTGCGCAGCCCGGCCCAAGCCCAGGAGTTGCTCCGCAGGGGCGGCGGAAGCAGGATCGCTGAATTCTTAAAGCATCACTTTAAGTTCTTGGCGGGGCGCATCATCAAGTGCGCCCCTTTTTGTCGTCTGCAGCATGACACTAACTGTTCCAGCCTCTCATTTTTGACGGGGATGGAACATTGTCTCAGAGCGTGAGACGGCCTCCAGAATTTGAAATCTTGTATCTTATTGAGACCGCACCGCTTTGTGACCCAGGGCCGGGAGTGAAAGATTGGCACTCCTCATGCAGTATTTCAATCTTGCGCGAAGCTGAGACGCGCCACGCGTTTGGGGGAGCTAGACGCGAAGAAGGGTTGATGCCATGAAAGCCGCCGTCCGCCAGCAACTGGATCCAAGCATCCGCAGTAACGACACGCGAGATTTTCATGCTTCTTTGCGCGCGAAGATTGTCGGGCAGGAGGAAGGCGTGCAGTCCCTGGTGGATATGTTCCAGGTCTTCTGTGCCGGATTGAACTCGCCCGGTCGCCCGGTAGGAAATTTGCTGTTCCTTGGGCCGACGGGCTCAGGGAAAACAAGAATCGTGGAAGCGGCCGCGGAGATTCTCTTCGGGGATGCTCGTGCGGTCATTAAGGTGGATTGCGCGGAATTCCAGCATTCGCACGAAATTGCCAAGTTGATCGGCTCGCCTCCAGGCTATCTGGGCCATCGCGAGACTCATCCGTTGATCACCCAGGAAGCCCTGGCTGCCAGCCACACGGACAAGCTCAAGCTCTCCTTCCTGCTCTTTGACGAAATCGAAAAGGCCAGCGATTCGCTCTGGCAATTATTGCTGGGGATGCTGGACAAGGCCACGCTGACGCTCGGCGACAACCGCAGGGTAGACCTGTCGCAGACGGTCATTTTCCTGACGTCGAACCTGGGTGGCGGGGAAATTACGGAGCTCATGCAGGGCGGCATGGGATTCGTTCAGCCGACGGATAAGCCAGCCAACGGCCTGGATGAAAAAGTGGAGCGCACAGCCATCGAAGCGGCGCGCCGGAAATTCTCGCCGGAATTCATGAACCGCCTCGACAAAGTGGTTGTGTTCCATCCGCTGCGGCGTGAACAACTGGAACAAGTTTTGGAAATCGAACTGGGCCAGGTGCAGCAACGCGTTCTGGAAACCGCCAAGGGCCAGTTTTTGTTCCGCGTAACCGAGGGTGGCCGGAATTTCCTTTTGCAAGAAGGCACCGACCAGCGCTACGGTGCACGACACCTCAAGCGCGCCATCGAACGCAACGTAGTCTATCCGCTGGCCAACCTGCTGGCCACGGAACAAGTTCACCTGGGCGATCTCGTGTGCATCGATTGCAGCAAGGAGCAGGATTGCCTCACCTTTACGCGCGAAGGCGAAAACCTGGCCATCCCGGCGCGCAAGCCGGAACCGGTCCAGGCCGCGCGCGCCGTTCCCGCGCGGAGCGGAAAATCGGCGGATGCTCCGAGCGTGGCACTTTCTCCCGAGCCCTCGCCGCGCATAGCTCGTTAGATCCATCTTCTTCTCTCTCTGATTCGCCCGGGTGGCCAGCCACCCGGGCTTTTTCTTTTCCTCGCCTGCCGGTGTTAAAGTAACCTTGAAACGTGGAGTGCCATCCAACCTCGTAAGAGCTGTCGGAGGTAGTCGTGAGCATGCTTGGGTCAAGGGCGCAATCTGTGAAAAGGGGCGATGCTCGAAGGCCTGGTCCAGGGAAAGTGCATCTTGCAAGGGGCCTCAGCCTTATTCTTGGAGCACTACTTCTTGTTCCGCCGGTCTTCGCGCAGCGCACGACGCTGAAGCCTGGATGGAACATGTTCTCTCCGCAGCAGGACATTAACTTGGGCAAGCGGGCGGAGCTGGATGCCGAGAAGCAGTTGCCGCTGTGCAATGCGCCGAAGGTCGACGCGTATCTCACACAGCTGGGAATGCGGCTGGTGGCCAAGCTGCCGACGGGGGGCGTGCAGTACCCTTTCGAATTCCACTGCGTGAACGACAAGGCGATCAACGCCTTTGCGCTGCCCGGCGGATACGTTTTTATCAATCGCGGGGCGATCGAAGTGGCCGATGACGAAGCGCAACTCGCGGGCGTGATGGCCCATGAGCTTTCCCACGTGGCGCTGCGCCATGGCACCAACCAGGCGACGAAGGCCCAGGCGACTCAGGGGTTCCTCGGGATCGCCGGCGGGATTTTCGGCGGCTCGATGGGTGGGGCGCTCCTGACCCAACTTGGCTCCTTCGCAGCCGGCGGTATCCTGCTCCGCTATTCGCGGTCGGCGGAGTCGCAAGCGGACATCATGGGCACGCAGGTTCTCTATGACGCGGGTTATGATCCGCGTGCGCTGGCGCAATTTTTCGAGAAACTGGAAGCGCAGTCAAAAGGGAAGAACCCGCCGGAATTTTTCTCCGATCATCCTAGTCCCGAGCACCGCCTCGAGAGAGTGGATGAAGAAATTGATAAGCTCGGCGGCGTGCCGCCCAACGCCAAGAGAGATTCCGCTGAATTTGAAGCGATCAAGCGGGAAGTGATGGCCTTGCCGGTGTTGAAGAAAGGCACGCCGGGGGCAGCTGGCGCAGTGGCCAAGCCCGCCGCGCCTTCCGGCAATTTCGCGACGTATCAAGCGAATTCCTACACCCTCAAATACCCGGACAACTGGAAGAAGTATCCCGACAGTGATGGAAGCGGCGTTTCCTTTGCTCCCGAAGGCGGGGTGGTGGACGACGGCAGCGGCCACGGCGCGTTGGCGTATGGATTGATCGTTAGCGTGGCGCAGGCCAAAGGCGATCCCAACGATTGGAGCGCTCTGGAGAGCGCCACGCGCCAGGTGATTCGGGGCCTGCAGCAATCGAACCCCAGCATGAAAATTTCACGCCAGTCCGAGCGCCTGCGGTTGAACGGCCGGCCCGGATTTTCGACATACCTGAGCAATGATTCTCCTGCCGGAGGGCAGGAAACGGATTGGCTGATCACCGTCCTACGCCCCGAAGGCGCGGTTTATTTCGTTTGTGTCGCCCCGCAGTCCGCCTACGACAATTACGACAAGACCTTCTCCTCGATCCTCGACAGTGTTCGCTTCACAAAATAGTCCCGCGAGTCGAAGAGGCAGCCTGAAGAAAATTCGCAGTGGCGGCAGTCCGGTCCTTCGAAAGCGAAGGGGCGCTCCGGCGACCGGAACGCCCCTTCTGGTTTTGGCTGTTGGATGAAGGCAGCTATCTTCTGTTGTCGCCATCGCCATCGCTGAAGAGAAACGGCAAGATTTGCGTGCGTTCCTTGCGCACGGCGTCGAGTTGACTGGGGTCCAAGCCCAGGGCCTTCAGGATCGTCGGAGCGACCTGGTAGGTCTCAACCGGGCTGGTGACCGTTCCGGCCTTCAGCCTGGGATTTGAGAGCAGCAACATGACGTTGGTATCGTCGTGCGCGAACCCGCCATGCTCGGCCAGCTTCTTGCTGCTGCCCGTATAGGTCACACCGATATTGGGCGTGATGATGATATCCGGCGTACGAGGATCTCCGTCCGGCGGCAGCCCCGGGGTGTTGTACATCAAGCTGAGCGCTTGGCCCGTGAATATCTCGCCGATGCCGGCCTGAGAAGCGTTGGCCTCCAGCGTGGCGACTGCGTTGGCGGTCTGGTTCGAATCAGCAAGCCACAGAAGTGAAACATCGTCTTCCGTCGGACCGATCCCTGTGGGATTGTTGGCTGATTCGGAGTCAGGGAGCAGCGAGGCGAGGATCGTGGCCGGCGACTGACCGTTGTTGCCGCTGTGCCCCGGGATGGGAAAGAAGCGGCTCGGATCGATAGGCGACTGGCCATGTTTCGCGGTGATGATGATAAGCGTGGAGTCCAAAAGGCTCTGGCGCTGCAGTTGCGTCATCATTTCGCCGATGGAGGCGTCCACAAATTCGATTTCGCCCAGCAGTTCACTAGTCGGAGTGCCGGTCGCATCCAGATATCCACCCGTCCCGACGTTCTTTTCGATCAGCTTCTCCCCGACGCTGACGGCCTGGAAATTCATTCCGAAGATCACAGGCACCGGAGCCGGAGATTTGCCGTTGTGAGTTTTACCGTCGATCTCATGCAGAATGGCGTTGACCTTCAGCGTGTCGTAACACTTAATGTTCTGGAAGCTGTCCGTGTAAGCGCCGGTCTGCGAGGGGTCGGGAATCGTGGCGCACGACAAGCCGGTGGGGGTGGTTACGCCCGGCAGATTCACGACGGTGGAGTTAATCTCGGGCGAGTAATAGTCGTCTACGTTCGTGCCGTTACCGGGACCGGAGACCGCGGAGTAGGCGGGATGCTTATCGGACCATGCCGTATAGCCGCCCGCAGCATGCACCACTCCGAAAATCGTGTTCGTCCGAATAAAATTCCACGGATAAACGGGCGCGCAGCCGTTTTTCGGGTCCCGGATCAGGAAGTTTGGATTGATGGACAGGATTCCGCCGTCCACGCCATTCGGCGCTCCGCCATTTAGCGCCGTCTGATCAATGTCGATACCTTCTTCGTACTCCGTCCTTGTGCCGGCCGAGGCCGCTCCCGGCGTGCAAGCGCCGCCTGCCACTCCGTTCCCTGTGGTCTGCGCAGGGGGAGCCAGCGAACGATCGTAGGCGACATCATAGAACGCGCCCACGGTGCGCGGTGAGCCGCCCGTCACCAGCGCCATCAATCCAGGAAACGAATCGGACGGTTTCGAGGTGCTGGTGTCGAGGTAGTTGACGCCGTTCTCACCGAGTTGCGCCAGATTGGGACAGTAGGGATTACCGCTGTTCACTCCACTGATTCCCTTCGAACAATTCAGGAAGTCCAGTGCGTGCATTCCATCGATGCTGATGAGCAGAACGTGCTTGATTTTGCCGGAAGTGAGTTCGTCGTTACCAGCGCGCGCCGGCAGCGTGCTGCCGAGCAGCAGGCCGCTCAATGCGAGAGCCAGGATGCGTTGTTTCACAGAATGTCTCCTTTGCATGATCTTCGTGGTGAGGAATGAAAATCCACCATCGCTGCAAGGAGACTAGGCAGGAAGTATTACAGGATGGAGAAAGCTTCGTGGCGTCTCGGTGAATCGAGCCGGGGGCAACAGGAATATGAAAAGATCCTAATTTGAAGGGTCTGAGGTACTGGAATTCCTAGCAACAGAAAAAGAGCAATTTACGGGCCTCTTATTTGCTCGGGGTCAATTCCTCAGCATTCTTGCCGGCGTGCCGGGAGCGATAAACTTCTTCGGCGCGCTGCAGCGCGTCCGCGATGCTTCCGCAGATATTTTCCGGGCCGACGTGGCGTTCGAAGTCCGCCTGTTTCATCAGTTGCGCGGGTTGTTCGCGCGCGCCGCAGAGAAGCAAGGAGCGCCCGGAATCCTGGAGCGTATCCGCCAGGTCGCGGATGGCGCCGAGCCCGGTGGCGTCAATCGCGGTCATGTTCCGCAGGCGCAGAATGACGATGGGCGGCAGCTTCTCGACGGAATCCAGAATCTCTTTAAACTTGTCCGTGGCTCCGAACAAAAATGGCCCGTGAATCCGGTAAACAATCGCGTAGTCAGGGATGTCCTTTCCTTGAAGGACGTGCACGCGGCTGTCTTCCACATAATCCTTGGTCACCGGACTCACTGTCGTCGTTCTCGAGACCTTGCGAATGAATGTGAGCGCGGCTAGCAACATGCCGACTTCCACCGCGAAGGTCAGGTCTGCCACCACTGTCAGCGTCATGGTCAGCAGCCACACGGCAATGTCCGCTTTGCTCAGCTTCAGGATTTCCGGAATTTCCTCCCAATCGCCCATGTTATAGGCAACAATCATGAGAATCGCGGCCAGCGCGGCGAGCGGGACGTTTTTTACCAGGGGCGCCGCGAACAGGACAATGGCCAGCAGCGTTAACGCGTGAATCATTCCCGCAATCGGGGTCTTTGCGCCGGAGCGCACATTCGTGGCCGTACGCGCGATAGCGCCCGTTGCTGGCAATCCGCCGAACAGCGGTGAAAAGATGTTGGCCACGCCCTGCCCGATCAATTCCACATTTGGATTGTGCTTGTCATTGCTCATGCGGTCGGAAACGACCGCGGACATGAGCGACTCGATCGCTCCCAGCATCGCGACAGTGAATGCGGGCGATAACAATTCGCGGACGAGGTCGTAATGAAGCGCCGGAATGGCGAGCGTCGGCAGGCCGCTGGGGATGCCGCCGAAGCGCGTGCCAATCGTCTCAACAGGCCAGCGCAGCAGCGTCACCGCCGCGGTCGCGCCGAAGGTCACCAGAATCGCGCCCGGAATCTTCTTTGCATATTTCAGGCAGAAGACCATCACCGCAATCGAAAGGATCGATACGGCCGTCGCGGGAACAGAGAACGTGTTCCACGCTTCGCCAAGCGCCTTCATCCGGTGAAAAAAGTCACCCGGGACATGGTCCATCCTTAAGCCGAAGAAATCGCGAATCTGCGTGCTGGCAATGAGTATGGCGATGCCGTTCGTGAAGCCGACAACGACCGGGCGGGGAAAATACTTCACCATCGTGCCCATGCCGGTGACGCCCAGCACGACGAGAATGACTCCCGCCATCATGGTGCAGACAAACAGGCCGTCGATTCCGTGCTTGGCGATGATGCCCGCGATGACCACGACGAAGGCGCCCGTCGGCCCCCCGATTTGCGTCTTGGATCCGCCCAGCGCGGAAACCAGGAAGCCGGTCACAATCGCACAATAGAGGCCAGCCTGCGGAGGCACGCCGGAGGCGATCGCAAAAGCCATCGCCAGCGGCAAGGCGACGAGGCCTACCGTTACGCCTGCGATCAGGTCGGAAATAAATTTATGACGGTCGTACTTGCGCAGCAGGAGGACCGATTTCGGGAGCCAGGCTTCTATTGCAGGAGTCATTCCGTCTTCAATCGAAAAGGATAAATGTCTGGAAACATTCTAGCAAGAAATCGGACGGGCATGCCGAGCCGTAAAGCGGTGTGTGCCCGGAATAGAATCGCCTGCTTCCAATTAGTCAGCGGCTTCGCTGCGCGGCGTGTCGGGCTTCCAGCGCAGGACCGGCTTGCGCGCCGCGCCAACTTCGTCGAGGCGCCGCACGCGCGTGGTGTGGGGTGCGCTTTTTACAATCTCCGGTTTCGTCGCCACTTCCTCCGCGATCGCCTTCATCGCATCAATAAACAGGTCGCACTCTTCCCTGGATTCGGATTCCGTCGGCTCGATCATCATCGCGCCCGGCACGATCAGCGGAAATGCCGTCGTGTACGGATGAAAGCCGTAGTCGATAAGCCTTTTGGCGATGTCCATGGTGTTCACGCCGTTTTTCTTTTGCATCGCGTCGCTGAAGACGACCTCATGCATGGAGGGCAGGGAATAAGGAAGTTCGTAAACGCCCTCTAGGTGCTTGCGAATGTAATTCGCGTTTAGTACCGCGTCCTCCGTCGCCTGCCGCACCCCCGGTCCGTACGCGAGAATGTAAGCGAGCGCGCGCACCAACACGCCGAAATTGCCGCTGAACGCTTTAACTCGGCCAATCGAATCGGGCCGTACGGGCTCCAGTGCCAGCCGCCCACCTTCTTTTTCCACTAGGATGGGCACCGGGCGGAAAGGCTCGAGAATTTTCTTCATTGCTACCGGCCCAGCTCCGGGCCCGCCGCCGCCGTGCGGCGTGGAAAAGGTCTTGTGCAGATTTAGGTGCATGACGTCGACGCCGAGATCGCCCGGACGCGTCACGCCCGTCAAGGCGTTCATGTTCGCGCCGTCCATATAAAGCAGCGCGCCCTTGGCATGGAGAATTTCCGCAATCTCCGGAAGGCGTTGCTCGAAAACTCCCAAGGTCGAGGGATTCGTGACCATGAGCGCCGCGACGTCTTCGGTCATATGTTCGCGTAGTTTTTCGACGTCGATCTGCCCGTGCGACCCGGACTTGATGTTTTCGACTTCGTAGCCGGCGATCACTGCTGTCGCGGGATTTGTTCCGTGCGCGGAATCCGGAATTAAAACTTTCTTGCGCGCATTTCCCTGTTTTTCCAGATAGGCGCGGATCAAGAGCAGGCCGGTGAGCTCTCCCTGCGCTCCCGCGGCCGGCTGCAGCGTGATCGCGTCCATGCCGGTGATCTCCAACAAACATTTCTCCAGCAGCCGCAGAATCTTCAGGCAGCCCTGCGAAAGTTCCTGTGGCTGGTACGGGTGCTCGGAGGCAATGCCATCGAGTCGCGCCACGAATTCATTCACACGCGGGTTGTACTTCATCGTGCAGGAGCCGAGGGGATACATGCCGAGGTCGATCGCGTAATTCCAGGTGGAAAGGCGCGTGAAGTGGCGAATGACTTCGATTTCGCTCACCTCGGGGAAGCCCTCGACGCCTTCCCTGCGGTGATTCGCCCCCAGGGCTTTGGCGGGATCGGCGGCGGGCACGTCGAGCGGCGGCAATTCGAACGCGCGCTTTCCCGGCGAGGATTTCTCGAAGATCAGCCCTTCGCTCTGGCTTGTGTGGCGCCCGGCCTTTTTGATTTTTTTGTCCATGTTCCTGATTTACCTTGCAGTGGCGCAGTGTGCCACGCCTCTAACGTTTGAGAGTTGGCCTAGATGGGTTGCTCGAGCGCCCGCTTCAATGCGCCCGCGAAACGTTCAATCTCCGCGCGTGTCGTCGTCTCCGTCACGCAGACGAGCGCGTGCTTCGTGAGTTCCGGATACGGCGTTCCGAGCGCGAACGGCCCGATGATTTTTTCGCGCAAGAGCTGCGCGTTCACCATCTTCACTGATCGTGGCAGTTCGACCGTGAATTCGTTGAAAAACGGCGCGTCAAATGTGCGCCGCACTCCGGGAATCTTCAGCAACTCCGAAAGCGCGAAATGGGCTTTCGCCAGATTCTGCCCGGCCATCTCGCGCAAGCCTTCCTTGCCGAGGAGCGTCAGGTGCACGGTAGCCGCCAGCGCGCAAAGCGCCTGGTTGGTACAGATGTTGGAAGTGGCCTTCTCCCGGCGGATGTGCTGTTCGCGCGTAGCCAATGTCAGGCAGAATCCTCGCCGCCCTTCGCTGTCCGTCGTTTGCCCAGAGAGCCGGCCAGGCATCTGGCGGACAAATTTGTCGCGCGTGGCAATCACGCCGGCAAAGGGCCCCCCGTAACTCGGCGGCATCCCGAAACTCTGGGCTTCCATTGCCACGATGTCCGCTTCCGCCGGCGGCCGTACGAGTCCCAGCGAAACGCCCTCGGTCACCGCAACCACGAAGATCGCGCCCGCGGCGTGCGCTGCATCGGCCAGCGCGGCATAAGATTCGATCACGCCGAAAAAGTTCGGCGATTGCACGACCACCGCCGCGACATCGTTCTTCAGCGCGTTCTGTAACGCCTTTGCATCCACGGTTCCGTTTGCAGTGAATGGAATCTCTTCCACGTGCAAGCCTGAATTCTTCGCGTAGGTCTTCAGCACATCGCGGTATTCGGGATGCGCGGAACGCGCCACGAGTACACGCTGGCGTCCCGTCAGCCGCTCCGCCATTAAGACGGCCTCGGTCATCGCTGTCGAGCCGTCGTACATCGAGGCGTTGGCGACTTCTTGTCCCGTGAGCTGGCACATCAGCGTCTGGAATTCGAAGATTGCCTGCAGCGTGCCCTGCGCGATTTCCGCTTGATAGGGAGTGTAGGACGTGAGGAATTCGCCGCGCTGGATGATTGCATCCGTCACGACCGAGCTCAGATGGTTGTAGACGCCCGCCCCGAGAAAGCTGGTGTAACCGGTCGCATTTTCCGCGGCACGGTCCTTGAAATACTGGATGACTTCGGCTTCCGAATATGGCCCGGGAATCTTCAGGGCTTCGCGCAGACGGAATCGCTCTGGAATACTGGAGAACAATTCGTCGATGGATTTTGCGCCGATGGCGGCGAGCATTTCCTGTCGCTCGGCGGGGCTCTTCGGGAGGTAGCGCATTAGGCCGAGGCTTCCTTCTGTTTGTCCGCAATGTAGGCTTCGTAAGCGGCGGCGTCCATCAGTCCGCCAAGCGCGCTGGCGTTCGTGAGGCGCACTTTGATGAGCCACGCCGCGCCGTGCGGATCCGTATTGATTTTCTCCGGGGTGTTTTGCAGCTCGCCGTTTGCTTCGAGCACTTCGCCCGCTGCCGGCGCGAAAATTTCGCTGACGGCTTTCACCGATTCGACGGTCCCAAACGACTTTCCGGTCTCGATCTTCGCGCCGGGCTTCGGCAGTTCGACGAAGACCACGTCGCCCAATTCGTGCTGCGCGTAGTCGGTGATCCCGATCGTTGCGAGGTCGCCTTTTGCCTCGATCCACTCATGTTCCTTTGTGTAGCGGAACTGCTTCGGATACGCCATCAGCCCACCCCTTTGAATCGTCTTGGCCCGCTCAAGAAACGCGCGGCGCCGCTGCTTTCTTCGCCCGCTTGTAAAACGGAGTTGGAACCACCTGCGCCTTGCACTTCTGGCCCCGAATCTCCACGTATAGAATTGTGCCCACGGCTGAAAAAGCCGGCGGTACGTAAGCCAGGGCAATATTCTTTCCCAGCGTCGGCGAAGGCGAGCCGCTGGTCACCACGCCGATATCTTCGCCCGCTTCGTTGCAGCACCGGAATTCGTCGCGCGCAATCCCGCGCTCGACCATTTCAATTCCAACCAGGGTGCGCTTTAATCCCGCCGCTTTGGCGCGTTCGAGCGCCGCGCGCCCCACGAAATCGCCTTTCTCCATCTTGCAATAGCGATCCAGCGCCGCTTCCCACACATTGATCTTGTCGCTAATCTCGTGGCCATAAAGCGCCATCTTCGATTCCAGCCGCAGCGTGTTCCGGCATCCCAGGCCGCATGGCACGATTCCGAATTCGCGCCCTGCTTCCATCACTTCATTCCACACCTTCTCGCTGGTCGCGACGTCGGACGGAACATAAATCTCAAAGCCATCTTCTCCGGTGTATCCGGTGCGCGCAATCAGTGTGCGCTTCAGCCCGCAAACCGTTCCATGTGTGAACCAGTAGTTTTTGATCTCGCTGAGGTTCGCATCGGTGAGCTTTTGCAAGACTTCAACCGCCCGCGGCCCCTGAATCGCCAACTGCGTGTAAGCGTCGCTCAACTCCTCGACGACGCAATCGAATCCTTTGGTGTTCTCGCGCACCCAGTCGATGTCTTTTTCGCGTGTGCCCGCATTGATGACCAGCAGGAAATCATCTTCGCCCAGCCGGTGCACGATCACATCGTCGACGAATGTGCCTTCCGGATAGAGCATTGCCGAATAGTGCGCCTGGCCGATGGCCAACTGCGACGCGTCGTTCATGCTGATGTGCTGTACTGCCGCCAGCGCCCCACCGGGCTGTTTCCCGCTGCGGATTCGAATGTCTCCCATGTGGCTGACGTCGAAAACGCCCACGCTCCCGCGCACCGCCTTGTGTTCGGCGATCAAGCCGCCGCTCGAAGGGTATTCAACAGGCATATCCCAGCCGCCGAAATTCACCATCTTGGCGCCCAGGCGGCGGTGCAATGCGTTCAGTGGCGTCTTGCGAAGCTCGCTCATGTGGGGAGTAGTCGCGGATTCCATTCCAATGACTCGGGCGGAAATTGATACTAGCATGCGCTTCGAAACGGGTCAAAGAAGCCCAGCCGCAGCGAAGGACCTGCCCTGCTGAAACAAGTGCAGGTAAACGACTCGACGTACTCGCTTGACCTTCGCCTTGCCGCGCCTCCTTTGCTCAGGTAAAGTTTCGAAGAGAGGCCTATATGCAAGCTCCCACCGTCTGCGCGCAGTGTGACTTGCCGGAAGAGCGCTGCACCTGTGAAAGATACTGCACGATCTGCAAGGGTCAGCAGAGCGTGCGCCTCTGCTCCGACGGATTATATTATTGCCCGGATTGCCGGGAAGCGTGCGACGTCTCCCTTGCCAATAGCCGTGACCACTGAACCAATCAGCCTCCGCATGCGAGTGGACGCCGATGCGCGCCTGGCTGCTGCGGTCGGTGGTGTGGCTCGCTATCTCGCCGATGCCGCAGGGCTTGAGAGCGACGCGATCTCTCAACTGCAATCTTCTATCGTCACTGCCTGCCGGGGAGCTTTCGAACACTTGACGGAAGATCATCCGTACCTGGAAGTTACCGTTACGCGTTTCCCTGACCGCATCGAGGTTGCCCTTTCCCATCAGGGCGAAACTTCTCCGGCCCTGGGCCTGGACACGATCGCCGGTCTTGCCGCGCAAATCGGTGACCGCGGAGCCGGCTCTGCCATTTTCGCCGGTGTGGACCGCGTGCAATACGAGACCCGGGGACAGGAAGCCGTGACTCGGCTGACCAAATACATCGGCCAGGTCGCTCCCAGTATTTGAAGCTTCTCCAAAAACAACGAGGGCCAGACAGTTTCACTGCCTGACCCTTCCTGTGTGTTATTGATTTTCAGAACCCTACATCTTGAGCGCAAACGTGTTTTTCTGGATGAGCGAAGTTATCTGCTCGTCGCTCAGCGTCATCCGCAAGGTCACGCGATCGCCCGCCGGTGTTACCTGGGCCTGATCGAGCAGTTGGGCCAGATCGGGATTGTCCTTCTGTGCCTGATAACGTTTGTAGAGAAAGCCTGCCTGAAGCAATTGGCTCAGGGTATTGGCATCGTCGGTCGATCCGCAAATCGCTTGGAATTTTCCGTCCACGCTGTTGCTCGCGTCCACGTTGATGATCATGTTCTGCATGCGTGAGATAAGCTTCGCCGCTTCCGGGAACTGTTCCACCTCCGGAGCCAGCTGCCGCATCGCCAGCCGCGTGTATGCTGGGTTCAACACCGCCCATACCACGCCGCTGCCGTTCGCTTCGTTGATCAGCGGGAAAAATTTGTCATTGCTCAGTAACCCTTCTTCACTGCCGAAGCGCACCTCGATCATCTTCTCGAGAATCGCCCGGTGGCCAAAGGCCGCTGTGCTCGAATCCAGGAAGAAGAAAAAGAGATCATTTGGTCCCGAACCCGTGCCGAATGCATAGAGGGTGTATCCGCGTGCCTTAAACGTCGGCAGTTTTTGCTGTTTAAAGTAGGTTTCCGTTGAATTGGGAGTGTAATTTCCCAAGGCCACGCCGACGACCTCTTCTCCGCTGGGCAGGGCCGCCGAGCCGCTACCTTCGGTCTTCGACGTCATTCCTTCCGGAACCAGTCCCCAGGCGAGTTCGTCCACCTGCGAATTCGGATCCACTCCCGCTGAAGCCAGGAATTTTTCGAATTGCTTGAATTTATCCGGGATCATCTGGTCCCGCAGTTGCGGGAACCATTTCAGCGTCCGCGCTTTTTTCAGGTCGGCATAGGCAAATTCACCCACATCCTTGGGGAAGAGTGCGATCACGTCCGTGCCGAGGCGGCCGGCGCGGGCGGGTTTCGGCGTCGCCAGGAGGGACATCGCCACCAGAACGATTGCGGCCGCGATCCTGCGGACCGTTGATCCTGGCCCGGCCGGGATCACACCTGAATTCGTGGTCAGTTTCATGTACTGCTCCTTTCGAAAGGCCAGGGGAACTTCTATTCTACCCGCTTATCGCCTGGCGCGCATCGCCCAATCGCTCCCGCAATGCGGCAATCTTCGCCCGCATCGACGTTACGTACGCCGCATCGGTGATGTCGTCGAGATTGATCTCCACGTTCGCTAGCGCTCCGCGCGCTCCGGCGCTGGCCATCAGCCGCCCTACCTGCAAGTCTGAGCGCATGGATGCGGCAACAATAGCCTCCAGTTGTCCCAGCCGTTCGAAAAGGGCAACTGCACGCTCTGCCGCCTCCAGCGGCGCCTCCGACGCGCCTTTCGTTGCCTTCTGGATTGCCTCTTTGCGCTCCCGGGTTTCCTGCGCGTCGCCTTGCGGCAATTTGAAAGCCGCTATCACCGCGTTATACGATGCCGCGTCGCGGTCGATCGCTTCGGTGAGATCATCCGCCGTCTTCCGCATTTCCTCCACAGCGGCCGAGAGCTGTTCCACAAACGCCGCTTGTGATTTCTTCTTCCGCGAGAGCCCCGCCACCATCTGTCCCAGCGCAGCCGCCAGCGCTCCCGCAAACGCCGAGGCGCTTCCGCCTCCCGGCGTTGCCGCCGGGGTGGCCACCGCGTCCAGAAACGGCCGCGCCAGCGCCGCGAGCTTTCCGTCTTTCGCAACTTCCAGCGGCGCGCCGCTCAGCGCGGCCGCCAGCTTATTTTCAAACACCTGCGCGGGAGAGAAGTTTTCCAGCTGCAGGAAAAAGTCCGCCGCCAGCTCGATCGCCTTCTTGGGAACCAAGCCGACAATTTCGCTGCCCACCGGCGTCACGCCATATCGTTCCGCCTCGCGTTTCACCATTTCATACACGCGGTGCATGGGCGTCTGTTCAAAATCCGTCAGGTTGATGGACACTTGCGCCAGGTTGCGCGCTTTCAGCTCCACGCCCATGGACTTCACATAGCGCAATCCGCCCGACGAAAACCGGATCGCTTTCGCGATCTTGTTCGCAATGCTGATATCGGGTGTATTCAGATTTACGTTGTAGGCGATAAGAAACTTGCGTGCGCCAACCACCGTCACGCCGGCCGTGGGATGAACTTTCGGCTCACCAACGTCCGGCTGCCGGTCGTGATTCCGCTTCATCTCCTCGCGCAACCCTTCGAACTGCCCTCGCCGCACATTTTCCAGATTCACGCGCTCCGGCCTCGTCGCCGCCGCTTCATAAAAAAACACCGGGATCCGGTAGCGCTTCCAGATTTCGTGGCCCACGCGTCGCGCCAGCGCCACGCAATCTTCGATCGTTATTCCCTCGATCGGAATAAATGGCACCACGTCCGTCGCGCCCGCGCGCGGGTGTGCCCCAGCGTGTTTCGTCAGGTCTATCAATTCCATCGCCTTGCCCGTGCCCAGCAGCGCCGCCTCGGCCACCGCGTCCGGTTCGCCCGCCAGGGTGACGACGCTGCGGTTGTGGTCCGCGTCCATTTCCCGGTCCAGCACGTAAACCCCCGGCACGCTGCTCATTGCCGCAACGATCGCATCCAACTTTGCCGCGTCGCGCCCTTCGGAAAAATTTGGCACGCATTCAATCAGTCGTTTCATCGTTTTGGTTTCTTGTCCTCTTGTCCGGCCCAATTGTTCGGCAGTTTTGGCTTGCGGTCCGGCAGTTTCGGCCGTTCGTAGACAAACCCCGGTTTATTCGCATTGCCCGGTGGCGTCGGCGCTTGGGCTGCCTGCACCGGCTTCGGCCATTGCACAGGCTTGACGCGCCCTGGCTCCTTTTTCAGCGGCCATTGCGGTCCGATCATCGGTTTCATGCCCCGAGGCAGCTGCACCCGCCCCTTGCTCAACTGCGTCGGCGCCGCTTGCTCGGGCTTTTTCTCTGCTGCGGGTTTCGATCTCTCTTTCAGGTAACTCTTCAATTGCCAGGCGAACCACGTGAACCCAGTCACCCAGAGCCCCGCGATGATCGCGTCATACGCGCCCATTCCTCCCGCTCTTAATAAAACCGATACGCCAACGAGAATAATCCCTAGAAAGGCGTAAAAATACTCCTCGAATAGCCCTTTCGATTTCGACGGCTCGATTTTGGGCAGCCGTAGCCGCCTTACCGGCCTCTTGGAATAGTTAGATTGTGGCTTCTGCGGCGGCATGGATTACGCGACCACGCTTCACGGTCATCCAGCAATGGTTCACACCAAAATAATAAGGAATTTCCCGGTAGTCGGCCACTTCGAATACGGCCAAATCCGCTTGTTTGCCAACCTCCAGCGAGCCGATCCGTTTTTCCCGCCGCAGGGCATAAGCCGCGTTGATCGTCGCGGCCGCAATCGCCTCCGCGGGCGTCATGCGCAGTTGTGTGCAGGCCAGCGACAAAATCATCGGCATGCTTAGCGTTGGGCTTGTTCCCGGATTATAGTCCGTCGCCAGCGCCACAATCGCCCCCGCCTCGATCAGCTCGCGTGCGGGCGCATATTTCTTCAGCCCCAGGTGAAAATCGCAGCCCGGCAGCAGCGTCGCCGCCGTTTCTGATTTTGCCAGCGCCGCGATATCCGCGCGGTTCACTTTCTCCAGATGATCGCAGCTCGCGGCCTTTAATTGCACGGCAAGCTGCGTCGCCCCACTTCGCGTGAGCTGTTCGGCATGCAGCCTCGGCAGCATGCCCCACTGCCGTCCCGCTTGCAGGATGCGCTTCGCTTGCTCTCGGGTGAACGCCCCGCGGTCGCAGAAAACGTCGCAATACTCCGCCAGTCTGTCTTCTCCGATCTCCGGGATCATGGTCCCCGTCAGCAGTGCGATGTACTTCTCCGCTTCGCCGGCTTTCCCTCGAAACTCTGCCGGGACTACATGCGCGCCGAGAAACGTCGAAACAATTTCTAGCGGTTGCTCGCTGGCCAGCTCCTTGTGCAACTTCATGATCTTCAGCTCGCTTGCAACGTCCAGTCCGTACCCGCTTTTCGCTTCGACCGTCGTCGTGCCGTGCGCCGCAAATTGTTTCAGCGCCGCGAGTGCGCGGCTCTTCAACGCTTCGTGCGTCGCCGCGCGCAGCTTCTTCACCGAATTGAGTATCCCGCCGCCTTTGCGCGCGATCTCTTCGTAACTCGCGCCTTGAATTTTCAGTTCATATTCTTCCGCGCGGCTCGCCGCGTGAATCAGGTGCGTGTGCGAATCCACGAACCCCGGCAACACCACGCGTCCGCCCACATCCAGCTTTTCCGCCGAACGCGCCTCCGGTAGCGATTCCATCTCGGCGCGCGTGCCGATGTCTTCAATCACGCCATCGCGCACCAGCACCGCCCCGTCTTTGATCAACCCCAGATTGGAAAGGGAATTGCCCCGCCGCGGCCCGCTGCCACGCATCGTTAGGAGTTGCGACGCACCCGTTATGAGAAGGGGATCCGCCACGGCCACTTCATTATGCCGAAAAATCGGGAAGCAGGCACTGTTTGCCTCTCCCGGGAACGCCAATCTCCCGATTGGCGCCGGGGTGTCGTTTATGATTGGCGCGGTGTCATTTACACGCCCTGCCCGCGACAAGCACGCCGCCCCGCCGTACCATCCTTGCCCCGCCCACTCTTTTTTCCTACAACATCGGCACTTTTACGCCTGTCTTCTTCGCGAACGCAATCGCCTCCGGATACCCCGCGTCCACGTGCCGCACCACGCCCATCCCTGGATCGTTTGTCAGCACGCGCTCGATCCGCTTTGCCATCTCTTTTGTTCCATCCGCCACCGTCACCTGTCCCGCGTGCTGCGAATAGCCGATTCCCACGCCTCCGCCGTTATGGATGGACACCCACGACGCCCCGCTCGCCGTGTTGATCAGCGCATTCAGCAGCGGCCAGTCCGCAATCGCGTCCGAGCCATCCCGCATCGCTTCGGTCTCGCGGTACGGCGAAGCCACCGACCCGCAATCCAGGTGATCGCGCCCCATCACCACCGGCGCCTTTATTTCTCCCTTGGCCACCAGCTCATTCAGCGCCAAACCAAACTTGTCCCGCTCGCCGTATCCTAGCCAGCAGATCCGCGACGGCAGCCCCTGAAACTTCACGCGCTTTTGCGC
>CAVWHL010000002.1:0-107637 GCA_963754855.1 uncultured Acidobacteriota bacterium
ATCATGTGCCGCGCGCTCGGCGTCGTCCCGCACCTGGATCGAGTGTTCGAGCAGGTTGTGTTCCGTGAATTCCAGTTTACGCAGCGCTTCGGCCTGGTGCACCAGCGCTTCTTCCGCCTGCTTCTGCTCGCCATGCAGGTGAAGGAGGCTCTCGCCCGCCTCCGCGGCGGCGCGCCGCAGCGCTTCGATGCGCGCTTCCGATTCGGCAATCTGTGACGCGCGGAATTCGGCGCGTTTTGCGAGCTCTTCCACGCGAGCGGTGAGAATTCCCGATTCTTCCCGCAGCAGCGTGACCGCCCGAATCTGCGATGCGCAGCGGGACTCCCACTCCGCGGCCTGCATAGTCGCTTGCGCCAATTCGGCGTCGAGCTGCGTCTGCCGCCCGCCGAGTTCCTCGGCCCGCTGCCGGTTAAACGCGATGCGGTTCTCGCTGCGGTCCACTTCCAGAGCCGTCAGGTTCAACACGTTCTGGTTCTGGCGAATCTCGGCGTCGAGTTCATAGATGCGCTGATTGAGCCGGTCCTGCTCGCCTTCCTGCTGCTGAATGGCGGTCGCGCGCTCCAGTTCGGCGGCGTTAAATTTCTCCAACTGCCGCGCGATGCGGTCGGCTTCGGCATCCAGCTCGCGCGCTTTCCCCGCCAGCATCTGGCGCACGATCCCGCGCATCTGGTCGCGAATTTCGGAGTACCGGCGCGCCTTGGCGGCCTGCCGCTTCAGCGAGCCGAGCTGCTTTTCCACTTCGATCACGATGTCGTTCACGCGCGACAGATTCACCTTCGAGGATTCCAGTTTGGCTTCCGCAAGGCGCTTCTTGGTCTTGAATTTCGTGACCCCGGCGGCTTCTTCGATGATGGCGCGGCGCTCCATCGGCTTGGTGGAAAGAATCAGGCCGATGCGGCCCTGTTCGATAATGGCGTACGAATCTGGGCCCAGGCCGACGCCCATGAACATCTCCTGGATGTCGCGCAGCCGCCCTACGCGCCCGTTGATCAGGTATTCGCTCTGCCCGGAGCGATACAAACGCCGGCTCACGACAACTTCGCCGGGTTTCGTCGCGAGAACCGGCTTATCGGCGGACTTTTTCTTCCGTTTAAACTTGCCACCGGGTTCAGCCGGGGATTGGGCTGAACCATCAGCGGCAGCTTCTTCTGTTTCGGGGGCTTGCGCGGGGTCGAGCGAGAGAATCTCTGTGGACTCTGTGACCTCTGTGTTTAATGCGGCTGCGTCCAACGCAGCGCTTTCCATTACGAAGCGAGCCGCCTCGGCCAGCTCCGGATCCTCCATGGTGATGGTGACCTCGGCGAGGCCCAGCGGGGGCCGCTTGGTGGTGCCATTAAAGATGCAATCCGCCATGCGCTCCGCCCGGAGCGACTTGTGGCTCTGTTCGCCGAGAACCCAGGAGATAGCGTCCACGACGTTGGATTTGCCGCAACCGTTTGGCCCGACGATGCAGGTGGTGCCGGAGCCGCTGAAGGTGACCACGGTGCGTTCGCAAAACGACTTAAAGCCAACGATTTCCACTTTTCGCAGCTTAAGCAAGATTTCCCCTTTGTCTCTCGAGTCGCGCGACAGCTACTACGTGATCAACGACAATGACTTCACTTGCCAGAGGGGCCGGGGCAATTACGCGCGAAGAGAGACGACTTTTCGTTCCTCGAGGGGAGGGTCTTTCGAGCATCAGGCCAACCCCGAACACACCGGGATCGCCCACAAACACGTTTGGCAGGTTCTCAGTCAGAGGCCCAGCCGCCTGGCGCAAGGATGGCGGTACGGGGGAAAACAGTAACACGATGCGCAAGCCGTGTAAAGCCTTACGCTAGCGATAGTGGCGATTTCGGTAGCGCCACAAGTGCCGAGGACCGAGGGTCACGGAGGCTCGTCACGGATCACGGCTGTTTCAAATGCTTGTCGTACCACGCGAGGATGCGGTTCAGCCGATCAACGAGGTGCTTCTCTTCATGAAACCCATGGGGTTCGCGCGGATACAGGACCAGTTCAGCCTCAACCCCGTAGCGCTTCAGGCCGCGATAGAGTTCCCGGCTCTGCCCCACGGGATCCGTAAGGTCGGCGTCGCCTTGCAGGATCAAGGTCGGCGTCTTCGCATTACGCAAATGCACGAAAGGCGAACTGTTCAGGAAGCCTGCCACCTTTTCCGGATCATAGGGCACCCCATAGAACCACTCATCGTAAGCGGGCCCCTGTTCCGTGCCATATTCGGAGATCAGGTCCGCAAGACCGGCGCCGGAAACAGCAGCCTTGAAGATGTCCGTTTGCGTGATGGCCCACTCGGACATATAGCCGCCGTACGACCAGCCGCCGATGCCCAGCCTGTTGGGATCGGCGATGCCGCGGTTGATCAGGTCCTGCACGCCGGCCATCACGTCCCGGTAATCGCCGCCGCCCCAGTCGCCGCGATTCATCTCGATGAATTTCTGGCCATAGCCGCTGGAGCCCCGAATGTTGGGATAAAAAATGGCGTAGCCGTGCGCGGCGAGGAGCTGCCCCCACGTCTCAATAGAATCCTGCCAGGCGCCCGTTGGCCCCCCGTGAATCAGTGCGATCAGCGGCAGCTTGGATTTGCCGTCGTAGCCAATGGGTTTCAGAAGCGCCGCTTCGATTTCCAGGCCGTCGAAAGATTTGTATTTGTAAAACTCCGGCGTGCTCAGCGTGAACTGTTTCCAAGAATCATTCAGATGAGAAATTTGCCGGGGCGCGGATTTCGCGTCCCAGAGCCACAGTTCCGGCGGCGTGGTGGCGGAGTGCCCCACGAAAGCGATCTCGCCGGAAACAGAAGCGGCAAAGGCTGTGGGATTGGCCGGTATCGTCGCGGCGGGCTCTTGGAGTGCTCCCTGCGGTGTGAACGCTACGAATTTGGTGTGGAATCCGTCGCCCACCACGGCCAGCAATCCGCCGTCCTTGGACCACTGATACTCGAAAACGAGGCGATCCACGCTGGCGCCTGTCAGGTTGCGCGCCGCTCTCGTGCCTGGGCTCAAAAGCATCAGGTCGTGTGGCGTGGGGCCGTCTTCGCGGCAGCCCACAAAGCTAATCGCTTTGCCATCGCCCGAGACGCTCAGTTCGCGAAAGGGGCCGCGTGGTGCGGCGAGCTGCCTCATTGTTCCATCGGAAATTTGAACGCTGAAGATCCGGTTGGTGTTTTGGTCGGATTCGGGATGGTCCGTGGCGCTCACAATGACCCGGTCACCGGCCGGCAGCCACGCGAGATCCTCGATCTTCCAGTTCGGCTGCGTGAGGGACTTGGTTTCGCCAATCGCAACTGTCAGCAGCCACAGGCGTGCATGCTTGTCTTCCTTGTCCACGACGCGCGCGTCGTCTTTGTCTTTTTCCTTTTTCTCTTCGGCTTCGGTTTTTGCGTCCGGCGCGAGAAACGCAATCTCCTTGCCGTCGGGAGACCACGCGAAGCTGTGCACGCCGCGTTTGCCCTTGGTGAGCGCAGTGGCTTCTCCGCGGTCCACACGCATCACGTAGATCTGCTGTTGCCCGTCGCGATCGGAGAGGAACGCGAGCTGCTTCCCGTCCGGCGACCAGCGCGGATAGGATTCGGACTTCGCGGAATAGGTGAACTGCCGGATCGCTCCCGATTCTCTTTCATAAAGCCAGATGTGCCCCTGGCGATGCTCGCCCTTCGGCGGCTCCATGACGACAAAGGCGAGCCGGTTGCCGTCCGGAGAAAATTGCAGGTCTGAGATATTACGCAAATTCAGCGAAGCTTCAACCGTGAGCAGCTTGGAGGCCTCCGTCTTGGGGGTTTCCTGCGCGAGGACGGGTCCCGCGTGAACGGCGAGCAAGAAAAAGGCAGTAGTGGAGAACAGGCGATTCATGCAAATCTCCTTCACAGGGCGAGGAATAGGACTCTAACCGCGAGAGAGGCGATCGTCAATTCGGACCAAACGGGTCGCATACCGCGAAATTTCGCTCATCTTCTTGGCGCTTCCACATTGCTCCGCTTTGAAAGCCTCGGCTACAATCAAGCGCTTATCCGAGTACGGAAAGAGTTCATCTGGCGCACATGGCCGAAATTCAGCTACACAACACGCTGACCGGAAAGATCGAAGCCTTTGTTCCGCAAAAGGCTGGCGAAGTGCGAATGTATACTTGCGGGCCGACGGTTTACGATTACGCGCACATCGGCAATTACCGCACGTTCGTGTTTCAGGATATTCTGCGGCGCTTCCTAAAGCTGCGCGGATTTAAGCTGAACCATGTGATGAATCTTACGGATGTGGACGACCGCATCATCGCGAACGCGGCAGCGGCGGGAAAGAGCATCCGCGAATACACGGAAAAATACGCGCAAGCCTTCTTCGATGACTGCAAAACGCTGAGCATCGAAGCTCCCGAGCACTGGATCCGTGCCACCGATCACATCGATGACATGGTCAAGCTGATTCAGCAATTGCAGAAAAACACGTATACCTATCCGAGCGAAGGCTCGATCTATTACCGGATCGCGAAATTCAAGGACTACGGGAAGCTTTCCAAGATTGATGTGAGCGGAATTCAAGCCGGCGCGCGCGTGGACAATGACCGCTACGAAAAAGAGAGCGCGCGGGATTTTGCGCTCTGGAAAGCTCCGAAACCCGGAGAACATTTCTGGGAAACGCCGATTGGGCCGGGGCGCCCGGGCTGGCATATCGAATGTTCCGCGATGGCCATGAAATATTTGGGCGAGACGCTCGATATTCATGCCGGCGGCATCGACCTGGCGTTTCCTCATCACGAGAACGAAATCGCGCAGAGCGAAGCGGCCACCGGGAAACCCTTCGTGTGCTACTGGCTGCATGCGGAACATTTGCTTGTTGAAGGCGAGAAAATGTCCAAATCGCTGGGCAATTTCTTTACCCTGCGCGACCTTTTCGCCAAAGGCTACAAGCCTTCGGCGCTGCGCTTTGCGCTCGCCAGTGTTCCGTACCGCAAGCAGCTCAATTTCACGTTTGACGGCCTGCAGCAGGCGACGAGCTCGGTGGAGCGGTTGCGCAATTTCGCGGACCGCCTGAAGCAGGGAAAATTTCCCGCGGCCACGCAACAGGGCCTGGCCGCGCGCATTGCCAAAGCGGCGGAGGAGTTTGACGCGGGACTTTCCGACGATCTCAACACCGCGCGGGCGCTGGCTGCAGTTTTCGATCTGGTCCGCGAAACAAATATCGCCATGGATAAGAGCGAATTCTGCCAGGGCGATGTTTCCGCGGTGCAGAAATTCCTCGCCACTTTCGACAAAGTCTTCGCCGTCCTCGAAGACAACGATGGCGAGAAACTTCGTGCGCTCGGCTACGGAAAGGACGAGCGCGGCCCGGGCGACGCGGAAATCGATCAAATGGTCGCGGAGCGCAACGCCGCCAAGAAAAAACGCGATTTCGCCGCCGCCGACCGCATCCGCAAGGAACTCGCGGATCGTGGTATACTCCTCGAGGATGCAAAGGATGGAAGCGTCCGCTGGAAGCGCAAGTGAGCCTACTTCTTCAAAATCGCATTCCGTACCTTCCGGGGTACTTCCCGCCGGCCGCCCAGCGGCCAAACCTCTACGGCGTAGACTAACGAATTTCTCTTTCTCTCCGCAGGCCGCTCCCGGGTTCGTCCGTCTGCGCGCCTGCTCTCGCGCCCGCAGTTCCTGATTAACTCCAACCTTTGAATTTCTTCACTGGAGGAAGAGATGCCAACGACTTTGGAAGTGAAAACACCCCGGCTCGTGACTGCTTTGCCCGGGCCCAACGCCAAGCGCGTGCTGGAGCAAGACGCGAAATTCATGTCGCCGTCGTATACCCGCGAGTATCCGCTCGTGGCCAGGCGCGGGCGCGGCGCGATCGTGGAGGACGTGGACGGCAACGCATTTCTCGATTTTGCCGCGGGCATCGCCGTTTGTTCGACGGGGCATTGCCATCCGAAAGTTGTCGCTGCGATTCAAAAGCAGGCGGCCGAGCTGATTCACATGTCCGGCACGGATTTTTATTACGAGAGCCTGCCGCAGCTTGCGGAGCGCCTGGCCAAGACGATGCCGGGAGCGGAAGCCAAAAAAACATTTTTCGCCAATTCCGGCACGGAGGCGATCGAAGGCGCGATCAAACTCGCCAGATACACCACCAAGCGCGACAAGCTCATTGCATTTTACGGCTGCTTTCATGGCCGCTCGATGGGTGCGCTCTCGCTGACCGCTTCGAAAGCCGCGCAGCGCAAGGGATTCGGCGCGCTGCTCAGCGGCGTAGAGCACATCCCCTATCCGTATGCTTACCGCTGCGCGCACGGGCACACGGCCGAGACTTGCGGTGCGGAAATCCTCGAACAGCTCGAGGGGCAGATTTTCAAGCGGCTGTTTGATCCCGAGGACGTCGCGGGAATCATCATCGAGCCGATTCAGGGAGAAGGCGGGTACGTGCCAGCGCCGAAGTTCTTCCTGCAGGAACTGCAGCGCATCTGCCGCCAGCACGGAATCATGCTGATTCTCGATGAAGTGCAGGCCGGGATGGGCCGCACCGGGAAGTGGTGGGCCTACGAACACGCCGGAATCGAGCCGGACATTATCTGTACGGCGAAGGGCATCGCCAGCGGCATGCCGCTCGGCGCCATCATCGCGAAAGAAAGCGTGATGCGTTGGAAGCCCGGCTCGCACGGCACCACGTTCGGCGGGAATCCCGTGTGCATCGCCGCGGCACTGGCCACCATGGACCTGATCGAGAGCGAGTACATGGAAAATGCGCGCCGCATGGGCGAGTATCTATTCGCGCGCACGGCCGATTGGACGAAGAATTTCAAAATCGTCGGCGACGTGCGCGGGCGCGGCTTGATGATCGGAATCGAAATCGTGCGGGATCAGCGGACCAAGGAAAAAGCCCCGGATTTGCGGAGCGCGATTGTCGAACTTGCGTTTCACAAGGGGCTGCTCGTGCTCGGCGCGGGCGAAAACTGCATCCGACTCTCACCGCCGCTTCTGATCGATCAAGAGCAGGCGGACTTCGCCGTGCAAACCCTCGAAGAGTGCTTCCGCGAAGTGGAGAAGAAGCTCTAACGGAGTGGACAAAGCGTACGACGAGGACCCTGAAAAGAATCCCGCGGTGGCCACGGAAGAAAAATGGCAGCCGCGGGATTTTTGTTTATACTGCGCAGGACGTGGAAGACACCGGCGGCGCGATCATGCCGATCTTTTCGAATCTGATGTTCCTGGCGGTGCACTGGGCGGCGCGGGGAGGCTTGCGCGAAGAAGAAAGTTTTTCCAACGACGCGAAGAAAGAGGAAGCCCGGCGCACCGGGGTACGCGGAGAAACCTACGCCTACTGGTATCTGCGGCGGCGCGGGTACGTGTTCGTGGCGCGGAATTACACGCCGCGCGGCATGAAGGGTGAAATTGATTTGATCGGCTACGATGGCGAGACGCTGGCCTTCGTGGAGGTTCGAACTCGAACGGTGAGGGAGAAATTGTCCGCCTTGCCGGAGCTCAGCGTCACCACGGAAAAGCAGCGCCTGGTGGTCCGCACGGCACAACGCTTCCTGGCGGAACGCCGGGTGCGGGAATGCCCCTGCCGGTTTGACGTTGTGGCGATTGATAACTGGCCGGGCCAGCCGCCGATGGTCCGGCTGCACAAGGATGCCTTTAGCCCCCGGATGTAACAGGGGAAACTGGAACATCTTCCTGGCGGCGCCAGACGCGGTACAATTTAAGTTTGGGGAAGTGCTCCCCCATACGGGTAACCAGGAGCACATTAAGGGAGGAATGCTTTGCCGGAGTTGCGCAAGGATCCGATCACAGGCCGATGGGTGATCATTTCGACGGAACGCGGGAAACGGCCCAACGATTTTCTGCGCGAAAGCGTGACCGCAAAAGAAGCGAAGAATTGCCCCTTCTGCGCGGGAAACGAAGCCAAGACGCCGCCGGAGATTTTGGTTTACGGGCGCAACGGCGGCGGGGCGAACACCCCGGGCTGGAATATCCGCGTCGTGCCGAATAAATTTCCAGCGCTGGGTATCGAAGGGGAGCTGGACCGCGAAGGCGAAGGCCTCTTCGACAAGATGAATGGCATCGGCGCGCATGAAGTGATCATCGAATCGCCCGATCATCCGGCGACGCTGGCGACCCTGCCGGAGCGCGCCGTGGAAGATGTGCTCTGGGGATACCGCGACCGGATGCTGGACCTGAAGAATGACAAGCGCTTCCGCTACATTTTGATTTTCAAGAATCATGGAGAAGCGGCCGGAGCGACCGTCGAGCATCCGCACTCGCAATTGATCGCGCTACCCATCGTCCCGCGCCGCGTGCGGGAGGAAGTGGATAACTGCTGGCACTATTACGACGAAAAAGAACGATGTATTTTTTGCGATATCATCCGGCAGGAGCGAGACACCGGCGAGCGGGTCATCGGGGAGAACGAGCACTTCATCACGCTCGCGCCGTACGCGTCCCGCTTCCCTTTTGAGACGTGGCTGCTGCCCAAGGCGCACGGGTCCTCCTATGAGAATAATCAAAGCTCGATGTACGCCAGCCTCGCACGGATGCTGAAGGATACTTTGATGCGCTTGGACGAGGTGCTGGACCGGCCCGCGTACAACTTCATGATTCACACTTCGCCGATCGGTGAAGAGATCAACGATCACTATCACTGGCACTTTGAGATCATTCCGAAGCTGACGAAAGTGGCGGGCTTCGAATGGGGCACCGGGTTTTATATCAACCCCACGCCGCCGGAAGAATCGGCGCGATTTTTGCGCGAGGCGAAGATTGCAACGCCTGCCCCGGTGGAGAAGAAGTAAAAAGGGCAGTGCGGGCGGGCTTCCATCTCGCGGAAGAACCCTGAAAGATTTGCTATAATTGCGGGTTTGGCGCGGTACCCAAGTGGCCCAAGGGAGAGGTCTGCAAAACCTCCATTCGTGGGTTCGAATCCCACCCGCGCCTCCAACTCAATTCACACCTAGTTTCAAAATGAATCAGATTTCCAAAATCGTCCCACATCGGGTAAAGCTCCTGGTCCCTGCATTTCTGCCCTCATGCCCATCTCGATTCTTATCAACCATCTAGACCGATAATCAGCGGATCCGGTGGACCCCCGCGTGCCCCTGTCGTTTGGGGGAATCGTGTGCTCGCCCATTATCGGCAGTATCGCCGCTCAGCCAGCGGATGGAACCGCCTGATTGACGCGCTGTTAGGCATCGGCCTAACGCTGTATCTCCTGTGCGTCTCGCTGCCGCTCCGGGCCCAGGGGCCACGGGCCGTCGAATATCGAGCGAAGGCAAATTTTTTGGCGAATTCTCCCAGATTTATTGAATGGCCGGCGGATGGATTGCCACCTGGGCAGACCCCTTTTCTGATTTGCGTCTTTGGCGATTTTTCGTTTGGGACATCCCTGGCGGAAATGACGCGTGGTGCGACCATCCATCAGAGACGGATCGAGATCCATTGGGTGCGCAAGGAGCAGGAATTACGATCGTGCCAGATTTTGTTCGTGAGCCAGTCGGAACGTTCACGGTACAGACGTGTGTTCGAGGCCGTGCGTGGCCAGGGCGTGCTCACCGTGGGCGAGACACCCGAATTTCTGGATGCTGGCGGCATCCTGAGTCTTTCCATGCAAAGACAGCTCGTTCAGTTTGACGTCAATCTGGAGGCGGCGAATCGGGCGCACCTGAAGATCCATTCGCGGATGCTCGCATTGGCGCGGCGGATTGTGAATAAGCCGGGGTCCGCCAAAGGCTAGTATGCCAATGCGCAAGATTCGTGAACTTTCTCTTCGCCGGCGCCTGCTGCTCCTGACCATGGTTGCGAACGGCATTGGAGCCTTAGCGGGATGCCTGGGCTTCCTGGCCTACGACATGCGGGTCGCACGCGGGCACAGGGAAGAGGAACTTCAGTCTGCGGCCGATCTCATCGGAACAAACTCCACCGCGGCGCTGGCATTCGATGATCCGATCGACGCGGCGAAGCTCCTGGAAGCGCTTGGCACACGGCGCCACATCCGATTGGGAGTTCTCTACCGGTCCGACGGAAACTTTTTTGCATCCTATATCCGGTCCGATCTGGTCGGGAAGATTGTTCTGCCTGATCAGCCACCCGCAGGGATGGTCTGGCGCGGGGATCTCCTGGCCTATTCTTCTCCGGTGTTTCTGGATGGGCAGCGGATAGGATCGCTTTACCTCGAGGATGACATCAAGGATCTGCACGAGCGTCTGAGGCGCCTTGGGCAAATAACGCTTCTGATCGCCGTGGGAAGTGGACTAATCGTCTATTGCCTGACGGCCGTGCTGCAGCGTGGAATTACGAGGCCAATCCAGGATCTGGCCGTGCTCGCACGTTCGATTACTGCCGAGAAGTCTTATTCGTTGCGAGCTCCGCCCCTATCCGGCCAGGAGCTCCGGCAATTGGGCGCCGACTTCAATCACATGCTGGAGGAAATCGAGCGCCGCGATGCGGCTTTGAGCGAAGCACGGGATGCTTTGGAACTTCGCGTAGCGGCGCGAACCCGTGAATTGGAGACAGAAATCGAAGAGCGGAGGCGGGCAGAGGAGGCGCTGCGGCACCGGACGGAGTTTCTGAACACGCTCATGTCCAGCAGTCCTCTGGCCACCGCGGTCGGAGGGCCCGACGGACGATTCCATCTCATCAACTCCGCGTTTGAGAAATTGTTCGGATATCAAAGCGAAGAAGCGATCGGGCGGAAAGTGGACGAGCTGATCTATCCACTAAGCTTGGGCCGGGAAGAAATAGTTAAAAGGCTAAAGCAAGTGACGCTGCAACCTATTCACGAAACGACGATACGGAAGAAAAAGGACGGGACGCTCGTGGATGTGGAAGTGAATTGTGTACCCGTTTTGATAGAAAACGGAGAACAGTGCGTGCTGGCGGTGTACCTGGACGTCAGCCAGCGAGTGGCGGCGGAAAAGGCACTCCGGGAGAGCGAGGAATTGTTTCGAACTGTAAGTACGTTGGCTCCCGTGGGAATCTTTCGGCTTAATGCGGGAGGAAGAGTTGTTTACGGGAACCAGCGCATGGAGGAGATAACGGGCTGGAAGCACGAACAAGCGGCTGATTACGGCTATCTGCAAGCCGTCCACCCGGATGACCGAGAAGGGCTGATGAAATTGTTGGAGAGCGCCGCGCAATCTGACGGGGTGGCTTTGCATAGTTTCCGGTGCGTCACCCCCGAGGGGCGAATGTTGTGGGTGGATTCGCATTTCCGGGCGCTGCGGACGGAGGACAGGCGGCTGACGGGATTCATTGGTGTGCTCGAGGATGTGACGGAGCGGCGCGAAACGCAAGAACGGCTGCGGGAAGCGAAAGAGGCCGCGGAAGCGGCGAGCCGCGCCAAAAGCGAATTCCTGGCCAACATGAGCCATGAAATCCGCACCCCCATGAACGGCATTCTGGGCATGACGGAGCTCGCCCTGGATACCGATCTCAGTCTCGATCAGCGGGAATACCTGGACATGGTGAAGTCCTCGGCGGAATCGCTGCTCGGAATCATCAATGACATTCTGGATTTTTCAAAAATCGAAACGGGGCGGCTGGAGCTTGAGAGCGTCCCCTTCTCGCTACTGGATTGCATCGAAAGCGCGCTGCAGCCGATCGCCTTGCGCGCCCAGCAAAAGGGATTGGAAGTGACCTGGGCGCTGCTAGGGGACGTCCCCGAAGCGCTCATCGGCGATCCCTCGCGGCTGCGCCAGATTCTTATCAATCTTGCGGGCAACGCCGTCAAGTTTACCAAGGAAGGCGAGGTGAGCGTCCGGGCGGAACTTCTCTCTTCCGCGGAGAATACCGTTCGCATCCGTTTCAGCGTCTCCGATACCGGAATTGGCATCCCCAAGGAAATGCAGCAGCAGATTTTCGATGCGTTTTCACAAGCCGATTCCTCGACAACGCGCGAGTTTGGAGGCACCGGACTCGGGCTTTCGATCTCCGCGCGGCTGATTCAGTTGATGAAGGGTGAAATCAAACTGGACAGCACACCGGGCCGCGGAAGCACCTTTACGTTTACCGTGCCATTCGCGATCGGTCTGGCTGCCGACACCCGCGGCCCCGCCACCCTGCATCCGGAGCTTTTGAACATCAAAGTATTGGCCGTAGATGACAATGAGATCAACCGGCATCTGTTGATGCGTCTGCTTCCCATGTGGGGATTGCAGCCCATATGTGCCGAGAATGGAACGGCAGCCCTGGAGCTTTTCCGCAAAAGCCTTGAGGATGGCGCGCCCTTCCCCCTTGTTCTGCTCGATCAGCACATGCCCGGCATGAGCGGCTGTGAGGTTGCCGCGAAGATCCGCCAGTTAGCCGGAAAAGAGCCCGTCGCGCTTGTGATCCTGTCTTCGGCGCCGGGTTCCGTCGATCAGGCGACCCTCAACGCTCTGCAAATCGAGCGCCCCCTGGCCAAGCCGCTCCGCCGCGCGGCATTGCGGGAAGCCATCCTCCACGCCCTGAAGCCGCCCGATCAGCGCGCAGGGATTCCCATCTTTGACCCGGCGAAAGAGAAGACGAGTGGACTGCGGTTGCTCTTGGCGGAGGACAATTCCGTGAATCAAAAGCTGGCGAGGAGTTTGCTGGAGAAGATGGGGCACCACGTGACGCTGGCCCTAAACGGCCGGGAGGCGGTGGAACTACTCGAGCAACAGCAATTTGATCTGGTTCTGATGGACATTCAGATGCCGGTGATGGGGGGCGTGGAGGCGACGCGGATGATTCGGGAAAGAGAGCGGAGGGCAGGATTGCGCACGCCGATCATCGCGCTCACCGCGCACGCGATGAAAGGCGATGCGGAAAAATACCTCCGAGCCGGAATGGATGGATATGTATCGAAGCCGACTAATGCGGATTTCCTGCGAGCGGAGATCAACCGGCTCACAAAGGGAATTGAACAAGTAGAAAAAAATACTATGACGGCATCAGAACAGAATTCCTCCCAATCCGAGATTGATCCCGCGGAACTGCTGGCGCGTGTGGAAAACGACCGCGAGTTGTTGCGGGACCTCCTCGCGATTTTCAAGGAGGAATTGCCGCGTCATCTTCTGGCCATTCGAGAAGCGGTGGAATCCAACGATGACGCGCGCATCGCGGTAGTGGCGCACACGTTGAAAGGGATGCTGTTAAACGTGGCGGCGAATCGCGCGGCGAGCGCCGCGGCGCGACTCGAGAAACTGGCGAGAGAACGGCGGAAATCAGAATATCAAGAGGCCTTGGCCCGGCTGGAGAGCGATGCCCGGAATCTCCTGCCCCAGTTGAATGCCTGCCTGGCGGAGGTATACCCATGAGGATTCTCATTGCCGATGACGAAACGATGTCGCGGCAATTGCTCCAGAAAACCCTGGAGCGCGCAGGCTATGAAGTGACCTCTGTGGAGAACGGGCGGCAGGCGGCGGAGCATTTGTGCAAGCAAGATGGACCCAGGCTGGCTCTCCTGGACTGGGTCATGCCCGAACTGGATGGACCGGGAGTTTGCCGGGAAGTGCGGAAAGGGAAAGAGCAATCTTACGTGTACATGGTGTTGCTCACCTCCAAAGAAGCGAAAGAAGATGTCGTGGCAGGCCTGGGATCCGGAGCGGACGATTACTTGACTAAGCCGTTTGACCCCGAAGAGTTGAAAGCGCGGCTGCGCACCGGATTGCGCATCCTCGATCTGGAAGACAGTCTGGTCGAGGCGCGCGAGGAGATGCGATTCAAAGCCACGCATGATGCCTTGACCTCAATCTTTAACCGCGGCGTCATCGTGGATCTTCTCGGACGCGAACTTTCTCGTTCGTATCGCGAACACGCCTCCACGGCAATCTTGCTGTGCGATTTGGATCACTTCAAGAATGTCAACGATTCCTATGGCCACCTCGCCGGCGACGAAGTGCTGAAGGAAACGGCCCGGCGGCTGCTCTCTTCCGTGCGATCCTATGACTTCGTGGGGCGCTACGGCGGTGAAGAGTTTCTGATCGTTTTGAACAATTGCAACCCGGCCTTTGGTTTTGGCCGCGCGGAAGAGATCCGGATAGCGATTGCGCAAAAACCCATTCAAACGTCAGCCGGCCCGATTCCCATCACCATGAGCCTGGGACTCTTGTTAAGTTTGGAATGGGGTTTTCGGCCGCTCGAGGAGCTTCTTCAGGAAGCCGATTCGGCCCTCTATGCAGCGAAAGCGGCGGGACGCAACTGCGTGAAGGTAGCCACGCCAGGCGTTCACCAGGACTTGCAAGACCCGGCCATCAACCAGCTTGCCCAGCCGGAGTCCTGACCGGGATGCGCAGAGGCCCGATGAAAATCGGGAAGCAGAGCGGCAACTAAACCCCTTTCGTCTTCGGGTTTGCTTGGCCGATCATCTGCCGCATCGCCGCCGAAGAGCCGGGAGCGCGCTTCTCGCGCCAAGCCTCCAGCCGTTTGCAGGTTTCTTCGATATTTTGGAAAAGATGAGGGTTCTTGAAAGCGGAGCGCCACGTGGGAACGATCGAGCGCATGCGGTCCCACACCACCCAGATCTCGCCGTTACTCTCAAAAAATAATTCGTCGTTGATCAGCCCGCGGTTGACGATCCCGGCCACCATGTCCCAATAACTGATGACCATGCGGATGTAGGTGTTTTCCTCGCTGCCCTGCGGATATTTCTGCATCATCTCTTCAGGGGATTCGGGATGGAAGTTCTCGACGAACCACGCGCGCGCCTGGCGCAGCCGCGCTTCCCGCCGCATGTCATAGAGCCGCAGCATCAGATTCACTTCGTCGTAGGTAATCTGGGCCATGCTCTCTCCTCCTTGCTCCAACATGCCGGCCTGGCTAAACCGCCCCCTGGGGATCATGGGAGGCCTTCGCCAGTTCGATGCGCTGCACGCTCGAGACGGGTATACCTTGGCGCTGCAGCTCCAACTGGATGCGGCGCCGCAGCTCTCGCGCGACTTCGTCTTGCCGCGTCGGCGCGGTCCGCACCTGCAAGCGCACCGTCGAAGATGCCAGGTCGAAGCTTTGCACGCCCAGGATCCGCGGCCCATCCACCAAGGCCTGTGACCACGCCGCATCCCCGCGCAAATCCGCGGCGGCGGACTCCAGCGCCTGCAGCGTTTTTTCCATGGGAATTCCCGGGGCCAGCGAAACGTCCACGAAGGTTTGCGACCAGTCGCGGCTGAGGTTGCTGACGGTGCGGATCTCGCCGTTGGAGATGTTCACTAGCGCCCCGCGCGCGTCGCGGATCACCGTACGTCGAAGCGTGAGGTTCTCCACGCGTCCCGAGTAATCTCCGAATTGGATGGTGTCTCCAACGACGTATTGGTCCTCGATCACGATGTAAAAGCCGCTGATGACGTCGCGAACAAGCGATTGCGCCCCGAAGCCTATGGCCAGGCTGGCCAGGCCTGCCAGGGTCACCGCCGGAGTAATGTCGATGTTGAACTCGTGGATGGAGGTGAGCAGAGCCACGGCCCAGACGACCTTGCTGCCCGCGCCGTAGAGCACGCCCGCCATCGTGCGCGTCTGCTGCTCGCGCAGCTGTGCCGTGCGGGTCTGTGCGGTTGCGGGTTTGACAAGCAGGTTGGTTACCGCCCGAAGCAGCCGGTTGAGCACCAGCGCAACCACCAGAATGCCGAGAAGATGCAGGGCGTTGGGAAGGGTCAGCTCCAACCAGTGATAGAAGGGATTCGGCATGATCTTTTTGAGAGGGGGAGTATAACATTGGAAGAGGTTCGCGGAAGTGCCGTCCCGGGCGCGGCTGGCAGCGGGGCGGATTTGGGAGTGTGGAAATGATGCCAACAAGACGCAAGCTGTTCATAACCCTTTGTGCCGCGGGTCTGCCGCTGGGAGTTCTGGCCCGCACTCTCTTCGCCCAGTCGCCTGTTGCGCCGCTGCCGCATGTCGTGCCGCCAAAGATAGAAGACCCCAGCATGCCCAAGCCCGACCCCAAGATCCTCCTCGAAGCGAATCAGAAGGACATCAAGAAAGACGTCGAACGGCTTTATCAACTGGCCAGCGAATTGAAAGCCCAAGTGGAAAAGACGGACTCCGTCAAAGTGCTTTCGTTGTCTATGGTGAGGAAAGCGGAAGAAATTGAAAAGCTTGCGAAAGAGATCAAGTCTCGGGCGAAAGGCTGATCTGCTCCGCCCATCGTTCTCTGAAAGTTGGGCATTGAAAAATCCGCCCCGAACCATCCGCCCCAAACCCGCAGTCGTGAGCGCCTGCCGCGGACCAGTGCGCCCTGAAAATCCCGCTTGGTGGAATGGGCGCTAGCGCAAGCCCATCAACCGGGATAGAATAACAACGTTGGTCGCAGTACGTTGTGCGCTCCTGTATCCATCGGGGGCGTCCGCCGCGCGCCTGTAGCTCAGCTGGATAGAGCGCTGGTCTCCGGAACCAGAGGTCGGGCGTTCGAATCGCCCCAGGCGCGCCATTTTCTTGGCCATTTCTTTTCAATAACTTCCAGCTTCGCTCTTAATGTCGTTTCGAACTTGTCCGGGTTGGTCAGTCGAGGGTGAGTTTCTACTTGTCCGGTTGAGCCCGCAGCGTTAATCAGGACTTGGGGCGACTCCCGCATGGGCTACAGGCCGCGAGCACATCCACCTTCACAGCCAATGGCTGTGATATAAAACTCTCCCACTCCTCCTGGACTAAAATCTCGGGCTGATCAGGGGGGCTACACGAACAATGTAGGACGACGCTTTCGCGGCGCTTCAAGATCGAGTGGCTCCTTCACACTCCAGCTTTGTGGCACTATACCCTTGATCCATCCCGTTGTATAAAGTTCGGTGCATCCTTTGCGATCCCCCGGTTGCTCAAATGAACGGTACCGACGATCGGCTCTCCCGTATCGTGACACACCTGCGTGAACGGGATTGAAAACAAATGACCGTATCAACGCCTAGTTCGAACCTCGGCCGTCCTGTGTTTGGAGTGGCGGCTTTGGCCATTGGCCTCATCACCCTGGCCTGGCACGACTACAACGACTGGCCACAACTGCGTTACCTCGTCTACGCCGCTTCCGCTGCCCAGGTCTTCGGCGGTGCCGCGATTCAGTTCCGTCGCACCGCGAAAACGGGTGCAGTCGTTCTTGGTGCGGCTTGTCTTGTCTTCGTCTTACTGTGCGTGCCGGAGATCGTCACCGCGCCTCAGATCTACAACAGCTGGGGCAACTTCTTCGAGCAGTTCTCTCTCCTGACCGGAGCGGCGCTCGTCTATGCGCCCTCGTCATCGGCATGGTCGCGCGAAACGCTTAATCGGATCGGCCGCATTCTTTTGGGCATCTGTACCGCTTCCTTTACCCTCGAACAGGCGTTTTATCTTGGCCCCACCGCCGATCTTGTTCCCAAGTGGATTCCGCCAAGTCCGATGTTCTGGGCGGTAACGACGACCGTTTTCTTCGCACTCGCGGCGGTGGCTCTTCTTACGAATCGAATGGCGCTTCTCGCCGCTCGCCTGCTGATCTTAATGCTCGTCAGCTTTGGGCTACTCGTATGGGTACCGTTGCTTCGTTCGGATCCCCACAATCATCAGCATTGGAGCGAATTCGCCGAGACCTTCGCTATTGCCGGAGCAGCATGGATTCTCGCTGATCTCCTCGGCGAGTATCGGCTTAATGACCATCGCCCGCGATGACGTGAGGTGTGCCGGCTCACGTGAGGTATTCCGTTCATGACTATATCCGCCGGATTGATCGCTCATTGACGGGTCATTGAACATTCCAAAATCTCAACTCCTGGTAAGTCGGATCACCGGACGAGTGCTCTCGGTGCTCCCGAACAGGCTACAGGCTCAATCCAACGGGGAAGTCAATCTGTGGCAAGGCTGCCACCAAATCGCCGATAAAAGTTCTAAAATCGTCTCCTTGGTCGCGCCATAACTCTCCCGAAATCCATCATCGAAGCACCTGCTCTCGCCTCCGGCGCTGGCACGTTTAATCCACACTCGCTCCTCGCCGCATTTCTTCGGATGGCGCGCCCTCACACCTTTCTCTTCGACATATTCCGTGCAGGATGTATCGTTGGGATGTGGCCCCGCAATCGGCCCTCAGACCCTTATGACAAAATTCCGCTTTCTTGTTTCCCTGACCACGGACAACAACGACTATCAAATCGAGCAGGCGCAATCCGCCGAGCAGGCCGCCCGAAAGCTGGGCTTGGATGCCCGGATCATTTACGCGAGCAATGACGCCATCACGCAGAGCACCCAGCTCTTGAACGCCATTCAATCCGATGAAACGGAACGCCCGGACGCCATCCTTTTTGAGCCTGTCGGTGGCACTGCTTTGCCCCAGGTGGCCCGCGCCGCCGCAACCGCTGGGATTGCCTGGGCCGTTTTGAATCGCGACGCCGGCTACATCCAGGAACTTCGCAAAATTTCCAAAGCGCCGGTTTTCGCGGTCAGCTCCAACCATCTCGAAATTGGCCGCATTCAGGGCCGTCAGTTTGCCGCCCTGCTGCCCCATGGCGGCTCCATCCTTTATATACAGGGCCCCGCGGAGAATTCCGCCGCCAAAGAACGCACCCAGGGAATGCAGGAAACCAAGCCCTCAAATCTCCACGTCACTCTGCTGCGCGGCCAGTGGACCGAAGAAAGTGCCCAGCGCGCCGTGCGCTCCTGGCTCAAGCTCAGCACTTCTCAACGCGCCGCCATCGACCTCGTCGGCGCTCAGGATGATTCCATGGCCGTCGGCGCCCGCAAGGCCTTCGAGGAATTGCCCAGCGAATCCGATCGCGAGCGCTGGCTGAAGCTGCCCTTCACCGGATGCGATGGTTTGCCCCAGACCGGGCAAGCCTGGGTCCGCAGCGGAATCCTCGCTGCCACCATCTATGTTCCTCCCAACGCCGGCCAGGCCATCGAGATACTCTTTCAAGCCATGGAATCCGGCAAAGAATTGCCGGAACGCGTCCTCACCGTCCCCGTCTCCATCCCGCCCCTCGCCGATTTGAAATGACCCCACCCAATTACCCTCCTGTGCCGGCTTGAGGCTTGACGCCCTGCCGGGAATAGTGCTCTATTTCGCATGTGCGCTCGGCGCGCCCGCAGGAAAGAGCGGTAAGGGGCCAGATCATGATCCACGAGGACATTCTCCAAAAATTTCCAGACCTCTTCGGAACCAAGAAAATAAACGGCCGTGAAGTCAATGTCGAACAGACCATCGCCGCTCTCACGCGAGAGCTGCGGCCGGAGATCGCCGCGGCGCTATCCGCGCGCCGCCAGCTCCTGCAGTCCCCCGCGCCAGTCCGCAAGAAATATGCCTGGCCGAAGTGGGACGACACATTTGAAGATCCCCTGACGGGGAAGTTTTGGGCATTTCGCCACATCGTTCAAGGCCTGATCGACAACTTTCTCGACCGGGACAGCCCGTGGCGCTGGCGCCTCAACGACGATGTGCCCATCCCGGAGGACGCTCACCCATTGCGGAATCCCGGCTTGGAGCTCACCGGGCCGTGGCATCCGCTGGACATGGCCTTCAACGCCTTGAATAGCCCTGCACCCATGAACATGCCGGACTTTGAAGACGCCTCCCCTCCCCACTTCCAGCCCGATGGCACACCTGCAAATCAGCCGCTGGGGATTTTTGCGGCCATGCAGAACGCCAAAGAGATTTTCGAAGGCCGCTGGTCGGACCGCCCCTACGAGGTGGTGAAGAAAGGCCAAAAGCGCGCGTACAAGATCAACAAGCCTCCCGCGCAGTGGCCCATCCGGTTTGCGCGTCCTCCCGGCATCCACGTGTTGTATGACCACATCCGGGTCGATGGCCAGCCGGTGCCCGGCGTGATTCCCGTCATTCTCCTCTGGGCCCTCAACAACTACGGGTCCCTCACGCGTGCGGGCACGGGTGTGTACTTCTACATTCCCAAAATCCAGACTCCTCAGGAAGCCCTCATCGTGGAGAAGCTCCTGGCGCGGCTCGAAGGTCTGATCGGCGTCCCGGCTGGCACCATCAAGATCAAAGTTCTTTATGAGGAGGGAAATGCAGGCCGGTTCTTGCCCGTGATCGCCTGGGTCTTGCGCCGCCGCCTCCTCGGCACAAACGTCGGTCGCTGGGACTACTTGGCCAGCCTCATCGAGATGTGGAAGGACGATCCCCAGGGCGTTTTTCCGGATCCGCAGTCGGTCGGCATGGCTTCCCCAAACATGATTGCTTATCAGCGATACAACGCGCTCATGATGCTCATGGCCGGGATGAAGCATGGCGAGCTCAGCCACGCCGCTCCCATCGGGGGCATGGCGGCGGTCATGATCTATCAAAAGAACGACCCCTTTGGCCGCTCGAGGTACAACCCGCTGGCTCTGCGCGCCATGGTCGTTGACAAGCTGCGAGAGCGCCTGCTGGGCCTCATGTTTGTGCCCGAGGTGCCGCTGCGCGAAGGTCAACCGCTCACCCTGGAGGAAATCCTCGCACGCCGGGTGAAGGGACGACTCTACGACGCCTATCGCCAAAGCTGGGTCGCCAGTCCCGAACCCGCCTACGTCGCCGCTGGCAATGCTCCCCTGCGGGCGCCGGTGGCGCAGATTCAAGCGATCCTCGATGCGCCGCAAGAGACTGTGGACGTAAACGGCAAACGGGTGCCAACGGTCGCCAGCGGTCTGACTGACGCGGAGCGGCTTCTGCTGCAATCCCGTGGGTTATTGAATTCGCAGGGCAAGATTATGCCCCGGCTCATCAACCGGGAAATGCTTGATACTCTGGAGAAACTTTTCACTCAAGAGCTCTGGGATGCCATCTACGGCGTGCCGAAGGGTGAAATCACCGTCGAGCACATCCAACACGCCTTCTACATGGCGGCGAACTACGGTTTCCAGATCCTCAACGGGAACTTCGCGGCGGCGATTGACGACTACGAACTTTCCTTGCGCTTCATGAATGACCTCGCCACCTACCGGATCGATGTTTCCTGGCTGTGGAGCCTCATCCATCACCAAGCCGCCGTCACCCAGGACGGCTACCTCAAGAGGCCGGCGCTCACCGCCGACGGAGTCGTACCGAATGTGAATGCCTTCGAGGTCAAGGCGGGGACCCGCTTCACCAGGGAGCTGTTCGAGAAATTGTGGAACTGCCATAACGAATGGACAGCGGAGTTCTTTGCCGAGCAGGACCGCCACGGCGACCCGGGCCGCTTTGACCGCACCAAAGCTCCCATCATCATGGAAATCTTGAAACGCCAGTTGCTTTCACCCCGCTACATCCAGCACAGCGCCCGCGTGCTCTTCGTCGCGGGGCAGGCCAATCAGCAGGAGCGCGCCGAAATTCTGGGCGCGATCTTCGACCTCTCTCGTGAGGAAATCCTCAAGCGTGTTCAAGCAGGCGCCCTAAGCAAAGCCGCTTTAGCCGCCCACGACTATATCTATGACTTCTTTCCGGCCACCGAAGGAGCATAGCGCCCGAAGCCGCGGGGCCGAAAAGCATTTAACGATCCTGCATGCGGGCGCCTCATCCTTCGACGCAGCGCGTCCTCGCCGCTCCCTCTGCTGCACCGCCCAGCCACTCCCAAGTCATCCACGCAAGCTCGGGGATACACCTCTCGACTTCGGCAGCCAAATCATGCCTGCTCGTTTCAAGTCAGCCGCCAGCCAAGAACACTCTCCTCCCAAGGCGAGGCAGCTAAGGCCGTAGACCGGCGATTTGCCCTTCCAGCATGGGAAAAAACAAGGTTTGCACCACTGTCCTGGGGAATTTTTTTGCATAACCCACTAGTCGTGAGCGGCTTAACTTCTCGAATTGTATTTCATCGAACTGAACGGGTAGTCCATCTTTCAGACTAAAATAAATCCAATCCAATAGTGCCTTCTCTGGCTCTGCGATCCTGTATTTCGTGTAACGGGCTTTTTTTTCAGTGTAGCCCCAGAACAATTCTTTGCTGATTTTCCGGTACACGATTTCGATTGAGCCCGCCTTGACTGTGCGGCCTCTGGTCGGGGTTACGCATGTTGTGGCGACCGGGTTTTGGCTGGAAATTCCCCACTCCGCCAGTGCCGTTCCGAGTGAAATATACGAATCCGGAATTAATTCATTGACGATATCTCGCGCGCTGACCGCTGTGGCAAGTTGATTTAGATAAAGCCCGTCCCCGACCTGCTCGACCAGCCCTCTCTCTTCCAGTCTGCTGAGCGCTTTCGCCGTCGTTGTCTTGGAAAGGCCATACTTGGACGCAGTCTCAGCGATCCGAACCAACGGGTTCGTCCGCGCTTCTGCCGCTAAAGTTGATACCCAATCGATCTTCTTTCGCATCCTACAGCCACCTGTGAAATAGTTCCCGTAATGCTGCCCGTAAGGGCTCGAACTCGGCCCGCTCCAGTGCCTTATAGATCTCGGCCGGCAGAACGTCCGCCAGTTGTCCTCGGCACAGCGCCGTTGTGACTTGACCTATGCGGCTCGTTAATTCCTCATTCCCAATCTCCCTCATGGCCAGAGCGTCAGCGAGGTGGTTTCCCAGCTCTCCTGATAATGTCGCCCCTGCCTCGTGCAATAGCTTGATGTCGTAGGCGTCCCTCGCTTTGACTCCCGCCTGAACAGAAAGGCTTCGGCCTTTTGCAGCAGGAGATGATCCCGCGAGACAGACTTTATCGTCACTCTTCGGTTCAGTGAGACCGCCTCCAAACAGTGCTCTTCGATGCCCGATTTGAGCACTGCGCCTAGTCCGCCAAGATCAACAGTGAATAGAGTTCTCGCGTCCTTGCTTGCGATTTCGAGCTTGATGAAGGTTGGTTTTGCCACGCTCACTCTTACCGCGACCGGTGCAAGCCCCAGCAGTTTTCCCAATTCCTGCAATCCATCGGCTAGAACCCTGGTTACCTCCTCCGCGCTTGGGAGCGCGGCGCCCTGCGAAAGCAGGTCCAGGTCTCTCGATGTCCGCAAACTGTCGTGGAAGAGGATCAGGTTGGCCCCGCCGTACATCAAGAAAGAGTCGGGGAAGGCCTGAAACAGCAATATCGCCGCCTCTCGGATCAGAATAATGATCTGCGCCCTGTCCTCGTCAAAGCCGCGTACCCTCAGCAATTCGAGTTGGCTTGCAAGATTCATTTGTGGTGATAATAACGATGTACTTTTATTGTGTCAAGATATAAAGATGATGTATTAAACGGACATAAATGTCGCTTTAAGGACTCATAATATAGCACTGTTATGCTAAAAAGACATATATGGTCCCTTACTGATTTAAAGATGATTTACGATGAATATCTGTGCCTGCCATAACCTCTAGTATATACACCGCAGGTTATGCCTCCATCGCGAAACGAAAGAGAGGTAGCTTCCATCCCGCATCCCCGCCCCGCACTACTCCCTGAATGCTTGACACTCAATCGCGTGCCCCACCCTTCGACGGAGTCCAAGGGCGGGAAATTCTTCCTCCGCCTTTCGTCTTCCCCTAGCCCTATCCGGCGGGATCTCTAAGAATCTGCCGAACAACCAAGATGTGTCATTCTGAGGGCCCCGATTCTGATCGGGGCCCGAAGAATCTCAACTTGAAATGTTTCAGTCACTTAATGTTTGAACGCTTCCCGCAAGCAAGTGCAGATCGCTTCTCCAAGTCACTTTTCACTACCCTGTTAAGAGAACCTCGTGCCATTTTAAGGAACCCGTGCCCGCCCCCTCGCCTTAATTCTTTCTTTTCCTCGGCTTACCGCGCTCCTTCCCTTCGAAAGTACTATACAAATCATTCGAATCCAGTACCACATCGTTATCGTACTTGACAAGGTAACATTCCCATGCTACCATTCCGCGTGAACTATCCGCTGCCTCTCCGCCCGATCAATAAACCCCACGCCACCTGTGCTTTCTGCTTTCCACGTCCTATCTCTCTGCAGACCTTTCGACATTTCAACGTTCCGACGATCCTATCCCCTTCTTTTTCTTGGACCTTCCAACGATCCTCTCCCATTCGCAACCTTCCAACCTTCAAACCTGCTAACGTTGCAACCTTCTTTTTTCCCGTCGTCCATCCCTTTTCCGTTCAGCTACTTACAAAATGCTCCTCCCGCAACTCCTTTGTTTTGATAACCATCCATTTTCATGGGGGGGTATACCCCCCCCCTCAACGAGGAAATCATGAACTCCACTACCACGAACTCCGGCTCCACCATTGAAATCCAAGCAGTTACAACAGAAAAGGGCTCCTCTTTACCCCGGGCATCGCGAGAGGGCCGCTGCTCGCACCGTTTCGCCAACGGCAAGCGCTGCCGCAACTCCGCCTCCGATTCCCATTTCGGTCTTTGTCTTCACCATTTCAAGGTGAGCGCCGCCGTGGGTGCCTCTCGCCAGAAAGACCCAAGCGATTTCACCGACCTCTCCGCCGAACTCCTTCCCGAACTCTCCGAATTCTCCTCCGGCGCCGACATCCGGCAATTTCTCGCTCGCCTCCTCGTCCAGGTCACCAAAGGCCGCGTCTCCCCGCGCCGCGCCGCCGTCCTCGCTTACATCACCAACCAGCTCCTCCACTCCCATCGCGCTGTCCACCGGGAAGCCGTCTCCCAGGACGACGAAACGCAACAGATCATCATTGATATGCCGGGCCCCTGCCGCGACTAAATTCGATGGCCGTCATGATCAACCATCTCCTCAACAACTCGCAGCCTGTCCCTGCAAGGGCACAGGCTCCTGCGCCCGCGTCTTCTTCGGCTGCCTCATTCGGCGAAAGGCGCAGGCCATGCCTCAACTCAATGGAATCACGGAGCCGTGTGATTCGAGTCACAGACGCGAGCCTGCGTTCAGCGTACCCATGAGTCAGCGGATTATTACGCGTCGATTGGGGAAGGGGTCTTCGGCCGGCCCGAGGGCTGCACGCTCGATCTCCGAGGAGGTATCTATGGCGACTGCTCCAAAGAAGGCACTAGCTAGCAAGATGATTCAATTGGCGAGGATTCTGGTGGCAACCGATTTCTCGCCCGTTTCCAACCGGGCTCTGGACTATGCCGTCGCGCTCGCGCGCCGTTACGAGTCCCACATCTATTTGACCCACGTGATTTCTCCGGACGCCTATCCGTTGGCAGCGCCGGAAGTGACTGTATCAATGGTGGATAAGCAGCTTCGCGAAGCCAAGGTGAAAACTCAGGAACTGCTTCTCTCGGACCGCCTCCGTGGAATCCCCTGCGAAGTTTTCATTGAAGAAGGGGCGCTCTGGCCGATGCTCGAGGGAATTATCAAGAAGCAGGACATTGACTTGGTGGTCGTGGGAACGCACGGAATGGGCACGCTCGAAAAGCTCGTCATCGGTTCCGGGGCGGAACAAATCTTCCGGCAATCGACTCGTCCAGTTCTCACCGTCGGCCCGGCCGTGGATGGCGGTGCGCTGCCCGAGCCCGTGTTCAAGCATATTTTGTTTGCCACCGAATTCGGGCTGGGCGCGGAGCGCGAAGCTGCGTATGCATTCTCACTGGGGCAGGAACATGAAGCCATGGTGACGCTGCTTCACGTCGTCAGCCATGTCGAGGATTATTCCGAGGCCGGAATGGCGAGCAAGACGGAAGCCATCAAGCATCAACTGCAGGAACTGGTGCCAAGCGGCGGTGAGGTCTGGTGCGAGACGCAATTCCGCATGGGCGTCGGCGATCCTGTCGACGAAATTCTCCGCATTGCCAATGAGACGAAGGCGGATCTTATCGTGATGGGCGCGAAAGCCCGCACCGGGCTTGCGGGGCATGTGCCGCGCACGAAAGCTTACCGCGTGGTTTCGCAAGCACACTGCCCGGTCCTGACGGTCAGGTTCTAGCCCAGTCGCGGCTGCTTCTGTCGGCACGAACAGCCGGCGCTAAAAGGAAGAACGGAGGCGCCTCGCAAACCGCCGGCCTGATTCGCCGCAACGCTAGGCGCATGACCTCGAAGTCATCGGCTACCAGATCAGCTTAAGGGCCAGCTGAATTTCGCGCGGGCCGCGATCGCCGGTGACGGCGCCAAAAGAAGGATCGGAAGTCGGCAATCCCGCGTTTCCGGGAGTAACCGTAAAAGTTGTATTTAGCGCGTTGTACTGCGCGTGATTGAAAGCGTTAAACATTTCCGTGCGGAACTCCAGTTTCGCGCTTTCGCCGGCGGCCCAGCCTTTGATTTTTCCAAACCACGGAAATTCGAACTGCTTGAACACGGACAGATCCCAGTTATTAATTCCGGGCTGCCGGAGGACGTTGCGTGCCGCGTTGCCGAACGTGCCATCGGCGGGCTGTACGAATGCAGCGGTATTGAAATATTGAGAGAGCGTGCGCTTGCCCTTCGCGAGATTCGGATTTGCGACTAAGTCCGGACGCTGACATTCATAAGCGCCGCCGCCGGTTCCCGTGCCCGCCACGTCGGAGGAGAGGCAAACGTTTGTTGGGGTTCCGGAGCGGAAAGTGGAGATGCCGACGAGCTTCCAGCCATAAAGCGCCTGTCGGGTAATGCCGTGGGTATTAGCAAAGAAGGGAACTTCCCAGATGTAGTTGATGCTCAGAGAGTGTGGCGTATCCTGATTCGAAAGCCCGAGTTCCGCGGCAGGGTTGTAGGCATTTTGAACCGGAGCAAAGGCAGCTTCGGTGTCCTGGTTGGCGGTGTTGGTGATGTTGCGGCTGTAAGTATAGGAAGCCTGGAGTTGCAGCCCGTGGGCCATGCGTTGATTGACGCCGACCTGGAGTGAATTATAGCGGCTGACGCCGGCGCGTTCATTGTAGTTGATCACGTTGTAGCCGAGGAACGGGCGAACGGTGTCGGGAAAAGGAATGCAAGTCGTTCCATCGGGTACGCAGCCTCCGGGATTGTTGGCGGGATCGAAGACGCCGTTGTTTTCCGCATTTAATACGCCGAGGCGGAATTGATCGGGCACCTGATTGATATTGCGATTGCGGCCGAGATGGATGCCGTGGTTGCCGACGTAGGAGATGTCGAAAGCAGTGCTGTTGCCGAGCTGATATTGAATACCGAGATTGTACTGATAGGTTGTGGGGCTGTCGTAAGGATTGGCCAAAGCGAAAAGAAATGCGGGCGGTTGCGGAAGCGCGGGATTGAAAGGAGTGAGCGAAGAATACGAGCCGCCGAAAACATTCGCAACGATGTCGTTGGGCAACTGCCGGCCGAGCGAGCTGGTCTGCGAGAGAGCATCACGGCCGGAAAAGATGCCGAAGCCGGTGCGCACGACGAGATTTTTCGCAAAGCCGGGCTGCCAGGCGAGTCCGAGACGCGGCTCCCAGTCATTGTAGTGATTCGGCAGAGTGGAGCGCGAGAAACCGTTCTTGCCGGGGAGAACGATGCCGTTGGTCACGTCGCACAGCGTGGGATCCACAAGGCCAGAAGCGGGATCGAAGGCCGCCAGAGAGCAAGCGGAGCTATTGTAAGTTCCGGGATTGAAGTTGGAGATGTTGTTGGTGGCGGAAAAGATTTGCGCCAGGATCTGGTAACGCAAGCCAAGGTCGAGGGTGAGGTTTTGGGTGACCTTCCAGGTGTCCTGGACATAGAGCGCATAATCGCGTTCGCGGTCATAGACGTTATTTTGGGTTTGTTCCTCGTTGTAGTTGGTGAAATTGCCAAGCAAGAAACTCTGAAAGTTATCGAAGGTGAAGGAGCCAGCGGTGTAGTTGCTGCCGCCGTTGGCGGGCTCTTTTTTGCGATTGAAACGCATGAATCCGCCGAATTTCAGATTGTGTTTGCCGAATGTGTAGGAGAGATCATCTTTCCACTGGAAATTGTCGGTGCGGTTTCTGAAAGGAGCGCCGTTACCGAGCGGGCCAAAGCCGTCCAGAGTTCCGCCCTGATTCAGGGCAGGGAAGGAACCGGTTGTTTCCGGGAAAAGCTCGGTGTAAGTGAAACCGGCGCGGGAGGCCAGCGCGGGATCGGAAGTGTGGCCGGTCACATACTGGAGGGCATTGTTCGAATAGCCGAACTGAAAATCATTAATCATTCGCGAAGAGAGCTGCGCGGTGAATTTTGCGATGACGTTTTGTCCTTTCCAGGTCCAGTCGGTATTGACGGAGGGAAAATTGTCGCAAACGCCGAAGAGATCGCAACCGATTCCGCCGAGGCCCTGGGTCATGCCGATGTAGCGGAGAGAAAGAGTGTACTTGTCTCCGAAATTGTGGTCCCACTTGTAGAGCTGAGTGTTGTCGGTGTTGGCGCGATCGTTGCTGTTGATCCAGTTGAAGCCATTTGTAATATCGGCGTTGGGCAATGGATAGCGGTTCATGAAGGCGATGGAATTGGGATCAATCTGCGCCGTGAGGACATTTGGCTCCCCCGTCAGAATGTGTTCTTGCGGATCGAAAGGCTGGACCACGCAAGAAGAACTTTCGCCGGGCGCGGTGCAAGCAGGATCGAGAATACCCTGGCGCTGGCGGAGGGTGGGAACTGTGTCGGTGACAACGTTGCCGCGCGTTTCGTGACGCCATTCGACGGAAACAAAGAAGAAATCCTTCGTGCGGCCGGAGTTATACACTTTCGGGATGAATACGGGGCCGCCGGCCGTAAAGCCATAGTCGTTCTGGCGCAATTTGCTCTTGGATTGGCCCGAGGAATTCAGAAAGGTGTCCGTGGCGTCGAGCATGTCATTGCGGACAAAATCGTAGGCGGTGCCGTGAAAATCCTTTCCGCCGGACTTGGTGATGACATTGATGACACCGCCGGTGGCGCTGCCGAATTCGGCGCTGTAATTGTTGCGAAGAATCTTGAATTCTTCGATGGAATCCACGGAAGGGGTGACGAGGAGATTGCCGTTGCCGCCGCTGTCCAGGTCATATTCACCATCCACAAGAAACATGTTGGAGTTGGATTGCGAGCCGCTGACGGAGATGGAGGTGTCGCTGAAGAGACCGACGCCGCCATTCACGCGGCCATTGTCGGGGGCCACGCCGGGGACGAGATCGACAAGCTGGTTAAAGTCCCGGCCATTCAAAGGCAGTTCGTTGATCTGCTGAGAGCCGATCAGGGTGGAGAGCTCGGCGCTTTCGGTCTGGAGCAAGGGGGTCTGGCCGCTGACAAGCACTTTCTCGCTCACTTCGCCGACAGTCAGCTTGATGGAGAAATCGAGCTTGTCGTTGACGTGGAGAGCAAGGCCCGAGGATTCGAAACTCTTGAAGCCGGCCTTTTCGACGCGGAGAGTGTAGGTGCCGATGGGCACGCTATTGAAAAAGAAGACGCCCGCATCCGTGCTCGTCGTCTGACGCGTGGCGCCGGTCGCCTGATGCGTGATGGACACGGTGGCCTGCGGGATGGCGGCGCCCGTGGAGTCACTGACGGCGCCGGAAATGGTTCCGGTGGTTTCCTGCGCGGGGAGATTTGCGGCAAATGCAAGAAGCAAAATGGCGAAGAATGCAGCGGCTATGAAGCGCATGCAGAACCCCCTCAAAAAAGTTAGGAACGCGGGACGAAGGCTCATGGCGGCGCGCAGGGGGATGGACCCAAGCAAAGGAGAAAACGGGAATCGACTCCGTGCGAAGCGAGGATCAAGCACGACCACACCCCTGGAAGCCACCCGGGACAGCGCGCCAGCAGAGGGGCGCTATCCATTGAAATACCTTAATTAAATCGAGTTAATATCCAACGGAAAGAGATGTCAAGAGGAAATTTGCGGGGGCGGCTGCCAGGGGCCGCGAACTTCTTCGATGGATTCGGCGACGGCTAGGACCAGCTCTTCTTCGAACGGGCGTCCGATGACCTGCACCCCGATGGGGAGGCCTTGGTTCGAACGCGCGAGGGGGACGGAAGCACCGGGAAAACCCGCGATGTTCAGCCATTGGGAATAGCGCATGGTGTCAAGATATCCCGAGCCGGGGCGGTAATTTCCTTCGTTGTGACGAAAAGCAGGGAAGGAAGAAACGGGAGAGAGAAGGATGGGGATATTGCGCATTTGACGCAGGATTTTTGCGCGCAATAGATCGCGTTCGGCGCAGGCGGAGATGAATTGACCGAGAGCGACGGAGTTTCCCGAAGTGGCGATCGAAAAATATTCGCGCAGCATGGGGCTGATCTCAGATTCATGGCCCGCGACGCTCTCACGGAGCAAATGGCCGATCACCGGGCCGAAGAAGAACCACCAGAGTTCCAGGGCGCGATCAAGGCCTTCGAGGCGGAGAGGTTCAACGATGAAACCTCTGGCGCTGAGAGATTTTGCGGCTTGCTCGACGGCAGCACATGTTTCCGGGGTCGCGGCGCCGAGCGCGTCGCTTTCCAATATGCCGATGCGCATGCCGTACAAGTTGCTCTCGTGGTAGGCGCGCGGAGGAACGGGCGCGGAGAGCGCATCACCTGCATCCGGTCCGGCCATCACTTCGAAGAGCAGACGCACGTCGGCGATGGTGCGAGCCATGGGGCCGACGACGCCAATCCAGGAGAAAGCACCCGCGCCCGGCGGAAAATGTCCAGTTGCGGGAATGCGGCCGGGCGTGGGCTTTAGACCGCAGATTCCGCAAAAATGCGCGGGCACACGGATAGAGCCGCCGCCATCACTGCCAACGCCGCCGGCCGAACAACCCGCAGCAATGGCGGCCGCTTCGCCGCCGCTGGAGCCGCCCGCCGAGTGCGAAAAATTCCAAGGATTGCTTGTTTTCCCGGTGAGCAGATTGCTGGATTCGTAGGCCATCAAGAATTCAGGCGTGTTGGTATTTCCGAGGAGGATGGCTCCAGCGGCTTTCAAGCGAGAAACGAGAGGCGCATCGGAGCTTGGCACATATTCCTTACGGAGGAGAGAGCCAGCGGGACAATGCCAAGCGGCCACATCAATGCAAGATTTGAGCGTGAGAGGGACGCCGTGAAGAGGGCCGAGCGGGGCGCCTTTTGAAACGGCGGATTCCGCGGCGCGAGCTTGCCGGCGCGCGCCATCGGCGTCCAGATGCACAAAGGCATTGAGGCGAGGCTGCCACGCTTCGATGCGATGGAGATAGGCTTCGACGATTTCGACGGGAGAGATAGCTTTCGAACGAATGGCCGAGGTCATTTCCTGGAGCTTGGAATAGGGAGAGGTGTTCATGGCCTGAGGCGCGAGAGTAAGCGCCGGGCCGAAACACGTCAAGCATCCGGCAGGCATGAGTTATGTGAATATCTTTTGAATGCCATAAATCACAGGGGCGAAGGGCGGGGCAAGCCCCGCCCCTACGGCGCGAAAGCAGCCGTTGAATTGGCGGCATTTTTCCGGGGCGCGACAGCAGATGGGCCAGCCGGATTCGACAAAAACGGTTGACGGTGCGCGGGGCAGCCGACAGAATCCTAGTCGCGCCGCGAAGTATCGCACGGGGAATCCGGGCATCGCGCGCATACAGGATAAAAAGGCGTTCATGCAGACCTACCTCCGACGCGCCATTGGCGTCCTCTTCGTTTTTTCACTTTTGATTTGCTGTGGAGCGATTGTGCCGCGATCCGGCGTGCCGCGGGCACAGAGGGAGACGGCTCCCACGAAGAAGGCCGGGGCATTGGGCAGCGCCGCTGCTTATCGCGAGAACACGCTGGGCGTGGCGTACATGAACCAGCAGCGGCCCGGCGACGCGCAGAATTATTTTGAGAAAGCTCTCGAGGCCGATCCGAAATTCACGGTGGCACGAGTGAACCTGGGGATCTCTCTGCTGAATCAGCAAAAGCCAGAAGCGGCGCGCGGGGAGCTTGAAGCGGCGGCGCGGCAACGGCCGAATGATCCTTACGCGTGGTACAACCTGGGGCTGGCCTACAAAGATTTAGGCGAGGCGGAAAAGGGAATCGCGGCGTTCGAACGGGTGACGGAGATCGCCACCAATGAAACCGACGCCTACTATTTCGTGGGCTACTTGAATACCCAACTGCAGAAATACGATGAAGCGATCGCGGCATTCGAAAAGGGGCTGGCGCTCTATCCGTATCATGCATCATCGGAGTTTGGACTGGCGCGGGCTTTTCAGCGGAAGGGCGACAGCGCCGCGGCGCGGGAACATCTTGCGCGATTTCAGAAGATCACGACCGAACATCTGGGTGCACCGTTTGGCGCGGGGTATGGCGATCAGGGCCGCTATTCGCTAGCGGAATTGCCGTTAAGCGGCGCCGGCGAAGTGCCGGCGGCGATCGCGGTGCGATTTGTGCCGGAGGCGAGTCCATTTGTCTCTAAGAGCGCGGGCGGAGCCAGCATCGCAGCCGGGCCGAGCACGGGGGCGTGTTTTTTCGATTACGACGGCGACGGCAGGCCCGATCTTTTTCTGGTGAGCGGAGCGGCGGACGGAGTAAGCAGGTTGCTTCACAATCTGGGCGACGGGCGATTCGCGGATGTGACAGAGGAAGCGGGAATTGCGCTTCACGGCAAGGGGCTGGGCTGCGCAGCGGGGGATTTTGACAACGATGGGAAGACGGACCTGGCGGTTTGCCTGAGTGACGGGGTGCGGCTGTTGCGGAACAAAGGCGGAGGCAAGTTTGAAGATGTGACGGAAACGGCGGGAATTCGCCAAGAGAAAGGATGCGTGGGCGTTACGTTTGTGGATTACGACCACGACGGCGATGTGGATCTGTACGTCACGGTGGCGGCGGATGGGAGAGTGACGGGCGCGCCGCCACACAACGTGCTTTGGCGGAACAACGGGAACAGCACATTCACAGATGTTTCGACGCAGACAGGTCTTGGCATGACGGCAAGCGGAGCGGGCGTTGTGACGACGGATTTCAATAATGACCGAGCGATTGATTTCGCGATCGCGGGGGGCAAATCGGGTGCAGCGATTTATCTCAATCCGCGCGAAGGAAAGTTCACGCCGCTGGCGGGGATCGACTTCAGCAAAGAAAATTTGCCGCCCGCGGTAGGGGTGGTTGCGTTCGACTTTAACAAGGATGGCTGGATGGACCTGGCGTTCACGCACGCGGGCGCGCCGGGAATCAGCCTGTGGCGCAACGTGGAAGGGAAGCGGCTGGAGCGCGTGGCGCTGCCGGATTTCGAATGGCAAAAAGGATGGGGAATTGCGGCGATCGATTATGACAATGACGGATGGCTGGATCTTGTGGCGGCCGGGGAGACAAGCAGCGGTGGGGAAATCCGGATGTTGCGGAATCTGGGAAGCAAGGGTTGGAGCGACGTCACGAAGGATGTGCAACTGGATGGCGTGAAATTGAGCGAACCGAGGGCGATCGCGGTGGGGGACATTGACGGAGACGGGGACGCGGATTTGATTGTGACGCAACTTGGCGGCGCGCCGGTGGTGCTGCGCAACGAGGGCGGGAATCAGCATAACTGGATGGGCGTGCAACTGAAGGCGCTGAACGACAACAGGAGCGGGATTGGCACAAAGGTCGAACTTTACGCAGGGACGCTGTATCAGAAGTGGGAGGTGGCGGGCGCGTCCGGGTATTTGGGGCAAAATGCGGGGCAGATCCTCGCGGGACTCGGAACGGAACGCGGCGCGGAGGTTGTGCGACTGCTGTGGCCTACGGGAGTGCCGCAGGATGAGATCAAGCTCGGCGCGAAAAAAGTGCAGAGCATAACGGAACTGGATCGGCGCGGGAGCTCATGTCCCATTCTGTTTGCGTGGAACGGGAGAGAGTATGAATTCATCGCGGACATGATCGGGCCGGGAGTGGTAGGGCACTGGGTGGCGCCGGGAGAACGCGACGTCCCTGATCCGGATGAGTATCTGAAAGTGCCGGCGCGGAGCGTGAAGCCGCGGAACGGGATGCTGAGCTTCCGGTTCCTGGAGCCGATGGAAGAAACGGTGTATCTGGATCAGGTGAAATTGCTGGCGATCGATCATCGGGCGGCTTACGAGGTTTTTCCGAACGAGCGATTTGTGAGCGCGCCGCCGTTTCCGGAGTTTCGGGTGATCGCGAGCCGCAATGCGCATGCGCCGCTTGGAGCATGGGACGAACACGGGAATGACGTGCTGGCGCTGATCGCGAAGCGGGACCGCAAGTACGTTACGAATTTCGAAGAATTGCCGTTCGCGGGATTCGCGAAGCTGCACTGGATCGAGCTTGACTTGGGAGATTGGGACGCGAAGAAGCCATTGCGGATGATCATGGATGGCTATACGGATTATTTCACTGCGACTTCGATGTACGCGGCGGATCAGGCGGGAATCAAAGTAATTGCGCCGTATGTGGAAGCGCTGGACGCGCAGGGAAAGTGGGTGCGCGTGGTGGAAGACATGGGCTTTCCGGCGGGGCTGGAACGGACGATGGTGGCGGCTTTGACGGGGAAGCTTCCGGCGGGGACGCGGCGGATTCGAATCGCGAGCAATTTGAAGATTTATTGGGACGCGATTCGGATCGATCAGACGGCGGACGGAAGTGAGGCGCGCGTGATGCAAGTGCCGCTGGCGAAGGCGGGGCTGGATTTTCTGGGATACCCGCGGGAAATCCGGCTGGAGCCTGCGAGCGACACGATCTATTCGTATGCGCGGCGGAGCAGGACGGGGCCGTACGCGCGCGCGGCGGGGAATTACACGCGCTACGGGGATGTGCAGGAATTGTTGCGCGATTCGGATGACCGATTTGCGGTGTTCGGCTCCGGCGAAGGGATAAAGCTGGAGTTCGATCCGCACGGGCTGCCGGCGTTACCGGCGGGCTGGGTGCGCGATTATTTTTTTTATGCGGATGGTTTCGAGAAGGACCTGGATTTCTACGCGGCGCATGCGTTTACGGTTGAGCCGCTGCCGCGGCATTCGCTCCTCGCGTATCCGTATCCCCCGGGAAAAGACTACCCGGAGGATGAGAGACATCTTCGGTATCAACTGGAATACAACACGCGGACGCGATCGGATCGCCTGCCGCCGAGCCTGCGGTATGAATTTGCATCGCCGCGCTGAGAAGGCGCGATCGCGGGCGACCGCGCTAGGGTTTGAGAGATACCGCGAAGGCATCGGGCGGGTCGAGATAGCACTGCTTCCAAAACTCCGTGGCCGAGAGTGTGCCGCCGGCAAACTGCTTCACGCTTGTGAGAGTGGCGCCCAGGATTCCACCGTCCGCCGAATCGAAGATAATTGCGACGCCGTCCGGCGTCGGAGTTTGAGCCGCGCTTTCGGCGGCGTATTTCCGAAATAGCGAGGCGGCGAAGGTGAGTTTGGCGCGGGCTCCGGTTTCCTTGGGATCCAGCGAGACGGGTTGCACGGTGTAAATCATCACGATTTTTCCCCTTAGAGGCTCCCAATCTCCCGGAAAAGGGTTGCTCTCTTCGCGTGCGATGCGGAAGGGGGCTGCTTTTTCTTCGGCGGCTTTTGTATTCGGGGATTTCAAGCGCGCGGCGATGAATTCCGGAAGTTCCAAATCGCCGCGCCGGATATAGCCGCGGGAGGCGCCAGAAATTTGCACGTGGATCCACTCGCCTTCGGCTTCGATGAATTCGAATTCATCGTCGGCGGACGCGTTAAAAAGGACACGCGAGTCCTCGGCAGGCTTTGCCAGCACCGGCGTGGCCGATTTTTTCACGACGACCAAATTGAGAGGATGCGCCTGATCTTTCTTAATGGCCTCAAGGCTTTGAAGTTCGGCATTCAGCTCCTGCATCTTTCTTTCTTCGGCTTCACGTTTGGCCCGCAAAGAAGCGAGTTCATCGGGAGGCGCAGCGGCGGAATTTGCGGACTTGGGAGCAACGCTGCCGGGAACGCCTTCGAGGTCGAGCTTGGGTTTGGGCGCGCTGATGGTGGAACTCGAAATGGAGCGCGCGACGGAGGAGGCCGGTTTGCCGCCGAATTTTTCGTCGAGGCGGTCCAAAAGATCCAATTCGAGGCGGCCGTTCGAAGGCAAGACCTGGTAGCCGGACTTGGCGGGATCCTTGTCCTTATACCATGCGGTAATTTTGGCAGTGACGCGAACGATGGTGCCGGAGGGTTCGCCGGGGAGCAGGTCAACGGAGAATTGATAGAAAGCGCGCTCGTAGCGATCGAGAGGGATGCTTCCAGTGGCGACGAAACCATCAACGATGGGTAGCTTCTGACCCGCATAGGCTTGGAGATCCTTGAGGGCAGCCTCCACTTCTTCCTTGGACTTTTGATACGTGCGGGCGTAAGGCACGGATTGGGCGGAAGCCAGAGCGGCGAAAAGCAGACTCAAAATACCAGCGAGTCCGCTGATTCGAATTGTTGCGAAGAGGAAGCTCTTTTGGAGTCTATTCACGGAAGGGGTTCCAATTGATCCTGATGCATCCAGCCGCGTTCACCGTTAGGGGTTTCGACGCCGAACCAGTGCGGAGTGACGATGACGATGACAACCGGGGTATAGGCGGCAAGAGTATTTATGTTGGCCGCGGAACGAAAAGGAGCAGATTTCAAGTCGGCGCCGGGGGCTTTCACCCTGCGTTCCAATTCGTGGCGGATATCGCTCACTTTCTGCTGCAGGTCGTGCACCGAGGATTGCGCGGAGGCGAAGCGGGTGGATTCGTCTTCGCGCTGACGGATCAGGGTTTGTTTCACGAGCTCGGCGCTTTCGCGGCGGCGGTTGGCATCGGCAGCTTCCTGTTCGGCGAATTGAATGGCGTCCAAGCGCTCCTTGATGACATTCAGCTCGCTTGCTTCCACGGTGCCGTCGGAAGGGTGCACGGTACGATGAGTATTCTCGACATAGACAGCGTCAATGCGGATGCGCGTGCGCTCGGGGCTGACCGGAATCACGACATAACGGACGGCAATGGTGCCCTGGTCGGCGCTATCGAGGAAGTGCCGCGGAGCGATGGCGTCCTTGCGAATTTTGTAAAAAACCTGGCCGGGGCCGGACCAGGGCTCAAAGAGCGGGGTAGAAGTAACCACGACTGCACCGGTCAGCGTCGGCACTTTGTCGAAGATAAGGGTACCGTGGATGATCTGATCCTCGAGGACCTCGTGCAGCGCCTGGAGGACGTCCGGCAAAGAAGCTCCAAATTCCTTAGCGAGGCCCGGGCTGCGAAGTTGATCCTTGGCGGCACCGGCGCTGGCGCCCGGCAGAGCGGTGAGGCTCAAGCAGAGAGCGGCACAAAAGACAAGATAGGTTCCATACCTCAAAGCATTTCTCTTTCTGCGCAATTTCAAAACGCCGCGCGGCCCCAATGCTGGCCCCAATCTTCCGTTCTTACCAGGTAAAAGCCAAGTTTAGCAAATGCTTCGCATTCCTCTGATCAGCGAGAGTAGCATTTTTTTCGTATTACCCGGCCGAGCGAATGGCAATTGGAAAGTGATTCCGCGATTAGAGGGATGAAATTAAGGCTTGGTGTCCTGGGAGGTTTGGGGTCCGGGAGTTGGAGGCCAAGAATCGGCAGACCGGCTTTGCGGAGAGAGCAAAGTCCCAGAGGATCTAAGGGAAGGGGCTAGAGTTTGGAAGCTGGGTACCAGAACCAAGCTATAAGCTCAAAGAATTTTGAGAATAAAAATAAGAAAAGTCTTGCATTCAATTTTTTGTGGGAGTAGGATTCGCGCCGGTTCAGGGACTTGAGGATTTGGCGCCTTTTTCTTGACGGAGAAAAAGGGACCGGTTCTCTATGGGCGTATTGTTCAAAACTTCAGTTCGGTTTTGGGATGAAATCGGGTCACCCCGAGTACCCGTGAGAACGGGTCTACCCACGCCTTTTCCCTTACATGCAAATCTAACGGCTTACAACTCAACCGCTACGTATTGTCATGAAGAGGAGGCGGTATGTCCTTTCGTGGTCCTGATGGATTGAAGAAGAGGGTGCCGCGACTGGCATCCCCTTTGTTGTGCAGTTTGTTCCTGGTCGCTTTCTTCTTCGCCGATTGCCTTTCGGTGCTGGCGAATCCAATCCCGGCGGTGCGGGTGAACGCACTTCCAGCATTTGCCAGGAAATACGGGATGCCATGTTCTTCCTGTCATGAAGCGTGGCCGAAGTTGAGCCCGTTCGGGCAAGCATTCAAAGATAACGGCTACCAGATGGGGAATGACCGCGACGCCCCTATCTTTCAGAATCCGGCCTATTGGCCGGTGACGTTCCGCATCACACCCACCTGGCACCGTGAAAGCCAGAACCGCACAAACGTCGATGGACCGGACGGACCAATGACAGCGGAAGGCCAGGTTACGACGCATGGGTTCGATTGGACCGGACTGGACTTCCACGCGGCGGGGACCCTGGCGAAGAATATCTCCTTTTATGTGTTGCCGTCCTCCGACAACACCGGCGCTTTCCACTTCGAGTCCGTATGGGGTCGAATTGACAATGTACTTGGCAGCAGCTGGCTCAACTTCAAATTAGGCAAGTTTGAGCTGGATAATCTACTTTCCGAAAAACGAATCCTGACATTGACGAATGTGGCTGGGACTTATGCGAACTATCACTTTCAGCCGCTCGTATCGCCGGGAAGCCCAAGCAACGCGCTGATCACGGAAGGCCTGTACACGTTCGGAATCGGCGACAACCAAGTGGGCATGGAATGGATGGGACATTCCAAGGATGACCGGACGCGTGTTTCCGCCTCCTTGCTCAGTTCGAACGACGGATCGCCGGGGTTGCCCGCGGGACGCTCTTACAATGGATTTTTTGCCGCCAGCCAGGCTTTCGAAGTCGGCAGCCTGGGGTTACAGAGGGTAGGAGCGTTCGCTTACATCGGCGAAACACCCACGTATTTCCAATTCTTCCAAGGCGGAGCGGGAGTGCCCGGCACGGGAATTGGGAATAAAGGATTTTACCGGGACGGCTTGATCGGCATGTGGTACATCCACAAGCTTGACGTGACCACCATGTTCTTCCATGGGTGGGACAGCGCCTTCCTGGGTTCGAACACGCCTGCCAATCAGCCGCTTCCAGCCGGTGCGCGAGCGCCGACGTGGAATGGCGGCCTTTTCGAGACGCATTACAACGTTAATCCACAGCTCATCCTAATCAACCGCTACGAACTGATCCGGATGTCCCGGCAAGTATTCGCCACCAACCCGGCGAACTTCGGAAACGAAGACGTGCTGACGTTTGGCTACCGCTACTACCCATTCATTTCCAGCCGAGCGGGATTTGCGTTTCATAACGAATACGCGATTATCCGCCAGCGGGGAGCCGCGCCCATCTCCGGCCTGGACTTAACCACCAGCAGCTTGCTGCTGGGGTTTGACTTTGATTTCTAAGGGTGAACACGATGAAACTAACGAAAATCACGAAACTGGGATTGACGCTGCTTGCATCGATTGTTTTCCCTCTTGGCGCGATGGCGCAGCAAGTTGAATCTCACGTTGGAAAATACACGGGCCATGCGGAGGCCGGGAAACAGCTCTTCTTCCGGTACTGCTGGGGCTGCCATGGATTCCGCGGCAACGGGGATGGGGAAAATGCCCCGTACTTGAACATCCTGCCGCGCAATTTTGTCGCCGCCACGTTCAAGTGCCGGTCAACGCCGACAGGCACATTGCCGACCGATGAAGACCTGTTCAACGCGATCACGCGAGGGTTCGAGAACACTAACATGCCTTCCTGGATGACCCTCACGCATCAGCAGAGGGTGGACCTGATTGCGTTTATCAAGACGTTTTCGCCGCGCTGGAAGACGGAAAAGCCGGGCACGCCGATCACCGTGCCTCCGGAACCGCCATTGACGCTGGCGAGCATCCAGCACGGGAAGGAACTCTTTACGAAGCTGGAATGCTGGAAGTGCCATGGACCCGAAGGCCGTGGCGATGGACCTTCCGCGTCAACGCTCACGGACAATAACGACCAACCTATCCGGCCGTACAACTTTGCGGCAGGTTCCCGCTTCAAGTGCGGGACGACCAACCATGACCTTTACAAAATCTTCATCACGGGCGTAGACGGTACACCGATGCCGTCCTTTGCCGACGTAATCAAGCCGGAAGAGGCCTGGGACCTGGTGCACTATCTGCGCACGCTGCAAGTGACGCACAAGAGCCCCGAGCTGGCATTGTGGGAAAGCTCCAAAGAGGGGGCTGAAATCGTAAACGCACAGAAAATCACCGGAACGCCGACGGGTTCCGGCATCAAGCAATAGATCAGAAGGGAAAGAGCTTCAGGAGGAGCGAGAGAATGAAAACCAAGCATTTGTTCTTGGCTGGAGTGGCCATACTGGCCGCGGCCACCATGACCTCCGCGGTACCAGGCGGGGGCACCATCAGCGGCCGGGTGACATACGAGGGGACACCGGCGAAACAAAAAGTGATCGATATGTCCAAGGAGCCGACGTGCGCAAAACAGTACACGACGCCGCCGACGACGGAGACGGTGGTGACGGGCCCGAACAACTCGCTGGAGAACGTAGTGGTTTATATTTCGGCGGGGACGCCGGATGATCCGGCACCAGCGCATGCGGCAGTATTCACACAGAAGGGCTGCCACTACACGCCGCACGTTCTGGCGTTTCAGGTGAACCAGGAATTGGAAGTCGTGAATGATGACCAGACGTCCCATAACATTCACCCCCTGGCGAAGATTAATCGCGAGTGGAACAAGTCGCAGCCGCCTGGGACACCTCCGATCGTGGACAAGTACGACAAGCCGGAGTTCATTCCCGTAAAGTGCAACGTTCATCCCTGGATGCATGGGACGTTTGCGGTACTGAAGAATTCGCACTACTCAGTCTCCAGCGGGGATGGCGGATTCACGCTGCCGAACTTGCCACCGGGCAAGTACACCATCACGGCCTGGCACGAGTCGTATGGCGAGCAGACGCAGGACGTCACCATCACGGGCAGCGAAACGAAGACGGTGAATTTCGTCTTCAAAGCGAAACCATACTGAGCTCTGTTGAGAACGCAAACACAATCGGCAGGGGAACGAAGGCAAGCTCTAATCCAGTGAAATGAAGCCCGCGGGAAACCGCAGGCAGAGGCGAGGAGCCATGGGCAAATTACTGGCAGTGACGATCATCGTGATCGCAATTGCTTCGGCGGTTCCCTTCGTGATGCACACATGGGAGGCGCCAGCAGACATCTCGACTCATGGGGGGCTGATCGATGAGCAGATGGCGGACACCATGGTCGAAGCGGGGGTGTCGTTTCTTGGGGCACAGATCCTTTTGGGCATTTTCATCTGGCAGTTCTCCAACTCTCGCCCGGAAGAGAAGGTTAAGACTTTCCCGGGGGGTGCCAAGGGGCTGGTGATAGCCGCCATCGTTCTCGTAGGCGTGGAGGTGCTGGCATTGGGAGCGTTCGGCTCGAAAGCGTGGGCCAATGTCTACTTCACCCCGCCACGACCGGATGCCCTGCAGGTTCAGGCGCAGGCGGGACAATTCGCTTTCTATTTCCGGTATCCCGGAGCGGACGGAAAGTTCGGTCCGATTCATCCGGAGATGATCAATGAGGGCAACCAGAATCTGTTCGGCTTGGATCCAGAACATGACGTGGAATCCAGGGACGACATTGTGACGGCTGAGCTAGCTATTCCTGTAGACAAGGAAATTCATCTGCTCATGCATGCCAAGGACGTGAGCCATTCCTTTTATGTACCGGCGCTTCGCATCCACCAGGATTTCGTGCCGGGACTGGATGTTTCCGTCCACTTCACAGCCACAAAAATCGGCAAATATGAAATCGTCTGCTCGCAATTGTGCGGACTTGGACATTACAACATGAGGGCTTTCCTGGAGGTTATGTCCCCCCAGGACTATGACGACTGGTTGAAGAAGCAAGCGGCCGCGCAGTAGCTAGGCCCGTCCGGTCAGCTTGGCGCCGACGGAGATCTTCATTTTTCTGTGAGGTGAGCAAATGCACGAAACGTCAGCAGCACCTGCGGTGCAACATCATGGCCCTCCGACAAGCTTCATTGCGAAGCACGTCTTCAGTCTGGACCATAAGGTAATTGGCAAGCAGTATTACGCGCTGGCCTTGGTTGCGGTCACGACGGGCATGGTGCTCTCCTGGCTGATGCGGATACACCTTGGGTGGACGAATGCGTCGATTCCGGGGCTGCAGGCGCTTTCTCCAAACGGCGCACCCGGAGGGGTGATGACGCCGGAGTACTACCTCCAATTGATGACCATGCATGCCACGCTCATGGTCTTCTTCGTGCTCACCACGGCGCCATTCGCGGCCTTCGGCAATTATTTTCTGCCCATTCAGGTAGGCGCGGAAGACATGCCGTTTCCCCATTTCAACATGATGTCCTTCTGGACCACCTTCACCGCGTTTTGCATTCTGATCACCGCGTTTTTCGTCAGCGATGGCCCACCGCTCTCGGGTTGGACTGCGTACGCCCCGTTGAGCGCCATTGGTAAAGAGGCGGGGCCCGGACAAGGCGCCGGCCAGGTCATTTGGGCGACCGCCATCGGCGTCTTCTGCATCGGCCAGTTGCTGGGGGCGTTAAACTTCATCTCCACCGTGCTTGATATGCGTTGCAAGGGCATGACTCTGGGACGCCTGCCGGTTACCGCGTGGGCCTGGTTCATCACCTCCTGCATGGGCTTGACCGCATTCGCAGTATTAATGCCGGCGTGCATCCTGCTGATTCTGGATCATGTGGCTGGGACCAGTTTCTTCATCGCGTCGGGTCTGGTGCTCAATGACCAACTGGTGCCGCATTCGGGTGGATCGACACTGCTTTGGCAGCACCTGTTTTGGTTCTTCGGGCATCCCGAGGTGTACATCGCCATCGTGCCTGGGATGGGGATCGTGACCCATGTTCTGATTACCAACATGCGGCGCCCCATGCTGAGTATGAAGGCGGTCCTTTACTCCATGTGGGCCCTGGCGTTTCTCAGTTACATGGTCTACGGACACCACATGTTTGTCAGCGGGATGAACCCCTTCTCCTCGCTGGTCTTCTCTTTCCCCACGCTGATGATCACTATTCCGTCTACCGTTGTTGTCCTGATCTGGATCGGTAGCCTGTATGGTTCGAAGTTGCGTATCAACTCAGCTTCGCTGTTTGCGTTGGGCTTTATTTCCATGTTTGTCAGCGGCGGGGTGAGCGGCTTTTTCCTGGCGCAGCCTTCGATCGATATCATGCTGCATGCGACTTACTTCGTCGTGGGACACTTCCACATGGTGATGGGCGTCGCGGCCATGTTCGGGATCTTCTCCGGAACGTACTTCTGGTTCCCGAAGATGACCGGAAGAATGATGAATGAGACCCTGGGGAAGATCCATTTCTGGCTCACCTTCATTGGCACGTATTGTATCTTCATGCCGTTCCACTACCTCGGTTGGGCCGGGAACGTGCGGCGGTACGCGGCGTTCACCGATGATTTCCTCAAGCCGCTCATCCCTTTGCATCAATTCATCAGCGTCGCCGCTCTGCTCACCGGCGCGGTGCAGTTGATTTTTTTCTATAACCTGATTTACAGCCGGTTCCGCGGGCCGGCGGCGCCAGCCAATCCCTGGGAGGGCACTTCCTTGGAATGGATTATGCCGTCACCCCCGCCGTGGAACAACTTCGGCGGGAACGACCCGATCGTCTATCACGATGCCGACCAGTTCGGCGTAAAGAGTTCGACGGGCGCAGACTACATCATGCAGAACTCGCCGGAGCAGGTTGTAGCGGGCGGAGACGGGAAATAATCCCTGGAACGCTGGAACGAGGAGAGGAAGAGTGTAGGAGTTATGGCTACCACGTTACCACCTCCAAAACCTGAAGCGCTTCGCCTGCCAGGGCGGCCGGACACGGGACACACCGGCAATGGCGGCTGGCAGAATCTGGTTCCTGCTGACGGGAACTTGCGGGTGGTTGAAGGATACTCCCCGCCGCCGTCCAGCAGCGCGATCTGGGTTGGTATCGCGGCGATAAGCATGTCGTTTGCTGCGTTCACCAGCGCCCTCATCGTTCGCCAAGGCGCGTCGACGGACTGGCGGCACATCGCTTTGCCGTCCATCCTGTACCTCAGTACCTTTCTGCTCTTGGTCAGCAGCGTCACTCTTGAAGTAGCGCGCCGCCGCGTGGCTGCTTTCATGGGTGGTCTGGAGAGACAGGTAGAGATCCCGAGGCGCTGGCTGTACGCGACTCTGCTCCTGGGCTTGCTCTTTGTGGCTGGCCAGTACATGGCCTGGCTGCAATTGAGGTCTCAGGGATTGTATTTGGCAACCAACCCAAACAGCTCTTTCTTTTACCTCTTCACCGCCCTGCATGCACTGCATGTGCTGGGCGGTCTGGCCGGACTGGTAAGGGTCATACTTAAGCTCGGTCAGTCGGCCTTGCGACGGAGCACGCTGAACGCGACCTCGTACTACTGGCATTTCATGGGCGTGCTTTGGTTGTATCTCTTTTTGCTGCTGTGGATGAGAATTTAACGCATTCGATCAATCATTAGGAGGCGCCGTGAGCCATACTGAAGTAGCTTTGGGCGGACACCACACCCCGGTGATGGAGCCATCGCCGTTTGCAATTCCCGCAAAAAAACTGGCGATGTGGCTTTTCATCATTTCCGACATCATGACTTTTGCCGCTTGCCTGGTGGCCTACGGATTCTTGCGGAACTCCACTCCGAACTGGCCTCGACCGTTTCAATTTTCCACGATAGCCAGCGTCATGGTGATGACGTTCATCCTCATCACCAGCAGCCTGACCATGCTGCGCGGTGTCCGGGCAGCGCGGGCAGGGGACAAGGCGGCGGCCTTCCGCTGGACGATGATTACATTGGCGGGAGGCCTACTTTTCGTTCTACTGCATATCCGGGAATGGTTCGGCATGATTGGTCAAGGCGTGACGTTCTTCAAGAATCCGTGGGGCACGGGCCTGTTTGGCGGAGCTTATTTCAGCATCACTGGCATGGAGCTCTTGCACGTCATCGCTGGCCTGATTGCCCTCCTCATCGTGGGGCTCGGCTACAACAGGGGCCGCTACACCTCCGATGATCTTGAGAACTGCGGTCTCTTTTGGCAATTCATCAACATTGTTTGGATGTTTGTGGTGCCCTTGGTCTATCTCATGAACGTTGCAAGCTAGAGAATAGAGACGAGGAAAGGAAACGTGATTATGAGCACAGCTGAAGCACAGGGCGGGCTAGGCAAAGACGTTGTAGTCTATATATCCATGCTGGTCATCACGCTGCTCGAGCTGCTCACTGCCTATCGTCATCCGGGCGAACCGCAGCTGCTTGTGAGCATGCTGCTATACGCTTTCATCGGGGCGCTGCTTGGAGTTCTGTTCTTTATGCGGCTAGCGTCGGAAAAGCACAGCCTCATCGTGAGCTTTGCTGTTTTTACTCTTTTTGTGCTGGCGACCATCAATTATGGGTGGACCGATAGCTTTCGCATCCTGATGGGTGTACCTTACGCAAAGTAAGAGTGAAAAGGACCAGCTGGGGGAGAGGATCGAACATGAAGATTGAGAGGCAGCTCCGGCTAATGGCTCTTGCCTTGGTGGGACTGGCGATACTTGCCTTTTCTCCCCCGCTTTTTCCCAAAACTGCGCGCTCTGCTATACGCAGGCTGCTTCCTCTGGTGCCCGGATGATTGAGGCATTGCGCAGCGGGATCCTGGTCCTCATCGTTCCGCCAACGCTGATGTGGTTGGTCATCGCCGCGATAGCCTATTCCAAGCGCAATCAATTCAAACAAGCCAATAACGCCCCTGGATCTGGTTACAACTGGTAGCAAGACGGAGTGTGACCATCTTTTCGGCGTTAAGGCCCCTGTGTCAGGTGTGCGCTTTCTCTCCCAAGCTTCGGTACTATTTCAATTCGACCAGGCCGGGGGCAAATCTGCTCATTCGTGTGATCACCCCGGCAGGCGTTCTCTGGCTCTGGTTTCGGACGAATGAGAATCTTCCCGCCAGTTCTGAAATTCATAGGGGCAGCTGCCTTGTTCGCGGGCTCCACGGTGTTCGCGCAAAGCCAGGCGCCACCGCCTCCGCCGAAGATTTCTCATGCGTCGCGCACGTTCCCCCTGACGAAGTTTTATGTCACGCCCGATCCGCTGCCTGCCGGTAAACCGGGTGAACTAATCCGTTCCGAACCGTTCTACGAGTACAATCTTTCCTACGAAATTTCAGCCGTTCGCATTCTCTATCATTCGCGCTCCCCCAGTGGAGGAGACGTAGCCGTATCGGGCGTGGTGCTGCTTCCGGAAGGAACGCCACCAGCGGGCGGCTGGCCCGTCATTGCCTGGGCTCATGATTTCAACGGTTCCGCCCGGGAGTGCGCTCCGTCGTTGCTGAGAAACTTGAACGAGGGGCCGCTACTTTCGATGTACGCCGGCCTCGGGTACGCCGTCGTGGCTACTGACTACGCTGGATTGGGAACTCGTTTTCCGCATGCAGCTCTGGATATGCGGTCCAACGCCCTGGATGTGATCTTCTCCATTCCGGCGGCTCGAGCCGCGGTGCCACAGCTCGGAACCAAGTGGGTGGCTGTGGGGTATTCTCAAGGAGGGCTCGTGGCCGCCGGGGTGGCTGAAGCCGGGGGTGAAATCAGCGTCCCCAATTACCTCGGGGCCATCGCGATTTCAGGAGTCGGAGACCCGGAAGAAATCTTTGAACGCCTTGCCCGGGGTTCCGCCTACTCCATGCTTGTGTTTCTGGCGCGGGGAATCAAGACGGTGTTTCCCGAGTTTCGAATTGAAGAGATGCTGACGGAAAAAGCGATCCCCCTGTACCAATACATTAGCCACGCTTGCGAAGCCAGTTTAGGGCCGGCGCCTGCGGCCGATGAAATGCTAAAACCTGGCTGGGAAAATAACCGCTACGTCAAAGAGTTTTTCGCCAGGAACCGGCCCGGCCTGAAGCCCGCGCACGGGCCGCTTTTGCTGATCAGCGGAGAAGCGGATGCTGGCGTGCCATCAGCCCTTACTGCCACGGCAGTGGCGCAGTTCTGCAAACAGAAAGATCGCGTACTTTTCGTCAAGTATCCGGGCCTCAACGCCAGCGCGGTCCTGGGAAACTCGGTCAGCGAACAGGTCAGTTGGATCCGGGCGCGATTTGGCGGCCTTCCTGCCCCTGGCAACTGCCCCTGAATTCAGGCGGCTTTCGCGCTCATCACAGCTCTGTTTGCATCTGTCCCCTGATGCTTGTGCGCCTCGCAGGCCACGGCTTAATCTTTCTGCGCCAGAAGGGACTCGCGGGCTTGCTCCAATTCTTTTTTCTTCGCTTTGTCCATGTCGGGGAAAGCGAGTCCGAGCTCGTCCAGCGCCTGAATGATAGTGGCAGCAACCGCCAGTCGACTAAACCATTTGGTATCCGCGGGAATGACGTACCAGGGAGCGTGTTTCGTCGCAGTGCGCTGAATCATCTCCTCATAGGCCTCCTGATAATCCTTCCATAAGCCGCGTTCCTGAACGTCAGCCATGGAGAATTTCCAATTCTTCTTTGAATCTTCGAGCCGTTCCAGGAACCTGTTCTTCTGCTCTTCCTTGGAGAGGTGCAGAAAGAATTTACGAATCACGACTCCGTTCCGTGTCAGGTAGCGTTCGAATGAATTGATGTCCTCATACCGTTCGTCCCAAATGTGCTTGGTGATGAGCCGGTCGGGCAGCTTCTGGGCTTTGAGGAACGGAGGATGCACCCGCACGACAAGCACTTCCTCGTAATAAGAGCGATTGAAAATGCCGATCTTGCCGCGTTCCGGGACGCACTTGTGAATGCGCCAGAGATAGTCGTGATTAAGCTCCTCATTGCTCGGCGACTTGAAGGAAAATACATCGCAGCCCTGGGGATTGACCCCGGACATCACATGCTTGATTGCTCCGTCCTTGCCGGCCGCGTCCATCGCTTGAAAAATCAAGAGGAGCCCCCAGCGGTCCTGTGCGTAAAGCTTCTCCTGCATGTGGCTGAGAAGCTCGATGCCGTCCTCGAGCAGGCCCTGTGCCTGGCGCTTGTCCTTGAGGCCGTTGGTATCGGCTGGGTCGTGATCCTTCAGCCGGAATTTCTCGCCTTTCGTGATGCCGTACGGCTCGATGATTCTAGTTGCTTCTTTGAGGAGTTTGGCGTGTTTCATAGCAACGGCAGTGTAGTACAGACGCGCTCCTCAGTGTAGCGCGCCGAGCGCCCAGCCAAAGGCAGAGGAGCAGTAGAGGGAGAGAAAGAAAAGCCCGCTGAAGTTTTTTTCGCAGCGGGCTTTCCCTGTTCGGTCTGTGGCCACAGGCATGGACGCCGTTTTCTTCGTTGTGTTTACTCCGTATCTGAGTGCTGTATCTGCCCGGTCACCGGATCCAGGATCAACTTGTGCGGGCGCCCGTGATCGTCAAAGTCAAACATTTCGCTGAGCGTGCCCGCTACCGCATCCGCCGATCCTCCGCCGATCCGGCCCAGGTTGAAGTTGTCTTCGATGAACCGCAGGATGGATGAGAAGTCCGCCACGCGATGATCGACGTAATTGGATTTCGCAAGGGGCGAGATCACCAGCAGCGGAATTCGAGGGCCGACCCCGCAGCGCCCATTCTGCTCGCCGCCGCCGATGTCATTCGCTTTGGGCGCGCCGCAATTGGCCGGTCCCAGGAGCTGGTCTTCGTTCACATTGGATTGCCGAACGATAGGGCCCATCTGGTGGTCGTACCAACCGTCGGAATCATCCCAGGTAATGAAGATCGCGGTATCCTTCCACTCGTCGGACTGCATGATGGTGTTGATTGTGTTCACCAGGAAAATCTGTTCATCCAGCGGGTTGGAGTAACCGGCGTGGCCGTCCTGGATAGCGAGGGCTTTCAGGAAACTGACTGCCGGGAGGTTGTGGTTCTTCAATGCCGTGAAAAAGGCGCTCAGGTCATATTCGTGATTTGCCGCGTCGGACTTACCGATCATCGCGTCGGAACTCGGCGGCACGTGATTGGCATTCAGAGTTGACGCATAGTATTGGAACCAGGCGTGGTGCGCGATGTAATCCGCCGTCGAGAGGCCGGTGCTTCCAGTGGAGACGTGGTTGCAATTCGCGAAGCCGCCCATGAACGCGCCCCACGTAAATCCCGCCGCATTCAGCAGATCACCGACGCTTCTTCCTGACATTTGGACCTGTGTCCGGGTCGGGCTGGAGCATTTATCACCTGCCGGGTCGGCATCGCCGATGACGGCACCCGAATTGGCGGCGTTGGCGATGAAGTGCAGCCCCGAAAGACCATTCATGACGTTTCCGCCAAACGTCTGGCCGGAAACGAGATTCAGCGCGCCTGGTGTGGACGGCCCGAAGGTTGTGCCGAAGTGGTTGTCGCTCATGGCAAAGCGCTGCGCGTAGTTCCAAATCGCAGTCACTGTGTTCCCGTCGTAATAACCCATCACGCTGCCTTTGCCCAGATTCTTGTCATTGCAGCTTACGGATTCCACAAACTTGTCCATCAGCCCCCCATCGAAGGCTTTCTGCTCATCGTTGTAGTTGTGGTCCTGGTCACACGTGTTGGGGATGCTGCGGTCGATGCGGAACGGCTGCACCGAGTTGGGATTGTTTGTCAGCAAACCCGAGCTCTCGAGACTGTTCACGCTGGGCGTGCCTTGCTTGGCCCCGGCAAAGAGGCGGGTGCCGTCGTTGTTGGGCAGGGCGTGCGGATAGGTTGCGAAGTAGTGGTCGAAGGATACGTTTTCCTGAAAAATCACCACAACGTGCTTGATGGGAGTTGTCGTGGGAAAATCGTCCGAGTCATGCGCGAGCGCGGAGCTGGCCGGCAATAGCGTCAGAGCCGTAGCAGCCGCAAGCGCCATTACCTTCGAAAAGCAATCATGCATATCGCGTATCTCCTTAGAATCATCAGTCTTGAACATCAATTCGAACGGCAAGCGGGGCGTTCTCTCTAGCAGGGTGAGCACTGGAAGTCGTGGCACCCACTATTCCCGCGCAGAAGTTCTAAGCTGGTTCTGTTAGCGGTACATTAACGGCTCGTCAAAACTGATGGCGCAACGAGGGAAGCTGTATAGAATCGGGGCGCACCTGGGGAGCCTATGACCAGACTTGCGCGCAAACTTCGCCTGGCCGATTACTTCGCGCTCGCATTTGGAACGATGGTCGGCGTGGGATGGCTGGTACTCATGGACGACTGGCTCGGCCGTGGCGGGCCCGTCGGCGCCATTCTGGGATTTGCAATAGGTGGAATTCTTCTGCTGCCCGTCGGCTTCGTTTATGGCCAATGGGTGCAACGGCTTCCGGACGCCGCGGGCGAGGCCGCTTACACGGCTCAGGTATTCCCGCCGATGGTCAGTTATTTTACCGGCTGGATGATGCTGCTGGCGTATTTTATCGTTTGCCCGTGGGAAGCGGTCGCCGTGGGGAAGCTCGCCGCCTACATCTTTCCGTCGCTGAATTCGTTCCCGTTGTATCGAGTTGCAGGGCAGCCGGTATTCCTCCCGCGTCTTCTCCTGGGGATCGGACTAACGGTTTTTCTTGCCATCTTGAATTATCGCGGCATCCGCTTGAGCGCCAGTTTTCAGAACTGGACCACCGCTATGGTGCTCCTTCTTTTCGCCTTTGCGATCGGTATCAGCGCGGTGCACGGCACACCTGCCAATTTTCATCCGGCATTTAGCGCCACGCCATTCGCTTCCATCGTGCTCACTCTGCAGATCGTGCCGTATTTCATGACCGGGTTCGAATCCGTGCCCAAAGTGGCGGAAGAAGCGCACCCGGAATTCCGTTCTCAGGGATTTTTCCGCGCCATCGCGATGGCTGTGCTCGTGGGTACCGGCTTCTACGTTCTCGCGGTAGCTGCCGTGGCTTACGTTTCGCCGTGGCAGGGATTGATTGGGAAGCGCTTCGCGACGGCCATCGCATTCGAACAGGCGCTGGGAGCAAGATGGCCCGTCAGCTTGATTCTCGTGATGGCCCTCTTCGGATTATTCCAATGTTTTAACGGGAATTTCGTCGCTTCCAGCCGGCTTCTCTTTGCGTTTGGCCGCCGCGGGACGATTCCTCCGCGGTTCGGGAGAGTTCACGAAAGATTTCTGACGCCTTCCGTCGCCGTTCTTGGGATTACCGGCGGAACGCTGGCCGGACTTCTGCTGGGTGACGCGCTCCTTGTTCCCGTCACGGAAGTGGGCTCAATGGCCTCGGCCTTAGGATGGTTCGCTGCTTGCCTTTCGTTCTGGATGGTAGAGAAGCGAGTTTCGTTGCGGATTGTGACTGGCCTGGGGATCTTCATCTCCTTGCTCCTCTTCCTGATGAAAGTATTTCCCGTTTTCCCCGGACATTTTTCGCCGGCCGAATGGGTTGCTTTTGGCATTTGGGTCGGATTGGGATTTGCCCTGCGAACTCGCGGCTGAATTGCAATTCCGTCTTCGAGGCTTCAACCTCGATGCGGGAGAATTCCGAGTTCGAATGGCAGCAAGATTCGGGCAACGACCAGCCCTCATGTATACTTTTGGAGGCGGATAACTTCGCCATCGATGATTCCTTTCCTCCATCTTGGGCCGCTGACGATTCCAACATTCGGCCTCATGGTCGCGAGCGGCCTGCTCGTCGCCGCGTACGTCCTCCAGGCTGATTTTGATCGCCGCCGCCCGCAATTCCTGAAAAGCGGCTATCTCAAGGGCGCCACTCAACAGAGCCATCATGACGAGGGATTTCTCGTCATCGGCGTCGCTGGCATCGCCGGCTTGGTGGGCGCGCGCCTGTATCACGTCCTCGAGAGCCCTCGCGAGTTGATGGCCGACCCGTCGCTGCTGATCAGCCGGTATGGATTCGCATGGTTTGGCGGTTTTCTCGGCGGCTTTGTTGCACTTTTATTTCTTGCGCGCCGTTTTCGCATTCCCGTGCTCGAATTCATGGATCTTTGCTCTCCCGCGGCTGCTGTCGGCTATGCCATCGGGCGAATCGGATGCCTGCTCTCGGGTGATGGCGATTACGGAATGCCGACGACATTACCGTGGGGCATGAGTTTTCCGAACGGAGTGGTGCCGACTACTGAAACGTGTGTGCAGTGGGGCTGGCCGGCGAATTGTAAAGTCCATCCAACTCCTCTCTATGAATTTTTCATCTGGCTGGCGATTGCAGCGTTCCTTTGGCATATGGGCTCGAAGGCCTTGCGCGGGCCGAAAGCCAAGGGCGAAATCTTCTGCAATTATTTGATACTGACCGGAGTGGCGCGCTTCCTGATCGAGTTCATCCGCATCAATCCGCGGTCTTTCCTCGGAATGAGCAACGCGCAAGCCGCGAGCCTTGCCTCTATCCTCTTCGGCGCGGTGTTGCTTTGGCGTATCAAAAGCCGCTTTCATGCGATCAAGAAGGAGCACCGCATCGTAGAACATATCGCGGCGCGCGGCGACGTGTTGCAGCAGGAATACCACAAGCCCACGACGGAATGCCCGCATCCGGAGCGCTGGCACATGTACGACTCGATGACCGCCGAAGTGGAAGTGCTCGACTTTCTAAAATCCCTGGTGACGACCATCAAGCCGGAGCTGGTCGTGGAAACAGGCACATTCTCCGGATTGAGCACGCTGTGCATCGCCGAAGGACTGAAGGCCAACGGCTTCGGCCGCGTGATCACCTGCGAATACGACAACAAGATTTTTAATGCCGCCAGGGAGCGCTTCGATTCGTCCGGGCTGGCGCAGTGGATCGAAGCGCGCAACGAATCCAGCCTGGAAATGAAAGTCGATGGCCGTATTGATCTTCTATTCTGCGACAGTGATGTTTCGATCCGTGAGCAGGAAGTGCGGCATTTTCTCCCGCGGATGAATCCCTTCGGCGTGATCCTGATCCACGACGCCAGTTCCGCGATGAAAACGGTCCGCGAAGCCGCGCTGAAGCTCGAGCGCGAAGGTTTGCTGTCGGTGCTGCTGCTGCCGACTCCGCGTGGATTGGTGATGGCGCAGAAAGGGAAGGGCGCACCTAGGGAGCAATCCGCAACGAAGCGCGCAAGCCCCGCGTGATCCTCTTTTTCCGATAGGAATCTTGCTTCAACGGAAATTCTTTCACTGCTCCTGCTTGTAGATCTTGCCCTCTTTCATCACGAAGCTCACGTGCTCGAGGGCTCGGATGTCTTCGAGAGGATTGCCGGAGACGGCGATGATGTCCGCATATTTCCCCGGCCTGAGCGACCCGAGAACATCGGATTTGCCGAGCAGGTCGGCGGCGCTGCTGGTGGCGGACTGAATGGCCTGCATCGGAGTCATGCCGTATTTGACCATGAACGCAAATTGGCGTGCGGCGACTCCGTAGGGGCACACGCCGGCATCCGTGCCAAACGACATTTTGACGCCTGCGCGCACCGCCTTTGTGAAGCGCTGGCGCTGAGTTTCCCCGAGGCTGCGGTCGTGTTCGAGAAAATCGGCGGGAATATTATTGTTCTTGCCTTCCTCCTGGATGCACTCTTCGTCATAGATATCCATGTCCAGGTACGTGCCGTGTTCCTTCGCTAGCGATATGCCTTCATCGTCTATAAGCGTGGCGTGCTCGACGGAAGCGACACCGGCGCGGATGGCGTTTTTGATGCCCTCCGGCGCGTGCGCGTGCGCCTCGACACGCAGACCGAAATTATTGGCTTCACTTACGGCCGCCTGCAACTCTTCCAAAGTAAATTCGACTGAACTCGGATTGCTGCCGTGGGTGAGTACGGCGCCGGTGGAAAGCACCTTGATGTGATCCACGCCGTCGTGAGCGAGCTGGCGTACTTTCTGACGAACTTCCCAAGGACTGTTGGCTTCGCCGTAGCGCAAGTCCCATGGAAGCTGGATGTCCGGCGCGAATCCCGTCATGGCTCCCGCGCCGCCGGTAATAGTGATGTACGCGCCGGCAACGAACATTCGCGGACCGACGATGTAGCCCGCGATTGATGGCATCGCGGAGCGCGACGTCGCCAAGCGCGCGGTAAACGCCCAACGTCGCGGACGGTTGTGAAGCCGGATTCGAGAGTGACGCGCGCGTTGGGAACGGATTCGAGCGCAACTTGCGCGGCGGTCTTCTTGAGCTGCGAAAGCGGATCCGAGTCGCGCGCGCCATCGGCGAGGTGCGTGTGGCAGTCGATGAGCCCGGGTAGAACGGTCATCTGTGAAAGGTCGATCTGCGTCGCGCCCGCTGGAGCGGCCAGATGCTCGCCAATGGCCTCAATTTTTCCAGCGCGCACCAGTATCATCTGGTTGCTCAGGACGCGCCCGAGTCCACATCCACGAGCTTGCCAGCGCGAATAAGGACGGCTTGTGGCGCAGCCGGAGCTTGCTGCGCCGGCGACATCACAGCCGAAAAAATCGGAAGCAAGATGACGGAAGCAATTCGCTTGAGCACGGATGTCCTTTGGCGCGGAGATGGTATTCCAGGGTCCTGACGCGACGGCGCCGGGAAGAATTTCGCCCCGCGCTACAGCATCTGCCGCAATACGTACTGCAGGATGCCGCCGTGGTGGTAGTAAGAGACCTCTTCCGGTGTATCCGCCCGAGCGATGACCGAGAAGCTCTTCACCTTCCCGGCCTCCGATTTCGCATGGACAGTGATCGGTATCTTGGGCGAAAGTGACGCGACCCCTTCGATTGCGAAAACTTCGTGCCCGGTAAGCCCGAGCGATTCGCGGTTTTCTCCTGGCTTGAATTCGAGCGGCAGCACGCCCATCCCAACGAGGTTGCTGCGATGGATGCGCTCGTAGCTTTCGGCGATGACCGCGCGCACTCCCAGCAGCCTGGTTCCCTTTGCCGCCCAGTCCCGCGACGAACCGGAGCCGTATTCCTTCCCGGCAATGACCACCAGCGGCTCGCCTGCTTCGCGGTACTTCACCGCGGCGTCGTAAATGGACATTTTCTCGCTCCCGGGTAGATACAGCGTCCAGCCGCCCTCGGTGCCCGGCGCAAGCTGATTGCGCAAGCGAATGTTCGCAAATGTGCCGCGCATCATGACTTCGTGATTGCCGCGGCGCGCGCCGTAGGAGTTGAACTCATGCGGCTTCACGCCGTTGGCAATCAGATATTTTCCGGCTGGCGAGTCCACCGGGATCGAGCCTGCGGGAGAAATGTGATCGGTGGTTACGCTGTCACCCAGAATGGCCAGCACGCGTGCACCGTGAATATCCGCGAGCGCCGGAGGCGTCTTTGGCATATTTTCGAAATACGGCGGCATCTTGATGTAGGTCGATTTCGGATCCCATTTATAGATGTCGCCTTGCGGAATGGGCATGGACTTCCAGTGCGCGTCGCCTTCGAAAACTTCGCCGTATTCCTTGCTGTACTGCGCGGTGGAGACGGCGGCGCGTACGGTTGTCTCGATCTCTTGCGGCGTCGGCCAGATATCTTTCAGATAGACCGGTTTTCCGGCACGATCGGAACCAAGCGGCTCGGTGGTGAGGTCTAGGTCCATGCGGCCTGCCAGCGCATAGGCGACCACGAGCGGCGGCGAGGCCAGATAGTTGGCGCGAACCAGCGGATGAATGCGGCCTTCAAAATTGCGATTGCCGCTAAGGACAGCGACCGCGATGAGATTATTATCCTTGATGGCCGCGCCGATGGCATCGGACAATGGGCCGCTATTGCCAATGCAGGTCGTGCAGCCATATCCGACAAGGTGGAAGTTCAGTTGATCCAGATACTGCGTGAGGCCTGCGGCCTGCAGATAGTCCGTCACGACTTTCGAACCAGGTGCTAGGCTCGTTTTGACCCACGGTTTGACGCGCAGGCCGCGTTCGACCGCTTTTTTCGCAAGCAGCCCCGCGCCCAGCATGAGCGATGGATTTGAAGTATTGGTGCAACTGGTGATGGCGGCGATCACCACGGCGCCGCTTGAAAGATCGAACGAATCGCCATTGTTTCGCACGGCGACCTGCTTCGTTGGCGTGCCTTCCACGACTTTGGCAAAGGAAGACTTCGCCTGGCGCAGCAGCACGCGGTCTTGCGGGCGCTTCGGTCCGGCCACGGTGGGCTCTACGGTGCCGAGGTCCAGTTCGAGCGTGTCATTGAAAAGCGGCGCTCGAGTTTCATCGGTTCGGAAAAGCATCTGTTCCTTGCAATAGGCTTCCACTAGGGCGACCTGCTCAGCCGGTCGCGCCGTGAACCGCAGATAGGCCAGCGTCTCTGCGTCAACGGGGAAGAAGCCCATCGTCGCGCCATATTCGGGCGCCATGTTCGCGATCGTGGCGCGGTCGGGCACGCTCAAGCTGGAGAGCCCGGAACCATAAAATTCCACAAATTTTCCGACGACGCCTTTCTTGCGCAACATTTCCGTGACCGTCAGCACGAGGTCGGTCGCGGTGGCTCCTTCGCGAAGACGTCCGTGGAGACGGAAGCCGACAACTTCGGGAATGAGCATCGAGGAAGGCTGGCCCAGCATCGCCGCTTCTGCTTCGATACCGCCGACGCCCCATCCAAATACGCCGAGTGCATTGATCATCGTGGTGTGCGAGTCCGTCCCAACAACGGAATCCGGATACGCCTCGACCCTGTTGCCGTAGGGCACCGCGCAAACCACCCTTGCCAGGTATTCCAGGTTCACCTGATGGCAGATGCCGGTGTCCGGGGGAACAACCTTGAAATTCTGGAACGCCGTTTGTCCCCAGCGGAGGAAGGCATAGCGCTCGACGTTGCGCTGAAACTCCAGCTCGGCGTTCAATCCGAAAGCATTGGCGCTGCCGAAATTGTCTACCTGAACCGAGTGGTCGATGACTAGTTCGGCAGGGAAGAGAGGATTAATTCGCTTGGGATTGCCGCCCATGCGCACAAAGGCTTCCCGCATGGTGGCGAGATCAACGACCGCGGGCACGCCGGTGAAGTCCTGGAGGAGTACGCGCGCGGGCATGAAGGCGATCTCTTTTCCGGAGCGCCCGGCCGCCAGCCCGCCAGAGCGCGAATATCATCGGCATGCACGAAGCGGCCATCTTCGCAGCGCAACAGATTCTCGAGCAGGATGCGCAGAGAGAAGGGGAGCTTCGCCAGGTCGGCGACGCCCTGCTTTTCGAGAAATTCGAACCGGTGAATGTCAAAAGTTTGCGCGCCGACATGAAGTTTGTCGCGTGTGCGGAAAGAGTTGCCCGCGTTGATGGCCATCCTCGCCGTCCTTTCAGTGTGATACGCAGCCACCTATGATAACCGAAATCGAAACGGCACGCCGCACAGCTATACTATGGGGGCTGTGAACATTGTCCTCATTTCAACCTATGAGCTGGGAAGGCAGCCTTTTGGCTTGGCATCGCCTGCGGCGTGGCTCCGCAAACGCGGCCACCAAGTTGTGTCGCTCGACCTGGCACGGCAAGCCGTGGATGAAGGCGCGATCCGCGGGGCTGCATTGATCGCGATCTATTTGCCGATGCACACCGCAACGCGCCTCGCTGCCCAGCTGATACCCACCTTGCGCGGACAAAATCCAGCCGCGCATCTCTGTTGTTACGGCCTATATGCCCCCATGAACGTGGAATATCTCCGCTCCCTCGGCGTATCCACGATTCTTGGCGGCGAATTCGAGGAAGCGCTTGTGCATCTCGCGGAGCGCTTGGCCATGGAGAATAATCGGCCATCTGAACCGCAATCCGAGCCTTTGGTCTCACTGGCTCGACTGCCGTTCGAAGTGCCGGACCGTTCGGGAATGCCCCCGCTCGAAAAATATGCGCATCTCATTTTGCCCGGCGATGGCTACCGGATTGTCGGTTCGACGGAGGCCAGCCGCGGCTGCAAGCATCTCTGCCGCCATTGCCCGATCGTGCCGGTCTACAAAGGAGTCTTTCGCATCGTAAGCCGCGACGTTGTGCTCGAAGACATTCGCCGCCAGGTGGGTGCTGGAGCGCGGCACATCACCTTCGGCGATCCGGATTTCTTCAACGGCATCCGTCATGCGATGGAGTTGGTCGAAGCGTTTCATCGGGAATTTCCAACGATCACCTACGACGTGACCATCAAAATCGAGCATTTGCGCAAATACGAGCAGCATCTGCACACGCTCCGGGACACAGGTTGCCTCTTTGTCATTAGCGCCGTGGAATCGCTCGATGACCAGGTCTTGGATTGCCTCGACAAGGGTCACACGCGTGAGGATTTCTTGCACGTCGCGAGCACCTTCCGCGAATTCGGCATGACCTTGCAACCGACGTTTGTGCCGTTCACGCCGTGGACGACTCTGGACGGTTACCTTGATTTGCTCCGGGTCCTTATGGATCAGACGTTGATCGAAAATATCGCCCCGATCCAGCTCGGCATCCGTTTGCTCATCCCGGAAGGCTCCCGGCTGTTGGAATTGCAAGAGGTGCGGCGCTTCGTTGGGCAGTTCGACCCCCAATCTCTCGCGTACCCGTGGAAAAATCCCGATTCGCGTGTGGACGTGCTAAGCGAAACCGTGCAGGAGATCGCCGCGGCCGCCGAGCGGCAGAAGGAATCACGGACAGCCACGTTTGAGCGCATCTGGATGGGGGCGCATGCTGCGGCTGGACTGGCCGCCCCGATCATCGCCTCCGCACCAGTGCTTCAAGCTAGCGTTCCGTTTCTCAGCGAACCCTGGTATTGCTGCGCTGAGCCGACGCGGGATCAGTTGGTTTCCATCGGCGGTCCCAAACCGCAAGTGAAAAACGCCGTTGGCACCGCCGACGGCTTTGTCTGACCCCAACAGAGAAACGCATCACGCATGATGAATCCATCCAAACAATTGTTGCTCTTCACCGCCAAGCTGGGCTACCAAACGCGCAGTTTTGAAGAAGCCGCGCGCAAGCTCGGCGTGCAGCTCGTTTACGTTACGGATCGCTGCCAGCGATTGGATGACCCCTGGGGTGACCATGCCATCGCGGTTCATTTCGAAACCCCGGAAGTAGCCGCTTACAAGGTGATGGAGGCGTTTCGCGGCCGGAACGTCGATGGGATTCTTGCTCTCGGCGACCGTCCCGCCGTGGCTGCCGCTTATGCAGCTCGCGGGCTTGGTGTCCGTCACAATCACCCCGCCTCAGTGGAGGCTTGCCGGAGCAAACTGCGCATGAAGGAAGTCTTCCGCGACGCGGGGCTTCGCGTGCCCTGGTTCCGGAGTCTTCCCATCCATCCCGCGCCAGAACCTGCGCTGCTTGGGATTTCCTATCCCTGCGTGCTGAAACCACTTTCGCTTTCTGCGAGCCAGGGCGTTGTGCGCGCAAACAATCACGAAGAATTTCTTGCGGCCGCTCTGCGAATCCGGCGGTTACTCGACTCCCCCGAAATCCGTTCCACCCGCGAAGCGAATCTCGATCAAATGCTCGTGGAGGGTTACATCCCCGGCGCGGAAGTATCCGTCGAAGGACTTATCAGCGATGGCGTTCTTCGCGTGTTGGCAATCTTTGACAAGCCCGATCCGCTCGAGGGGCCTTACTTCGAAGAGACGATCTACGTTACACCGTCGCGGCTTCCCCAATCGCAGCAGCACGCCGTCGAGCAGTGCGCGCGCGATGCTGCGCGAGCGCTGGGCTTGTCGCACGGACCAATTCATGCGGAATTTCGAATCAATGAGAACGGTGTCTGGCCGCTTGAAGTGGCGCCCCGTCCAATTGGCGGACTCTGCGCCCGCGCTCTCCGGTTTTCATTCCACGAGGAAGCAGAACCGGTAGGCCTGGAAGAACTGCTTCTTCGCCATGCGCTTGCTCTGTCCGGCTGTGATTCGCCGCGCGAAAGAATTGCTTCCGGGGTCATGATGATTCCTGTCCCCAAGAGCGGAATTCTTGAAGGTGTTGGCGGAGAAGACGCGGCTCGTTCGACGCCCGGGATCACCGAATTGCTTATCACCGCCCGCCTGCACGATTACATTGCTGCCTGGCCGGAAGGCTCCAGCTATCTGGGCTTTCTTTTTGCGAGGGGGAACACTCCGGTGGAAACGGAACAAGCGCTGCGGCGCGCTCATAATCATCTGGAATTTACCATCACGCCGCGCTTGCCGGTCGAGCATCCCGCCGCGCGCCGCACGTTTCGGGAAGAGGACTAACCTTTCGCCTTGGGTGGCACGTAGCCCTCGGGCAGCTTGGCCCCTTCGCCGAAGAAGAACTGCTCCATCTGCTCTTCCATGACCTTTTGCGAGTTAGGGTCAAGCGGATTCAAGCGGTATTCGTTCATCACCATCTTTGAATACTCCAGCCAAAGCTTCCATGCCTCTTTCGAAACGTTTTCATAGACTTTCTTGCCCAGCTCTCCCCGCCAGGGGATGCGCTCCAGGCCGGGCAGTTCCTTACCGAACTTGACGCAGTGCACCATGCGCGTGCCAGGCTTCACGGGCTCGCTGGGCGCGGGTGTAGGTTCGCAAGATTCGTTCGCCATTCTTCTCTCCTCACGATAGTTGCTCTTTTTCACCTTACTGCAACTTCGCGTAATTTCCTAGCTTTACGGCCCTCGATGGGGCGCCCTGTTTCACTTCTATTCATTCACGAGCTGAGGTCCGTTTCACCCCATCGATCGGCTCCGTGATCATCTCGGATACTTCTTTCAAATACTAGTTTTGCCAACGGCTGGTCCGCGTTATCTTCATGCACTCGGGCCTTTTTTGCGCTCTTGCTGATCGAAACTTGCATCGGGGAGAAAAGCTCATTGTCCGGAGGTGCCGCGCACGTGGGTGAGATCACAACGTTGTTCTGGGATATCGGAGGCGTCATCCTCACGAACGGCTGGGACCGCGGATCGCGCAAAGAAGCTGCGAGCACTTTCAATCTCGATTGGGAAGAATACCAGGATCGCCACGATCTCTCTTTCCCGGCTCTCGATTCTGGGCACATCACCTTGAACGAGTACCTCGATCGCACCTTGTTCTACCGCCCGCGCCCTTTCACCCGTGAGGAATATACCGCCTTCATGTTCGCCCAATCAAAGGAGTATCCCGAACCGCGCGCGATTCTCGATAAGCTGACAGCCACCGGGAAGTATTTCATCGGCGCCATCAACAATGAGCCTCTCGAGCTCAACCAGTATCGGATTGAGGCCTTCCACCTGCGAAGAAACTTTCTCGTCTTCTTCAGCTCATGTTACGTTCGATCCCGGAAGCCGGAGGAAACCATTTTTCGCGTGGCCCTGGAGGTCACCCAGCGTCCCCCGGAGCAGTGCCTTTTTATCGATGATCGGCCGTTGAATCTGGAAAGCCCGCGGCGCCTGGGCATGAACACAATTCACTATCAGGACGCGGAGCAGTTGCGTGCGGAACTCAAAAAATACGGGGTTGAGGTATAGTTTTGGGCGTCGCGTCATTTGTCTGAACGGGACGCAAGTGAAGCGAAGGAGAAACGATGGCCGCGGAAATGAGTCGTTCCGGTTCAATCTACGGGGGCGTAGTCGATCCCTGCACCGTGGTTCTTTTCGGTGCGTCGGGAGACCTCGCCAAGCGCAAAGTCATTCCCGCCATGTACGACCTCGCGATCCACAATTCGCTCGGGCCGCGGTATGCCATCGTGGGCTTTGCCCGCACCCCCATGACCGATGCCAGCTTTCGCGCCTCCGCCGGTGATGCGGCAAAGAGCATTTCTGAAGTGGGGCCCATCGATCCTCAGCAATGGGATGAATTTTCTTCCAATCTCTTTTACAACCCGGGAGATTACAGCGACCAGGAAGCTTACGCGCAACTTGCCAAGCGCCTGACCGAGATGGAAACTTCCAGGAATCTTGGCGGCAATCGCCTTTTTTACCTTTCCACGCCGCCTGAAGTCTATCCCGACATCGTTGAACAGATCGGCCGCGCTGGGCTGGCGCGTCCTGCTTCCCCAAATTCCTGGGTGCGCATCATCATTGAGAAGCCCTTTGGCCGCGACCTCGCCACCGCGAAAGAATTAAACCAGATCGTCCTCAACGTCTTCGACGAGAAGCAGGTCTATCGCATCGATCACTATCTCGGCAAGGACACCGTGCAGAATCTGCTCGTCCTGCGCTTTGGCAATGGAATCTTCGAACCGTTGTGGAACCGCAATTACGTTGATCACGTCCAAATCACCGCATCCGAAACACTCGGTGTTGAACGCCGCGGCGGTTTTTATGAGACCGCGGGTGCGCTCCGCGATATGATCCAGAGCCACGTTTTGCAGCTCACCTCCCTGGTCGCCGTCGAGCCTCCGGCTTCCTTCGATGCCACCGCCGTGCGCAATGAAAAACTAAAAGTGCTGCAGTCCATCCGCCCCTTCAACCTTGAGATGGTCGCGCAATCCGTTGTCCGTGGACAATATGCTCCCGGCAAACTTGCCGACAAGCCAGTGCCCGGATATCGGGAAGAGCCCGGCGTGAACTCTGCCTCCAAGACCGAGACTTTTGTTTCCGGCAAACTTTTGATCGACAACTGGCGATGGGCCGGCGTTCCTTTCTATCTCCGTACCGGCAAGCGCCTCGCCAAACGCAGCACGGAGATCATGATCCAATTCCGCCGCGCGCCGCATATCGTCTTCCGCGAGCGCGAGGTCGAGCCCAACCGCCTCGTTTTGAATATCCAGCCCGACGAAGGCATTTCGGTTTCCTTTAGCGCCAAGCGGCCGGGAACCGAGATGAGCATCGGCAACGTCACCATGAATTTCAGCTATCGCGACGGTTTTGGCGACGCCACGCGTAGCGCTTACGCCACGCTGCTCAATGATTGCGTCCGCGGCGATGCCACCCTGTTCGATCGTGGCGATAGCGTCGAGGCCGCCTGGTCCCTCGTCGACCCCATCCTCGACGTTTGGAGCGCGGCAAAAAGCGCCACCGTGCCACAATATTCCTCGGGTAGTTGGGGCCCCAAGGAATCCGATCTTCTGCTCGAACGTGATGGCAGACAGTGGTACAACCCATAGTCGCGGTTCCAGGTAGACAGCGTTGATTCTGGGGTACGGGGGGACAGGTGATCCTCGCAGGGGACGTCGGCGGCACGAAGTGCAATCTCGCGCTCTTCTCGGAAAAAGGCGGCAAACTCACGCCCGTCTTCCGGCAGCGTTTCGCGAGCAAGGAATTCGCGCAATTCGATCTGATCGTCAAGGAATTCTCGCGCCAGGCAGCGGATCACTTGGGCAAAGAGAAAATTGTCGCCGCGGGCTTCGGCATCGCCGGACCCGTCATCAATGGACGCGTTCGCGCCACCAATCTTCCCTGGATGATTGATACCGGGACCCTCATCAAGGAACTGCAAGTTGCGAGCGTCGTCCTTTTGAACGACCTCGGCGCAACCGGCCACAGCCTCGAGCATCTTCCCCCGGAGGATTTCTGCATTCTCAATCCTGGCAATCCCGAGCCGGGCGGCACGCGCGCTCTTCTGGCTGCGGGCACCGGTCTCGGCCAGTCCATTCTTGCCTGGGATGGCCGGCGTTACCTTGTTGTTCCTTCCGAGGGCGGTCATTCGGACTTTGCCCCGCACACCGAGCAGCAGATCGAGCTCCTTCGCTTCATGCGCCGCCGTTATCCTCAGGTAAGCTGGGAGCTAATTCTCTCCGGCCGCGGCTTCCGCACCCTCCACGAATTCCTCGCTCCAGACGTGAAGCATGCCTCTTTCGAAGATCCCGACGCCGATCCCGCCCCGGAAATCACCCGCAACGGCTTGGAGAAGTCCTGCCGTGTTTGTGCTGACACTCTCGATCTTTGGACCTCCATCTATGGCGCGGAAGCTGGGAATCTCGCGCTAAAAGTCCTGGCACTCGGCGGCGTTTACGTCGCTGGCGGAATCGCTGTCAAAATTCTTGAGAAAATGAAGGACGGCGCCTTTTTCCGCTCCTTCAAGGACAAATGGCGATTTGAAGGCCTTTTGAGCAACATCCCCGTCTCCATCGTGCTCAATGAATCCGCTCCGCTCCTCGGCGCGGCTTACGAGGCCTTGGCCGCCGTCGCTAAGTAGCGGCCTCCCTCGCTTCCTGCTCGTCGTAACCCAGGGCTCTACGTAGCGCCAGCTCCCCGTAGCACCAGCATCCCTGCTGGCGGTTTGTTCCCTCCAATACCGCCGCCGTACAAGGCATGATTTAACGTCCCAGTAACCGATTGCTGAATCCATCGCGAAAAATGCGCGCTAATACTTTCCCTCCCGAATCGTACTTGCTACGCTTGGCCGAGTGGCCTTCCTCGAAGACCAATTCGGACCCTGGAAACCGGTTTCGCGCGGCGCGGGTATCGCCTGGCTCTGTTTTTACGCGCTCTTCCTTCTCTACGCCTTCGCGGACCGCTCCGGATTTCTATTCCTCGATTACGCCAATCTGATCATCCACGAGGGCGGACACTTCTTCTTCAATTGGTTCGGCTACACCATCATGATTCTCGGCGGTACGCTTGGCGAACTGCTCGTTCCTCTTTTTTGCGCCGTCTATTTCTTCTGGCAAAGGGAAACCACCGGCGTGGCTTTTTGCAGTTTCTGGTTCTTTGAAAATTTTCCGTATATCGGCAGATACATGGCCGACGCCCGCAGTGCCACATTGCCGCTCGTCGGCTCCGAGGATAGCGACTGGACGATTCTTTTCGGCCAGTGGGGTTTGCTCGCCCAGGACCAAAAAATCGGCGGCGTCATGCGCACTCTCGGCTGGCTGGGTATGCTCGCCACCGTTGCTTGGCTGGCCTCACGCCTCCGCCACGACGCCGCCTCAACGTAACATCCACAATCCGCGAACCGCCTGTGTACGCTGGCGTTCCCCCCTTCCAGGTTATTCCTCTGTGCCCTCTGCTTCTCTGCGACCGTCGCCTGCCCCGACTGTTCGGGGTGTTGATTCTTTCTTTTCTCCTTCTTGCGCACTCTCCATTCGAACGGCGTGCCACGTAACCAAGAACGAATTTCGAGTGGAAGAGATGCTGGTTCATTCACAGTATTTTGGGAACGTTCCCGCCTCGGCCCTTGCACTCGCTTTTAAACGTTGCTACAATTGTTATAACGCAGGGAGGAGCCACATGCTGGAACTCAAGGTTCGTAAGATCGGCAATTCCCTCGGCGTGGTTCTGCCCAAGGAGGCTCTCAGCCGCCTCCATGCCGGTGAAGGGGATCGCCTATTTCTGATCGAAGGACCGGACGGTGCGTATCAACTCACACCCTACGATCCCGCCTTCGAAAAGAAAATGGAACAGGCCGAAGAGATCATTGGCCGCTACCGCAACACCTTGCACACGCTTGCCAAGTGAGCGGGCCTGTCTGACCCTGTGAGTAAGCCTGTCTGGTCTAATGCCTAAAATTGTCTGGATCAGCGAACGCGATGCCCTAGCGCTCCACGATCGTATTCTCGCCCTCGACGGTGGCGCTACCGGCGTGCGCGATACGGGCTTGCTTCAATCCGCCATGGCTCGGCCGCATCAGCTTCATGCTTATGGCGACAACCCGGACTTCATTGCCATGGCCGCTGCCTACACCGCCGGTATCGTGCGCAACCATCCCTTCTTCGATGGCAACAAACGCACTGGCTTCCTCCTCGGCGTCCTCTTCCTCGAACTGAACGGCGCGCGTTTCACCGCCTCCGAAGAATCCGCCGCTCAAGCCATCCTCAGCCTCGCCTCCGGGACCCTCGATGAACCCGCCCTCGCCGCCTGGCTCCGCGCCAACGCCAAGCGTCGGTGATTGGTGAATGTCAGTTGTTGTGACGCGTTAGACTTGGACTGCACAGGCCATTGGCGATATCGATCTTTCGCCGTTCCGCGGCTATCTTCTTCTCCCTCAATTATTTACAAATGTATATTGACAACTAAGATACTGATGTGTTAATATGTTTTGTGATTCGCAGCCACCATCCACGCCGTTCCACGCTGTTTCGTCACCGTGACGGAAAACCTGTCACCGTAAATCCTTTGGAATGCGCACTTACAAACTGTGCCGCCCGTAACCCCTTTAGAATCCGCTCTTATGAAAACTGCCGGGTGGCGGTAGGCCCGCTCCCAACTTGCAAGGCTAGGAACGCTCAAAAACACGTCGCGCATCTACTTTACTTTTCAACTGCTTGCGCGATGCCCCTCCCGCAACTCCTTTCTTTTGATAACCATCCATTTTCATGGGGGGTGTATGGGGGTACGTTTGTGTCTTCTCTTCCAACCTCGAATTTCCAATATCCAAATTCTGTCTTATCATCTTCTTCCGCACATCTTTGCAAAACCACCCGGGTGGGTCTAGCCTTGCCCCCGTTTCGCCTCTCCACCTCACCATTTCTTGGTAAACTACAGAGACCCGATTTTTCCCTGAGTGGCCCTGCGGGACCTTTCCCCCATTCCACACAGAGGCCAAGGAGCAGAGCATGAGCAGCGCTGTTACAACCCCGGTATCCGAGCTTCAAAACTACGTGAATGGCACCTGGCGGCGATCCGCCACCACTGAATACGTGGACGTAACCAACCCCGCTACGGCCGAACTCCTGGCGCGCACCCCTCTTTCCACCTCCGCCGACGTGGACGCCGCCGTCCAGGCTGCCGCCGCGGCATTTCCCGCCTGGCGCCGCACTTCTCCCGGCGAGCGCGTTCAGTACCTCTTCAAGCTGAAAAATCTTCTCGAAGAAAATCTCGACGAGCTTTCGCGCCTCATCACTCTTGAAAATGGAAAGACCTTCGCCGAATCCAAAGCCGAACTGCGCCGCGGCATCGAGAACGTGGAAGTCGCCTGCGGCATCCCCATGATGATGCAGGGCTACAACCTCGAGGACGTGACGCCCGGCGTGGATGAGATGCAGATTCGCCAGCCGCTCGGCGTGGTCGCCGCCATCACCCCCTTCAATTTCCCCGCGATGATCGTCTACTGGTTTCTGCCGTATGCCATCGCTTGCGGCAACACTTTCATCCTGAAGCCTTCCGAGCGCGTCCCGCTCTCCATGCGCCGCCTCTTCGAACTTCTCGAGAAGACCGGCCTCCCCAAAGGCGTCGTGAATCTCGTCAACGGCGGCCGCGCGGTCGTCGATGCTTTGTGCGACCATCCGCAGGTTCGCGCGATCAGCTTCGTGGGCTCAACTCCGGTGGCCAAGCATGTTTACACGCGTTCCGCAGCGAGCGGAAAGCGCATGCAATGCCAGGGCGGCGCGAAAAATCACGTCATTGTTCTGCCCGATGCCGATATCGAGCTTGCCACGCAGATCATCAGCGACAGCGCGTTTGGCTGCGCGGGCCAGCGCTGCCTCGCGGTTTCTGTCGCCGTCACGATCGGCGAAGCGCAAAAAACTTTCCGCGACTCCATCGCGCAAGCCGCCTCGACTATACGAGTTGGCTATGGCCTCGACGCGGGCATACAAATGGGCCCTGTGATCACTCCGCAAAGCAAGCAGCGCATCGAATCGTTGATCTCCACTGGTGTCGGTGAAGGCGCCAAGCCCATTCTTGATGGCCGCAATACGAAAATTCCGAAATACGAATCGGGAAACTTCCTTACGCCGACCATTCTCGATGGCTTGCCTTCCACCAGCCAGCTCGCCAACACGGAAATTTTCGGCCCCGTGCTCAGCCTGATTCATGCCAACTCCATTGACGAAGCCATGGATTTTCTTCGCCGCAGCCCCTACGGCAACCAGGCGTCGCTTTTCACCACCAGCGGCTCCGCCGCGCGCAAGTTCCGCTACGAAGCGCCTGCCGGCAACATCGGAATCAATATCGGCGTCGCCGCTCCGATGGCTTATTTCCCGTTCAGCGGCTGGAAGGAAAGCTTTTTCGGTATTCTCCACGGCCAGGGACGCGACGCCGTCGAATTTTTCACCGAATCGAAAATCGTGATCGAGCGCTGGTCGCGCCAGGAAACGCGCAAGTTTTAATGTGGACTGCGGGAGCCGCGCTTGCCCTGAGCGCAGTCGATGGGCTCCCGCCTTCGGGACTGAGGATCAGCCAAAAGAGGGATGCGGAAATTACGGTTTTGCCGGCGCGGGGCTCGGAGCCGTGCTCGGAGTTGCCGGAGCATTTCCGTAATTGAAATTCACCTTGGGAGCCTGCCGCGCTCCCTCGTCGGTCTTGAAGTAGGCGTCGTTCCGCGCAAATCCGCTCAAGCTCGCGACCAGGCTGTTCGGAAAAAGCGCGATGAACGTGTTGTAATCCTGCACGGCTTCGTTATAACGTCGGCGCTCCACGGCGATGCGGTTTTCCGTGCCCGCCAGCTCATCCTGCAGCCGCAGAAAGTTTTCGTTGGATTTCAGTTGCGGATAATTTTCAACGACCACAAGCAATCGCCCAAGAGCGGAATCCAATTGTCCGTTCGCCGCGATTTTCTCCGCCGGAGAATGCGCGCCGAGCAGCGCGGCGCGCGCCTTCGCGATGTCGCCGAAAACAATCTGCTCCTGCACCGCAATTCCTTTCACCGTTTCCACCAAATTAGGGATCAGGTCCGCGCGCCGCTGCAACACGACATCCACCTGTGCCCACGCGGCATTCACCGCCTCGCGTTTTATGGCCATCTGATTTCTGCGGTTGATGAACGAACTTCCCAGCAACAGAGCAATCACAACAACGACGATCAAAACTACGAGACCCTTTTTCATACTCACCTCGAATCAATCAGATTAAGAATGTGCATTCCGATTAAGAATGTGCATTTTTCACGCGCCGCCACTCCCGCTTGGGAAGGTGATGGTCCAGCGCATCCAGGATTTTCTCCACTGCCTTTAAATACGCACCGTAAACCGGAACAATTTCGCCGTGCAATTCTCCCGTGTCGCGCAGTTTCAGCAGCGGTTCGAATGCCGACGTACTGGAGCCCGTCAGCGCCGCCGCTCGCGCAACGATATCACGCGCGGCAACCGGAGGTTCTTCTCCGAATGCAATCACGATGTGGCGCAGCAGCGTCAAGACACCAGAAAACGATTTTCGCAGAATCGGTGTCAGTTCATTTGCATTTCCCGGCGAGCGCAGATAATGCTGCCTCAATTTCAGCAGGATGGTGCGCAAATCGTGTTCGATCTGCACGCGATGAAGATTCATCGGCACTTCGATTTCCGCGACAACGTCGGTTCCATACAGCACTCGCCGCCCCAGTTTCATATCGAGGATCTCGATGGCAAAAACATCGGCGGCATGCCGCAACTCTTCCTTGGTGAAGAATAGAGGCGCGGGCTCTTTTTGCTCGACGCACCACCATTTCACAACGTCCGCCAGCCGCCCAAGCTCTTCGACGGTCAGCGAATAGAGAATGCAAGCCACATTGAGATCAGAGTGGCCTTCGCGGAAATCACCTCGCGCCGCAGAACCGAACAAAATCACGCATTCCAGATTTGCCGCCGCGAACTCATTCAGCCTTTTCACCAATTCCGTCAGTTTTGCATCCGTGGAGAGCATTGCACCTTCTTTCCTTTCGCCCCGCGCTACCAACCGCCGGAAGCGCCTCCGCCTCCGCTACTTCCTCCGCCGAATCCACCAAAACCTCCTCCGCCCGACCATCCTCCCGATCCACCGCCAAATCCTCCGCCACTCCATCCGCCACCGGACCGCCCTCCGGAACTGCTCGCTAGCATCCCCAGCAAAAACCAGAGCAAGCCGCCGCCGGAACCACCACCGCCTCGCCTACCACCGCGAGTAAAAAGGCTCGCGATAACCCTGAAAAACACAATCAATCCCAGGATGATCCAGAATATGGGAATTCCGCTCCCTTCTTCAGTATCACGAGTCCGCGTCAGCGGCTGCTGGCCGCTCAACGTTACACCGGCATCATCCGCGATGTACTTTGCCAATTTCCACGCACCGGTATTAATTGCGCCGTTGTAATCTCCCTGGCGGAGGAATGGCACCATGGCCCGGCCGGTATCCCCTGCGCGAGCATCATTGATCACCGGTTCGAGGCCGTAGCCCACTTCAATGCGGTACTTTCGTTCCTTGGGAGCAACCAGCAACAACACGCCACGATTTTCCTTCTTACTTCCGATTCCCAACTGTTTGAAGAGATCGACCGCATAAGTATCGACGCTTTCGCCTTCGAGCGATTCGACGGTCACAATGGCCATCTGCGCTCCGGTCTTCTGCTCGAGTTCCGTGCACAGTGTTTCCAGGCGGGTCCGCGTGTCCGCGCCGATGACGCTAGCCAGATCGGTTACGTAGCCGGTAGGATGAATCTTTTTGATATCTTCGGCTGCAGCACCGCCTGCCCGGAAGAAAACCAGGCAGAAAAGCAGCGTGATTTGAAAGAGGTGGATGCGTCTCATGAATTGCCCGTTTCAGCTTGCTCGCTGACTATAGAGCCACGCCCGATCGCCTGTAAAGCATCGTCGTACTTCTGTATCAGTCCGCATTCATTTTTCATGGAGGAAAGTCGTGACAGCGGTCACACGAATGAAGGTATTCGCAGCGTGTTTCTCCGATGGCTCCGCCGAAATCGAGGAAGAGATTGGAAACATTCGAGCGTGTAATCATCCAACTGCGTGAATTCTCTCAAAGTTTCAGCGGAAAATTCCGCAGCGCTTGCCGAGTGCGTCAAATCTCTTGTTCTGCGCAAAGAAGTTACTTTTTCGTTCAATGCAGTTGTCGCTGGCCTCCATCTTGCTCGCAATCTCATGGGGATTCAGAAAGAGGAGGTACGTGTAATTGAGCAAACGCAACTGCTTGCCCGATACTGAGATGGGTCTCAGTGCCACACGTCACATATGTCCGGTGACCAACATACACTCTCCTTGTACGCAGGATCCCTTCAATGGAGGATGCCATGAAAGAGGAAATCGTTGAGACCAAGGGCTACAAGCCACTTTTGGTCCCATTTGAGGAGTTTGAGGAGTTTCCAACAGCCGTTCAGGAATTCTTTGAAATGATCGCGCGGCGCCCGTTCGAACTGCTCGGCGCCACACCCCGGTTCTTCACACGCGAGCTCGAGGGCTGGCTCAAGCCTGAACAGGAAATGGTCCGCCCGGTTTATCTCAAGCTGTATGAGACCGATGAAGCCTTGATGGCACGCGCCGAAGTTCCCGGCTTCACCGAGAAGGAACTGGACATCAACGTCGAGCCGTGGAGGCTCACGATCACGGGCAAGAAGGAGTTCAAGGTAGAGAAGAAGGAAGGCATTCCAGTTTACAGAGAGAAACTCAACCAAATCTATCGCACCGTGAAGCTCCCGGTCGAGGTTCGACCGGAAGAGGTCAAGGCCATCCTGAAGAATGGCGTACTTGAATTCACGATGCCGAAGGCGGAAGTGGTCAAGAAGGTTCATGTGGAAGTGAAGCCTTCCTGAGCACGGTGTTGATCTAATCGCTTCGACGGGCGCCCCGAGTGATTCGTGGCGCCCGTGCTGTTTTCTAATTTCTCAATCCGGCGTATCCTGAAGTGAATTGACGTACCTCGCCGCAGTTTCCCGAAAAGCCCGCTCCGCTTTTCCAGGGAACTCTTGCGCGGCTAAAGGCTGGCGGATATGAGCGACGTGAAAGTAGCCCGGCCCGTATGGAGGCCCGCAGGCAAAGTGGGCGCCAGCGAGCAGCCCTTCAAGTACCCACTGGAGCACGACTTCCACGAACCGGACTGGCGCCGCCTGCCGGGCTATCGAGACGTTACGGCCGCCGACTGGGAAACGGCTCTCTGGCAGCGCCGCCACACGGTCAAAAACCTCAAGGAACTTCAAGCCGTCTTCGGTCCTCTGCTGCCGGAAACCTTGCTCGAAAGCATGGAGCGCGACGTCAATGAACGCGCCACCATGTCCATTCTCATCCCCCCGCAGATGCTCAACACCATGGATGAGAAAGATCTCTGGAACGATCCCGTGCGGCGTTACATGCTGCCCGCGTTCGACGATCGCAATCCGGAATGGCCCAGCCATCCCAAGTCTAGCCGAGACAGTCTGCACGAAGCCGATATGTGGGCCGTCGAGGGCCTCACCCACCGGTATCCCACGAAAGTCCTTGCCGAAATGCTGTCTACCTGTCCGCAATACTGCGGTCATTGCACTCGGATGGACCTGGTAGGCAACGACGTGCCGCAAGTAACCAAGCTGCGATTCCAGATTCCTCAGAAGGATCGCTACGAACAAATGCTCGATTATCTTCGCAGAACGCCCTCGGTGCGGGACGTTGTCGTTTCCGGCGGCGATTTGGCGAATGTACCCATAGCCCAGCTTGAATCCTTCGTCTCCGCTCTCATGGACATTTCCAGCATCAAGGACATTCGCCTGGCTACCAAGGGACTGATGGGGATTCCCCAACACTTCCTCCAGGATGAAGTATTGAAGGGCCTCGAGCGCCTGGCGAAAAAAGCACACGAACGCGGCATTGACCTGGCGCTGCACACCCACGTGAACAACGCCCGCCAAGTCACGCCGTTGGTCGCCAAAGCAGTCCGCAAACTTCTCGACATGGGATTCCGCGATATTCGGAATCAGGGAGTTCTACTTCGAGGCGTGAATAACACCTCCAAAGAACTGCTCGATCTTTGCTTCACGCTGCTCGACCACGCAAAAATCATGCCGTATTACTTTTACCAGTGCGACATGATCCCGAATGCCGAGCATTGGCGTCTGGCGGTTCATGAGGCACAGCAACTTCAGCACGACATCATGGGCTACCTGCCGGGTTTTGCCACGCCGCGCATCGTCTGCGACGTTCCCTTTGTCGGCAAGCGCTGGGTACACCAGGTCAAGGAATACGACCGCGAGAAGGGCATCTCCTACTGGACCAAGAATTACAAGACGGGGATCGAGACCAACGATCGCGAGGCCCTCACCCGCCTCTATGAGTATTACGACCCCGTTTATACCCTGCCTGTTTCCGGCCAGGAATGGTGGCGCCGCCAGGCCCTTGCGTCGTAAGCCAGTTCCGCTTTCCAGTGGCTTTAAAGGTCTCAAAGCAGCTCCGTGACTGAAATCAAGAGGATCCCTCCCCGCTCGATGAGTTACGCACTTGTACCTTATTAATGATGATTCCTTGCCGTATTCATGGCGCAGGCGATTGTGACCCGCGTCACATAAGCTCGTGACCTATGTCAGTGCCAAATGTTCGGTGGAAGCGTAAGCCTTAATCAACGAGCGCACGATGGACAACACGGCGAACTCTCCCGTCATCACCGTCCGGGCCATGATCCGCGACGATATACCGGCAGTAGTAGACCTCCAAAAGCGGGTGTACCCGGACAAGCTCAGTTGGTCCGTTGGAGAACTCGAGCATCATCTGATTGTTTTCCCTGAGGGCCAGTTGGTAGCCGTCGATGAGACCGGCCGGGTGCTGGGTTCAGCCAGTTCTCTCATCATCGATTGGGATGACTACGCGGAGTCTGCCAAGTGGGCGACGATCACCGGGCAAGGAACATTCGACACGCATGACCCACTCGGCAAGACGCTCTACGGCGCGGACATGTGCGTCGACCCATTGGCGCGGCGGCAGGGCATCGGCAGCCTGTTCTACGAGGCGCGCAAGAAGATGGTGAAAGAGCGGGGATTGAAGCGCCTCCTCACCGGCGGGCGAATTCCCTGGTATGCGCGAGTCTCGCACCTGATGACTCCAGCGGAGTACGTCGCGGAAGTCGTTAAAGGCGTCCGGAGGGATCCGACCCTAAGCTTCCAGTTGGCGAGCGGGCTGGTTGTGCTGGATGTTGTGCCGCAATATCTGGATGATGCCGAGTCGCGAGGCTATGCCACTCTTCTCGAATGGTTGAACCCCGAGTACATGGCCAGTGTCACCCTGCAGCCCAGCGGTGAACCCGCAGCCGTGGAAGAATTTGCTGCGGAAGCGGCCAGCGAACATCGAGGGCCCTCTCGCGTGCGGATCGCCGCCATGCAGTATCTATTGCGTCCGATCACGCGGTTTGAAGATTTTGCCACGCAAGTCGAATTTTTCGTGCGGAGCGCGAAGGAATACCAGAGCCACTTCGTGGTATTTCCTGAATACTTCACGATGCAGCTCCTCAGCTATCTGCGCGAATCCGCCCCGGCCCGGGCTGTGCGGCGTCTGGCGATGATGAGTGGCGACTACGAAGAACTCTTCAAACGTCTGGCCAAGGAAAGCGGGCTCTATATCATCGCGGGGACACACCCTGTGATCCAGGAAGGCGCGCTCTTCAACGCCGCACATCTCTTCACGCCCAACGGCCGGATTTTCCGGCAAAAGAAAGTACACCTGACTCACACGGAAAAAGGCCCTTATCAAATGAGCCGGGGCCACGGATTCTACGTTTACCATACCGACTTCGGAAGAATCGCGATTCTGGTCTGTTACGACGTGGAGTTTCCGGAAGCGGCCCGGGTGCTGGCGGAGGCGGGCGCACAGATTATTTTTGTTCCTTTCTGCACGGACGAACGGCAGGGATTCTGCCGCGTCCGTTATTGTGCGCAATCGCGTGCCATCGAAAATCAGATCTACGTGGCGATGGCCGGTACCGTCGGCAACCTTCCCGAAGTGCCGCACATGGCCACGCATTACGGCCAGGCCGCCATCCTTACTCCTTCGGACTATTTCTTCGCTCGCGATGGAATTGCGGCGGAGGGCATCGTGAACCAGGAACAGATGCTCATTTCGGATGTCGACTTGGATCTATTGGAGGAGCAACGCGTCAGCGGCACGGTCATCCCGCTGAACGATTTGATCAAGGATGCCTACGACCGTGTCATCCATTGCGCGGATCACCGCGGTGAACAAAAGGCGAGCGCCCAGCCCGCAGTCCCCAGCCGGGAACCCGCTCTTCGCTCGTGGAAATAGCTTCGCTAACGACGTCGCCGCAACGCAGCCTTTTCCCGCATAACTTTCACTTTTCAGTTTGGTCCCATCAGTTCCCAAACGGGAATCCTAACAACAAAGTTGAACATCGCAAGGAAAACCGAGCACGCACAGAAACAGAGTGCTTCCGCCTGTATTTATTAGATCTTGCAAAGAATACCCCATGAATGGGAATTGAGTAGATTCCCACAGCAGTTTCTGGCACGCCGCATGCTTTCCATCAAGAGGGCTACACGGCCGACTGGGCAAGGGGGCGAGTATGCGGACGAGTGTTCTAGTTCGAATGATTCTGTTCGGGTCGCTTGTTGGATGTCTGTGTTTACGGCCGCACAATTTGGCCGCAGCGCAATGGCAAGTAAACGCCGCGCCCAGCCCATCTGTTCGGGAAGATACATCCGGTACCGGCGTCGAAGTGCAAGCTCCGCAAAAGTTATTGAAGCTGGATGAAATCATCGACCGCATGATCGCGCGCGAGCATGACGCGATCTCCGCATTTCAAGAGTACAGCCCGATCATCGAAACCTACATCCAGGAAGTAAAGTCCGACAAGCTGTTGGGGACGGTGCCGAAGTCCGATTTCTATTTTCTCGGGCAGGCCGATTTCAGGAGAGGACTGAAAGTGCACTCGTTGATTGAAGGTGGCAGGAAGGGGACGTTGTTTTGGACATTTGACCCGGCGGGGTTTCTGCAGATGATTTTCGTGGACCGCGGGGAATTCGACAAGGCCCACTACCGGTTCAAGTACGCGGGGCGGGAGTTCCTTGGCGAGGTGCGGTGCTATGTTTTTGATGTATCCCGGGCGCCGAAAGCACACGGGGCACGATTTGCGGGGCGAATCTGGGTCGAGGATCAAGGCTTGACCATCGTCCGGATCAACGGCGCGTATGCTCCGGGAATTCATTTTTCCTGGCGCAGCTTCGAGGACGAATACTATCTGCACTTCGATTCCTGGCGTGCGAACGTGAAATCAGGACTCTGGGTGCCGAGTTACGTCTACAGCCAGGAAGTCAATAGGCCGCGGCGCTCTCTTGGCCCGAGCTACAAGTCGGCGACACATCTTTGGGGCTATAAACTGGCTGCAGATTCGCGTGAAGAAGAATTAAGCCGGCTGCTCGTCGAATCCGCGAACCCGGTCAAAGACGAAGCCGCGCAGCACGACCGGTCTCCGCTGGAAGCCCAGCGCGAATGGAGACATGAAGCAGAGAACAACGTTCTCGATCTGCTGGAACGCGCCGGACTCTTGGCGCCGCAAGGGGAACTGGATAAGACGCTGAACACGATCGTCAACAATTTGGAGGTCACCAACAATTTTGACCCGCAGATTGATTTCCGCTGCCGTGTACTTCTGACCAGCGGCATGGAGATGTTTTCCATTGGCAACACCATCGTGCTGAGCCGCGGGCTGATCGACGTGGTGCCCGACGAAGTCACGCTGGCCGCCATGCTGGCGCACGGGATCGCGGACGCCATGCTGCCCAAGCCCTATGAGGATCAATACGGATTCAGCGATCTTCTGCGGCTGACGCCCACGGAGGTGTTGCGGCGTCTCTCCTTCAAAGAAGAGAAAACAGAAACTGCGGAGAACAGCGACAAGGCGGTCGAGCTTCTGAAGAAGTCGCCGTACGCCTCACAGTTGGGCAACGCCGGCCTTTTTCTAAAGCAGCTCCAGATACAGTCGAAGCCATTGAAGCAATTGATTAGCCCGCGGCTCGGAAATCAGGTTTACTTCGCGTCTCAGTTGCTCCAGGCCGCGCCCGCGCTGGCACCGGACAATAAAGACCAGATCGCCGCGCTGCCCATGGGGTCGCGAGTGAAGCTTGATCCCTGGAGCGCTGGGGTGAGTTTGATGAAGACAAAGGCGGTAACGCGGCTGTCCGTGCGCGATAAAATGCGGTTCGAGGTCACGCCGCTGGTGCCCTACCTGACGCGCTACGCGGAATCTTCGGACACTCAGCCAAACTCCCAACAAGCAGTGGCCCAAAAACACTGAATGAGTGACCCGACACATAGGTGACAGATCGTACCGGACACATAGGTTACACTTTTCCCCTTTTTGGGGAGGAAGTGATGCCGTGGAAGGAGTGTTCGGTAATGGACGAAAGGCTTCAATTTGTGGCTCGCCGGCTAGCCGGCGAGGCGATGGCGGACCTCTGCAAGGAGTTTGGGATTTCCCGCAAAACAGGCTACAAGATCTTCGATCGCTACAAGGAATGCGGGGTTCAAGGGCTGACGGACAGGAGCCGGCGTCCCTATCGGTATGCCCACCAACTTCCCTTCCAGGTGGAGAACTTTATCCTGAACGTGAAGCGCGAACACACCACTTGGGGTGCCCGTAAAATCCGCGAGCGCCTGATCCGGAGGTTCTCCGGTATCAAGATCCCTGCCAAAAGCACGATCCATGCAGTGCTCGATCGCCACGGCTTGGTGGAACGCCGCCGTCGCTTGCGTCATCGTGCTCAGGGAACCGCTTTATCCCTGGGCCAGCATCCCAATGAACTGTGGTGCACCGATTACAAGGGCGAGTTCTTGCTGGGCAATCGTCAATACTGCTACCCGCTGACCGTCACCGATCACGCCAGCCGTTATCTCCTCACCTGTGAGGCTCTTTCTTCCACCAAAGAAGACTACGCTTTTACAGTGTTTGAAAGGCTTTTTAAGGAGCGTGGCCTGCCGTCGAACATCCGCAGCGATAACGGTGTTCCTTTCGCTTCCGCCCACGCCTTGTTCAACTTGAGCAAGCTCGCGGTCTGGTGGCTCCGGCTCGGCATCGGCATTGAACGGATTAAGCCGGGCCATCCTCAGCAAAACGGCCGCCATGAGCGCATGCATCTCACCTTGAAGAAAGAAACCACCAAGCCAGTCGGTCTAAACTTTCTTCAGCAGCAGGCCAGGTTCGATGACTTCATCGAGATCTTCAACACGGAACGCCCTCACGAAGCTCTGGACATGAAGTGCCCGGCTGAGGTCTATCAGCCCTCTACCCGCCCCTATAAGGGATTGCCTGATATCGATTATCCTTTCCACGACAGGATCATTGTCGTCACCAATTGCGGCCGCATCTGCCTGGGCCGCAAAAAAATTAATTTCAGCACGGTCTTTGCCGGCCAGGCCGTCGGCATCAAAGAAGTTCACGACGATATCTGGCTGGTCAGCTTTATGGAGTATGATTTGGGGTACTTCGATCTGGATACTCGAGTGCTGGAACCGCTCGAGAATCCGTTCGGCCCAAAGTTGTTACCTATGTAGCCGGTACATTCTGTAACCCATGTCTCCGGGTTGGACCCGAATAGGAATGGCGCGCCCGGGGAGATTCGAACTCCCGACCCTCTGCTTAGAAGGCAGACGCTCTATCCAACTGAGCTACGGGCGCTTACTCCCTAATTTCTCATATAACAAATACTTACGCTACAAAACCTGCTCCGCCCACTCTTCCACGCGCAAATCGATGCGCCTGCGGTAGGGGGAAGCACCTTTCTACGGAGACCCAAGAATTTGTACCCGGAAGTCTACCGGAGGGGCTAGCTGTCCAGTTTCAGTTCCGGCGGTTCCATCTCATCAACAGCGCATCAGGAAGATCGAATATTTGCCAGAGCTGGCTGGCGCGCGAAAGGATGTTTTCATCCACCAAGCCGAAAGTTGAAACTGGGCCTGCGCCACCAGCGGGGTAGCGATCCGTGGCCAGGACTCGCCGGTCGGCCGCGAAGTTTCGAATGCTCACTTAGACCGCCGCGTGTGCATCGAGGTCTTGCCCCTCAGTGGACGACAGTTTCTGCTATGCCGATCTGAAGTAATTGGGCAAATTGCGCGGCGGCCAGGGGCCGGCTGAAAAGGTAGCCTTGTCCTTCCGCACAACTCTGGGTTTGAAGGTATGCCCGCTGTTCTCGCGTTTCGATGCCCTCGGCAACCACGTGGTGCTTGAGGCTCTTTCCCATGTTAATGATGGCGCTCACGATCGCAGTGTCATTGGGATCGGCAACGATTTGGTGGACGAAGGACTGGTCAATTTTCAAGACATCAATGGGAAACTGCCGAAGATAGCTGAGGCTGGAATAGCCGGTGCCGAAGTCATCCACCGCAAGGTGCACCCCCACCTTTTTGAGCTCTTGAAGGACGGAGGCCGTGGATTCGGCATCCTCCATCAGGACACCTTCGGTGAGCTCGAGTTCGAGATACCGCGCTTCCAAGCCAGTTTCCGAGAGTATTGTCCGGACACTTTCGACAAAACCCTTATCGCGGAACTCGACGGCGGAAACATTGACGGCGATTGGCAATGGGGGCAGTCCCGCGTCCTGCCAAGCGCGCGCTTGCCGGCAAGCTTCGCGCAGCACCCAACGGCCGATCGGGAGAATGAGGCCACAATCTTCGGCGATGGGCACGAACTGCGAGGGAGGGACGAGTCCTCGATCAGCCTGCCGCCAGCGTATCAACGCCTCGACTCCGGTGATCTCACCCGTGTCAAGATTTACCTTCGGCTGATAATGCAACAAGAACTCTTCCCGCTCGAGGGCGCGGCGCAGGCTGCCTTCGAGAGATTGCCGCTCCACGGCCATCAAATTCATTTCCGCCGTGAAGAACTGGAAATTATTGCGTCCCTTTTCTTTGGCGTGGTACATCGCCGTGTCCGCATTCTTGATTAGTGTTTCGGCATCTTCTCCATCTTCCGGGTAGATGCTGATACCGATGCTGCCATCAATATGCAAATCCTGACCCTCGATAAAATGGGGTGCGCTGAGCGAAAGAAGTATTTTTCTCGCGCTCGTGGCCGCGTCTTCCGGATAGGAGATATCCGAAAGCAGAATGACGAATTCGTCTCCGCCCTGGCGGCTGACCGTGTCGGAACCGCGCACGCCAGCCAGCAAACGTTTTGAAACAGACTGAAGAAGCTTGTCGCCCGTGGCATGTCCCAGCGAATCGTTGATGTATTTGAAGCGATCCAGATCTAGAAAAATTATGGCAATCGGCCTGTCCTGACGGCGTGCCAGGGAAATGGACTGAGTGATCCGGTCGTTGAGCAGCAGGCGATTAGGCAAACTCGTAACAAGGTCGTGCTGCGCGGAGTGCGTCATTTGGCGCGACATGGCCCGCGCGGAGCTCACATCATGGAAAACGATGACCGCTCCAATAACCCGGCCTCCCCGGTCGTGGATCGGCGCGGCGGAATCTTCAATGGCGGATTCAAATCCATCGCGGCGGATGAGCACGCAATTGACTGTCAGTCCCACTGTCCTATTTTGCTCGACAGCCATTTCCATGGGGTCTCGAGCGGTCTGGCGCGTGGTGCCGTCAATAATTCGGAAGACTTCGGCGAGGGGTTTGCCCGTCGCTTCTTCGCGGCGCCAGCCGGTCATGCTCTCCGCAACGAGATTGAGATAGGTGATATTGCCGGACATGTCGGTGCAGAGAACGGCGTCGCCAATCGAATTGAGGGTGACTACGGCGCGTTCTCTTTCTAAGTACAAGGCATCCTCGACGGCCTTGCGTTCGATCGCGTTTCGCAATGCGCGCGGCAGCGAATAGCTGTCGAGGTGGCCCGGCAGAAGATAATCCTGCGCCCCGCGAGCCACTGCTTGTTTCGCAAGGACTTCGTTGCCGTTTCCGCCGAGGACCAGAATCGGGACCTCGGGCGCGGCGGTAAACAGTTTGTCGAACGTCTCGATACCGTGACTATCGGGCAGGGACAATGCGAGCAAGACAGCGTCAATTCCTTTTTTGCTAAGGCGCGCAAGACCGTCGGAAAGTTGGCAAACCCATTCCACGTTGAACGAACCGCTGCCTGTGGCAGCGAGCGCAGCGCGAATCTGTTCGGCGGCGGCCGGATTGTTTTCAACCAGAAGTATTGTTGCGGGCAGAATAGCCGTGGTCATTGCGCGCCTCATCCAGCCTCAGGTCCCCATTTCAGCATATTGTGCAGGTGGCTGACTGTGCGGTAGTGCACATGATTTCAACTATCAGAACATTTTGACCCTGTGCGTTGCGCAAGAAGCTTCTGCGCATTCTTTAACGCTGCAGAATTGGTTCAGGCCTTAGCTCGCACCATTCTTGCAGCGCAGGGACGCCGCGAAATGTCTTCGAATTTAATTTCCCTGGAACACTCATCCAATAGACGGTTGCGCTATTTGTCAGGCTGTCGATGCACATACGCTGATGCGTCTCCCTGGCTGTATCCGGTGTGTTTTTCCTGAGCCAAAGTACAGTTCCTCCCGCGGATTCCTTCACCTCGACAAAGCCGCCTTGAAGAGCGGCAGTTTGAAACGCTTGAAGTTTCTCCATGGCCTGTCCCTTTCATGCTTATTTTTGGCCTGATCTGCTGGACCGCTTTTTGCGGAGTCTCCCAGTGGAAAAATTCCACCCCAACGTCGAAAAGTTCACTCGGAGCGCCCCTCCGCTTGCAAAAAGAATGTCGCTAGAGATAATTCATTTCTGTTCCATTTGAAACAATAAGTACTATAACGGTACTTTAGTCTACGTATCTTTTGAATGCCCCAATCTGGAACAGTGACGGAGCGGTGTGTTCTTGAAACGAATGTGGTCACCAAATGCATAAATCTACATCTCGCAACCAAGAAATGGATCTCGACGCCCTCATTACCCTCAGCGGAGCAGGGCGAGACGGATGTGCAATCAGCGGAGCCTGTTTAGGCCATGGAAGTCCGCGGCTTTGAAGCCTCCCTCATTCCTCGCAACGGACATCAAGTCCGCTACCCCAGCTTCACGGAAATTTGAGAGATTCATGTGCCCCCGTGTCGCGATTTGGTAGTCTAATACCTGGAAGAAAATCATCAGAGCGCTATGAGAGGCGAAATATGGCCGACACGACGAAGGGGCGCCTGACCACTCCGTTAATCCGCGAGAACGGAAAGCATCGTCCCGCAAGCTGGGATGAGGCGCTGGATAGCATCGTCCGGGGATTTCGCACCGGGGTTGAACAGGGCAGCCCGCACGCGTTTGGCATGTTCAGTTGCTCGAAAACCACCAACGAGCTGAACTACGCAGCGCAAAAATTCGTCCGCACGGTGATCGGTACCAACAACATTGATAGCTGCAACCGCACTTGACACGCCCCCAGCGTCGCCGGTCTGGCGGCGGTCTTCGGAGCGGGGGGCGGAACGAGTTCGTACCGCGAAGTGGAAGAGACCGAGGTGATCCTGCTCTGGGGCTCGAACGCGCGAGATACGCATCCGATCTTTTTCCATCACCTTCTGAAAGGCATCCGCAACGGGGCGAAGTTGCACGTGATCGATCCGCGGCGCACCAGTTCGGCGCAATGGGCTGATGTTTGGCTTGGTCTTGATGTTGGCAGCGACATCTCCCTGGCCAATGCCATGGGCCGGGAGATCATTGTTTCCGGGCTGGCCAACGAGTCTTTCATCAAGCGCGCTACCAGCGGATTCGACGCCTACCGCGAGTGCGTCGAAAAGTACACTCTCGAGCGCGCCGAACGCGAGACCGGCGTGCCCGCGGAGGTGATTCGTCAGACCGCTCGCGCGTACGCTCGCGCCAAGCACGCGCAACTTTGCTGGACCCTCGGCATTACCGAACATCACAACGCCGTGGATAACGTCGTGGCGCTGATCAACCTCGCGCTCCTCACCGGACATGTCGGCCGCTACGGCAGCGGCGTCAACCCGCTGCGCGGGCAGAACAATGTGCAGGGCGGCGGCGACATGGGAGCCATCCCGGATCGCTTGCCCGGCTTCCAGCACGTCGAAAACGCGGAACTGCGCGCGAAGTTCGAACGCGCCTGGAACGCCAAGCTGGACCCCAAGCGCGGATGGACACTCAGCGGGATGTTCGATGCCATGGAGCGCGGAGAACTGACAACTCTCTATGTTCTCGGAGAAAACCCCGTGGATTCCGAAGCTGACCGCCATCGCGCCGTCAAACTCATCAGCGGTCTGAAATTCCTGGTCGTGCAGGATCTTTTCTACACAAAAACCGCGGAGCTTGCCGACGTGATCCTGCCGGGCTCGGCCGGATGGTGCGAGACCGAAGGAACGGTCACCAGCAGCGAGCGGCGCGTGCAACGCGTGCGTGCCGCGGTGCCGCTGCCTGACGGTGTCCGCGACGACATCGAAATCATCTACGAACTCGCTCGGCGTTTCGGCCACGACTGGGGGCAGTCCAACGCCGAATCCATCTGGAATGAACTGCGCTCCTTAAGCCCGATGCACGCGGGGATGAGCTACCGCCGCTTGGAAGAACTCGGCGGCCTCCAGTGGCCCTGCTATGACGAATCGCATCCCGGCGAACTCTATCTGCACAGCCGCCTCTGGCATGAGCCATTGATCGGCCCCCGCGCTCCATTCCATGCGGTGGAATTCGAACCGCCGGTCGACCGCCTCGACGAGCAGTATCCGATACGCTTGACCACTGGACGCCTTCTCGATTCCTACAACACCAACGAACAAAGCGGGCGCTATCCCTCTCCACTGCGTCGCGACGCCACCATCGACCTTTCACCGGAAGACGGCGCACGTTTCCATGTCCGCGACGGGGAAAAAGTGCGAGTCAGTTCGCGCCGTGGTTCGGTCGTTGCTCCCGTGCGCTTCGATCCGGGCCTTCGTCCCGGTCTTGCCTTCCTCTCCGTCCATTTTCACGATCAGGTTGCGACCAACGACCTCACGATCGATGCGGTCGATCCCAAATCCGGAACTTCGGAATTCAAGGCTACCGCCATCCGCATCGAAAAATGTCTGGAGCACTGAGTGGACCTGCACTTCACAGAAGCGAAACCAAGCGCAGAAGAACGCGCCGCCGTCGACGCGCTGCTTGGTGAATCAGAATCCGGATGGTCCGGCGGCCCACGCCACATCGACCGGGATGGCCGTGCCGCATTCGGCGGTCAGGAATCTCGTTCGCGGCGTCATCTTTTCCTTCCCGTGCTGCATGCCATTCAAGCGCGGCTCGGCTGGATCAGTCCCGGCGCGCTTAATTACGCGTCAGTGCGATTGGACGTTCCCCCTGCCGAGGCATACGGTGTCGCTTCCTTTTATGGCATGTTCTCGCTCTCTCCTCGCCCTCCTGTAATCGCGCACGTCTGCGATGATATCGCCTGCATGGCTCGCGGTGCAGCGGCGCTTTGCACCGAACTCGAACGCAAACTTGGTCCGGCAGGCACGCCCTGCGCCGGCGGAAAAGCCACCTGGCAGCGCAGCGCCTGCCTGGGGCTCTGCGAGCGCGCGCCGGCGGCCTTGATTTCTGCCGCCGGAAAAACGCCGCGAGAGCTTGTCATTGCTCCCGCGACATCCGACCGTATTTCTTCCGCAGTCAAGGACGCTGCCGACGGCAATCTTTCCGGCGTAGCCGACACCCTCAACACAACTTTGTCTTTGCCTCAAGCCGGTCAATCCCAGCTCCGGCTCTTGCGACGTATTGGCCAAGTCAACCCGGCAAGCCTCGATGACTACCGTCGCCTGGGCGGCTATGAAGCGCTGCCGCTGGCACTCGATCTGGGCGCAGAGCGTATCATCCGCGAAGTCATCGATTCCAAATTGCTCGGCCGCGGCGGCGCCGCATTTCCTTCGGGCAAAAAGTGGGAAGCGCTCCATCTGCAGCGCCATCTTGGACGCCCGCACTACGTCATTTGCAACGCCGATGAATCCGAACCGGGCACATTCAAAGACCGCCTCGTGATGGAAGGCGACCCCTTCGCCATTCTCGAAGGCATGACCATCGCCGCGTTCGCCGTCGGCGCGCTGAAGGGCTACATCTACATTCGCGGCGAATATCCCCTCGCGACGGAGCGGCTTACGCACGCCATTGCTGCCGCCCGCGCGCAAAAATTTCTCGGCGATAATATCCTCGGCCGCGGATTTCGCTTCGACATCGAACTTCGTCGCGGCGCCGGCGCCTACATCTGCGGCGAAGAAACCGCTCTGTTCAATTCCATCGAAGGCTACCGCGGTGAGCCGCGCAATAAGCCGCCGTTTCCGACGCAGGCCGGTCTTTTCCGCCAGCCCACGGTCGTCAACAACGTCGAAACGCTCATCAACATTCCTGAAATCATCCTGGGCGGCGGCGCGGCTTATGCCCGCATCGGCACTGCAAATTCTTCCGGCTACCGCTTGTTCTGCATCTCCGGTCACGTTCTCCGCCCCGGCGTCTACGAAGTCCCCTTCGGCCCCACACTTCGCCATCTGATTGACATGGCCGGCGGCGTCGGAGGCACCGGGCGCTTGCAGGCTGTCTTGCTCGGGGGTGCCGCAGGCAGCTTCGTTTCTCCCGCGGAGCTCGATACTCCTCTGACGTTCGAAGGCACTCGCTCCATCGGTGCGACTCTCGGCTCCGGGGTCGTGATGCTCTTCGACGACTCCACGGACCTGAAGCAAATTCTTCTCCGCATCGCCGCGTTTTTCCGCGCCGAAACCTGCGGCCAATGCGTTCCGTGCCGGGTCGGCACGATTCGTCAGGAAGAGCTGCTGGAGCGGCTCGTCCATCGCCATCCATTGGGTTCGGTCACCGAAGAGACCAACACTTTGCAGGAAATCGCCCAAGCGATGCGCGACGCCTCGATTTGCGGCCTCGGTCAGACCGCATCTGGCGCTATCCTGTCTGCGATGAATCGTTGGAGCCTGTTTTCATGAGCGAGCAAGCCCAAGCACCATCTCCGTTCATTCCGGTGCCTCCGGCGCCGGCCCCCTCAATCCCTCCGGCCACTCCCCGCCGCGAGATTGAAATCACTATTGATGGTAAGCGTGCTTCCATTCCCGAAGGCGCGACGATCCTCGATGCCACGCGCCAGCTCGGCATCGAAACTCCCACGCTCTGCTTCCTTGAAACGCTAACACCCGTCAACGCTTGCCGCGTCTGCGTCGTCGAACTCGAAGGCTCGCGCACGCTCGTTCCCGCCTGCTCGCGCAAAGCTGAACCCGGCATGGTCATCCACACCGATTCCGAGCGCGTTCGCCTGAGCCGCCGGCTCGTCCTCGAGTTTCTCGCGTCTTCTGTTGATGTCTCGACCGCGCCCGACTTCCAGGCTTACATGAAGCGTTACGGCGCGCGCCCCGAGCGCTTTGGCCCCCGCGCCGCCACCGTTGCCCAGCCGCCCAAGATCGACAACGAACTTTACATGCGCGACTACTCCAAGTGCATCCTCTGCTACAAGTGCGTCGAAGCCTGTGGCGTGGATGCGCAGAACACTTTCGCCATCGGCGTCGCTGGCCGCGGCTTCTCCGCGCACATCTCTACCGAGTTCGATATTCCCCTTCCGGAATCCGCCTGCGTCTATTGCGGCAATTGTATCGGCGTATGTCCCACCGGCGCGCTGATGTTCAAGTCCGAATACGAAATGCGCCGGGCCGGCGCCTGGGACGAATCTCATCAGACTCGCACCGAAACCATCTGTCCCTACTGCGGCGTCGGCTGCGAACTCACCGTTCACGCGCAGGCCGGACAAATCGTCAGCGTGAGTTCGCCGCTCGGCAATTCTGTCACTCACGGGAATCTTTGCATCAAGGGACGCTTCGGCTGGCAGTTCACGCAAATTCGCGATAAGGGCTTGGAAGTCTCTCCAAAGAAAACTTCGCCGTCCTCCCTGAGCCAACGCTGACACCTGAAATATTCCGCCGACGCGCCGGAACCTCCACTTTGGTATAGCGCTTTCCAACTTGCTTTGCCAAACCCGCAGTCTTCGGCATGCAGGGGCGGGCTTGCTTGCCCCGGACCGCTCGGGGCCTCGCCTGCCTTTGCGAAGGCCGCTCCTCGAACGCGCGCCAAAGGCCAACAACCGCGATGCTTTGGAGGCTCCCAACGAAGTCCTATTGCCAAATCCACCCGCTCTGTGTATGTTCTCAATATGTCGCCTTACTCCCGGAAGAGCGCTTCCATTTGCATCTGTTGTCTCTGTTGTACACGTGTGTCTTCTGGCGCGAGGAGGCTGAGCATCTAAGGATTTAAATCCAGCCTCAAGAATTTTTGAACCCGCCGCCAGAAACGAACTGGCAGGTGGGTTTTTTGTTTTTGGATCAAACGAGTCTCGTAGCTGAACACAAAGGAGAAAAGCCCATGTCCGAGTACAAACACCCTGAAGTTCTGGTTTCAACCGACTGGGTCGCTCGCAACCTGAACTCCCCCAATCTCCGCTTTGTCGAAGTGGATGTGGATACCTCCGCCTATGATCAGGGCCACATCCCCGGCGCCGTCGGCTGGAATTGGCGGACTCAGCTTCAGGACAATGTCCGTCGCGACTTGATCGACAAGTCCACTCTTGAGAAGCTCCTCAGCGCTTCCGGCATTTCCAACGACACCACCATTCTTCTCTATGGCGACAACAACAACTGGTTTGCCGCCTACGCCCTCTGGCAGTTGAAGCTCTACGGCCACAAGGATGTTCGCCTGATCAACGGCGGCCGCAAAAAATGGCTCGAGGAAAAGCGCCCGGTGACCAAAGAAGCCGCAATCGTTACTCCCACAAACTATCGCGTTTCGCAAACCGACGAATCCATCCGCGCCCACAAGGAAGAGGTTTTCGCCATCGTGGACAAGCGCAAGGCCGGTCAACTCGTTGACGTTCGCTCGGTCGACGAGTTCACCGGGAAAATCATTGCGCCTCCGGGGATGTCGGAAACCGCGCAACGCGCCGGTCACGTTCCCGGTGCTGCGAACATTCCCTGGGCGCAGGCTTCCAACGAAGACGGCACCTTTAAGTCTTTCGACGATCTCCAGAAGTTATATCAATCGAAAGGCATCACTGGCATCGACGAAGTCATCGCCTATTGCCGCATCGGCGAGCGCAGCTCCCACACTTGGTTTGTATTGAAATATCTGCTCGGCTATAAAAACGTTCGCAATTACGACGGCTCGTGGACCGAATGGGGTAACCTCATCGGCGCGCCCATCGTCAACGAATCCCGCGGCTCCCAGTCCGCGCAGGCAGCCGCCGCCCGGTAGGAAAAGCGGCCACGGTTTGTAAGGGCAGGGCTTGCCCCGCCCTGGCAGTGCAGTGTGCGGAAGAACGGAGGCCCGGCAATTAGGCCTCCGCCGATCCAAAAGTCTTCCGGTTCGGTGGCGCGGTCGCCAAGTGGTAAGGCAATGGTCTGCAAAACCATTATCGGCGGTTCGATTCCGCCTCGCGCCTCCAGCTTTCCGGGGTCCTGCATGTCGTTTTCGCATCCCTCCCTCACAAACCCCTTCAATCTTCAGGGCTTTTTTGATTTTCCTGCTTCTTCTCTTCGCTTTGTGAAGTTTTCCTTGACACAGCTATTGTTTCGCAGTAATATGTCTACTGTATAAATCTGCGCCTACAATTTAACTGCTTTTGCATACGGCAGCCCTGCTGCCGATTTTTCTTTTCTAGGCATCGGCCATTTCTGACGGGTGCAACCTCACCGCTGCATTCGAGCTCCGGACAAGGCACCACGAACAAAAGCCCTTTCTGGACTCAGATTATGTTTCCTTCCAACCCCTTTGCAATCAACACTTGCAAAACTGCAACAAAACAAAAGACTTTAACCCCCTGTAGAATCAACACTTACAAGAAATCTAGGGGAGGGGGCATTATCGTTAACTAGAATTCCTTGGATCGAAGGTTGCGATTTTGTAGGAATGGAATTCAATCCCGAAGGTGCATTTACCTCGAGCGCTGCCGAGGAGTCGCGGCCCGGGAACAGCCTGTCCCCACCGGAGACCGACCACCACCAGCTATTCCCCGTCCTGCTATCATGGCCTTTGATGAACCCAATCGAAACGCTCGGCCTCGCCCTCGGTGCCGGATTTTCTTCTGGCCTGAATCTCTATGCCACCGTGGCTACGCTTGGCCTCCTCGAACGCTTCGGCGTACTTCATCTACCGCCCCCCTTGCAGGTGCTGTCCCACCCCTGGGTGCTTGGCATCGCCGTTGCCCTCTACTTAGTCGAATTCCTCGTCGACAAAATTCCGTACCTCGACACCATTTGGGATTTGCTCCACACCTTCATCCGTCCGCCCGCTGCCGCGCTATTAACCTACGCCGCCGCCGGCGGTGCCCCCGCGGAATGGCGCTGGGCCGCCGCGCTACTTGCCGGCGGAGTGGCCTTAACCTCGCACGGCACCAAAGCCAGCGCGCGCGCTGCCGTAAACGCCAGCCCGGAGCCGTTGAGTAATTGGGTCTTGAGTTTTGGTGAAGACGTTTTAGCCGTGTGGTTGACGTGGATGGCCACGGCGCATCCGCTGGCGACGACCATCGTCGTCGCCGTTCTCATCGCGCTTGCGGCCTTCTTGCTCTACCATCTCTTCCGCTTCGCGCGCCGCGCTGTCCAGCGCTTGCTCTCCGGCTGAGTAGCCGTCTACTTCACGTACGTTGCCAGCCAATCCAGAAACGTTTTGTACCAGAACTGGCTGTTCAGCGGCTTCATCACCCAGTGGCCTTCGTCGGGGAAAACCACCAGTTTCGATGGCACGCCTTGCCGCTGCAACGCGCTGAATAATTCCAGCGACTGTGTATACGGCACGCGGAAATCCCGCTCTCCGGCAAAGACCAGGGTTGGCGTCTTGAATTTTCCCAGCTCTCCCGCATACGTCGAAGGGGACCACTTTTTATAACTCTCCGGATTCGACCACGGTGTGCCCTGCATGTCGTGCTCCTCGAACCATAGCTCTTCGGTGGCATACATCGACGTTTTGTCGTACACGCCCGCATGGCTGATGATGGCTTTGAATCGGCCCGTGTGTGTGGCGATCCAATCGGCCATATAGCCGCCGTAAGAGCCGCCCGCCGCGGCCATCCGCGTCCCATCTATGAACGGATACTTTTTCAGCGTGTAATCCACGCCGTTCATCACGTCGGTGTACGCTTTGCCGCCCCAGTCATTGGTGATCTCATCCGTGAATTTCTGTCCGTAACCCGTTGACCCGCGCCGGTTGATCATCAGCGTCACGTAGCCCGCCGCGGAGAACACTTCCGCGTTCCACCGGTAGCCCCAGGCGTCGGACCACATCGTCTGCGGCCCCCCGTGCAGCAGCACCAGCAACGGATATTTCTTCGTTGCGTCAAATTTCGGCGGCCGGATCAGCATCGTCTGCACTTTTGTTCCTTCGGCCCCGTCGAACCAGAACTTTTCCGGCGCGTTCATGTCGAGTCCCGAGAGGATTGAATCATTCTGGTGCGTCAGTTGCCGTACATTCGATCCGTCGCTCGCCGCCGCGAAAACTTCCACGGGCATCGTCAGGCTCGTGCGCTCGAACACCAGCGTCTTCCCGTCGTGGCTGAAGGAAATCGCGGTGTTGTAGCTGTCCGCGACGATCTTCTTGGGCTCCGCACCGGCACGCGCCGCCATCGCGTACACCGGCAGCAGCGTCTCGTTTTCGGCCGTGAAGTAGATCGACTTGCTGTCCGTGGACCATGCCAGTTCGTTCGCGCTCCGATCGAAGCCTTCGCTGAGATTTTCAATCTTGCCGTTCGCGCGGTCATACAGCATCACGCGCCAGCGGTCTGATTCGTATTCGGGCGTCAACTGCGCGTGATACGCGATGTATTTCCCATCCGGTGAGTACACCGGATTGCCATCGAATCCCGGCTGCGTCGTGATGCGCTTCGCTTCGCCCCCTGCAACCGGCACGATGAATAAGTCGCCGTTCGTGCTGATCGCTTCCATCTTGTCGGTCACCGCGGTAAAGCAGATCTCTTTCCCGTCCGGCGAAAAATCAATGTCGGCTGGGCCGCCGCGCTCATCCGGGGGCACATCGTAATCCGCGCCTACGGTCAGGTCCCGCGGCGCCCCGCCCCCATCGGAAGCAACGACAAACAAATGGCCGCGCTTCCCTTCATTCCAATGTGTCCAGTGGCGATAGAGAAGATGTTCGGCAACGTGCGCCTTCACCTTGCTTTTTTCCTTCTCTTCATCGCGCTTTTTATTGCAATCGTCGTCATTGTTTAGGGCCGCCGCCGAGCGGCTGACGCAATCCGGATAAACGGACGAAGTGAACGCGATCGTTTTTCCATCCGGCGACCACTTCACGATGTCCGCGCCCGTCGAGAGATGCGTCAGCGCGTGCGCTTCGCCGCCCTCCATCGAAAGCAGATACACTTGCGAATCGCCGCCGCGCGAGCTGAGAAACGCCAGCGTCTTTCCGTCCGGAGACCACACCGGCGAAGAATCGTGCCCGCTCTGCGTCAGTTGCATCGCCGCGCCGCCCGCCGTGGCCACCAACCAAATGTTGCTCACGTTGCGGTTCGCGTCCATGTCCGGCGTCGCCACCGTGTACGCTACCCACTTTCCATCGGGAGAGACCTGCGCTCCCGAAATGCGATGCAGCTTGATCATGTCATCGAAGGTGATGGGATGCTTCGCCGCTTCCTGGGCTGAAATAGCAAGTTCGCATCCGAGAAGCAACACGACTAGAAAACTGCACCGCAGAATGACGCCCTTCATATCTCTCTTCTCCTCTGAAACATGGTGAACCCCAAAATACCATGCAGAATCACGGATAATGTCACGTTTCCCCGCTGAATCCAATACGCTGGCCCGCAGAAACCCGTTCACGGAATCGTCACGCCCACGGCCCAGATGTAGCCGTCGGGATCTTCGAGCATGATATCCCGCCAGCCATGCGGAAAATCCATCGCCGGCTGAAGAATTTTCGCGCCAGACAGTTCCGCTCTGCTCTGGACCGCATCCGGATCGATCCCCATCACGCGCAATTCCGCGCCCGTCCCACGCGGTCCCGCAATTTTCAATCGTTCATACAACGGATGATGATCGTACGCGTGGTCGGCATGCAGCATGAATTCCGCGCCCTGCAGATTCAGCGCCGCAAAATCCGGGTCCGAATATCGCACTGTCGCGCCGAGCACTTCGCTGTAAAAGGGAAGAGACCTTTGCACGTCTCGCACCAGCAGATTCACCGAAAATATCGGCATCTCCCGCCCGTACTCATCCGCCGGCATCCAGGGCTCGCCAATTCTTTTTTTTGTCATCGTTCGTTCTCCCGTTCACTGTCCATTTCCAGCTCCGCAATCCCATGCCCATGCAGCCCATTCAACCATCAAAATGGCCGCGGATTCCCGTTCTTTTTCCATTGGATTAGCTTGCAGATCCGAACGGATCGGTTTGGTTCCAAGCCCACATCCAGTTCACGAACGCAAGCGCGGAAGTTACGGCAATCACAATCAGCTCACCTTCATGCATTCGCGTGACCATCACTCCCGTGAATAGGAGTGCAATCGCGGCAAAAAGCGTGCCGAACGGCAGCCGGAAAGCATCCGCTTCCGGCTGTTTTTTTCTCAGAACCGGCAGCGCCGCCGCAACCGTGCCGTAGACAAAAAGACGGGAGACGCTGGACAGCATGGCGTTCCAGCGGAAATTTCCGGCAATCGAGAACAGCAGAAGCGCCAGGGCGAAGGTCACGATGGAGAAATGCGGCGTTCGAAAGCGCGGATGGATTTTTGCCAAGAGGGCAGGGAAGTCACCGCGCTCACCCATCGCAAACGTGACGCGAGGTGTGTGCAACATGTTGGCGCTCAGGTATCCGTACGCAGAAATCAGAGTGCCCGCGGCCACGATTTGCACTCCGAGTGGAGCCAGAAAGCGGCGCGCGGAATCCACCACGGGAGCGTTCGACGCACCCGCATTGGGGATCGTTCGAATCACCAAATACTGCACGGCGACATAAATCAGCGTCGTCGCCGCAATGGCCGCGAACAGCGCGAAGGGAATATCTTTTCGCGCGTTGCGCGTTTCGCCGGTGACGATGAGAGCCGCTTCAAACCCTCCGTAGGAATACATCATGAGCAGAAGCGCTTCGAACCAGTCCGAGGCCGTAGCCGCTGACGGAGCCGGCATCACGCGGATGCCGGGATGAAGCGCCAGCGCCGCAAGGCCCGACACGATGAAAAACGCCAGCAACGCCACCTTCGTGACGGTGAAAAAATTGCTGACCCAGTTTCCGGTGGCGACTCCTCTATAGTTCACCCCGGCGAGAAATCCGATCAGGATCGTCAACACTCCGGCCCTCACGAGGGGTTCTTTCACGGAGGGAAAAAATTCGCTCAAATACGTGACGAAAAGATTCGCTACGGCGGAGACAGCCGCGATGCGCGTCAGCCACATCAGCCAGCCATTCTGGATCGCGACAAGCCGCCCGAAGGCCGCCCGCGCATAGAGATAGGGCCCGCCGGCCTCCTTGAATTGGGATGCGACCTCCGCCATGCAAGCGGCGATGACACTGATGCCCGCGAATGCAACAAGAAATCCGATGGGGCTCAGTCTCCCGAGCCGGGCGGCAATGAGAGAGGGCAAGCCAAAAATGCTCGCGCCGATCATCGTGTTGACCATCAGTGCCGCAAGGCTCCAGCGTCCGATGGTTCGAACCAGCCCATTTGATGTTTCCGTCAATTGCGTTTCCGGTGGCTCATTGATTTAGCGGAGGACTTCAGAACCGTCACGGCAAAGCGGCGCAAGCGTAGCACAAGTTTCGACAGACCACGCATTCGCCGGCTTCACGACTCTCCTTGCAAAACGCGCACTTCGCAGCACGGAACAACCCAATGACTCTGTTACAATTCTCTCCCGGGCAACTCATGTCGACGAACAACGGACTTTTTCCCCGCAACTTCAAAAAGACGTTTCCGATCGCCGCGCGCGGCGAAGGTTGCTGGATCATTTCCTCGGACGGCCGCCGCTTCCTGGATGCCTCCGGCCAGGCCGCCGTCGTCAACATTGGCCACGGCGTTCCGGAAATCGGCCGCGCCATGGCCGAGCAATCCGCACAGATTGCCTTCGCGCACACATCCCAATTTCATTCTGCTCCCGCCGAAAAACTGGCCGCGCGTCTTCTCGCCATCGCCCCTCCAAATTTCCGCAACGGCGGCCGAGTGTATTTCACCTCCGGCGGCTCGGAAGCGACCGAGACGGCCATTAAACTTGCTCGCCAGTATCATCTCGAAACGGGTCAAAAGAATCGTTACCGCGTGCTCTCTCGCAACCAGAGCTATCACGGGAGCACACTAGGCGCGATGTCCGTCAGCGGCAACGTCGCGCGCCGCGCGCCCTACGCACCGCTGATTCCCGAATGGGGGCACATCGCGCCGTGCTTCTGCTATCACTGTCCGTTCGAAAAGACCTTCCCGCAATGCCAGCTTGCCTGTGCCGACGATCTCGAAGTCTATTTGCTGGAGCATGAAGCCGATGAAGCTGCCGCGTTTATTTTTGAGCCGGTCGTGGGCGCCACGCTGGGCGCCGCCGTGCCTCCGGAAGGGTACGCCGCGCGAATAGCGGAAATTTGCCGCAAAAACGGCATCCTCCTCATCGCCGACGAAGTGATGACTGGCATGGGCCGCACCGGAAAGCCCTTCGCCGTCCAGCATTGGGGGATTGAGCCGGACATTATTCTTGTTGGGAAGGGGGTCGCCAGCGGCTACGCGCCCCTCGGCGCCGTTCTTGTATCCGCTCGTGTCGTTGAAGGCTTCGAACGCGGCTCGGGCGCATTCATGCATGGATTCACCTATCAGGCTCATCCGGTTTGCACCGCGGCGGGCAACGCCGTCTTCGATTACCTCGAAGCGCACAAGCTTTTCGATCGCGTGAATCCTGCGGGGAAAAATCTGCGGGATGCTCTTTCTTCCCTGCAAACACACCGCAACATAGGTGACGTGCGCGGCCTCGGCCTGCTTCTCGGCGTCGAATTCGTCAAAGACAAATCTTCTCGCGAGCCGTTCCCAAAATCCGACAATGTTGCTGAGCGCATCCGTGAGGCCGCCCTCTCCGAAGGCGTTCTCACTTACCCGACACAAGGATGCTATGACGGACAGCGCGGGGATCACATCCTTCTGGCGCCGCCATTCACGATTTCGCCGGAGGAATCCGCGCTGATCGCCGGGGCGCTCCAGTCGGCGTTAACGAAGGTTTTTCCAGGTTGATTCGCAATCGGATTCTTCCATTGTCTTTGCCATCCGATTGCTCATTTTTTGTGGAGGAATAAAATCGAAATGCGCTCTTTCTCACGCCGGATTGTGCTCTCCGCGTTCTCTTATCTGCTGCTAACTCTTGCGCTTTCGGCGCAGCTCAAGCAGGACGCTCCGCCTGCCGCCTCCATTCCCGGCTTTTCCACGCCGCGTGCCGCCGCGGAACACCAACTCGAACTCACTTTTCAAGCGATTCCGTCTCCGGACAAAGCTCGCGAATGGCACCGGACCTTGACCGCCGAACCTCATCCCGCCGCATCGGCGCGCAATAATGAGCTCGCCGATTTTATCGCGGACGCGTGGCGCAAACAGGGATGGGAAGAGGTCACGCTGCGGCGTTACGATGTTTTGCATTCGCGCCCGCGCAGTGTCTCTCTCGAAATGACCCAGCCGGTCCGCTTTGTTGCGTCCCTTCGCGAAGATGCGTACGACGTTGATGCCGACACGAAAAATCCTTCCGTATCGAACTCGTATTTCGGCTATTCCGCTTCCGGGGACGTCACCGCCGAGGTAGTTTACGCGCACAGCGGCAATCCTGAAGATTATGATGTGCTCCGCAAAAACCGCATCAGCGTCAAAGGCAAAATCGTCCTTGTCCGTTATTCGAACCCTTACAGCTATCGCGGCTTCAAAGCTCTGACCGCCGAGCGCGAAGGCGCGGCCGCGTTGCTGATTTATTCCGATCCTGCGGAAGACGGCTACGCCAAAGGGAAAGTATTCCCCGATGGCCCATGGGGACCGGGGAGCCACATTCAGCGCGGCGCGATCACCTACGATTACATCGTGCCTGGCGATCCGACAACGCCCGGATGGGCTTCGGTCCCGGGAGCGAAGCACATTGCACCGGAAGAAGCGCGCTCGCTCCCGAAAATTCCCGCGCTTCCTCTCTCTTGGCGCGACGCCAAGCCGCTGCTCGAAAACATGAAGGGCCCGGAAGCTCCGAAAGATTGGCAGGGCGCTTTACCCGTCAAATACCGTTTCACCGGCGGGGTGAAGGTTCACGTGAAAGTGGACATGGACACGAGCATGCAGCCGTATACGGTCGTCGAAGCGCGCATCCGCGGAAGCGAGCTTCCGGATGAATGGGTCTTGATGGGCAATCATCGCGACGCGTGGGCTTTCGGCGGCGCAGATCCATCAAGCGGCACCGCGTCCATGATGGAACTCACGCGTTCTCTTGGCGAACTTAAGCAGCGGGGCGTCCGTCCGCGCCGCACCATCGTGGTTTGCAGTTGGGATGGAGAAGAATACGCGCTGACCGGGTCAACGGAGTGGGGAGAGCAATTTGCCGACGAGCTCAAGAAAAAACTTGTCGCTTATCTCAACGTGGATGAATCCGTCGCCGGAGCGGCCACGACCGCCGGTCCGGAAGGCCTCAGCTTCTCGCCTTCCGCCGTGGCTTCTCTTGCGCCAATGCTCATCGAAGCATCCAAGGAAGTCCGCGCGCCTTCGGGGAAATCCTTGTACGAAGCCTGGCGCGCCACCAGCATGCGCGATTCGAAAGCGGCCGCACCACCGCTCGATGGCGCGCTCGTCGAAACCCGCATTGGGAGCGGTTCGGATCACACCGTCTTCCTCAATCATCTCGGCCGCCCCGTGATCAACCTCGGATTCGCCGGCGACTACGGCGTATATCACTCCATGTACGACGATCATTACTGGATGTCGCACATCGGCGATCCCGCGTTCGAATACCACGTGGCGCTCACGCGCATCTGGGGCCTCGTGGCGCTTCGCCTGGCCAACGCGGATGTTCTTCCATTCGACTTCGGCGCGAATGGAGCCGCACTGGAGCGATTTTTAACCGAGCTCGAGAAAAAGAACAAAGTGGATCCTCATCTTCATCTGAAGCGGCTTCACGTTCGCATCGCGCAATTCGAAAAAGCGGGCGATCTTCTTCGCGAAGTTACCGCGCGCGACCTCCTTTCGGGGTCGGCATCGCCCGAAAAGATCCAGTTTCTCAACGGCCAGCTTCTTCAGGTGGAATCCAACTGGCTCGATCCAGACGGCATTCCGGGCCGTCCGTGGTTTCAGCATCTTCTCTACGCCGCGCGCTACACTTACGCGCACCTGGAATTTCCCGGCTTGACCGAAGCCGTCGAAAAAGGCGACTGGAAATTGGCCGCGCAACAGGCCGCACTGATTGACGCAGCGCTTGCCAAGAACACGGAATTGCTTCATTCCGCTCAAACGTCCTGGGAGAAAAAAGAACAATGATCCGCCTGAACCTCTTTCGTGGATTGGCCATTCTTTGTGGTTCGCTGCTGCTCATCGCGATTGCCGGAGCTCAAGAAACGCATGAGCTCAAATCACGCGCCCGCGATCTGGGCGTTCCGTTTGACGGCACACCTGGTCCGCTCAACGCCATCACGGACGTCACCGGCGTGACCGTCGGCCACACCACGCTGATTTCCGGCGAAGGAAAACTGGAGGTCGGGAAGGGGCCGGTGCGCACGGGAGTCACCGCGATTCTTCCGCGCGGAAAAGATTCCATGAACAATCCCGTGTTTGCCGGCTGGTGGTCTCTCAACGGCAATGGCGAGATGACCGGAACGACGTGGGTCGAGGAGTCGGGCTTCCTGGAAGGTCCGGTAATGATCACCAACACGCACAGCGTCGGTGTAGTGCGCGACGCGGTCATTCAATGGCGCGTTTCGCACGGCCAGCCTGATCCCACCGGTTATTGGTGGTCGCTTCCCGTGGTCGCGGAAACCTGGGACGGCTGGCTCAATGACATCAACGGCTTCCACGTGAAGCCGGAAGACGCTTTCCACGCCATCGGTACGGCGCACTCCGGGCGCGTCGAAGAAGGGAATGTAGGCGGCGGCACGGGAATGGTCTGCAATGAATTTAAAGGCGGAATTGGCAGCGCTTCGCGAAAAGTGGAAGCGAAGTCGGGCGGTTACACGGTAGGCGTGCTTGTGCAATGCAACTACGGCTCCCGCGGGAATCTGCGGATCGCGGGCGTTCCCGTCGGAAAGGAAATTCCGGAGAATCCGGCGTATGCCTCAACTTCATTTAGTGATCAGGATCGCGGCTCGATCATCGTCGTGGTGGCCACGGATGCCCCGCTCGTCGCGCATCAGCTGAAACGCCTCGCGCGCCGCGTTTCGCTCGGCCTTGGCCGCGATGGAAGCATTTCCGGCAATGGATCCGGCGACATCTTCATCGCTTTTTCGACGGCCAACTCCGGCGCGGCCGCTACCGATCACGTCGTCGATCTGAAAATGCTGCCGAACGACATGATCGAGCCGGTGTTTGCCGCCACCGTGCAGGCCACCGAAGAAGCCATCATCAATGCCATGGTCGCCGCCGAAACCATGACCGGGATCAACAACCACAGGGTCATTGCGCTTCCGCACGACAAGCTTCGCGCCGTGCTCAAGAAATACAACCGCCTGGTTCAGTGAGAGATTCTCCGCGGCGAAGAATCTCGACGGCTATGCTGTTTGCAGTTGTGAGGAAACCGGGCGGCGCGGACGCGGGGCGATGCCGCCAGCGCAATTCGCGTGGAAGAGTCAGGTTTGCACGGAGCTTAAATGACCGGCACGGCCGTCTTTCGCGGCGGATTGAAGAAGGGAAGTTGGACCACTTTTGCGGAAACAGTATGCCGCACGGCCTCGACGGTCATTTCCACGTTGAGCGTCGTGCCCACCGCGGAATGTTCCCGGTTCACGCAGGCGAGGGCGATCATTTTCTTCAACGTTGGCGACCAGGTTGTCGAAGTGGCTTTCCCGACGTGGCGGCCGCCGCGATAGACCGGCACGGCCACGCGCGACGCCATACCTGGCACTTGCGGCGCCATCTTCATCTTGTCGTAGAGCGCCTCGACTTCGTTCCAGTTGATTTCCAAGCCCACCAACGACCGATCCGGGCCTTTTTTCGCTTCGCGCTCGAGCGCTTCGCGCCCGACAAAATTCTCTTTCTTTAAATCCACTAGCTTTGCGAGCCCAATTTCCGCGGGCGAAAATTTCTGGGATTCGATCAGCGCTTTCTTGCTGGAAATGTAATCCACATCGATCAGGATCAGTCCCGCCTCGATTCGCGCGATGTCCAGCGCGATCATCCCTGCCGGGTGAATATCGAACGCCTTGCCCTTGGCGATCAGCGCGTCCCACACCTTCACGGCGTCTTTCCATGGCATCCATATTTCGAATCCCAGATCGCCCGTGTATCCGGTCCGCGAAATGTCCACCGGGACGCCGGCGATTGTTCCGCGCGTGACGCGAAAATATTTCAGGTTTTCGATCTTTGCATCAGTCACTGTCTTCAACAGTCTTCCTGACGTCGGCCCCTGCAGCGCCAAGGCTGCCGTCAGCTCCGAAATATCTTCGATCTTTACGTCCAGCCCGAGCGCATTTTGGTGGAACCAGCGGAGGCTCGGGTCCGCCGCCGTCCAGCGGTACTCGTTCTCACCCAGACGCGTGATGGTTCCGTCGTCGATCACTTTTCCTTCGGGGTCACACCAGCAGCAGTAAATCACCTGATCCACGGCTACTTTGTTGATGTCGCGCGTGATGACGCGATTCACGAATTTCGTCGCGTCGCGGCCGGTGACGCGGTACTTGAACAGCGGAGAGATATCAATCAGCGCTGAGGAGTTGCGAATGGAATTGTACTCGTGCTCGTGGTGCATCTCGTAGACGCTGACCGTGTAGTAGCCCGACCATTCGCGGTAATTCAGGCTCTCGCACAGCGCAAGCGTTCTTTCGTGAAAAGCGGTTCCAACCGGCACGATCCCTCCCTCATCCACGCGCAGCGTTTTCAGCCGCAAGCAAAACGGATTATAGGTTCGAACTTGCCGCCGTCGCAAGGCGCATCGCGCCAGCGCGATAAACATTATTATCGCTTCCATTGTTCCAAAATCGGGTTTCAGGCTTGTGCAGCGCCATCGCTCTCAGTAAAATGTCCACTCTTCGCTCGTGCAGGTTTTCATCCAGAGAGTCGAGTCACACCGGAGCCAAACGGAATGGGGCAGCACTACGACGTCATCGTCATCGGCGGCGGCCACAACGGACTGATCAACGCCGCGTATCTGGCCAAAGCCGGGAAGAAGGTCGTCGTGCTCGAACGCCGCCACGTGCTCGGCGGCGCGGCGGTTACGGAAGAGATCATCCCCGGCTTTCTTTTTTCGGAATGTTCTTACGTTGTTTCCCTCCTTCGCCCGGAAATCATCCGCGAACTCGATCTGCCGCGCCACGGTCTGGAAATTCTTCCGCTCGACGGCACCTTCTCTCCCATGCCCAACGGCGACTATCTCTGGCGCGTTAACGATCACGCGAAATCCATTCGCGACATCCGCCGCCACTCCCGGCTCGACGCCGAAGCCTACGACGAATTCTCAAAGATGATGACGCCGATGTGCCGGTTCGTGAAGCCGATCCTCTCGATGATTCCGCCCGATCCCACGACGCTCAAGCCGCGCGACCTCAAGCAGCTTCACTTCCTGTTGCAGCGGTTCCGCGAACTTTCTTCCGACGAGCGCTACACCCTGGTGCAACTCATGACCATGAGCGCGGCGGGTTTTCTCGACCAGTGGTTTGAAACCGACGTGCTCAAGGCTACGATGTCCGCTTCCGGCATCATCGGCACCTTCCTCGGCATCCGTTCACCCGGCACCGCGTACGTTCTTCTCCATCACTACATGGGCGAAATCGACGGCGCGTTTCGTTCCTGGGGTTTCAGCCGCGGCGGGACGGGCGCCATTTCAAACGCCATCGGCGCCGCTGCGCGCGAACTCGGCGTTGAAATTCGAACGAAAGCGCCCGTTGCCAAAATCCTCGTCAAGAACGGCCGCGCCGGCGGTGTCGTTCTGCAATCCGGCGAAGAGATCTCCGCCAATGTCGTTTCCTCCAGCGTGGACCCGCATCTCACTTTCGAGAAATTCCTAGAGCCCAGCGAACTTCCTAGCGATTTTCTGGAAGGCGTGCGGCGCTACAAGTTCCGCGGCTCTTCCGGCAAAGTCAATCTCGCCCTCGACGCGCTTCCGAATTTTAAATCGCTTCCCGGCCCAGGTGCGCATCTGCGCGGAGCAATCTCGATCTCTCCCGGCATGGACTACATGGAGCGCGCTTACGACGACGCCAAGTACGGCCGTTACTCGCGCCGTCCTTATATTGATATGGTTATTCCCAGCCTCACGGATCCCAGCGTCGCGCCGCCGGGCAAGCATGTACTTTCCTGCTTCGTCCAGTACGCGCCTTACAAGCTCGCCGAAGGCACCTGGGACGACCATCGCGAAGCTTTCGGCGACAATGTCATCAACACCATCGCCGAACACGCACCCAATATCAAAGACATCATCATCGGGCGGCAGATTTTGACGCCGCTTGATCTCGAGCGCGAGTTCGGACTGACGCAGGGCAATATCTTTCAGGGCGAGCTTTCTCTCGAACAGCTTTTCTTTCTTCGCCCCGTGGCCGGCTGGGCCTACTACCGCACGCCCATCCAAAACCTTTATATGTGCGGTTCGGCGACCCATCCGGGTGGCGGCATCATGGGAGCCAACGGGCGGCTTGCCAGCCAGGTCATCTTGAAGGAGTGGAAATCCGCCGGATCGCGCGCAAAGGCGGCCAACTGACCATGCCCATCGGACAGCGCGTAGTTCTTGTCGGCGGCGGGCACAACGCTCTGATCACCGCGTTTTATCTCGCGAAAGGCGGTTTCAAGCCGCTGGTTCTCGAGCGGCGCGAAATGGTCGGCGGGGGCGCCATCACCGAAGAATTTCATCCCGGTTTCCGCGCTTCCACGCTCGCGCACACGCTTGGGCCGCTGCGCGCCGACGTGGCGCGCGATTTGCAATTGGAAAAATTCGCTTGTGAAATTCTGAATCCGGATCCGCGCGTGTTCGCCCCTGAGCCGGATGGCAAGGCGCTCCTTTTTTATAACGATGCCGCCAAGACCGCCGCTGGCATCGCAAAGATTTCCGAAAAAGACGCGGCGAAATACATGAAATTTGCCGAGTCGCTCGAATCCATCGCCGAAGTTTTCACGCAGCTCACTTCCATCACGCCCCCGGCGATCGATAAGCCCAGCCCCGAAGATTTCTGGAATCTATTCAAAACCGGACGCGGCGTGCGCAGCCTAGGCAAAAATGGAATCTTCGATCTTCTCCGCTGGGGTCCGATGGCCGTTGCGGACTTCGTCGCCGAATTTTTCGAAACCGAGCTTCTTCGCGCCGTCATTGCCGCTCGCGGCATTTTTGGCAATGCCCTCGGTCCCTGGTCCGCCGGTTCGACCGCCGTCCTTCTTCTCCGCGCTGCCGTTGACGCCCATCCCGCCGGCTCCGCCGCTTTTCCCCGCGGCGGACTGGGCTCCTTCACGCGCGCCTTGGCGGAATCGGCGAAACAAGCTGGCGCCGAAATTCGCATCGATGCAGAAGTCCAGAACATTCTTGTGAAAGACGGCGGCGTTACCGGCGTCGTCCTAAAAGGTGGCGAAGAAATCAGCGTCGAGGCGGTAGTTTCCGGCGTCGATCCCAAGCGTACTTTTTTTAAACTTGTCGATCCTTCGCAACTCGATCCGACCTTTGCGAACCGCATGAAGAATTTCCGCGCCAGTGGCAACGTCGCCAAGGTCAATCTCGCTCTGGGCGGTCTTCCTACTTTTCCCGCGCTCGATACTACTGAAAGCTCCCTCAAGGCGCTCTCCGGCCGCATTCATATCGGCCCTGAAATCGATTATCTTGAGCGCGCCTTCGACGCCTCTAAGTACGGCGAATTCTCAAAAGCTCCCTGGCTCGATGTCACCATTCCCACGATTCTCGATCCATCGCTCGCTCCCGACGGCAAGCACGTCCTCTCCGCTTACGTCCAGTTCGCGCCGTACAAATTGAGAGAAGGGAATTGGGATTCCTGTCGCAAGGAACTGGGCGACACGGTCATCAAAACTCTTGCTACTTATGCGCCGAATCTCCCCGGTTTGGTCGAGGGCATGCAGGTCATTACGCCCAAGGATCTGGAAACGTCGTACGGCTTCACCGGCGGCCACATTTTTCACGGCGAGCTCGCACTCGATCAGCTTTTCACCATGCGGCCCGTTCTCGATTGGGCGCGCTACAAAACGCCAATACGAGGCCTTTTTCTTTGCGGCTCGGGCACGCATCCCGGCAACGGCCTGACCGGCGCAAGCGGCGCCAACGCCGCTCGCGAAATCATCCGCGAATTGCGCTAGGGCTGTAGCGGCCGCCTACGGAGCGGGCGCACTTTTTCATCCTGAATTCAGAGGCGTTTAGAAAATGGCGTCGATCGACCGCACCGAACTGAAGAATCTCCAGCAACGCGAAGAAACGCGCTTCGTCGCCGACCACCCCAAATCCGCGGCTCTCTACCAACGCGCTCAATCGTCCCTCCTCGGCGGCGTTCCCATGAACTGGATGAAAAAATGGGCTGGCGCTTTTCCCATCTTCGTCAAAACTGCCAAGGGCGCGCACTTCACCGACGTTGACGGCCGCGATTACGTGGACCTCTGCCTCGGCGACACCGGCGCGATGACCGGCCACTCTCCCGAAGTTGTGGCCGAGGCCGTCGCCCGCCGCGCCAAAGAAGGCATCACCCTTATGCTTCCTACCGAAGATGCGCTGTGGGTCGGCGAAGATCTCCAGCGTCGTTTCTGCCTTCCGTACTGGCAATTCACACTCACCGCGACGGATGCCAACCGCTTCTCCATTCGAATCGCGCGCGAAATCACGCAGCGCACAAAAATCCTCGTGTTCCATTATTGCTACCACGGCACCGTGGACGAATCGTTCGCTTCACTTCACGATGGCGTCGTCGGCCCGCGCCGCGGCAATATCGGCCCGCCGGTCAATCCCGCGGAAACCACGCGCGTCGTCGAATTCAACGATCTCAACGCGCTCGAAGACGCCCTGAAGCATCACGACGTCGCCTGCGTCTTGGCCGAACCCGCCATGACCAACGTCGGCATCATTCTCCCCGACGATGGCTACTGGAAATCCGCGCGCGAACTCTGCCGCCGCTACGGATCACTTCTCATTGCCGACGAAACGCACACCATTTGCGCCGGACCCGGGGGCTGTACCGCCGAATGGAAACTCGATCCCGACATCCTCGTTTTTGGAAAAGCCATCGGCAGCGGCATTCCCGGCGCTACGTACGGCTGTAGCGAAGAAGTTGCGCAGCGCATCAACGCGCGCATCCATCTCGAAGATTGCGACGTGGGCGGTATCGGCGGAACTTTGGCCGGGAATGCGCTCTCGATCGCCGCGATGCGCGCTACGTTAGAGCACGTCCTCACGCCTTCCGCATTCGCGCACATGATCCCGCTCGCCAAGCGTTTCAACGACGGCGTTGCCGAACACATTCGAACCGCCGGCCTCCCCTGGAACGTCATCCGCCTCGGCGCACGCGCCGAATACACGTTCGCCGCAAAACCTCCGCGTAACGGCGGTGAATCCGCCGCTGCCGCCGATTTTGAGCTCGAGCGCTTCCTCCACCTCTATTCCCTCAACCGCGGCGTCCTGCTCACCCCGTTCCATAACATGGCGCTCATGTGCCCCGCGACCACCGAAGCCGACATCGACCTGCACACTACGAATCTTCGCCGAGGCGGCCCGCGAACTCGCGAGGTGAACTGCATGACTTCCGAGTATCTACTCAAGACCGAGCCGTCGGAATATTCCTTCGCTGATCTTCAAAGCGACGGTGTCACGGTGTGGGACGGCGTCTCGAATCCAGCGGCAGTAAAAAATCTTCGGGAGATGAAGCCCGGATCGCGCCTGATCATCTACGAAACCGGCGACCGCAGAAGCGCTGTTGGCACGGCCGCCGTCGTCTCCGTCGACGCGTCTGAACCCAAAAAACCTGTCGTCAAGATCAAAGCGGGGAAACTGCTCGCAAAGCCCATTTCTTTAGAGCAAATCAAGTCCAATAAACTTTTCGCGGATTCTCCATTGATTCGTATGGGGCGCCTCTCCGTCGTACCCCTCACAGCAGCACAGTACAAAGCATTAACAGAAGACTGATTCGTCAAACGCGCGTATGATGCGGAGCGAAGGAATGAGGCTAAATCAGATGAAACGCTCCATCTTTGTTGTATTCTTTTTCCTGGCCGCACCCCTTTTCGCCCAGCAGCCGCCCGAAATCCGCTACCACGCCGTCGCGGATTTTCTGAAACTTCCGCCCGATCTTTACTTTGGCGAAGTCCCAGGCGTCGCCGTCAATTCGAAAGGACACATTTTTGTTTTTTCGCGCGGCAATTCCACGGGCCCAGCGTATGGCGCAGCCGCCGCGCAACTCCTGCAATTCACTCCCGACGGCAAATTTATCCGCGAGATCGGGCACAATCTTTACGGCTGGTCCTTCGCGCACACCGTGAAAATCGATAAAGAGGACAACATCTGGGTCACCGACAAAGGCTCGGACATGATCATCAAGTTCAACCCGGAAGGCCGCGTCGTCATGGTTTTCGGCCGGAAACAGGAAGCTTCCGACGAAGGCACCGAGCCGCTCGAAGCATCCCAAGCCGCCGCTTTCTCCGTCGACGGCATGTTCCGCCAGGTCACGGACGTCGCCTGGGACACCGCGGGCAACGCGTACATCAGCGACGGCTACATCAACTCGCGCATCGCCAAAGTGGACAAGGACGGCAACTGGATCAAATCCTGGGGTGAACCCGGCGATCAATCCGGTCAATTCAACACGCCGCACAGCATTGCCGTTGACGAGCATAACAACGTCTACGTCGCCGACCGCGGCAACCGCCGCATCCAGGTTTTCGACAGCGATGGAAAATTTCTGCGACAGATCACGATTGATGTCCCCGTCGATCCCAACGCTCGCCCCGCCATCGGCAACAAACCCACCGCCACAACAGGCACCCTGGCTCCAGGCGCGCCCTGGACCATTTGCATCACTCCCGGCCCGAACCAGGTTCTCTTCAGCGCCGACGGATTTCCCGGCCGCATTTACAAGCTTTCTCTCGACGGAAAAGTTCTCGGCGTCTTCGGAAAGTCCGGCAAGCTGCCCGGCCAATTTGGATGGGTGCATGAAATCGCCTGCCCTTCCGAAAACGAACTTTACGTCGCCGAAATCCTCAACTGGCGCGTGCAAAAACTAATTCTTGAGCCAACCCACTAGCTTTCTGATTGCCACAAACAAAACGTGCCGGCATCGTGGAGATGACATCCGCGCCAAATGTGATACGCTTTAGGTCCGCAAAATCAAATCCGGTGGAAAAAATAAGACACCATGTCAAAAACTCTTCTCCCGATTCACGCCGTAGCTCGCAAACTGGAAATCCCCGAACAATATTTTGAACAGGTTGGTTCGCAGAGCGGCAAGGTCCGGCTCGAGCTTCTATCCGACCCCGCGTTCAAACGGCGCGGCAAAGTCATCCTCGTTACCGCGACTACGCCCACCGCTTCCGGCGAGGGCAAAACCGTCACGGCCATCGGCCTCACTCAAGGCCTAGCGCACATTGGCAAAAAGGTTGTCATCACCTCGCGCGAACCGTCGCTCGGCCCCGTGTTCGGCATGAAAGGCGGCGCGGCCGGCGGTGGCCTCTCGCAAATCGAGCCGAGCGCGAAAATCAATCTCCATTTCAACGGCGATTTTCACGCTATCGCTTCCGCGCACAATTTGCTCGCCGCCCTCGTTGACGCGCATCTTTTCCACGGCAACGATCTGCATCTCGATCCCGATCGCATCACCTGGCCGCGCACCATGGACATGAACGACCGCGCGCTTCGCCGCATCGCCGTTTCGCTCGACAGCAAGAAAGACGGCGGCGGCCGCCAGACCGGCTTCGTCATCACGGCCGCTTCGGAAATCATGGCCATTGTCGCGCTCGCCAAAGATCGCAAAGAACTTCGCCGTCGTCTCGATTCCATCGTCATCGGCGTCACCCGCGACGGAAAGCCCGTGTGTGCGCGCGATCTCAGCGCTACCGGCGGCATGATGGCTCTTTTGACCGAAGCCATTCTTCCCAATCTTGTGCAGACCACGGACGGCACGCCCGCTTTTGTGCACGCGGGACCCTTCGGCAACATCGCGCACGGCACCAGCAGCGTCATTTGCCAGGAGATGGGCCTGCGCCTCGCCGACTATGTCGTGAACGAGTGCGGCTTTGCTTCCGACCTCGGCGCGGAAAAGTATTTCGACATCGTCATGCAACAGTCCGGCATCGTGCCGTCTGCCGCTGTCCTCGTAACCACCGTGCAGAGCATGCGCAATCAGGGCGAAGGCGATTTCGAACGCGGTCTCCCCAATCTCGGCAGGCACATAGAAATCCTCAAGACTTTTGGAGTGCCAATCGTTGCCGCCGTCAACCGTTTTCCCGCCGACGCCGATGCCGATCTCCAGCGCCTCGCGGCCTATTGCGCCGAACGAGGTGTTACCAGCGCTCTCTCGGAAGGATTCACGAAGGGTGGTTCGGGCGCGAAAGAACTTGCTGAAAAAGTCGTCGAAGCCGTCGTCAAGAATTCCGCGCCCGGCGTGCACGCTCTTTATTCCTTCGACGAGCCGCTCACCACAAAAATCGAGAAGGTCGCGCAAAAAATCTACGGCGCGGGCGGGGTGAATTTCTCCGATCAGGCCAAAGCCAAGCTCCGGCAATTTGCCGACTGGGGATATGGAAAATTGCCCGTCTGCATCGCAAAAACGCAGTATTCCCTGTCCGACGATCCGAAAAGGCTTGGCGCTCCAGCTGGCTGGACTCTGAATGTCACCAACGCCTCGCTTTCCGCCGGCGCAGGATTTGTCGTGGTTATCTCCGGGAACATGATGCTCATGCCCGGCCTCCCGAAAGTTTCACGCGCTGCTTCCATTGACGTGGACGACTCCGGCGGCATCATTGGTGTCTGACCCCGGCTGCAGCGGCGAATGCTTTCCAATCCCGTGCTCGCCGGAGTACACTCCCAACGGCCAAAAATTTTCACTGCAAAAATTTTCATCCGGAGGATTTCTCTCGTGCATCCACGCAAGCAACTTCGCTTCCTTCTTTCGCTTTCCATCCTGACTCTTCTGTTCTCCCTTACCACCGCCACCGCCCAGCAGCTCGATGCCAGCCTTTACAAAGGAATGAAGTGGCGCCTCGTGGGTCCCTTCCGCGGTGGGCGCGTACTCGCTGTCTCCGGTGTGCCCAGCCAGCCCGACACGTACTATTTCGGCGGCGTGAGCGGCGGCGTGTGGAGAACCACCGACGACGGGCAGACGTGGGTGTCTCTGACGGACAAGGAATCTTTCTCTTCGATCGGCAGCATCGCCGTGTCCGAATCCGATCCGAACGTGATTTACGCCGGCACCGGTGAAGCCTGCATCCGCGGCAACATTACCCATGGCGACGGCGTGTGGAAGTCCACCGATGCCGGCAAGACCTGGAAAAATGTCGGGCTGAAAGATACGCAGAGCATCGGGCGCGTCATCATTGATCCGCGCAATCCCAATATCGTTTTCGTTGCCGCCCTCGGCCACGCCTATGGCCAAAATGCCGAACGCGGCCTCTTCCGCACCACCGATGGCGGTCGAGACTTGGGAAAAAGTTCTTTACAAGGACGACAAGACCGGTGCCATTGATGTGGCTTTCGATCCAGCGATTCCAGCATCCTCTTCGCCGCTCGGGAAGACCAACCGCAAACCCTGGACGCTACGAGCGGCGGCCCCGGCAGCGGCCTCTACAAATCCACCGACGGGGGAAAAGATTGGAAGCGTCTCGAAGGCAACGGTCTGCCCAGCGGCATCCTCGGCCGCATCGGCGTTTCCGTTTCCGGCGCGGACTCCAGCCTCGTCTACGCGCTCATCGAAGCCAAAGACGGCGGCCTCTACCGTTCCGATGATGGCGGCGAAAACTGGACCTATGCCAA
>CAVWHL010000003.1:0-48278 GCA_963754855.1 uncultured Acidobacteriota bacterium
GACCGCGGACATGAGCGACTCGATCGCTCCCAGCATCGCGACAGTGAATGCGGGCGATAACAATTCGCGGACGAGGTCGTAATGAAGCGCCGGAATGGCGAGCGTCGGCAGGCCGCTGGGGATGCCGCCGAAGCGCGTGCCAATCGTCTCAACAGGCCAGCGCAGCAGCGTCACCGCCGCGGTCGCGCCGAAGGTCGCCAGAATCGCGCCCGGAATCTTCTTTGCATATTTCAGGCAGAAGACCATCACCGCAATCGAAAGGATCGATACGGCCGTCGCGGGAACAGAGAACGTGTTCCACGCTTCGCCAAGCGCCTTCATCCGGTGAAAAAAGTCACCCGGGACATGGTCCATCCTTAAGCCGAAGAAATCGCGAATCTGCGTGCTGGCAATGAGTATGGCGATGCCGTTCGTGAAGCCGACAACGACCGGGCGGGGAAAATACTTCACCATCGTGCCCATGCCGGTGACGCCCAGCACGACGAGAATGACTCCCGCCATCATGGTGCAGACAAACAGGCCGTCGATTCCGTGCTTGGCGATGATGCCCGCGATGACCACGACGAAGGCGCCCGTCGGCCCCCCGATTTGCGTCTTGGATCCGCCCAGCGCGGAAACCAGGAAGCCGGTCACAATCGCACAATAGAGGCCAGCCTGCGGAGGCACGCCGGAGGCGATCGCAAAAGCCATCGCCAGCGGCAAGGCGACGAGGCCTACCGTTACGCCTGCGATCAGGTCGGAAATAAATTTATGACGGTCGTACTTGCGCAGCAGGAGGACCGAGTCGGGAGCCAGGCTTCTATTGCAGGAGTCATTCCGTCTTCAATCGAAAAGGATAAATGTCTGGAAACATTCTAGCAAGAAATCGGACGGGCATGCCGAGCCGTAAAGCGGTGTGTGCCCGGAATAGAATCGCCTGCTTCCAATTAGTCCGCGGCTTCGCTGCGCTTCACGGCGGGCTTCCAGCGCAGGATGGGCTTGCGCGCCGCGGCGACTTCGTCGAGCCGCCGCACGCGCGTGGTGTGCGGCGCGGTCTTCACGAGCTCGGGTTTCGTCGCTGCTTCTTCGGCGATGGCGCGCATGGCGTCGATGAACAGATCGCACTCTTCCTTGGATTCGGATTCCGTCGGCTCGATCATCAGCGCGCCGGGCACGATCAGCGGAAACGCCGTGGTGTACGGATGGAAGCCGTAGTCGATCAGCCGCTTGGCGATGTCCATGGTGTTCACGCCGTGGTTCTTCTGCATCGGCGTCGCTGAAGACCACTTCGTGCATGGAGGGCAGCGAATACGGCAGGTCGTAAACGCCTTCGAGCTGCTTGCGGATGTAGTTGGCGTTGAGCACGGCGTCTTCCGTGGCCTGGCGGATGCCCGGGCCGTACGCGAGGATGTAGGCCAGCGCGCGCACCAGCACGCCGAAGTTCCCGGAGAACGCGCGCACCCGGCCGATGGAATGCGGGCGATGCGCGTCCAGCGCCAGCTCGCCGTCCGGTCTTTCGACCAGCACCGGAACGGCAGGAACGGCTCGAGGATTTTCTTCATGGCCACCGGGCCCGGCGCCGGGCCCGCCGCCGCCGTGCGGCGTCGAGAACGTCTTGTGCAGGTTGAGGTGCATCACGTCCACGCCGAGATCGCCCGGGCGGGTCACGCCCGTCGAGGGCGTTCATGTTCGCGCCGTCCATGTACAGCAGCGCGCCCTTGGCGTGCAGAATCTCGGCGATCTCGGGAATGCGCTGCTCGAAGATGCCCAGCGTCGACGGGTTGGTGATCATCAGCGCCGCCACGTCTTCGGTCACCTGTTCGCGCAGCTTTTCGACGTCGATCTGCCCGTGCGACGTCGGACTTGATGTTTTCGACTTCGTAGCCCGCGATGACCGCGGTGGCGGGGTTCGTGCCGTGCGCGGAGTCCGGAATCAGCACCTTCTTGCGCGGGTTGCCCTGCTTTTCGAGGTACGCGCGGATCAGCAGGAGCCCGGTCAGCTCTCCCTGCGCGCCCGCGGCGGGCTGCAGCGTGATCGCATCCATGCCGGTGATTTCGAGCAGGCATTTTTCGAGCAGTCGCAGAATTTTCAGGCAGCCCTGCGAAAGCTCTTGCGGCTGATACGGATGCTCGGTGGCGAGGCCGTCGAGGCGCGCGACGAATTCGTTCACGCGCGGGTTGTACTTCATGGTGCAGGAGCCCAGCGGATACATGCCCAGGTCGATGGCGTAATTCCAGGTGGAGAGGCGAGTGAAGTGGCGCAGCACTTCGATCTCGCTCACTTCGGGAAAGCCTTCGACGCCTTCCCGGCGATGGTTCGCGCCGAGGCGCTTTCGCGGGTCGGCGGCGGGAACGTCGAGCGGCGGCAGTTCGAACGCGCGCTTTCCCGGCGAGGATTTTTCGAAGATCAGGCCTTCGCTCTGGCTGGTGTGACGCGAGGCCTTCTTGATCTTGTCGTTCATTTCTGTTTCCTGCGGGGCGCAGTCGTGCCACGCCTCGACGTCAAGATGTCTGCCGTCAGAGCGGCTGCTCGAGCGCGCGCTTCACGGCGCCCGCGAATCGTTCGATCTCCGCGCGCGACGTTGTCTCCGTGACGCAGACGAGCGCGTGCTTGGTCAGTTCCGGATACGCCATACCGAGCACAAACGGCCCGATGATCTTTTCGCGCAGAAGCTGCGCGTTGACCAGTTTCACCGACCGCGGCAGCTCGACGGCAAATTCATTGAAAAACGGCGCGTCGAAGGCGCGCCTGACGCCTGGAATCTTTAGCAGCTCGCGAAAGGGCGAACTGCGCTTTGAAAGGTTCTGCTCCGCCATCTCGCGCAAGCCTTCTTTGCCGAGCAAGCGTCAGATGCACCGTAGCCGCCAGCGCGCAAAGCGCCTGATTGGTGCAGATATTCGAGGTGGCCTTTTCGCGCCGGATGTGCTGCTCGCGCGTGGCCAGCGTCAGGACGAATCCGCGCCGGCCCTTCGAGTCCGTCGTTTGTCCCGCAAGACGCCCGGGCATCTGCCGCACGAATTTCTCGCGCGTCGCGATCACGCCGACGAACGGGCCGCCGTAACTCGGCGCCAGGCCAAAGCTCTGGCCTTCCATCGCCACGATGTCCGCTTCGGCCGGTGGCCGCACGAGGCCGAGCGAAACACCCTCCGTGACCGCCACCACGAAGAGCGCGCCCGACGCGTGCGCGCCTCCGCCAGCCCGGCCAACGGTTCGATCGCGCCGAAGAAAATTCGGCGATTGCACGACAACGGCGGCGACATCATCCCCCAGGGCGGCTCGAGCGCCTTCGCGTCGAGCGTACCTTGCGCAGCGAACGGAATCTCCTCCACGCTGCAAGCCCGGATTCGTGCGTACGTCTTCAGCACATCGCGATATTCCGGGTGCAGGGACCGCGCCACCAGCACACGCTGACGCCGGTGATGCGCTCGGCCATCAGCACCGCCTCGGTCGTGGCCGTCGACCCGTCGTACATCGAGGCGTTGGCCACTTCCTGTCCCGTCAGCTGGCACATCAGCGTCTGAAACTCGAAGATCGCCTGGAGCGTCCCCTGTGAAATCTCCGCCTGGTAGGGCGTGTAGGAGGTGAGAAACTCGCCGCGCTGAATGATCGCGTCCGTCACCACCGAACGCAGGTGGTTGTACACTCCGGCACCGAGAAAGCTCGTGTAACCCGACCGAATTTTCCGCGGCGCGCGTCCTTGAAATACTGGATGATTTCTGCTTCCGAATACGGTCCTGGAAGATTCAGAGGCTTCGCGCAGTCGGAATCGTTCCGGAATACTGGAAAACAGTTCGTCGATCGATTTTGCGCCGATCGCCGCCAGCATCTCCTGTCGTTCGGCAGGACTCTTCGGGAGATAGCGCATCAGGCCGACGCTTCCTTCTGCTTGTCCGCGATGTACGCCTCGTACGCGGCGGCGTCCATCAGGGCGTCGATCTCGGTGGGGTTCGTCAAACGCATCTTGACCAGCCAGCCGCCCCGTGCGGGTCGGTATTTATCTTCTCCGGCGCGTTCTGCAGCTCGTCGTTGGCTTCGATCACTTCGCCGGCCGCCGGCGCATAAATCTCGCTGACGGCCTTCACCGATTCCACGGTGCCGAACGGCTTTCCGCGTCTCAATTTCGCACCGACCTGGGCAATTCGACGAAGACCACGTCACCCAGTTCATGCTGTGCGTGGTCGGTGATCCCGATCGTGCCGAGGTCCCCCTTCACGTCGATCCATTCATGCTCTTTCGTGTAGCGGTACGGCGTTGGATACGTCATCAGTCGACTCCTTTAATCGTCTTCGCAGACGGCGGCGTCGCTGCTTTTTTCATCCGTTTGTAAAACGGCGTTGCGACCACCTGGGCCTTGCACTTCTGGCCACGGATCTCGACATAGATCACGGTGAAAGCGCCGGCGGCACGAAGGCCAGCGCGATATTCTTACCCAGTGTCGGCGAAGGCGAACCGCTCGTCACCACGCCGATCACCTCGCCCGCTTCGTCGCAGCAGCGATAGCCATCACGTGCGATGCCACGATCGATCATTTCAAGGCCCACCAGCGTGCGTGCCAAGCCGGTCGCCTTCGCGCGTTCCAGCGCAGCGCGGCCGATGAAGTCGCCCTTTTCCATCTTGCAGAAGCGGCCTAGACCTGATTCCCAGACGTTGATGCTCTCGCTGATCTCGTGTCCGTAGAGCGGCATCCTCGCTTCCAGCCGCAGGGTGTTGCGGCCGCCCAGGCCGCAGGGCCGATCCCGAACTCACGCCCGGCTTCCATGACCATTCCAGACCCGCTCGCTCGTCGCGACGTCGGACGGAATATAGATCTCCAAGCCATCCTCGCCCGTATAGCCCGTGCGCGCAATCAGTGTATTCTCCAGGCCGCATACCGTGCCGCGCGTGAACCAGTAGTTCTTGAACTTGTGAGGTCCGCGTCGGTCAGCTTTTGCACGACGTCGACCGCCCGCGGGCCCTGAATCGCGATCTGCGTGTAGGCGTCGCTCAAATCGGCGACGCGTCAACCGAAGTCGGTCGTGTTTTCACGCACCCATTGGATGTCCTTTTCTCGTGTGCCCGCATTGATGACCAGCAGAAAATCATCTTCGCCCAGCCGATGCACGATGATGTCGTCCACAAACGTGCCCTCCGGATAGAGCATCGCGGAATATTGCGCCTGACCGATGGCCAACTGTGAAGCGTCGTTCATGGTGATGTGCTGGACCGCTGCCAGCGCACCACCTGGTGTCCGCTGCGGATACGAATGTCGCCCATGTGGCTGACGTCGAACACGCCCACGCTCCCGCGCACGGCCTTGTGCTCGGCGATCAGGCCGCCGCTCGAGGGGTACTCGACAGGCATGTCCCAGCCGCCAAAATTCACCATCTTCGCGCCCAGGCGGCGGTGCAATGCGTTTAGCGGCGTCTTACGAAGCTCGCTTATGGGGGGAGAAGTGGCGGATTCCATTCCAAGTGGCTCGAGCAGAAAGCGATACTAGCATGCACCCCCATATCGGTCAAAGAAGCCCAGCCGCGGCGAAGGACGCGCGCTGCCGGGACAAGCAGGTAAAGGACTCGAGTCTCGCTCACGTTCGCCTTGCCGCACCTCCACTACTCAGGTAGAGTTTTCAGGAGGCCTATGCAAGCTCCGGTTGTTTGCGCCCAGTGCGACTAGCCGGAAGATTACTGCATTTGCGAAAGGTACTGCACCATTTGCAAGGGGCAGCACAACGTGCGGCTCTGTATGGATGGTTTCTACTATTGCCCGGATTGCCGGGAAGCCTGCGACGTCTCCCTTGCGAGCAGCCGTGGCCACTGAACCAACAGCGTCCAAATGCGATCGACGCCGATGCGCGGCTCGCCGCCGCGGTCGGAGGCGCGGCCCGCTATCTCGCCGATGCCGCCGGGCTGGAGAGGACGCCATCTCCCAGTTGCAGTCCTCTATCGTAGCTGCCTGCCGGGAAGCTTTCGAACATTTGACCGGCAGCTCATCCCCACCTCGAAGTTACGCTCACCCGTTTCACCGACCGCATTGAGGTTACGCTGGCTCACGAGGGCGAGACTCTCCGGCCCTGGGCCTCGATACGATTGCAGGTTTCGCCGCGCAGATGGGCGGCAGCAGGAGCCCGCGCTGGGTTTTCGACGGCGTCGACCGTGTGCAGTACGAAACCCGCGGCGAGGAAGCCGTAACTCGCCTGACGAAATATATCGGCCAGGTCACTCCGCGCATTTGAAGCTACCGAACACCAAAGGGCCAAACAGCTGCGCTGCCGCGGCTCCTGTGCGGCAAAGATTGCCGAGCCCTACATCTTCAACGCGAACGTATTCTTCCGGATGAGTGTCGTCATCTGTTCGTCGTTCAGCGACATGCGCAGCGTCAGCCGGTCGCCCGCCGGCGTACCTGCGCCTGATCCAGCAGCTGCGCCAGATCGGGATTGTCCTTTTGCGCCTGATAGCGTTTGTAGAGGAACCCCGCCTGCACCAGTTGCCCCAGCGTGTTCGCGTCTTCGGTCGATCCGCAGACCGCCTGGAATTTTCCGTCGATGCCGCTGCTCGCGTCCACGTTGATGATCATGTTCTGCATGCGCGCACGAGTTTCGCGGCTTCCGGGAACTGTTCCACTTCCGGCGCGAGCTGCTGCATCGCCAGCCGCGTGTACGCGGGGTTCAGCACCACCCACACCACGCCGCTGCCGTTCGCTTCGTTGATCAGCGGGAAAAACTTTCGTTACGCAGCAGGCCTTCTTCACTGCCAAAGCGCACCTCGATCATCTTTTCGAGCAGCGCGCGGTGGCCAAACGCCGCCGTATTCGAATCCAGAAAAAGAAGAACAGATCGTTCGCTCCCGATCCCGTTCCGAACGCATAAAGGGTGTACCCTCGCGCCTTAAACGTAGGAAGTTTCTGCTGCTTGAAAAACGCTTCCGTCGAGTTCGGATTGTAGTTTCCTAGCGCCACGCCCACGATCTCTTCACCGGTCGGAACGGCCGCCGAGCCCGTGCCTTCGGTCTTCGGGTCATTCCTTCGGGGACCAGCCCCCAGGCCAGTTCATCGACTTGCGAATTCGGATCCACTCCCGCGGAAGCCAGAAATTTCTCGAACTGCCGGAAGCGCTCGGGGAGCATCTGTTCCTGCAATTGCGGAAACCACTTCAGCGTCCGCGCCTTCTTCAAGTCGGCGTACGCGAATTCGCCAATCTCCTTGGGAAAGAGCGCGATGATGTCCGCGCCAAGGCGGCCCGCGCGGACGGGTTTCGGCATCACCAGGAGGGACATCGCCACCAGAACGAGCGGCCACGATCCTGCGGAGCGTTGACCCTGGCCCGGCCGGGGTCACACCTGAATTCGTGGTCAGTTTCATGTACTGCTCCTTTCGAAGGGCCAGGGGAACTTCTATTCTACGCGCTTTCGCTGGCGCGCATCGCCCACTCGCTCCCGCAATGCGGCAATTTTCGCCCGCATCGACGACGTACGCCGCATCCGTCATGCCGTCGAGATTGATCTCCACGTTCGCCAGCGCTCCGCGCGCGCCGGCGCTGGCCATCAGCCGCGCTACTTGCAAGTCTGACCTCATGGATGCGGCGACGATAGCCTCCAGTTGTCCGAGCCGTTCGAAAAGCGCAACTGTCCGCTCGGCCACCTGCAGCGGCACCTCCGTCGCGCCTTTCGTCGCCTTCTGAATCGCCTCGTCGCGCTGCCGCGTTTCCTGCGCGTCGCCTTGCGGCAATTTGAACGCCGCCATCACCGCGTCATACGATGCCGCGTCGCGGTCGATCGCTTCGGTAGTTCATCCGCGGTGCGCCGCATTTCGTCACCGCGGCTGAGAGCTGGTCCACAAACGCCGCTTGCGATTTCTTCTTCCGCGAGAGCCCCGCAACCATCTGTCCCAGCGCCGCCGCCAGCGCTCCCGCAAACGCCGAGACGCTTCCGCCACCCGGCGTCGCCGCAGGCGTCGCCACCGCATCCAGAAACGGCCGCGCCAGCCCCGCGAGCTTCCCGTCTTTCGTCGCCCCCCAGCGGCGCGCCGCTCAGCGCCGCCACCAGCTTATTTTCAAACACTTGTGCGGGCGAGAAGTTTTCCAGTTGCAGGAAAAATCTCGCCGCCATCTCGATCGCCTTCTTCGGGACCAGTCCGACGATTTCGCTGCCCACCGGCGTCACGCCATGTCGCTCCGCCTCGCGTTTCACCATTTCGTACACGCGGTGTATCGGCGTCTGTTCGAAATCCGTCAGGTTGATGGACACTTGCGCCAGGTTGCGTGCTTTCAGCTCCACGCCCATCGATTTCACGTAGCGCAATCCGCCCGACGAAAACCGGATCGCCTTCGCGATCTTGTTCGCGATGCCGATGTCGGGTGTATTCAGATTTACGTTGTAGGCGATGAGAAACTTGCGTGCGCCAACCACCGTCACGCCCGCCGTCGGATGCACTTTCGGCTCCCCGACGTCTGGCTGGCGGTCGTGATTCCTCTTCATCTCCTCGCGCAACCCTTCGAACTGCCCTCGTCGCACATTTTCCAGATTCACGCGGTCCGGTCTCGTCGCCGCCGCTTCATAAAAAACACCGGGATCCGGTAGCGCTTCCAGATTTCGTCGCCCACGCGTCGCGCCAGCGCCACGCAATCTTCGATGGTTATTCCCTCGATCGGGATGAATGGCACCACGTCGGTCGCGCCCACGCGCGGGTGTGCGCCCGCGTGTTTCGTCATGTCTATCAGTTCCATCGCCTTGCCCGTGCCCAGCAGCGCCGCCTCCGCCACCGCGTTCGGCTCGCCGGCAAGGGTTACGACGCTGCGGTTGTGGTCCGCGTCCATCTCGCGGTCCAGCACGTACACGCCCGGCACGCTGCTCATTGCCGCAACGATCGCATCCAACTTTGCCGCGTCGCGCCCTTCGGAAAAATTTGGCACGCATTCAATCAGTCGTTTCATCGTTTTGGTTTCTTGTTCTCTTGTCCGGCCGAATTGGTCGGCAGTTTTGGCTTGCGGTCCGGCAGTTTCGGCCGTTCGTAGACAAACCCCGGTTTATTCGCATTGCCCGGTGGCGTCGGCGCTTGGGCTGCCTGCACCGGCTTCGGCCATTGCACAGGCTTGACGCGCCCTGGCTCCTTTTTCAGCGGCCATTGCGGTCCGATCATCGGTTTCATGCCCCGAGGCAGCTGCACCCGCCCCTTGCTCAACTGCGTCGGCGCCGCTTGCTCGGGCTTTTTCTCTGCTGCGGGTTTCGATCTCTCTTTCAGGTAACTCTTCAATTGCCAGGCGAACCACGTGAACCCAGTCACCCAGAGCCCCGCGATGATCGCGTCATACGCGCCCATTCCTCCCGCTCTTAATAAAACCGATACGCCAACGAGAATAATCCCTAGAAAGGCGTAAAAATACTCCTCGAATAGCCCTTTCGATTTCGACGGCTCGATTTTGGGCAGCCGTAGCCGCCTTACCGGCCTCTTGGAATAGTTAGATTGTGGCTTCTGCGGCGGCATGGATTACGCGACCACGCTTCACGGTCATCCAGCAATGGTTCACACCAAAATAATAAGGAATTTCCCGGTAGTCGGCCACTTCGAATACGGCCAAATCCGCTTGTTTGCCAACCTCCAGCGAGCCGATCCGTTTTTCCCGCCGCAGGGCATAAGCCGCGTTGATCGTCGCGGCCGCAATCGCCTCCGCGGGCGTCATGCGCAGTTGTGTGCAGGCCAGCGACAAAATCATCGGCATGCTTAGCGTTGGGCTTGTTCCCGGATTATAGTCCGTCGCCAGCGCCACAATCGCCCCCGCCTCGATCAGCTCGCGTGCGGGCGCATATTTCTTCAGCCCCAGGTGAAAATCGCAGCCCGGCAGCAGCGTCGCCGCCGTTTCTGATTTTGCCAGCGCCGCGATATCCGCGCGGTTCACTTTCTCCAGATGATCGCAGCTCGCGGCCTTTAATTGCACGGCAAGCTGCGTCGCCCCACTTCGCGTGAGCTGTTCGGCATGCAGCCTCGGCAGCATGCCCCACTGCCGTCCCGCTTGCAGGATGCGCTTCGCTTGCTCTCGGGTGAACGCCCCGCGGTCGCAGAAAACGTCGCAATACTCCGCCAGTCTGTCTTCTCCGATCTCCGGGATCATGGTCCCCGTCAGCAGTGCGATGTACTTCTCCGCTCCGCCGGCTTTCCCTCGAAACTCTGCCGGGACTACATGCGCGCCGAGAAACGTCGAAACAATTTCTAGCGGTTGCTCGCTGGCCAGCTCCTTGTGCAACTTCATGATCTTCAGCTCGCTTGCAACGTCCAGTCCGTACCCGCTTTTCGCTTCGACCGTCGTCGTGCCGTGCGCCGCAAATTGTTTCAGCGCCGCGAGTGCGCGGCTCTTCAACGCTTCGTGCGTCGCCGCGCGCAGCTTCTTCACCGAATTGAGTATCCCGCCGCCTTTGCGCGCGATCTCTTCGTAACTCGCGCCTTGAATTTTCAGTTCATATTCTTCCGCGCGGCTCGCCGCGTGAATCAGGTGCGTGTGCGAATCCACGAACCCCGGCAACACCACGCGTCCGCCCACATCCAGCTTTTCCGCCGAACGCGCCTCCGGTAGCGATTCCATCTCGGCGCGCGTGCCGATGTCTTCAATCACGCCATCGCGCACCAGCACCGCCCCGTCTTTGATCAACCCCAGATTGGAAAGGGAATTGCCCCGCCGCGGCCCGCTGCCACGCATCGTTAGGAGTTGCGACGCACCCGTTATGAGAAGGGGATCCGCCACGGCCACTTCATTATGCCGAAAAATCGGGAAGCAGGCACTGTTTGCCTCTCCCGGGAACGCCAATCTCCTGATTGGCGTGGTGGTGTCGTTTATGATTGGCGTGGTGGTATCGCTTACCCGCTTTGGCCTTCCCGGGAACGCCAATCTCCCGATTGGCGTCGTGGTGTCGTTTATGATTGGCGCGGTGTCATTTACACGCCCTGCCCGCGACAAGCACGCCGCCCCGCCGTACCATCCTTGCCCCGCCCACTCTTTTTTCCTACAACATCGGCACTTTTACGCCTGTCTTCTTCGCGAACGCAATCGCCTCCGGATACCCCGCGTCCACGTGCCGCACCACGCCCATCCCTGGATCGTTTGTCAGCACGCGCTCGATCCGCTTTGCCATCTCTTTTGTTCCATCCGCCACCGTCACCTGTCCCGCGTGCTGCGAATAGCCGATTCCCACGCCTCCGCCGTTATGGATGGACACCCACGACGCCCCGCTCGCCGTGTTGATCAGCGCATTCAGCAGCGGCCAGTCCGCAATCGCGTCCGAGCCATCCCGCATCGCTTCGGTCTCGCGGTACGGCGAAGCCACCGACCCGCAATCCAGGTGATCGCGCCCCATCACCACCGGCGCCTTTATTTCTCCCTTGGCCACCAGCTCATTCAGCGCCAAACCAAACTTGTCCCGCTCGCCGTATCCTAGCCAGCAGATCCGCGACGGCAGCCCCTGAAACTTCACGCGCTTTTGCGCCAGCTTGATCCAGCGGTTCAAATGCTCGTCGTGCGGAAACATCTCCAGCACCAGCTGATCCGTCCGCGCAATATCCGAAGCCTCGCCCGAAAGCGCCGCCCACCGGAACGGTCCCTTGCCTTCGCAAAACAGCGGCCGGATATACGCCGGCACGAATCCCGGAAAGTCGTACGCGTTCTTCACTCCCTGCTGAAATGCAAACGTTCGAATATTGTTCCCGTAATCGAACGTCACCGCTCCCAGCTTCTGCAAATCCAGCATGCCCTGAACATGGACCGCGATCGCCGCCAGCGCATGCTTCTTGTACTCCTCCGGATTTTTCTCTCGCAGCTCCAGCGCCGCTTCCAGCGTCATTCCATTCGGCACGTATCCGCCGATCGGATCGTGCGCGCTCGTCTGGTCCGTCAGCAGATCCGGCACCACGCCGCGCTTCGCCAGCTCCGGAATCACATCCGCGCAATTGCCCACTAATCCCACGGACGTCGCCTCGCCCTTGCGCACCGCATTCTTCAATATCCGCAGCGCTTCATCCAGCGAAGTCACCATCACGTCGCAATAGCCCGTCTTCACGCGCCGCTTGATTCGCTCCGGATCAACGTCAATCCCCAGAAACGCCGCGCCATTCATCGTCGCCGCCAGCGGCTGCGCCCCGCCCATTCCTCCCATGCCGCCGGTGACGATCAGCTTTCCCTTCAAATCTCCGCCGAAATGCTTTTTCCCCGCCGCCGCAAACGTTTCGTACGTCCCTTGCAAAATCCCCTGCGTCCCGATGTAAATCCAACTTCCCGCCGTCATCTGCCCGTACATCATCAATCCTGCGCGGTCCAATTCGTGGAAGCGGTCCCAGTTGCTCCAATGGCCCACCAGATTCGAATTGCACAGCAGCACTCGCGGCGCGTATTCATGCGTTCGAAAGATCCCCACCGGTTTGCCGGACTGCACCAGCAGCGTCTCGTCCGCCTCCAGCGCCTTCAGCGACCGCACGATCGCGTGAAAACATTCCCAGTTCCGCGCCGCCTTGCCCGTCCCGCCGTAAACCACCAGCTCTTCCGGCTTTTCCGCCACTTCCGGGTCCAGATTATTCAGCAGCATCCGCAGCGCCGCTTCCTGCTGCCAGCCTTTGCACGAAATCTGCGTTCCCCGCGGCGCTCGATACGACCCCTTCGACAAATTCGTTTCCGCCACAGTTCCCGGCACTGTCACGCTCATGGAATTCCCTCTCCGCCGCTCATACTAGCGCACGCCACTCCCTTTTGCATCCGCCCCAGCTCCTCCGCAATTCCTCGCACTGAACCCCTTCTGCTGCTGCGGTAGCCGGGGAGTTTCGCGCTGCACAGTTCAGAAGGGGACAGTATAATTCCGGAATGGCGCTAACTGCTCTTGCCAAGAAGCTATTTCGAACGCTGGCCAGAGTCATTCCGCAATGCGGTATGGTTTCGCAGGCGGTGGCGTTCAATATGTTCTTGGCGTTCTTTGCAGTCCTGGTGACTGCGCTGAGCCTTATGAAGAGTTCCTTGGAAGGGGAAGGCGGTCAGGAGGTCGCCATGCGGATTTCGGCGATTCTTCCCCCAGGCAGTTGGCAACTCATATCCTCTTACGTGTTGCGCCAGGAAGTGAACGCCTGGTACCTGGCGCTTATCGGCTGGCTCGGAACGCTGCTCGTGGGCTCGCAGGTGATGAAGCTCATCATCAAAGGCATCAAGCTAATTTATGGTGACCACAGCACACATTCCTTTCTCGGCCGCCAGATTCATGGTTTGCTTTTGTTCTCCGTGACGATTGTGGCGTGGCTCGTGTCCGTTGCGCTGAGTGTGTTTGGCCGGCCCGTACGCCAATGGATAACTCCCGGATATGAGAAGTCTCCCCTGATTCGCGGTTTCTGGTACGTCATTCTCCCCGTTTTGGCGATAATTCTGGCGATGTTCGTCCTGGCCTTGATTTATCGCGTGGCGCGGCCAGGCACCATGACTTGGAGTTCCGCTCTGCCTGGAGCGGCTGCGGCCACGATTCTGTGGTGGGGCGTCAATTTGCTCTTTGGGATTTACGTCCGGAAGATAAAGTATGGGCTTGTATTCGGCGGACTGGCGGCGGCCATCGGGCTGATGGTGTGGATGGAGCTCTCGGCGATGATCGTCTTTCTTGGAGCAGCCTGGAACGCGGAAAGCGCTGCGCGGCCCGAGGGAATTTCACGGGGTGCTGCACCTTCGGATTTTTGAGGGCCCGGATTTTGACCGTTCCTCGATCTCCTTGTCATACCGACTTTTCTCTATTTTTCCGTTTTCCCGCCCCCGCTGTCCCTGGCACTGTCAGGCTCATCGAAATCACTCTCCGCCGCTCATACTAGCGCACGCCATCCCCTTTCCTACGGCGGGAAACTCAAGTGCGCCATTGACAATTGCTCGTCTTGACTCATCACCATGAGTCAGATAGACTCACAGCTATGGCAAAGCGGCTGCAAGTGATTTTGAAGGATCCCGAATACCGCGAAATTCAGCGTGTAGCCCGCTCCCGCCGCATGTCCATCGCCGAGTGGGTCCGCCAGGCTCTCGACCTGGCACGCCGGCGTGAACCTGGCGCCGGGGTGGGGAAGAAACTCGAAGTCATTCGCGCAGCCGCGCGGCACGACTATCCCTCGGCTGATATCGACCGTATGCTCGCGGAGATCGAGAGCGGATACGGCGCTGGTACGCATCCTTGATTCTAGTCGACTCGAATATCCCCATGTACCTCATTGGCGCTCCCCATCCCCATAAGGCCGACGCGCAGCGCTTGCTGGAAGACCTCATCAGCGATCGGAAACGCTTGGTTACGGATGCCGAGGTTCTGCAGGAGATCCTGCACCGCTATGTGGCAATAAACCGGCGCGATGCCATCCAACCAGCATTCGATGCCTTGCTTGGCATCGCCGATGAGGTGCTTGCCGTGGACCGGGCCACAGCCGAGCGCGCCAAAAAAATTGTAATGGGGCACCGCCAGGTATCCGCGCGTGATGCCGTGCATCTGGCGGTCATGGAGCAGCATCGAATCGAACAAATCCTGAGCTTTGATACTGGTTTTGACGGATTCCCCGGAATTACCCGCCTCTCGTGATGTGCGGGGGGTTCAGCACCGTACTAAGCCGGAGTCTCCGGCGAGTGGGCGGCCCTTAATGCGCTCAGACACTCTTGGGTACCACATCACTCTGGGGTTTGGTTTATCAAAGGGCTCGGACTTTGACACTTCCTGTCTCTTCCTCCTGCACACCCGTCTCCCAATATCTTCCGCCCCCGCTCCGGATCCCCATCTCTGGAACCTCGCTCACCAAACCCTTAACCCCCAGCCTTTTCAACGCCTTCCCGCCTCATTCGAATGATAACATAGTACATACTTGACAGACATAATATACATGTGTTAACATCAGTTGTGATAGCCAGTCACCAACTTCTCCGATCCATTCTGATTTCCCACTTCTCCGCTTTTTCACCCGGCTGTCGCAACCTCGCCCCGGCTAGGAATGCCCAAAATTACGTCGCGCATCTGCATTCTTTTCCATCACTTACAAAATGCTCCTCCCGCAACTCCTTTCTTTTGATAACCATCCATTTTCATGGGGGGTGTAGGGGGTGCTCTCAACCTTCCAACCTTCAAACTTGCAAACATTTTAACCTGTTTCCAAGCTATCCCATTTATTTTCACACTCTTACGCACTCTTTTGCGCTTGCCAAAAGATCAACTCTTTTCTTTTCAATCGCTTCTGCACTCTTTCTGCAAAACACCCGGGGTGGGTGGAGGAGCGCCTTTGTAGTGGCGGGTCTTCAGACCCGTGCTTTTGGTCTTTGCGCCGTAGCGGGTCTTCAGACCCGTGCTTTTGGTCTTTTCGCCGTGGCGGGTCTTCAGACCCGTGCTTTTGGTCTTTGCGCCGTAGCGGGTCTTCAGACCCGTGCTTTTGGTCTTTTCGCCGTGGCGGGTCTTCAGACCCGTGCTTTTGGTCTTTGCGCCGTAGCGGGTCTTCAGACCCGTGCTTTTGGTCTTTTCGCCGTGGCGGGTCTTCAGACCCGTGCTTTTGGTCTTTTCGCCGTGGCGGGTCTTCAGACCCGTGCTTTTGGTCTTTTCGCCGTTGCGGGTCTTCAGACCCGTGCTTTTGGTGCTTTCGGTGTGGCGGGTCTTTCGCGTTCGGCGTTTACCGCGACTCCTGTCGGGGCGGTCCGGCTCCCGTCGGACAGACCCGCATCGCACGCGGGCGGCTTCCGCCATGTGACCCTACGCTCATTGCGCCATCAAAATGGCTGCGGTACAGTGGGCTTCAGACCATGAACTACGGCACGCTTCCCTCGCGTTTTCTCAACGCCGTCGATACTCTGCCCAATCCCCGCGCGCAGATGTTCCGCCGCTCCGACCGCTGGGAACCCATTTCCTCGCAAGAGTTCCTCCGCCGCGTCGCCGGCCTCTCCACCGCCTTGGTCGAACTTGGCGTCAAACCCGGCGATCGCGTCGGTCTTTTCGCCGCCAATCGCCCCGAGTGGCACACCGCGGACTTTGCCATCACCGGCGCGGGCGGCATCACCGTCCCGGTCTATTTCAACGAATCGCTCGACCGCATGACCTACATCCTCAAACATTGCGGCGCCAAAATCGTTTTCGTCGCCGGCCTGCCCCAACTCCAGAAGCTTCTCTCCGTGCGCGCCAATCTTCCCGAACTCGAACAAATCATTGCCGCCGACGCTGGCTCTGACATCCCGAGCGATTGTCTCCGCTACGAAACTCTCATCGCCGGATCCGGCGGCGCGGACATTTCCGCCTACCGCATTCGCGCTTCTCAAGTTCTTCCGGGGCAGCTCTCTTCTCTCATCTACACCTCCGGCACCACCGGCGAGCCCAAGGGCGTGATGCTCACGCACACGAACTTCTGCTCCAACGTCACCGACACCTGTGTCGAGTTCCAACTCCAGCATGGCGTTGACATCGCCATTTCATTTCTTCCGCTCGCGCACGTCTACGGCCGCATGCTGGACTACGTCTATCTCTTCAACGGCATCACCATTGCCTACGTGGAGGAAATCGAGCGCGTCGCTCAGGCGCTCCTTGAACTACACCCTACCGTCTTGGCCGCCGTTCCTCGTTTCTTCGAAAAAATTTACGCGCGCCTCATGGAGCAGGGAAGCAGAAACACTGGACTCAAGCGGAAAATCTTCGATTGGGCCATGAAAATCGCCGAGCGCTCTGCTCCATGGCGCTCCGGCCAGAGAAATGTCAGCGCCACTTTAAAGTTGCAGTGGGCCATTGCCAACCTGCTGGTTTACTCAAAGATTCGCACGGGAACGGGTGGAAAGTTGCGCATCGTTTTTTCCGGTGGCGCGCCGCTTTCCAAGGAGTTGGCGGAATTTTTCTGGGCCGTCGGCATTCCGATTTACCAGGGTTATGGGCTTACGGAAACTTCTCCCGTTCTGACTTCCAACTATCCCCGCAATCGCGTCGGCAGTTCCGGCAAGCCCATTCCCAACGTGCAGATTCGCATCGCGGAAGACGGCGAGATTCTCGCCAAGGGCCCCTGCATCATGCAGGGCTATTACAAGAATCCCGAAGCCACACGCGAAGTTCTCAGCCAGGATGCCTGGTTCAGCACCGGCGATATCGGCTACCTCGACAAGGACAATTATCTTTTCATCACCGACCGGAAAAAAGATTTGCTGAAAACCGCGGCGGGAAAATTCGTCGCCCCGCAGCCCATCGAAAACGCTCTCAAGACCAGCCCTTACATCCTCAACGCCATGGTCATCGGCGATAAACGAAAATTTATCGTCGCACTCATCGTTCCTAACGCGAACACCGTTGCCTCCAAGGCCGCCGATCACGGAATCAAGTTTGCCTCGAATGTGGAAATGGTCGCCCATCCCTGGGTTCGCTCTCTGCTCGATTCCGAAGTGAAACGCCTCACTGCCCATCTCGCGCAGTACGAAACCATCAAGCGCTTTGCTCTTCTTCCCGAGGATTTCACGTTCGACAACGGCAGTCTCACCTTCACCCTCAAACTCAAGCGCCGCGTCGTCGAGCAGAAATATCGCGCCGTCATCGAGTCCCTCTACGCCGACGTCGCCGAACCCCGGCCAATTCTTCAGGAATAGCGCATGAGTCTTTCATGGCCGATTCCCATGATATGCACGCACCCATTTCCGCTTCCCGTTCATCTCATAAGGTAGCGACCCCAGTCATCAAATAAGGAGGAACCATCTTATGCCAGCTACAGGAACTTCACCGGCCCGTACCTACAAGTCCAGCGTTGGCGTGCCGGAAAAAAATCGCCAGGCTTTGATCGTACTTCTCAACGCGCGTCTCGCCGATGCCATTGATCTATTCACTCAGGTCAAATGGGCCCATTGGAACCTCAAAGGCCCCCAATTCATTCAGCTCCACGAATTGTTCGATTCTGTCGCCGAACACGTCGAGGATCAGACGGATTCCATCGCTGAGCGCATTGCCGCTCTCGGGGGCGTCGCCAATGGCACGGCCCGCGAAGCCGCCGCGAAGTCCGGCCTGAAAGAAGCCAATCTAGCCGCTTCCGACGGCCCCTCGCAACTCAAGTGGTTGGTTCCCAATGTTGCCCACCACGCGAACGCCCTGCGCCAGGCGGTCAACGAAAGTGACGACCTCGGCGATAAAATCACCGCCGATCTGTTCACCGCCATCACGCGCGAACTCGACAAGGATCTCTGGTTCCTGGAGGCTCACCTCCAGGCATAGTTTTGCGGCTGCAAAACTTTTCAGGCCGCTTCACTTCACAATTTGCGGCGCCTCGGCGGAAGCCGCGCAATGAGTTTGTCTCCGGCTCGGCTTCAACCGCGGGCACTTTGTCTTCTGGCGATGCAGCGATAGAATGCAATGGGAGAATTCCATGGCAGATGAATTGGTTATCGCGGGCCGCGCTTTCAAATCCCGCTTGATTGTTGGAACCGGGAAATACCGCAGCTTTCAGGAGATGGCTCGCGCGCACGCCGCTTCCGGCGCGGACATGGTCACTGTCGCTGTGCGACGCGTCAACCTGACGGATCGCACAAAAGAATCACTGCTCGACTACATCGACCGCGAAAAGATTTTTATTTTGCCGAATACCGCGGCGTGCTACACCGCCGACGAAGCCATTCGCACCGCGCGCCTGGCCCGCGAAGTGGGCCTCTCCAACTGGATCAAGCTCGAAGTCATCGGCGATCAGCAAACTCTTTTCCCGGACACCGAGCAGCTCATGGAAGCCACCCGCGTCCTCGTGAAGGAAGGCTTCGTCGTTCTGCCTTACACCAACGACGATCTCATCGCCGCCCGCAAGCTGATTGACGCCGGCGCTGCTGCCGTCATGCCCCTCGCGGCGCTCCATCGGTTCCGGCCTCGGCGTGCAGAATCCCGCCAATCTCCGCATCCTCCGCGAGCGCATCACCGAAGTTCCCATGATCGTGGACGCCGGCGTCGGCACGGCTTCCGATGCCGCCGTCGCCATGGAACTGGGCGCCGACGGCGTCCTGATGAATACCGCGATCGCCGAAGCCGCGGACGCCGTCCTCATGGCCGAAGCCATGCGCGACGCCGTCAGCGCCGGCCGCAAATCCTATCTTGCCGGCCGCATGCCCAAGCGCCTCTACGCCTCCGCCTCTTCGCCTCTTTCCGGCGTCGTCCGCTAGAGGCGCGAAGAAAGAATTTACTTCACGCTTGGGCGGCTTTGCGCGCTTGCGCGTCGTCGTAGCTTTCGCCATAGATCGACGGCACCTTCGCGCCCATCGAACGCAAGTACGAGGAAAGTTGCCCGCGGTGATGAATCGTGTGATGCAGGCCCATCATCGCAAATGTCACCGCCGGGCGCTGAAACATTCCGCGGAAATCCACGATCTTTATCAACTGCTCGCCCGTCAATTTCGTCAGCGCCTCATAATTCTTGGCGTAACGCTCTTCATACCACGCCGCGATTTCCGCCGGCGTTTTCACGTTCTCGGGAATCGCCCCCCTGCTCGGGTCGAACACGCCGTTGATCACCGAATCGAGGAAGAAGTTGTCCGCCGCGGCAATGTGGCGCAGCAACTCGATCGCGCTCTTCGAGACCGCATCGGGCCGGTACTCGCACTTATCCGCCGGCACCGCTTCCAGCACCTTTTTCGTAATCCGGCTCTCGTTTTTCAATGTCCCAAGATAAACGTCCTGCAGCAAGAACTTGGCTTGTTCCGCGGTCATTGTTTCCGCCATCTCAACTCCTCCTGAATGCGCTTCGCGTTCCCTGTGGGCGCGGGGCGGGCAGTGGCCTACCCCGGCCTTCATTGCCAGGTTTGATGCGCGAACCCGTTCTTCGTTTCATAAGAAACGCGGGCTCTCCTATACCGTGCGGAAGAGGAAGTGCCAGGTGATGTCCACGGCGGCGTGCACGAGCGCGGACGCGAAGATCGAGCCCGTCTTGCGCCACGTCCATCCATAAAAGATTCCCGCAATCGTAGCCAGGGCGACGTAGCGCCAATTTGGAAAATGCATGTTGGTAATGTGAGAAAAGCCGAAGAGCATGGCAGCGCCCAGCCAGCCGGTGAGATCGCTGTTCGTTGCGCGGGACAACATGTTCTGCAGCAAACCGCGAAACAGAAACTCCTCGGGCCAGGCCGTGAAAAAGAGGATGCCCAGCGAAAGCAGCGGCAGTGATTTCCATTGCCCCCACTGCGGTGCAAATTCAATAAAATGCATGCCCGTGCCGAGCGGAATCGCGATACAACCGAAGACGATAAAACTACCGAGAATGAAGAGGCTCCAGTTTCGGCCCCAACCGATGGAATAGCCGATGCCGTTCACGCGGCGCAGCAACACAAAACACGCCAGCGCGACATTCAACGCGAGCAGCACAGTAAATACGTACGCGAGGCGCCCGCCGGGATACGGCCAGAGCCAATGCGAAGGTGAAAATTTCACGGCGACCCAAACGCCCGTGAGAATAAAGAAATCCTGCCAGGAGCCGGGCGGGCGGCGCTCCGCGGAAGCGGCCAGAGCCAGCGGGACGAAAACGAATCCGGCGACGGCGGAGGTGCGGCTTAAGGCAAAAGTATTTGTCCCGAACGCGTAAATCAGGTAGACAAGAAACACCGCGACGCCGAGCAGATGACCGCTCCCGGCGCCGAAGCGCGAGGCGAAGCCTTGGTCCATGCCGCGCGCGGCAAAAAGCAGCATCACCAGAAAGAAGAGCGCGAAGGCGGTGAGCGTAGCCGCGAAGTTGCGGCCGCCGTAGCCCAGCCAGACACTGTAAAGCGCTCCGGTGAGCGTCAGCACGGCCCACAAGCCGAACATCGCGAGCACACCGAGTTGGCGCGTGGCGGGCAAGGGGGAATTGTAACGCAGAGCGATGACAAGCCAAATAAACCCAAACGCAAAACGGCTCGCGCACATTGATTGGATGCGCGGCCTCGCGTGCGTGCTGATGTTTCAAACGCACTGCTACGATTCGTGGCTGAGCCCCGAAGCGCGGAAGTCGTCGTCGCTGATTATCTGGTCGCAGCTGGGCGGCACCCTCCCGGCTCCTCTTTTCATTTTCCTGGCGGGAATTTCTTTTGCACTGGTAACGGAGCGGCTTCGGGAAAAGGGAATCGATGGCAACGCCATTGCGAAGCAGACGATTCTGCGCGGGGCGGAAGTTTTCGGGATGGGGCTGCTGTTTCGCGTGCAGGAATTTGCCCTGGGCTACCCCTGGTCTCCGTGGACGGATCTTCTGCGCGTGGACGTGCTGAACATTCTCGGGCTCTCGATGATGCTCATGGGTGTTCTCTGCTGGTTCACGGGGGGCGGCGCCGTGGCCGCGGCGAGAATGCGCACGCTCGTGGCGGGACTTTTTGCAGCAACAATCGTTGCGATGGCCACTCCGCCTCTTTGGACCACCTACCGGCCGAAGTTTTTGCCGTGGCCGCTCGAGTCCTACATCAACGGCGTACACATTTTCGATAAGCCGCAGCCCTGGCTCTTTCCGTTATTCCCCTGGTCGGCCTTCGCGTTTGCCGGACTCGCCGCCGGGTTTTTCTTGTTTTCGGAAATCGCCAAACGCAAAGAAGGATGGATGTTCGCGGCGCTCGGCGGCGCTGGAATATTGGCCGGCATTCTCTCGATCTTGTTCGATTCCTCGCGCATCCGCTGGTACGCGGTTTACGACTACTGGCACAGCAATCCCAATTTTTTCCTATTGCGCTGCGGCATCCTGCTGGTGATTCTTTTCCTGGTTTATGCCTGGTGCCGCTGGGGATTGGCGCAGAAAGGCTTCAGCCCCATCATCCAGCTCGGGAAAACCTCGCTGCTCGTCTATTGGGTGCACATCGAGTTCGTGTATGGCAGGTTCTCGATCCTGCCGAAGGGGCAATGCAGCGCGCTGAAGGCCACGGGCGGACTGATCACCATCTTTCTGGCGATGCTGGGGCTCTCTCTGATTCGAACTTCCTGGAAAAAGCGGGCGATCAGGGCTGCAACGTAGAGTTCTGCGGTAACTGCTGCGACTGCGGAATCTTGATGATGACTTCTCCCGGGCGGGCCAGGCCCAGCTCATCGCGGGCGATTTTCTCGATCTTGTGGGGATCGGTTTTCAGCTCCTTCACTTCCTGCTCGAGCTGTAAATTCTCCTTGTTCAGCTGTTCCAGGGCGGCTTTCACTTTCTTGATTTCCTGCTGTTTGCGCCGCATCGCCAGGTAGCCATGGGTGCCGAAAATGTCATGCACCACGAGAACCAGCACGAGCAGCCCCAGCAGGGCGCGCCCATGCTGCCGCAGCAGCGCGCGGATTTTTTCGCTGGCGTCCATCGCGTTTAACTTTGCAGAACCCATTGTGTCGCTTCTCGCGTCAACTTCGCCGAAGCAGCGGCGCTTTCGGCTTCCACGTACAGCCGCAGCAGCGGCTCCGTGCCGGACAGCCGCAACAACATCCACGAGCCGTCTTCGAATACGAATTTTGCTCCATCGGTGCGGTCGATGGATACCACTTTCCGGCCCAGGAGTGTCGAAGCGTCCACGGCCAATCTCTTGATTACGTTTGCCTTTTGTTCGTCGCTGAGTTGCAGATTCTCGCGCATCGGGCCAGAATTCGCGGCCCAGCTTCTTGTACATGGCGCGAACCTGCTCGCCGATGGAGGCGCCGCGCGCCGCGATCATTTCCGCGACGAGCAGGCAGGCGAGGATGCCGTCTTTTTCCGGGATGTGGCCGCGAATGGTCAGCCCCGCGCTCTCCTCGCCGCCCGAACGCAATCTTGTCTTCGCGGATGAGCTGGCCGATGTACTTGAAGCCGACCGGGGTTTGAAACACGGTTTGGCCGTGAAATTTCGCGACGGCGTCGATCATTTGCGTGGTCGCCACGCTGCGCGCCGCGGGCATTTTCCAGCCGCGGGTTTCCACCAGGTAGTCGTAGACGAGCGCGAGGATGAGATTGGGCTGGATCCAGGCTCCGTCGCGATCGACGATGCCGAAGCGATCGGCGTCGCCGTCGGTGGCCAGGCCCGCGGTTGCTTCGAATCAGCCACCGCATTCCGCAGCGGCGCGAGATTTTCTTCGCGAGACGTCGGGCCCCGTGCCGTCGAAGAGGCAGTCGCGCTCCGTGCGCATGGCGCTGCACGATAACGCCGTGTTCGGCGAGCACATGGTCGAGATAGCCCGCGCCGCAGCCGTGCAGCGCATCCACGATAAATTTCGTGCTTGGCTTTGCGCAGCGATGTCGAAACGAACCAGCTCCCCAGGCGCTTCAGATAATTTTCGCGGAGATTAACATTTCCGCCGTGGAATGCTTGCCGTGCGTCACCTGCGGCAGGCGGAATGGAAAACGTGCCGTCCTTGCCGATCAGTCTTGCAGACGCGCGCCTCGATGTCCTTGGTGACCTCCGGGAGCGCCGGACCAGCGTCGGCGGAGGAGAATTTCAGGCCGTGATACTGAGCCGGGATTGTGGCTGGCGGTGAAGTTGATGGCGCCATCCAGCTTCCGGCGCATGATCTCGTAAGCGATGGCCGGCGTGGGCGTGAACGTTTCGCAGAGCAACGTCCGGATGCCGTGCTGCCTGCAGAATGTCCACGGCCAGCTGCGAAAATTCTTCGGAATAGAACCGCGTGTCGTAGCCCACCAGAATCGCGGGCTGCTTCGCTTTGCTTTTCACGTGTTCCGCGATCGCCGTCACCGCCAGCCGGACGTTGGCGAAAGTAAAATCGTCGGCGATCAGGCCGCGCCAGCCGGAGGTGCCGAACTTGATGGGAGAGGTTGCCATGACGCGCTATTCTAGTCTAGTTCGCGGAAGACAAAAGCAGTTCACGGCGCCATGGCGCTCCCACAGGAGGGAATCGATGAAAGCCGGAGGACACATTCGCGTCGTGCTGGTGACCTGTGGAACGCTCGCGGAAGCCCGGCGCATCGCGAGCAGCGTGGTCCGTGAGCGCCTTGCGGCCTGCGTCAACGTGATTCTCAGTCCGCTCGAATCCTTTTATGCATGGAAAGGAAAATTGGAAAATTCGCGCGAGTACTTGCTGGCGATCAAAACGACCGCCTGGCATCTCTCCAAGCTGGAAAAAGAAGTGAAGCGGCTCCACAGTTACGATGTGCCGGAATTCATCGCCTTGCCGGTGGCTGCCGGCTCGAAGGACTATTTGACCTGGCTGCAGGGTTCCGTGCGGTGAAAATTTTCCATCAAGGAATCGAGTAGCGCTCCTGCCGCGGCGCCGTCAAAAAAACCGCCGCTCCGTTCGAATCGCCATCCAAGAATTTCCTAAACGTACAGCAGCGCCTGGTCGAGATCGGCAATGATGTCTTCGACGTCTTCGATGCCCACCGACAGGCGCACCAGCCCTTCGGTGATGCCGACGCGCTGCCGAACTTCACTCGGCATCGAAGCGTGGGTCATCACCGCCGGAAGCGATATCAGCGTTTCCACCCCGCCCAGGCTCTCCGCCAGGGAGCAGAGCTTGACGTGATTGAGCAAGCGCGCGCGCCGCCTCCAGCGAGCCGACATCGAAGGAGAGCATCGCGCCCGGACCCTTCTGCTGCCGGCGCGCCACTTCGTGCTGCGGATGCGACGGCAGTCCCGGGATAGAAAACCTTGCGGACTTTCGGATGGGCATCGAGGTGCCGCGCGACGGCTGATGCCGTTGGCGTTGTGCTGGAGCATGCGCACGGCCAGCGTCTTGATGCCGCGCGAGATGAGGAAGCAATCCATGGGAGCGAGGCCCGCTGCCAGCGGACCGCTGGATGAAATATATCTTCTCCGCATCTTCAGGGCGCGTCAGCACGACGGCGCCGCCCGTGGCGTCGCTGTGGCCGTTCAGATACTTGGTCATCGAGTGGACCACGATGTGCGCGCCAAGCTCGATCGGCCTCTGCAGGTAGGGACTGAGAAACGTGTTGTCCACCACGACCGTCACGTTGCGTTCGTTGGCCAGCTTGCGACGATCGCGGCGATGTCGGTGACGCTCAGCGTCGGGTTGGTGGGCGTCTCGATGTAGATCATCTTCGTGTTTGGCCGCAGCGCCATGCGCACCGCCTCCGGCGTGGAGGTGTCCACGAAGCTGAATTCGAGTCCGAACTGCACCAGCAGTTGCGTCGAAAGCCGATACACGCCGCCGTACACCGCTTCGGAGAGCGACGATGTGGTCGCCCGGACGAAGCAGCCGGAACACCGCGTCGATGCCCGCCATCCCGGAGGAAAAGACGTACGCGCTGTGGCCACCTTCGAGCTTGCGCCACGTCCGCTCGAGCGCCTTGCGGTTCGGGATGATTCGTTCGCGCGTAGTCGTACCCCTTGTTCTTGCCCAGCTCTTCGTTGCACGTACGTGGAGGTCTGATAGATCGGCGCGACGATCGCGCCCGTGGCGGGATCGGGTTCCTGGCCGACGTGTATGGCGTTCGTGGCAAAACCCATAGTGTTCTCCTTGCAGTTGCCTGTCCGGCTCTTGCCGGCGTGCGCCCGAACTGGCCCGCAACTCTCACCGGATCGGAGCTCATCTGCGAGGCAAAGAATCTGCGTCACAGAGAGCGCCGTGCGCGGGAAGGGCAAAATCTCCGGGTGTCAGAACATCTCACACCCGGCAGGTCAGGACCAGATCGAGGGCGGCTCCATTCCTATCTTGCCTGCCAAGCAGTTTCCTGAGAACTTACAGTAGCTATTTCAGCGAGTCAATTCCGCAGCGAAATAATGTTCCACGGCCGCATGGCTTCAAGCAGCATCTTCCCGGAACTCGGCATCGAATCTGACTGCTGGGAGACTTGACCTCAGGCCGCATTTCCGTGGAGTATGGAGTTCAGCGAACTATGAATCACTTGAAACCCGTTCTCGGCTCCGCGTGCCTCACCCTGGCTTTTCTTATTGCGCTCCCCGCTGCCGCGCAGAACCCTCCCCCCGCTGATCCCAAGCCACCGGCTTCTCAGGGCAAGGCCGGCGCGCAGGCCCGGATCACTATCGAAGTTACCGGGGGTGAGAAAGATGCACCGGTAGAGAACGCAAGCGTCTACGTCAAGTTTCTCGAAGAGCGCAAGCTGGCTAAGGATAAGAAACTCGAAATAAACGTGAAAACGAACCGCGAAGGCATCGCGCACGTCCCCGATGCCCCGCTCGGAAGAGTCTTGATTCAGGTCATCGCCGAAGGCTGGAAGACTTACGGCCGCTGGTATGACGTCACCGATCCCAAGCAAACCTTCAAGATCCATCTCGAACGTCCGACCAAGTGGTACTGAGAAAAAATTCCGCATCGCCACGTAGACAGTTGAAAAAAACATTTTCTTTTTTTCACCCGCAAGATTCTTCCCCGCCAACCTTCCCCTCGCCACTGGCTCACACTTTTCTTCGACCGTAAGTTTCTTGGCAATTGCGCGCGTTGCACCGAAACAGTGCAAAATGGAGAACCACGTTGAAGAGTGAGAAGTTAGGAGCCGCGCGTCCATTGATTTCCACAAACTTATCAACACTTTTGTTGAAAACTTAACAGCGTTGAAATAATTCTTCGCGCTTTCGGCCTCTCTCTTGCTCTATCCCGCCAACTTCTTCATTTTGACCCACTTCATTTTGACCCGCTGGAAACGACAATGGTACAGTACGATTTTGGTCCTTCCTCATGACAGAAACCTACGACGGCCCATTTTCGCTTCTCCAAATGTTCTGGGGCAGCATTGCGGCGCGTCCGATGCGCAGCATTCTCAGCATCATTGCCATCGCGATCCAGGTGATCCTCGTCCTGATGATCGCGGGACTCACCACAGGAGTCATTTCGGAGTGGGGCAAGCGCGTCGAGGGCGTCGGCGCGGATATTCTCGTGCAGCCTCCCAACGCTCCTATCTTTTTTGCCTTTTCCAGCGCCGTCATGCAGGAGTCGCTTGGCGATCAGATCGCCGCCTTGAGCGGCGTCGATGAAGTGGCCCCCACCGTCATCCTCACGGAACCAAAGAACTTAGTAATCGTCTACGGGATCGACTACAAGCGCTTTAACGCCCTCAGCAAGGGTTTCCTGTTCCGCGCCGGCCGTCCCTTTGAAGGCCCCGACGAAGTCATCGCCGATGACATCATCGCGCAAACCCGCCATTTGAAGGTCGGGAGCCAGATCACGCTTTTGAATCATACATTTACGGTCAGCGGCATCATCGCGCACGGCAAGGGGGCGCGCTTTTTTATTCCCATTCGCACGGCGCAGGAAATTGCCGGCGCCGAAAAGCGCGTTTCCATGTTTTATGTGCGAAGCAAAGGAGATACCGAGGCGGCGCGCGCGCAGATTCTCAAGCTGTTGCCGCAGAATATCGTCCGGTCCCTGGCCGAGTATGTCTCGCTCATGACCTCTTCGAACTTGCCACAGCTGCGCCCCTTCACCCGCACCATGGTGGCCCTTGGCGTCGTCGTCAGCTTCCTGGTGGTTCTCCTCAACATGCACACCATGGTGTTGGAGCGCACGCGCGAGATAGGCATCCTCAAGGCGCTCGGATTCTCGCGCTTCGATGTTGTTCGCATGCTGCTCGGAGAAACCTTCATCCTCACGATGATGGGAGTCGGTCTCGGCCTTGTGCTCACTTTCCTTACCCAAGCGATACTCAAGCAAACCAGCCCCGGCCTTACCATCCTGATTTCCCCCAGTTGGATCTTCGCCGCCGTTATGCTGGCTCTGGTCGGCGCCGCCACCGGAGCCGCCTACCCCGCTCTCCGCGCAGCCAGCTACGACCCTGTCGTCGCCCTCGCATACGAATAACCGGCTTCGCGGCGAGCGGACTGCTTTTGCACTTCACGGTGGAACGAAGAAACGAGATGGCCGACTGCTTGGGCGCCGCGCCAACTCCGTGAGTGCTCTCTTCTCGCGCACCTGCATATCGCATGCCCCCGCTTCGCAACAACTCCGATTGCCTGATCTTCCCGAAACTGGTACAACTCTTACAAATGCTGGCCCGCCCGCTCGCCTCCGTCCCAGCGACGGCCTCGGACGGAACAAGTTCCAAAGGAGCCGCAAGATGAAGCGAACCCACATATTGTCACTGGCAGCAGTCTGCTTTGGGCTATTGTACCCGGCCGCGCACGCGCAGATGGGCGCCAACTGGTTCAACAAGCCGGCCATCGCAGAAGCCGTGAACCCCGTGGTAGGCAAGGGGGCGCAGTACCAGACCACAAACCGTAATCAGAATAGCGGCAAGCCGGAGATTCAAGAGATCACCGTCGTCGGCAAAGACTCCTTCGAGGGCAAGGAAGCTTTTTGGCTGGAATTTACTCACCATGCCGATGCCCAGAGCCTGGTTTACATGAAAATTCTCATGACCAGAGATGATCTGCAGCCCCATCGCTCGATCATGCAGCAGGCCGGGCAGCAGGCCATGGAAATGCCCTTCCATCCCACCGAAAAGACGAAAAGTCACATGCAAGAGGAAATCGAGAAGTGGCACGCCGTCGGCACCGAAACCATCACCGTGCCGGCCGGAACTTTTTCCTGCAAACATTGGAAAAAGGACAAGAGCGCGAACGACACTGGTGACCATGACATCTGGACCAGCGACAAAGTCACACCGTTCGGAATGGTGAAAGAAGTGTCCGCGGATCACTCCATGGAATTGCTCAAAGTGATCACCGACGCACAGGATCACATCACCGGACCGGTCAAGCAGTTCGATCCACAGGCCTTCCGCCAGCAGATGATGGAACAGATGCAAAAACAAAAGCCGCAAAAGCCATAGCGATTCAGGTTGCCCCTTGCTGTGGAGGTGGCAATGCAAAAATTCAATGATCGGGCGGGGCGGAGAGCCGCTCCGCCCGAGATGTTTTTGTGGTCAAATAAAAACAGTTTCAGACGGAGATTCGAATGGCCCCTTCCCCGGACAAGCATTATCACGCGCGCATACTCGACCGCCGCGACCTTTCACCCGATTTGTGGGTTCTGCGGGTCGATCCGGGCGGCCCGTTCAAATTCCTGGCCGGTCAGTACGCCACGCTCGGCGTCGAGCGGGACGGGAAGCGATTCGAACGCGCCTATTCGATCGCCTCTTCCCCGTACGAAGACATGCTCGAGTTTTTCATCGAGCTTGTGCCCCACGGTGTATTGACGCCAGACCTCTTCAAACTCAATTCGGGTGACGCGCTGCTTTGCCGCAAAATCGCCAAAGGCCGTTTCACACTGGACCTGCGCAGCGGGCGCACGCAGCACCTGCTCGTTTCCACCGTGACCGGCATAGCTCCGTTTGTGAGCTTCGTTCGAACGCTCTACCGCGACTGGAAAAATGGAAACAGCCCCATGCCCGGCGGCCACAAACTTTACTGCTTGCAGGGCGCGAGCCGCTCGTGGGAATTCGGCTACCGCGACGAATTCGAACGCTACGCCGCGGAAGTGCCGTGGCTGAAATATATCCCGACGGTGAGCCGCCCCTGGGAAGACGCGGAATGGAAGGGCGAGCGCGGCCGAGTGGACGATGTGCTGCGCAAATATACGGATGCGTGGGGATTGCGACCGGAAGCGACCACCGCGTACCTGTGCGGCCACCCGCTCATGGTGGAAAATGCCCGCGGCATTCTACATCGCGCCGGGTGGAAGAAAGACGCGATGTTCGAAGAAGTATATTATCAGGCCGCAAAAGACCAGCCGCACCCGTGATGAAACTGAAAAACCGGGCTTCCAGAATCAGAAATCAGAGACCAGGTGCCGAAAGCCGAGCACCGGAATTGTAAGACCAAAAAAGCAAAAAACTAGTGACCAGATGTTGGAATGTGGTGAGCATATGAAACGCGAACAGAAGCACCAAGGCTGACCCGGGGCATTCGCTCATCTGGGTGCTATCGAAAAGAGGCGGCGTCAGCTTCGGGCCGGAGCTTGGAGCCAACGGACGGCTTTGCGCCAAGGAGCAAGGCCGTGAGTTGTCATCGGAGCCTGCAACCAGCAGAGGAGGCCGCGGCAGGCAGCCGCCGGACGTCTTCCCCGCGGCTCGATTTCCGGCAAAGTGAACGCAGGCGCTTCCGCCACCGTGGGCCATTCGGCCATCACGTACGGTGTTGACCGGTGTGAGGCCGCACCAGCCTTTACCGGCTCGCTCAGCGCATCCGACAGGGAGAGCTTGAGCAGCGCTCCAAGCTGTTCTTGCGAAGCCCGCATGGTTTTCAGAATTTTCCGCGCGAACCATACCGCGGCTGTCAGGAAAGCGGACTGCACAAGGAGGATCCCCAGCTCATACCAATGGATTTGCATCCAATTGCCAATTTCGTTCATGGGCGCACCTTGGCTGGGGTGGTTTAAACTTACAACTCTGCTCCGCCCGTAGGAACTGGCACGAAGTCCAAAAAACGGGCAGGTCTTGACCCTGCCCCTGCGTTCCATGTGACCAAGCGGCGGGCCAGGCAGTTGGAGGAGAGATTATTTTTTTTGGGGATTGGGCTTGTTGGGAGGAGAAAGGGCGTCGGGGAGTTCGATGCGCCAGATATTTTTGTCGGCGTCGAGGCCGTAGAGGCCGACCTGATTGGATTCGGCCGTGCCGACCTGGCCGATCCAGACAACGCGGAAACGGGCTTTGCGCCAGCGGCGGCGGACTTCGATGGTCTGGCCGGGAGCGGTGAGGAAGCCAACGCCGTCGAGGCGAGCTCCCTCCTTGCTGAGGTCGATGGTATAGGCGGTCTGGGCAAAATTGTGGCCTTTGGAGTCCGTGCCTTTGACGAGGACGCGGAACGTTTTGGGGATGCGCGGCTTTTTGCGCGATTTGCGCCAGAAGTCAGAAATGGGGCGCTTGAAGGCGAGGCCGACGCGAGTTTCGCTGCCGGAGTAGCGGTCGAGGTAGACGACGCGGACTTCCTGCTCGAGGCGGCTGCTTTTGTGGATGAGGAAGACGGTGTCGCCGAGCTCGAGCTTGGTTTTCAGAACGACGAGCGCGCCGCTGGAATTGACGGTGACGGTCTCGGTTTCTTCGTGGAAGGCGCCGGTCTTGCCGGCAAAACCATAAACCACAACGGGAACGCGCATGGAGACGCGCTCGCTGGAGCGAGGGGTTTTTTTAACGGGGGCACCCGGGGCCGCCAGGGAAATTGGGGCTGCGCTAGCAGGAGCAGGAGCCGCCGGCTTTGGAGCGCGTGAAGGCGGCGGGTCGTCGAGCGGAGCCACTTCCATGACTTCCTTGGGGATTCCTTGCTGGGGGCCGTGCTCGCGGCACTTGAACTCCCAGGTTTGCTGGAGGATTTGTTCGACGGACTCCTCGCGATTGAAGAGAGTGACCCAAGAGTCGTTGTCCCCGTGGGGGCATCGGAGGCGAATCGCGAAGTTTCTAGGCATAGCGGACCCCGCAGAGTCCCATGATAGCCGTTCCCCCTGAGATTGCGGCGGGGCAAGCGTGGCGGGTGCTTCGAAAAGTAACCGGACGGCGGGCCAGGGAGTGGATGACGGGTTAGGGTTGCCACTTCAAATAAATGGCGGCCAGCGGCGGAAGCGTGAGAACTAGGGAATAAGGACGTCCCTGGGCGGGCTGATCCACGGCGTCCTGGCCACCCATGTTGCCGACGTTGGAACCGCCGTAACGGGCGGCGTCGGTGTTCATGATTTCGCGATAGTAGCCAGGGTTGGGAACGCCGAGGCGATAGCCGCCGCGGACGACGGGCGTGGCGTTGATGATGGCAATGATGAGGTCATCGGGAATTTTGCCGCGGCGGATGAAAGTGAGAACGCTGTTGTCGGCGTCGTTGGCGTCAATCCATTCGAAACCGTGCCAGTCAAAGTCAACTTCATGGAGGGCGGGCTCGGCGGTATAGAGACGATTGAGGTCGGCGATGAGATGCTGGACGCCGCGGTGGGATTCCCATTCGAGGAGGTGCCAATCGAGGCTGCAAGCTTCGTACCATTCGTTGCGCTGGGCAAATTCCTGGCCCATGAAGAGGAGTTTTTTGCCGGGATGGGCGTATTGATAGGCGTAGAGGAGTCGAAGATTGGCGAACTGCTGCCAAGGGTCGCCGGGCATTTTGTGGAGGAGGGAGTTCTTGCCGTGGACAACTTCATCGTGCGAGAAAGGAAGGAGGAAATTCTCGGTGAAAGCGTAAAGGAGGGAGAAGGTGAGATTATTGTGCTCGTATTTGCGGTGGACGGGATCGTGAGAAAAATATTTTAGAGTGTCGTTCATCCAGCCCATGTTCCATTTGAAGCTGAAACCGAGGCCGCCAAGATATGTGGGGCGAGAGACGGCGGGCCAGGAAGTGGATTCTTCGGCGATGGTGAGGGCGCCGGGGAATTTGCCGTGAACGACTTCGTTCATTTGCTTGAGGAAATCGATGGCGTGAAGATTTTCGCGGCCGCCAAATTGATTTGGGATCCACTCGCCGGGCTGGCGGGAGTAGTCGAGATAGAGCATGGAGGCGACGGCGTCCACACGAAGGCCGTCGAGGTGGTACTTGTCGAGCCAGAAGAGGGCGTTCGAAATTAAGTAGTTCTGAACTTCGTTGCGGCCGTAGTTGTAGACGAGCGTGCCCCAGTCAGGATGCGCGCCCTGGCGCGGGTCGGAGTGCTCGTAGAGATGAGTGCCGTCAAATTGCGCGAGACCGTGAGTGTCGCGCGGGAAATGAGCGGGAGTCCAATCGAGAAGGACGCCGATGCCGGCCTGGTGGCAGCGGTCGATAAATTCCATGAATTCGGCGGGCGTGCCGTAGCGGCTGGTGGCGGCGAAGTAGCCGAGCGTTTGATAGCCCCAGGAGCCGTCAAAGGGATGCTCCATGATGGGCAGCAATTCGATATGGGAGTAGCCGAGCTCTTTGACGTAAGGAATGAGCTGATCGGCCAGCTCACGGTAGGTCAGCCAGCGATCGTGATCCCCGGGGACGCGCCGCCAGGAGCCGAGATGGACTTCGTAGATGGAGACTGGGGGATTCGAACCAGTTTTTCCGGGCGCGATACGAGAGCCAATCCGCGTCGTTCCATTGATGGGTGTCAAGGCAGGCGACGACGGAGCCCGTTTGGGGACGCAGTTCGGAGCGGAAGGCGTAGGGATCGGCTTTTAAGGGGAGCATGTTCCCTTCGGGGCCGATGATTTCGTATTTGTAGATGGCGCCTTCACGGAGTTCGGGGAGGAAAATTTCCCAAATGCCGGAGGAGCCGCGCGCGCGCATGGGGTGGACGCGGCCGTCCCAGCGGTTGAAGTCGCCGACGACGCTGACGCGGCGGGCGCTGGGAGCCCAAACGGCGAAGTGAACACCGCGGACGCCTTCGAGGGTGATGAGGTGTGCGCCCAGTTTTTCGTAGGTGTCGTAATGGCGGCCTTCGCCCATCAGATAGAGATCGAACTCGGTGAGGACGCAGGGAAACGCGTAAGGATCGTAAATTTCGAAGGGCTCGCCGTAGTGCGTGCGGCCCTGAATCTTGTAGCTGCCGGGGGCGGGGGCGTGGGATTGAGTGGAAGGCCAGGTGGCTTCGAAGAAGCCCTCGGGACGGAGCTCGACGGCGTCGGTGACTTTGGCAGGGGAGATGGTCGCACCTTCGATGGCCGGTGGCCGCAAAGAGATGCACGCTTCCGCCGCCCAAGGAATGAAAAGGCGCACGGTCCAATTGCCGTCGACGGGATGCGGGCCGAGGAAAGAGAAGGGATCGGAATGATGCGCAGCCAGGATGGCGTCAATCTGCGCGTTGAAGCGCGGATCGCGGGAAGCGAGCGGAACTGCTTCCGGTTTGGCCGTGTGATGCTCGTGCAAGTAGGAGATCTCCAAAATGTAGTGAACGCCGCGAAGAGGGGAGCTTGACCCCGATCGCGATCAGCGCCTCCTGAATTCTAGGGTTTTAGCTCGAGAAATGCCAATCGGCGTTGACGGGAGAGTCCCAGGGCGAATTGCGGGTCAAACGCACTAAAAATAGAGGACGGCGGTTGAGGAATTCCGCGCCCGAGTTTTTCCCTCAACCGCCGCCAGTGATGGACGCTTGCACTTCCATCAAGTTCGTTCCGTCAGGGGGATCGAACCGATAACAGGTTCGCATTGGCGCGAGAACACAACAATGAGAAACAGATGGGGAGAGCGAATCAGTTGAACAACGGGCAAATCCAAGAAGGATTCTTGAACTAGAATAAAAAATAGCGATCTCAGGAGGAGTGAGTGATTTGCGGGGCGCTTCTCAGAATTCGGTGAGCATCGAAGAGAGGCGTTCGAACAGACGCCCGTGCATGCGGGCTCGGTTCAAATCAACCCGAGTCTCCTTGATTTCACCCGGCTGGAGTCTGGGGCTCGGATCAATTTTGCCAGGCTAAGTTCAATTCGCCTTTGAGCTCGTCGCAAGTAATTTCGAGCGTTTTCTCCTTGCCTTCAGCGAGATCCGCATCAATGGTCCTGACTTGGTCGTACGCGCCACGCTCGGATATGATTTGCACGCGCACAACGTGCTTCCCCGGCGGAGCATATGCGGCGGCGGAGAGATAGCCGCTCAAGCGCCTGCCTGATTTAAGCTTCGTTTCATAAACGAGAGTATTGGCCACCCAAACGGAAAGATTGGCGGAATCGAAATCGTGCCAGCAGAGGATCTGGAAGGCCGCAGTATCCGAAGCTTTGCGCGCAGGAGCGGTCTCTGAAGTTTTTCGAGCGGAAAGAACGTTCCACTTTGACGTTTCCTTCTTTGGGGTGGCAGGGGATTCGTGGGCGGCCAAAGCGGGTTTGCTCTTCGGCCGCAAAAGGAGAGCCGAGAACCCTAAAAGCGCGCTAAGCCCAATCGCGGCCATCGCTGCTGTAACCAGAATTTTTCGGCGGTTTCCGCCCGTTGGATGCGAGGCAGGATCTGCCGTAGGCTCGGCCGACGAATCCGACGGGTTCAGCAAGACGGTCTTTTCCAAAGCATTGTGGCGCGCGGCGCCCCGAAAAAGCCTGTTTGTTTTGGGAGCTTCCACCGAAGGAATCGGAGGCAAAGGCGGAGCAGCTCCAAGCCGCACGGAGCTGAGATCCTTGGCGAACTCATTCCCACGCTGGTAGCGAGCCGCCGGATCTTTCGCCAGAGCCCGGTTGACCACGCGGTCGTATTCGGCGCCGAGAGAAGGATTGAAGCGCGTGACGGGATCCGGATCCCGGTAGAGGATCTTGGCGATTGCGCTGGTCGCGTCTCCGGCGAAGGGCTTTTCGCCAGTCAGGAGCCAGTACAGAATGACGCCCAAGGAAAATAGATCGGAACGGCCATCCGCCGGATCGCCCTTCAGTTGCTCGGGTGACATATAGGCAGGCGTGCCAATCAATTGCCCTCGAACGGTAAACTCGCTGTGGGTGAGCCTGGCGACGCCAAAGTCGGTAATTTTGGCGCGGCCTTCCGGAGTAACAAGGATGTTGGCGGGCTTGATGTCGCGGTGCACGATGTTCTGGGCATGAGCGTAGTCGAGGGCCTCGGCCAACTGGCGCACGAGGTCAATGCTGGTGTCCGGGGAAAGTGGCTGATTGTTCTCCACCGATAAGTGGCTTTCCAGCGTTCGACCCGCGATGTATTCCATCACGATGTAAGGAGTTTGAGCGGCTTCGCCCTCACCTACGTCAAAGATAGTGACGATGCCGGGGTGGGAGAGATTCCCGGCAGCCTGAGCCTCGCGGAAGAACCGCTGGCGGTACTCGTCATCTTCGCCGGGGCGAGCGCCAAAGGCACGGATGGTCTTGATCGCAACAATGCGGCCGATTTTAGGGTCGCGGGCACGATACACTGTGCCCATTGCGCCGCTGCCCAGCTCCTCAAGAATCTCGTAGCGTCCGAAGGTATCCATGGCCATGTTTGATAACGAGCCTTCGGCTCTATTCCTTGGCTCGGACCGTATAGAGAAGAGAACTGGCGCCGATGCGGACTTCGGAAAGGTGTTCGAGTGCGCAGCTCTGAGCGATCTTTACGCCGTTCACGTCCGTGCCATTGGTCGTATCCAGGTCCATGACGCGAGCCGCGACGCCAGAGATTTCAATGACGCGGTGCTGCCGGGACACCTGAGGGTCATTGAGGACAACGTCAGCGCCTTTGCGGCCGACCAATACGCGGGGCTTGTTCAAAACGAAAACCTCGCCTTTCTGTGGGCCCGCGGTCACGGACAAGGCCACAATTTTGTCTTGTGGCAGATGCAAGTAATCGCCAGGCACGGCCAAACGCGTGGCCTCTTCGGAAACTTCAGCGGCAGGCTTGCTCGCGGCCATTACTGGAAGCGCAAAAGTCTTATGGCAAACGCGGCAGCGGCCCTGGACTTCAGAACGACTCGCCAAAATCTCATCCTTCAGCTCATATTGAATTCCGCAGTGCGGGCATTTGGCGGTCATTGCGATGGGGTCCCATTCCTTCTCAAATGTATCTCCATTTTCATGCTAGCACGCGGGCGGTCCTCGCCACGCGGCGCTCGGCGAAGAACGCAATTACTGATGGGGCACAAGAATGCAATCACGAATCGCGAGCCAGAATCGCAGGCACTGCGGAAGTTGCCTCTGTCAAGAAAGATGGGGCACGCGGTATAGTGCCAAGTCGAAAGAGGAAGAAGGCAAGCGCTGCGTTGGTGGGTGCAGCGATGAGATAAGCGAGCCCAGGGCAGGAGACGGGATGAGGACCATGAACGCATTGATTTTTCTGGGGACGGCTATGGCATTGGCGCCGGTAGGAGCTAGCGGGCAAGATCGCTCGCAGACGCGGTCGATGGTGATTTCACGGAATGGCATTGTCGCGGCGGAGTCGCCGCTGGCGGCGCAGGCCGGAGCGCGAATCCTCGAGCACGGCGGGAATGCCGTTGACGCGGCGATTGCCACGAACGCGATGATGGGCGTGGTCGAGCCGATGATGAACGGCATCGGCGGAGATTTGTTCGCCATCGTGTACGACGCGAAGGCCAACAAACTGTATGGATTGAATGCCAGCGGATGGGCGCCGAAGGGATTGACGATCGAGTATTTGCAGAAGCTGGGATTGCGGAGCATGCCGCAGCAAGGCGTAAATGCCATTACCGTGCCGGGTGCAGTGGATGGCTGGCAGAAGCTCGCGGACAAATTTGGCAGGAAAAAGCTCGGGGAGGACCTGGCGGCGGCCATTCGAACGGCGCAGGATGGATTCCCGGTGCCGGAGTGGGCGGCGGCGTATTGGGCGGCCGAGGTGGATTATCTGCGGACGGATGAGACGGCGGCGAAGACGTACCTTCCCGGCGACCGGCCGCCGAAAGTCGGAGAGGTGTTTCGCAATCCCGAGCTGGCGTGGTCGCTCGGGCAAATCGCGCAACACGGGCGTGACGCATTTTATAAGGGCGAGATTGCGGCAAAAATACTGGAGGCGATGAAGCGGCACGGCGGGACGATGACGACACAGGACCTGGCGGAATATTCCGGCGAATTTGTCGAGCCGATCTCAGTCACTTACCGCGACTGGACAGTCTACGAACTGCCACCCAACGTGCAGGGCATCGCCGCTCTGGAAATGCTGAACATCATGGAGACGTTTCCGCTGGGGCAGAAGGATTGGGGATTCGGCTCGGCGAACGTGCTGCACGCGATGATCGAAGCGAAGAAACTGGCGTATGCGGACCTGGCGAAATATGTGGGCGATCCGCGAAATCAGAAACTGCCGGTGGCAACGCTGCTTTCGAAAGAGTGGGCGGCGCAAAGGGCAAAGTTGATCGACGCGGAGAAGGCCAACTGCGAGCCGGTGGCCGGAAACATGCCGGCGGGAAGCGATACGACGTATCTGAGCGTTGTGGACCGCGAAGGGAATATGGTATCGCTGATTCAGAGCAATTATGCCGCGTTTGGATCGGGCCTCGTGGCTCCGGGGACCGGATTCGCTTTGCAGAATCGCGGCGGGCTCTTCAGCCTGGATCCGGCGATCGCCCAACGCGCTTGCCGGGCACAAGCGGCCGCTGCACACGATCATTCCAGCATTCGCGCAAAAGGGAGATGTGCGGATTGCGTTTGGGATCATGGGCGGCTGGAACCAGGCGCAAGCGCACGCGCAAATCGTGGCGAACCTGGTGGACTTCAAGATGAATATCCAGGCGGCACTGGAAGCGCCGCGGTTCAGCAAGTACACGTTCAGCGGTTGTGACGTGATGATGGAAAACCGCTTCGCGCAGAAAACCCGGGAGGAACTGGCGGCAAGGGGGCACAAAATCGAGTTGAAGGGCACATTCTCGAGCGTGGTGGGAGGCGGACAGGTGACGATGAGGGATTTTTCGGCGGGCATCAATTACGGAGCCTCCGACCCGCGCAAGGATGGCCAGGCGGTTGCTGAACTACCCTTCGAGTGAAGGCCGACAGCGGAAGGCCGGGGAAAAGAGCCATTTCGGTATTGCAAAAGAGTTCCTTAAGATTGTGATAGAGGGGAACTTTTGTGCCTTTCTCGTGGTCCGTGCGCGACCGGTCAGTTTTGTAAGTGCTTGCAAGTAAATGGCTTATGGTTGCGGTCAGTGGTTGAAAGATTGCACCTGTACTTTCGGCCAGGTAGCGCGGCCCGCAGAGACGCGTCCTGGCTGTGGAGAACTCGATGGGGTATCCCCGGTTAACCTGGAATCTGGCCCGTTTCTTGGCGGTGGCGGTGATCGCCTTTTTCGTCATACCTCGGAGCCCGGCGCAGACCACCGATGTTTCCGGGCGCTACCAGTGCGCGCAGGTGAAAGTGCGGGGGAAAATGGTGCCATGCAAGTCGGCGCCGCTCATCCTGAAGAACGACGGGCGTTTCGAATTGCGCGGTTGGGAAGGAAGCTACCTGGTGAACGGACAGTGGGTGGAGCTTTCGGATTCGCTGATCAAGACACGCGCGAAAATCGAGCCGGGACATAGGATTGTTCTGCGTTACTACGGAAAGCGCGGGCTGGTGGAAATGATTTACGAGCGGCGCGTGGCGGAACTGGGAAAGACGGCTCTGAGCTGACGGCGGATGGAAATCAACTTAAATTTTGTTCTTTTCGAAGAGCTGCCAAAACAGGCGGACGGTAGCGGGGCCGTGGCCCGCATAGTGATTATTCGCGAAAGCAAAGATTCTGATCTTGCGCTTGAGGATGGCGCGGCAGGCTTCTACCCACTCGAGTAGTTCGTTTTTTCTATCCACGATCGTCTCATTCCATGTGGTTGTTTTTTCCTCGATCCCCTTGCGATCACCCAGCCAGCGGATATAGGTGAAATCGGACGTGATGGGGTCGCCGCGCGCGAACCATTCCATGGGACGCGGCATCCAGGGATGGTCGATCAGCGCGAGCGCGACGCGGTGTTTGCGGAGGAGATCGTAGAGCGCGGGGCCGAGCCAATTCTTGTTGCGGATTTCGAGGGCGAAACGCGGCTCAGCGGGCAAGTGCTCGAGGAAAGGCTTGAGGCGCGCGAGAAAAGAGGCGGCATCGGCAAAAGCTTTGCGATTGAAATAGGGAAATTGAAAAAGCAAGGCGCCGCGCTTTTCCGCGAGAGGATCAGTGGCGCGCAAGAAAGCAGTGAGCACGTCGCCGGAATCAACGAGCACGCGTTCGTGGGTGATCTCTTGTGGAAATGTGGTCGACAACATTTCCACAGTTATGTTGCGGTGTCAGTTATGTTGCGCAGAGTGCCGCTGGTCCCCTCTCACCTGCGCTTGATGTAATTTAGCGCCACATAAGAATTCATACTGGGCTGATTTCCATTTCTCTCTGTAAAGGAGTCAGCCCATGTTCATTCAGCTCGTAAAAACACCACTCACCTTGGCGCGATACCGCAATGGACCGTTCGCCCAAGAACGGGAGCAATACCTTACTCATCTTTCTCAGCGAGGTTACGGCAAAGGCCGGTTGACGGGAATCAACATTCAACTCCTTGCCATCGCCCAGCGACTACCAATCGGCGTCCACAAACGGGTAACAAAGGCCGAGGTTTCCGAAGCGGCTGAAATATGGATGAAGGAAAGGAGACAGCGGAGTTCACTGCCCCACTCGCTTGTCCTTGCTAAGACCGATTTCATCTCGATTGCCTGCAATTGGTTGCGGTTCTTAGGCTGGATCGATGAGACTCGACCGGCACTACCATTTGCCAATCAGCTTGACGAATTTCTCATCCATCTGCGGGACGACCGAGGGTTAAGCGTAGCAACAACTATCCATCGGAGACGTACCCTCGAACCGTTCTTCAGCTGGTTAACAGCACGCGGCGGTGCGATAGCCACCGTCACGCCGAGGGACATCTCGGAGTTTTTTTCAGCCAGCAGAGCGCACGGATGGGCAAGGCCCACCATTTCCGGCTGCGTTGACTCTCTCCGGTCTTTCTTCCGCTATGCCACTTCTCGTTCTTGGTGTGCGCCTGATATCGCAGAGACCATCGACAAACCCCGCTTGTATTGCCATGAAGGTCTTCCCCAAGGGCCCGCCTGGAAAGATGTTCAGCGCTTGATAGAAAGCGTTAGCGACGAGAATCCCACTCACATCAGGAACCGCGCAGTGATTCTTCTGTTGGCGGTCTACGCATTTCGAATCAACGAGGTTTCCAAGCTCACCTTAGATGATATCGATTGGGAGGCGGAACGCCTCCACGTTCGCCGATCCAAACTAAAGAAGGTTGAGGAGTATCCGCTTGCGACAGAGGTTGGAACAGCAATCCTTCGCTATCTCAAAGAAGTCAGGCCGAGATCGAGTAGACGGGAACTGTTCCTTACTCTGAGAGCACCTTACCGTCCTCTTTCCGCGGCCAGCCTTGGGGCAAGGGTTGGAACTCTCGTGAGGCGACTCGGCATAAAACTCGCTCGCTATGGGCCGCATGCCCTCCGGCATGCTTGCGCGACGCACTTACTGGCGCAGGGGCTTTCGCTTAAGCAGATTGGCGACCACCTGGGACACCGGTCGGCTCAGGCCACGCGAATCTATGCAAAAGTCGATGTGTCTTCGCTACGCCAAGTCGCCGATCAGACTCTCGCTGGTCTGGTCGAGTGCTCCGAGCCGCAGCGGCAGAAAACACAAGGTGTTGTTCTCGAAACTCTCTTCGTGCCGCTACGAGAGGTGGCGAATCTTGGTTTGGGAGATGTGCTATGAAACTCGGAGCTGCCATCCAAGAGTACACTGACTACAAGCGGTCGCTGGGAATGGATTTTCGTACTGACTCTACTCGTCTTCGGGCGTTTTTCAGGCAGACTGGCAATGTCGAGCTCGACAGCATTTCAGCCGAAAACGTGCAGACGTATCTCAAAGGCAGGGGAGGGCCCGTAACGTCTTTCTGGTTCAACAAGTATCATGCGCTGGATCGATTCTTTCGCTATGCGGTCGGTCGACGCTATTTGAGACACCGGCCGCCGCTGCCAACGACACAGCCCAAGCGGCCACCCACCCACGTTCCATACTTGTACTCCGCCGAAGAAGTCCGCCGCTTGTTGAGTGTCGCTGATACCTGCTACCAACCAACATCTCCCGTTGAACCCCATACGATGCGAACCCTAATCCTTTTACTCTACGGCGCGGGTTTGCGAATCGGCGAGGCCCTGCGACTAACTTTGGCCGACATGAATCTCAATGATGGTCTGCTAATGATTCGCGAAACTAAGTTCTTCAAGTCGAGGCTGGTTCCCATTGGGCGCGATTTGACCCAGATGTTGCGACAATATTACGACCGGCAATGGGCAGCCAACGCCCATGCCTTCGATTCACCGTTCCTCCGTACGAGGGAGCATACCGCGCTGAGCTACGCTCAAGCCCACTACGTGTTCCAGTGGCTTCGAACCGAGGTTGGAATCATGCGCTTCGACGGAGGTCGCTTTCAGCCCAGGCTCCACGATTTCCGACATACTTTTGCAGTGAGGCGACTGATCAGCTGGTACCGCGAAGGCAAAGACGTACAACGGCTCCTGCCGCATCTATCGACTTATCTTGGCCATGTCGATATCGATTCCACCGCCCACTACTTGACCATGACCCGCGAATTACTCCAAGAGGCGAATCGTTGCTTTGAGATCTACGCTTCGGGGGAGGTGCGGCATGTCTGACCATTCCTTGCTTAGCCCCTGGATTAGACGGTTCCTGCTGGAACACCTCATCGCGGAGCGGAACCTTGCACATAATACTCAGCAAAGTTACCGCGATGCTTTTTGCCTACTGCTACCGTTCGCATCGAAACTGTGCAAGAAACGGCTCGATGCGCTCACAGTTGATGATCTCTCGGGTGACGTGATTAAGGCTTTTCTCACGGAACTGGAAAGGGCGCGGCGTTGCACGGTTGGTACCCGCAACCAGAGACTCGCCGCGATCCATGCGCTGGGCCGTTTCATTGGCGAACGAAGCCCCGAGCATGTGCAGTGGTGTGGCCAGATCCGAAGCATCCCCTTCAAGAGGTGTGAGAAGAACTCCATCACGTACTTGGAGAAAGAAGAAATCGATGCCCTCCTGGAGGTCCCGGACCAAAGCACAAGGCTTGGGCACAGAGACTATGCGCTCTTGCTCTTCCTCTACAACTCCGGTGCCAGGGCCAGCGAGGCAGTCCGTGTGACGATCGAAGATCTGGAGCGGAACCCCGACGGAACCGGATCGGTGAAACTCCACGGAAAAGGTAGGAAGGTCCGCTTCTGCCCACTATGGGCAAAAACGATGATCGAACTGCTGCCGCTGACGCGTGGACGGGCCGGCGACGCCAATCTGTTCCTCAATAGATATGGCGGTCGCATGACGCGCTTTGGCGTCCACACTCTTGTGGAGCGGCATGTCCAAGCCGCGGCCAATAAGGTTCCGTCGTTGAAGAACAAGCAAGTCAGTCCTCATTCGATTCGACACACAACGGCGACCCATCTGCTTCGCGCAGGTGTTGATATCAATACGATCCGCGCATGGCTGGGTCACGTCTCGGTGGACACTACCAATATCTATGCTGAAACTGACCTCGCAATGAAGGCCAAAGCGCTGGCCGCCTGCGATCCGGGAATCGCACCCGCCAATCCCAAATTGAAATGGCGTGATGACCCCAACTTGATGCAGTTCCTTCGCAGCTTGTAAGGGACTAACCATGTGTTGCGGTTCGCTTGCGAGGAGCGATCGTAGGGGATCCGTTTCCGAACGGAGTTCCCGTCGTGCCATCGTTGATGAATAGCTTGCGATAACGAGGACGGATGGGACAAACTCTTCCGCGCTGTGGTCTAATTTTCCATCGTGGTGAGGGGCTTCTGATGGAAGATTGGCGAACAAGAGCACTTGAGCACTTTCCAGAACTCCAGGGCGAAATAAATAGAAATCAGAATGGGCCTTTGGGTTTATGGGATGTTCTGTACAACGCACTTACGACCGCGTACGCGCTTAAGTCTGTCAACGATGACGTCATCGGACGAATCTATGATTTTGCCGCTTGGTGTTTCCAGCAATCGGACACCGGCGATGTTGAAACCGATTTATCAAATGCCGCAGCGGTCGGTCTCATCGAAAGTCTTCCGCTCGACAAAGCAGTTGCTAAGGACTTGTATCGATGGTTATCGATAGAGACCTTTGAAGGATGCGAAAGCCTCTTCCGGCACCATCTCTCGGATGAAGAATATCGCAGATTCCGCGCTGATTTCTCGCCGAAGAAGAAGGACTACTCTGGCCCGTCGCGGCTCTAACCTTTCTAATCCGGTCAGCAACCAATCAGGCATTTGAATTGCTCCGGTGGTCCGGTCGCACTAAGATGTTCTTCGTGTCGCGAAAGAAACTGCTCTTGACAATTGTCATCGCCGTTCTCGCATTGTTGGCTCTCGGCGCGTGGAGTCCGTGGGTTTCTCTTCGCTATCATGGTGATGGTAAATTTTCGGACAGGGGCTTCTTTAGCTATCCCCGTTACTTTGTCACTTTCTCCGACATTCAGCTTAGCCAGACTGGCGAATATCATTTCCACTTTCGGGGCCTGCCTAACGAAGAAATGACTTTGATGCTTTACGTGAAAGACATACGCGTCGACACGTGGGCAGAGAGTGCGCCGCTGACGAATCTGAAAGTGAATATCGAAGCGTCGCTGACCGATGACAAAGGGCATCTTGCCTGTCATGCTGAGGGTAGTCCCGCACCATCCAACGGAGAGGAAAACTGGGTACTTACCTTTGGTGGGAATGCCGCTTACTGGCATCACCGGTGTAATTTTGTTCAAGTTTATCCGGGTCGTGCATACGACCTCGTGATTCGAGTAATAAACGTGGGACAAGCCGTCGACAAGGTTGTAGTAACGCCGGAATTGAGAGGCGGCGGCCTAGAACTTCCTTGAAACTGCCTCCGTCGTTTGGGGTCAAATGGCGTCTGTGTTCTGACTCAAGTCCCGTTATGTGGCCCCCAAAGTCCAAAACAGTTCGGAAACACTCCCTTTCTGGTCGTTTTGCCACATAATTCTCATCGCCACATAACTGCGGCACTTTGAGAGCGAAGAGGAAACCGGCGGGAGTGCGCGCGTACCAGTTCTTCACCATGCTGGCGGAAGGAATGCGGTAGAACGTACTGTCGACCTCGACGGTGTCGAACTGCGTGGCATAAAAGGAAAGATAGTCTTTTTGCGCGAGGTCCTGCGGATAGAAGCTGCCTTCCCAGCCATTCGCGGTGAAGGCAGATGTGCCCAGGCGGAGCAGCGGTTCTCTTTGCGTCGAGGACATCGCCGGAATAATAGCGCAATTGCGGCAATTTCAGTCAGCGGGCGGATGCCAGCCGCGGCCGCGCAGAACCCGCCCAGCGGCGGCGCCGGTCAGCTTGCCCTGCTCGAATTCAATCTGGCCATTCACGATGGTGTAATCGATGCCATCGGAGAGTTGGTCGGGTTTTGTGTAGGTAGCGTGGTCGATGAGAGTCGCAGGATCGAAGATGGCGATGTCGGCGAAGTAGCCGGGTTTCAGAAGACCGCGGCTGTCTAGGTGCTCTCGTTGTGCGGGGAGGGAAGTGATTTTGCGGACGGCGGCTTCGAGGGAGAGCAGGTGCTCGTCGCGGACATAGTGGCCGAGGAAACGCGGCATGGAGCCCATGGCGCGCGGATGGGTGTGTGGCTCATAGGTGGGGCCGTCGAGTGACATTTCGCCGGCGTCGAGGCCGATGCTGGTCCATGGCTGGCTGAGGCCCGTGCGGAGATCCTCTTCGCTGGCCATGAAATAAATTGCGCCGGTTTGCGCGTTGTCCGCCAGGACGAAATCCATGAGCGTGTCTTCGGGGGATTTTTTCCAGGCTTTGGCGACATCATCGAGCGTTTTTCCCGCGAACTGCTTGAGCTCCGGATTTTCTGCCGAAGCGATCAGAACGCCGGCAGCGCCGCCGCAATCGTAGAAAAGATTTTCCCAATCGGGATGATCGCCGGCGAGATCTTTTTTGATGCGCGCGCGAATAAGGGGATCTTTCAAACGTTCAAGCAATTTCTGGACTCCACCATCGGCCACCCAGGGCGGGAGAGCAGACGCAAGCGCGGTGGCGCCGGCAGTATAGGGGTACATGTCCGCGGCGATATCGAGGCCGGAGTCGCGCGCGTTCTGGATGGCGGCGACGACGTTTTTCATGGTGCCCCAGCGCGGCTTGCCGCTGACCTTGAGGTGGAAGATTTCGACCGGAAGATGGGCTTCGCGGCCGATGCGCATGGCTTCGGCGAGCGCGGGCATTTCCGAAGCGCCTTCGCTGCGCATATGCGTGGCGTAAAGGCCGCCATATTTTGAGGCGACTTGCGCGAGGGCGATGAGCTCATCGGTTTTGGCGTAGATGTTTGGCGGATAGATGAGCGCGCTGGAGACGCCGAGAGCGCCGTCCTTCATGGCCTGCGCGACCAGGGATTTCATTTGTTCGAGCTCGGCGGATGTGGGGGCGCGATTGTCGTCGCCGATGACGGCTTCGCGGACTTGCGCGGAGCCGACGTAGGTGCCGATATTGAGCGGCGTGCCCTGCTTTTCGAGACGGCGGAAATAGCCGTCGAGCGTGGTCCAATCGATGGTGAGCTTATAGTGCTCGAGAAAGGGCTTTTGCGGCGCGATCGTTTTTTCATTTTGTGGAGCGATGGAACCGCCTTCGCCCGTGATTTCCGTGGTGATGCCTTGAGAGAGCTTGCTCAGCGAGCGATTGTCCAGGAGCAGAGAAATTTCCGATTGGCCGAGCATGTCAATGAAACCCGGCGCGACGATGCGGCCTTGGGCATCAATTTCGCGCTTGGCATGGGCTTCGCGCAAATCGCCGATGGCCGCGATGCGCTCACCGGAGACGGCGACGTCACCGGCGTACCAGGGATTGCCGGTGCCGTCGATAACGTGGCCATTGCGGATGATCAGGTCATAGTTCGCCGCGCTCGCGGCTGCACTGAGGTCTGCATCGTAAGCGGCTGCGGCGATTTCTCCGAGGGCTTGACCAGCAACCTCTTGGGCGGCTTCAGGGTCTGGCGGCAGCGAAACGTGATTGAGGTAACCGGCGAAGGCGAGGCGCTTGCCGTCTTTGGTGAGGACATAACCGGCGAGGCCTTTGCCGTTGAGCATCATTTTGCCGTTGAGCTTGTCTTCGGAGGCAAAGGTGCCGGTCTTTGCGAAGACGTGGCCTGCGCCGGGAGAGTTGGCCTGAATTTTCGCGAGAGTGCCGTCTTTGCCGAGAATGGGAAGCGCCTTGAAAAAGGTTGCGTAGTCGGGGCGCGTGCTCCAATAGGTGAGATAACGAACTATAAAGTCCGGGCTGAAAAGATCGGCCCAGTCGCCGCCCGCACCATCGCCCTGGGAGGCGCCGGAGAGATCGAGTTTTGCTGACTGCAGGAATTCGCGTTCAAGCTTGAACCCCGCGTCGAGAGGATTTTTCGTGTCTTTGACGGCCAGAGCTCCGAGGTAATAAGGGCCCATGCTAGCGTGGAGATTCTGGCTGACCTTCAGTGTGACTTTGATTTCTTCGGAGAGAGGGAGAGAAATGTGTTCGGCGACCTGGTTTTCCGGCGAATAAAAGCGCAGGTAGCGAGAAAAATCTGCGGGAGCAGTAGAGGATGCGAATTTGATTTGGATCCCGGCGGCGACAAGCGCCTCGCGGAAAACGGTTTCCGCAAACCTGGTTGGTGACGGAACGGGATAGGCAGCGGTTTGCGGCTCGATGCCAACCGGCAGGCTGCCGGCGAGAGTAACGACCACGGAGCCGTCAGGATTTGTGAAGACCTCCGGCGAATCCAGGGACGGCTTGGTTCCCGCGGGAGAAGTGGTCAGGCGATTGACGAATTTGACGTAAGAAGATTGAGGCGAGGATTGGAGGGCGACGGGATCACCAGGCTTCGCGGCAGGCGTGCCGATGAGATCGATCACGTTATCGTTCACGATGATCGAGGACATGACGACGTTCGTGCCGCCTTCGCGCGGGCCGTCCGGAAAGAGGGAGGTATCGATCAGCACGTGGCCTTCGATCTTTCGAATCCCTTTTGCAGCCACGTCTTTCGCAATCTCTTTGATGACCGTGAGAGGATCGCCGGGAACCGCGGGACCATCATAGGAGTGATCCTCGTCAACAAAGGCGAGAGTGCCGTCGGGTTGGATGCGATTCGAAAGATTGGGATCGCCGCTGGCGACAAGAATTAGGTCGCCCTTGAGCTTGCCTTTCGAATCCACGGGGCCTGTGCGGTAGACGCGGGTGTGGAAGCGGTAATCAGGACCGAGCCTGGCGAGGAGGGCGCCTTCAGTGAGGATTTTGGTGGTCGATGCCGGGACGAACATTTTACCCGCGTTCAGCGCATAGACGACTTTCCCGGTGTCGAGCGAATAGAACTCGATGCCGAAATTGGCGTGGGCAAATTCGGGACGGCTAATCACCTTTTGGATGCGCTCGGAGAGAGAGGCTGCTGACTGCGCGCGAGCCGTCGGGGCTTGGAGTGAGATGAAAAACAGGAAGAGCAGAGCACAAGAGAGAGACGCAGCGCGCCGTTTCGTTTTCAAAAGGGAATCCTCCAGGCGGTGATTCGAACGCCAGTTTAATGTATCAAGTTCCTGCCATCGCGCGAATCGAGCTTTTCGAAGGGTACATTCAAAATCGGGTATTCGCGCCAATCCTTGTAATCAAAATGCCACCATTCCGCCTCGTAAACGGAAAAACCTTCGGATTCCATGGCGCGGCGAAGCAGATCGCGGTGCCAGCGCTGGAGAGAGGTGCCGCCGGGGTAGTCAGGGAAGGAGCGGGGAGACATTTCGTCGTAGGTGCCGGGCATTTCGATGGGTTTTCCAGTGGCCAGATTGTAGAGCGTAAGATCGACAGCGCAGCCGCGATTGTGGCGCGATCCCTGCGCGGGATCGGCGACGAAGATTTTACCTTCGGGCGGGGTGGCGTCCCAAAAAATTTTGGTGATGTACCACGGGCGATACGCGTCATGGATGAGCAGGCCGTAGCCGAGGGGCTTAAGTTTCCGCTGAACGCGCAGGAGAGCCTCTGCGGCGGGGTGCTGCAGAAAGGCGCGCGCTTGTGTGTAGACGGGCGTTCCGAGGAAATCGTTCGCCGTGGCATAGCGAATGTCGAGGTGAATGGCGGGATCAAGAGTTGCCACTTCCACCAGATCGGGCTTGCGAAATGAGCCGGTTTCCTGCGGTGGAGATGCGAGGATGGCTGCCTTCCT
>CAVWHL010000004.1:0-130826 GCA_963754855.1 uncultured Acidobacteriota bacterium
CCGAGGACAATTCGCTGGGTGAGGGCGGGTGGGACACACTAACTGAGCGATCTCGGGCGGCCTACCCTTTGCGGTGTTGTTTTTGCGAGCCTTTTGCGTCCCGGATGATTCCGTGGGACGCTCAATTTGTGCCCTCGAAGACACCACGGGATACCTCTCGGGCATCCGGTTGCTCACGACTGAGATTTGCGGGCTAGGACGCTTTCTGCGCTCGCGCCTTGCGTTCGCTGAACAGCGCAATCATCTCGCGATTGAATGCCGGAATGTCCGCCGGCTGACGGCTGCTCACCCAATTGCGGTCGCGCACCACTTCCTGATCGACCCAGTTCGCCCCGGAGTTGCGGACGTCGTCCCGAATCGTGTGATAGCTCGTCATCGTGCGGCCTTTCGTAAGACCCGCTGAAATCAGCAGCCATGGGCCGTGACAGATCACCGCGATGGGTTTGCCTGCCTTATCGATCTCGCGGACAAATTCCTTCGCCTTCGACTCCGCGCGCAGAGCGTCGGCGTTCAAAGTCCCGCCGGGCAGCAGCACCGCGTCAAAGTCGGCGGGATTGACACTGTCGAAGGTCACCTCCACGGGAAACTCGATCGTCTTCTCGCCGTGTTTGCTGGCCTGGATGGTCCCCGCTTTCGGCGCGATCAGCGTCGTTCGCGCTCCCTCCTCCTCGAGCGCCTTGCGCGGCTCGGCAAGTTCCGTTTCCTGAACTCCATTGGTCGCTAAAATCGCTACTCGCATTCCTTCCAAAGCTTTCTCTGTCATGATTGCACCTCCATTACTTCACAAATCCTTCAGGCGGACCCCATGGGTGTGTCTACCTTAATCCCTTGCTTCGCCTCCGTCGATCTTTTCGTTGCGTACGGACGTTGCGCGTCATCATTAGCTGAGGAAGAATCCCCTGAGGATTTTAAGTCTTAGGGATGGCACGGGGCACCACCTTATACCACTCCCTACATTCATAAGTCCTTTGACCAGAGCAAATCCGTGGTAGAGAGGGTCGTAGGGGTATGCCCTACGTGTCGCCGGACAACTGTACCAAAAAGTGTGACAGCGTTTGGTTGCGAATCAGAAGGCCGTGTTCAGGGAATCTGGTTAAGGGCACCTTCCCGGTCGGCAAAGTGCTAGAATAGCAAAAAGACGATATGGACCAACCCGACAATAGCCCTCCAGCGCCCGTGCAGCCTGAAACCGTTGCACCTGCAAAACCTGAACCTGCACCTCAGCAGCTAACCTTTGCCCAATTCCTGGTTTCAAAACCGCCAAATGTTCAGGCTTACGTGACAGACCTCTTCGAATTCACGAGGCGCGGTATACCTTCATCTGTATCTGTGGCCGGGCCCGAAATCAAATTGCATTGCGACGGCGAAGGTTGCGAAGGTGAGCGACGATTCGCCTGCATTGCCGGCGCTCATGGATTCGAAGGCACCGCAGTTTATCGGTTTTTGAACTATGCCTGCAAGAATTGTGGTCACTCGGCCAAGACATTTGCTCTGTACATTATCAGAGACAATATCAAGATGTCCGGATGGGTTACAAAATTTGGAGAAATACCACCGTTTGGCGCGCACACCCCGAGGCGTGTTTTTGACCTCATCGGCGAAGAGTACCGTGAATTGTTCCTTCAAGGCCGTCGTGCAGAGAACAGAGGGCTCGGAATCGGCGCTTATGCTTACTACCGCCGGATAGCCGAAAATCAGAAGGGCAAGTTCATCGACGAAATTCGGAAGGTGGCGGAAAAACTCGGAACTTCGAAAGAGACAATTAAGGCCTTCGAAGAGGCTAGAAACGAAAAGCAATTCAAGAATGCCATAGAAAAAATAAAGCTGGCGATACCGCCAAGCCTGCTCATCAACGGACACAATCCACTATTACTGCTACACGATGCGCTCAGTGATGGCATCCACGAATACACAGATGCTCAATGCCTGGAATTTGCCACGACAATTAGACTCATCCTCACTGACCTGGCGGAAAAAATCTCAATGGCAATCAAAGAAAAAGCAGAGTTAAAGGTGGCTGTCGAGAAACTGCTGAATCGTAACAAACTGAAGAACTAGGTAGCCATCCACACTCCTCTCCAGCCAGACGTTGAAGGTCATCATAAGACGCGCGAGGCGGGTGGCCGCCCCTTAACGCATTAAGAAGAATTTGTGTGGCCTTCGATAAGAGCGAAGGGTGGGGATTTTCTCTCCTCCTCGCGATTGGCGAGTGGTCCATCCTTTCCGAAGGAAAACTTCGGAAATTCCTGGTTAATTCATGGAGAGTATTTCCAGAGGAAGTGGCGCGACCTAGCTGGAAGTGGATCAGTTTGGTCCACGGTTGTGTCGCAGTTTACCGGTAGTGCTCAAGGTAATACAGGGCTCCAAGCGCGAGAACCAAAGCTGCGGCTGAAAATGCCAACGGTCGCACGCTTCGCAAAGGCTGTCTCCAATCGGCCGTTGCGAGGAAAAGTAAGGTCATCGGCACCAGCGCCATGATTGATAGCTGAAAGGTATGTGCCGCCGAGCCTTCGTCAGGCTGGGGCGGCTGAGTGTACCCGCTAAGCACCGCAAGCAACGCTGCAAGAGACAGGACGATTAGGACTTTGCCGCTAACGCGGTTGATTTGCTGCGCACGCATGGCGTCACTTCCTTTCCGGCTTGTTGTCTCCGATTCGGTTTTCTTGCCTCCACACTATGCGTTGCTGGTAATGCTAAGATACACTGCCGCTTCTTTATGTCAAGTACTCTGTTACGCAAAGTACATTCGCAATGGCTTGCAAGAAATGTGGCAGGTGGCCGTCGATAAGAGCGAAGGCATTGTCTAGAGACACTTCTTCCCCGCAATGCTTTCCAGCACCGTTCATCCTGCCTCCGCGACCGTCCAATCCTCAATTCTTCCCGTTCCCTGCTTATCACTTAACCGATCCTTACCGCCGTGCTATCCTCTCCCGTGTTACCTGAAATCTCCATTCTTCGCCACGCCCTTTTGCCGCCTGCTTCCCGCCGCTCTCCCTGCACACGGCCTTTACCCGGTCTGCCTCGACCTGTCCCGGCTAGGAACGGCCAAAAATCCGTCGTGCATCCACTTTTCTTTTCAATCACTTGCGCGATGCCCCTCCCGCAACTCCTTTCTTTTGATAACCATCCATTTTCATGGGGGGTGTACCCCCTCTCTTTCCCGCCTCTCCTCTCTCCTTCGCGCTCCTCGACGCTCTTTGCTCCAAGAGCGAAACCTTACCCCTTTGTCTCGAACGACTTCCGCACTCTTTCTAAAAAGACGGGGGTGTATGGGGTCTCTTCCCGTTCTGAAACTCGCCGCTCGCCCGCTCCATCCCCGTTTCCCCGCATTCCAGCTGCCCCGCCCACCCCGACCTGCTCGGGAGCCTGCTCGGCGACTTGGCCGGGATCCTCTCGGGGAGCAACAATTTGTCCCGCTTGCCCTCTGCTACGACAGGTTTACCCTGAGCCTCGAAGGGAGCGCAGCCACGAGGGATTCCTTTCCTGCGAGCTGGCGGCTGCCGTTGGTTTTCGCTTTTCGCTTTTTTCCAATTGCGATTCAGAGTATGAAAGGTGGGCGGCCTCTCCGCGCGCCATTCGCGAGGAGTACAAATCCGGGAGCAATTCATGGAGCGCAACGTTCGTGACATCCTTAATCTATACAACCCCAACGACCCGCTCGACCACGCCTGGACCATCCCTTCGCCGTGGTATTTCGATTCGCAGCTCGCGGAGCTGGAGCAGCAGCACGTTTTTGCAAAAACCTGGCAGGCCGTCGGCCGCGTGGACCAGGTGCGCAACAATGGCGACTTCTTCACCGCGGAAATCGCCGGCGAGCCATTGTCGTCGCCCGCGGAGCCGACGGCGTGCTGCGCGGCTTCTTCAACGTCTGCCGCCATCATGCCGCCGCGGTCGCCACCGAGGCGCAGGCTCGGCGAAACAGTTCCGCTGCCCCTATCACGGTTGGAAATATGGACTCGATGGCGCTCTAAAAGGCATGCTCGAATTTCAAGGCGTCTGCGATTTCGACCGCTCGCAGAACGGGCTGGTTCCCGTGCGGGTGGACGACTGGGAACAGTTCGTGTTCGCCACTCTCGACGAAAATGCGCCGCCGCTCGGGCTTTTTCTGGGACAGTTGCGGGTTGGTCGCGCCGCTCCAACTGACAAAAGTTGTCTTTTTACCGCGGAGAGCTACACGCTCAACTGCAATTGGAAGGTCTTCGTCGACAATTATCTGGACGGCGGCTATCACGTGCCGCACCCGCACAAGGGATTGAACAGCGTGCTCGACTACACCCAATACACCATCGAAAACGAGCACGCTGTTTGCAGTCGAGCCCGCTGTCCTCGAGTTCCAGGACCGACCGCGGAGTCGCCGCGACGCGCCGGGGCCGCGCCTATTATTTCTGGCTCTATCCGAATTTCATGATCAACTTGTACGAAGGGGTGATGGATACGAATCTGGTCGTCCCGCTGGGCGTCGAGAAATGCGCCGTAATTTTCGACTTCTACTTCGCGGATACCAGCACGAAAGCGCTGAAGCCAATCGCGCGAGCATCCCCGTCAGCGAAAAGGTGCAGGACGAGGACATGGCCATTTGCGACTCCGTGCAGCGCGGTCTCGCTTCACGCGCTTACGTGGCGGGACGCCTCTCCGTGCGCCGCGAAGCGGGCGAGCATCTTTTCCATCGCCTGCTTTACTCCGACCTTACCAGGCTCTGAATCGCCCGGCCGCCGCGAATTGAAAAAAAGTAGTCAGTTATAAGTTTTAAGTATTAAGTAGGAAGAAACGACAAGAAGGATGATCAGCCAGATTACTGCCGCGATTTGGAATGCGATTCGAGCGCTGAAATCGGCAGCGCGCTTCGCGCCGCAAAATCAGCGCAGCGACCTGAAATGCATCTGGAGCGCGGAAATCATGCTGTTCTCGAGTGTACCGTTGGAATTCAGCTGCCAGCTGTCTTTCGGCGGCGCAAACTGGTCGACGCTCTCCCCGTATCCCTCAAATCGCGCGGAAACCAGCACTCTTGTGAAGCCGCCGTCCAGTTCCACCGTGCGCACTTGCACCAGCGCTCTCCCGTCTCTCCAATTCACGCGGCCGGCAAACAACCCCTCCTTCGCAAAGCGCAGGAGGTCGTCCTTGCCGAGGTAGCGGGCAAAGGTCCACAAATCCTCGGTGCCCTGTTCTTCTCCGATGTTCCAGCCCTGCGCTCGGACGAAGGACTGAAAAAATTCCTGAATGTCCAGCGGCGACGCGCTGGCTTCGAGGCACGCCGGCGGAAGTTCATTTGAACGCGCCGCAGCGCCTTTCCCTTTTGGTTTCGGTTTGCGCGCCGGTCTCGAATCCGCGAAACCCGCCGGGCACGCGCGAACAACCACCGTTGCCGCGGTTGTCTTTTCCGCCGGCGCTTGCGCGGCGGCTCGCCGTTCGCGAGAAAAAAACAAAAGCGGAAAGCCGAGGACGGCAAGAAGCAAAATCCGGCGCGGCTTCTTTGAATTCGCGAATCGCGAATTGGGCTTCTTCCTGCTGCGATTGAAAAAAGGATTCATATTCAGGGGCTCCGCCTCCCCGGCAATATCTTACGCATTCAGATGCGCATCGGACCCGAAACGGCTGGCTGGCCTGATTCGAATCCATCCTACTCAAAGCGGCAAAGAGAGTCTCTGCGGATTTGCGAGGATGGTGCGCAAATTCAACCGGCCAGCGGGGGATGGAGCAAGTGGATAAAAAAACTTGATTTCGCGCCGGAACAGGCCGGCGGTGCGATTGACGCTCCGCGAAAGGTTCGCCTATACTAAGGATTCGAGTTGCAGGGTGAACTCTCACCTGTCTGGCCTCTTCCGAAAGCTGTCCAGGGCTGTGGCGTAACAGGGAATCCTATTATTGGTGATGGCAGACTGCGGCGCGCGCCGTCGAGACCAGCGAAAGATTTTGCACGGAACGGATAGCTGTCCGAGGAAAGGACTGTTTTATGGCCGAAGCGAGCTGCCGGCGGGAGCTGGAACTGGAAATTCCCGCGGAAGAAGTGTCGAAAAAAATCGAAAGCGTCGCGAAGGAGTTCGCGCGCATCGCGAACGTTCCGGGATTCCGCCGCGGGAAAGCGCCCGTTTCGCTGATCCGGCGGAAGTTCGCGGATGACATCAAGGGCGAAGTGCTGCAATCGCTGGTGCCTGAACACGTCGAAAAGGCCGTGGCCGAGCAAAAGCTGACGCCGGTTTCGCAGCCGCAGGTGGACAAGCTCGATTTCACCGAAGGCCAGCCGCTGAAATTCCGAGCCGTTTTTGAAGTGCTGCCGGAATTCGAACTCGGCAATTACAAGAGCTTGGAGTTCGAGATGCCCGCGATGGACATCACCGACGAGGACGTCTCAAAAACTTTCGAAGAGATGCGCGAGCGCGCCGCAACGTTCGCGCCGGCGGAAGGCCGCGCCATCGAAAACGGAGATTTCGCCCAGGTGAAACTGCTCGGCACGCCCGACGGCGGAGGCGACCCCTTGCAGGCCGACAGTGTGCTCTGCCACATCGGCGCGGAAGAAACGATGGAGCCGTTCAACACGAATCTGAAGGGCGCAAGCACCGGCGACCACAAGAATTTTGACGTGGAATATCCCGCGGACTATCCGGATCCGAAACTCGCAGGGAAAAAGTACCACTATGCGGTCGAAGTGCTGGGCATCAAGACGAAAAAGCTGCCCGAATTGAACGACGATTTCGCCAAGGACGTCAGCGACGCGGCGACGCTCGACGAACTCGACAAAAAGGTGCGGGAAGGGCTGGAGCATCAGCGCGATCACAAGCACAAGGAACTGCTGCATGAAAAGGTTCTCGCGGAAATCGTAAAGCTGCACGATTTCCCCGTGCCCGAAGCGCTCGTCGAGCACCAAATGGATGTGCGCCTGGAACGCGTGGTGCGCTCGCTGGCCGCACAGGGGGTCGATCCCCGCGCCGTGAACGTAGACTGGGTGACGCTGCGGCGGGGGCAGGAAGCGCGCGCCAAGGATGACGTGAAAGCCGAGCTGATCATCGATCACATCGCGATCGCGGAAAACATCGACGTGACCGAAGAAGAGCTCGCGCACGAACTCGAACACATGGCCAGCCATGGGGGCGAATCCGCGGAAGCGATTCGCGCCCGTTTGACAAAGCAGGGCACGCTCGATAGGATGAAAGCTAAGCTGCGCAGCGATAAAACTCTCGACTGGCTCGCGCAGAACGCCAAGATCAAGACCGTCGCAGCGGCGAGTGCCGCGACGGATGCAAAGTGAAATACTCCGGCCGAGTGCCAGCGGCCATCAATATCCATGAAAAATTTTGACGAACCGGACTATCGCGCAACAACCCTCGTACCCATGGTGGTCGAACAGACCAGCCGTGGCGAACGCGCCTACGATATTTATTCCCGGCTGCTGAAGGAGCACATCATCTTCATCGGAACGCCGATTGACGACCACGTCGCCAACCTGGCCACCGCGCAGATGCTGTTCCTGCAGGCCGAAGACCCGGAGAAAGATATTCAGCTCTACATTAATTCCCCGGGCGGCTCGATCACCGCGGGATTCGCGATTTACGACACCATGCAGTTCGTGAAACCGGACGTGGTGACCACGTGCATCGGGCAAGCCGCTTCGATTGCGGCCGTGTTGCTGGCCGGCGGCGCGCCCAAGAAGCGCTTCGCGTTGCCCAATGCGCGCATTTTGATTCACCAGCCGTGGATGTCCGGGCTCGGCGGCCAAGCCACGGACATAGATCTGCACGCGAAGGAAATCCTGCGCATGCGCACGACGATCAATCAGCTTCTTGCGAAACACACCGGCCAGCCGATCGATCGCATCGAAAAGGACGTCGAGCGCGACTACATCATGAATCCCGAGCAGGCCAAGGAATACGGGATGATCGACGAGATCATTTACAAGCATCGCTAGATTTTCACGCCGCGAAGTGCTTTGCTGTTTGAAGCAGGGGCAGAACGCCGGTTCCAAAAAGTTAGCATCCTTTCGACATTCTCTTTTGCTCAGGAGAAAAATCGGCCTAGAATGATGTCTAGAGACTCCGTCGAAGCCCAGCGGAGACGAGGCCTTCACACCAGTGAAAAAATTCAATCCAGACGAGCCGTTGCGCTGTTCCTTTTGCCACAAAACGCAGGAACAGGTGGAAAAGCTGATCAGTTCGCCTTCGGACTATCCGCGCGCCTATATCTGCAACGAGTGCGTGGGCGTTTGCCAGACCATTCTGGAGGACGAGAAGCGTGAACAGGCCGCCGCGCCGACACGGCAGCTTCCTCGCCCGCCGGAGATCAAGCGGTTCCTGGACGGCTACGTCATCGGGCAGGACCGCACGAAGAAAAAACTCGCGGTCGCGGTGTACAACCATTACAAGCGGATTTTCCTGAACAAGCAGCCGGGGGAGATCGAACTTAGCAAATCGAACATTCTCCTGATCGGCCCCACAGGAACGGGCAAGACGCTGCTGGCGCAGACGCTCTCGCGCATGCTGGACGTGCCGTTCGCGATTGTGGATGCGACCACGCTCACGGAAGCGGGCTACGTCGGAGAAGACGTCGAGAACATCATCCTGAAACTCCTGCAGGCCGCCGACGGCGATGTCCAGAAGGCGCAGCAAGGGATCATTTATATCGACGAGATAGACAAGATCGCAAAGAAGGATGAAAACCCGTCGATCACCCGCGACGTCTCCGGCGAGGGCGTGCAGCAGGCGCTGCTGAAGATACTCGAAGGCACGGTGGCCAATGTGCCTCCGCAAGGCGGCCGCAAACATCCGCACCAGGAATTTACGCCGGTAGATACGACGAACATTTTGTTCATCTGCGGCGGAGCGTTTGTGGGCCTGGAAAAAATCATCGAGAAGCGCGCCGGCCGCCACTCGCTCGGTTTCCACACCGATGCGGCGCCCACGACGCCGCAGCGGCGCAACACGGAGCTGCTGGAACAAGTGCAGCCCGGCGATTTGATCCGGTATGGACTGATTCCTGAATTTGTCGGCCGTTTGCCGGTCGCGGGCGTCATGAACGACCTCGATCAGGGCGCGCTGGTGAAAATTCTGACGGAACCGAAGAACGCGCTGCTCAAGCAGTACCAGCGGCTGTTCGAATTCGAAAACGTGCGCCTGCGCTTCACCGAGGACGCGCTGGAGACGGTCGCAGAGTTAGCACTTCAGCGCAAGGTCGGCGCGCGCGGCTTGCGCATGATTCTCGAAGACCTCATGCTGGAGCTGATGTACCACCTTCCCATGCAGCGGAAGGTGCGGGACTTCGTGGTGACCGCAGACATGGTGCGCACCCGCGAAATCAATTGGAGCTTGCTCGAAAAGGCGGGATAAGCCGGTTCGGCATCGCTTTGGGGATGCGGCAGTTCTCCGGCCGCAGGAAGTACAGTTCAGGGGCCTTAATGTTCACTCGCGAAAAACAGGAAATGAAACGCGTGCCCATGATGCCGGTGCGCGACATGGTCATCTTCCCGCAGCAGATGACCCCGTTTATCGTCGGACGTGAAGCCAGCGTGCGCGCGCTCGAAGAGGCGCTAGCCGGCGACAAGAAGATTTTCCTGTCCACACAGCATGACGCTTCGGTGGATGACCCCAAGCCGGAGGAGATATACGCCGTGGGCACGCTCGCGAACATCGTGCAGAGCGTGAAGCTCCCCGACGGCAACATCAAGGTGCTGGTCGAGGGCGTCGAACGCGCCCGGGCCATTTCGGTGGCCACGGAAGAAGGTTTCTTCCGCGCCACGGTCCGCCTGCTCGCCGCGCGCATCGAGCCTTCCCCGCAAGTGGACCAGACCGTCCAAAAGATCACCGGCCTTTACGAGCAGTTCATCAAGCTTTCGCAAAGCCTGAATTACGACACCATGATCGCCGCGGCGCGCGTGGACGATCCGGCGCGCCTCTCGGACACGATCGCGGCGAACCTGCAGCTGCCGGTTGACGAGAAGCAGGATCTGCTGGAAACCGTCGATCCTCTCGAGCGGCTGAACCGCATTGGCGACATTCTCGAAATCGAACTCGAAAAGCTGAACGTGGACCGCAACATCAACACCCGCGTGAAGCGCCAGATGGAGCGCGCGCAAAAAGAGTACTACCTAAACGAAAAACTCAAGGCCATCCAGAAAGAACTCGGCCGCGGGGAAAAGAACGAAATCGACGAGCTGAAAAAGAAGATTGACACCGCCGGCATGTCCAAGGAAGTGCACGAAAAGGCCATCCAGGAGCTGAAGCGCCTGGAGCTGATGCCGCCGATGTCCGCGGAATCCACCGTCAGCCGCAATTATCTGGACTGGCTGCTCGCGGTGCCCTGGAAAAAGAAATCGAAGGAAATTCGCGACATCAAGGCCGCGGAAAAGATTCTCAACGAAGAGCATTACGGACTGGAGAAGGTCAAGGAACGCATCCTGGAGTTCCTGGCCGTCCGCCAGCTGGTCAAGAATCCAAAGGGCTCGATCCTGTGTTTCGTCGGGCCTCCGGGCGTGGGCAAGACCTCCCTGGCGATGTCCATCGGACATGCCACGGGGAGGAAATTCGTCCGTGTTTCGCTCGGCGGCGTGCGCGATGAAGCCGAAATCCGCGGACATCGCCGCACCTATATCGGCGCTCTGCCCGGCCAGATCATCCAGATGATGAAAAAGGCCGGCACGGTGAACCCGATCTTCGTTCTCGACGAAGTGGACAAGATGTCCACCGATTTCCGCGGCGATCCGTCGGCCGCGTTGATGGAAGTGCTCGATCCGGAGCTCAACCACTCGTTCACCGATCATTATCTCGACGTCGAATTCGATCTTTCGAAAGTGATGTTTGTGTGCACCGCCAACGTGCTGCACACGATTCCGCAGCCACTCCAGGACCGCATGGAAATCCTGCGGCTGCCGGGCTACACGGAGCAGGAGAAGCTGGAAATCGCCAAGCGCTTCCTGGTGAAGCGCGCGCGGGAAGCGACAGGCCTGACCGAAAAGAATCTGAAGTTGACCGACGAAGGGCTGCTCCACATCATCCGGCACTACACGCACGAAGCGGGCGTGCGCAGCCTGGAACGCGAAATTCAGAACATCGCGCGCAAGATGGCCCGCAAAGTGGTCACCGACGGAACGAGTTCGGCGGTGGAAATCACACCGGCTAACGCCAACGATTTTCTGGGCGTGCTGAAGTACCGCGAATACTGGCTCGAGAAACAAAACGAAATCGGACTGACCACCGGCCTGGCGTGGACCGAAGTCGGCGGATCCGTGCTGGCCACGGAAGCCACGTTGATGGAAGGCAAAGGCCGGCTCACGCTCACCGGAAAGCTCGGGGACGTGATGCAGGAATCCGCGCAAGCGGCGATGAGCTACGTGCGCTCGCGTTCGAATCTGCTGGGCCTGCCCAAGGACTTCTACCGCAACATAGACATTCACGTGCATGTGCCCGAGGGCGCCATCCCCAAGGACGGCCCTTCCGCCGGGATCACGATCTGCACGTCCATCGTCAGCGCGCTGACGAGGAATCCGGTGCGGCGCGATGTCACCATGACCGGGGAAATCACCCTGCGCGGCAAGGTCCTGCCCATCGGCGGGGTCAAGGAGAAACTGCTGGCCGCCCACCGAATGGGCTTGCGTACGGTACTGCTTCCGAAGGACAATGAGAAGGACCTAGCGGAAATCCCGCAGGAGATCCTCTCCAGTCTCACGATCCATTTTGTAGAGACCATGGATGAAGTGCTGCAGATTGCGCTGGAACGGCCGATCGTGCCGCTCGAGCATGCCGCGGTTGCACCCGTTGCGGAACCATTCGCGACCGGCGCCGAGAAAGACAAGAGTTTGACCAACTAAGCAGCGAAGTGTTGGGCCGAGCGCGTCCCGCGAACCGGCATCGACCCCGTCGAGGCCGGATTTGAGGGACTCTCCAGTTCGCTGGGACCCGGCGCTGTCACCGGTTGCAGAAAGTCTGGTTTGCCCATCTCGGCTGGTTTTCACCGCTTCGCTTTGTGTGACCGCGAAGAGGCCAACCACCAGAGCGGTGAGCCACCTCAAGAACAATCCGGATTCTCAGGGACAAATTTCACAATCAAAAGTTAAGGAAATATGCCAAAAGAAACAAACGTTGAAGGAAACAATCAGATGAGCATTAGCCTCGCCGAGTTGAAGGAAAAGAACATCACGGATCTGGCCAAAATCGCCAAGGAATTGAACATTCCCGGAGCGAGCGGCATGCGCAAGCAGGAGTTGATTTTCCAGATTCTCCGCGCGCAGACCGAAAAGAACGGCTTGATCTTCTCCGAAGGCGTCCTCGAGTGCCTCCCCGACGGATTCGGCTTTCTCCGCGCGCCGGAATACAACTACCTCCCGGGACCGGACGACATCTACGTCTCCCCGTCGCAAATCCGCAAATTCGACCTGCGCACCGGCGACACCGTCTCCGGCCAAGTGCGGCCGCCGAAGGATGGCGAGCGGTATTTCGCTTTGATCAAAGTCGAGGCCGTGAACTTCGAAGATCCCGAAGTCGCGCGCAACAAAATCTTCTTCGATAACCTGACGCCGCTTTATCCGCAGGGGCGCCTGAAGATGGAAACGACGAAGGAGAACATGACCGGCCGGGTGCTGGATCTTCTCTGCCCCGTCGGCAAGGGCCAGCGCGGATTGATCGTCGCGCCGCCGCGCACCGGCAAGACCATGATGCTGCAGTCGATCGCCAACTCTGTCACCACGAATCATCCCGAAGTCGCGCTGATCGTGCTACTGATTGACGAGCGGCCGGAAGAAGTCACGGACATGCAGCGCACCGTCAAGGGCGAGGTCATCAGCTCCACCTTTGACGAGCCGCCCGCAGCGTCACATCCAAGTGGCGGAAATGGTTCTGGAGAAAGCCAAGCGCCTTGTGGAACACAAGCGTGAGGTGGTTGTGCTGCTCGACTCCATCACGCGTCTGGCGCGAGCCTACAACGCCGTGACGCCGCCCTCGGGCAAAGTGCTGTCCGGCGGTATTGACGCCAATGCGTTGCAGCGCCCGCGCCGCTTCTTTGCGGCCGCGCGCCACGTGGAAGAAGGCGGCTCGCTCACCATCATCGCCACCGCGCTCGTGGATACCGGCAGCCGCATGGATGACGTGATTTTCGAGGAGTTCAAGGGCACCGGCAACATGGAAATCAACCTGGACCGGCGGCTCTCCGACAAGCGCGTGTTTCCCGCGATCGACATTCAGCGGTCCGGCACGCGCAAGGACGAATTACTCCTCCCGCCCGATGAACTCAGCCGCGTCTGGGTCTTGCGCAAGGTTTTGAGCCCGCTCTCGACGGTAGAAGCGATGGAACTTTTGCTGAGCCGCTTGACCAAAACCAAGTCCAACGCGGAATTCCTCAGCTCCATGTCCACGCCGGCCTGAGCCTGCGGAACGATTCCAGGGCGGCCGCGCCGGTTGAATTGTCCTTACTTTGAATTCCGCGCCGGCTTCAATTCCCCGGAGTCACTTTTCCGGCATGCTTCACTTCGACAAAGGCGATCCCGTTCACTCCGCTGCATGCCAGCCACAAATTGCCATCCGGCGTGTGCACCATGTTGCGCACCACTCCACCGCCGGACGGAATCACCCAGGTTTGAAATTTCTGCGTCTTCGGATCAAAGCGCACGATGGTGTTCGGCTTGGTGTTCGACTCGCTGTACCAGAGGATGTCTCCGACCGCGGTGATGCCGTAGGGTTTGGACATCGGCCCGCCGGGGGAAGCCCATTCGCTGACCTTGCCGGTCTTCGGATCGAGCCGTCCCAGATAGCCGCGCGAAAAATCCGAGTACCAGATCACGTCGTCGGGCGTGATGGCCACGCGCCGCGGCCGCGAATCTTGATGCGACAAAATGTATTCATGAATTTCCAGGGTGTCCGGATCAAGCCTCGCCACCTTGTTGCTCCCAAATTCAACAAAGAACGGCACACCTTTAGAATCCACAGCCATTCCGTAAGGATTCGATTTCGGCGTCGGCGAAGTGACGAGCTTGACTTCGCCGGTTTTCGGATTCAGCAGCCCCACCATGTTGCCGCTCTGCACCGTAAAATAAATATTCCCGTTCGGCGCAAATAGCAGAGTGTGCGGATCGCGCGCCCTGGGATCCGGCAGCGGATACTCCGTCACGCCGCCGGTCTTCGGATCGAGCATCCCGATGTAACCCTTGAAATTTGCCGTAAACCAGATGTTGCCGTCCTTATCCGCCACCAAACCGTGCGGTCCGGACATGGGCGACTTCAAAGGATATTCCTTGAATTGCTGCGTTTTGGGATCGAACCGTCCCAGAACGTTGGCCATCTGCCCCGAATACCAAACCGAACCGTCCGGCGCATAAAGCGGATCGTGCGGCCGCGAACCCGGCGTCGGTACCTGCCACTCCTTGATGGAAACTTCCACCCTTCCGGGAATCAGGACCGCGGGGGGCGCCGGCTTTTCCGGAAAATTTTTCGCCAGATAATCCAGGACGGTTGCGAACTGATCCTTCGGCACCTCCGCCCCGACGTTCACCATCATGTGCAACACCGTGTCCCATTCCGCGCGGCTGTGGCCTGCGTTCGTGACATTCGCGAGGCTGTGGCATACGCCGCAAGCGTTTTTTACAATTTCCTTTCCTTGACCCTCAGGCAGCTGGACCTGACTCTGGCCCCGCGCCGGGGCCGCCCACATCAGAGAAGTCCCCAGGATGGTTGCCAAGAAATAGGCAGATGACTTCGCCGTGATGACTCGCTTTTGCCTCTCTAACTTTTCAACAATTTCTTTCAACTTTTTTTCCAGCCGGTCTCCCGACGAGTTCATCCGAGTCTCCATTTTGATGTTCGGCCGCTGGCAATCGATCTCTGACCGCTCTCTCGCTAGGGGTGAGACGTCTTCATCGCGCTGTCCGTTTCGCCAGCCGCCAGCTTTTCGCGCTCGCTCGCGAGCATCACGATCAGGCGCGCGGTTTCTTCGATGCCCATCGCCGTGTTGTCCACCAGCACGGCGTCTTTTGCGCGCACCAGCGGCGAGACTTTGCGTTCGCGGTCGCGGCGGTCGCGTTCGTGCACTTCGTCGAGCACCTCGGCCAGGGTGAATTTGTCGCCTTTTTCCTGGTGTTCCTTCCAGCGGCGTTCCGCGCGCACGTCCGGCGAGGCATCCAGAAAAATTTTAAGTTCAGCAGTGGGGAAAACAACGGTGCCGATGTCGCGCCCTTCCATGACCACGCCGCCGCCGGCGCCGGCGCGCTGCTGTTCCGCAACGAGCACCAAGCGCACTCCGGCAATCGCCGCCAGTTTCGACGCCGCCTGCGCCACCTCAGCCATGCGAATTTTCTGGGTAACTTCACGGCCATCGAGGAACACCCTGTTTTTCAGCCCGGCTGATTCCTGTTCCGGCGCGGGAGGTTTTAGTTCGATATGGCTGTCTCTTGCCAGGGCTTCCAGTTCTTTGTCGTCGCCGAAAGAGATTTTCTTTTCGAGGGCTTTCAGCGCCACCGCGCGATACATCGCTCCGCTGTCGAGATACAAATAGCCAAGCAAAGCGGCGACGCGGCGCGCCACGCTGCTTTTTCCCGAGCCGGCGGGGCCGTCAATGGCGATGGTTAGTTTAGGCATTTCGGTGGAGCAGCCACTCCCGGCTGTGCGTTTTTCGCGGACGCAATCGTAGAAAAAGCGCGGGCATCCATAATCCCAAGAATAGCCGCGCTACTTCAAACCGCCATGATGTTCGAGCCGCAATCGACGTAGAGCGTTTCGCCGGTGATGCCGGATCCGCCATCAGAGAGAAGGAAGGCGGCCGTGGATCCAACCTCCGCGGGGTCGACGTTGCGCTTCAGAGGCGCGCGTTCCGCCTGCACCCTCAGCATTTCGATGAATCCGGAAATCCCCCGCGATGCCAAAGTCTTGATCGGGCCCGCCGATATGGCATTCACGCGGATCGCTTTCGGTCCGAGATCATTGGCGAGATACCGCACCGTCGCCTCCAGCGCGGCCTTGGCCACGCCCATGACGTTATACTTCGGCACGACTTTTTCCGCGCCGTAGTAAGTCATGGTCACCATGCTGCCGCCCTCTGTCATCAACGGAGCCGCGCCGCGCGCGACCGCTATCAGGGAATACACACTGATGTCGTGCGCGATCCGGAAGCCTTCGCGTGTGGTATTCACGAACTCGCCCTTCAGGTCGCTTTCCGGCGCATAGGCCACGCTATGCACGAGTCCGTGAAGCACGCCGAATCTTTCTTTCAAGGTTTCGAAGAGTTGCGCGATCTGAGCATCCTGCGAAACGTCGCACATGAAGCCCGCAGCGCCCGGCAGATCGGCGATCAAGTCCTTGGCTTCCTGCTCCAGCCGCTCGTTCTGGTAAGTAATCGCCAGGCGCCAGCCGGCCTGGTGCAGTTTCTGCGCGATCGCCCAGGCGATGCTGCGTTTGTTCGCCAGCCCGAAGATCACTGCCGTTTTTTGCATTTCGCTCATCCTTCTCCCTCACTAGCCACAAACCACGTTCTTCAAATTCGGTGAAAAGCTTTCTCAATCTCTTTCAAGGAATAGCGCAGCACCACCGGCCGACCATGCGGACAGCTCATCGGGCAATCGGTTTTAGCCAGCGCGTCCAGCAGCCATTCCATTTTCGAATGCTCGAGCGGCATGTTCACTTTGATGGCCGCGTGGCAGGCCGTCGAAGCCGCGATTTTTGCCTGCAAGGTGTCGATCGAAATCGCCGCGTTCTCGCGCTCGATGCCGTCGAGAATTTCGATGAGCAGCTTTTCCGCATCCGGAGCCGCGACGCCCGCGGGCACCGCCTGGATCGCCACGCTCTTCGGGCCCATCGGCTCGACTTCGAAACCGTTGGCCGCGAGCTCTTCGGCTATTTTTTCGAACGTCACGATCTGTCGCGGCGACAATTCAATCACCAGCGGCATCAGCATGCGCTGCGCTTCCACTTTTCCGGCGCGGCGCGCTTCCAGATGCTGTTCAAAAAGCACGCGTTCGTGCGCCACGTGCTGATCCACGAGCCACAGACCTTCCCCGTTCACCGCGACAATGAAACTCGCGCTGACCTGGCCCAGCGGCTTCAGGTCGGCTATTTGTTCCGGGCGCGGCAGGCTTGCGGGAGCGTCCGCGCTCGGCGCCGCCAGATTCGCGGCCCAATTTCCAGCGGTCGAAATCGGAGCTGGAACAATTGCGGCGCCAAAACCGGTTCCCGATGTGAACGGAATCCGCTGCTCCATCGGCTGCATGGGCGCACTACTCAAATCGAATCCGCCGTCCGAGCCGACGCCAGAGCCTACGCCAATCTCTTCCATCGGTGGAATCACCGCGCGCGGCACCCCGGATTCCACGGACGCGGACGTGTTGCCACCAGAAAACGTACCATTGCCGGAGCTTGCCGACTGCGGCGCGGCGGTTGCCGCGGCGGCAAAACTTGCGATGGGCCGCGCGCCCATGAGCGTCTGGCGAATCGCATCGCGCGTGAAATCGTGGACAAATTGCGAGCGCCGGAAGCGCACTTCGATTTTTGCGGGATGCACGTTGACGTCCACTTCGTCGTACGGCATTTCGAGAAAAAGCAGCGTCGCGGGAAAAACCGCCGACGGCAGGATGTTGCGATAGGCTTCGTGAATGGCATGCAGAATCAGCCGGTCGCGCACCAGCCGCCGGTTCACGAAAATGTAAATGCCGTTGCGGTTCAGCCGCTGCACTTCCGGTCGCGAAGTGAATCCGCTGACCGTGAGTGTGGCTTTCTCTTCGTTCTCCTCCAGCTCCGGTTCCGTGATGGCCGCCCGAAAAGGCGCATTGGCTGAAGGAATTTCGACGAGATCTTCAAGCGATTGGCGGCCAAAAAGCTGGTAAACGCGATCGGCAAGTTTTTCAGCCGGCGGGCAGTTGATAATTTCCTGCGTCGGCGTCGTCAGAGTGAATTGCTTCGCCGGATTCGCGAGCGCGTAGTGCGTGACCAACGAAGCGATGTGGCCCAGCTCCGTGGTATCGGACTTGAGGAATTTCCGGCGCGCGGGAACGCAGTAAAAAATGTCGGCGACGCTAACGGTTGTTCCGGCGGGCAAACCCGCGGGCTTTACGTTGACCAGTTTGCCGCCGGCGAATTCGACGCGCGTGCCTTCCGCTTCGGATTCGTCGCGCGTTTCGAGCAACAATCGCGATACGGCGGCGATCGTCGGCAGCGCTTCGCCGCGAAATCCCAGTGTCGCAATCGAGAGCAGATCGTCGGCGGAGCGCAGCTTGCTCGTGGCGTGACGTTCGAATGCCAGCAGCGCGTCGTCATGGGTCATCCCGTGACCATCGTCGATCACGCGGATCATGCGCTTGCCGCCCTGCTCGACTTCGATCCGAATCGTGCTCGCTCCGGCGTCCAGCGCGTTTTCGAGCAGCTCTTTCACTACTGATGCCGGCCGTTCGACAACTTCGCCCGCGGCGATTTTATTCGCCACCGCTTCCGGCAATATGCGTATCCGGCTCATCAGTCCTTTAGCGCGATCCCCAGCTGGTCAAGCTGATCCTTGTCGACGGGCGAAGGAGATTCGGCCATCAAGTCCACGGCGGCGGTGGTTTTCGCGAAGGCGATCACTTCGCGGATGGATTTTTCGCCAGCGAGGAGCATGACCACGCGGTCGATGCCCAGCGCGATGCCGCCGTGCGGCGGCGTGCCGTAGGTCAGGGCGTCGAGGAAGAAGCCGAAGCGGCGGCGCAGTTGTTCTTCGCTGAGGCCGAGCGCTTTGAACAAACGCTCCTGGATGTCCTGGCGGTGGATTCGAATGCTGCCGGAGCCGAGCTCGTTTCCGTTGAGAACCAGGTCGTAGCCCTTCGAACGGACTTCCCACGGCGCGGATTCGAGTTTTTCGAGGTCTTCATCCACGATGCCGGTGAAGGGATGCTGCGCGCTGACCCAGGTCTTGTCCGTTTCGCTCCATTCAAAGAGCGGAAATCCCGTGATCCACAAGAATTTCCACTGCATTTTGTCAATGAGGCCGAGCGCTTCGCCAAGGTGCAGGCGCAGTTGGCCGGCGATGAGCGCGGCGGCTTCTGTGCCCTTGATCTGTTCCTTGGCGGAAACGGCAACGACAAGATCGCCGGGTTTTGCCCCGCAGGCCTCCGCCAGTTTTTTCACGTTTTCCGCGCCGATCAATTTTTCAAGAGTGGAAGTGACACCGGCCGTTACTTTTACAAAGTACGCGCCCCGCGCGCCCAGGGATTTAGCCTTTTCGGTCAACTCATCGAGCTGCTTGCGGGAATAATCCGCCCCGCCCGGCGCCGCGAGCGCGAAGGCATTCCCTTCGATTTGTAATTTCTGTTTCGCTTCGTCCGTAAAACAGTCGGTGACTTCGTGCAGCTCCATGCCGAAGCGCAGGTCCGGCTTATCGCTGCCGTACTTGCGAATGACGTCCTTGTAGAGCATGTGCGGAAACGGCGCTTCGGCCTTGATGCCCGCGACGGCGCAGGCGCGCACCATCACCTGCTCGATGACGTGAAAAATATCTTCCTGGCGCGGGAAGGACATCTCCAAGTCGAGCTGCGTGAATTCCAGCTGGCGGTCAGCGCGCAAATCTTCATCGCGGAAACACTTGACGATTTGAAAGTATTTATCCAGCCCGGCGATCATCAGGATCTGCTTGAAAATCTGCGGCGATTGCGGCAGCGCGTAGAACTGCCCGTGATGGATGCGGCTGGGCACCAGAAAATCGCGCGCGCCTTCCGGCGTCGAGCGCGTGAGCATGGGCGTTTCGATTTCGAGAAAGCCCATCTCGTCCATGGTCTTGCGGATTTCGAGGATGATCTTGTGGCGCAGCGCAAGGTTGCGGTGCGGCTTGGAGCGGCGCAGGTCGAGATAACGGAAGCGCAGACGCGTCTCTTCGGCGGCGTTGATCTCATCTTCGATCGGGAAAGGCGGCGTCTTGGCGTTGTTCAGAATGTGCAGCTTCGTGGCGACAAGCTCGATTTCGCCGCTGGCCAGCTCGGGATTGGCTTTCTGGCGCTTGATGACTTTGCCTTCCACGGCGACGACGAATTCGCCGCGCGCCTGCTCGGCTTTGGCGTGGGCGGCGGGCTGCGTTTCCTTGTTAAAGACCACCTGAACGATGCCGGTGCGGTCGCGGATATCGAGAAAGAGCAAGTTGCCGAGGTCGCGGCGGCGCGCGACCCAGCCCATGACGATGGCGTCGCGATTTTCATCGCTGGCGCGGAGTTCGCCGCAGTAGTGTGTGCGTTTCAGGTTGCCAAGAAAATCCAGCACGGTCATGTTCCCTTTCGAAACGATTGCGATGTGGGCCTGAGCGAAATCCGAGACGGGTCTAAAGACCCGCCACTACAAGGACTTTCGCAAATGTTCCAGCAAATCCGGCTCGGTGAATTTGGCTTGCTCGCCGGTGGCCAGAGTTTTCAGCGTCCATTCGCCGCTGGCCACTTCATTATCGCCGAGAATCAGCGCGTATTTCGAGCCGAGTTTATCGGCGTGGCCGAGGGCCTTGCCGAATTTTTGCTCGACCGGGGGCAGCTCGACGCGGAAGCCGGCCTTGCGCAAGTCTTTGGCGGCGCGAATCGCGGTGGCGTGCGCTCGATCGCCCATCCAGGCGATGTAGACATCGCGGCCTTGCGGCGCGGGCGCTTTCCCGCTTTCCTGCAACGATAGGATCAAGCGATCTTCGCCGATGGCAAAGCCGATACCTTTGGTCGGCGGCCCGCCGAGCAATTCCACGAGGCCATCGTAGCGCCCGCCGCCACAGACGGCATTTTGCGAGCCGAGGCCCTTGGCGGTGATTTCAAAGGTGGTGCGCATGTAGTAGTCGAGTCCACGCACGAGCCGCCAGTTCTCGCGGAAGATGACGCCGCGCAGTTCGAGCTGGCGCTTCACCGCCGCGTAGTGCGCGGCGCAGGCTTCGCAGAGATGGTCCGCGATGCGAGGAAGTTTTTCGATAATGGGCTGCTCGTGTTCAAGTTTCGAATCGAGCACGCGCAAGGGATTGGTTTCAATACGCCGCTGACTGTCCGCGCCGAGCTTGTCTTTTACCTTTTGTAATTCAGCGCGCAGCAACTCGACATATTTCGGGCGGCATTCGCGGCAGCCGATGGAGTTGATGTCGAGCTGCACGCCCTGCAACTCAAGCCGCTCGAAAAACGCCATCACCATCTCGATGACTTCCGCATCGATTGCTGGGGCATCCGACCCGCCCAGCACCTCCGCTCCAATCTGATAAAACTGCCGGTATCTTCCCTTCTGCGGCCGCTCCCGCCGGAACATCGGCCCTATGTAATACAGCTTCACCGGCTGTGGCAGTTGCTGCATCCCATGCTCGATGTAAGCGCGGCAGACGGAGGCTGTGGCTTCCGGCCGAAGAGTGACTGTACGACCTGGCACGCTATCTTCCATCGAAAGCGGGTCGTAGCCAGTCGCAAACGTATACATTTCTTTGGAAACGACATCGGTTTCTGCACCAATTGAACGTGCAAAGAGCTCAGTCTCTTCAAAGATCGGAGGACGAATTTCGCCGAAGCCGAAAGTGGCGAAAACTTCGTGCGCGGTTTGCTCGACGCGATTCCATAGCACAGTCTCTGGCGGCAGCAAATCGCGCGTGCCCTTGATGGCCTGGAATTTGCGCCGTTCTTCTTTTTTGGCTGCGCCTTCGCTCACTCGGTGGGTTCCTCGCGATAGATATTCTTGTAGCCGACGTAGCGCTGCGAATAGGCGTCGATCGCGGCCTGATCGATCGCCGTCAAGATGCGCTTCACTTTGCCCGGCGAGCCCATCACCAGGCTGCCCGGAGGGATCACCGTGCGCTCGGGAAGCAGAGTTCCCGCCGCGACGATGCTGCCGCTGCCGACGACCACGCCGTTCAGGATGACCGCTCCCATGCCAATGAGGCAGCGCGACTCGATGGTGCAGCCGTGCAGCGTTACGGAATGGCCGATGGTGACGTCATCGCCAAGAATCAGCGGATACTCGCCGCGCATGACGTGGCAGATCGAGCCGTCCTGAATGTTGGTGCGCGCGCCGATGCGGATGTAGTGCACGTCGCCGCGAATCACCACGCACGGCCAGACGCTCGCATCCTCGCCAATGACCACGTCGCCGATGATGACGGCGGCGGGATCAATGTAAGCGGAAGCGGCGATTTGCGGGCGCTTGCCGCGATAGGGCCGGATGTCGGGTTCTCTATTCAAATGAATTCCGCCGTTTCACCCTTTTTGCTCGTCCTGCTCAAACCGAAAAGCGGGCCGTATCTCATTGCAGGGGCACGATATATCGCGCCCCTACAGAAGATTCGGCGTATACGAATCACGTCAAGATAGCATCCGGCTCACCCTACTGACAAGGAAGCGCGAGCGACCGATTCGATTGCAACTCTGGACAGCGCGCGACAACTCCGCCATCATCGCTTGGTGGAGACCCGCTGCGCAGAGTGCGGCGCTGTGATGACTTGTCAGCCGGAAGGCGGCTGCTGGTGCGCGGAATTGCCGCATGTCCCCATGCCGCCCGATGCCAAGGGATGCCTTTGCCCCAACTGTCTGCGCGCTAAGATCGAAGCGCTATCCAAGCCGGACAAAAGAAAAAACCCGTGAGGCTTCAGTCGATTTGGACCGAGGGGCCGCTCGAGGTGGCGCCGACTTCGGCAAGGCGATTGACGACGGCGCGTGCGAGGTTGTAGAGGCTCTTTGCGCCAGCGCCCGCTTCGCCGAGCGACGCCACAGGCTTGCCGGTGTCGCCCCCGACGCGGATGCGCGGATCGATTTCAATTTCACCGAGCACGGGCACTCCATAGGCCTGCGCGGTTTTTGCGCCTTCGCCATGCCCAAAGATGTCAATCGCCTTGCCGCAGTGCGGGCACGCGAACGTGCTCATGTTCTCGACCACGCCGAGCACTTCGACATTCACCTGGCGGAACATTTCGATGGCTTTGCGCACGTCGGCCAGCGCGACCGTCGAAGGCGTCGTCACCACCACCGCTCCCGTCACCGCGACAGTCTGAATCAGCGTCAACTGCACGTCTCCCGTGCCCGGCGGCAGATCAATGATTAAAAAATCGAGCTCGCCCCATTCCACGCTGCGCAAGAACTGCGTAATCACGCTGTGCAACATCGGCCCGCGCCAGATCATGGGCTTGTCGCCGGGATTCAGCAGGCCCATGGAAATCATCTTCAGGCCCTGCGATTGAACGGGAATGATGCGCTTGTCCATCGTGGCCTGCGGTTCCTGCGTGGTGCCAAGCATGATGGGCACGTTGGGGCCGTAGACGTCGGCATCGAGCAAGCCGACTTTGTGGCCAAGCTTCACCAGCGCCAGCGCGAGATTGACCGCGACGGTGGTTTTGCCGACGCCGCCTTTGCCGCTGGCGACCGCGACGAGATTTTTTACGCCGGGAATCGCCTGGCGTTCGGGCATTTGCTGTGGTGCTGGAGGCATTACCGTTTCTCTCCTGCTCGATACGAAGAGAGATTTCTCGCTTCGCTCGGGATGACGGATTTAGAGACCGCGGCGATACTCAAGGCCGCAAAAAATCATGCGTTAGCGCCGTGGCATTTCTTGTACTTCTTGCCGGAACCGCAAGGGCAAGGATCGTTCCGGCCGACCTTTGCGCCCGCGCGCACGGGCTTGGGCGCTTCGGCCTGCGCGGGGCCGGTCTGATACTGCAAATCTTTTTGCTGGCGCTGCTGGCGGCGCTCGATTTCCCGCGCGACGGCAGGCAAATGCTGCGGCTCGCTCGCTCGCGCGGCCGCGGCGCTGGCAGCAACGGCATCGGCGCGCGGGCGCGGCGGCTCCGGACGCGGCTGTCGCGCCTCCGGCGGCTGCTCGCCCGCCTGAACCTGGATGTGGTAGAGATAGCGGATCGTTTCGTTATCGACGCGCGTCATCATGTCTTCAAACAAGATGAAGGCCTCTTTTTTGAATTCGACAATCGGGTCTTTCTGCGCATAACCGCGCAGCCCGATGCCTTCTTTCAAGTGGTCCAGCGAAAGCAGGTGGTCCTTCCACTGCGAATCGACCACGTCGAGGATGATGCGCCGCTCCAGCCAGCGCATCAGGTCCGCGCCGAATTGCTTTTCTTTTTCCTCGTAGCGCTTGTTAACGGCTTCGGCGGCGGCGTCCGCAAGCTGCTCGTGGCTCAGCGTGGCCGGGTCCGCGCCCGCAGCCTTCATGTCCACGCCGAACTGCGCGTTCGATTCCGCGAGGAATTGCGTGGTGTTCCATTGATCGGGATGCTGCTCGCGCGGGCAGAACGTCTCGACAAGTTCGCGCACGACGTCTTCGGCGATGCCCAGAACATAATCGCGCTGGTCCTTGCCTTCGAGCGCTGAGCGGCGGATCGCGTAGATCGTCTCGCGCTGCTTGTTCATCACGTCGTCGTATTCGAGCAGGTGTTTGCGCGCGTCAAAGTTCTGCGCTTCGACGGTTTTCTGCGCGTTTTCGATGCGGCGCGAGATGAGCTTGGATTCGATGGGCACGCCTTCGGTCATTCCCAGGCGGAACATCAGCGCTTTGACGCGCTCGCCGCCGAAGATGCGCATCAGGTCGTCTTCGAGCGATAGGAAGAAACGCGACGATCCCGGGTCGCCCTGGCGCCCCGCGCGGCCGCGTAATTGATTGTCAATGCGCCGTGCTTCGTGGCGCTCCGTGCCGAGAATATGAAGTCCCCCGAGCGCGACAACTTCATCGTGCTCCGCCTTGCACTGCTGCGCGAACTGCTCGTACACCGGCTTCCACTGGTCGGCGGGCACTTGAAAAATCTTGCCTTCGTGCTGGAACAAAACCATCTGCACCGCGGGCTGCGTTCCGTTCCCACCGGCAGGATCCGCGCCGATGACCGCAGGCGCCGCCGCATAGGGCATGGCCAGCTTGTTCTTCAGGAAGTGCTCGCGAGTCAAAGATTCGGGATTGCCGCCAAGCAAAATGTCCGTGCCGCGGCCGGCCATGTTGGTCGCCACGGTGACCGCGCCTTTGCGGCCCGCCTGCGCCACGACCCGCGATTCGCGCTCGTGCTGCTTGGCGTTCAACACCTGGTGCGGGATGCCCGTCTTCTTCAGCAGTTCCGCGATCTTTTCTGATTTTTCGATGGAAATCGTGCCGACCAGCACGGGTTGACCGCGCTCGTAATATTGGCGGATGCCGTTCGCCAGCGAATTGTCTTCCTGCAGGATGCCGTTCACCACCGCTTCGAATTTTTCCTTCTCCGTGCGGTAGACGACGTCCGGCGATTCGATGCGGATCAGGTGGCGGTTCGTGGGGATGACGGTTACATCCAGGTTGTAAATCTTGCCGAACTCCGCCGCCTCGGTCTCCGCCGTGCCGGTCATACCGGAGAGTTTCTTGTACATGCGGAAGTAATTCTGGAAAGTAATGGTCGCGAGCGTCTGATTCTCGCGCTCGATCTTCACGCCTTCCTTGGCCTCCACCGCCTGGTGCAAACCGTCGGACCAGCGGCGGCCCGGCATCTGGCGTCCGGTGAATTCATCAACGATGATGACTTCGCCGTCTTTCACCACGTAATCGACGTCATTCTTGTACAAGGTGTGCGCGCGCAGAGCCTGATAAACGTGATGAATCGTCTCCATGTGCGCGGGGTCGTACAAATTGCCGAGGCTCAGCAGGCGCTCGCACTTGCTGACGCCTTCCTCGGTCAGCGTCGCCGTGCGGTGCTTTTCGTCGAGCGTGTAATCAATGTCCTGAATCAGCTTGGGAATGATCTTGTCGATCTTGGCGTATTTGTCGGTGGACTCTTCCGACGGACCGGAAATAATCAGCGGCGTGCGCGCTTCGTCGATCAAAATCGAGTCCACTTCGTCGACGATGGCAAAGTGATGCCCGCGCTGAACGCACTGCGCGAGGTCATACTTCATATTGTCGCGCAGGTAGTCGAACCCGAATTCGTTGTTCGTGCCGTAGGTAATGTCCGCGCCGTACGCCGCGCGGCGTTGCTCGTCATCGAGATCGTGCACGATCACGCCGACGCTCAGTCCGAGTGCGCGATAGAGCGGGCTCATCCACTCCGCGTCGCGCCGCGCCAGGTAATCGTTGACGGTGACGATGTGCACGCCGCTCCCCGCGAGCGCATTCAGCACCGCGGGCAGCGTGGCGACGAGCGTTTTGCCTTCGCCCGTCTTCATTTCCGCGATTTTGCCTTCGTGCAGGACGATGCCGCCGATGAGCTGCACATCGAAGTGCCGCATGTTCAGGAAGCGGCGGCCCGCTTCGCGTACCAGCGCGAAGGCCGGCACGATCGCCGGTTCCAGAGCCTTCTGCATCAGCGCGCGAAAAGTAGATTCGGTGGAATCGGCGTCCTTCAGTTGCTCCTGCACCTGGGCGCGGAGCTCCGCGAAACGCGTCTGGAGGTCTTCGTCACTCAGCGACTTCACTTCCGCTTCGCGCGCGTTGATGGCCGCGATGACCGGCTGTAATTTCTTGATGTCGCGTTCGTGCTTCGTGCCGATAAATCGCGCGACGATTTTGTCGATGAACTTGGCTAAATCCATGAAAGGGTTTTCCGTCTCCTGACGGTCTGCCGTATGCGTGCTTTTACAGGCTGCCGCAATGCTGCATGTCCAAACATCCTATTCTAACTGGTTGGATGCGCCATCGCCAAGAAACACAACATGGGCCCTGGCCGGATGGAAAGTGCGTGCAATTAGAGCGTTATTTGGAGCCAGCGGCGCCGGCGGGCACCGCGGTGACGTCGGGCTCGGCCGAAACCGCGCCGTAGGGAAGGCTTCCCGCGAGGAGCCGGCGGTACTTGCCGCGCTCCTCGAGGTTCATATCCACGATTTCGAAGGCCATGTCCTGCGCGCGATAATCGCGCATCAGCGCCGTGGCCTGCAGGTTTCTCATGCCGATCTGCAGCTTCAATTGCACATGCGTCCCGGGCGCCAGGTGCCGGCTGATGGTCGCGACGCCGCCGCTCAAGCTGGCGGTCTTGATCTCCATCGAGCAGCTCTCCTTGAGGTTGACACTCACCGCCTTCACTGGCTTCTGCAGCCGCACGCGCGTGTGCCGCCGCTGCCTCACAAATTTCGACGTGACGGGGATCTCCAGCGGTGCGAGCACCAGGTCGTCCATCTCGATTCCGCTCTTCGGCAAGAAATCTCGTGCCCACTCCGGCTCCAGCTTCTCCAGTGCCTGCAGCGCGGCGATGCGCAATTCCTGAGGGTGGACCCAGCCAAACATTTTCCTGAACTCGACGATGCGCTTCAGAGTGCTGACCGATTCCGGGGCATGGATTCTCCCTAGCGCCTCGATGGCTTTCACGCGCAGATACGGTGCCCCGCCCGGAGGCAGATCGCCATCGGCGATGTTCAGCAGTTTGCCGAGCGCCTCGCGATCCGCGGTCACGCCGATCTCGTCGATGACCATCGGCATCACCAGCGGATCAACATGATCGAGCAGTTCCAAAAGGATGTGGCATCGCCGCGTCGCGCCGCTCGCGGAAATCTGCCGCACAATGCGGTCCTGCGAAGTCCGCGGAAAGTCCTTCATCCTCCCGGGCAGGAATACCATCACCGCCTGCGGATCCAGCCGGCCCAACAACCCGATCATTTCCGCGGCTTCCGCGATCGGCCCGCCGCGCACCGTGCTCCGCAGATATTGCACGGCTTCCTCGCCCAGATCGGCCGCCAGATTCGCCACGTGCTCGGAATCATCCCGCAAACTGCAGCGGTTGAAGCGCGCCGCGAGCTGCTCCATCGTCGTTTGCGGCAGCAGCTTCAGAACGTTCGTCAGCCCTGCCGCGACGTGCCGGGCCTTCAGCGCCTCATCCACGAAATCCGGCACGCGTTCTTCGATTCCCATCTTCCCGCGCAGGCTGCGCGCGATTCCCGGCCGCTGTGATTCCACCCCGCTGATGAGATCGAGCGCCTGCTCCATCGCCGGGAAATACCGGCTGCTGGCTGCCTCCTGGCTAAATCGCACGAATGCCGCGCTCACCAGTCCTTGCACTTCCGAGTCTTGCTCCACGCTGAGCCGCAGACCGAGGTGCCGCAGCGCTTCGCCAAGCAGTTTCGGGTCGGCTTTCGCGTACAGCTCGGCCATCTCGGAGAGCCCCACCGCCGTTTTCTTCCGGGCATCCGTCTCTTCGCTTTCCGCGCAAGCCGCATAATTCTGCAGAATGCTGATGGCTTCGGCGATGTTCCCTTGTTCGATCAGTTCGCCCACGTAAGACTGCACGTTGCGCGGCGGAATGCACCACGCTTCGTGAGAGAGCAACACGGCGCGCTTGCCGCTTTCCGGCACCGCCGCCCAGAACTGCCGGTCTAGAATTTCGCGATGAGTTTCGACGAGCATTCCCGCTTCGCTCATCTTGTCTTCGTGAGCCCCGAGAATCTTCCGCAGGTTGTCAATCTCCTGGTTCATGCGGTCCAGCATCTGCCGCACCGCGTTCACCTTCACTTCGCCGCGTTCGAATCGCTCCAGAGCGAAGCGTATCGCCAGGTGTTCGGCAAGCTGCACGATCACTGATTCATCCGGCTTGGCGTTTGGCGCCTGCGCCGCCAGGCTCGCCAGCGCCTGCTTCAGCGTATCTTGCGCGCTTCCGGGCAACTCCGACATCTTTTCCTGGAATGCCCCCGCGGCGGCAATTCCTCCCTGCCCCGTCCCGATGTTTCCAAAACTTGTCAGCGCGCTGAGTATGCCGTAGATTTCCTCTTCCGTCGGCTCTCCATGCCCGCCGCTCCCACTTCCCGGGCCGCTCCCGCCGACCAAACCTCCGACACCGCCGCCCGTGAGGCCAGCCACCACGCCGGAAACAGAGCCACCCCGGGTCCCGCCTCCGGGGAACGCTCCAGCAGCCGTCCCTCCTCCAATGCCGGGCGCACCCCCGCCGCCCGGTCCACTTCCAAAACCCGTTCCGCCACCAACCGCGCCACTTCCACCGGGTCCGCTGCCTGGGCCGCTCCCAGCAGGTGCGCCTGCGCCAGGGCCGCTGCCAATGCCCAATTTCCCGTCTCCCGTTCCGCCGGCCGCGCCGGAACCACTTCCACTTGCGACTGCTCCCGCAGGCACCGGTCCGCCTGGTCCCGGTCCGGGGACACCCCCGCCCTTTGAGCCCTGCGCCGCGGCGATCAATTCGAGCAGCTTTTGCGGGTCGTTCAGCCACTTTTTGAACTCGTCTTTTTCATTGCCGAGTGATGCCGCCGCGATCTGCGCCGCCATGCTCGCTTCTTTCAAGCGCGAATCCGTGGCCACGAAACAAGTCTCATTGATGCGGATGCCCTGCGCGCCGGCGAGTGTGGATTTCAATTGCTGTGCCAGCTCGGCCGGCTTGGCTTTTCCGGTGGGAAACGCGCGCGCCAAGCGGCCCAACTCTTCATCCGTCACCGACGCAAAAAACTGCACGCTGGACAATCCCGCCGCGGAAAGCAGTTGCGCAAATTGTTTTTCTGCCGGTGAACCCTCAAGCGGTACGCCATCCAGCAGCAGCTGCGAGCCCGTTGCTCCCAGCAGCAGCCCTCCCTCCGACCCCACGGGAATGGCCGTGCGCAGCTCCTGCCAGGCAATTTGCAGTTGTTCCGTGGTGCGGGCGTGTTCGTAGCCGTACAGGCGGGCAAACTTCAGAAGGATGTTCAGGCTTCTTACGAAGGCGCGTCCAGCCGCTGCTTTTGGATCTGCTTTCATTCCCGCCTTCTGTCCCGAACTAGGACTCTCTCACTAGTACCGTAGGGTCAGGCGCTGTCCGTCGCAATGGTACAGCAGTCCCATGTGTCCCGGCGGTCAAGCCACCATTGGGACGGGGCCGCAACCTGACCGCACGTACGGGAGTGCCACTGGAGAGGACAGGTGGGAAAGAGGCGTATCTCGCGAAATTCGAACTCGCCAGATCTAGCCTTTGGTCATTGCCATGCGCCCGCGGCGGCGCGTGCGGTTGGTGACCTGCGCAATGATTGGGAGGCCACCCAGCTCTAGCAGTAGTTTCCGCAGCCGGAAGCGATCTTCCAAGTCCATTTCCACGAATTCGAAAGCCATCGCTTGCGGCCGCGCTCCGCGCACGATCGCCTGCGCCCGGATACTTCTCACCCCGAGCGAAAACTTCAGCGTCAGGAGCGACCCCGGCGCCAGATGGCGTTCCCCGGACCCGATCCCGCCGCCCAGGTTCATCTCCGGAATGGACAGTTTGAAGTTTTCCCGCAGGTTGGTGGTCACCGCAATCAGGTTGCGCGAAAGCTTCACTCGCGCGTATCGCCTCTGCCGGATCACCGAGGCATTCGGCTCGGGATCCGTCGGCTCAAGCGTCAATTCCTTCCGGTCGATCCCGCTCGCGGCCACCTTTTCCATCCCCACCGCCGCATCGGCTCGCAGCAGCGCCTGCGCCGCCGCGATCCTCAATTCATTCGGATACACCCAGCGCCACACTTGCCGCGTGTCCAGGATGTGCTGCAAGAGCGCGCTAGCGCCCGAGGCGCGCAAGCGCCCCAGCGCCTCGACCGCCTTGACTCTCGTAAATCCGGGTATCTCGTCGTCCTGCACCAATCCGATCAATTTCGCTATGCAGTCCGGCTCCCCGCTCATCCCCATCTCATCGATGGCCAGCGGCCGAATCAAGCTATCCAGCGAATCGTACAGCGCCGTCAGCAGCCGCGAGCGCTGCTCCGGCGGCGCGGTTGATAGCTGCCGGATCGTCCGGTCGTGCGATGAACGCGGCCACTGGGAAAGCCGCGCGGGCAGAATCTTTTCCACGCTTTCAGGCGATAGCAGGCTCAGTAGCCCGATGGTTTCTGCGGCTTCGCCCGCGGGCGCCGTTTGCAAAGTCTCGATCAACCGCTGCGTGGCATCCTCGCCCAGGTTGCGCACGATGATCGTAAGCAGTTCGCAATCTTCGCGGAATCCGCACTGCCCGAAGCGGCTCGTCACGTAATGCAGCGTGGCCTTGGGCATCAGCCCCAGGATGTCCATCATCCCGTCCGCAATGTGCCCGCTGCGCATCGCTTCTTCGATGAATTCCGGCAGCCGTTCTTCCGCTCCGATGCGCGGCCGCAGGCTCTGCGTCGAGCCCGGCCGCTGCGCCTCCACGCTTTCCAGCGACGCCAGCGCCTGCTGCATCGCCGGGTAGCAGCGCTTGCTTGCCGCTTCCTGGCTCAACCGCACGAACGCCGCGCTGACCAGCGTCTGCAGCTCCGGCTCGCGCTCCACCGCCAGCTGATTTCCCAGCCGGCGAATCGCTTCCATCAACGCGCTTCCGTCGCCGCTGCCGTACAATTCGCCCAAATCCGACAATCCGATGGCCGTCGTGCGCCTGGCTTCCGGGGCCTCGAGTCCCACGCACGACGCATACTTCATCAGAATTTCGTTGACTGTCTTGAGTTCTCCGCGCCGCAGCATGTCCTCGAGGAACGCCCGCACGTTCCGCGGCGGCACGCACCACGCTTCGTCCGAAGTCAGCACTTCCTTCTTGTTCTCTTCCGGCACCTGCTCCCAGAATTCCTGGTCCAGCAATTCCGTGTACGACTGCACCGAAAGCCCCGCCTGCGCCATCATCTCTTCTTGCGTCGAGAGAATTTTTCGCAGTGCTTCAATTTCCGTATTCATGCGATCAAGCAACTGCTTGACCGCGTTCACCCGCAGTTCGCCTTTTTCGTAGCTGTCCAGCGCAAACCGGATCGCCACGTGCTCCGCCAGTTTCAGCAGCATCGGCTTGTCCGGCTTCGCGTCCGGCGCCTGCGCCGCGAGTCCCGCCAGCGCCTGCTGCAGCGTGTACTGAGCCCGCACCGGCATCGCGCTTAAGCGCGATTGAAACGTCGGTACGTCCATCCGGTTCTCAGAGTCCTTGCGGGATTTCCCCAGCTGCGCGAACAATCCCAGCATCGAACGGACGTCTTCTTCCTCAACTGAGAATCCCCCGCCTCCGGCTCCTCCGCCCATCCCAGGAACTCCACCCATTCCACCGGCAGTCCCGCCTCTCAACAACGCCGACGCCGTCATCCATTTCCCGGGCGTCGCACCTTCGGTCCCGCCGCCAGCCCCGCCCCCGGTTCCGCTGCCACCCGTTCCGCCACCCCCACCGGGTCCACCGACACCACCACCCCCGCCGCCTCCGCCGACGCCGGTCCCTGTTCCTCCTCCGGTCCCGCCCCCACCGCCTTCGCCTCCGCCGGACGCTCCTCCAGACTCCCACAAACCGGCGCCGCCCGAACCAGACCCTCCGGCCCCGCCGCTTCCCGTTCCCCCACCGCCGGTGCCACCGCCCCCGCCGGTTCCGCCGCCGCCTAATCCAAATCCCGGTCCGCTACCGCCGGGTCCATGCCCCGGTCCACCCGGTCCCCCCGAGCCCATTCCTCCGCCACCGCCGCCGCCTCGCGAACTCTCCGCCGCCAAGATCATCTGCAGCATCTTGTTGGGATCTTCGAAGAAATCCTTGAACTTGTCGCCCTGCGCCCCCAGCACTTTTGCCGTCAACTGCGCGGCCATCTTGATCCCCGCCACCGACGAGTCTTCCGCCACGTAGCGGATCTCGTTCACCTTGATGCTCGTCTCTCCCGCCAGCGCGCTCTTCAATTGTTCCGCCAGCGACGACGGCTTGGCGTTCCCGCTCGGAAACGCACGCACAAACCGCGCAAACTGCGGCTGCGTCAGCGTCGGTGAGAAATGAATGCTCGCGATTCCTGAGGTAATCAGCAGTTGCGCAAAACTTTTTTCGCCCGCCGCCGATCCCAGCGGCACGCCATCCAACAAAATCTGCGTCCCCGAAGCGCCCAGCAGCACACCGCTCCCGCCGCTCTCATCCAGCGCGTTGCGCAGTTCTGTCCACGCCGTGTCAAACTGCGCCGCCGTCCGCACGTGTCCAAACTCATACAGCCGCGCGAATTTCAGCAGAATGTTCAAGCTGCGGACAAACGCCCGCGCTCCGCCTGTTTTCTCTGGATTCATCTTTCTCGGCGCAGGATCCTGCCCCTCCTTACGCTTCTTTCCGCCACTTCTCCAACACCGCTTTCTGCAATGCCGTTTTCATCCGCTTCTTCTTTGCTCGCGGCCGCTTCAACACTCTCTCTGTGCATTCTGTCGGTGGATTCCCCACTGTCTACACTAATTTCCCCTTCTCCGCTACACAAGCCTCGCGCCACACCCTGTACTCATCTCAATAACACTTTCCCTTGTCACTTTGGAAACATTCTTGCCCCTGGCTCCCGGCCATTTTTCCCTGGACGAGTGGCCCGCCGATTTTTCCATGGACTATCTCTCGATTGCGGATGTAGCATTGCCACCATGCAGTGCTCGATCAAAGGCTGTTCGCATCAAGCGCAGAAACAATGCTCCGAGTGCTCCCGGTACTTCTGCAACGATCACATCGAGACCTGCACTTGGTGCCAGGCTTCTGTGTGCTTTGAATGTCGGGAACAGCACGAATCCAGCAATCCTCTCCATGAGGAAGACGCGCCGAACCCCTGAGAGAAAGTGTTGCCCGGCGTACGCCTTCCCTCCCCTGTGCCACGCCTTCCCTCTTGACTCCCATTCGGTTCCTGCGCTCCATCAACCGTTTCTTTTTTATGTGTGGTGTCCAGTGCCATGAAGCAAGCCGGCGTCCGCTTCTATGGATCTTTGAACGACTTTCTCCCGCCGGAGACGAAAGGACAGACCACATCCTATGCCTTCGAGGTGAGCGGATCCGTCAAAGACATGATCGAAGCCCTCGGCGTGCCGCATACCGAGGTTGAACTCATCCTGGCCAATGGCGAATCGGTGGATTTTTCCTACCAGGTACAGGACGGGGACAGAATCAGCGTCTACCCGGAGTGGGATGCCCTCGATCTATCGCCTCTCATCCGGCTGCGCCCCCAGCCGCTGCGGGAGTTGCGATTTGTTGCGGATAACCACCTCGGCCGGCTAGCCGCCTATCTGCGGATGGTGGGCTTCGACACCGTTTATCGCAGCGATTCTGTGGATGAGGATTTGGCCAGGATCTCCGCAAACGAAAAACGGATTCTCCTCACCAGGGATCGCGGCCTGCTGAAACGAAACATCGTGACCCATGGCTATTATGTAAGGGCCACCGATCCCCGCCGCCAGCTTCCGGAAGTCCTTCAACGCTTTGACTCGTTGGATTCCATTGCGCCGTTCCAGCGCTGTGTGCATTGCAACGTTTTGCTGCGGCCGGTTCGCAAGGAACTCATCAGCGATCGGCTTCAGCCGGGAACGAAGCAGCATTTCGAAGAGTTCTGGATCTGCCCTTCTTGCGATCGCATCTACTGGAAGGGTTCACATTATCGCCGCATGCAGCGCTTCATCGCCAGCCTCATCACCGCGAAACCCGAGAGTGCTTGATCCATTGCCTCGCGGCGCGTGGAGCACCCCTTCTGAACAGCCAAGTCGTCGGTGCTGCACGCATGCTGAGCGCCCCTTTAGCGTCCGAACTCAGCTATAATCAACCCTTCGATAACATGCCCGTCACCGCCCATGCCGTCATCCGTTCCCTCATCACAGACCATGTTTGAACAAGCCTTCAAGAACATTGACGACGTCCTCCGCAAAGAGGCCGGCTGCACCACCGAACTCGACTACACCGAGCAGACCTCCTGGCTGCTCTTCCTGAAATATCTCGACGGCCTCGAGCAGGACAAAGCCGATGAAGCCGCCCTCGAGCGCAAGAAGTACACCTTCATCCTCGACAAGCCCTACCGCTGGGAAGAATGGGCAGCTCCAAAGGCCCCCGGGAACGCCAATCTCCCGATTGGCGCTCCGATCGACCACAACAAAGCCAAAACCGGAGATGATCTCAGCGATTTCGTGAATCAAAAGCTCTTTCCCTACCTGCAAGGTTTCAAGCAGCGCGCCAGCGGGCCGAACACCATCGAATACAAAATCGGTGAGATTTTCGGTGAGATCAAGAACAAGATCCAGAGCGGCTACAACCTGCGCGAGATCATCGACCACATCGACGAACTGCGCTTCCGCTCGCAGACCGAAAAGCACGAGCTGTCCCATCTCTATGAAGCCAAAATCAAAAACATGGGCAACGCTGGGCGCAACGGCGGCGAGTATTACACCCCGCGCCCCCTCATTCGCGCCATCGTCCAAGTCGTAAAGCCCAAGATCGGCGATCGCATCTACGACGGTGCCTGCGGCTCCGCCGGCTTCCTCTGCGAATCCTTCGAATATCTGACATGCGGGTCCGCATCCGGCGGTTCGGCGGGTTGAACTAACCATGAGCCGTGAGCTCGGGAAGTCCGAGCGAGGCGAAGTAAGCGTTCGACAGAGCGAGCTTCAGCGCCGGCGAGTTCGCAAGGTGCCACGGACCATCAGAGCTACCCGCGGTTTGCGCGGCGTCCTGCGCAGCGATGCCGCGCTGGCGGAGCTCTCGATATCTCGTGGTTCCTCGTTTCCACTGCTTCCAGACCATCGACCGAAGTCGACGTCGGAGCCATTTCTCCAGCTTGGTCGAGCACTTCCGGGGTTTCGCATCGTCCGAAGTAGCCGATCCATCCGCGGAGATATTCCGCTAGGTCATGGACCATTCGGACGAGGCTTATGCCCCGCGTCCGGCGCGTGAGTTCCCGGACTCGCTCCTTGAACCGCACCACCGCTTTCGGCGCCAAGCGCCTCTTCGGTGGCTTGTGATTCGTGAAGCTGAATCCCAGGAATTTCCGTTCCCATGGTCGAGCCACCGCACTCTTCTCGCTGTTCACTCGTAGCTTGAGCTTCGTCGTGAGGAGTCGCGTCACGCTGCTCATCACTCGTTCGCCGGCTCGCCGACTGCGGACGTAGATGTTGCAGTCATCCGCATATCTGGTGAACCGGTGTCCGCGCCGCTCCAGCTCCTGATCCAGTTCGTTGAGTACGATGTTCGATAGCACGGGCGAGAGAGGACCACCTTGCGGCGTTCCTTCCTCGGCCGGACTCACCAGCCCGTTCTCCATTACTCCAGCTCGCAAGAATGCACGAATCAGCTTCAGCAACCGCTTATCGCTGACCCTGTTCGGCGATCTTTGCTAGCAATCGGTCGTGATTGACCCGGTCGAAGAATTTCTCGAGATCCAGATCCACCACCCAGCGGTAGCCTTCGGCTTGATATTGCTGCGCCTGCTCCACCGCCTGATGTGCCGATCGCTTGGGCCGAAACCCATAGCTGTGTTCAGAGAACGTTCCGTCCCAGCTCCTCTGCAGTACCTGCATCACCGCTTGCTGGATGAACCGATCCAGCACCGTCGGAATGCCCAGCTTGCGCACTCCACCGTCCGGCTTCGGGATTTCCACTCGTCTTACCGGTTGCGGCGTGTAAGTTCCATTGAAGAGTTGTTCACGAATTGCTGGCCAGTGCTCTTTCAGGTGTCCAGACAACTCCTCGACGGTCATCCCGTCGATGCCCGGACTCCCCTTGTTGGCTTTCACTCGTCGTAACGCCTGCTTGCAGTTTTCCCGCTCGCAGACTTCTTCCATCCACTGCTCGGTAGCCGGACTTTCTGCTTTGCGCTTCGCCAACTCCGATTCGGTCCCTTCCACGAAGGCCGTCGGGGCTGCACCCCTACTCTCCTCCGGGAAGGCCAGACGGTACTGGTTTTTCTGCCGCTTGTCGGTTGTTGAGTTGCGCTGCGTACTCATCGCTCCCTTTATCCCCTTGCGGGGACCGTTCGGGCCTTCGCTGCTTGCGCAGCTACTACGCCCTCTGCTGACTTCTGCCACCGGATCAGGAGCGATCTCTCGCTCCTCAGTCTCGAATCCGAGACCGGTAGCAGATCTCCCGAGGTAAGTTCGACCGCCTTCGACGCGCAACCGCTGGATCTACATTCAGTGCCCTTGATGGATGTGGGCTTCGCTGCCAATTGGCCAGCTCGCCCGAACACTGCCTGCCTCACATCCAGTTCTTGTTCATCGGCTCGCGTCTTTGCTCCACGCTTCTTTCAGACCCCACCTCGCGGTTCGGCCCTTGCGCTTCGCTATCACTTCACCTCCATCTGGTTGTGAAGAGGACTTGCACCTCCCAGCTGTCGAACAAATCCGGGAACGCCAATCTCCCGATTGGCGTTTCTCCCTCCTCCAATCTTGGCGTTTCTCCCTCCGCTAATCCTGGCGCACCCAAAAACGCCATTCAGGAGAATGGCGCACCCAAGCTCACCACCAAAGACCTAAAAACTCTCCAAGACCGCACCTTCTACGGCAAAGAAAAAAAGTCCCTCGCCTACGTCATCGCCATCATGAACATGATCCTCCACGGCATCGAAGCCCCCAACATCATCCACACCAACACGCTCACCGAAAACCTCGCCGACATCCAGGAAAAAGACCGCTTCGACGTCGTCCTGGCCAATCCGCCCTTCGGCGGCAAGGAGCGCAAGGAAGTCCAGCAGAACTTCCCCATCCGCACCGGCGAAACCGCCTTCCTCTTCCTCCAGCACTTCATCAAAATCCTCCGGGCCGGGGGCCGCGGCGGCATCGTCATCAAAAACACCTTTCTCTCCAACACCGACAACGCCTCCGTAAGCCTCCGCAAATGCTCCTCGAAAGCTGCAACCTCCACACCGTACTCGATTGCCCCGGCGGCGTGTTCCAGGGCGCGGGTGTAAAGACCGTCGTCCTCTTCTTCGAAAAAGGCGCCAAGACGCGCAAAATTTGGTTCTATCAGCTCGATCCCGGCCGCAACCTCGGCAAAACCAACCCCCTCAACGACGAAGACCTAGCCGAGTTCGTCAAGCTTCAGAAATCCTTCGCCGACTCCCCCAAATCCTGGACCGTCGATATTGGCGATATCGATGTCCGTAGTTTGGATCTTTCGGTAAGAAATCCGAATGGACGCCGCGCTAAAGCACTGCGAACGCCACACAAGATCATGGATGCAATCACAGGATTGGATCGGGAGAGTGCAGCGGCGCAGCAGAACATTCGCGAGATGATTGAACGCTATCTTCGAACGGTCTTCACTATTAAGGGCGACGGATGGACGGAGAAACCTATCTGCGACATTGCTCAACACTCACTTGGGAAAATGCTGGATCGCGCAAAAAACCGAGGCGACCTAAAACCGTATCTGCGAAACCTTAACGTGCGGTGGTTTGAATTTGATTTGGACGATTTAATTGAAATGAGGTTTACTCCGGATGAATCAGAAAAGTATAGAGCTGTACGCGGAGATGTATTGGTATGTGAGGGTGGCTACCCCGGCCGGGCAGCGATCTGGAATGAAGATTATCCTGTCTACTTTCAAAAGGCTCTTCATCGAGTTCGATTCCATGAGCCTCTTCACAACAAATGGTTTGTCTACTATTTGTATTTTCTCGACTCCACCGGGCGCCTGAAACATCACTTCACCGGGGCAGGAATTCAGCACTTCACAGGTGAGGCGCTCGCTCGATTCAGGTTGCCACTTGCACCTGCCACGGAAATGAAGTCGTTGCTATCGAGTTTCGACAGTTTGGTAGAAAATATGCAATTACTGGAGACCATCTGCCGGCGTAAGTTAATCGCAGTGGACGAATTAAGAAAATCCCTGCTTCACCAGGCCTTCAGTGGACAACTCTAAGCACAACCCCGCCGGGAACGCCAATCTCCCGATTGGCGGTGTGAATCCCTCCAAACGTGGCGCTGTGACTGCCACCCCAACTGAGTTTAGCGGGGAGAAAAACGCCATTCAGGAGATTGGCGGTGTGAATGACGCCAATCGGGAGATTGGCGCTCCCAGGTGGCACAGCCGCGGCTATCTCCCCCACTTTGAAAGTTCCGACGTAACCCAGCACGTGACCTTTCATTTGGCGGACAGCCTTCCGCAAACCGTACTGCAACGATTGGAAGCCGAACTGAAGATTCTCCCCACCGAAAAGAGGGATCTCGAACGCCGCAAGCGCGTGGACGCGTGGATCGACGCGGGTCATGGCTCATGCGTTCTGCGCAAGCCCGGCATCGCCGACATGGTGCAGGGATCGTTGCTGGCTTTTGATTCGCAGCGTTATCGGTTGCTGGCCTGGGTCGTGATGCCGAATCACGTGCATGTCCTTTTCCAACCGATGAATGGATGGACAGTCGCGAAGATCGTGGCTTCGTGGAAGAAGTTCACCGCCCGCAAGATTTGCGATGACCGGCGCGATAGCGGCGAGGACTCTGGCGCTCCTGTCTGGCACCGGGAGTATTGGGACCGGTATATCCGTGACCAGACCCACTTCAAGCAAGCGGTTGAGTATATCCATCTCAATCCGGTGAAGGCCGGCTTGGTCGCTACCGCCGAGAAGTTGGCGTTGGAGCAGCGCCTACCCCGGGAACGCCAATCTCCAGATTGGCGGCGTGAAGTGCGGGGTGAAACACGCCATTCAGGAGAATGGCGTCCCCAGCGGGAAACCATGAACGAAGCCGAAACCAGAGCCGAGCATATTGATCCCGCCCTGAAGGCCGCGGGCTGGGGTGTCGTCGAGGGCAGCCGCATCCTGCGCGAATATCCCATCACGCTCGGCCGCATCGAAGGCCACGGGCGGCGCGGCAAGCCGCTCACCGCCGATTACGTCCTGGTCTATCGCAATCACAAACTTGCCGTCATCGAAGCCAAAGCTTGGGATGAATCGCTGACCGAAGGCGTGGCGCAGGCAAAGAACTACGCCGACAAGCTCGACATCCGTTATGCCTATTCCACCAACGGCCAGGGAATTTACGGCATCGACATGGCAGAGGGCAAGGAAGGCGTCAGTGAATCAGTATCCGACGCCGGAAGAACTCTGGAACCTGACCTTTGCCGAAGCGAACGCCTGGCGCGACCGCTTTGCCGCCGTGCCCTTCGAGGACAAGGGCGGCTACTTCCAGGGGCGCTACTATCAGGACATCGCCATCGAACGCGTGATGGAAGCCATTGCCGCCGACAAGCAGCGCATCCTGCTCACTCTCGCCACCGGCACGGGCAAAACCTTCATCGCGTTTCAGATTGCCTGGAAACTGTTTCACAGCCGCTGGAATCTGAGCCGCGAGCCGTCCCGCCGACCGCGCATTCTGTTTCTCGCCGACCGCAATATCCTCGCCGATCAGGCCTACAACGCCTTTTCCGCCTTCCCGGAAGATGCGCTGGTGCGCATCGAACCGGAGGACATTCGCAAGAAAGGCAAGGTGCCGAAGAACGGCAGCCTCTTCTTCACCATCTTCCAGACCTTCATGAGCGGCCCGCCGAAGGATGGAAAGCCCTCGCCCTATTTCGGCGAGTATCCGCCGGACTTCTTCGACTTCATCGTCATTGACGAATGCCATCGCGGCGGCGCAAACGACGAAAGCAACTGGCGCGGCATCCTGGAATACTTCGCGCCCGCCGTGCAGCTCGGCCTCACCGCCACACCCAAGCGCAAGGACAACGTGGATACCTACACCTACTTCGGCGACCCGGTCTATATCTACTCGCTCAAGGACGGCATCAACGACGGCTTCCTCACGCCGTTCAAGGTGAAGCAGATTTCGACGACGCTCGATGAGTATGTCTACACCCCGGACGACAAGCTGATCGAGGGCGAGATCGAAACCGGGAAACTCTACACGGAACCCGATTTCAACAAGATCATCGAAATCAAGGAACGCGAAGCGAATCGCGTGAAGATCTTCATGGAACAGATCAACCAGAACGAGAAGACCCTGGTCTTCTGCGCCACGCAGGACCACGCCCTGGCCGTGCGCGATCTCATCAACCAGATGAAGACCAGCAAGGACCCGAACTACTGCCAGCGCGTGACCGCCAACGACGGCACGCTGGGCGAGCAGTACCTGCGGGACTTTCAGGACAACGAAAAAACCATCCCGACGATTCTGACGACTTCGCAAAAGCTTTCCACCGGCGTGGATGCGCGCAATATCCGCAATATCGTCCTGATGCGCCCGATCAACTCCATGATTGAGTTCAAGCAGATCATCGGCCGCGGCACACGGCTCTATGACGGCAAGGATTACTTCACGATCTACGATTTCGTGAAGGCGCACCACCACTTCAACGATCCGGAATGGGATGGCGAGCCGATGGAGCCGGAACCGAAAGCGCGAACCGAACGACACCGGGTCCGCCACGCGAGCCGAAACCAACACCCGGATCCCGTCCCGCGCCAGCAGAAAATCAAAGTGAAACTCGCCGACGGCAAAGCCCGCACCATCCAACACATGATGGTGACTAGCTTCTGGCATCCGGATGGCACGCCGATGTCCGCCCAGCAGTTCATGGAACTGCTCTTCGGCAGGCTGCCGGAGTTTTTCAAGAAGGAAGCCGAGCTGCGAGCCCTCTGGAGCGTCCCGGATACACGGGCCAAACTTCTGCAGGGATTGGCCGAGAAGGGTTTCGGCCCGGAACAAATGGCGGAGATGCAAAGGATCATCGACGCGGAGAAGAGCGACTTATTCGACGTGCTGGCGTATGTCGCCTATGCTTTGCCCACGCTGACACGCGAGGAAAGAGCGACCAGGGCCAAGGTGGCGGATCCGGGCGCAGTTCAACGACAAGCAGCAGTCGTTTCTCGACTTTGTGCTCGCTCACTACGTGAAGGAAGGCGTGCAAGAACTAGACCGCGAGAAACTGACGCCTCTCCTCCGCCTCAAGTACAACGATTCCCTTGCGGATGCCGTTGCCGACCTCGGCAGGCCGGAAGAGATTGGAAGCGTTTTCACTGGGTTCCAGAAATACCTCTATCAACAGGCTGGCGCCCCGGCGAATCCGGCAGACGGGCTAGGCCATTGAACCGGACGACCCTTCCCTTCGAGGTTTGCTCTTCGCTTCCGTCGTTGCAGTTAACCCTTCGCTCCCGACCTTTCACTGCTCGATTCCTCCATTCCCTGTAAACTACTTAACCATTTGATACCGGCGTGCTATTCTTTCCCGTGTTACCTGAAACCTCCATCCGCCGGCATACCCCTCCGAAGCCCATTTCTCGGCGCTTTCAATGCGCATGGTGCTTCCCCCGCCTGGCTCGCCTGCCCCGATCCGGTCGGGGATCAGTCCCACCTGGGAACGCCCAAAAACACGTCGCGCATCTATTTTTCTTTTCAACCACTTGCGCGATGCCCCTCTCGCAACTCCTTTCTTTTGATAACCTTCCATTTTCATGGGGGGGGTATGGGGGGGCATGCACTGGCATTCTTAAAGAATTACTTGAAGTTGTCTCATATCTCTCTGGAAAGAAAGAACATGCCGGGCGCTATCGCGGAGGGGACCACGTGGAGGTTCTTTTCGCTCCGGACTCTCAACTTCCGACTATCAATCGGAGGTCTCAACATCTTCCCGGTCGAAGATCCCGGCCGGGTCGGGGCTGTCTACGATCTTCTCAACCCACCGTCTGCATCGTCGAAACCAGCTCCGGGATCTCAATGCGAATCACCGTGCCCTGCCCCGGCCGGCTCTCGATCTCCAAATGGAAATCCGTCCCGTACAGCACGCGCAGCCGCTCGCGCACGTTGCTCAGTCCGATGCCTTCCACGTACACGTGCGGCATCTTCTCTTCCGAAATTCCTACGCCGTTGTCCTCAATCTCGATGTGCAGCCGTCCATCGCCGGGTGGTTGTCCGCAATTGGATCTTTCCGCCCTCCAGTTTCGGCGCCAGCCCGTGCTTCAGGCAGTTTTCCACGATGGGCTGCAGCAGCATGCTGGGCACGAAGTCCTCCAGCGTCTCCTGGTCCAGTTGCTTGACAATTTGCAGGTTATCCCGGCCGAACCGCGCCACCTCGATGTCCAGGTAATCGTCGATGAATTGCAATTCTTCGCGCAACGGCACGAACGTCTCATGCTTGCGCAGCAGCCTTCGCAAAATGTTGCTCAGCTTCAACACCACGCCGCGCGCGGAGTCCGGATCAAACCGGATCAGCGCCGAAACCGTGTTCAGCGTATTAAAAAGAAAATGCGGGTTGATCTGGCTCGAGAGCGCGTCCATGCGGGCCTTCAACAGCAATTGCTGGTGCCGCTCCAGGTTCATCTCGATGCGCGTGTTATTCCATATTTTCAGCGGCGCCGCCACGGACATCAGCGTCGCAATGCACCACCAGCGCCAGCCACAAATTCCAGTGCGCATCGATCGCGAAGAGCCACTTCGGTTTGGTGGCCTCCACCAATGCCACCCGCCCCAGCTCCAAGCCCACGCATGCCATCAGCGGCACCATTTCCCAGGACAGCTCTGCCTTTCTCAGCAGGTTCACCATGGCTTTCGGAATGTTCAGAAACGTGAACGGCCCGAAATTCCAGAGGTCTTCTTTGTTGGGAATCGCTTGCCGGATCAACCCGCCGAGCAAGCCCGCCGTGGACGCCGCCGGCATGGCCAGCCACTCGTGTCCTACCAGCGCCGGGATGGTGATGATCGCGCCGCCGATAGGTCCCACGACTCGGCCGCCCAGCAGGCCCATCAGGAACGCGCCTTCCAGCGACAAATCTGCAAACGAGTATGGTGCTCCTCCGGCGAGCCGCAGCGTCACGCCCACGATCAGCGGAGGCGTCATAAAGAGCATCAATTTCAATTTCTGGTCGGGGTCGCGCTCCTCCGTGAAAAGTACGCGCCGGAAGGTGTTCCACCGCGCCAGCAGCGCGGCAAACGACGACGACACCCCTACCTTCAGGAGCAGGGTGAACAGCAGGTCACGAACTGATGTTGCGGTATCCATTTGTCGCTTTCGCGCCGTAGCCTAACGCTAGCGTTTCCCTTTCGTCCTGTAAAGGGCGGCGTTACCTCTGCTTGGGGTGTCCGCCGGGCCTGCTATACTGCTCGTTCCCCGATGAGCACAAAATCACAGCACGGCAAACACGCGAAAGAAAAACAGCGCAAGCGTGCGGATGGTCGCGCACGCGGGCCTTCCCACGCGCTATGGCCGCTTCTCGATCTACGGATTTGCGGGCCGCGGCCCCCAGGAAGAAGCGGTCGCGCTGGTCCGCGGCAATTTGAAAGGGAAAGTTGCGCCGCTCGTGCGCGTTCATTCGCAATGCCTGACGGGCGATGTTCTTGCGTCGCTGCGCTGCGATTGCCGCGCGCAGCTCGAGCTTTCGCTGCGGAAAATCGGACGTGCTCCGTCCGGCATCCTGCTCTATCTTCCGCAAGAAGGCCGCGGCATCGGCCTGATGAACAAACTGCGCGCTTACGAATTGCAGGACGGCGGCATGGACACCGTGGAAGCCAATGAAAAGCTGGGATTCGCCGCCGACGCGCGCGATTATGAATTTTCTGCGCAAATCCTGAAAAAACTCGGCGCAAGAAAAATTCGTTTGCTCTCCAACAATCCGGAAAAAGTCCGTCAGCTCGAAAACTCCGGAATCCGCGTCGTCGAGCGCGTCCCCTGCCAGCCGCGCGTGTCAAAAATTTCGCGCGCCTACCTCAAAACAAAAAAAAGAAAAATGGGACATCTGCTGGAAGGAATCTGAAATCCGAAATCCGGAATCTGAAACCGGAAATCTGAAGGCGCGAAGAAAAAGATTATCCGCCGCCGACAAATTGCACGATTTCGTAGCGGTCGCCCGGTTGGACGCGCGTCTCTTGCCACTTCGGCCTCGGCAAGATTTCCAGGTTTCGCTCGATCGCCACGCGTCCGGAATCGAGACCGAGTTCGCGAAGCAGGTCCGTCACCGTGGCGCCGGCGCGAGCGGCGCGATTTTCTCCGTTAACCGTGATGGTGAGCGTGGTTTCCATATTTAGCTCGCAGAGGGAACGCGCGGCTTGGCGCGCAGATGAAAATGCAGGTGACCTTTGGCATTGTCGCGCGATGCTTCAATAATGAGAGCGGGATCCGCGCCCGCCAGCCGCGGCATGTCGAATTCGAATTGTGCGTGGCCGAACGGACCCGTCTGCGTAGAGTACTCCGCAGGTTCCGCGGCGCCCTCGACGCGGACCAAAACCGTGGCGCCTTCGACGGCCTGATCGGATGGATTTCGAACGGCGATCTGCAGCAACGCGTGCTTGCCGGAGAGCCAAGTCTTGGCGTTGATCAATTCCAAGAGGAGAACTTTCGAATCTTTGCCTCCTGCCGGAACGGCAAGGGCGCCGGAGTTCGCTTCCGCGGGCAGGGGCAGTTGCAGGGCTCCCGTTCGAATCTCCTCCATCACGGCGCGGTGCTGCTCATCCACGCGCAGCTTAAGGGCCTGCTCGCGGTCCGGATTGAGCGGCAACAGATCGAAATAATTGTTGGTCCTGCGGTGCAGCACGCGCCCGCGGAAATAGACGGTGGTATCAATGAGGGCATGCGCCGTTCCGCGGTCTTCTGTTTGCACGTGATAGGTGGTGGCGCCCGCTGTCACGTTCGAGTTGTGACCGAAATGCATTTGCCTGTTGACCCTGACCCGCGCAGGGACTTGAACGCACCGCGCAGGAATTTCACCGCCGCATTTGACCGAGTGGCAGTTGAATCGTTATTATAGCGCTTCGCCTATGAGCAGTTCCGGATTACATACGTATGCCCCGCTTCTCTTACACCTGCTGATCGCCACGGTGCTCGCCGGCGCGCTTACCACCCTATCGGTACTGGTGGGCTGGCGCCGCCCAAGCCGTGCGAAGCAGCAGCCGTACGAATGCGGCATGGAACCGACAGGTGACGCGCGCGAGCCCTTTTCCGTCAAATTTTACCTCGTGGCGATGGTTTTCATTCTATTCGATGTGGAAGCCATCTTCCTGTACCCCTGGGCCTACATCTTTCGAAGTTTGCAATGGTATGGCTTTGTGGAAATGATGATTTACATCGCGATACTGCTAGTTGGATATCTCTATCTCTGGAAAAAGGGCGCGCTCGACTGGCATCAATAGTCGGCGCATGCGGGTTTCGAAATCGTGCCGGAGTCTCCCAGTCAAAACGCTAGTGTTGTAGCCGAGTGCCTGCGTTCGTGGAACCCCAAAGCAGTTGCGGAAGTGATTGAGTTCCGCGGGGAAACGACGATCGTCGTGCCGCGCGAACTCCTGCGAGGGGCCGCGGAGCGCTGCCGCGAGGACGCCAAGCTGCAGTACAACCTCATTACCGACGCGACCTGCGTGGACCGTTACCCTGTTGAGCCGCGATTCGAATTGAACTACCACCTGGTTTCCATCGCACGACGTGAAAAAGTGCGATTAAAGGTACGCCTTTCCGGCAATGATCCGGTTGTGGATTCCCTGGTTCCCGTGTGGCCGGGAGCGAACTGGCTGGAGCGCGAGATTTTCGATCTCTTCGGCATTCGCTTTAACGGGCATCCGGACTTGCGGCGCATATTGCTCCCTGACGATTGGGAAGGCCATCCGTTGCGGAGAGATTACCCGGTCCAAGGCTTCCGAGACGTGCCCAGTACGGGAGAGATTTTCAGGAAGAGCAGCACACCATGACAACCGTTGAAACCGCAACCGGCGCCGCAAAAACAATGGTCCTCAACATGGGACCGCAGCACCCATCGACCCACGGAGTGCTGCGCATTCTGCTGGAGCTGGATGGCGAAACGGTGGTGAAGGCGATTCCGGACCTTGGCTACCTGCACACGGGCATCGAAAAATCATGCGAAGACAAGACATATTCGCAGGCCATCACGCTGACCGACAGAATGGATTATCTGAATCCGCTAGGGAACAACCTGGTGTACTGCCTGGCGGTGGAGAAACTGCTCGGCCTGGAAGCGCCGAAACGCGCGCAATACATCCGGGTGATGATGGTGGAACTGCAGCGGATTTCGTCGCACCTGGTGTGGCTGGGGACGCACGCCATCGACCTGGGGGCGATGTCAGTTTTTCTTTACTGCTTCCGCGAGCGCGAAGAAATACTGAAAATTTTTGAGATGTTCGCCGGGCAGCGGATGATGACCAGCTACATTCGAATCGGCGGAGTGGCGGTGGAACCGCCGGCGGGCTGGCGCCAAGCGGTTGAGAGATTCCTGAGGATGATGCCGAGCCGGGTGGACGAATACGAAACGCTGCTGACGGAAAACCGCATCTGGATCGGGCGCACCAAGGGAATCGGGTACATTTCGGCGGAAGACGCCATAGCTCTCAGCATGACTGGGCCGACGCTGCGCGCCGCGGGCGTGGCTTACGACAACCGGAAGGTTTTCCCGTATTCGAGTTACGAAGAGTTTGACTTTGATGTGCCGACGCGCACGGATTCGGATTGTTATGCGCGGTACCTGATACGAGTAGCGGAGATGCGCGAAAGCCTGAAGATCGTCCGGCAGGCAATGGACAAAATCACGAATGAAGGGCCGATCAAGGCGGACGCGCCGGGGATCATCCCGCCGCAGCGGGAAAAGATGAAGACGGAGATGGAAGCGCTCATCTACCATTTCAAGATTTTCACCGAAGGGTTTTCGCCCGCGCCGAGCGAGGCGTTCGTGACCATCGAATCGCCGCGGGGAGAGCTGGGCTGTTTCGTGGCCAGCGACGGATCGCCCAAGCCGCTGCGCGTGCACTTCCGCTCTCCGTCTTATATCAATTTGCAGGCGCTGCCGAAGCTTATTGAAGGCCAGTTGATCTCCGACGTCATCGCCTGCATCGGCACGATCGATATCGTTCTCGGAGAAGTGGACAGGTAATCATGGAACTCTCCCCCAAGCTTTCGGCCAAGTTCGAACTGCTGCAAAACCGCTACCCGGTGAAGCGCAGCGCGCTGATTCCGATGATGATGTACGCGCAGGACGAATATGGCTACGTCAGCGACGAAATGATCGCGGAGATCGGGCGCAGGCTCGACCTTAACAACGTGCAGATTGAAGAGACGCTGGCGTACTACTCGATGCTGCGCCGCAAGCCGATGGGCAAGCACCATGTGCAGATTTGCACGAACGTGGCGTGCATGCTGAAGGGCGGCTACGCCTTGCTGGAGCGCGCCAAGAAGCGCCTGGAGATCGGGCACAAGGAAACCACGGAGGACGGCGTTTTTTCGCTGGAAGAAGTGGAATGCATCGGCGCGTGCACGGGCGCGCCAGCCATGCAGGTGAACTACGATTTCCACGAAAACCTGACACCGATCAAATTCGACCGCATCATTGAAGAACTGGACGCGGGGAGACGGCCAGCGCCGGAACCGGTGATCACCGGCGCGCTGCATGAACGCCATCCGCTGGAAACGCCGCTGATCAGCCGGCTCTGGGGGATGAAAGACTCGAACAAGATCGACGTGTACATGATGCAAGGCGGCTACCAGGCGCTGGAAAAAGCGCTGAAAGAAATGACACCGGAGTCCGTCATCGAGGAAGTGAAGAAGTCGAACCTGCGAGGACGCGGCGGAGCCGGATTCCCGACGGGAATGAAGTGGTCCTTCGTGCCGAAGGATTCTCCGAAGCCAAAGTACGTGATCTGCAACGCGGACGAATCGGAGCCGGGAACGTGCAAAGACCGGCCGCTGATGGAGATGGATCCGCACCAGCTCATCGAAGGCATAGTGATTGCGGGCCGGGCCATCCACTCTCACCAGGGCTTCATTTATATTCGCGGGGAATACCGCTACGTGCTCGATATCGTGGATGCCGCCATCGCGGAAGCCTATTCGCGCGGGTACCTGGGCAAAGAATATTCTCGGCTCGGGTTTTGATTTCGACCTGCTGATTCACACCGGCGCGGGCGCGTACGAGTGCGGGGAAGAATCGGCCTTGATGGAATCGCTGGAGGGCAAGCGCGGCTACCCGCGCATCAAGCCGCCGTTTCCGGCGGTCGTGGGATTCTACGGATGCCCCACGATCATCAACAACGTGGAAACGCTGAGCGCGGTGCCGGCGATCATCCGCGAGGGGGCGAGGCTTACGCGAACCGGGGCACGCCGAAAAATGGCGGAACACGCATGCTGTGCGTGAGCGGGCACGTCAACAAGCCGGGAATTTATGAAATTCCTCTCGGGATGAACATGAAGAAGTTCATTTACGAAATGGCGGGAGGAATTCCGGGTGGAAACAAGCTGAAGGCGGTGATACCGGGAGGGAGTTCGTGCCCACTGCTGACGGCCGACGAGATTGACATTCCGATGGACTACGACTCCGTGGCGAAGGCGGGGTCGATGATGGGTTCGGGCGGCATGGTGGTGATGGACGAAGACACCTGCATGGTGGATATGGCGCGCCGCATCATGCACTTCTACGCGCACGAATCGTGCGGCTGGTGCATCCCTTGCCGCGAAGGCACAATCTGGCTGCGGAAGACGCTGGAACGGTTCCACGCCGGGCTGGGCCGTCCGGAAGACATTGACATGATCGCCGAGCTTGCGAAAAACATGCTGGGGCGGACGTTCTGCCCGCTCGGCGACGCCGCGGCGATGCCGACCATCAGCATCATGAAGAAATGGCGTCACGAGTTCGAAGAGCACTTGCAGGGACGATGTGCATATAAATCCGCTGAAGCCCTCGTTGGTTCACGGTAAAAGGGATCAGGCAGCAGGAATCCATGGCAGAAGAGAAGCTCATCAAGCTGAAGATCAACGACCGCGAAGTGCAGGTGCCGCAGGGAACGCTGGTGATTGAGGCGACGCGGCGCATTGGCACGGAAGTGCCATCGTTCTGCTACTACCCTGGGCTATCGCTGCAGGCGGCATGCCGCATGTGCCTTGTGGAAGTGGAAAAGGCGCCGAAGCTGCAGACGGCGTGCACGCTGGTGGCGACGGAAGGCATGATCGTCCGAACGGACACGGAGCAAGTGCGGCAGGCGCGCAAGTACATGCTGGAGTTTCTGCTGACGAACCATCCGCTGGATTGCCCGGTGTGCGACAAAGGCGGCGAATGCGAGCTGCAGGACATGGTCTTCCGGTACGGGGCGGACTCGAGCCGGTTCGTGGAAGAAAAAATTCACCGTCCCGAAGAAAAGTGGTCGGAACTGGTGTACTACGATGCGCCGCGCTGCATATTGTGCTTCCGCTGCGTGCGCGTCTGCGACGAAGGCATGGACGTTAAGGCGCTGGGCGTGGGCATGCGCGGCGCGAACAGCATCATCATCCCGAACCGCCAGGATCACCTGGAGTGCGAAGAATGCGGCATGTGCATCGATATCTGCCCGGTGGGAGCGCTTACCAGCGGGACGTACCGGTATAAGACGCGGCCGTGGGAGATGCAGTATGTTTCGACGGTGTGCACGCACTGTTCAAACGGGTGCAAGACGACGCTGAGCGTGCGCAATCACGAGATTCTGCGTTCGAACAACCGCGACTTGAGCGGGATCAACAAGGATTTTCTTTGCGTGAAGGGGCGATTCGGGTTTGACTTCACGACACACCCGGAACGCGTTCGCCAGCCGCTGGTTCGAAAGGGCGACAAGCTGTTTCCCGTTTCGTGGGAAGAAGCCGCGGAGGCTGCGGCGGCCAAGCTGAAGGCCGTGTACGACGCCAACGGCAAGGACTCCATCGGGTTCATCGGCTCGAACCGCACGTCGAACGAAGAGAATTATTTGCTGCAGCGGCTGGCGCGCGCAACGTTTGGGACGAACAACATTGATCACCACCGGACCGCGGATTACACGGGATTGATTACGGCGCTTGGCGAGCGAGCCGGCGATTCCCTGCTGACGATGGAGCAGCTGTACAAGTCGAAAGCTGTTTTGCTGATCGGGAACGATGCGACGAATCAAAACCCGCTGGTGGCTTGGCAGATTCGGAGCGGGATCCGGCATTTCGGGACGAAGCTCTTCATCCTCAATGCAAACGAGATCAAGCTAAAGCGCAAGGCGAAGCAGTTCGTAAAGCTGGCAGCGGGGCAGGAAGCGGGGGCGCTGAAATGGCTGGCGCATGAGGAAGGGCAGCTCGCACCGGAGCTCGTCGAGCAACTTGTGCAATTGAAGGCCGGGCTGGAAGCGGAATCCGATGTGGCCGTCGTTTTCGGCGCGGAAGTTTCCGGGGCGGCCATTGCGACGCTGGTGGCCTTCGGCTCGAAGCTCCCGGGCAAGACACGGTACATGGCGCTCGGGGATTATTCGAATTCGCGCGGAGCCGCGGACATGGGGCTGCTGCCGGACCGCTTGCCAGGCTACGCGTATGTGGACAATGCCAGCGCGCGCGAGGCGTTTGAGAAACTCTGGGGCGGCGTGATTCCTTCGAAAGCGGGCCTTACCGCGCCGCAGATGGTCGAAGCGGGACAAAGCGGAAAGTTGAAAGCGCTGTACGTCGTGGGAGCGAACCCGCTGGCGCATTTCGGGACACTCGGTTACGGCAGAGGCAAGCTCGATCTGCTGATTGTGCATGAGATGTTCCTCACGGAAACGGCGAAGGCCGCGGACATCGTGTTTCCGGCGGCATCGGCGTATGAGAAGGACGGCACGGTCACAAACACTTCCGGCGAAATTCAACTGCTGCACAAGGGCGCGGAAGTGATGGGGCCGCGGAGCGATTTTGATCTGCTGCGCATCCTTTCGCATCAACTGGAAAAACTGGGGCTGGGGAAAGCGTTTCATTACAAGACGCCCGCGGCGGTGTTCGGAGAGATTCGCAAAGCGGCGCCTGCGTATGACGTGCACCTGGCGGGGTTGATCACGGGAGGAGCGGAACCGACACACGCGCAATTCGCAAGGAACGGGCACGCGCCGTATGACGTTCCCGTCGGCTTGATCCGCTCGGCGCAAGACACGCTTTTCACCAGCGGCACACTGGGCCGCTTCTGCACGATGATGGAATCCCTGCCGGAGGCGGAAGCCAAGCCGTGAGCTCTTTTTTATCCACGAACGCGGAGTTGATCATCACGCTGGTCAAGATCGTGCTGCTGCTGTTCATCGTATTGACCGTGAACGCGTATCTGACGTGGTTCGAACGCAAGGTGGTGGCGCACATGCAGTCGCGCTGGGGCCCGCACCGCGTGGGCCCGCACGGGTTGCTGCAGCCGCTGGCGGACGGCGTGAAGTTCTTGTTCAAGGAAGATCCGACGCCGGCGGGCGTGGACAAATTCGTGTACTACCTCGCGCCGCTGCTGGCGCTGGCGCTCGCGCTCACTTCGATTGCGATTATTCCGTTTGGGCCAAACCCGATTCATCTGTTCGGGCGCGACATTTACCTCGGAATTGCGCCGCCCGACATGAACATCGGCATCCTGGCGCTCTTTGCGATCACCGCGCTAGGCGTCTACGGCATCGCGCTCGCGGGCTGGTCTTCGAACAGCAAATATCCGCTGCTCGGCGGATTGCGCAGCTCGGCGCAGATGATCAGTTACGAGCTGGCGCTGACGATGTCCGTGGTCGGGGTGCTGCTGAAGGCGGGCAGCTTCAATCTGCGCGACATCATCAACGCGCAGGCGCAGCATCCGGAGTGGGGCCTGCTGGGCTGGAACGTGTGGCCGCAGATTCTCGGCTTTCTGTGCTTTTTTATTGCGGCGGTGGCGGAAACAAATCGCGTTCCGTTTGATCTCCCTGAAGCGGAGTCCGAACTTGTTGCGGGATTTCACACGGAGTATGCGAGCTTCAAGTTCGCGATGTTTTTCATCGCGGAGTACACGAGCATGATCACGGTTTCGGCCCTTTGCTCGATCATGTTTTTCGGCGGATGGCTGTCGCCCTTTCCTGCGTCGTGGACGCTCACGTATTACTTGCCGTCGGTGATCCTGGTTCCGTTCGGATTGTGGGTGATTTTCGACGGGGTGCGGTACGAAACGATTTTTGGGCGGATCATCTTGCCGGGCGTTGGAACGGTGATCACGGCGCTGGGCGTGATGCTGATCGTGCTGCCCGGGGTGAATGATTTCATCCAAGGGCCGTTCTGGCTGCTGTCGAAGATTTTCGTGTTCTTGTTCGTTTATGTCTGGATGCGCGGGACGCTGCCGCGCTTCCGATATGACCAACTGATGTCGTTCGGGTGGAAATTGCTCCTGCCGGTCTCGATTGTGAATGTGATTCTCACGAGCTTCGCGATCCTGAAGTGGGGCGCGAAATGACGGCGCCACTCGTAGTGTTCTTCTTGCTCGCGGCGCTTGCCGTTCTTGGCGCGGCCAGCCTGATTTTCCAGAAGCATCCGATTCACAGCGCGCTGTCGCTGATCGTGGTGATGGTGGCGCTGGCGGGACTGTACCTGCTGATGGGCGCGGAATTTGTCGCCGCCGTGCAGATCATCGTATATGGCGGGGCGATCATGGTGCTGTTCGTCCTGGTCATCATGCTTTTGAATGCGGGCGTGGAGGAGCACACCAGTATTTCGAAACTTGCGGGCGCACCGGGTCTGCTGCTGGTGGCGGCGCTGGCGGGTTTCATCGCGGCGACGATCGCGCGGTCGACGGATAGCGTGCAGGCGGCGTCGCAAACGGGCGCGCTGTCTTCAACAAAGGAAATCTCCAACATGATTTTCAAGGATTTTGTGTACCCGTTCGAACTGACATCGTTCCTGATCCTGGTCGCGATTCTGGGCGCCACGGTGCTTGCGCAGCGGGAGAAGAATTGAAATGGTCCCGACGAACTACTACGTGATACTCAGCGCCATTCTGTTTGGCCTTGGCGTTTTTGCGTTCATCTTCAAACGGAACATCATTTCGATTTTCATGTCCATCGAACTGATGCTGAACGCCGTGAACCTGGCTTTCGTGGCCTTCAGCCAGGCGTTGAATAAGCTCGACGGGCAGGTATTTGTGCTGTTCGTCATCGTGGTCGCGGCGGCGGAAGCGGCCGTGGGCCTGGGAATCATCATTCTTGTCGCGCGCAACCAGCAAACGCTGAACGTCGAGCGCGTGGATTTGCTCAAACTCTAATGCCGACACATCCGATGCTCGAATATCTGTGGATCATCCCGCTGCTGCCGCTGCTGGGCTCGGCGGTCAACGGACTTTGGGGGAGCAAATGGCCGAATAAGATCGTCAATGCAGTGGCCATCGGCTCGACGGGCGTTTCGTTTCTCTGCGCGCTCGAAGCGGTTCGGGAATTCTTCGAGTCCGGCCAGGTTCTCTTCCGCAAGGAATTTTTCACGTGGATTGCGGCAGGGAATTTCCGCGCGGGCTTCGACCTGCAGATGGATCAGCTGACCGTGGTCATGGTATTGGTCGTGACCGGCGTCGGCTGGCTCATTCACATTTACTCGACCGGATACATGGCGCACGAGGGCGGCTACTACCGCTTCTTTTCGTATCTGAACCTCTTCATGTTTTTCATGCTGATCCTGGTTCTGGCGGCGAACTACGTGCTGCTGTTTGTCGGCTGGGAAGGCGTGGGCCTCTCGAGCTACCTGCTCATCGGTTTTTATTTTTTGAAGAAGTCGGCGTCGGATGCAGGGAAGAAAGCGTTCATCGTCAACCGTATCGGCGACTTTGGGTTCATGCTGGGGATGTTCCTGCTGTTCCGCACATTCGGGACGCTGGACTTCGTGCAGCTATTCGCCAAGGCGGACCCGTGGCCGGCGGACGCGATGGGGCATCTCGGCACGTTTACGATTGCGTGCCTGTTGCTGTTCATGGGCGCGTGCGGAAAGTCCGCGCAGCTTCCCCTGTATGTGTGGCTGCCGGACGCCATGGAGGGCCCGACGCCGGTGAGCGCGCTGATCCACGCGGCGACGATGGTCACGGCGGGCGTTTACGTGGTCGCGCGCTCGCACATCCTGTTCGCGCATGCGCCGACGGCGATGCTGGTGGTGGCGATCGTGGGCTGCGCGACGGCGCTTTTTGCGGCGACGATCGGCCTGGTGCAGACGGACATCAAGAAAGTTCTCGCTTACTCCACCGTCAGCCAGCTCGGCTACATGTTCCTGGCCTGCGGCGTCGGCGCCTTTTCCGCTGGCATTTTTCACCTGATGACGCACGCCTTCTTCAAGGCGCTGCTGTTCCTCGCGGCAGGCAGCGTGATTCACGCCATGGGCGGCGAACAAGACATGAACCGCATGGGCGGACTCAGCAAGAAGATCCGCTGGACGTACCTGACGATGTTCACGGCCACGCTGGCGATCGCCGGCATTCCTCCGCTTGCCGGATTCTTCAGCAAGGACTCAATTCTTCTGAGCGCGTTCGAGAGTGATTACGGAGGGCGCAACGTTGGCTACGCCCTGTATGGGTTCGGCCTGCTTACGGCGTTGCTGACCTCGTTCTACATGTTCCGGCTGATTTTCCTGACCTTCCACGGCAAGCCACGCTACGACGAGCATCACGTCCACGTGCACGAGTCGCCGAACAGCATGCTTGTGCCGTTGATGATTCTTGCAGTGCTCTCGATCGTGGGCGGGTGGTTCGCCGCGCCCGCGATGCTGGGCATCGGCCCTGACTATTTCACGAAGTTCCTGCAGCCGGTATTCGGCGGGGTGGAAGCAGCCGGAACCGAAGCGGAAGCGCATTCGCTGGAGCTTACTCTGGCCGTCGTTGCCGTCGTCACAGCACTAGCCGGATTCTTCGTTGCTTTCTGGCTCTATCTCAAGAAGCCCGGGAAGGCGGACGCGCTCGCGAAGTCCCTGAAGCCCGTCTATACGACTTTGCTGAATAAGTATTACGTCGATGAGATGTATGCGGCCGTAGTCGTCAAGCCGCTCGTTTGGATATCGACAAATGCGCTCTGGAAAACGGCGGATGTTGCCGGAATCGACGGCGCGGTCAACGGCATCGCCGACGGCACCATCGCCATTGGCGACGAAGTGCGCCACACGCAATCGGGGAATACGCGCAGTTATGCCGTATGGGTCGTCATCGGAGCCATTGTGATCATGGCGGTTATCTTCTTCTGGCCGAGCGCAGGAAAACCGGTCATCGGGATGGTGCGCTGATGCTGCCCGGCGGACATCTGCTTTCAGTGCTGGTGTTCTTCCCTGCCGTGGGCGCGCTCGCGCTTTTGCTGTTGCGCGGCGACGACCACAAGTTCATCCGTTACATCGCGATGATCGTTTCCGTGGCCGAATTTCTTTTCTCTCTTTTGCTGCTGCGCGGCGTACCGGTTGGAGCGGCAGGTTATCACCTCGAGGAATTCGCGAAGTGGATCAACCAGCCGCCGATCAATTACCACCTGGGCGTGGACGGGATCAGCCTGTTCCTCGTCATCTTGACAACGTTCCTGACGCCCATCTCGGTTCTGGCGTCCTGGAAGAGCATCGAGCACCGCGTCAAAGAATTTTTTGTCATGCTGCTGATGCTGGAAGTCGGCGTCATCGGCGTATTCCTGGCGCTCGATCTTTTCCTTTTCTTCCTCTTCTGGGAAGTGATGCTGATTCCCATGGCCTTCCTGATCGGCATCTGGGGCCACGAGCGCCGCGTGTACGCCGCCGTGAAATTCGTGCTGTACACGATGGCCGGTTCGATCCTCATGCTCGTCGGAATCATCTGGCTCTACAACGCCACGAACACGTTTGACCTGCCGACGATCCAGCAGATGCTGGCGACGGGCGTTCTTGTGCTGGGGCCGCGCACGGAGATGTTGCTTTTCCTCGCTTTTTTCGTGGCATTCGCTATCAAAGTGCCGCTCTTCCCGCTGCACACTTGGCTGCCGGACGCTCACGTGGAAGCACCCACGGCGGGCTCGGTGATGCTCGCGGGCGTCCTGCTGAAGATGGGCACGTACGGCATGATCCGCTTCTGCTTGCCGCTATTCCCGGAGGCTTCGCACCGGGCGGCGGGCTGGGTGGCCGCGCTGGCCATCATTGGAATCATCTACGGCGCGCTGGTGGCCATGGTGCAGCCGAACCTGAAGAAACTCGTCGCGTATTCCTCGGTCAGCCACCTCGGGTTTGTCGTTCTCGGCATCTTCGCGTTCCAGAACATATCCATGCAGGGCGCCGTTTACCAGATGCTGGCGCATGGCATCTCGACCGGCGCGCTCTTCCTGCTGGTTGGCATGCTCTACGACCGGCGGCACACGTTTGAAATCAGCGAATATGGCGGGCTCTCGACGCCGATGCCTAAGTTCGCGGCGTTCTTCCTGTTTGTGGCGCTCTCCTCACTCGGCTTGCCGATGCTGAATGGCTTCGTCGGCGAATACCTGATCCTGCTGGGCACCTACCAGCACCATTGGCAATGGGCTTCGTGGGCCGCGCTCGGCGTAATTCTCTCGGCTTGCTACCTGCTGTGGTCTTACCAGCGAGTGTTCTTCGGGGAAATCACGCGGGAGAAGAATCGCGCGCTTCCCGATGCTTCCGCGCGCGAGAAATGGATTCTGGCCACGATGGCAGTGGTTACGCTGTGGATGGGCCTTGGATCGGTGTTTATCACGCGCCGCACCGCCGCTGCCGCGCAAACGGTGATTGACCAGGTCGAACCGCAGCGGCCGTACGAAGCTGCCGTGCCGCCTGCACCGCTGGGAACCGCCAGCGGCGCCGCGCCCCGAACTGCGGCGGCAATTTCAACGGAAAGGCTGGGAATTCGCTAAATGTTTCCCCGCACCATTGACCTTTATCGCGTGCTTCCTGAAATGATCTGGTGCGGCTTCGGTGTGCTGGTGATGCTGCTGCAGCCGTTCGTGCGCAGCCGGCACTTTTTTACGTTCATCGCGCTTATCGGTGCGCTCGCCGGGACCCTGGGATCGGTCGTCGCGGCGGTCACCGGCGGTCCGGGCTTTTACGGACTGATCGAGGCTGATTCCTTCAGCTTTTTCTTTCATCTCCTGATTGGCGCGGTAGCGTTCCTGGTCGTTCTCGCCGCCGGGCCTTATCTCGAGCGCGAGCGGCTTCCGGTGGCTGAATTCTACGCGCTGCTCTTTTTTGCCACCGCCGGCATGGGCGTTCTCGCGTCCGCTCAGGAATTGCTGACGGCGTTCATCGGGCTGGAGATGAGCTCCATCTCGAGCTACATCCTGGCCGGCTACCGGCGCGATTCGCTGAAGTCCAGCGAATCGGCGATGAAGTATTTCCTCCTCGGCTCGTTCGCCACGGCTTTCTTCCTGTACGGGATTGCACTGGTCTACGGCTCCACAGGCACGACCATGCTGGACAAGATGGCTACGGCCGACACATCCAGCCCACTGCTGAAACTTGGGCTCGCGATGATTCTCATCGGCCTCGGATTCAAGGTGGCCGCGGCCCCGTTCCAGGTGTGGACGCCGGACGTTTATGAAGGCGCGCCCACGCCGGTCACGGCGCTCTTTTCCGCGGGACCGAAAGCTGCCGCCTTCGCGTTGCTTTTGCGCATCTTTGCGACGGTTCCCGCGGCCACGCATTTCTGGTTCTGGGCATTCTGGGTTCTCGCCGTGCTTACGATGTTCGCGGGAAATCTGGGCGCGCTGGTGCAAACCAACATCAAGCGCATGCTGGCCTACAGCTCGATCGCGCACGCGGGCTACATCCTTGTCGCTTTTGCCGCCGTGACGTTCATGTCCAGCGAGTTGAAGGGCGGAGCGGCGCCGGCCTACGCCGCGGTGCTCTTCTATTTACTCAGCTACGCGCTGGTGAAGATCGGAGCGTTCACCATCGTTTCGCAGCTTGGCGGCACAGGAGAAAAGAATCTCTCGATCGACGACTATGCGGGACTTTCTCAGCGGCAGCCAGTGGTTGCCGCGGCGTTGAGCCTTTACCTGCTGTCGCTGCTGGGGTTGCCGGTGACGGCGGGCTTCTTCGGCAAGTTCTACATCTTCAAGGCCGCCGTGAATTCGCACTTGATGTGGCTCGCGGTGCTGATGGCCATTAACAGCGTGATCGGGGCCTATTACTACCTGCGCGTGATCGTGGTGATGTACATGCGCGAACCAAGCGCGGAGATTGCTTCCGCCGCTCCTGTGGGTTTTCCTCTTACGGTGAATCTCGTCCTGGCCCTCACGGTCGTGGGCACGGTGTACTTCGGCCTGTTTCCCAACCAGTTGCTGAACTTCATCCTCCAGCCAAATCTCCTCGGCCACTGATTTCGCAACCGCGGAGAGCATGCACCACGATCCGGCATCTGCGGTTGCGGACGCATCCTCATGCGGTGATGCGGTTATTGAACTTTTCCTGCTGCTCTTCCGTCGAAAATGAAACGGCCCGGAGGCTTGCGCCCCCGGGCCGTAGTTCGAAACATCCTTTAACTGAGGTTCTACTTGACCTTGAGAATGATCATTAAAAAGGTGAACAGGACTAATGTTTCAACGAAAGCCAGGCTAAGGAGCATCGGAGTGAAAATACTCTTGGCGGCTCCAGGGTTGCGTGCGATACCTTCCAAGGCTGCTGCACCGATTTTGCCCTGTGCGAGGCCGCAACCAAATGCGGCGATCGCCATGCCAAATGCCGCGGCAATCCAGCGTGCGGGGTGATTCCCACCGGCGGGCTCGGCGGCACCCTGCGCAAACGCCGCCGGGGCAAGGGTCATGGCGGCAACCACTGCAATTAACAACACGCTCCACTTCTTCTTCATTGCTGCCTCCTTATAAATTGCCGCCAGGAGGTGGTTCCCGGACACCGTGCAGCCGGGCTCACGCTGAATCGGCAAATTGCCAGCAAACCTCACCGGCAAATATCGACTAGTGCTCTTCCGCCGTGGCCATCCCGAGATAGGAGGCCGGCAGGACAGTGAATAGGATCGCCTGCACAAAAGCTACGAGAAGGTGGAGGGCGATGAATAACAGGGGAATCAGCGCCGGAAAGATTCCAACGAGGATTCCTGCTACCGGAGATTTCAGCCAGGCCAGCGTGGCTGCCTCCGTAAGCAGTCCCAGGAACAGCACATAGATCATGTCGCTGGCAAATATATTGGCATAGAGACGGACGGTAAGCGAAAGCAACCGCGCCAACGTGCTGATTATCTCCACGGGCAAAATCAGCCAGGCAATCCACCATTCCGTCCCAGCGGCAAAATGCTTGAGATAGTTGGCTGCTCCCTGGTGGCGGATACCTTTCCAATTGAAATAGACAAAAATGACGATCGCGCAGGCCAGCGGCACGCTAACATTGCCGGTCGGGGCAGAAAACCATGGGAACAAACTGAAGAGATTGGAAAACAGTACGAAGAGACTGACGCTACCCACGAGGTAGATAAAGGAACGCGCGTGATGGCCGGCGCTCTCATCGAGAATATCCTGTATCCCCAAGCGCATGGGATTGGTAATCAGGAGTTCCGCGACCTGCTGCAACCCTCCGGGCTTCTCGACGGAAAGGCGAGACTTAAGGATGAGGGCGAGGATAGTGACCAAAACAAGGACTAGCGCCCCCATGATGACGTGTTCAGGGATGGGGAGATCCCTCTTTTCAGGCTGGATGTGCAACGCCTGAAGGATTGCCAATGCCATGGGGCCGAAAAAACGGTTCACCAAATGAGTGATCGGACTGATATGTTCTTCCATCTCTCGCAGGCCAGTCTAGGGCTTAGCTCCTTATTCGACCGATTGAAAGATTTCCCACACACTTGCCGTGATTGTTGCGGCTGCAAAAGCGCACAACCCCAGCACGATACTTATGAGGGGAACGTGTAGATAGCTAAAAATAACATACACCGTCAGCCCTATCAAGACGTAACGAAAGGCTGCTGCAAGGTACCTTGCCACAGGCACGCGACGGTTCTCCGCGCCGGTCTGCGACGTAGCAACGGAGGTAAATACTTCCAATCCTCGCTTCAGCCAGCGGAAATTGAGCCAAGCGAGAAGGGAGCCGAGGATGAGACCCTCAGCCCAGTCCCAGGAGTGCAAGAAACCAGCTAGAAGGGCCGCCACTATGCCAAAAGTCGGAATCAAGTAGGCGATTCGGCGTACGGTTCTTTCCCCTACGAGGGGAGGGGTTGATGGCTCAGATGGCAGGCTTATCATTGTCACTGCCCGAGTCTTTGGGGCTAAACCTTCGAGAGATCTCGAGAATCCCGCCTGCGAAGCCGAAGCAGCCAAAGACGATCATCAACCAAGGGCTTGTATGCAGCCACTTGTCGAGAAAATACCCGATGAATCCTCCTAAGGCGACCGCCGCTACGAAGGTAAATGGCAGTTCCATTGCCATGGCGAGTTGATTCGAAGTTCCCTGCACTTTCTGAGGCGCAGGTTTCGGCGAATCGGAGTTTTCCGGTTTATTGTCCGAAGGCATAGCGTGCGAGCCGCGTGAACGGCTCAGGATACAATCCCGCGGCCAGCGATACAAATACGGCGACGCCGAGGGCCACGGCCTGCGCGCTGGTCATAATCGGGCGCGGCGCTTCGCCCGGCTGCTTGAGCCACGCGTGTACCACGATGCGGAAGTAGTAGTAAAGCGCGGGGACGATATACAGCACGGCGAAGACGGCAAGAACCGGATGCTTCGTTTCGATTAGCGACAAGAAGATGAAATATTTGCCCATGAAACCGGCGGTCGGCGGAATGCCCGCGAGAGAAAGCATGAAGATGAGAAGCAGCAATGCCGCAGCGGGGCTGCGCTGGTACAAACCGTTCAAATCCTCGAGTTCGTCTCCGATCAGCCCCTTTTGCCGCAGCACGATGATCACCGCGAAAGCGCCCGCGGTCATGAACACATAGGCGAGCAGGTAGTATGCGATTCCGGTCATGGCGGTGTCGTTGCCCGCAACGAGGCCGAGCAGGATGAATCCGACATGCGAGATCGAGGAGTACGCCAACAGGCGCTTCACGTTGGTCTGCGTCAATGCCGCCAGATTTCCCCACGTGAGCGACGCGATGGCGATGCCTGCGATGAGATACATCCACTCCTGTTGCGAAATGGCGAACACCGTAAGGAAAATCCGCAAGAGCAACGCGAAGCTTGCCGTCTTGGAAGCGACGCTCACGAAGGCTGAAATCGGCGTCGGCGCGCCTTCGTATACATCCGGCGCCCACTGATGAAACGGCACGGCGGCAACTTTGAATAGCAGTCCTACCGCGACGAGCACAAAAGCAAGGATGGGCAACAGTTGCAGCAGGAACGGGTCGAGATGGAGCGCGAGAGGCAGCCGTGCCTGCAGCAATTGCCGCATCTGCTCGGCGCGGGCGCCGGATTGGTGGCTAAGAGCAATGGCGCGCACCAGATCGTTGCGTTGCCCAAGCGCGGCGCTGATTCTTCCGATGTTCGTCGCGCCGCTGAGGCCGTAAAGAATCGAAAAGCCGTACGCCAAAATTCCGGAGCTGAAGGCGCCGAGGAGGACGTATTTCAAGGCGGCTTCATTCGAACGCTTGTCGCGCCGCAAAAAGCCGGTCAGCACGTAGAAGCTTAGCGCCATCGTCTCGAGGCCGAGGAACATGACGATCAGGTCCACGCCCGAGGCCATCAGCATCATGCCCACGCAGGCGAACAGCAGCAGCGCGTAGTATTCGCCCTGCTGCTCATTTTCAACCTCCAGGTACCTGACGGAGAGCAGAATTACCATCGCCGTCGCCGCCAGAAAGAGCGCGGCAAAAAAGAGAAAGAATCCATCGATGACCACGGACTCGTGGAATCCGACGAGATCGTCCTTGGCCGCAACTTGCCCGCGCAGCATCCAGAGCGTGATGCCGCTGAATATGGTTCCGGCAAGCGCAAGCCCGGCGTTCCAGTATTTCTCTTTCTCCTCGATCCAGAAATCGATCAGCAGGATTCCCAATCCGAAAAGCACGAGTTCCATCTCCGGAAGGATGACGGCGCCGTCTCCCTGAAGGTAGCTGCGAATCGCGTCGATGAACGGAAGACTCATTCGAATGGACTATTTCGCCTCATCCAACGCGGCGCGCGCTTCCGCCGGAGGCAATGTCGCGCGCTGTGCTTCATAAAACCTCGGGTTCACCTGCTCGACAATTTTCTGTACCGGCTTTTCAATGAAGGCGAAGAACGGTTTTGGATAGATGCCAATCCAGAACGCCAGGATCACGAGGGGCACGAGCGTCGCGTATTCGCGCAGATTCAGGTCCGGCAAATCTTCGTTGGCGAACTGCGTGACCGGGCCGAACATCACGCGTTGATAGAGCCACAACAAATATGCCGCGCCGAGCACCACGCCCACAGTGCCCCAGGCGGCCCAAGCTTTGCTTACCTGAAACGCGCCCTGCAAAATCGTGAACTCTCCGATGAAGCCGTTCAGCAACGGCATGCCGAGCGAACTCAGGCTGATGATCAGATAAATCGCCGCAAAATTGGGCATCGGCGTAGCCAGGCCGCCGAACTCGGAAATCAAGCGCGTGTGACGGCGCTCGTAAAGCACGCCCACGATCAAGAACAACGCGCCGGTGGAAATTCCGTGATTGATTTGCTGGAGCACGCTCCCCGCAAGGCCATTCGGGGTCAGCGCAAAAATTCCCAGCGTGCAGAAGCCGAGATGGCTCACGGAGCTGTAAGCAATCAGCCGCTTCATGTCCTTCTGCATCAGGCAAACCAGCGCGCCGTAAATGATGCCGATCAGGGACAGCACAATCACGATGTGAATGATGCGCGCGCGCATCGCGGCGTCCGCCGGCAGCAGAGGCAAGGAAAACCGGATGAAGCCGTACGTTCCCATCTTCAGCAGGACGCCCGCCAGGATCACGGAGCCCGCCGTTGGAGCCTCGGTGTGCGCGTCGGGCAGCCAGGTGTGGAAGGGGAACATCGGCACTTTGATGGCGAACGCGAAGAAGAATCCCCAGAAGAGCCATGCTTTCAGCGGATCGGGAAAGTGTTGCGCCGCGGCCAGCAAGGTTGGAACGTCAAACGTGCGCGCCGCGCCCGCAGCCACCGGCGCATAAAAGTAGAGCGCCAGGATCCCCAGCAGCATCACCACCGACCCGGCCAGCGTGTACAGGAAAAACTTGATGGCCGCGTAGAGCCGCCGGTCGCTTCCCCACACGCCGATCAGGAAGTACATCGGCACGAGCATCACTTCCCAGAACACATAAAAGAGGAAAAAGTCCAGGGAAACAAAAACGCCGATCATTCCCGTCTGCAGCAGGAGAAGCAGGATGTAGTATTCCTTGGTCCGCTGGTGAATCGCGCTCCACGACGAAAGGATGGCGATCATTCCCAAAAACGTGGTGAGCAGCAAGAGCAGGAGGCTGATGCCGTCGATGCCCAGGTGATATCTCGCGCCGATCGAGGGAATCCACTCCGCGGTTTCCTCGAAAGTGAAACCACCCCATCCGGGCTTGAACCATCGAATCAGCGGAAGCGAAACCAGAAAACCAAGCACGCCAAACACGTTGCCCGCGATTCGGTGCGCGTCCTCCATCTCACGAGGGATGAAGAGCAGCAGCAGCGCGCCCACGAGCGGGGTGAACAGAACCACGCTCAAGATGTGATGTGCAAGAAAGTCCATTCTCTTTGCCTCTCAGCGCACGCCGCGCAGCAGCATCTGCATATGGTGCCCGTAATACGCCAGAAGAATTACCAGTCCGGCCAAAATGAGCATCGCATAGCTGGAAAACATTCCGGTTTGCAGCAGGCGCACCGGATAACTGAAGAGCTGGGTCATTTTCGCGGTGAAATTCAGCAGCCCGTCGATGATCCACTTGTCCCACCACATCAACAGAGTCGAGCCCCAGCGCGCCAGCCATCCCGTGCCGTTTACGCCCAGCCCGTCGATCACATTTGCATCAAAAACCCCGAGCGAGGTCCCCAGGTCCTTGACGCGATTTACGATCAACGCATCATAAATCTCGTCCACGTAGTACTTGTGAAAAAGAAGTTGGTAAACGAGCGGCCATCTCGCCGCCACCAGTTCCGGCGCGAATCTTTTGGTCCGGTAGAATTGAATCGCGAGCCAGATTCCACCGCAGGCAATCGAAATAGACGCCAGCATCAGGATATATTCGGTCGCCGGCCCATGCCGGGAGGCCTCTTCCGATCCTCTCTGCGCTGCAACAACGGACAAGACCGGCTCGAGAAACTTTCCGAATCGGTCGCTTCCCCCCAGAGACGCGGGCCAGCCAACCCACCCGCCGATCGCCGACAGTGCCGCGAGAATCATCAGCGGGACGGTCATCGCCGGCGGCGATTCGTGAATGTGTTTCTCGACGCTCTCATCGGCACGCGAATATCCGAAAAAGGTCAGGAACAGAAGGCGGAACATATAGAACGCCGTCATCCCCGCGGTAATGAATCCCACAACCCACAGCGCCGGATGCCGTTCGAACGCCCGCCCCAGAATTTCGTCTTTGCTGAAAAACCCGGCAAGCGGGGGAATCCCGGCAATCGCCAGCGTCGCGACGGCGAACGTCCTGGCCGTCGCCGGAATCTTGTTCCACAAGCCGCCCATCTTTCGCACGTCCTGTTCCCCGGACATCGCGTGAATCACGCTACCCGCGCCGAGGAACAGCAATGCCTTGAAAAATGCATGCGTCATCAAGTGAAAGATGCCCGCCGCAAACGCACCCACGCCCAGCGCCAGGAACATGTATCCAAGCTGGCTGATCGTCGAATACGCCAGCACTTTTTTGATGTCGTTCTGCACCAGCGCCATCGAAGCGGCAAAAATCGCCGTCACTGCGCCGGCCACCGCCACCACGTCCATCGCGAACGGCGCAAGTTGGTACACCGCGTTCATCCGCGCCACCATGTACACGCCCGCCGTGACCATCGTGGCCGCGTGGATCAACGCGCTCACCGGCGTCGGGCCCTCCATCGCGTCCGGCAGCCACACGTACAATGGAATCTGCGCCGATTTTCCCACCGCGCCCACGAACAGCAGCAGCGCGATGGCCGTCAACACAGGCGCGCCGTACGCCAAGGCGCCCGTGTGCACCGCTGCTCCCAGCGCCTGCAGAATTCCCGATTCGCCCGCGGAATCGGCCAATCCATCGGAGGTGAAACGAATGGTGCCCAATGTCACCGCGGTCAACAGAATCCCAAGGATGAAGCCTGAGTCTCCGATGCGATTCACGATGAACGCTTTTTTTCCGGCATCGGAAGCCGATTTTTTCAGGAAATAGAATCCGATCAGCAGGTAGCTGCACAGGCCGACGCCTTCCCAGCCGACGAACATGAGCAGCATGTTGTTCGCCAGGACCAGCGTCAGCATCGCGAACATGAACAGATTCATATATCCGAAAAAGCGGTAATAACCGCCTTCGTGCGCCATGTACCCGACGGAGTAAATGTGGATCAGCAAGCCGACGCCGGTGACCACCAGCACCATCACGCAGGAAAGCGGATCCAGAAGGAATCCCCAGTCCGCCACGAACCGCACAACATGCCCGGAGGACGTTTGCATCGGGCCAGGCGTCAGCCATTCGAACAGGATTTGCTGAGCGACGCGATGCTCCGGATCTTCCGCCAGCAATTGCATCACCGCACCCACGGAGTAGGCGAAAGACAATCCCACGCTTCCAACGCAAAGCAGACTGACCGAACTCTTCGGCAGGCGCCTGCCCGCAAAAAGCATCAGCGCCGCTGTCGCGAGCGGAAACAGCGGGATCAACCAAAGATGCGCGAGAAAATAGCCCGGCATCATGCGAGTTTCTTTTCTTCCATCATGTCTCTGCGCGCAAACCTACCACTTCAACAAATCCATTTCGTCCGCCAGCACCGTTTCCCGGTTTCGGAAAAACGCGATGATGATCCCAAGCCCCACCGCCGCCTCTGCCGCTGCATCGGCGATGATGAACAGCGCAAAGACCTGCCCCGCCACGTCACCGTACAACCGGGAAAACGCCACCAGATTGATATTCACGGCGTTCAGGATCAGTTCGATCGACATGAGCACGACGATCACATTGCGCCGCGTGATCACGCCGATCACGCCGATGATAAAGAGCGCGAGCCCCAGGAACAGGTAATGTCCGATCGGAAGCATCTCCGCGTCACGTCCTCTTCTTCGCCATTACGACCGCGCCAATCATGGCTACCAGCAATAAAATCGAGGCAATCTCAAAGGGCAAAAGATAGGAGCTGAACAGGCTCTTTGCCACTTCTTCGGCGTTGGGTGGCAAGCGGTTCGCCGGCGCCGCCGTCAGCACCGGAAGTCCCTGCCCCGGCATTTTGCCGGAAGACCAGAGCATCAGGCCGACCTGCGCCGCCAGCGCCAGGGCGATGACCAGCGCCACCCATTTCTGCCGCGCGAACTGCACCTGATGCAGGGCCACGTCCAGGTTGACCAGCATGATCACGAAAACGAAAAGCACCATGATCCCGCCAACATAAAGAATGATCTGCACGATGAACAGGAATTCCGCGCGAAGTTGCAGGAAAATCCCCGCCGTCGCCAGCAGCGAAGTAATCAGGAAGATCGCGCTGTGCACGGCGTTGCGGCGCGTCACCGTGAGCACCGCCCCCGCCACCGCGATTCCCGCAAAAAAATAAAATATGACTTCATCCAGCATAAAAATCCGAAGCCCCACTCCGATCCCGGGGAACCTGGCTCTTTTGCTCCACGGCCAGAATCACCAGCGCCGCGACCAGCGCCAGAATGGCCGCAGGCGTCGTGGCCAGAAGCATCGCCCAGCCGTGCAAGTGAAAGTAAGCGCCCACGATCATGGCCACGCCGATCACCAGCACGTTGATGATCGACAACGGGATCAGGAAATGCCATCCCAGCCGCATCAGCTGATCAAAGCGATACCGCGGAAGCGTGAACCTCAGCCACATGAACAAATAAATGTAGGCGCTCACCTTGAGCAAAAACCAGAATCCTCCGTGGATTCCTTCATAAAAGGGTTTCGCTGCCGCCGCGAGTGATGGCTTTACCATCGGCATGATCACCGGTCCCGCCAGCACCAGCGCCACGACAAAACACAATCCCGCCACGGCCAGCATGAAGACCTGCTGCACGCGCGAGGGCTGCTTGGGCACGCGTACGGTGCAATACGCTCCGATGGCAACCATCAGCAGCGGCGGAACAAAGTCCAGAAAATTCATCCAGCGCACGCCGGCGAAAGGCCTCAGCCATCCTCCCAGGAACAAGGTCGTTGCCACCGAGGCCACTACGATCATGTTCGTGTATTCCGCCAGGAAATAGAGCGACCAGCGGAACCCGCTGAACTCCGTCATGTACCCCGCCACAAGCTCGGACTCCGCTTCCGGCAAATCGAACGGCGCGCGGTTGGTCTCCGCGATCGAAGCCACCAGATACGTGAAAAACGCAACCGGCGCGAGCATCACGAACCAAATGCCCTGCTCTTGCTGCGCCGCCACGATCGATTTGATGTTTAGCGTGCCGGCGAACAGCAGCCCGCTCACCAGCGCCATCCCCGCGGCCGTCTCGTAGCTCACCAGCTGCGCTGAACTTCGCAGCGAGCCCATCAGCGAATAGTGGCTGTTCGAAGCCCAGCCTCCCAGCACGATGCCGAAAATTCCCATCGAGCTGACGCCCACGACAAACAGAATCCCGATATTAATGTCCTGCGCAATCTGAAATGCCGGCCCAAACGCCAACCCGGCCATCGACAGCAACGCCGCCCCAACCGAAAGCACCGGCGCAAACCAGAAAACCAGCTTGTCCGCATTCTCCGGGATAATGTCTTCCTTGATGAGCAGCTTCACCGCGTCCGCAATCGGCTGCAGCAAGCCGTGCGGCCCCACGCGCATCGGCCCTAGCCGCGCCTGCATGTCCGCCATCAACTTGCGTTCAACGAGCACGATGTACCCGGCGATCAACGGCAGCACGGCGACCACCACGACGCCGCACAGCAGCGGCACCCAATACAGCTTCAGGAATTCCATCGTCGCTTGAATCACGGATTGCATTACCGGTCGACTTCTCCCAGAACAATATCTATCGTCCCGATGATGGCCACCACGTCAGCCACCAGATGTCCCCGCACCATGCGGTCAAACGCCTGCAAATTTATAAACGACGGCGGGCGGATGCGCACGCGATACGGCTGCACCGTCCCGTCGCTCACCACGTAATATCCCAGCTCGCCCTTGGGCGCCTCGATCGCGTGATAAACCTCGCCCGGCGGCGGCTTCAGCACCTTCCCTACCTTCGCCATGATCGGCCCGCTCGGAATGTTTTCGATCGCCTGGAGGCAGATCAATCGCGACTGCCGCATCTCCTCCATCCGCACCAGATACCGGTCGTACGTGTCTCCGGTCGTACCCACGGGAATTTCAAACTTATATTGATCGTACGCCGCATACGGCATGGCCTTGCGGATGTCCCATTTCACCCCGCTCGCCCGCAGCACCGGCCCGGTCACGCCAAATGCGATCGCATCTTCCGCGGTCAGGATACCCACGCCTTTCGTCCGTCCGATCCAGATGCGGTTCTGCGTCAGGAGATCTTCGTATTCCACGATGCGCGATTCAAAATCCTTGCAGAACCGTTCCACATCTTTTTCGAAAGTGTCGTAAGCCTCGTATTGCAGCCCGCCGATCCGGAACGCATGCGTCGTCAGCCGCGCCCCGCAATATTTCTCGATAATTTTCAGGATCTCTTCCCGCTCTCGCATGCAGTAAAAGAGCGGCGTCAACGCGCCGATGTCCAGCCCGTGCGTACCCAGCCAAAGGAGGTGGCTGGCAATTCTCTGCAGCTCCGTCAGAATCGTTCGAATCACGCGCGCCCGCGGCGGCGCTTCCACCATCAGCAATTTTTCGATGGCCTCGCAATATCCCAGGCCGTTGCTTACCGCCGCGACGTAGTCCATGCGGTCCACGTACGGCGCAAACTGCTGATACGTGCGGTTCTCCGCGATCTTTTCCACGCCGCGGTGCAGATACCCGATCACGCACTCCGAGCCGACTACGCGCTCGCCGTCCAGCTTAAGCTTCACGCGCAGCACGCCGTGCGTCGAAGGATGCTGCGGCCCCATGTTGATGACCAGTTCATCCGCGCCCAGCAAGGTTTGCTGCTTGTCACTCATCTCCGTGATTGGCGTCTTTTCCACTCTTTTCGGTTCCTGATCTGCCTTCAGTTCCCTTTTCGCTGCTCCGGTGAACCCCGCGTCTCGCTCCTCTGGTTACTGCCCGCTCTCGATGCCCAGGTTTTCCCGGACCCAGGCCGTATCCTGTTGCAGGATGTCGTAGTCTTTCCGCAGCGGATAACCTTGCCACGCGTCGGGAAGGAGAATGCGCTTCAAGTCCGGGTGCCCTGCAAAAACGATCCCGAACATGTCAAACACTTCGCGCTCCAGCCAATTTGCCGCGGGCCAGACTCCCGCCACGCTCGGCACTTCTTCTCCGTCCGCCGCATGCACTTTCAGCCGCAGCCGTTCGTTCTTCGGGAAGGAATAAAGATTGAGCACCACATCGAACCGCTTTTCGCGCTTCGGCCAATCAACAGCCGTCAGGTCGGCGAGCATGTCGAATTTCTCCTCGTCGCGCAGGTGCAGCGCGAGTTCTGCCAGCCGTCCCCGGTCCAGTGTAAGAATGGCTTGCTTGCGGTCTTCCATGGCTTCGAGCAGTGCGGCGCCAAATTTTTCGCGCAAGCGCCCGACAAGCTCGTTGTTTAGAGGAGTCTGCAACGCCACGGGCGGTTTCGGCGGAGCCGGTGCCGCCGCCTTCGCGGGTGCGGCAGGCGCCTTGGCGTCTGTGGGCTGAGCAGCCGGAATCGACGCAGGGGAAGCGCTGCCCGCGGGCTTGTCGCCCGTGGGCGCGGGGGGCGGTTGTTGTTCCTTGGGCTCGTCGGCCATGGACCCTGGGAGCTACGGGCTGCGGTCGACCTCTTTGCGCTCAGAGTGGAAGGATAGCCGCTCTCGGGTCGCAGCAAACGAGGATCCGACAGTGAAAATTCAGACGCCGCGTTTCTAACACATGCCACAAACCTAGTCAATCAAAACAACTTATCCGCAGTCTTCCCGTTTTGGTGGCAGGGAACCGGCGGCCTCGGTGTGTTCCCAATCCTCGTTCTCCCGCATCCAACTGGGATGCCTTCGACGGTTACGCACACAACGGCAACCACGCTCGATCCTCAAAGCAACAGCCCGTCGCCGCCGGATTCGCCTCTCCCCGCGCGCATTGTTTGGTTCATGGCCATCAGCGTTGGCGCAATCGTCGCCAACATCTACTATGCCCAACCTTTGCTCGCGCAAATCGCACGCCAGTTCCATCTTTCCGTCACGCAAGCGGGCCTTCTCGCCATGGCCAGCCAAGTTGGCACCGCCTCGGGCATGCTTTTTTTCGTTCCTCTCGGTGACACGCGCGAACGGCGTTCCCTCATTTCCAGCCTTCTTCTTGCTTCGGCGGTCGTTCTTCTCCTGGTCGCGACCTCGCGGAGCGCGCTGTGGTTCGCTCTTTCGAGCTTCGCCTTGGGCGCCACTTCCTGTACCGTTCACATTTTTTTGCCCCTCGCCGCGCACCTTGCGCCTATCCGCCAGAGAGGGCGCGTTCTCGGGTCCATTCTCAGCGGCCTGCTCTTCGGGATTCTCCTCGCGCGCACCGTCAGCGGTTTTCTAGGCGCGCATTTTGGCTGGCGCGCGGTTTTCTTCCTCGCCGCGGCGCTCATGCTTCTTCTGTCCCTCGCCGTGCGGCTTTTCCTCCCGCGAAGTGAGCCGGAGATTTCTCTTTCCTACGGGGGACTCCTCAAGTCCATCATCCATCTGGTTCTGGAGCATGCCTCTTTGCGCGAATCCGCGCTGCTGGGTGCGCTGCTCTTTATGACCTTCAGCGCCTTCTGGACCATCCTGGTCTTTCTCCTGCAAACGCCGCCTTACCATTACGGCAGCGGAGTAGCCGGTTTATTTGGCCTGGTTGGAGCGGTGGGCGCTCTCGGGGCGCCATTCGTCGGGCGCCTGGCGGATCGTCACGGCCCTCGCACCACGCTGGGAGTCGCTTTGCTGACGGTCTTCCTGTCGTTTCTCTGGCTTGGCTTTTTCGGCAAAAGTCTGCCCGGCCTGATCTTCGGTGTGATTTTCCTCGACCTCGGGATTCAGTCCGGTCACGTCTCCAACCAGACCCGCATTTACCACATCGCTCCCGATGCCAAGAGCCGCCTGAACACTTTTTATATGGTCAGCTATTTTGCGGGCGGTTCGCTGGGCTCGTTACTTGGCGCCTGGAGCTGGCGCCTGGCACAGTGGCAAGGGGTCTGCCTTTTCGGCTCCGTCTCGATCCTTATCGCTCTTTTCGTTTACTGGCGTGGAAATCGCGCGCGTCAAGCCGGGGTGAATCCCGGCTGGAGCTGAAATCGCCCGTCTCCAGCGATTACGCCCACTCGAGCGCGCCCTTCTTGTACAACCACACGTACCCGACGAGCAAAATTCCCAGAAAAGCGAACATCGAAACCAGCGCGAACAACCCCAGGTGCGCGGCCACCCACCCCTTGTAAAGAATCGCCCAGGGAATCAGGAACATGGTCTCCACGTCGAAAATCACGAATAGCATGGCCACGATGTAATACCGCACCGAGTACCGCCCGCGCGCCGTGCTTTCGGGCGGGATCCCGCACTCATACGGTTTCAGTTTTTCGCCGAAGGACGTCGAGGCCGGCCGGATAAGCTTCGCCAGCAGCAGCGTAACCGCGGGAAACGCCATCACCAGCACGGCATAGAGAAGCACTGGAATGTACGCGCTCTGCATCACTGCCTCACACGCAGCATCCTACCACCATTTCGAATCCGGAGGACGCGCTCACTTCTCGAACAGCAATTCTCCCGCGCGGCTCGTCGCCTTCACCACCGCCTTGATCAGCGTCACTCGCAGCTTTCCCTCTTCTAATTCCAAAATCCCATCGATCGTGCAGCCCGCCGGCGTCGTTACCGCGTCTTTCAGTAGCGCCGGGTGGTCGCCCGTTTCCAGGACGACGCTCGCTGCGCCTTTCATCGTCTGCGCCGCTAGCAGTGTCGCCACGTCGCGCGGCAAGCCCACTTTTACGCCCGCCTCCGCCAGCGACTCCAGAATGATGTAGGCGAACGCCGGCCCGCTCGCCGTGCCCGCCCTCACATTTCGATTTGGACCACTACGCGGCAATTTCCGGTTAGTCGGCGACTCGGAAGTTATCGTCGGACCGCGCCTACTCAGGCGGAGGCGGTTTGAAATCGAGACTCAGCCTGCCTTGGGCGATGCCATCATTGCTGCGACACGATGCCCAATGCGAAAGATCATCGGCCGAAGCAAGTAGAGAAGAACCACCAGGAACATCACTTCCATGCCCTCGGCAAACGCCCACATCCCAGACGAAGCGTTCTGGAGATCAATAATCTGAGCCTCGGAAACTCCCGAGGTGGCCGCCTGATACTTGATCATCACTGTGCGCTTGAGAACCATGGCCTGATACGCGAGCTCCCCTATGATCACGAAGGTGCAGAGTTCGTAGCCTGCGCGCACATACCAGTTCATGTTGCTCACGAACCGGGCATACCAGTCTTTCTCCGCAGGCGCCTGGTCGTTCAGTGTCGCCAGGATGGCAAACCCGAAGGGCCCCAATGCCGCCAGAAACAGCCATGGGATGGATCGCTTCTTGGAGCGGATCACGAGAAGGCACACAAGCAGCCACAAGACGGCCACAGCCGCGATCGATACCCACAGAATCATTCGCTTCAGCAGACTGAGCAGGTGGAAGTTGCGCGCATAGTTCGGATGACCTGCCGCAATTTCGGGATTGATCAGGCTGAAGAGCGTTCCGCCCAGCATCAAGACCACGGGAATCAGTAGGAGCAGAACAATTGCCACGACCCATTGTTTCTTAGTCATCCCCACCGCCGGAGAACTTCGGTTGTTTCACTCCACCGCATTCCTAACTCCTGGTAAGTCGCGCAATCGCAAACTGACACACGCAGCGCCATCTTAGGTGGGTTACTTTTCAAATAAGAGCTCACCGGCGCGGCTGGTGGCCTTCACCACCGCCTTGATCAGCGTCACTCGCAGCTTTCCCTCTTCTAATTCCAAAATCCCATCGATCGTGCAGCCCGCCGGCGTCGTTACCGCGTCTTTCAGCAGCGCCGGGTGGTCGCCCGTTTCCAGCACCACGCTCGCTGCGCCTTTCATCGTCTGCGCCGCTAGCAGCGTCGCCACGTCGCGCGGCAAGCCCACTTTTACGCCCGCCTCCGCCAGCGACTCCAGAATGATGTAGGCAAACGCCGGCCCGCTCGCCGAAAGCCCGGTCACTGCATCCATGTTTTTCTCGTCCACCACCACCGTGCGCCCCACCGCATCGAACATCGCCCGGGCCATTTCGAGATGCTCCGCTCTGGCATGCGAGCCGGGGCAAATCCCCGTCATTCCACAACCCACCGCCGCGGGGGTATTCGGCATGGCCCGCACCACCGGCACTTTTCCGCTAAGGCACTGCTCGATATAGCTGGTCGGCACGGAGGCCGCCACGGAAATCACCAGCGTCTTCTCGCTCAACTCCGGCGCAATCTCCTTCAACACTTCGCCCACCACCTGCGGCTTCACGCCGAGGAGCACGATGTCCGCGCCGTGCGCCGCCTTGCGGTTTTCTGTCGTCGCGGCGATGCCCAGCTCTTTCGCCAGCGCCGCCGCCTTCTCCCCATGCTTCACCGTCGCGGTCACTCGCTTCGCCGCGAAGAGTCCCTGCTTCAGATAAGCCCGCAGCAAAATCCCGCCGAGCTTCCCCGTACCCAATACCGCCAGCTTCTTGTCCGATAGCTTGTGCGCCGCATTGCTAGTCGCATTGCTAGTCATGATGCAATCATTCTTGACTTGATTCCCCAATCGGTCAACCCAAGAATCCCAACCGACGTCCCTTCCCACCGAGACTTCCTCACGCCTCTGAAAGCATGCCTCCACTCTCCAATGCGGCCCAGCGCAGGCGACCTAACAGTTTGAAAGTAAGAAGGGGGGTGGGGGCGTTGGGGATCGAAAATTGATTCCACTTTCACAAGTCCTGAATTGTCAAAAGCGTAGCACCGCTGCCCTTCTTCCAATTGGTGTCAAATGGTGTCACGCGAATCAGAAACGGAATTGACCGAAAAAAAAGTTGCACCATAGTTGCAAAATCACTACTTCGGGTCATCAGTGGGTGTAGGCAACGGGTCTAATCTATATGCTTCCGCCCGGTGCCAAGTTCTGAACTCTTTTCCTGAAGCAATGTGCTTGAACAAGTAGCAGCCCCTGCTGTTTTCAATACCCCAAATCGCAGCCGCGAGGTCACCTTGAAGATGCAATTCAACCAAATCTCCTATCTTAAATTCTGGAGGAACCACTTGCCCTTCTTCTAAGGAGAAGGCTTTGGTCACCCCGTTGAGTTCAACCCCCAAAGAAGTTGGCCCAATCCAAGAAATAAAAACCTTGTCAATCTGCATGTCATATTCTCCCGAAGGTTAGTCTATCTCAACAAGGAACGACCCCTACATATACCTCCAATGCTAACACTGCCCGACCCGGAACAAAGAAAAGCGTTATTTCAAAGGTCGCCGGGTGGCCCATACGCGCCGTTCAGGTGTGGGGTCTTTGACTTTTCCTCTTACACCTCCCGCCAAACCTCGAGATCGTTGATTACCGTTAGGAGAATGGCTATGTCACCTGTCGCTATCCATCCGCCTGTGCACCTGCCCGGCAGCCTTCTCTCTCCATTTGGATCAATGACTCAACGCGCCAGAAGCAGCGCGTTTTGTTCCTCGGGAGGATGGCCGCCGCTTCCCGCGCAAAGCGGCGCGTGTCGGGCGAACTTCGAACCGCACGCCTTCCGCTTGCTGCAAATACGCGACGATCTCAAACAAGTTGCGCGCCTGAGGGTTGCCACGAGGACCGAGCATCCACATCAGACTTTTCGCTGAGCGAAGGGAATCTTAAGCTTATGCGCGCGCATGTCTCCGAGACAATTTGCGGCGCCGACCGTCCTCCGATAGTTCAGACAGCACGATCGGAGCACGATCGGGAAATTCAGCAACGATGCGCACTTCGCCGCCCATTGCCTTGACCGTTTTTCGCAGCGTCGAAAGCAATAGATCACTTCGTTTTTCGAGTCGCGAGACGCTGTCCTGGGTGACTCCTAAAACCTTGGCGACGCGGGCCTGCGTGAGCTTGCGGGCCTTACGAAGGTCTCGCAAACTCATTTCCTCTGCAATTAGCTCAGCCGCGCGGTCCTCTACCTTCTTGCGCTCGGCCGGACTCAGTTTCCGAATTATTTCATTCACGTTCACGGGCATGATTACGCCCCCTTTCCGGTTCGGGCAAGATGGGCGTCAAAGCGCTCGTCGGCCTTCCGTATCAGTTCGCGGTAAAAGCGCTTTTCGCTCCCGCCGGATTTGTCTCCCGCCACGAGTAGAATCGCCTTGCGCCTGGGGTCAAAAGCGAAAGCCACTCGCCATTCACCGTCTGCCGCGCTGAATCGCAACTCCTTCATGTTGGCGTGGCGGGAGCCGTTGAGCGTGTCAACGCGAGGCCGGCCTAGTTGCGGACCAAACTCCTGTAGCACGCGGGCTAACGCGAGAACCTCTCTGCGGACACCCTGGTCGAGCGCGTCGAATTCCGGTCTAAATTCATCGGCCATCTCAACGGCCCATTTCACTCCCATAATATGGCATACGAACCATATGATGTCAACTCCATGTTTTTATAGGAGGGATGCCTTGCCGTTGAGAAGAAGGAGACCAAGTCGCGCAGCCGGAGGTCTCAGAAACGCCCGTCAAAGTGCGGGCTGCGAGGCTCAAGGCCTCCCAGAGTTGGAAAATTCCCGCAGCGAAGCCGCAGTCAAGGACGACCAGAGAGGAGCGGCGTCGGCGGGCCTGCCCTTGACGGCGCCCACAGCGAAGGGCAAGTTTTATTGGCAGTCAATCGCTCAGAGTTGGATCACGGAAAGACCGGGGATTCTCTGAAAATCGCGAAGGTTCAGCGCCGCAACTACAGTTCCATCGGCGTCTTCACTAGCCGTGCGATAGCAGATCCGAGTCTTGTAAAATCGCGGACATTCCAGGTCAGCAAAATATCTGCTCCCGCTTTCAGGGCGCAATGACCAATCAGCGCGTCATAGGCGGCGGCACCGACGATAGCCCCAGAGGAAGCTAGCTCAAGAGCGGAAACATATTCCTGCTCACTGAGCGTAATCAGGGTGAGCCTTTCGCGTATTTGCTTTATGATGCGTACGCCCTCCGGCCCACTGATGCGGGGCCGCAGCGGCAGGCCAGTGAGCGTAGCGTAGACCTCGCCGAGCGTGCGAAGCGCGCAGAAATCGTCTTTTCCTGCGTCAAGGAATAATTGTGTGCTGGATGCGTGCTGCGGATGGTCAGCGTAAAATACCGGAATCAGAACGGAGCTGTCGAAGAAGCGCTTCAAGAATGCTTGCCCAGGATGTGCTGCGCCCTTTCTTCGCGGACTTGGCGGATAGCATCATCGACTACGCGCAATGGCAGCGGCCTGCCGGTACGGTAGACAAATAGCCCGTTTTCCAAAACCATGCCACTGCCTTCCGAACCGGTGGCATCCTCCAGCTTGAGCGGCAGCTCTTTTTCCACGAGCTGCTCAAGGTAGGCTTCCACGGATAGACCTTTGGCAGAAGCCAGCGATTCCAGCGCGGCGGCGATTTCGGGTCTTACATCCAGGGTCATGAAGTACTTCTCCAGCTTACTCGCTAAGTTTAAGTGACATACCGCTCCCTGTCACCCGGAAATGCCGCGTGCCTCATACGCGCCGTCCGCGTGTGGGGTCTTTGACTTTTCCTCCCTCCTTTCGCCCCGCACAGCGGGCCTGCCCCTTCACGGCGGCGAGAGCGAAGGCCAATATGCTCCAATGACAGACACTGGCGAAACGATCTTGCGACCGCTTGGGACAGGCCGCCGGGCGCCCCATACGCGCCGTTCGCGTGTGGGGTCTTTGACTTCTCTTTCTACACCTCCCGCCAAACTTCGAGATCGTTGATTACCGTTAAGAATGGCTATGTTACCCGCCGCTATCCATCCGCCTGAGCACCTGCCCCGTAGCCTTCTCGCCCCGTTTGGATCAATGACTCAACGCGCCAGAAGCAGCGCATTTTGCTCCTCGGGAGGATGACCATCGAGAGCCGCGTCGCCGGGCCTGCCCCCCCTTGACGGCGGCGAGAGCGAAGGGAACTTTGCTGGCGGTCAATCGTTTAGAACTGGATCACGGAAAGACCGGGGATTCTCTGAAAATCGCGGAGGTTCAGCGTCGCGACTTCATAGCCGAGATGCAACGCGGTTGCCCCAATCAGCAAATCCTCAAACGCGAACTGGACGCCTATCGTTTCCTGCTGGCCCTCGATGCGCCCGGCTAGCCGCGCGATGGCAAGTGTCACAGGATGCACCGGCACGTCGCTCGACAGCCGCTCGATGAATTCCAGTCGTCGCTGCTGTTGCACTTGGGTTTTGGTGCGATAGGCTCCATGCACCAACTCGGCGATGGTCACGACTGACAGGCCGATTTCGATCTCGCCCTGAACCGCCTTCACTTGTTCTAGAATTTCCCGAACGGTATGGCCTCTGCGTTCGGCAGCGATAATGACGCTTGAATCGAGGACTATTCCCACGCTGGCGGGTTCCACGGCTTGCGGTGGCTGAGAATTTCTTCTACGTCTTCCGCGAAGTCTGGATCAAGGACCGGGGCTTCACCGGTTTCTTCTTCGTGCGCTTTGGCTAACGCAATGCATTCGGAGATACTGCGGCGCTCCGGCTCGGCGGCATGAAGGACCGCCACGGGCCGCGCGCCATCCTCGATGATGACCTTCGCGCCCCCACGCACGCGTGCCATCAGCGCAGCAAAGTCGCTCGCCGCTTCCGCCTCGGAGATGCGAATTACATCCTTAGCCATGCGATAATTATACACCGTTCTTTCGCCCTATATTTTGTCAGAGCGATTGGGTTTCTTCTTGGCCTTTGCCCATCGGGTTTGAACGGCCTCCCTCACATGTTCCTTCTTCTGCCGGGTGCCGCGTGCCCCATACGCGCCGTTCGCGTGTGGGTCTTTGACTTTTCCTCCACCCTCTCGCCCCGCACCGCAGGCCATATCCCTTAGCCAATCATTTCCAATTTCTTGACTTGACTTCTGATTACCCTGTGTTATAGTTTTTGTTGGGTACATCTCCATCACCGTGGATGTGCCTGCCATCCCAAGTCCAGAATCCGGTTTCCCCCACTTGACCTTAACTCTTTTCTCTTGATGAGCTTGCGCACTCTTTTGTAATTGTAGGCTCTTATGCGTTTTTGGACCCTTTGGAATCAATAGCTTACACACTCTTTTGCATCGCGTGGTTTCAGAACTCCTTTGCAATCTGTCGAATCCGCACTCTTTGCGAAAAATAGGGGGTGTACCCGCCTTCTGGACCCACACTCGTGGGAATGTCTGCCGGTGCACAATTTTGGTGCAACGCAAGCTCTTTACAATCAACACTTGCAAAAGTATATCAAAACAAACAACTTTAACTTTCTTTAGAATCAGCACTTACAAAAAATAGAGGGGAGGGTGGGGCACCGATAACCGGACAACTTTAATCGTGCCGCGCGCCGTGCAGCACTTTCACCGCATGCGGCAGCAGGTGCGCCACGGCATCCAGGGACTCCACCGCGCCCTTCGGGCTTCCCGGCAGGTTGACGATGAGCGTCTTGCTCCTGACCGCTGCCGAGCCCCGCGAGAGCACCGCCGTCGGTGTATGTTCCAGCCCCTTCCGGCGCATCTCTTCGGCAATCCCCGGCACGATGCGGTCCGCCACCGCCTGCGTCGCTTCTGGCGTATTGTCCCGCGGTCCGATCCCCGTCCCGCCGGTCGTAAACAAAACGTCTATGCGTCCCGAATCTGCCAATTCCCGCAGTTGCTCGCGAATATTTGCGGGATCATCCGAGACGCGCAACGCCGACGTGACTTCCCATCCCAGCCCGCGGCAAAATGCGATCACCGCCGGGCCGGACAAATCCTCTCGCTCGCCTTTTGCCACGGAATCGCTGATGGTAAGGACCGCTACTCGCATCGGAAGGGTTTCTTCGAGAGGTTCACTGCGTCCCAACGGCGTCGCGATTGGCTTCGTCCATCAGCCGCATCGCCTCCATCAACAGGCCCGTCGTATTCCGTGTCGTGGTCGTCCGCGTGGAAGCATTCGCGGCGTTAAAATCGATCTCAAATTCCCCCGCCGTCCACAGCACAACCTTGTAAACAGCCGCGTCGCCCTCCGCGCCGCCGCTCTTCGCGTCGCGGCACTGCCCGCCCGCAAAATACAGCTCACCTTGCTCGCCCTTATGTTGCACGATCAACCGGCACGATTTTTGCCCCATCTCCAGCGACTGCATCAGGTCTATCATGCTCATCTCTTCCAATCGCCCCTGAATCACCCCCGGCCGCGAGGCGCGCTTCTGCAGCTTCTCCAGGTGCAATCGATCCAAGACTTTTTTCGAGATTCTCACCAGGTCCTTGATCAGGAATGGCTTGGGGATGAAATCCTCGACGCCGTCCACCAGCGGCCTCAGCCGCTCCTCGATGTCCGGGCGGCTGGCCATGAACAAAAACGGGATGTGCCGCGTGGCCTCGCGTGCGCGCAATTTCTCGAAAAGCTGCCGCCCGTCTAGCCCGGGCATTTTGTAATCGCAAAGAATTACATCGGGGAGAGTGTCGATCACCTTTAGCAGGGCATCCGCGCCGTCCGAAGATGTGTCCACCTCGCAAAACGGCTCAAGCCCTTTGACGATCAGGTCGCGCACCAGCGGATTGTCCTCCGCGAGCAGCAGCTTTACGGATTTTCCGGCCGCCGCGCTCATCTTTTGCGCCTCTTGGGAGCAGCTTTGCGATGGTAATCACCGCTCTTCCCGCCGCTCTTCTCGACCAAAACGATGTCCGTGATTTCCATTCCTTTATCCAGGGCTTTGCACATGTCGTAGACCGTGAGGGCCGCGGCGGTAACGGCCACCAGCGCTTCCATCTCCACGCCTGTCTGGGCGGCCGTGGTCACAGTGGATTGCAGTTCCACGCCATTCTGGCATAGCCGCGCGGTCACATCAATGTGCGTCAGCGGCAGTGGATGACAAAGAGGTATCCACTCCGCGGTTCTCTTGGCCGCGGCAATTCCCGCGATCCGTGCCACTTCCAGTGGATTCCCCTTCGGGTTTCTGAGCCGTTTCACTTCGCGCACCACGCGCGGCTTCATCTTCACGAATCCCTGAGCCACCGCCGTCCGTGCCGTCACCGCTTTCTCCGACACGTCCACCATTCTCACTTCGCCTTTCTCTCCGTAATGCGACAGCTTCGCCATTCGTCGCTTAAATTACATCCTTCCTCAGAATCACCGCCACTCGTCCTCCAGCCTCGAGCTTTTCTCGGTCCGCCGGCACCATCAGGAAACAATTGGCTTTCGCCAGCGCCGCGATATCTCCCGATCCCTGCCACTTCAAAGCTTTCACACGCGGCACGCTTCCCTGCCATTCCACGCGCGCCGGCAAAAAATGCGTCAGTCCCGTCCTCTCCATCATGGATTCCGCCAGTTGCGCCTCCACCAGGGGGAGCGCACGCGCCTCCGCTCCGCTCAACAAATCGATCGCCGGTACCACAAATAATTCGAACGTGACCATCGTCGAAACCGGATTCCCCGGCAACCCAAACACCGGCTTGCCCTGGCACATCCCGAACACCGCTGGCTTCCCCGGCCGGATGGCCACGGCATCAAAGAAAAACTCCGCTCCCATGGCTTTGAGCACCTTCTCGACCAGGTCGTACTCCCCCATCGACACGCCTCCCGACAGCACCAGCGCATCCTCCTTCAGCCCGCGCTCGATTTTTTCTCCCAAATCCTCAACCCGGTCCGCCGCATTTCCCAGAACAACTGGCTCGCCGCCCGCAATCCGCACCTGCGCCGCCAGTGACACGCTGTTGCTGTTCCGGATCTGAAACTCTCCCGGCGTTTCGTCCACCAAAACAACTTCATCCCCGGTCGAAAGAATCGCCACGCGCGGCTTTTTCGCACAGCGGAGTTCCACTGCCCCGACCTGTGCCGCCAGCGCCAGTTCCGCGTATCCAAGCCGCATTCCCGGCAACAAAATTGTTTGTCCGGCGGCCGCCTCGCTCCCCTTCGGCACGATGTTCTGTCCGGCCAGCGCCGCGCGTTCGAATCGAACCACATCACCTTCCCGCTGCGTGTGCTCGACCATTACCACCGCATCCGCCCCTGCCGGAACCGCCGCTCCCGTCATGATTTGCACGCACGTTCCCGGCTCCAGCGGCTCACGCACCGTATCGCCCGCCTTGATTTCGCCAACGCGCCGCAACTTTGCGCCGGGCACAACTTCTTTTGCCCGTACCGCGTAGCCGTCCCGCGTCGACCGGTCAAACGGCGGATACTCCCGATCCGTCTTGACTTCTTGCGCCAACACCAAGCCCAACGCGTCCCACACGCTCACACCAATGGCCGCGCGTGGCCCTCTTTTCTTCCCAACCTGTTCAATGACTTTGTTCCGTGCTTGCTCGTAGTTGAGCATCTGTGTGGATTTCGTGAGTTCGATGTTAAGGCGTCTTTGTCTTGTTTCTAGCAGCACTCTCGATATTGTTGTCCCAAGCGAAGGAAACAAATTCGGAGCATCCTCTTCGCGTGTCTTCTCTGCGTCCTCTGCGCTTTTTGCGGCCTCTCTGTAAATTCTCCTCTTTTCGTCTACAGCCAGCTTGCCAGCAGCGTTCCCTCCGGAACGATGGTCGCGCTCCGTTCCGGCCCCGTGGAAATCATCCCGATCTCCACTTGCAGAAAATCGGAAATGAACCGCAAATAATCCACCGCCGCTTTCGGCAGATTAGCTCCATCCTTGATGCCATACGTCGTTTGGTTCCAACCCGGCAGCGTCTTATACACCGGCGTCACGTGCTCGTACTCCTCGGCCAGCGCCGGCATCTCTTTCAGCGGCGTGCCCTTGTACTTATACCCCGTGCACACTTGAATCTCGCGCTGTGTATCAAATACATCCAGCTTCGTGATCACCAGCGAATCGATCCCGTTGATCATCTTCGCGTACCGCAGCACTTCCAGATCCAGCCATCCGCACCGGCGCGGACGTCCCGTCACCGCGCCAAATTCTTTTCCCCGCTCTCGCACTTCCTGCGCGTCGAGTTCCGGCATCTCCGTCGGAAACGGCCCGCCTCCCACGCGCGTCGTGTACGCTTTCGAAATCCCCAGCACGTGTTTGATCTTCGTCGGCGGCACGCCCACGCCCGTCGTCGCACCACCGGCAGTCGCGCTTGACGAAGTCACGAACGGATATGTTCCGTGATCAATATCTAGCATCGTCCCCTGCGCGCCTTCGAACAGCACGGACTTCCCTTCGCTCAACGCGCGATTCACCAATTCCGCGGTGTCGCAAATGTACTCGCGAATTTTCTCGCCGAGTTTTAGCGTCTCCTCCACCTCATGGGAAAAATCGATGTCCGCGCCGTACGCGCCCTTCGCCAGCCGGTTTTTCTCGGCGACCACGTTCGCCGCCTTCTTTCGAAACAATTCCGGCTGCAACAAATCGCAGACCCGCAGCCCGCGTCTCGCCATCTTGTCTTCATACGCCGGCCCGATCCCCCGCGAAGTCGTCCCAATCTTATCCGCACCCCGCGCGCTTTCCGCCGCCTTGTCCAATTCGCGGTGATACGGAAAAATCAGATGCGCGCGGTTGCTGACGTGCAGCCGCCCCTTCACATCAATTCCGGCTTTCGAAAGCGTCTCGATTTCCGCCACCAGCGCCGCCGGATCCACCACCGTGCCCGTTCCAATCACCGCATGCCGCTTCGGCCGCAGAATGCCGCACGGAATGAGCTGCAGCACATAGCGGTCCTTGCCAATAATAACCGTGTGTCCCGCGTTGTGGCCGCCCGCAACTCGCGCGATGTAGTCAAACGATCCGGAAAGATAGTCGACGACTTTCCCTTTCCCTTCATCGCCCCACTGCGCGCCCACCACCACCACGGATTTCATTCTTCGTCCTTCTCCTCACGCGCCCCATTCATCAGCACTCTGCCTAGACTTCGAACCAGCTCCGATTGATCAGGGTCGCACCCTTCCCTCTCCTCATTTTCTGAGAGGTAGACTACGGGTGGGATTTCGTGGAAACAACAATTTTGAATCGTACGCTCGCCACGCCCTCAACGCAAGCAGGCGACTGTCTCGAGATATTGCGTCATCTAAAGCGAAGGGCCGACGAATTTTATCGACCCAAAGTCGAGGGCTCCCTTCGTTTCATTCCAGGCGATTTTGCAAACCCGCATGTCTAAAGCAGCTCACAAGGTGGTCGTTCACCATCCCCGTCGCTTGCATCAGCGCATAGCAAATCGTTGATCCCACAAACCGAAACCCCCGCTTCTGCAAATCTTTGCTCAGCGCATCGGATTCTTTTGTTTTGGCTGGCAGCCGCTTGTGGGTCTTCCAGGCATTCTGTTTCGGCCGCCCGTCCACAAATCGCCAGATGTAGCCATCAAACGCACCGAATTCCTCCTGCACTTTCAAAAACGCCCGCGCATTTCCGATGGCCGCCTCGATCTTCATCCGGTTCCGGATGATTCCCGCATCCCCGAGCAGCGCTCGCACTTTTCTCTTGTCGTACCGCGCTACTCTCTCGGGATCAAATCCGTCAAACACTTCCCGGTACCGCGCTCGCTTCTTCAAAATCGTGTCCCAGCTCAACCCGGCCTGCGCGCCCTCCAGAATCAAGAACTCGAACCATTTGTGCTCGTCGTGCACGGGCACGCCCCATTCCTCGTCGTGGTAAGGGATGTTCAGTTCATTTTTCGCCCAATGACAACGTTTCAGATCGACACTGTTAGTTTTCGCCATGGCAGTTGCACCCAAACAGCAGAATACCGCGCAGTCAGTCCTGCGGTCACACCTTCCGTGCCACAAACGTGCTCACTCCATACGTCTTCCGCAAAATCTGCGCCGTCTCGATCACCGGCCACAGCATCCGGTCAATCACCGATACCGGTGAATACGCCGCGTACTTCATCGCCGTCACGAACCCGTTCCGCAAGCCGCGGACGCGCCGGAACTCCTTGCTCGTCAGCGGCACATCTTCGTAGCCGTACATTTTCCCCAGGATTCGCGTTCGCACCATGAATCCCAGCCAATTGTACGGCGCCAGTTTGTAAACCTTCCGGCCGTTGTCTTCCTTCTCCAGGGTGAATCCCGTCTTCTCCAGGTACCGCCGCACCGTTTCCCGCGTGTAGAAATACAGGTGCCGCGGAACGTCCTCGCAGAAAAGATGCCGCGAAGCCACGCTTGCAAAATTCGGCACCAGGAACACGAACAAGCCGCCCTTCTTCACCACCTCCGAAGCCTTTCGAAAATATGCCATCGGATCGTGCACGTGCTCCAGCACCGCCCACGCCGTCACCGCGTCGTAGCACGCGGCATGAACAGGTATCTTGTCAAATTCCTCCGTATATACGCGAAAATCCGTAATCCGTTTCGAAGCGTCCGAAATCTCCACTCCCTCCACGTCCCATCCCCGCGCGGCCATGAACCGCGGGAAATCCCCATTCGCGCATCCCACATCCAGCAGCTTTCTCCGGTCCTTCCCGTTTTCCAGCGCCTTCAGGTAACTCGCCTCGGCCGTGAATCGCCGCTTCAAATACCGCTCGTGGCTCTCCGCCGGCGGGCCCTGGTAATACTCCGACGGATAATGTTTCTGTATTTCCGCGATCGTCGGCCTCGGATTTACGAATCCCAGCCCGCAGTCATCGCATTCCACAACCGTAAAAAACTCTTCCCGGTAAAACAGACGGTCCGGCATCTTATATACGGCCGTATGCCGTTCCGACCCGCACAAATTGCAAGCCACAGTCTCCAAGCGATCCCCTCGCGATCCCTTCTTCCCTGCTTTATTTCCTGATGTCCATGGCACTGTTCGTTCGGGGCGCTTGCCACACGTAATACTGCGTTCCCCCGATTTCCCGCCAGCCGTCCATTGACTTCGCCACCGCCGCGTCTTTCGTGACCACCGCCTCCGCTCCAGCCTCCGCGAATTTTCCCAGAATCTCCCGCTTCTTGGCAGAATCCGCAGCTAAAAATCTCGTCTGATCCTTCCCCGGAATCTCCGCGATAATTCGCACCCCCGCCAAATGGGCCCAGTAAGCATCCAGTCCTGATCCGATCGATCCCACTTGTGTTCCGGGAGGAATCCTCATCTCGTGCAATTTCACTGCTACTTCCCACGGTTCGTACGGCTTGTTCGCCAGGATTTCCCTCAAATCTCGCGTCACCGGCCACGCGATCGCCAGCGCCAGCGCAAGAGTCGCCGCCAGAATCGCGCGTTTCCCCAGCGCCGCGCCAGCCTTCTCCGAAATGCGCAGGCTCGAAAGAATCCACACCAGTAGCATCAACGCGAATCCGCTGACGTATCTCTGCTCGACCAACACCAGCGCGTACATCCCCAGCGCGGCCACCGAGGGCAGCCACACTAACCACAACTCTTTCGTCCTAAATTCCCACTTCCCCGCCTTTCGCACCCACACAAACAGCGCAAAAAACACAACATAGAGCGCCCCGCTCCTCGAAATTAATTTCAAATACAAATTCGCGGCCCGGAACAATACCCACAGTTGTCCCTTCAACGAAAAATGGGGCCTGATCCCTTCATACCAATACGACGGGTCGTACCACGGCGGATAGCTCCCCGCGACCGGCTGTGCAAATTCGTAGATCGGGGGATCGGACCAAATCTTTCGCGTTGGATGCGCCGGAATTCCAGTTCCTGCAGGCTCTCCTTGCCAATGCGTCAGCCACGTTGCCCGGTTCACGTACTCCGCATACGCGATCTTCCCGCTGTCGCCGAATGTCGCTCGATGCTTCTCATTCGAAAGCGCGATCACCAGCGGCGCGGCAACGATCAGAAAAATCGCCAGGGCCGCCGCCGTCCGCGCCACCGCTTTCGAATAAGATTCCCGCGTTATCGCATACAGAAAGAATCCGCTCGCAAGAAACACAAAGGAAACAGGAAACATCGCGGCCTTCGCCAGATACGCCACGCCCAATACCGCTCCCAGTGCGGCGAACAAGAGCCAGTTTCCTTTCCCTTGGTAAACCCGCAGCAGCAGCGCCGTAGCTAGATATACAAGCCCCGCCACGATCATGTCCGGATTCACCATCGCCGGGCTCAGCCAATACTGGCACGTCCAGAGAAACAGCAAATATCCCCACATCCAGAAACTCTTGTCGGGCACCGGACGGAACTCTTCCCCTGCCTCGCTCGTTCTTCGCCGCGCCGACAGGAGTTCTTTCAGAAATATTTCGAAGCAAAAGAGATTGGCGAGATACAAAGCAAAGTTCACAAAATGGACGGTCGTAAATTCCCAGTACATCGCCGGGTGGAAGATGCGAAGGCTGAAGCTCAGCAGCAGCGGATAAAGCGGGCTCCAATACGCATTGACCAGCGCGTGCCAGCCGCTTCGCCCCGCGGCTTCTGCGATTTCAATATAGGAAATGCCGTCCGGATTTACTTCATTGCGGTGCGCCCACACTTGCAGCATTCCAATCGCAATCGCCGCGCACCAGAAAAAAGTCCGGAACTGCGGCTTGACGGGTTCCGCGGCAGGAAGTGATCGATTCGCCTGTTCCGCTTGCGCGCGTCCCAGTGGAATCACTCTTCCTCCGCCCGATCTATTTTCTCAATGGAATTGGCAAGCTTCAGCGAGCGTTCTTGGCCGCCGTGATATGCGAAACGGATTTTGAAACAAAAGAGAATGGCGCCGTCTCGCGCGGCGCCATCCAATCTCTCTTTTCTTTACGCGATGTGCCGTTCCAGCGCCTTGGTGATCTGTTCCTTCGGCACCGCTCCCACGATCTGCTCCACCACTTGCCCGTTCTTGAACACCAGCAGCGTCGGAATCCCGCGGATATTGTAGCGCCCCGCCGAATTCATCGCTTCGTCCACGTTCAACTTCATCACCTTCAGCTTTCCTTCGTAATCGTGCGCAATCTCCGCCACCGTCGGCGCCAGCATGTGGCATGGACGGCACCACTCCGCCCAGAAATCCACCAGCACCGGCTTCGAATTGCTCGCCGTCAGCACTTCCGCTTCAAAATTTCCGTCGTTCACCGCTTGTATCGTCTGATCTGCCATGTTTGTTTTCCTCTGCGGCTTGCCCATCGGCCAGCCGCTTTCCTCTCCTCTGCCAGTTTAATTAGATGATCCCGCAGGCTTTTGGTTTCTTGCGGCTTGCCCCGCAGCCTGTCCCGCTCCCGCGCTGGTTCGGCCCGCGCCTGGAGCGGCCTTCCCTGAACCTGGCGCGGATTGCACCAACCCTCGTCCGGCTCGCGCTATTTCGTACAGCTTCGCATACTCCGCCGCCGGTCCCTTCCACGAAAAATCCTTCGCCATCCCGTTCAACTGGATGCGCTTCCAGATCCGCTCATCCATATAATGATGCAGCGCCTGCCGCACCGCAAACAAAAGCGCCTCCCCGGAATATTCCGTGAACTTGAATCCCGTCCCCGTTCCGTGTTCCAAATCGAACGGCTCGATGCTGTCGTCCAGCCCACCCGTCGCTCTCACAATCGGCACCGTACCATACTTCAAGCTGTACATTTGATTCAACCCCGAGGGCTCATACCGCGACGGCATCAGGAACATGTCCGCGCCCGCCTCGATCTTGTGCGCCAGCTCATTGTCGTACGCGATCTTCACTCCCACTCGCCCGGGATACGCTGCTGCCATCGCCCGGAACAATTCCTCGTACTTCCGGTCCCCAGTCCCCACCACCACCAGCACCAAATCCTCGCGCATCAACTCGTGCACCTTCTCCGCGATCAGGTCGAATCCTTTCTGATCCGCGAATCTCGACACAATCCCGATCAGCGGCCGCCCCAAGTTCTCGTGCGACATCCCAAACACTTCGAGCAGCTGCTGCTTGCACACCTGCTTCCCGCTCAGATCCTTCGCCGAATACCTCGCCGCGATCAGCTTGTCCTTCTCCGGATTCCACGCCGTGTAATCCACTCCGTTCAAAATTCCCATCAATCGGTCCGCGCGGCTCCTCGCCACTCCGTCCAACCCGAATCCAAATTCCGGCGTCTGTATCTCTTCCGCGTACTTCTTGCTCACCGTCGTCAGATAATCCGAATACACCAGCCCGCCCTTCAGCAAATTCACTTTCCCGAAAAACTCCATCCCCTCCGGATGAAACACCGCGTGCGGAATTCCCACGCGCTCCAGCACATCCTTCGCGAACTGCCCCTGATACCCCATGTTGTGAATCGTGAACACCACCGGTATGTCTTTCACCAGCGGATCGTCGCGGTAGGACGTCCGCAGCAGCACCGGCACCAGCGCCGTCTGCCAGTCGTGGCAATGCATCACATCCGTTGGCCAGATATGCTTCGTGACCTCGATCGCCGCTCGGCAGAACTCTGTATACCGTTCCGCGTTGTCCGCATAATCCCCGCTGCTTCCTCCGTACAATCCTTCGCGGTCGAAATACGCCGGATCATCCACAAAAAAATACCGCACCCCGTTAAGCAATGCACCGTCGGCAATCGCCGGAAACCGCAGCCGCGTCCCGCCCATCGGAATCGTCACGCTCGGCATCACTACCGCCGTCGTCTTCGTTCCCCGGTACCGCGGCAACACCACTGCCACCTCGTGGCCCTGCGCCACCAGCGCCTTCGGCAGCGACTCCACCACGTCCGCCAGGCCGCCCGTCTTCGAATACGGCAGCCCCTCCGACGCCACGAACAGTATTTTCATCGTCTTTTCTTCGATTTCATCGCGAGAGCTTACGCTACCGAACCGCTGCGCCCCCGTCAAGGCAAGACCGGCCGTCGTTCACTCCCGACCAGCCACTCTATATCTTATAATGTCTGTGGCCTCGCGATTCCTATTGCACACGCATCAGTTTCACCTAACCTATAACCCCTGTACTTACAACATATTACCGCATTGCTTTCCCCTAACTCGCCTTGAACCCCTTTTGACCTTGACACTCCCATTGTGCTGCCGTATCCTCGTTTTTGTCAAAACTTAGTATTACGAGAATATGGTTGGGCCACCGCCCCCATTTCTTCCAGCTCCTAGGAGACTTTCATGGCTCGCCTTTCCTACCTTGCTCCTGACATGATCTCGGATCCCCAAGCCAGGCAGTGGCTTGAAGCTTCCATCAAGGCGGGGCGTCCCGGCCCCGAAAATCAGGCCATTCGCGCCCACCAGCCGGACGTCATGCGCTCCTTTACCATGACCTTCGAATGGCTCTTCAAACCCGGTAAGGGTACCGTCGAATGGGAGCTCAAGGAGCTCTTGCGCGCCTACGTCGCCATCAGCATGTCCTGCGGCTATTGAATGAACCAAGGCTCCGCGCAGGCTGCGCGGTCAAAAGAAGATCGGATGTCGGAAGTGCACCGGTACGAAGAGTCCGACCGCTTCACTCCACGCGAAAAACTCGCCCTCAGCTACGCCGATGTCATCATGTGGGCCCCGGAGCGCGCCGATGATGAGATGTGGAAGCGCCTCCATGCCGAATTCACCGAGCCGCAGATTGTCGAGATCGGATACTGGACCGGCTTCATTTTCGGCGGGCAGCGCTGGCTGAAGACCCTGCAGACCAAGCAGGGCGAACTCGCCGCCTTTCTCGCTGAGCAGCAAACCGAAAAAGCTTAGCCGTGGCTCGCCGCCCCTGGTACACAGGCCTCTACGCGCAGGTGCTGGTGGCCATCGCCCTCGGCATCTTGGTCGGGCACTTCTATCCAAAAGCTGGCATCGCCCTCAAACCCCTCGGCGACGGTTTCATCTCCCTCATCCAGATGATGATCGGCCCCTTGATCTTTCTGGTCTTGGTGCAGGGCATCGCCTCCATGTCCGACTTGAAGCAGGTCGGACAAGTCGGCCTCAAGGCCCTGGTTTATTTCGTGGTAGGCTCCGTGGCGGCCCTGTTCGTCGGCATGCTCGTCGCTAACCTGGCACATCCCGGCAGGGGTTTGAACATCAATCCGGATACCCTCGATCCCAAATCCGTCGCGATGTACGTCACCCATGCCAAGGATACCGGACTGGTCGCCTTGCTGCTCGATACCATTCCCAGGACGTTCGTTGGCGCATTCATTCATGGAAATGTTCTGCAGGTCGTGCTCGTCGCTCTCCTGACCGGTTTTGCGATATCGCGGATGGGCGAAGCCGGCAAACGCGTCACTCACGCCGTGGATGTGGCCAGCAAAATATTCTTCGGCATCATCCGCATGATCGTGCGATTGGCGCCGCTTGGCGCTTTTGGCGCCATCGCCTTCACTGTCGGTCATTATGATCTCGGCTCGCTTTCCAATCTTGCCGAGCTCGTTGGCGCTTTTTATCTCACCAGTGCGCTCTTTATTTTCCTCGTTCTCGGAACCGTGGCCTACTTCGCGGGTTTTTCCATCCTTCGCTTTCTCGCTTACATCAAGGACGAGCTTCTCATTGTGCTCGGTACCAGCTCCTCGGAAACCGTCATCCCCGACATGCTCCGCAAGCTGGAAGGCCTGGGTGCCCCGCGCTCGACCGTGGGCCTGGTCTTTCCCATGGGCTACAGCTTCAATAATGACGGCGCGAACATCTACATCACTTTGGCCGTCCTTTTTCTGGCGCAGGCCACCAACATGCACCTGTCCTTTGGTCAGGAACTCCGCATTCTGCTGATTGCCATGGTTGCTTCCTCAGGTGGGGCGGGCGTGCCCGGTGGCGCTTTCGTCAGAGTGGCGGCATTGCTCTCCGTCATCCCCGCGATTCCTATTCAATCGCTGGCGCTTCTGCTGGGAATTGACAAATTCATGAGCGAATGCCGCGCCGTGACCAACGTCGTCGGCAACGGCGTGGCCACCATCGTCGTCAGCCGGTGGCAGGGCGAATTGGACGTCGAGAAAATGCGATCCGTCCTCGGCGGCAAATAGCCCCTCCCTCAGCCATTCCACCATGCGGCTTGCCTTTCTTCACCTACTTAACTGACAGCTTAGCTCTGCTTATGGTAATCTCCGCCCGCCGTCAAAATGAGCCTTGCCAACAAGCAGCGCCTGGTCAAAGCCGCCCGCGAAGCCGGCCTTTCTGACACCGAGATTTTGCAGGAAGTGCTTCGCGGCGAGTATGGAAGCGAGCGAAGAAGAAAGCTCGTGGTGGAATGGGGTGAACTGCTGGATCTGACCGCTAGCGAGTCGCTGCGCCTCGCCCACGCCGCCGGGTTGCTGCCAAGCGCGCACCCGCCCCGCGGGAAGCCTTGAGAAATGCCTCGCGGTAAAGCTCGGGAAATGTTTCTCGTATGAATCTTGCGTCCGCGGGCGACGCTCCCGCCAGTTTTCGAATCTTGGCGATTCTCTCCCGCTTCCCCATGCCTTCGAAGCGCTGCGCAATCGCCTTGGCCAAATCTTTAGCGGACATTACTTGCTCCTCGCTGAAAGTATGCTCCCCCGCGCACAGCTTTACAAGATATCGCCGCGTCAAACCTCCCGCTGTAGCTGCGGTTTTTTCACCGCGGACTTCTCCGCCATCGCCCTTGCCCAGCCGTCATTTCGAACACGGATGGTCCACGCTTTCCGAAGGAAAGCGTCGGAAATTCCCGGTTAATACATGGAAGGAGCTAGCCCGCTGCTGCCAATCACCACTTTATAATCCGGCTCGCTCACTGCTGTTTCCGCTCCCTGTACAGTTCTCGTATCCACCATAGCGCCAGCGCGAGAACAGAGAGTTTCAGAGCTAGCGCAATCCAGGCGCCGCCCTCGTGCGCAATAAAGCTCGGATGTTGCATGAACAGCCGCAGGTCGGCTGATTTCAGATGCTTAAGTGTTGCAGCAAGCCACGCAAGATCGGCCACCACGAGAATCCCGGCGATGATTGTCCGTGCAAGCAACCAGCCTTTCATCTCATTACTCTTGCGGTCTCTCCCGCCGTTTGATCTTGCCGTGAATAATGCGCCGCTAAAATTCACAATTAAAAAAATAAAAAAACTCCAGCCACAAGACCAACCACAATGCTTCCCTGCTAATTCCTGAGCCTCGAAATACCAGTCCCCCGGTCTATCGAGCTCCCTTCCCAAATGTCAGGCGCAATCCTGTGCTCAAGAGCAAGTCATTCTTCTTGATTAGTGGGGGCGGATTGCTCACATATCCGTCGTTAAAAGTGACTTGCCATCCCAGCCAGGATTTGATGTTCGTTGTCGCGCCGAGATTGAACATGAAGCGATACGCCCCGATGTCAGAAAGGTTCGGGAAGAATTCAAATCGCTCGCTGAAACTTGTTCGACTCGAAGCCGCATACGAGAAAAATTCGCCTGCCATGAGTTCCCCGGACCGGATCGTCAGAGGCGTCGAATAAAATGCCTGATCGTAAGCCCCGCCGCCATAGACATCGAACAGCGTCGCCTTGCTCTTGATGACGTGATACCCCAGGCCTCCGCCCAGAACATTTCGCAAATCCAATTGCTGGAATTGGTCATGCTGGAAGTCCGCGAACCCGTATACGAACACCTTATCCGTGACGTTCAAATCCATGCGGATTCCACCATTGATGGCGTTCGCCGTCGTTACCGTGGTTCCACTCGTTCCGTTGTTCGCGAAGATGGAGTTGGCATAGACCGAAATCGTGTCGCGGGGCGCTTTGCGGACGGCACTGGCCCCCAGCACGAAGCTGAATGTATCCGAATTGCCGCGCGTGGTGCTGAGCCCGATATCCATGAATCCGCCCCAGAAGTCTGTCAGGCGCGGGTTTCGCAAACGCTCCATCTCGGCGTCATACGCCGATTGCGCTGCGTCCGAGCGGATTACCTGAATTGCGTCTTTTGTCGTGGTGATCGTTCCGGCGTTCTTTGTGACGATTTCCACTCGGCCGTCGCTCGGGGAAACTGGCCCAACAACCATCTGGCCACCTGCCAAGCCCACATGGAGTTGTTGGTCAGACTTGATGGTTTCAATGGCCGACCACAGCACCGTTACCTCACCCGCTGACTCTGTTTTGATTACCAGCGTTTTCTCATCAGATTTTTCAATGATGCCGGTCAACCGGTCGCCGTTTTTGAACGTAACCTGGTCGGCAAACAGGCTGGGACATAGCAGAAATCCAGTCGCAACAACTAACAACCTCATTCCTCTCACTTCATCCACCTTTCTCCACGGTAAGTCGGAAAAGGCCTCCCGCCCCGCCGGATCACAGCGGTGAGCAACAACGCGGCAGAAAATTGCAATTACCTGGGGCTATTCAGGAAGGCGGAGATTCTCGGCCGCTTCGGCTCTTGCAGCTGATGTGCGAGTCAGGGCCGTCTGCCCAGTCTTCTCGAATATCGCGAAGATGAAAGCAAGGATATCTTCCAGCTCGTATCTGTATTCAGCAATGAACTCGGGGGAAATGCTGTGACGAAGATCACTTCTCAGCGCGCTATCCAGCTCGATGAAAGTAGATTGCCGGCGGGAGGCAGGGTACGGAATAGAAAACCGTTGTCTTCTTAACGGGGAAAACTACGGTGAGACTCTTGCGAAGGACGCCTTGGCGGGTGGCTGCCCCTTAACGCATCAAGAAGAATTTGGGTGGCCCACCCTTCGACACAGTCGAAGGGTGGGGATTTTCTTTCTTCGCGGGTCTCTGGTATAGACGACAAATCCCAAGACGATTTCGGGTCGCGCCCTTTTCGTTTCTGAGCGATAGGAACAACCAGCGGCTTAAGCGCCGCCTAGTTTGGCTTGGAGGTCCTGAAACAGGCTCTGAAGCAGGATCTGGTCGTATCCCAGGAAATCAGCTCTCATCACGCCCCTGGCATCTATGTTCGTCACTTCGCCAGCAACCTGTAGGCGGACTTTCTCGACAGTCCCCGGCACGGGCGGATTCGCCCTGGGATCGCCGGGCGTCGAGACGAGCTTGATGCTGATCTGTACTTTATAGTTCCAATTCGTTTGCATACTCACGATTTTCGCGTTCGGGAGCGTCCGGAAATACCCAGAGTCCTTATCCATTGTCGCGATGTCGAAGTTGTGTTCAAGGATGGTGTTGACTGTCGTCTGCCAGACCTTGTCGTAGTTTTTTTGGAAGTCCGCGCGAACGGGCAGTTCGCGCCAGACGGGCTCGCCGGTCACGAACCGCGCCTCCAGTACTTTCGGAACCTTTTTGGTAGTGCTGAAAAGCTGAGCGGATACGGCGGATGACATCAACAAGAGCGCGGCCATCACCGCCAACAGTCGTCGAGCATTCATAGCGATTCTCCTATTTTCTGCGGGCCGCGCATGCGACATGCGAGGCGAAATATAAGTCCAAACCTGATTGTGCCGGCTTGAGTCCCGCCTCGAATTTCAAGGCGGAGAGGTGATGGCCTAATTGACGTGCCTTAATTTAATTAAGCCCGAATTTCAGAGTTTAGAATTGCAGAGGTAACCGGCATAACCCATAGTACGAGCGAACCACGGATGTCCAAACCACCACGTATGAGTTCGGACACAATTTCACAACCAAGCTGGAGTAGTCAAAGTACACGGCTGATTAGATGACGGCGTCGGCTCCTTCGACCGAGTAGACTTGGTTGCTGTTAGACGACCAAGGCTCGGGAAAAGGAGCCGAGCAATGTTGATTATAGGATGTGATTTTCATACACGCTATCAGCAGATTGCCATGGCAGAAGAAACCACCGGAGAGCTGCTTCTCGAGCGGCGCTTGGACCACGAAAGCGGCGAGGCCCAGGCGTTCTACCGGGATTTGCAGAGTTCGCACGAACCGGTACGCGTGGGCATCGAAGCCACCGGACCCATTCACTGGTTCGAGCGTTTGCTCGCGGAACTCGGTCACGAACTCTGGATCGGCGACTCCGCGAAGATTCGCGCCAGTGAAGTGCGCAAGCAGAAGACCGATGAGCGCGACGCCCGGCTCATCCTCGATCTAATGCTCTCGAAACGCTTTCCGAAGATCTGGGTTCCCACACCGGCCGAACGCGACCTCCGGCAGTTACTCTGGCACCGTCACAAGCTCGTGTGCTTGCGCACCATGTTGAGCAACCAGCTGCACTTCCTCGCGATGAGCCAGGGCTTGTGCCGGAAACAAAAGCTGTTCACCAAGAAGGGCCGCATGGAACTGGGAAACCTGGTGCTCGGACCCTGGGCCCGCCGGCGGCGGGGAGAACTTCTGAAGCTGCTCGACCAACTCGACCCTCCGATCACGGAGTTGGATCGCGCGGTTTTGGAAGAAGCCCAGCGTCGCGACGATGCGGTTCTCCTAATGACCCATCCGGGCATCGGTCCGGTCACCTCGTTGGCGTTCGTGCTGGCCATCGGTCCGGTGACGCGCTTTCACCGCAGCAGGAAACTGGCGAGTTATCTCGGCCTGAATCCGAGCGAGGAATCCAGCGGCGGACGGCGGAGGCTCGGAGCCATCAGCAAGCAGGGCAACACCATGGTGCGCTGGCTGCTGATCGAAGCCGTGTATCCTGCGGTGCGCAAGGATCCCGCACTGCGGCAGGACTATCAGCGATTGAAATTCCGCAGAGGACACGCGGTGGCCAAAGTGGCCATCGCGCGCAAGTTGGCTGTGCGTATGTACTGGATGCTGCGTAGTGGAGCAGATTACGCACGGCTGGTTCGCAGGCAAGGCAGCCCGGGGGCCACCCTGGTGGACGCAAGTCCATCGCTAGGCTGATTGGGCGCCTTGCTCCCGCGAGCGATCGCGGCGTCTGAAGAAAGAATCATGGTCGGTAACACGGTGACCGAATAGATGGTTGGTGGAACCAGATTCCACCGCTGGATTCATGCAGCGAGCCTTGGTCGAAATGAAGGAAAGAGAAAAGATTCTTTCAGGTAAGAAGAAAAAAACGAGCCCCGCGGCTCGCACAGTCTTTGTGTCTCTTGACAGAGCCGACGCCATCATAGAAGTGGCCCATCCTTCGACGCAGTCGAAGAGTGGGAATCTTCTCTCCACTTCGCGATCGACGAGTGGTCCATCCTTTCCGAAAGAACACTTCTGAAATTTTTGGTTAATTCATGGAGAGTATTTCCAGAGGAAGTGGCGCGCCTAAGGGGACGATTTTAGAACTCTTGGCCCACTAGCCGGCCCTCCCGAGCGCCCAGATCTAACCTCCCCGCTGTTGTCCGGTTACGCGACCCACAAGAGTTAGCGCGCCACAGCAAGGGCTGATTATTTGTGATAAGCGGGCCGCGGGTATGGTCTTCCATTTAGGTCGACTAAGGTTTTGGATCTGAATCTGAATCTGACTTGGCTGCCAGGGCGGCAGGAGCCTCTGTCAAGGGGCGATCTCCTTGACGAGTAAGATAGAAGAAGAACGGAGTGACCTCGAACGGCATTCTCTCGGATTCAGTCACCATTCCTGCTGGCTTGGACTTGAGAAACTGCAGGCGATCGTTCCACGGTTCGATCTTGATGCGGCCGCCAAGCGGCAGCGCAGCAATCACGTTAGCCGCTGCTTTTTCATCAGGCGGCCGTGCGGAGAACACCGCGGCGAGGATGCTCCAGCCTGTGGGGACTCTGTTGCCCAGGTGCGGGCTGATCAGGTTGGGGATCTCCTTCGACCGGTCCCTGAGCGCTTGGAGAAACTCTCGGACCGTTCCAGGCTGCTCCTTGTATGGCGACTTCTTAAGCAGTTCGAACCCTTTCTGGTTCGCCGCTTGTTCCTCTTCCGGCGTGCGAGCAAAGCCAAAGTGGCGGAACGTTTGTTTTTCATCGAACCGCACACGATTCAGAAACGCGAATTGCGCGTCCATGGGATGTCCCAGCACCACGTGGCCGAGCTCATGCGCGAGGATGGTCGCCAGGCTGGCCTCGTCAGGAAGCACGTCCACCAAGCCGCGACTCACGACGATGGTGTGGCCTATTGTGAACGACTCCATCGTTGAGATCATCAGCACACGGCAGCGGACCTCCGGCTGGATGTCGAGATCATTGGAGACCTCCAGGTTGTTTACCACCGTCTCGAGCACCTTATCCACGTCCCCATGCGGCGCCATCAACCCCAGCCGCTCCATGCTGTCCACGACGTTGTTTTCGGCCTGGCGGCTCCAGGAGCGCTCTGCTTGCAGCGGCGAGTAGTCGTTCGCCGTTTCTGCTTCATCCTTAACTGGCGCCTCCACCAGGACTTTGTTCAACTCTTGCTCTTCCGAAGCATGGCCAAGGTCGTAACCCCAAAGGCGTGTCTGTGCCCTGAACGGTTTGAATGCCAGCCTCCTCGTCTGTGCATCCTGGACGTCGCCCTCTTGGCTGTAGATAAAGGCCGGGAGCCATTGGTTCTTCCCGGCATTTGTGCGCCAGCTGTCGAAATTAAAGTAATTGCTGGTCAAGGACGAGCCGCCGTAGGCCCCGTTGAAACGCACGATGTGGTAATCCTGATCCTCCACCCAGATGCGGCCGACGAAGCGCCCTTTGTCGTTCTTCCTTGCCGGTTCGACGTCGAAGACCATACAACGGACTTCGCCCAGGAACTCGCGGCGAACGAACTCAAACGTGTAGTGCTGACGATCGAAGCCATTCATGTCCAGGTAGATCATCTGCAGGAAGCCCTGAGGAAGAAATTCCGTCGAGAAGAAGCTCCCCAAGCCGCCGAATATCTTGTTGTGCTTGGTTCCCGTGCCGCGGGTCAGCGGTTCCAGCTCCACCCCCCTTGCCAGCTCGGCCCGGCCCAGAAAATACCTGTCGCCTTCCGGCACTGCGCCCAGGCGCTTATCCGGGCGAAGATTCTGGATATACGTCTCCACCAGCGGCGAGTATTGCCGCAGCATCTGCATTTCCACCTGCTCTTGCGCCACAATTTTGTCCACCACCTGGCTTATTGTCGTCTGTTGCTGGGCGGAGGCAGTCAAAGGCCACGCACCAAACGCCAGCGCCAAAGGTAAAATGTTCACCATACGCATAGTGTGTTCGCTGTACCTGTCGGATACAGCCCCCTGCCCGGCAGGCTACGCTCCAGAATGTGTGCTGCCATCTGTACTTAGGCTCAGTTTAGGGGCAGGTGTATTGCCGTTTGGCGGGTGGCCGTCGACGCAGTCGAAGGGTGGGGATTTTCTCCCCTCTTCGCGGGTGCGTGGCACAGCCGATAAATCCTAAGACGATCTCGGGCGGCCTACCCTTTGCGGTGCTGTTTTTGCGAGCCTTTTGCGTCCCGGATGGTTCCGTGGGACGCTCAATTTGCGCCCCCGAAGACACCCCGGGATACCTCTCGGGCATCCGGTTGCTCCCCACTAAAATTCGCGGCCTAGGACGCTTTCTGCGCTCGCGCCTTGCGTTCGCTGAACAGCGCAATCATCTCGCGATTGAATGCCGGAATGTCCGCCGGCTGGCGGCTGCTCACCCAATTGCCGTCGCGCACCACTTCCTGATCCATCCAGTTCGCCCCGGAGTTGCGCACGTCGTCTCGAATCGTGTGATAGCTCGTCATCGTGCGCCCTTTCGTAAGCCCCGCGGAAATCAGCAGCCATGGGCCGTGACAGATCACCGCGATGGGTTTGCCTGCCTTATCGATCTCGCGCACAAATTCCTTCGCCTTCGGCTCCGCGCGCAAAGCGTCGGCGTTCATAGTCCCGCCGGGCAGCAGCACCGCGTCAAAGTCGGCGGGATTGGCGCTGTCGAAGGTCACCTCCACGGGATACTCGATCGTCTTCTCGCCGTGTTTGCTGGCCTGGATCGTTCCCGCTTTCGGCGCGATCAGCGTCGTTCGCGCGCCCACCTCCTCTAGCGCCTTGCGTGGCTCCGCAAGCTCCGTTTCCTGAACACCATTGGTCGCTAAGCTCGCTACTCGCATTCCTTCCAATGCTTTCTCTGTCATGATTGCGCCTCCATTGCTTCCCAACTACTTCAAGCGGACCCGATGGCTGTGTCTACTCTAATCTCTCACTTCACATCCGTCGACAATCCCGGAATCGAACTCGGCGATGGAGAACACGACGCGATAGCCATCCTCTGCCTCGAAGACCAGATAACTCCCCAACAACGGACCTTTAAGGTTTTCGCCTTGTGGTACGCCTGCTTTTTTTACCAGGTCCTCCACGAGCACACCCTCGTAGTTTTCCGTCTTTTTGTCATGAGAATTCGTGACCGAAAGCGTTTTTCTCGGCATTTTCTTCAAGTCTTCGAGCGTCAGAGCAAGAGGCGTGCGGACAGCGCCCGTAACTTTAAGAATTGGAACTGTGGCTGCCTCTTGAGCGTTGGACACCGGAATAGTCGAGGTGTGGAAGAAAACAATGGTGACGAGAAACACGAATAAGAATCCGCAAGCCATTCGGTGGCTCATTTTGGGGTTTCTCCTCGGAATTTCGGGGCGGCGTCGCCGGTTAGCCCTTTTCGAGCATGACTTCCGTGGACTTGATAACAGCGGTAACTTTGTCTCCGACCTTCAACTTCATTTCATCGACGCTGCGTTTGGTAATGACGCTCTCGACGAGATTCTTGCCAACCCGCACGACCACATGAGCCATGACGCCACCCAATTGAATTTCCCTGACTTTGCCTTCCAGACGGTTCCGCGCTGATAGCGTCATGGGCAAAAGGATACGCCTTCCGATTCCGTGAGTCTATAGCTGCGGAAGGACTTGTCAATTGACGTTGGTCGAAAACCGTAAGTAGTATGTCTCGGTTCGGTGCGACCAACATGCCAAAACCCAAATTGCGCCCTCCTCGTGAAGCCGCAAAAATCCTCGGCGTAAGCTTCGCCACTGTGAAGCAATGGATTTACAAAGGAAAGTTGCGAACGGTTAGAACCCTGGGAGGGCATCATCGCATCTTGGAAGAGGATATTGAAAAGCATTTGCGGTCAAAGCTAGCCATTGAAAGCCGTGAGAAATGGGGGTTAGGACCGGACAAGATTAGTGAAAGCAATCAGTTGATCGGGCGAATCATCGAGATTAAATGTGATGGGTTAATGGCCCAGATCACAATCATGGCCGGTGACCACGAACTCACCTCGCTCATTACCGCCGCCGCGGCCACCGAACTCGGGTTGAGGACGGGAGACAATGTGATCGCGCTACTTAAGTCTTCCCAGATCATGATTATCCGAGACCCAAATTAATTTAGCACTCCGCTAGATCCTTCCGTACTAGACGATTTCAGGCTCCAAGATTCGTCTAAATCCGTCTATCACTTATTCGGTTTAAGTCGGTTTGACTTAACGCTCCGAATCGTATTGAATTAACCGCCTTTAGGGCTCGCCGGGTCTACTAGGTAGGACGGATACCTGCGATTAGAGAGGAAACGCGATGATTCACGCATGCTTGGTGTCTACAAACTGGGTTGATTCTGCTTCACGATCTGGGTTAGACGGTCGCAAACTGGACAGAATTCCTGGAGCATGTCTGCTTCTGGCCCTCTTTCTGACGCTCGGATGGCCTGCATCCGCGCAGGCTCAGGTGACGGCGCGGGTAAAAGGTACCATCACGGACCCGTCGGGTATGGGGGTACCGTCCGTAACGATCACAGTAAAAAACACCGAGACGGGTGTATCGCGCACCGCTGTGACGGAGCCCGACGGCACGTACTTGTTTCTGGCGCTACCTGTGGGCGTTTACGAAGTCACGGGGTCGAAATCCGGCTTCCAAGACTCCAGCCGCAGCGGAATTCAACTCAACGTCAATCAGGAGGTAAGCATTGATCTTCGGCTGCAGGTCAGTTCCGTAAAGTCGGCTGTCACCGTTTCTGAGGACGCCCCGATCGTAAATACCACCACCAGTGATGTCTCTGGCCTCGTGGGCGTCAGAGAAATCAAGCAACTTCCGCTGAATGGCCGGAGCTACGATCTGTTGCTCACGCTCAATCCCGGTGTTGTCAACTTTACATCCCAAAAGACCGGTGGAACCGGTATTTCGAATTCCACAACAGCGAACAACTTCGCGATTTCAGGAAATCGTCCACAGCAGAATATGTTTTTGCTGAATGGTGTGGAATATACCGGGGCAGCGGAAAACAATATGCAACCCGGTGGCCCGAGTGGAATGCTGTTGGGCGTGGACGCGGTCCGGGAATTCAATGTGGAGCGCGATACCTACGGAGCGGAATTTGGGAAGCATCCCGGCGGGCAAGTCGTCATCGTTACGCAATCCGGAAGCAACGACTGGCACGGATCGATCTACGAGTTCGTACGCAACAGCGCCTTGGACGCGGCCAACTACTTTGATGCGCCCGGCGGTCCGCCACCGTTCCAGCGAAACCAGTTCGGGGCCTCCTCGGGTGGGGCGATTCGGAAAGAGAAAACCTTCCTTTTTGGGAACTATGAAGGATTCCGCCAGGACTTGAATCAAACATCAGTGGCCTTCGTCCCCGGATTGGCGGCACGCGCCGCGGCGGCTCCGAGTGTTCAGCCCTTGTTGAATTTGTGGCCGACCCCACTGGCTGGAACCCCGGAGCTTAACGTTGCGGGCCAGACGTTCGGCATCTCGCAAGTCTTCAGCAGCCCGTTGCAGACCATTCGCGAAGACTTCGGTACGTTGCGTCTGGATCAGACCTTCTCGTCATCCGATTCCCTGGCGGCAGTTTACACCGTCGATGACGGCGGCGATGTGACCGCGACACCCGTCAATCCCTACAGCACGGATATTCTGAACTTGCGGGAGCAAGTCATAAGCCTGGAAGAGACGCACATTTTTTCTCCATCGCTGCTGAACACCGCACGATTCGGATTTTCGCGTGCCGCGTACTATTTCACGGGCGAGCCCACGCCCGGCACACCGGCCGCAAACGTCCCTGCATTTCTTTCCGGATTGCGGGTCGGTGCCGTAGTCGTAGGCGGCAGTGCCGCTTCAAATCCCCAGGCGCAAATCGGGCTGGCGGGAAGCAATAACGGCAGTAACCTGCCGATCAAGCGAAATATCTTCACGTACGAAGATCACCTGACGCTCATGCGTGGTCACCACGAACTTAGTTTTGGGGCATGGTTTCAGCAGTTCCAATCGAACGAAAAGCTGGCATTGAGCCAGTATGGACAAGCCACGTTTCCCAGCTTGACGCAATTCATTAATACTGGTGTCACCAGTTCTTTCTTATATGATCCTGCTCCAACGGAGATGAACTGGCGCTCACTTTTCGGCGCATTCTTTGCCCAAGACGTCATTCGGTTCAGCCCGAGCTTCACGCTTTCCCTCGGCTTCCGGGAAGAGTTCTCCACGGGATGGAATGAAGCTCACGGCCGCGCCGCCAACTATACGTTCAGCGACGGCGTCATATCTTCCACACCACACATCGGTAGTTCCCTCTTCACAACGAACAATGCAACGTTTCTGCCCCAGCCGCGCATTGCGCTCGCCTGGAGTCCGCTGGGACCGAAAACTGTTTTGCGTGCTGGATTCGGAATGTACAACGATCTGCAAGACGCGCTGGGCTATCGCGCCGACCAAAATGCCCCCTTTAACCCCAGTTACAGCATAGCGAACTATGCGGTGTCGAATCTTCCGATTGATCCCGCCGCGCCAGTCCCGGCCGCAGCGAAATTAGGTCCCGGCGGAGTCCAGCCGAATATGCAGACGCCCACGCTGATCTCGTGGTCCATGCGTGCACAGAGGGAACTTTCTCCCAACACCGTGTTGACGGTCGGATACGTCGGCTCGCACGGTTACCACGAACTAATCGGCGTCGATGCGAACGAACCGGTGCCAGTTGTTTGTCCGGCGTCGCCTTGCCCCGCTGTTTTTCCGACTTGGGACCCCAGTAAGCCAACGAACGCCACGAATTCGCCGAACATTGGTTTTCCCATCGGCTCTCCTCTCGCCGGTGCGCCTGTGCCTGCGGGGACGTACTACATTCCGTCAGGGACCCCGAAAGCAAATCCGGCGCTTGCAAATACATGGACGTGGTTCTCCGAGGGTACGAGTACTTACAACGCGTTGGAGTTGGACCTTACACGTCGTTTCAGCCACGGATTATCAATCCGCGGCGTGTACACATTTTCGAAGGCTTTGGATGACGGCGATTCACTGAATCAGACTACCGCCGGTAATGCGCCAGGACTCGTTTCGAATCCCTACAATCTGCGAGCGGACAAAGGCCTCGCAACGTTTAATGCCACTCATGTGGGCGTCATTAACACCATGTATGTGCTCCCGTTCGGCCAGGGCCAAATGTATGCAAATGGTTTCGAGGGCTGGAAAGGGAATTTGATAAGTGGGTGGTCGCTCTCCAGTATCGTTACCCTTCAGACGGGTTTCCCGCTTACACCGCAGCTCAGCTATAACCCCTCAAATAACGGCGACACGCGAAATCCCGTGCGCCCATTCCTGAATCCTAACTTCACGGGTCCAGTAGTCTTGGGAAACCCGACAAAGTGGTTCAATCCGGCAGCTTTCATTGCACCGCCGTCCGCCATTGGCTTTTATGGGAATGCAGGAAGAGATATTTTCATAGGGCCGGGGCTTGCGACTTGGGATTTTTCGGTTTTGAAGAACACTACCATCCGAGAGCGGCTCCACTTGCAATTCCGAGCGGAGATTTTCAATCTCTTAAACCGAGCAAATTTCAATACCCCTAATCTGATTGCCTTCACGCCTCCCACCGCGACAAATTCCACGGGCGTCTCTGGGACGGCCGGGGCTATCACGAGCACGTCCACAACGGCGCGACAGGTCCAGTTCGGATTGAAACTGCTGTGGTAGCGCTCAAACGACGCTTGTAAAGGGTCGCTCGGGGCTGCCGGGGCTATCACAAGCACGTTAACAACACCGCGTCAGATCCAACATCTATTGCTCGGTCGATCATAAAGACGTCCGCGTGCCTTGGCCTCGACGGGCAGCCTGGAATTGAAAAAAGTCCCTGTAGCAGGGGCTGCAGGAAGTCAAATGATCAAGCCACTTCTCCGCTTTTGAGAGAGGCCGAGTGCCCCTCGGGTTTAAGGGTGCGGTTTTTGACTTTGCTTTTTTCTTCTTCCTCTTGCTTCCGCCAGCACCGTTCATCCCTCCTCTGCGACCATCCAATCCCAAATTTCTCCAATTCCCTGCATAATACTTAACCGTTTCGTACCGGCGTGCTATCCTTTTTCGTGTTTGCCAATCCTCATCCTTGTCCTCGTTTCGCTCCTCTGCGAATCCTTTGCTCACGGCGTCTGCCCCGACCCGGTCGGGGCGTCTCTGCGCCCTCTGTGCTCTCCGTGTCCTTTGCGCTAGATCGGTTTCTTCAGCATTCCAATGCGCAGGGCGTCTACCCCGACAATTCGCTCCGGGCATCCCGGATGAATCTTCGGGACATGCGAACGTCCAGCCGCGTGCCGCTGCCACCGCTTCGACCTTGCCCCGCTGGGAACGCCCAAAAATGCGTCGCGCATCCACTTTTCTTTTCAATCACTTGCGCGATGCCCCTCCCGCAACTCCTTTCTTTTGATAACCATCCATTTTCATGGGGGGTGTACCCCCTCTCTTTCCCGCCTTGCCTCTCTCTTTCACGCTCTTCGCCGCTCTTTGCACCAAGAGCGAAGCCTTACCCCTTTGTCTCCAACGACTTCCGCACTCTTTCTAAAAAGACGGGGGTGTATGGGCTCTATTCCCGTTCTGAAACTCGCCGCTCGCCTGCTCCCTGCGTTCCGAGGGAGTCAAATCGGCCCTCGCCCCAGAACGTTTCATGGTTCAAACTTTCCAACGTTCAAACGCTCTCCTCCGCCTCTTGCTACACTGTTCCACCCATGGCTCGCCAACACCTCGGCCAACATTTCCTCGCCGATCTCCACTGGCGCGAGGAGATCGCCCGCGCCATTCGCGTTTCCCCGCATTCCACCGCCCCTCTTCCTCGGGATAACCAACACTGCTGGATCGAAATCGGTTCCGGCCACGGCGAAATGACCGAACATCTCCTCGCCACCGGCGGGCCCGTTTACGCTCTCGAACTCGATCCGCAACTCGTCGCTGGCCTCCGCCGCCTCGCGCAAAAATTCCCCAATCTCACCGTCATCCCCGGCGACGTCCTCAAAGCGGATATTGCCGCCATCGCTTCCGGCCGCCGCGTCCGTATCTACGGCAATCTTCCCTACTACATTACTTCGCCCATCCTCCATCACCTTTTCGATTTCGCCGGCATCATCGACGAAATCCACGTCGTCATCCAGACCGAAGTTGCCCATCGCCTCGCCGCCCAGCCCGGCACTCGAGATTACGGCTACCTGTCCGTCGTCACCCAGTTCTACACGCGTCCCGAATTCGTCTTCGAGATTCCGCGCGACGCTTTCGCTCCGCCGCCCGAAGTTACCTCCGCGCTCGTCACTCTGCGTCTTCCCGGCGAGCGCGCAAAGCTCTCCCTCGCCGACGATTCCCGTTTCCTGGATTTTGTGAAGGTGTGCTTCTCGCAGAAAAGAAAAACTCTGGTCAACAACTTGCGATCTCTTGCCAAACCCGATCGCGCGCGCGAAGCCCTCGCCTTGCTGAGCCTTCGTCCCGACTCCCGCGCCGAGCAGCTCACTGTCGGGCAGCTCGCCGCTCTTCACTCTCTTCTGGCTGGTGGATGATGCGCTCCCGACCGTTCTCTCTTCCAAAGCGCGCTGCGACTCTGTCTTGGCTCTCCCCTAGACTCCGTCTGCCTCTATCCCCCGATGCTTCCGGTTTCTTTCTTCGTCGCTGCGACAAGCCGGTCCGGATAATCGCTCATGATTCCGTCCACCCCCGCCGCCATCAGCATGCGGATGTGCGCCGGATGGTTCACCGTCCAGCACACCACCTGCAAATCTTTCTTTTTCGCTTCCGCGATCAGCGCCGGCGTCACAAGATCGCCCCGCGCCACCAATTGCCGCGCGCCCACTTCCAGCGCTTTTTCCACCGGATTCTCGATCTGTCCCTCGTACAGCAATCCCGTCATCAGTGTCGGCTCGATCTTCCGCAAGTTCAGAACAATCGCGGGGTCAAACGAGATAGCCACCGCCCGCGCTATTTCTCCCGACTCCCGCAGCGCGCCGACCAGCGCGTGTTCCCCGCCCCACGAGCCTCCCGGTTTCAGCTCCAGGTAAAATACCACGTCATTTTTCTTCGAAAACGCCAGCAGCTCTTCCAGCGTGGGAATCCGTTCCCCGGCAAATTCGCTTCCGAACCACGACCCGGCATCCAATTTGCGCAACTCCGCGAGCGTCATGTCATGCACCGCGCCCTGCCCGTTCGTCGTGCGGTTCACCGTGGCGTCATGGATGGCTACAAAGCGCGCGTCGCGCGAAAGCTGCAAATCCGTCTCCATGAAAGCCGCGCCGAGCGCAATGGCCTTCTTGAACGCCGCCAGGGTGTTCTCCGGCGCGTGCCCCGACGCTCCGCGATGCGCGATCACCAGCACTTCATCATTCTCCTCGGCGATCGAATCTCGCGCCCGGCGCTATCGTTCGGAAAGATCCCTCGCGCTTCCATGTTGTGCATCACTTTCTTCATGCCCCTGCCTGCTATGCTAACACTCGCATGCGGCATCCTTCCGTGCACCCCTTTGCCCTGCTTCTTGAATCTAACGGGTGGAAGCACATTCGAACATTTCTCCAGGGGGATTTTATGAGGAAGATACTCCGGGCCCTGTTCGCAGCTCTCATTCTCGTAACAGCCATCGCGGGGATATCTTATTCAACCGCCGCTCAGCCACAGAAGACCAAAAATCAGCGCGACGAAGCGAAATACCGGGAACGCCTCATTAAGGAAGTCCGCCACCAGCTTGTCATGCTGCCGTGGTACTCGGTGTTCGACAATCTTACTTATCAAGTGGAGGGAGATAAGGTGACTCTCTCCGGACAAGTAGTCCTTCCCACGATGAAATCCGACGCCGAATCCGCGGTGAAGAACATCGAAGGCGTTGCTTCCGTGGTGAACAACATCGAGGTTCTTCCTGTTTCACCGATGGATGACCAGCTCCGGCGCGCCCTGTTCCGCGCCATTTATGGAGATTCCGGCCTCTCTCGTTACGCCATTCAGGCCGTCCCGCCCATTCACATCATCGTCAAGAATGGCAGCGTCACGCTTGAGGGCGTGGTCGACAACGAAATGGATAAAAATCTCGCCGGCCTGCGCGCCAACCAGACTGCCAATGTTTTCTCGGTGCAAAATAATCTGGTCGTCGCCGGAAAATCCAAATAGCCCCGGCGGCGGGCCAATTAGGCGGCCCCCGTTGCGCCGCTCCGCAGCAATTGCCGCGAAATGCGACGCGCCGTTTCTTTCAGCGCTTCGATAATTCTCGGCATGTTGGCTTCATCCACCTGCGTCAGCGTTCCGCTCGCGCCGATCGCAGCGGTAACATTCCCTATCGCGTCAAAAATCGGCGCGCCCAGACATCGCGCGCCCAGGCTGTTTTCTTCATCATCCACCGCGTATCCCGCCTGCTTGACGTGCTCCAGTTCCGCAAGCAGCTTGGTCATCGTTGTGATCGTTTTCGGCGTTCTTTTTTTCAGTCCTTGCTGCTTTAAGAGCGTTTCCGCGTCATTCTTCGGCAGCCACGCCAGCAGGCATTTCCCGACGCTCGTCGAATGCACAAACATGCGGCGCCCCACCCAGGTATTCACCTTGAAAAATCCCGGCGCTTCCACTTTCTCGATGTATACGGCTTCGCCCTGATCCAGCACCGCGAGGTGCACGGTCAGGTGAATTTTCTCGACGAGCGAACGCATAAAGGGCAGGGCCACATCGGCGATATCCAGATTCGCCTGGGCGTCGCCGCCCAGGCTCAAAATTTTCAAGCCCAGGCGGTAGCGTCCGGATTCCGCTTCGCGGCGCAGGTATCCGCGTTTTTCGAGCGTTCGAAGGATGTAACTCGCGGAACTTTTCGGTATTCCGAGCTTGCGGCTGATTTCGGAATTGGTGAGGCCCTCGCGGCGGTGGGCGGCGGCCTCGAGAATATTCAAGGCGCGATCGACGGCGGTGGCGGGGCTTGATTCCGAGACGGTCATGGAGACTCCGGATAAGCAAAAGTTATCGTCCCAAGCATAGAATAATTGTTCAGGATACTGAACATGATCTTGCGCGGCGGCGGGGGCTCGGATACAAACGATAGAGACGATATGAACACCTGTTCAATATGCTGAACACTCAGACGGAGACCGGAAAAGAGCCGCCGATGATGTGCAAATTTCTCGCCACGCCGGGAGGGTTTTTACGCGTCTTTACGGCCGCGCGGCGCCGGCGCTTTTATCTGCTTGAAAGATTAGGAGTTAGAAATTACGCCTGGGAAGCAATTGGCCTTCGAATTGCCTCCACTCTTCGGCGGCCGGTTTTAGCTCAACTTCGCTCAGGAAAGGCCTAAGCCATATCATGGCGACTGCTACCACGAAACCAAATCCGGCCCTGGCTCCGCTACCCTTTTCGAACCGCATCGTCCCGGTGAACTCCGCACCTGAAGATTTCGACCCGGCTCGCGATCTACCCAAAGGATTTTTGGAATTCCTTGCGCCGCTGCACGCGGCACTGACGCTGCGGCAACGCGCGCTGAACGCCCGATGGGATTACGCACTGGCCGAGGCTCACGCGGGCAAGTTGCCAAACTACCTGCCGCCCTCGGATGACGGAGGTATCCCCGTTCGCCATGCTCCGGAATTGGTCCAGCAACTTTTTGACGAGGAACTCGACCGCCTTTTGCGCGAAAAGGCGAAGGACAACGATCCGCAGATGGGGGCGACGTTGAGGGAGGCGCGCGGGATCAGCGAGGAGATGATCCGGCGAGGCGAGTTTAATCCGGTGTAAGTCGCTATTTTGAGTTTCTAGGTTTGGGTTTGAGTTCCTAAATCCTGGGTTTCGGCTCAGCACGGGCGAGAACGGTTTAGTCCGTGGTGCGGTGGAGTGTTTTCAAATTCGGGCCAGCAGTAACGCGAAAGATAGAAAGGTAAGGAGAAGAACAAAATGTCAGCAAATGGAACCAACGGGGCCAATGGTACCGGCAACAAGCAACAGTCAAACACGCACTGGACCACCGATCCCCGCTGGTCTGGCATTACGCGGCCATACTCTCATTCGGATGTGCTCCGATTGCGGGGCAGCATCCAGATTGAGTACACGCTGGCACGGCTGGGCGCGGAGCGCCTGTGGAACCTGATGCACTCCGATGACTATGTTCCAGCGCTGGGCGCGATCACCGGCAATCAAGCGATCGAAATGGTACAGGCCGGGCTCAAGGCGATTTATGGCAGCGGCTGGCAAGTCGCCGCCGATGGCAATACGGCCGGAGACGTTTATCCCGACCAGTCGCTCTATCCCTGCGATTCCGCGCCGAACCTTGTGAAGCGCATCAATCGCGCTCTTCTGCGCGCAGACCAGATCGAATCCGCGGAAGGCAAAAAGTCGGGCACATACTGGCTAGCGCCGATCGTGGCCGACGCCGAAGCGGGATTCGGCGGCTCGCTTAATGCGTACGAATTGATGAAAGCCATGATCGAAGCAGGCGCGGCCGCGGTGCACTTTGAAGATCAGCTTTCCTCGGCCAAGAAGTGCGGGCACCTCGGCGGAAAAGTGGTGGTGCCCACGCGCGAATTCATCGAAAAGCTCGTGGCGGCGCGGCTGGCCGCGGACGTTTGCGGCGTGCCGACGATTCTGATCGCGCGCACGGACGCAAATTCCGCCGGCCTGCTGCTTTCCGACGCCGACCCGCGCGACCGCGAATTCATTTACGGCGAGCGCACGCCCGAAGGCTTCTATCAATTCCGCGGCGGGATTGACGCCGCCATTGCGCGCGGGCTCGCATACGCGCCGTACGTGGACATGCTGTGGTGCGAGACGTCCACGCCGGATCTGGCCGAGGCGAAACAGTTCGCGGACGCGATTCACGCGAAATTCCCGGGCAAGCTGCTGGCGTACAACTGCTCGCCATCGTTCAACTGGAAGAAGAAACTGGATGACGCGACGATCGCCAACTTCCAGCAGGAACTGGGCAAGATGGGCTACAAGTTCCAGTTCGTGACGCTGGCGGGCTTCCACGCGCTGAATATGTCCATGTTCCACCTGGCGCGCGGCTATCAGCAGGCGGGCATGACGGCGTATTCGAAACTGCAGCAGGAAGAGTTCGCCGCGCAGGAACTCGGCTATCGCGCGGTTACCCACCAGAAGTTCGTCGGCACGGGGTACTTCGACGAAATCGCGCAGGTGGTTTCGAGCGGCCATTCCTCGACGACGGCGTTGGCGGGTTCGACAGAAGCGGAGCAGTTCCATGGCAACGTGCCGCACGAATCGCCAAAGACGCTGACGTCGGAAGCGCACGCTTGACGCGGATCCTCCGCAAGCAGACTTGCCAAGGGGCGGGATTCTTTCCCGCCCCAATTCTTTGTGGAATGCAGAAAAGATCCGAGTTGCAGGAAGAAACACGTTGCGCAGGTCAGCCCAATGCACTACAATGTAGTGCATGAGAAACGAAGTGTACAGCTGGCGTTTGTCCGGCGAACTCAAGTCGGACCTGGAGCGCGCGGCGAGGCTGCGCAAGGTGCCGGTCTCCTCGATTCTCGACCTGGCGGTTCGCGAATGGCTGAAGAGGAGCGGGCTGGAAGTCGCGGGAGACGAGGCACAGCGTGAGCTTCACGCGGCGGCCGAGCGCTGCCTCGGAGTTCTTAGCGGGGGCAACCGGCGCCGCGCGGAAAGAGCGCGAGAGATAATTCGCGAGCGACTGCGGAAGCGCCATGCCCGCTAGTGCGCTGATTGATACGGGCGCGATCCTTGCGCTACTGGACAGGAGCGACCGGTGGCATGAACCCTGCAAGAATTCCTTCCAGCAATTACGGCTGCCCCTGCTGACCTCCGAAGCGGTGCTCACCGAATTGTTCCATCTCGCCGGCGACAGCCGCGCGGAGATGGAGGCGGCGTGGAAATTTGTGCGTTCCGGGGCGCTCGTCGTGGGGACGATCGAAGATGCGGAATTGCCGCAGCTACACAGCTTGATGTCCCGGTATTGGGATCGGCCGATGGATTTCGCCGATGCCACGCTCGTCCATCTGGCGAACCGCGAATCTCTCAACGTGATTCTGACCGTGGACCAAGCGGACTTTGCAACGTATCGGCTTGAGGGGAAGCGGCGGTTCCGCGTGCTACCGGTGGATCGGCCCTAGCCGCGCGAGGACCGCTACCCTAGATCGCGGTTGAAGGAGATCAGGAAGAAACGCTGGGCCAGGACTGGCCGTCGGGATGAGAGAGATACTTGTCCGCAGACGGCGCGTAGCCGAGGGTGGCGGAATTTTTCATGACGGCGGAATAGGCGGACTGGAAGGCTTCCATTTCCGATTCGGTGCCGACAGTGACGCGCACGTGAGTGGGCCAGACGGGCCAGGGCCGTCCGACATAGACGTTGCGCGCGGCCATGGCGCCGATGACTTCTTTCACGGGACGCTTGGTATCCAACATGAAAAAGTTTGCAACCGAGGGCACGTAGGGGTACCCCTGGCGGTCCAGCCAATCGAAAGTCTTTTGACGGATCGCGGCGTTGAGGCTCTTGCGTTCGGGAACCAGTTGCGTGTGCTTGAGGCTGGCTGACGCGGCGGCGAGAGCGGTGATGGGCATGGCGCTCCCTCCCACGTGGGCAAAGAGTTTTTCGACCAGATCCGGGCGGGCGATGGCCGCGCCGCAGCGCAGACCCGCCATGCCGTAAATTTTCGAGAAGGTGCGAAGGACGATGACGTCCTGGCCGGCGTTGACGAGATCAACCGCGGAGACGCCGTCGGAAAAGTGGATGTAGGCTTCGTCCACGAGGACGATGGAGCCCTTGGGCTTCTGCGCGAGCAACTGTTCGATGTCCGAATGCGGGGTCAAGGTGCCGGACGGATTGTTGGGCGTGCAGACATAAAAGAGGCCGGCATCGGGAGCGGCGGCGAGCATGGCCTTGACGTCGTGCGCATAGGTCTTGGTGAGCGGAGTCTTGACAATACGCGCGCCGGAATATTTTGCCGCGTTCATTCCCGCTTCATAGCCAGGGTCGGCGGTGACGTAACTCCGAGTTGGCGAGGTAAAAGCCAGCACGGAATAATGCAGCGGCTCGCTCGAGCCGGGGAAAACCGCAACGAATTCCGGCTTCACGCCAAGAGAGGCCGCCAATGCCTTCGCGAGGTCCTCCCGCATCCACCAGCAATAACGGCCGCCCTGCGGGATGATTTCCTCGAGGGCCTTTCTGGCTTCGGTGCAAGGGCCGAGGGGATTCTCATTGGCGTTGATGACGATGGAGCCGGGAGGAAAATGCTGAAAGTCGCGGTCGACCGCAGCCGCGGCAAGCGAGGGCTCCGTGACGATGCGAAAGGCCGCTGCAGCGGCGGCTGCCGCGGATAGCTGAAGGAAAGTTCTGCGCGAGCCTCTCAAGATCGGCTGCCTGCCGGTCATGTAATCCTCCTCAAAGCCGGGCGATTTTCGTATTTGCCGGGCATCACTATAGCATTGAAACGGACGGCGACGGGTTTCGGTTTCGTGAGATACAGGCGCGAAAAATGGAATGGATGGAATGGAAAAATTGAATCGCGGAGCGACGAGGCTCCGCCACCGATGAGCCGAAGCGCGAATCTAAATTTTGAGCGAAATAAATCTACTCGTGATTGCCGCCGAGTTCGCGGACGATGGAACCGACGAAATTCTTGGCGTCGCCGAAGAGCATGAGCGTTTTGTCGAGAAAGTAGAGCGGGTTGTCGATGCCGGCGAAGCCCGGGCTCATGCTGCGCTTGATGACCATGACGGTGCGGGCCTTGTCCACGTCGAGAATGGGCATGCCGAAGATGGGGCTGGCTGTGATCGGTGCGCGCGGCGGGATTGGTGACGTCGTTCGCGCCGATGACCAGGGCCACGTCGGTCTGCGGGAAATCGCCGTTGATCGTCGTCCATGTCGAGCAGCTTGTCGTAGGGAATGTCGGCCTCGGCGAGCAGGACGTTCATGTGGCCGGGCATGCGGCCGGCAACGGGATGGATGCCGAACTTCACGTCGACGCCGCGCTTGGTGAGGGCGTCGTAGAGTTCGCGGACTTTGTGCTGCGCCTGCGCGACGGCCATGCCGTATCCGGGAACGATGACCACCTTGTTGGCGGCGGCGAGAATTGCGGCGGCTTCCTCGGGCGTGGCGCTGCGCACGGGCCGCGCTCTTCCGCGCCGGCTCGCGGCTGAGGTCTGCTCCTGGCCGAAGGCGCCGAAGAGCACGTTGGTGAACGAGCGGTTCATGGCCTTGGACATGTTCACGGAGAGGATCAAGCCGGAAGCGCCGTCGAGCGCGCCGGCGATGATCAGCAGCTTGCTGTCCAGGACGAAGCCCATCGCCGCGGCGGAAAGACCGGCATAGGAGTTCAGGAGCGAGATGACCGTGGGCATGTCCGCGCCGCCGATGGGAATGATCATCATGCACGCCGAAGATCAGGGGAATGCCGACGATTACCGGGAAGAGCTGCGCTTGCTCCGGGATGCAGCCACGAGGATGCCGGCGACGACGATGGCCACGCCGAGGAGGCCGAGGTTGACGAGGTTCTGTCCTTTATAGGTGATGGGCCGCTGCGGCAGGATCTCCTGTAGTTTTCCGGCGGCCATGAGGCTGCCGGTAAAGGTGAGCGAGCCGAGAATGACTTCCATGGAGAGCACGCCCATGGTGAAGCGCGGGAGGTGCGGAGCGCGCGAGATAGAACTCCGCAGTGCCGACGAGGGTGACGCAGAGCGCGCCGAAGGCGTGGCTGAGGGCGGTCCGCTGGGGCACGGCGGTCATGGCAACTTCGCCGAGGGGCACGCCGATGATCGTGCCCGAGCACGAGAGCGATGACGATCCACTTGTATTCGACGATGCCGTGGTGGAGCAGAGTGCCGGCGACAGCGAGCAACATGCCGAATTCGCCGGCAAAGACGCCGCGCCGGGCGGTCTGGGAGAGCTGAGCCACTTGAGCGAAAGAATGAAGAGCGCGGTGGCGATGAGGTACGTGACTTCGATGAGGTTATCGATGCCGGGGAAGTTGCTCATGGTTTCTTCGGCCCGCTGCGCCTTGAACATTCTGAGCATTCGGTCGGTGATCAGGAATCCGCCGACGATGTTGCTGGTGGCGGCGACAATGGCAATGGTGCCGAGGATCCGTGGCGAGCATGCCGCCGTGCGCGGGAATTCGCCGGCAAGGAGGATCGCGCCGACGACGGCGATGGCGTCGAGGGCGTTGGTGAGCGACATCAGCGGGGTGTGCAGCAGCGGCGAGACGCGCCGAATGACTTCGAATCCGATAAATGCCGCCAGCATGAAAACGTAGAGGCTGGTAAGCAGATCCAGCTTCATGACTTCGCCACCTCCTTGGGTTCAGCCGGCAGGGCCGGGAGCGAAAAAAATTCTCTCACGCGGGCGTTGACCACTTCGCCGCCGCGCGTCACCAGCGTGTCGCGCACGATTTCGTCGTCCATGTTCATCTGCAGTTTTCCATCCTTGATGAGGTGCAGCAGGAAGGCGGTGACGTTTCGAGCGTACATCTGGCTGGCGTGATAGGGGACGGTGCTGGCGAGATTGAACCATCCGATGATGGTCACGCCATGCTCGACGACGATTTCTCCGGGCTGCGTGTAGCTCGCAATTGCCGCCGCGCTCGCTGGCCAGATCCACGATCACGGAACCCGGCGCCATGCGCGCGACCATTTCCTTGGTGACCAGAACAGGCGGCTTCTTTCCCGGAATGACGGCGGCGGTGATGACCACGTCGCTTTCGGCCACGACTTTTCCGAGCAGCTCGCGCTGGCGATTGTAGAAGGTTTCATCCTGCGCGCGGGCATAGCCGCGGGCATCCTGGGCATCCTTGGCTTCGATCGGCAGCTCGACGAAGCGGCCACCCAGGCTTTGCACCTGCTCCTTGGCGGCGGGGCGCATGTCGTAAGCGGAAGCCACGGCGCCGAGCCGGCGGGCCGTGGCGATCGCCTGCAAACCGGCAACGCCGGCGCCGATGATGAAGACGCGCGCGGGAGTGATGGTGCCCGCGGCGGTCGTGAGCATGGGGAAAATCCGCGGCAGAGTGTCGGCGGCGAGGATCACGGCTTTGTAGCCGCAGATGGTGGCCATGGAAGAAAGCGCGTCCATGCTTTGAGCGCGGGTGGTGCGCGGCATCAATTCCACGGAAAAGGAGGTGACTCCCGTGGCGGCGATTTCCTGAATGGTTTCGAGCGAACCCAGCGGGCGCAAAAATCCGATGAGCACCTGGTCGCGGCGGAACAGGGGCAGATCGGCTTTGCCGGTGCGATCGTTCGAACCATAGCAGAGAACCTGTACCACGATATCGGCGGTGCGAAACACTTCGGCGCGGTCGGGAACAATCTTTGCGCCTTTGGCTGTGTATTCGGCGTCCGGATAACCGGCTTGCGCTCCGGCGCCCGCCTCCACCACCACCTGCAAGCCCGCTTTGGTCAGATTGGGGATTACTCCGGGCACCAGCGCGACGCGCCGCTCACCGGGAAAGCTCTCTCGGGGAACACCGACAATCATGAAGCTTCCTCCGCTTCTAAGAACCAGGATTGCTTTTGGAAATTAAAATTGATTGGGGAAAATTGTTTCCGGAAAATCAATGCGAGGCTGCTCCTCGGGTTGAATTCGACGACATAAAGCATACACTTTTCGGAGGCATTTCCGTTAGTGCCGACGAGTTTTTGCCAGGCGTGCAAAACTTCCCTGGCTGATTAGAAAACGCTGAGAATCGAACTGCAGCGCCGGAGGCGCCAAGGGCGGCTGACCGCTCCCGTCCAGCTTTTTCTCCAGGTTGTTTTTATACGCACAGCACCGCGCCGCTCTGTGACCTGCGTCACAAGGTCCTGTGATCGTGCGAAGGCTTCCGGGTGCTGAGATCCCCGGATCTGATCCGCCATGCTCCCTCGAGGACCCCGCGCAAAGACGGCTCTCGCGCCGGTTGTGTGCGTCTTGGTCGCCGTGTCAGCAGGCACGCAGGAGAACGCGTGGCAAAAAGGATCTCCTCGCCTGACGCGCGCGGCACGCGGCGGAACTCCTGAAGCCGGGCGGTTGACTCGCTGGCCAGCCGGGATCCGATCTCCGGCCTCTGGCCTCTGATCTCTGCCCTCGCATTCGAATCCGCCGTTGATTTTGAAATTGCAAGCCGAGTGTCAGACAATAGAACTGCCCGTTGGAAAATGAACCCTGCGAACTCCAATTTGTATCCCGGAAACAACGATTCGCAAGCTCGCGAGAAACTCATCTCCCTGCGCCTCGCTCTTCTGAAGCTCCATAAGACGCTCCTCAACATGGAGCGCCGCGAGTATGAGCGCGAGCACGGCTACGTCAACACCGGCGAACTTTTCCGGCTGGTCGTGGACCATGCGCAGTTCGCCTGGCTCCATAATATTTCTGAATTTGTCGTGCGCATTGACGAATCGCTCGCGGCCAAGGAGCCGATCACTCCCGAATACACCAGCGTAGCCTTCTCTCTCGCAGGAAAAATGTTCGTCCCCACCGAATCCGGCGACGCTTTCCAGAAAAAATATTTCGATGCCATCCAGCGCGATCCCGCGGTGGTCATGGAACACGCCGAGCTCGTCCGGCTTTTCAACAACGAGCTGTCTGATTCTTCGACGCCATAAATTTTTGGCCGATTCCCTGATAGACTTGCCGCGTCTCCCGGAGGTCCCCATGAGCGATTCCGAAAAGCCTTACACCAACGGCGAAATCACGGTCGTGTGGAAACCCGGCGTGTGCATCCATTCCGCGAAGTGCGTCCAGGGCCTCGGCGAAGTTTTCAATGTGAACGCACGCCCTTGGATCAACATGGACGGCTCAAGCACCGACCGCATCATCCAGCAAGTGGAGCAGTGCCCCTCCGGCGCGCTCAGTTATTTTCGAAATGAAAAGGCCAACAAAGTAGCGGGGTAACTGGACATTTCAAAAGAGAAGGGCCGGCGGAATGTCTGCCGGCCCTTCTCCTTTCTTGAGCCCGATTTTCTTACTGCTCGAGGATGGTGATTGCCGGCGTGGTATTCGACGGCTTGACCTTCATCATCACCGCCTTTTTCGGCGAAATGACGATGAAGAGGTTTTCGCAGTTTGCGCTGGAACCCGTCAAGGTGCATCCGGAGGGGACCAGTCCGACGCCTGTTGAGCTGATGGAGTAGATGGCAGAAGCGGGGTTGTCCGGCGTAAGGGTACCCTGCGAGTTTTTGTCGGTCGTCCCCGAGATGGATGTGGTAGAGGGCGTGAAGGTGACCATGCCCGATTCGTCGGAGACCCCGGAAACTTCGGGATCGATGACGCCAATCCCGTAGGCCCCGCTCGCGGAAGAAGCGGAAAAGGGTCCCGCGCTTTGCTGTTCGAAGAAGCCGGAATCGACGCTGCCGCCTGAATTCAAGAAGAAGGCCGTGTTGGCGCTGCTCAGGTAGAAGATGGGTAGATTGTTGGCCCCCGAGGCAGTCAGCGTGACGCGTCCGTTCGAAGCCACGCTAAAGTTACCAGAGGCGCTGTTGTTGGTGGGATCAGAAATCGAGCCCCCATCGTTGCTGTAGCCGGAGAATGAGAAGGTACGCGACGACCCGGTAGTGGTGACCAGGCCGAACTCGACGCGGCTGGTGCCTGGCGCTACCACTTAATCCGGAATCGTAGAGCACATCGGTGGCATTCAACGAGGAATTGCTGAACGTGCCCGATTGCTTCAAAGCGCGTCCGGTGAAGGCCGTGTTATTGGTCTGGCTATCCGAGTTCAGAACGAGGATCTCGGAAGAAGAAACAACGTAAACCACATTGGTCACCGCCGAGGAGCTGCCGCTGGGAGTAAAGCTGAGCGTGCCGCGCCCGTTGGAGCCGATGCTGTACGAGCCGCTGCTGAGGGTGATGGGCGTGGCCGGGAAGGCCGTCAGGGTACTGTTGTTGTCAAGCGTGCCGTTGTCATTGCTGTCCGCCACGCCGCTGGCAGAACCGCTGGAGAAAGTAAGGACGCCGATAGCAGCAAACTTCCCCGCGCTCCCGCCCCCACTTGCAGGCTTTGCGCCAGAAACGCCGAAGGCCCAGTTGCCGGTGATGGCACCGGTGGAAAAGGCCGTGGCCGTCGCCTGGCGGAGAATGCCCGTGGTGAATGGCCCGGTGGTGTCGAAATCAATGATATGGCCGTTGGAGGCCACGTTGGCAGTGATCGCCCCGATGCCGTCCACCGAGAAGCGGTAGTTTTGCGTGCCCGCGGAGGTCACGATGGACATGCAGCCGCGATACCCGCCGGTGCTGTCCTGGCCAAGGTTGTAAGTGCTGGCCGAGGTGAAGCTGAGCCCGGACTGCACGCCGGAGACAAGGTTCATGTCCAGGGTGCCAGCGGTGATATTGCCTGCTCCGCTCGTGCCGCTCGCGACGAAGACTCCGCCGAGGAACACGGGATTGCCGCTGGAGTCAAAGCCCTTCAGAACGAAGGCGTAATCGCCCTTCAGCAGGGATTCCTTACCTGTCAGAGTCGTGCAACTGGTTGTGGCGGCGACGGTGATGCTGAGGTTTGCTGTCGCCGTGGCATTCACGGAGTCTTTCACCTGCACGGTGAAGGGATAGGTTCCGGAAGTCGTCGGTGTGCCGGTGATCTGGCCGCCGCTGCTCAAAGACAATCCAGGAGGCAGAGGCCCGGTTCCCGGGGTCACAACGGTCCAGGTATAGGGCTGAATGCCGCCGCTGGCGTTCAAGTTCGTCGATGGATAAGCAGTGTTGAGGGTGCCCGAGGGCAGCGAGCCGGACGTCGTCGTGACGTTAAGCGGCGGCGCCGCATTGATGACGATGCTCAGGTTCGCGGTGGCCGTGCCGCTGGCGGAGTCCGCCACTTGCACGGTGAAGCTGAACGTTCCGGAAGTGGTCGGCTGGCCGGAAATCTGGCCGCCGCTGCTCAATGACAATCCACCGGGCAGCGCGCCCGCCGTGACGAGCCACGAGTAAGGCGTGATGCCGCCGGAAGCCGTCAAGTTCGGCGCTGAATAAGCCGTGCCCACGGTGCCGGCGGGCAAGGAAGCCGTCGTAACCACGAGAACCGGGTTCACGATGATGCTGAAGTTTCCGGTCGCGGTGGTGTTTACGGAGTCCTTCACCTGCGCGGTGAAGTTGAACGTGCCGGAAGCGGTGGGCGTGCCGGTGATCTGGCCGCCGCTGCTGAGGGTCAATCCGCTGGGCAGCGCGCCTAGAGTGATGCTCCAGGTATAGGGAGCAACGCCGCCCGTCGCGGCGAGATTCGTTGATGGATAGACTTCATTAACCGCGCCCAGCGGCAGCGTGGCTGCCGTCACAACGAGAGGTCCCGCGCTGACGGAAATGCTCAGCGCTTTGGTGGCTTTCTGTTGTGGAATGCCGGAGTCCGCCGCTTGAGCGGTGAAGTTAAACGTGCCCGCGACGGTCGGCGCGCCGGTGATGGCCCCGGTGCTGGCATTCAGCGCCAGCCCGTTCGGCAGCGCGCCGACTGTAATGCTCCAAGTGATGGGCGCGATGCCGCCGCCATTTGTTTGCAGCGTCTGGCTGTAGGCCGCGCCGGTTGTGCCGGTGGGCATGGGCGAAGTGGTAGTAATGGCAGAGCGCCGGATTAACCGTAATGCTCAACTGCTTCGGCGCCGTCTGTTGCGGCGTGCCGGAATCGGTCGCTTGCACGGTGAAGCTCGATGAGTCCCGCCGTTGTCGGCGTGCCGGTGATTGCACCCGTGGCTGTGTTGCAGCGTCAAACCCGCCGGCAGTGTGCCCACAGTAACGGACCAAGTGACGGCTGGAGTTCCGCCGCTTGATGTCAGCGTGGCCGAGTAAGTCGAGGTAACCGCGCCAGCCGGCAGCGAAGTGGTCGTGACGGTCAACTGCTGAATGATGGTGATGCTCAGAGCCTTCGTCACGGTTTGCTTCGGCGTGCCGGAGTCGGCGGCCTGCACCGTGAAGTTCGAAGTGCCCGCCGTTGTGGGTGTGCCGGTAATCGCGCCGGTGCTGGCGTTGAGCGAAAGCCCGGCGGGCAGAGCGCCGAGGGTCACGGACCAAGTTATCGGCGCCACGCCGCCTGTCGAGGCAAGTGTCGCGCTATAAGCCGTGTTGGTAATGCCATTCGAAAGCGAAGAGGTGGTGATGGACAGCACCGGAATAATCGTGATGCCGAGGTTCGCCGGCGCGGTGGTCCCCAGGGAGTCCTTCACCTGCACGGTGAAATTGCTCGTGCCCGCGGTTGTCGGCGTGCCGGTAATTTGTCCCGCGCTGCTAAGCACCAATCCAGCAGGCAGAGTGCCCACGGTGACGCTCCAGGTGTACGGCGTCGCGCCGCCTGTCGCCGCGAGATTCGTCGCTGGGTAAGCGCTATTCGCAACCGCATTGGGCAGAGACGAGGTTGTCACCGATAGCGGAGCCGGGTTGATTTTGATGCTGAGGTTCGCGGTGGCCGTGACGTTCTTCGAGTCCTTCACTTGCACCGTGAAATTCGATGTTCCGTAAGCCGTTGGCGTCCCGGAAATAGCGCCCGCGCTGCTCAGCGTCAATCCCGCAGGCAATGCGCCAACCGTCACGCTCCAGGTATAGGGCGAAACGCCGCCAGTGGCCGCCAAGGTTGTCGTTGCATAAACGGTGGATACCGTGCCGGAAGGCAGGACCGCGGTGGTGACCGAAGGCGGCGGAACGAGATTGATCGTCAACGGGGAGGTCTTCGTGCCATCAAATACGGACGTTGCCGTAACCGTGGCCGTGGAAGCCGCCGCGATGCTCGCCGGCGCCGTGTAGGTGACCGACGTGGCCGTCTGGCCGCTCAGCGCGCCCGCGCCCGACAGGCTCCAAGTCACGCCCTTGTTCGCGGGATCATTGGAGACGGCAGCGGTAATAGCGGTCGTTTGCCCTTGTTCGTCGGTCTGGGCGGCGCTGGGCGTCAACGCGATGGAAACCGCCTGCAAATTGATCGTCAGTGGCATGGTCTTCGTTGTGTCGGAGACGGAAGTTGCCGTAATCGTGGCCGTGGCATTAGCCGGGATCGGCGATGGCGCGGTGTAGGTGACCGACGTCGCGGTCTGCGCACTGAGCGTCCCGGCGCCCGTCAAGCTCCATGTCACTCCGCCCGCTTTCGAATCGTTGGAAACCGTGGCGGTGACGTTCACGACCTGCCCCGCGACCACCGCTTGCGCGCCGCTCGGTGACAGAGCGATGGAGATGACCGGCGTGGAAGAGCCGCATCCGGCAATCGCTAGCGCGGAAACAAGCGCCAACACCGCTAATATTTTCGTTCTGAAATTCATGGGCACACTCACCTCTGTTAATCGGAATAGCAACCTGCGCTCACAATAGGGAAAGGAAGTATTGCGGGCATCTCCCAAATGGGAGATATTGGTTTTCCGGTTTCCAGATTCGCTACAGTACTAAAGTTTGGAAATTTCAAATTAAAAGCAAGGACCCACATGCCATCCGGCGAGAAATCTGCGATTGGACTGGTCGGAGTTCTGTATGAATCGGCGGCTGAACCGGGACGCTGGGAAGATTTTCTGCGTCTTGTGGCCCAGGAAATGAATTGCGAAACCGCCGTTCTCACCTTGCATGACGATCGGCATGGCAGTTGGAATTTGCACCGCAGCGCGGGCCTCCCCGCCGAGGCGATCGAGGAATATAACGCCCGCTATGGCTCGATGAACCCCACGATCCGACCGCTCTTTGAAGCCGTGCGAGCGCGCGGCTCCTGGCATGGCATGGCAAGAGCGCTCACGGGTGAGCAAGAATACAAGCGCAGCGAGTATTACAACGAATTTGGGCGGAGGTGCGGATCGTACTGGGGCGTCATGGGCGCGATTGCTCAAGCTCCCCACGCGATGTTCACACTCTCAGTGGTCCGCCCCGAACACAAGCCGGCCCCGGAGCCGGAAGCCGTCGAATTGATGGGCGTTGCTCATGCCCCATTTCGCCTCCGTCCTTCGAATCCACCATTCCATCGAGCATCTTCGCTCCATGATGCTTGCCGCCGTAGCCGCGGCGGACGCGGCGGAAGCAGCGCTGGTCGCCGTCGACGGGGAAGGCCGCGTCTTGCTGACAAATGGCGGAGCGGAGAATATTCTTCGCGAAGACGATGGCTTGCTGCTCTCGAATGATCGTCTTTCCACGGAAAACCCGCACGACACACGCATGCTCGAATTTCTGATTCGGTCCGCGGCCGCCACCGGCGCCGGCCGGGGCACGCACCCGGGCGGCTCGATGCTGATTCACCGCCAGACCCTGCGGCCTTTGCACATTTCTATCGTGCCGTTCCGTTCGAATCAATTACTCGCGGGCGCTTCTCCCTGCGCGCTGATCTACGTCAGCGATACGGAAGCGCAGCCGGCCTCGCGCGCCGCGGTTCTTTCCAGTTTGTATGAGCTGACCCCATCGGAGTGCCGCCTGGCGGATCTGTTGTTGCAGGGCCTGGAATTAAAAGCGGCGGCTGAATCCCTGCGCATCGCGCCAAGTTCGGCGCGGTTTGTCCTCAAGAGTGTCTTCCGCAAAACCGGCACCCATCGCCAGTCGGAGCTGATCCGCTTTCTGCTCGGCTTGCCCAGCCTGGAACGGGAACACTAGGCCCGGCGCGGGCTATGGATCCTGGGCTTTCCACCACCGCGATGCCGGCCTGAATTTTTCCGCAGTCCCGCGTTTCGCAGCTTCTGTAAATTTCCCCGGCAATGCCGTCCTGCAACGGCGGAAAATCAGCACACGGCGTGGACACGCACGGAACTTCCGGCTTATCTTTCAAATGGATGTGGAGCAAGGCTCCTGCCAGACTTCCGCAGCGAGCCATGAATGGAAGTTGCCTGATACACGCGGTGAGCGGAGCCGATGAAGTGAAAGCACAACACGGGGCAACAGCAGAACATTCACTGCCAACAGCGCCGTCTCCGCGCGGTGGCCGCATCCGCCGGTTGCGCCGGTCCGAATTGCCGCACGGCACAGTCGCTCTTGCCCGCTTCCTGATCGGCAAGGTGATCGTGCACGATTTGCCTGCCGGCCGCATTACCGGCCGCATCGTAGAAACCGAAGCCTATCCGCCGGGCGATCCCGCCGGCCATCATTTTCGCGGGCCGACTCCGCGCATCCGCTCCATGTATCTTCCGCACGGCCACGTCTACGTTTTCTTCAACTACGGCGCGCACTTCATGCTCAATGTCGTAAGTGAGCCAGCCGAAACCGCCGCGGCCATTCTGATTCGTGCGCTCGAACCCCTCGAGGGCCTCGATCTTATGCAACGCCACCGCAAAACCACCCGGCTTCTTGACCTCACCCGCGGCCCCGGACGCCTCGCCGCGGCCCTGCAGATCGATCGCCGCCACGATGGCCTCGATCTCTGCGCAGCGGGCCCGCTCTGGCTCGGTGTCTCCGGTCGTCCCGCCGGCCCCATCGGTAAATCCGTGCGCATTGGCATCACCCGCGCGGCGGACAAACTCCTCCGCTTCTACGAACGCGGCAATCCCTTCGTCAGCGGTCCCAAGCGGCTGCTTCTCCCGGCCGCGCCGCGCAGAAAGCCCGCCTCAAGGCTGTCCTGAATTTTTCGATGCTCCCGCGTGCATCACTCCAGGCGCATTTCCCCGGCCCTGCGGCCGGGAATGCGCCATGAGTTTCGCGGACGCGTGGGCGGTCTGCGCCGGTTTCACGGCAGCGGGGAAAATAGAAGAACAAGCGTTGCGTGGATCGCGGAGCGTTCGATCAACAAGCTCCCGGCTTCATTTCCGAAAGAATTTCCAGGGCCGCCGGTCGCTCAATCGCCGCTCGCCTCCGCGAGCCGCTCGCACGCTGATCGGAAATTCTCGTACCACGTCTCCGTGAAGCTGGTAACCAACTGCTCCGCGGTGCGCCCCGCGATCATCGTTCCCGAATGCACTAGGTCTCCCCAGGTCTGCACCCGCGTACCCTGCTCCGCGCGGTCTTCAAAGCTGACCCACTGCGCCAAGACCACCCCAAGCGAATGGTCGATCCATCCCACTCTTTTGGCCGGTTGGCAATTGGTAATGATGTGGGTCACCACGGTGTTCACTGGCCGCACTAATTCGATCTCCAGGCGGCTTCCCGGCGTCCACGGCCTTCCTTCTCGCCAGTTCAGTTCGCCATAAATGTCCGCAAACTCCGGCCAGCGCCGCCAATTCGAGAAAACCTCCCAGGCGTGCTCCGGGCTCGCTTTGGTCATCACGGAATATTCAAATCGAAACATAGCTCTTGCTCATCTGCTTCGTTCTTTCGATACTGTTAGGAGCCGGGGTGGGGTACAAGCTAGGCCTATTATCTATACATTGTTTCTTTAACGCTGTAAAGGATACAATCTCTGCCTCTTGAGACTGGGAGAGCTGCCGCATGCCTCGTAAAGCCGACGTTCGTCTGGAGGGCCGCATCCTCGATGCCGCCTATCATCTTTGGAGCGAACGCGGCCAGCACGCACTCACCATGCGCGCCGTGGCCCGCGCTGCCGGCACCACCACTCCCACTCTCTACGAGCGTGTCTCCAATAAGAGCGATCTCCTCGACCTGCTCCGCCGCCGCGCGCGCCAGAATCTTTTCTCCGCCATCAAGCCTGCCGATTCCCCAGCCGAGGCCTGCCGCCGCGCGCTCGAGTTTTTCACCGCTCATCCCCATGACTTCCGCCTCATTTCCGAGGATTGGGCCATTGCCTACTCCCGCAAGGAACCTATGCCCTCGTTCGAATTCATGAAGCAGCGTCTCGCCGCCCAACTCGGCGGCCCTCCCGAGGACCACACTTACCGCGCCCTGGCTCTCGTCGCTCTCCTTCACGGCACCGCTACCATGCTCCAGACCGAAGAAGTCCACCCTAAAGTCTCTCGCGTCCTTCGCGATGCCTGCCTCTCCGCCTGCGACTCCTTGATCCAGGCCTCCTTCCGCGCGCCCGCCCGCGAGCGCGGCACTTCCACGGCTTCTCGATAACCGATAGGAACTACGCTCCCCCCGACCGCCCATTTCATGCCAGAATGTGGGCGACGAGCGCCCGGCCCCTGGCGCCTGCAAATTGCTCGACCTGAAGTTCCAGCCCTGCCCCAGACGCCCCGGAGCTCTTTTATCAGCCGTTGCCCGCGATATGATATTGTCCCGACTCGCCCGGTACGGTGATTTTGCTATCAGGGGTGCAACATGACCGATCTCTGGAAACAATGCGAAGGCCAGATCATCAACTCCACTTTTCCCCTTCAACAATTCTTGGGGAGAGTGGAAAGCTCCGCCGTCTTTCTCACCCAGCTTCCCGCTCCGCAATCGGCCAAAGCCGTCATCAAATTCATTCCCGCCGAGCCCGCCGCTGATCTTCAGCTCTCCCTCTGGCGCCGCGCTTCGCAGCTCAATCATCCCAATCTGCTTCGCCTTTTCCATTCCGGCCGTTGCCGCCTTGCTGACAACGATCTGCTCTACGCCGTCATGGAATTCGCCGAAGAAGATCTTTCCCAAATCCTTCCTCAGCGCCCGCTCACACCCGAGGAAACGCGCGACATGCTCGCGCCCGTCCTCGATGCCCTTGCCTATCTCCACGGCCACGGACTCGTCCACTCCCGCGTCAAGCCTTCGAACATCCTCGCCACTGGCGATCAACTCAAGCTTTCCAGCGATACTTTCTTCCCCGTCGGCGAATCCCCCAAATCGCGCCGCGCCACTGCCGTTTACGACGCGCCCGATTCTGGGCCTCTCTCCGCCTCTGCCGATGTTTGGTCTCTTGGCGTCACGCTCGTCGAGGCGCTCACGCAGCACGCCCCCGCTCTGCCTCCTGATCGTCAAGCCGACCCGCTCATCCCGGATTCGCTCCCCCAGCCGTTCCTCGATATCGCGCGCCACGCGCTCGTCCGTGATCCCAAGCGCCGCTGGACCATCGCCGAGATCGCCGCGCGCCTCAATCCCTCAGCCGCCGTTGCCACAACCGCGGCTCCAGCGCCCTCTGCTTCGGCTTCCGTTGCCGCTTCGGCTTCGGCCATTTCCCCGCTAGCTATTCCGCTCTCGCCGGTTCCCCCTGTGCCCGCCGCGAAGCTCCCAACGCCAAAATTGGAACCGCCCGCTCGCCGCGACACTCCCCCGCCCCGCCCGCAGGCCGTCTCGCCTCGGCCCCGCGGCGCAATGCCGCGTCCCCAGCAAACTTTCGTTCTTCCCAACTACTTCGTTCCTCTCCTCGCCGCGATTTTCATAATTGTCGCCATCTTCGCGCTTCCGAAGATCCTCGCCCGCCGTTCCGAATCTTCCTCCTCCGCTTCCACCACTTCCGCTTCCCAGCCAAAACCGGTTCAACCGTCCGCGTCTCGTGAAATCGCTCCGCCCGCGCAACCTGCGCAACAAAATTCGTCGAAAGCTTCTTCCGGGAAAAAATCCCTCTCCGCCAAAGATACCGCGCAAGCCGCGCTGGGTTCTCCTTCTCCATCCGCGTCTGCTTCCTCCAGCTCTGCTCCAGCCATCACGACTGCTCCGGCCTCTTTGCGCACCGATACGTTTCCTTCCGCGAACGCTCCAAGCTCTTCCGCCGACTCGCCCGCCCGCGGTGAAGTCCTCGACCAGGTTTTGCCCGATGTCTCCGGAAAAGCCCGCGCCACCATTCACGGCGTCGTACGCGTCACCGTCCGCGTGCAAGTCGATCCCGCTGGCGCCGTCTCCGATGCCTTGCTCGATTCTCCCGGCCCCAGTCAATATTTCGCCGATCTTGCTCTTAAAGCCGCTCGCCGCTGGCAATTCACTTCCCCCGAACTCAACGGCCACAGCGTCCCCAGCACGTGGCTCATCCAGTTCCATTTCTCCTCATCCGGCACTAAAGCCTTCCCCAAACAAACCGCGCCATAACCCGTCGCTCTATCTCGGCAGGGCGGCGGAGGCATGAACTGCTAGAGCAATTTTGGGTGTCGCTTCGCGCGATAGGCGGAACTCAAATCTCGACGGCGCCAGCCGGCAGCACCATGCTTGATCTGAAAAACCGTCTGAATTTATAGTTAGCCGGCCACAGGCGAGGAGGCTCCGATGACCGTATCTGTCTTTATCGGCACTAGCGTGGACGGCTTCATTGCGCGGCCGAACGGCGATCTCGACTTTCTGCCGGAGGGCGGCGGCGAACCTCACGGCTACGACGAGTTTATAGCCAGCGTGGACGCGATTGTGATCGGTCGCAAGACCTTCGAGACGGTTCTGACTCTTGGGCCCTGGCCATATGGTGACAAGCGCGTAGTGGTTCTCAGTAGTCGCCCGATTGATTTGTCCGCGGCCCGGGGCAGCGTTGTTGAGCAAATGGGCGGGCCTCCTGCTGAGATCGTTTCGCAACTCGCTGCTCGCGGTGCCCACCACCTGTACGTCGACGGCGGGATCACCATTCAACGGTTTCTTCGCGCCGGGCTCATTCAGCGTCTCATTATCACTCGCGTGCCTGTACTCATTGGAGACGGAGTTCCTCTCTTTGGCGCCCTGCCCCGCGACATTCGCCTCCGCCACGTAGCCACCAGTCACTATCCGAGCGGCTTGGTTCAAAGTGAGTACCACATTGCGGCCTGACCAATAAATTTGGGCTGAAGAAGTACGGAAAGTACAAAGTCTGCGATCAGACCGGTCGCGCAGAGAAAATCTTCCGGGAATATGTTTGCCTCTATGGAGGCTGGCGCACCTGCGCGGAGACTCTAGCGTGGCGACACGAACGAACGCAAGTGCTCCCGATACAGTACGGAAGCACTTTCCCTAACTATCGCGGACGGAGAGTTGATTTAGGAAGGACCACAGGCACGACTTCGGTCGTTAGAATTTCGGTGGACCGATTTCCAACTTGTAGATGACCATCTTTGGTTTGATGATTCCCAAGCAGACCTTCGTCGTCGCACCCGGACCGGGAACCGTCAGTTTACCGGAAAGCTGGCTTATTATTGCGGGATTACTTATGAGAGGATGACCACGGTTCGACAAAATTCGATGTAAAAGAGAAGGCTGTATGAATAACCTGGCCGCAGTTGGTTTTGGCTGTATCGCCGCTCTTGCTTTGTGGAAGGGGACAAAAGAACGATGGTTCCCCGCCTTGCTTGGAATGCTCGTAATCGTGGCCACGATGAAATACTCATTCAAAGCCTACGATGAGTCCAATGATTTTGTGGGTTGGCTGATGCGGATTCCGGGCGAAGGCGATCAGCGTTCCGGGGTGATTGCGATCACGATTCCTGGCTGATTCCGATCAGTGTTCCTGGACGAAAGCGATCACCGTTCCTGGGGCAAGCCGATCAGTGATCGAGGCTTGCCGGAAGGGTGATCGGGATGGTCAGGAATTGGCTGCGGAAAAGAGTTTGGCGCCGCTGGACATCAAAGCACGGGTAACGTGACCTCCGACAAGGAGGTGACCGGTGCCCGGAAAGCGAGTGTCCATGCGCAAGACCCGAGAAGTTCTGCGGTTGTATTTCGATCTCAAATTGGGGCAGCGGCAGATAGCCCGCAGCGCCAACATCAGCCAGAGCACGGTGCATGACTACCTGGAACGTTTCAGGGTGGCGGGGTTGCGCTGGCCGTTGCCGGCGGAGATGTCCGAGGCCGCGCTGGTATCGGCGCTGTTTCCCGCCGATCCCGGCAAAGGCCGTGAACCGACCGCCGAGCGTGCGCTGCCAGACTTTGCGCGCCTTCACGAAGAGCTGCAGCAACACAAGCACACTACCCGGCAACTGTTGTGGGAGGAGTACCGCGCCGCGCATCCGGACGGCTACGGATACAGCCGTTTCTGCTATCACTACCAGCGCTGGAAGCGGGAACGCGATGTGGTGCTGCGCCAGGAGCATCGTCCGGGAGAAAAGTTGTTCGTCGATTGGGCTGGCGCAACCATGCCCATCTACGATCCGCACAACGGCGAGGTTCGCCAAGCCGCGCTGTTCGTGGCGGTGCTGGGCGCCAGCAACTACACCTACGCCGAAGCCAGCGAAAATCAGCAGATGGTCGCCTGGATCGGGGCGCACGTACGCACCTTCGAATTCCTGGGTGGCTGCCCGCAACTGGTGGTGCCTGACAACACCAAGACGGGAGTCGCGAAACCGTGCCGCTACGAGCCGGATTTAAATCCCACCTACCAAGAGATGGCCGCGCATTATGGCGTGGGGGTGTTGCCGGCGCGTCCACGAAAACCGCGCGACAAAGCCAAGGTTGAAGCCGGCGTGCAGATCGCCGAGCGCTGGATCATCGCCGCGCTGCGTCATCGCAAGTTCTTCTCACTGCACGAACTGAACCTGGCCATTCGCGAACTGCTGGAAAAACTCAACCAGCGCCCCTTCAAGAAACGCGAAGGCTCACGCCGCAGCTTGTTTCTGGAAACTGATCAACCGGCGCTGCGGCCGCTGCCTGCTGAGCGTTTTGATCTGTCGGTGTGGTCGCAAGCCACCGTGAACATCGACTATCACATCCAGTTCGAGCGCAGCTTCTACAGCGTGCCCTATGCGCTGGCGCGGCAAACCGTGGAAGTGCGGTCCACTCCGACAACCATCGAGATCTTCCACAAAGGACAACGCGTGGCTTCCCATGTGCGAGCCCGCAAGCCGTACACGGCAGTGACCAACGCCGAGCATCGCCCGGCTTCCCATCGAGCGCACTTGGACTGGCCGCCTTCGCGCATGATCCAGTGGGCTCGCACCGTGGGCCCGCGCACCGCGGAAATGGTAGAAAAAATCCTGGAAGCGTTCCCGCATCCCGAGATGGGTTATCGCTCTTGCCTGGGCATTATCCGCTTGGGGCAACGCTATCCCGCCACGCGTGTGGAAGCCGCCGCCGACCGCGCTCTCGTCACCGGCGCGGTCAGCTACAAGAGCCTCGATTCCATCCTGCGGCGTCATCTCGATCAACAGCCGCTAAATCCACCTGCGCCACGTCCGCTGCCCGGCCACGACAACATCCGTGGCGCGGCCTACTTCGAGTGAAAGGAGGCCGACCAATGTTGCATCAACCCACGATTGAAAAACTTCTAGCCATGCGCATGGAACCCATGGTGGAAACCTGGCGCAGCTTCGAACAGGACGAGAACGCACAGCAACTCAGCTTCGAAGAAAAACTTTCGTTGATGGTGGACCGGCTGTGGACCTGGCGCCAGAACTTGGCGCTGGAACGGCGGCTGCGTTACGCCAAACTGCGCGGCAACGCTTGCGTCGAGGACATCGACTATCGCGCTTCCCGCGGACTCGACCGCACCATGATGCGTTCCCTGGCCAACGACTCCGGCTGGGTAGCGCGACACGAGAACGTCTTCATCATCGGGCCCACCGGCGTGGGCAAAAGCTTTTTGGGCTGCGCTCTCGCGCAGAAAGCTTGCCGCGACGGACATCTGGTGCTTTACACTCGCGCCGCCGCGCTGTTCCGCGATCTGGCGCTGGCTCGCGCTGACGGCAGCCTGCGCAATCTGCTGATACGGCTGAGCCGCGTCGATGTCCTGGTGGTGGACGACTGGGCCATGGCCCCGTTGCAGGAAACCGAGCGGCGCGACTTTTGGGAAATCTGCGAGGAACGCTGTCAAACGCGCTCGACCATCTTGACCTCGCAGGTTCCCGTCGCCCAGTGGCACGAACAGATCGGTGACGCCACCATCGCCGACGGCATCCTCGACCGCCTCGTGCACAACGCTCACCGCATCGAACTGCGCGGCGAATCCCTGCGCAAGACTCGTGCCAACAAACCGCAAGCCAAATCAGAAACTTGAGTCCCAAGGCTGCTACACGAACTGGGCAGAGGAAGGGACTCAAACGCCGTCCCTTCCTCTGCACTCCATCCCGCTAAGCAAATAGAAAAAGCTGCCTGCCAGTTAGAAACAAAACAACCGCCAGCCTACGCTGCGCTTCGGACCACTCCCGCAAAAATCCCTTGACCATCCCGATCACTTCCGCCACAATCTGCCCGCCAGCGTCGCTGCGCTCCGATCACCTGATCGGAATCCGCCGGAATGCTGATCGCCTTCCCTCAGGAACCCTGATCGACTTCACAAGAATCCGC
>CAVWHL010000005.1:0-20939 GCA_963754855.1 uncultured Acidobacteriota bacterium
ATACAGGAGTATCGCGGAGCCGAGCGCCGAGAGCGATCCCGCCCAGTAGAGCACGTTCAAGTGCACGCCGAAGATTCGAAACAAGAAACTATTCCAGTAGGGTGCTAAGGGACCATAGAGATACCAGATATCTTTATAGAGTGTCTTTCCTTCCGAAAGAACGGTGGGCACATACATCTCGCGTCCACAGTCGGCCGTGAGCCAGCCCCAGGTTTCCCAGGTCCCATGAAACCAGGCGGCCCAAATAATCACCAAAGCGGCAAGCCCGCCGAGGGTTTTCCAATTCCAGGGCACGGGCGGGCCGGAAGACAATCGGGAGAAGAACGAATCCAGAAGCCCGGGTGGACTGGCGGGAGTCGCCTGCGACACAGGCGGAGAAGGTAAAGTTGAGGTAGCCATTTTTTATGAATTCAAGAATAACAACAGTCCCCTTGCGGATGGCTGCCGGAAGCGCCGGGCCGTGCCCAAGATGGAACGTCTCGACGCGCTTTTCGATGCCGCGGATTTAGCGTAAACTTAGGTTGTTCCAGAATGGTGGGAGTAGCTCAGCTGGTAGAGCGTCGGTCTGTGGCACCGAATGTCGCGGGTTCAATCCCCGTCTCCCACCCCATCCTTATTTTCACCTTCCCATCTTGCCTTTGAAATGAAGTGGCAGCGGCTAATCCTTCTGCACGATCTCGCTTATGATGTTGAGATGAATCCGATTCGCTGTCGTGGCCTGCTGTTTGATCTGGACGGCGTGCTTGTAGATTCGACACCGGCGGTATCGCGGGTGTGGGCAGGGTGGGCCCGCGAGCGCGGGTTTGAACCCGATGAAGTTGTGCGCCAGGCACACGGGCGGCCGAGCATCGGACCGACGATCCGCGAGCTGCTCCCCTACGCGGACCACGCGGGCGGAAAACCGCGAAGTGGAGCGGCGCGAGATTGCCGATGTCGGGGGCGTAATTCCCTTGCCCGGCGCGATGGACTTGCTGCGGGCGCTGCCCCTGGAGCGCTGGGCGATCGTGACCTCCTGCACGCGCTCATTGGCGGATGTGCGCATCGGCGCGGCAGGACTGCCGCAGCCCAAACATGCTGATCACCGCGAGCGATGTGCAGCGCGGCAAGCCCGATCCTGAGCCATACATAAGAGGAGCGCAAATTTTGGGTGTAACTGCGGCAGAGTGTCTGGTCATCGAGGATGCTACCGGCCGGAATTCGGGCCGGCAAAGCCGCGGGAGCACGCGTGCTGGCTCTGCGTACGACCGCGAGCGACGCGGAATTGCGGGAAGCGGGCGCCGACTGGATTGCCGATGACTGCGCCGGACTTTTGGTGGATTTCGTGGCCGGCGATGAAGAGTTTCTCCATCTTGGCCGTCGAACAAAATAGTCCGAGGCACCGTATAAACAGATAGAATCCCAAGTTTTGCCGAACGGGGAACTGCCAGCTCTGTTCACAGGAGAGCACCGAATGATCGCTGTGAGGAAGGCTTCCGCCGTGTTGCTGGCCGGTTGCTTTGGGCTTGAGTGGGGTTTCCGCGGGCGTGTCAGGCGCAGGAAAAGAGACGCTAAGGCGGCTGGTAAGCCCGGCGGAGCCGGCCGCTGCACACGACCGCCCAAGGAAGAATCGTCCGGTTACGGACCACACCATCAAACTCGGCAGCCAAACCATTCCGTACAAGGCGACCGCCGCGACCATCCTCATCAAGAACGAAAAGGATGAACCAACCGCGCTGATTTATTACACGGCATACACGCGCAGCGACGTAAAGGACCTCAGCCAGCGGCCTGTGTCCTTCCTTTACAACGGCGGGCCGGGTTCCTCTTCGGTGTGGCTGCACATGGGCTCGTTTTCGCCGCGCCGCGTGATTACCGCGAACGCCGAGGCGAATCCTCCCGCTCCCTACAAACTCACCGAAAATCCCAACTGTCTGCTGGACAAAACCGATCTCGTGTTCATTGACCCGGTGGGGACGGGCTTCAGCCACGCCGTCGGGCGAGACGCAGGACAAAGCGCTTCTGGGGCGTCGACCAAGACGTAAAATCCCTCGCGCAATTCATCAACACCTACGCCAGCCGCACCAGCCGTTGGAACTCTCCTGAGCCTTCCTGATTGGCGAAAGCTACGGAACCTTCCGCTCCGCCGCGCTCTCCAATTATCTCCAGTCGCATGACGGTTTGTACTTCAACGGCATCGTTCTGATCTCTTCAGTCCTCAACCTCGGGACCATTTCCTTCAATCCGGGCGAGTATATGCCCTATCTTTGATCTCCCCAGCTATGCGGCTACCGCCTGGTATCACAAGGCGCTGAAAGACCGGCCGGACAATCTGAATGCGTTTCTGGAAGAAGCGCGGAAGTTCTCTCAGACGGAATACGCCGACGCGTTGATGAAAGGCTCGAAATTGACCGACGCGGAAAAATCCGAGATGGCGAAGGAGCTTTCGCGCTACACCGGACTTAGCGAGGATTATTTCATCAAAGCCAACCTGCGCGTGAACTTGCCACAGTTCATGAAGGAGTTGCAGCGCAGCCGCGGCCTGACCACGGACGCCTCGACGCGCGTTACTCAGGCTGGAGCTACGACCTGCTCGGCGAGTTCGCCGAATACGATCCGCAAGACACCTCCATTACCGGGCCCTTCACCGCCGCGTTCAACAACTACGTTCGCGATGAGCTGAAGTTCGGGCAGGACAAGGTCTATCACACCATTTCGGAAGAAGCAGGAAATAGCTGGGATTGGAAACATCGCAGCGGCGGAGAAAACTTCGGCTTCCCCGGCTCGCCCAATGTGGAAGGGGACTGATCCAGGCACTGCTCACCAATCCGCACTTGCAAGTAGAAGTGGAGAACGGGATTTACGACCTTGCGACTCCGTTTTTCGCCACTGAATACACGATGGAGCATCTCGGCCTGCCGCAAAAGCTGCAGAAAAACATCCATCTGCAGTATTACGACGCCGGCCACATGATGTATCTGCGCGACGAAGACTTGGGGAAACTCAAGGCTAATGTCGCCAACTTCATCGATGGCGCGTCCAAGCCATAGCTCGACAAATCAGGAATGCTGGTTCGAATTTTGAGGAAAGCCGGCGCGGCTGCCGTCACCATATATATGACGGCAGCCGAACCTGCCTCCTCGGCCAACCTGCCCCTTCTACCAGTTATCTTCACGTAGCGTAGCGCGTCCACACTACGGCCCGCGGACACCGGTTCGGTTAGAATAGAATCGTCAGGAAAAAATCTAACCAGTTGCTCTACAGGCGACCCGCCCTTCTTTCTTCTTGGGCCACGCGAGGATGCGACTTAATCCATGGGAACACCTATTCAGACAATACCGCCGCAGTCTCTGCCTGCGCCATCGCAGGCGCCATCATCGGCGCCCGCCACGCAAAGAACGATTCACACGGCTCAGCTCGTCACCGCCATGCTGAAGGCCAGCCCGCACGTCAGCGACTTGATCTTTTCGCCGGGACGCGCTCCTCAAGTCGAAGTAAGCGGACAGCTCGTTGAGCTGAAGTACAAGGGGCTGGAATGTTTGAGCCCGCAGGATACGAGCTACATTGCCAGCGACATCATGGGCAAGAACGAAACGCCGATCCGCAAGCTCGAGCAGGATGGTTCCGCGGATCTTTCCTATGGAATCTCCGGCGTGGCGCGCTTCCGCGTGAATATTTTCAAGCAGAGAGGCAGTTGCGCGGTGGTGATGCGCGTTATCCCGGACAAAATCCCCGGATTCCAGGAATTACATTTGCCCGCGGTGCTCAAGGAAACCGTGGACCTGAGAAATGGGATCGTGCTGGTCACCGGCCCGACCGGCTCCGGCAAATCCTCGACGCTCGCCGCCATCCTTGACAAGATGAACGAGGAGAAGGCTTATCACATCCTCACCATCGAAGATCCCATCGAGTTCCTGCACCGCCACAAGAAGTCGACGATTCATCAGCGCGAACTGCACACGGATACCCCCAGTTTTGCGCTGGCTCTGCGGGCGGCGTTGCGCCAGGCGCCCAAGGTCATCCTCGTTGGCGAGATGCGTGACCGCGAAACCATTGAGATCGCGCTGGAAGCTTCGGAAACGGGTCACCTTGTGCTTTCTACGCTGCATACCATAGACGCCTCCAAGACCGTCGAGCGCATCGTCGGTGTTTTTCCGCTGGCGGACCAGCAAGCCATTCGCACCCGGCTTTCCAAAGCCTTCCGTTACATCGTTTCCCAGCGCCTGCTTCCCCGCAAGGATGGCAAGGGCCGCATCGCCGCCGTCGAGATCCTGAAATCCACAATGCGCACCCGCGAATACGTGGAAAAGGGAGAAAACGAAGGCAAGTCGCTCCTGGATGCCATGCGCGACGGCGACACGGATGGAATGCAGCATTTCGATGGCGAGATTGACAAGCTTATTCGTGCGGGGATCGTCGATTTCGAAACGGGCTTGACCTATTCCACCAACGCCGGCAATTTGCGCCTGGAGATGGCCGATTTTCTCGACGATCCCCGCAAACATAGACCCGTGAGCGATCCCAACCAGACCGTCGACATCGAGATCGAAAGATAAGCGCCACAGGAATAGCGCGGTTCGACTCCGAAATCAGGTATCCTGTAGCGGGCCTGACGGCAATTCAAGATCGGCATTCCAAGATTATTTTCTGCAATGGACTCTTCCGACGGCAGCGCGCTGCTGCAATCCCCGACTGTACTTTACGTCCCGATCCTCGTCGCCTTAGGATTCATCCTCTTCTCCGCCATCGCGCCCCGCTCTACCCTCCGCATTTTGCGATTCGTGGAACGGCCCTTTATAAAGCTGGCGCAACGCAAGACGCTCTCGATTTGGCTTTTGTTCTTATTCCTCATCGCCGCACGCCTGGCTATCCTTCCGCTCCTCCCTGTTCCCGTTCCTGGTATTCACGACGAGTTCAGTTACCTCTTGATGGGCGACACGTTTGCGCACGGGCGGCTCGCCAACCCGACTCATCCGATGTGGATCAGTTTCGAGTCGTTTCACATCAATTGGATCCCCACCTACTCCTCGATGTATCCACCAGCACAAGGGTTCGTTCTTGCGCTGGGACAGTTACTCGGACAACCGTGGATTGGCGTCCTGCTCAGTGACGCCGCCATGTGCGCGGTGATCGTCTGGATGCTTAAGGCATGGATGCCCTCGCGGTGGGCTTTCCTAGGTGGCGTGCTTGTAGCCCTGAAGTTCGGCATCGCCAGCTACTGGATGAACAGCTATTGGGGAGGAGCGGTCGCCGCCACGGGTGGCGCTCTGATTCTCGGTTCGCTCGCGCGGATTTTCCGTCACGCGCGAAGCCGCGATGCATTTCTGCTCGGGCTTGGAATTGCCCTCCTTGCAAATAGCCGGCCTTATGAAGGATTGCTCTTTTGCATCCCTCCGGCCGCCTGGTTCCTTTGGTGGCTCGCGGGAAAAACGACATCAGGCCTGCCGCTCCGCAAACGCATCGTCAATGCAGTCGTGCCGATCGCCGCGATCCTGGCATTGACCGCCGCTGGCATGGGCTATTACAACTGGCGGTTGACGGGCAAAGCCTCTCTCTTCCCTCATGTCCTGAATACTCGGATGTACGAATCGGCCGGACTCTTCCTGTGGAACCATCCCCGCGCGCCGCTGCACTACAACAATCAGCAGTTCGAGGATTTCTACAATGGCTGGGAGCGCGAGGATTATCAAAACACCTGGCATGACGTTTGGCAGGTTTCCGAGGAGAAATTGGCGCGCTACGGCAGCACCTATTTTTGGTGGGGAGCCGTTCTACTCTTGCCGGGCTTGCCGTTCGCGTTTCTTGACCGGAAGATGCGGCTTCCCCGGGTGATTTTTCTCCTCGGTGCCGCCGGCTCGTTTGCGGTGATCTGGTCCATGCCCCATTATTCGGCGCCGCTCACGGGCGTAATCTTCCTGCTGCTGATCCAGGCAATCCGGCATGTGCGAACGATCAAGGTAGCTGGGCGGCCGGTTGGCTTGGCGCTTTCTGCTGCTGTTGTGGTCCTTCTCGCCTCGGATGCCGTGACCGCGTCGGTGCAGCATGAGTGCGATCCGCTGGAGTGGGCTTGCCAGGGAGATCCCAGCCGCGTTGCCATTGAGAACAAACTTCTGCATGCTCCCGGCAAGCACCTCATCGTGGTGCGCTATGGAGAAGACCACAATATTCACGATGAATGGGTATACAACGGAGCGGAAATCGATACGGCCAAGGTACTCTGGGCCCGGGACATCAGCCCGGAGCAGAATGCGAAACTCTTTGCTTATTTTAACGACCGCCAAATCTGGCTCGTCGAGCCGGACACCGACAATACAAAATTAATCCCCTACCCTCGCCCGGATTCTCCGCCCGGCCAGTGATGACCGCAGCTACTTCATCTTCCTGAGCAACGCCACAAAATGCAGGCTACGGCCCACGACAAGACGGAACGGCCACGGATAAAGTGGCACATCGGAAGTCCAACTCTCCTCTTTCAGCCCGCAACTGGAAAAATATCCCGCCCATTGCTTGCGGCTCTGGTAGTTGTACGTCAGGACGACGCCGTGGGGCCGGTTCCCTACCCAATCCATGAAACGCAGCGTTATGTGGTCAATACTGTTTTCGTCCAGATGATCCTTGAGCAGGACGAAAGAGCGCGCCACGCGAGTTGCTTCGCGTAGCAGGATGGCAGGATCTTGCGTGTGATGGAGCACGTCAACGAAAAGGCAAACGTCAAAGGAAGCGCCGGGAAAGGGCAGCGCGGAGCCGTCGAACGAATGGCATTCGATCTTGCAGCCCGGCCGCACCATGTACTCGACGCCCTGAATCGAGACGTCCGGCCGAAGCTGGGCGATGAGACTGGCAATGGTTCCGTCGCCGCACCCGATGTCCAGCACCGAAGCGTGCTGCGGAATCCGCGCCGCAAGCAGCTCCGCAAGCACGCGCGTGCGCCTCTGGAAGACAAAGGCATGATGCCACCGGCTGATCCAGGTGAACGGCCAGGAACTCTGCGAAGTGGCGGCCATCTAGTTCTGTTCGTAATCGCCGATGAATGTGCCGCGGCTGATGCCCAGCATGCTCAGGAAGAAGGAACCAAAAATCACCTGGAGACCAAGAAAAAGCCACATCGACCAGAAGAGAACCTGGCGAACTTCATGCAATGGGCCAAAGCCGCTGGCGGCCCATTGCCAGGTGACCCAAGCGCAGCCCGCGAACCCTGCGAGGAAGAAAGCCCCACCGAGCAGCAGGCCTGATTCCAGAGTGATCCGGCGCAGGATCCGCCTCAAGGATACGGAACGGCGGTCGAACCGCTCCGCATAACTAAATACTTTTGCGAATGCGCCGATCGAAAGGATCTGCACGCCGAGGAGCGTGAAGATCACTCCGAAAATCATGGTGTGGATATCGAGCGTGATGCGCGGCGTCACGGTTCGGGGCCCGGGCAACAGCCACAACACGAGCGCAAGACCGGCTGCCGCCAACAATGAGCCGGGAAGAAAAAAGAGCCAGTTCGGCGCGTAGAGGAGCATGAAGCGCAGGCTCCGCCAGCCGTCGCGGAAACTGCGCAGATGCGGAGCGCGGCCGCGCTTGTCAGGCCACAAGATAATCGGGATCTCGCTGATGCGCGCGCCGATCTGCGCCGACTTGATGATCATTTCTAGCGCAAATTCCATTCCCGTGCTGCGCACATCCAACTTGTCGTAGAGAGCGCGAGTGAATCCGCGCATTCCGCAATAGCTATCGCCTATGCCCACATGAAAGAAGAGGTTGAGGAGAGCGGTCAATCCCGGATTGCCAAAATACTTGTGGAGCGGGGGCATGGCCCCGGGCTTGATGCCGCCGCGGAAGCGATTGCCCATCACGACGTCGTAGCCTTCACGGAGTTTTGCGACAAACTGCGGAACTTCCGTGAAGTCGTAGCTGTCGTCGGCATCGCCCATGATGATGAAAGGACCGAGAGTGGCCGCGATGCCCGCCTGCAGTGCCGCACCATAGCCGCGTTGCGCCACATGAATCACCCGCGCTCCGTGACGCTCGGCAATCTCCACCGAGCCGTCCGTCGAGCCGTTGTCGGCGACGACGACTTCGCCAGTGAGGCCCGCTTTTCTAAACGCATTCACGGCTTTGTCGATGCAGAATGCCAGCGAATTGGCTTCGTTCAAGCAGGGGATGACCACGGACACTTCAACCGGACGCGCCTCCGCGCTGTGGACAGGCTGCGACCCCTCGGAAGTTAGTACTGTGCTCATACCCGGCATCATCATATCGCGCTCCGCCGGACATTTCACCCGGAGGCGAGGATTCTCTGCTTTTGACGATTCATACCTCTGCCCGTCGCCTTGAATCGCCCGGCAATCTATGGGAATCTTCCATGGTTCTTTTTTCCACCACTCGTAGATGCCGCCATCACAGACAGGCAGGACGGAAGCCAAGACAAATCCCCCGGCGCCGGGCGCTGCGACGCTTGATCCCTGGGAAGCCGCGTATTTGCGTTTCGAAACGCCCGAGCAGGAGATTCGAAAGTTCATTGCGCGGCTGCAGAAACTGGGCGCGCGCGAATGGCCGCGGGATTCCGAAATCGTGGAATTATTTTGCGGCCGCGGGAATGGGCTCAATGCGCTCCAGCGCTTGGGATTTACGAGACTAGAAGGTGTGGATTTATCGCCGCAGTTAATCGCCCAGTACCGGGGCCCCGCAAAATGCGTCGTTGCGGATTGCAGGAAACTACCCTTCACAGATGAATGCAAGGACGTTTTGATAGTGCAAGGCGGGCTTCATCATCTGCCAGCGTTACCGGACGATTTGGAACAGACGTTCGCGGAAATGCAGCGCGTTCTGCGCAAGGAAGGCCGCGTCGTTTTTGTGGAACCGTGGCTGACTCCATTTCTCCGATTTGTGCATTGGGTATCCGGGAATCCTCTGGCGCGCCGGCTTTCGAACCGGATGGATGCTCTTGCCACGATGATTCACTACGAGCGCCGTACCTATGAGCAGTGGCTGACCCAGCCCGAGTTGATTTGCAAGATGGCGCGGGTGCACTTCGTCCCCGTGCACGAATCCTTCGCCTGGGGCAAGTGGAACTTTGTGGGCACGCCGCGCTGAGATGTTTTCCTGTCCCCAGCCCCCGGATTCGAATCTAAGCGATCACCACTTCAGACTTGCAATTCCTGCCTCCGCGGTTATGATGGCCGCCTTGCTGTTCGAACGCATGCTCCCCATCACCGGACGCCATTGACGACGCCAAAACTGGATTCTTCGACGCACCATTACAGCCGAGGACGCCTGCTCCAGGTTCTCGGCGTGTGGTTTGGAATTGCCGCCGCGATCGGAAACGCCATTGCCGCCGGCATCGTTCGAACGCCCGGCGACATCGCCAAAGGCCTTCCGAATCCTTGGCTTTTTCTTGGTGTCTGGGTGGTTGGCGGGCTTTATGCGCTCGTTAGTGCATCGTCGATGGCGGAGCTCGGCGCGGCTATTCCGCGCAGCGGCGGTCAATATAATTTTTCTCGCCGCGCCATCGGTGAATACGCCGGGTTTATCGTCGGCTGGAGCGACTGGCTCTCCACCTGCGGCACCGCCGCGGCCGTTGCTATAGTCATTAGCGAATACAGCGGTCATCTATTTCCAATTTTCGCGGGACCGGAAAAAATAAAAATCATCTCCGTCGCGATTATCGCCGGATTCGGAGTCTTACAGTGGCGCGGCATCCGCTGGGGCAGCCTCGCGCAGTTATCGACGGCTGCGATAAAGACCCTGGCATTTTTGATTCTTGTGCTTGCCTGTTTTGTGAAAGGAAGTTCCGCACACCACGCGGCCGTGGGTATCAACACAACCGCGCCGGCGCTGCCGCTGGCTTCGGGTTGGCCGCTCGCCGTGGCGTTGATGCTGGGGCTGCAGGCCGTTTTCTACACCATCGACGGTTGGGACGGCATCGTCTACTTCGGGGGAGAAGTGCGCAATTCCGGGCGCGATGTTCCGCGCGCGATTTTCGGCAGCGTGTTTTCGATCATGGGAATTTATCTGCTGCTGAATCTTGTCGCGCTTTACATTCTGCCGATGAACGAAATCGCAGGAAACAATTTTGTTCTTGGCACCGTCGCGGACCGCATCTTCGGCAGGTTTGGCGATCCCATCATCCGCTCGATCATGATCATCTCGATGTTGAGCTGCATCAATGCCAATCAGCTTTTCTGTTCGCGTACTCTCTACGCGATGAGCGCGGACGGATTATTTTTCCGGCAGGCGGCAAAGGTGAACCCCGGCGGCACGCCGACGGTTTCGCTTCTACTGAGCACGATTGTCGGCGTTCTCTTCGTACTCGGGTCGTTCGAACGGGTCATCGCGATGTTGTCGTTTTTCTTTGTGGCGAATTACACGCTTTCCTATACGTCGCTCTTCGTGCTGCGCAAGCGCGAGCCGGAGATGAACCGGCCGTACCGCGCGTGGGGTTATCCGTGGACTACTGGGATCGCGCTTGGCGCATCGGCGTGTTTTTTGATCGGATCGATCGTCACCGACCGGGAAAACGCGCCGCTAGCGCTGGCGATGCTGGTGCTCAGCTATCCAGTGTTCCGCGTTTTGAAGTGGGCCACGCGGCGAGCCGATGCAAAGGCTGCTCGAATCTCCTAACTCACTTTTTCGGCGACAGCTTTGGCCTGCAAGAAAAGCAGCAAATAATCTTTCCCGCCGGTCTTGGAATCCGTGCCGGACATATTGAAGCCGCCGAAGGGATGCGCGCCGACCATTGCACCGGTGCACTTGCGGTTCAGATAGAGATTGCCGACGTGGAAGGCTTCCTCGGCCTTCTTGATTTTTTCTGGATTTTTGGAATAGACCGCGCCGGTCAAGCCGAATTCGGTGTTGTTGGCGATTTCGAGAGCGTGGTCGTAATTTTTCGCCTTGATCACCGCGAGCACGGGACCGAAGACCTCTTCCTGGGCGAGCCGCGCCTTGGGATCGAGATCGGCGATGATCGTGGGCTCGATGAAATAGCCGTCGCCCGGGGCGCGCTTCCCGCCGGCGACCAGCTTCCCTTCCTTCTTGCCCACTTCGATGTAGTCGAGAATCGTCTTCATCGCGGACTGGCTGATGACCGGGCCCATGTAGTTGTTGGGATCATCGCTGGGGCCGACGGTGATTTTCTTCGTGCGATCGACGAGCTTCTGGAGGAACGTGTCGTAGACTTTTTCGGAAACGATGGCGCGCGAGCAGGCCGAACACTTCTGTCCCTGGTAACCAAACGCGGCTTGCGCCGTTCCTTCCACGGCCGCGTCGATGTCGGCTTCCTCATCCACGACGATGGCGTCCTTGCCGCCCATTTCGAGGACGGTGCGCTTGATCCAGATCTGGCCAGGTGAAGGCTTGCTGGCAAGTTCGCTAATGCGCAGGCCGACTTCCTTTGAGCCGGTGAAGCCGATATAGCGGGTCTTCGGGTGCTGGATAAGCGTATCGCCGACGGCACCGCCCGGGCCAGTGATGAAGTTCACGGCTTCCTTGGGAATGCCAGCTTCGTAAAGAATGTCGATGAATTTTGCGGCGATGGTTGGCGAGTCGCTGGCGGGCTTCAGGACGACGGTATTGCCAGTGACGAGCGAGGCGGCGACGAGCCCGGCCATGATGGCGCACGGAAAATTCCACGGCGGAATAACGACGCCGACGCCCAGCGGAATGTAAACGAGGTAGTTGCGCTCGCCGCGCATGGGCGTGAGTTTCTGCGGCTCGGCAAGACGAAGCATTTCGCGGCCATAGAATTCGCAGAAGTCGATGGTTTCGGCGATGTCGGCATCGGCTTCGATCCAGGTTTTACCGACTTCGTAGCAGACCAAAGCGTTCAGTTCAAACTTGCGCTCGCGGACAAGTTGCGCGGCGCGGAAGATGCACTTGGCGCGCTCCTGCGCGGGGACCTTTTTCCAGGTATCAAAATATTTGTTGGCGGCTTCGACTGCCTGCCTGGCCATGTCCGCATTGGCGATCTGGAAGACGCCGATGACCTGAGAAGGATGCGAGGGATTCGTGGAATTGCGCTTTTCCGGCGTGACGACTTTCTGCCCGCCGATCCACATGGGATATTCGCGGCCGAATTCGGAGGCGACTTTTTTGAGCGCGTCTTCCATGCGCTTGCGATTTTCCGACTTCGAGAAATCGATGAAAGGCTCGTTGGTAAACTCGGAAACGTGGAGTTTTTGTTCAGCAGTGGCCATGGCGGGTTCCCTCCTCGGTGTGCAAACAGCCTATTGTACTGCGCTTGCAAAGTTGGGAACAAGCAAGCGGCAGGTGAGCAATGTTCCGTGACGGGTGCGGCTCCCGCCGAAGGCCTCGGTTGAAAAAGTCAGGGTAAAGCGTCTTCGCGCGGCAACAGCGCCACCCTGAAGAACAAAATGTGTGCGCATTGGACCTGCCAACGCACGCTTCACGAGCAGGGCCGGCAACCTGTCAGCCCCAGAAACTCCGGCTCAAGCCGCGATGCGGCTACTCCGCCTTGGGAGGAGGAAGGAGGAGCGGGACGACGACCTCCTTGCGGACCAGGTCGTTGAAGGCGGCGACGTCCTTGGAGCGGATTTCGCTCCACTTGGCCAATTCCTCATCGAGCTGGGAACGGAATCCCTTGAACACTTCGAGAGATTGCTCGGTGGGGGCGGTGTCAGAATTTTCGACCATGCCACCGAGGGCGAGCATTTTTTCGTTCAACTTGATCGGATAAATGAGCGAGTCTTCAGAACTCTTGAGCCTCGGCTGGATGAGGTTTTCTTCGATGGGCGTCATCTTTTTGTCGAGAGCCTCGGCGGCTTCGCCGACGACCTTGGCCTGCGGATGACCGGCGAGCCGCTTTTTCAGATCTTCGAGCTGCGCGCGGATCTCCCGAATTTCGGTGACGGCTTTGTGATCTTCGTCAACGGCATCGCGAATTTTCAAGGCGAGATCAAGCTGCTTTTCGAGGTCGGCTTGCGAAGTTTTGACGCGAGGGTCGAGTTTGACTTCGAGCGGGGCAGTGAGCGTCTTGCCCGCGGCGGTGAGCTTCACCTGATACTTGCCGGGGACAACGAACGGCCCTTCGGGGCGGCCGGTCCAGGGGCCTTCATCCTTGGCCTTCGCCGGAGGGTCGTACTTCAAGTCCCAAGCGAGACGGTTCATGCCTGCCTCGGAGGCCAGCAGGCCCTCGTTGCGCTGCTCGGGCTCAAATTCGCTTTCGGGCTGCTCCTCCGGCGGCTTGTTGCTGGAGAATTTGCGGACGAGCTTGCCTTGCGAATCGTAAATTTCGAGTTTCACTTCTTCTTTTTTGCCGGCGGAAATCTCTTTGGGCGCGGACTTCAAGTAGTAGTCAATGAGCGCCGGGCCCGGGGGATTCTGTCCGACGGGCCGTTTTGACGGCAATCCGGAAGGGATTTGCGTGCGCAACGCGGCGCGCGGCTTGAAGAGATAGGCAGGAGAAGCGGCGACTTCGGCGCCGGCCTGGCGAAGCGACGAGATGTCATCGAGAACCCAGAAGGAGCGGCCGTGGGTGGCGATGGTGAGATCGTCGCTTTTCACGAGGACGTCGCGGACGGGAGACGCAGGCAGATTGAGCTGGAGCGATTGCCAATGCGAGCCGTCGTCGAAAGAAACCATGACGCCGGACTCGGTGCCGGCAAAGAGCAGGCCACGGCGCACGGGGTCTTCGCGGACGGCGCGCACGACGAGGTTGTCCGGGAGGCCGCCAGTGATTTTTGTCCAAGACTTGCCGTAGTCGTTGGTTTTGTAAATGTAGGGATGGAGGTCGTCGAGTTCATGACGGTCGACGGTGAGATACGCAGTGGCGACATCGTGCGGCGAGGCGGAGAGGAGGCTGATGCGGCTCCAATCGGGAAGATCTTTCGGAGTGATGTTGGTCCAGGTTTTGCCGCTGTCGCGGGTGACGTGGACGAGGCCATCGTCGCTGCCCACCCAGATGAGGCCCTTTTCGCGGGGAGATTCATCGAGGGCGAAGATGGTGTCGTAGTATTCGGCGCTGGTGTTGTCCTTGGTGATGGGGCCGCCGGAGGGCGCCTGCTTGGATTTGTCGTTGCGGGTGAGGTCGGGACTGACGGGCGTCCAGCTCATTCCGCCGTTGGTGCTTTTAAGGAGCACGTGGGCACCGAGATAGAGCACGTTCGGATCGTGCGGGGAGACGATGACCGGCGCGGTCCATTGCATGCGGTATTTCATGCTCTCGACGCCGAACCGGAAGGAGCATCCGGCCAGGGATTGATGAACTGAACCTGGCCGGTGGTCTTGTCAAAGCGCGTGAGGATGCCTTCGTTTTCACCAGCGTAGACGATGTTGGAATCGGGCGGGATAGGGCGCGATCCAGCCCGCTTCACCGCCGCCGACGGCGTACCAGTCAGGACGATCGATAAAGCCGTCGTCGCTGGCGGTGGCGATAGCCACGGAAGTGTTGTCCTGCTGCGAGCCGTAGAGGCGATAGGGGAAATGCGTGTCCGCGGCGACGTGGTAGAACTGCGCGGTGGGCTGATTGTATTGCGTGCTCCAGGTCTTGCCGCCGTCCATGGTGACGTTCGCGCCGCCATCGTTGCCGTTGATCATGCGATTCGGATTATCGGGATCGATCCACAGGCCGTGATGATCGCCGTGAGGCGCGGGCAGGAGAGAGAACGACTTGCCGCCGTCCTTGGAGACGTACATGCCGGTGTTGAGAACGTAGACCGTGTCGGCATTTTTGGGGTCGGCGAAGACGTGGGTGAAATACCAGGCGCGCTGGCGGAAGCGGTCATCGTCGTTGACATACGTCCAGTTTTCGCCGCCGTCGTCGGAGCGGTAGAGGCCGCCATCTTTGGCTTCGATGAGCGCGTAGACGCGGTTGGAGTCCGCGCCGGAAACGGAAACGCCGATGCGGCCGAGGATGCCGCTGGGCAGACCGTTGCCTTCGAGATGCTTCCAGTCTGTTCCCCCGTCGGTGGATTTGTAGAGGCCGCTGCCGGGGCCGCCGCTCGTGAGCGTCCAGGGCGTGCGGTTGGCTTCCCAAAGCGCGGCGAAGAGGATGCTGGAGTTGTTGGGATCGAAAGCGACATCGATGGCGCCGGTCTTGTCGTCCTTGTAGAGGACTTTTTCCCAGGTCTCGACCGCCGTCGGTGGAGCGGAAGACGCCGCGTTCGGCATTCGGGCCATAGGCGTGGCCGAGGGCGGCGACGAAAACGATGTCGGGATTGTGCGGATCAATGATGACGCGCGCCGATGCTCTGCGTATCTTTCAGCCCGACATTTTTCCAGGTCTTGCCGGCATCGGTGGACTTCTACACGCCGTCGCCATGGGAAATGTTGCCGCGGATGCACGCTTCACCGGTGCCGGCGTAAATCACGTTCGGATCGGATTCGGCCACGGCGATGCTGCCGATCGAAGAGAAAGATTCCTTGTCCGTCAGAGACACCCACGTCTGCCCGTCGTCGGTGGTTTTCCACACGCCGCCGCTCACGCCGCCGAAATAGTACGTGTCGGGCTGGCTGGGCACACCGGAGACAGCGAGTACGCGCCCACCGCGGAAGGGACCCACGAGGCGCCACTTCATTCCTTTGTAAAGGCTGGCATCGAGCTGCTGGGCGGTGGCGGTGGTAAGGGAGAACAGAAGAGTCAGGATGGAAAGCGAAAGAAGGAAGCGAAGTTGCTTGCGTGGATGCACGAGAGAAATCCTCCGGATGAAAATTTTTGCAGTGAAAATTTTTGGCCGTTGGGAGTGTACTCCGGCGAGCACGGGATTGGAAAGAATTCGCCGCTGCAGCCGGGGTCAGACACCAATGATGCCGCCGGAGTCGTCCACGTCAATGGAAGCGGCGCGCGAAACTTTCGGGAAGACCGGGCATGAGCATCATGTTGCCGGAGATAACCACGACAAATCCTGCGCCGGCGGATAGCGAGGCGTTGGTGACATTCAGCGTCCAGCCCGTTGGAGCGCCAAGCCGTTTCGGATCGTCGGACAGGGAATACTGCGTTTTTGCGATGCAGACGGGCAATTTTCCGTAGCCCCAGTCGGCAAATTGCCGGAATTTGGCTTTGGCTTGATCGCTGAAATTCACCCCGCTCGCGCCGTAGATTTTCTGCGCGACCTTCTCGATTTTTGCGGTCAGCGGTTCGTCGAAGGAATAAAGAGCGTGCACGCCGGGCGCGGGATTCCTGACGATGGCTTCGACGACTTTTTCGGCAAGTTCTTTCGCGCCCGGACCACCCTTCGTGAATCCTTCCGAGAGAGCGCTTGTAACACCTCGTTCCGCGCAGTAGGCCGCCAGGCGCTTCAGATCGCCCTCGGCGTCGCTTGGAAATCGATTGATCGCCGCTATGACCGGCACTCCGAACGTTTTGAGAATTTCAATGTGTCTTCCGAGGTTCGGCAGGCCGCGTTCGAAATCGCCTTCGCCCTTGATTCCGCATGCTCTGCACGGTCGTAACGAGAACAGCGGCCGAGGGCGTGATGCCCGACTGCTGCATGACGATATCAAAATACTTTTCCGCGCCGAGGTCGGAGGCGAACCCCGCTTCATTCACCACGTAATCAGCGAGGCGCAGCCCCATCTGCTGGCAGATCACACTGCTCGTCCCGTGAGCGATGTTGCCGAATGGTCCCGCATGCACGAAGGCGGGCGTCCCATCGGTCGTCTGCACAAGATTGGGAAGGATGGCTTCCGTGAGCAGCGCCATCATTCCTCCCGTCGCGCCCAGATCTTTTGCAGTGACCGGCTTTCCAGAGCGCGTCATACCAATCACTATCGAATCCAAGCGTTTGCGCAGGTCTTTCCTGTCCTTGGCGAGAGCCACGATGGCCATAATCTCCGAAGCAGCCGTGATGACAAATCCCGTGTGCCGCCCGCCGCCGTCTTTCTTGCTGTCCAACGAAACTGCAATCCGCCGCAGGGCGCGGTCATTCATATCCATCGCGCGAGGCCAGGCGATTCGTTCAGGGTCCAGATTCAAATCGTTACCATGGAAGAGATGCGCGTCGATCAGGGCCGCCAGCAGATTGTGCGCGGAGGAAATGGCGTGAAAATCTCCCGTGAAATGGAGATTGATTTTTTCGCTGGGCTCGATTTGTGAGAGCCCACCGCCGGCCGCCCCGCCTTTCATTCCGAATACCGGGCCGAGCGAAGGCTCTCGCGACGTGATGACCACTTTTTTGCCGAGCAGCGCAAGGCCCTGCGTAAGGCTGATGGCAGTGACGGTCTTGCCTTCACCTGAAGCCGTCGGCGTAGTCGCCGTAACGAAAATGACTTTTCCTCGCCGCTTGAAGCCGGGATCAGCGAGGAGTTCCAGCCTGACTTTTCCGCTGTAACGTCCGACTTGCTCAAAATATTGATCGGGAATTTCCAGTTTGCGAGCTACGTCGTGAATCGGAAGAAGTGTTTTTGACATGGTGTCTTATTTTTTCCACCGGATTTGATTTTGCGGACCTATAGCGTATGACATTTGGCGTGGATGTCATCTCCACGATGCCGGCATGTTTTGTTTGTGGCAATCAGAAAAGCTAGTGGGTTGGCTCATAGAATTAGCTTCTGCACGCGCCAGTTCAGAATCTCGGCGACGTAAAGCTCGTTTTCGGACGGGCACGCGATCTCGTGAATCCAGCCGAACTGCTTGGCAGCTTGCCGGACTTGCCGAAAACGCCCAGCACCTTGCCGTCGAGCGACAGCTTGTAGACGCGCCCGGGAAAGGCGTCGGCGCTGTAGAGATACTGGTCGGCCCGGGCGTGATGCAAATGGCCCAGGGCGCGCCTGCGCGCAGCGTGCCGTTGCGGCGGTGGGTTTGTTGCCGATGCGGGGCGGCGTTCGCATCGTGACGGGGACGTCGATGGTGTGATCTGTCGCAGAAATTTTCCGTCGCTGGTCGAACACCTGGATGCGGCGGTTGCCGCGGTCGGCCACGTAGATGTTGCCCTGCGCGTCGGCCGCGATGCTGTGCGGCGTGTTGAATTGGCCGGTGCCGCTGCCGCGCTCGCCCCACTGCTTCACCCAGTCGCCGTTCTTGTCGAACTTGGCGACGCGCGAGTTGATGTAGCCGTCGCTGATGAAGATGTTGCCTGCGGTGTCCCAGGTGACGTCGGTGGGCTGCCGGAACTGGCCGTCGATGGCGGGAAGCGGCGGATTGGGATGCTCCACGGGCTCGGCGCCTTCGTCGGAGGCTTCCTTCTTGCGGCCGAACACCATCACGACGCGGCCTTCCGGATTGAACTTGATGATCATGTCCGAGCCTTTGTCGATGACCCAGATGTTGTCGTCCTTGTCGACGCGCACGGCATGGGCGAACGACCAGGCATAGAGGTTGTGGCCGATCTCGCGAATGAATTTTCCGTCCGGACCGAACTCGAGGAATTGCGCGGCGGCTGCGCCATACGCTGGGCCGGTGGAATTGCCGCGCGAGAAGACGAAGACGTGTCCCTTCGAGTTGACCGCCACGCCGGAGACCTCGCCAAGTACAGGTCGGGCGGAAGCTTTCAGGAAATCGATGGTGGCGTGGAAGCGGATTGCGGGTGGCTGCTGGGCGCAAGGGGGTGCGGGGAGGAAGTAGATAACAAAGATGGAAGCGTTTATTGGATCTGGCCTCATTTCGCTCCGCATCATACGCGGCGTTCGACGAATCAGTCTTCGGCTACGTTCGTACTGCTGCTGTGAGGGGTACGACGGGAGGTGCTTATATGAAATTCAATTAAGAATCCGCGAAAAAGTTTATTGGATTCGATCGTCGGAGACGGTTTGTGAGGTTTTCCCGTTTTTGATCTTCGACGACAGGTTTTTTGGGTTCAATGTGTCGATGGGAAGACGACGGTGGCGGCGTCAACAGCGCTTTGCGGGCTGCCGGCTTTCGTAGATGATCAGGCGCGATCGGGCTTCATTTCCGTATATTTTTCATGGCCGCTGGATTCGAGACGTGGTCCGACACGCGGACACTGTTGTTTTCGAAGATCAGCGAAAGGAGGGTTCCACGGCTCCGGCTCCGGAGTAGACACCGAGTCATGCAGTTCACCTCGCGAGTTCGCGGGCGGCCTTGAGGGAAGATCTCAAGTGTGCAGGTCGATGTCGGCTTCGGTGGTCGCGGGGCACATGAGCGCCATGTTATGGAACGGGGTGAGCAGGACGCCGCGGTCGAGGGAGATGGAGGTGGAGGTAGGTGCGTCCAGCTCTAAATTGAAGGCAGCGGCGGTTTTTACTGCCGTTACGTGGCTTCCGCGGCGTACGTGTATTCGGCGCGTGCGCCGAGGCGGATGACGTTCCAGGGCAGGCCGGTGGTTTGAAAACGTGTCCGGCAACGCCGTCGTTGAACGCTCTGGCGAGCGGATCATGTGCGCGAATGCGGAGGGCGTGGCTACGCGCTCGTAGCGAGCGCGCATCGCGGCGATCGAGCGCTTCCTGGCCGAAGTTCCGCCGATACCGCCCACAGCCGGGGTTCCGACGGATGCGCCGTCCATGCGCTGCCGACTCTTCCGCTACAGCCGTACGCAGCGTCGGGAATGCCGCTGCCGATGGCTTTTCCAAAAACGAGGATGTCGGGATCGAGTTTCCATTCGGCGGGACAGCGCCTGCAGCTGCGGCGCGCAAATGGTGTGCGTTTCGTCGGCAATGAAGCGATCCGTAGCGGCGGACAAGTCGCGCGCGGATTTCGAGTAGCCATCTCGGTTGGAGAATGATGCCGGATGCTGTCATGGCGGGTTCGGCGAAGACGGCAGGCGACGTCGTGATGCTTCAGGGCGTCTTCGAGGCGCGTTGAGATCGTTGAACTCCCACGACGCGCGCGGTTTCCGCGGGATCGACCGGCGGGCCGAATCGCCGTGGCGCGGGCCGACGACGCCGACCGCGAAGTGAAGCGACTACTCGTCCACGGGGCCCGTGGTAGCAATAATGGAACACGAGGTATTTTGTGTGCTGCGTGATTTTGCCTGTGTGAGATTTGATGGAGAAGCGGTTGGATCTTCGTCGCGGTGAGTGTGAGAATTGCCAGTACGGGAAGGTATAAAGAATGCGGGTTAAGACTTCTTGGTCTACCCACAGCGAGATCCTCTTTTGGTAGGAAGCATAGGGTGATGCTTTTCTTTGGTGTGTGGTGAGGTGCCTTGGCCACAACTTCGGGAAGAAGGCTGGTTATTGCTGCGGTTGCTGAGGCAGAGGGTCCACGTAATTGTGGCTGTGATGAATGCTGAGCCTAAAGGTGTGACCTTGGCAGTCTTCCCACTGAGAATGGAAAAGTGCCAGCCCATTTTTCCATCGAGTTCACGGGAACGCCGCCGAGGAGGGACGATTGAGCGCGTTGGTACAGAGTGGCGGATTCCTCGGGTGGTCGGCCACGAAGCGCGTTTCTTCTGTTGCTGGACATCTTCAGTCGCGTGGTTCGACGACGCCTATTTCTACACCGCTGCCGTTGAGGATGGAGCGGCCCGCCGCTCGTGGGGTGCGCGCTACAGCCGAACTCACCGCGGATGATTTCGCCAGCGGCGTTGGCGCCGCTTGCGCCGGTCAGGCCGTTGCCGGGACGCCTGGCCCAGTCGGCAAGTCCAGGTCTTCGTATCGGCGCTTTGCAGCGCGCCGAATCGAGAACGGGCCGCATGGTGAAAGCTCGACCAGTGCGAGCTCGCCGGCGAAAACGCGGTCGCGGTGAAGCTGAACGACGTTTCCAGATGGGCGTAATGACCTGCATGCCCTCGACCAAACCGGGAGATTCGGCGCATAAGTAGTAGTGTTCGATGACCGTGTCGCCCCAGTCCCTTGCGAAGGATCGATTTCTTTTCTTCTTAATTTCTGTACGGCGCCTGTACTGGACGTAAGCGGAGAGGACGGTGCTTGCCGGTCGGGAGGCGAGCGACGGATCGAGAATCGCTGGGAACGGCGACATCGAGCCAGGAAGCTTTGACATTCGCCGCACGTACAGGTGTCGAAGGCGCGCCGAGATAATCGATTCGAGGGCCTATATGAATGCGGCCGAGAGCGCCTTGAGGAACTCTTTCAGTAGGATCCAGTGCGGGAAAAGTAGGAAGACC
>CAVWHL010000006.1:0-215576 GCA_963754855.1 uncultured Acidobacteriota bacterium
GGCCGCGAAACGCGGGTTGCACATACAAACGTTTTACCTCGGCCGAGTTCGCGAGAGCGGCAAGCGGACGGAGGGCGATACATCCGATAACGTTTGCTTCGACTGTGGCCAACCAAAGCCCGGCGCCTTCCTTAAAGTAGAGTTGCAGGAACTCGCGCCTTTCGTCTCGGGCGACGACGCTTGCAGCTTGGTAGTACTCCTCCATGATTTTCCACGCCGCTTCGGTTTCCAGCCTCGAGGCGCGGTGCACCGTCCAATTAATGGGTAAGTGTTTCATCGTGAGTGGTTTCCGGAAATCCAAAATCAATCGGGTCTTCCCATGAAGTTTCGACCAAAAGCTTCCAGGAGACAGTGCCATTTTGGCGGTTGCCGTGCGCCTTTGTTGACGCGACTTGGCCAATTGGGTCGCGAAAACTTGCCCATGCTCGAGAAAAGCCTTCTTCCACGTTCTATGGCAAAATAGAAAGTTCACAGAGATCCCTTTATGGCAAACCGTACAACGCTGGAAGAAGAACGCCCAACAAAAACAACGAAGGCGGCCAAGAAACTCGGCACGCGCGGCCTTGCAAAAACCGGTAGCAACGAAGAGCGCGAACGCATCTTCGACGCCTTCCGGCGTTGGGGTTACCTGGAGGCGACTCTTGATCCGCTCGGTTTGTTCGAACCGCTGAAGCAACCGGACCTAGATGGGTTGGCCGGTGAGGCGGCTGACGAGGCGCGCCGCATTTATTGCGGCACGGTCGGGGCTGAATTCATGCACTTGCCAGATCCAGAGCGGCGGCGCTGGATCGCGGAGCGCATCGAAGGGCCAGCGCGCGAAGTCGATCAGAAAAGGATTCTGGAGAGGCTGATCCGCGCCGACCTTTTCGAGCAGGTTTTGCAGGCGCGGTACCTGGGCACGAAGCGATTTTCCCTGGAAGGCGTTACCGCGCTGATTCCGCTGCTGGACTCGATGCTGGACACGGCGGCGGAGCACGGGTCGATCTCTTCGATCATGGCCATGAGCCACCGCGGGCGGCTGAACGTAATGGTTCACGCGGCGGGCAAGACGCCCCATGAAGTTGTCGCCGGTTTTGAGGATGTTGATCCTCGCAGCGTGCTGGGCGCGGGCGACGTGAAATACCACGTCGGCGCAACCGGCACGTACGTCACGACGAGCGGCAAAGAGATCGGCATGCACCTGGTTTCGAATCCGAGCCATCTCGAGGCCGTCGATCCGGTGGCCATGGGAAGGGCCCGCGCGAAGCAGACCCGCTATGGCCTGCGCGGCGGATATATCGACCGCTCGCCGGAAACTCTCAACAAAGTTGTTCCCATCGTCATGCATGGAGACGCGGCGTTTGCCGGGCAGGGCGTCTGGGCGGAGACGCTGAATCTGGCTGACCTGAAGGCTTACACCGTCGGCGGAACAATTCACATCATCGTGAATAATCTGATCGGGTTCACGACCCTTCCGGTCCAGGAGCACTCTTCGCGCTTCGCTTCGGACATTGCCAAACGCCAGTCCGTACCCATCTTTCACGTCAACGCGGAAGACCCGGACGCGGTGGTGCGCATCGGCCAGATCGCCGCGGAGTTTCGCGCGAAATTCGGCAGCGAGGTCGTCGTGGACATCATCGGCTACCGCCGCCACGGCCACAGCGAAGTGGACGATCCGACGATCACGCAGCCGCTGCTTTACGAGCGCATCAAGAAACATGCGCCTCTCTGGAAGATTTACGCGGAGCGCGCCGGCATCGATGCCACGGAGATGGCCGAAAGGATCCGGCGGGAGTACGAAGAAGAGCAGACCAAGGCGCGCGCGCTAAAGAAAATCCCGCAGCTTCGCAAGCTGCCGGAATACTGGACTCCGTTTTATCACGGGCGTTACAAACCGGAATATGAGGTTGACACCGGCCTGACGCGCGACAAACTCGTCGGAGATCACCGATGGCCTGGTGCGTGTGCCGGAAGGTTTCCACGTCCACCCGAAAATCGTGAAACTGTTCGAACAACGCGCCGAGATGGGCCACGGCAAACGCGCCGTCGATTACGGGTTTGCCGAAGCCCTGGCCTTCGGTTCGCTCGTCCTCGAGGGGCATCCCGTCCGGCTGACCGGACAGGATTCCCAGCGCGGCACCTTCAACCAGCGCCACGCGGTCCTGATTGACACGGAAACAGAGCATAACTACCTGCCTCTCTGTCACCTCTCCTCCGATCAGGCTTTTTGCGAAATCTACAATTCTTCTCTTTCCGAAGCCGGTTGCCTCGGTTTCGAATACGGCTTCAGCCGCGACTATCCCGAGGCGCTTGTCCTCTGGGAGGCGCAGTTCGGAGATTTCGCCAACGGTGCTCAGGTCATCATCGATCAGTTCATCAGCGCGGGCGAAGATAAGTGGAATTTGCCCGTGGGCCTGGTCATGCTCCTGCCACACGGCTACGAAGGCCAGGGCCCGGAGCATTCCAGCGCACGCATGGAGCGATTCATGCAGCTCGCCGCCGAAGACAACATGCAGATCTGCCAGCCTTCGACCGCCGCGCAGTATTTCCACATGCTGCGCCGCCAGGTGCTCCGCCCTTGGAGAAAACCGCTGATCGTGTTCACGCCAAAGAGCATGCTGCGGCATCCCGACGCCAGCTCAAACATCGAAGAATTCACGCAGCCGCGTTTTCTCCCGCTCGTTTCCGATCCTGAAGTGCGGGACGCCAGGCGCATTCTGATCGCCAGCGGCAAGGTCGGCCACGAATTGCGCGCCGAACGCCGCCGGCGCAAGGACACCAGCACAGCCATTTTCTTCCTCGACCAGCTCTATCCGCTGCCGCGCACGGAAATCACCGCGGCCATCGCCGAGCATCCCAACGCGCGCGAGGTCGTCTGGGTTCAGGAAGAGCCCGGCAACATGGGCGCGCATGGATACGTTCTGCCGCGGTTGGAGCGCATCGCGAAGGCCGGCGGGCTAAGCGTGCGCTCGGTGAAGCGCTCCGCGAGCGCGAGCCCGGCCACCGGCTCCGCCAAGGCCCATGAGCTGGAGCAGAAAGACGCTTCTGGCGATCGCCTTCACAACTACAAGCAGCGATTAGACTTTTTGCGCTGTAACCGGGTATTCACATTGATGTAATCGCCGCGTTACCACGCCGCGCCCTGCGCCTGCGACAATCAGCCGTGTTACGCCAAATCCCAAGTGATCCAAATCTTCCTGATGCCTACCGCAATTCGCCGTCCTACGGTACACTGCCGCCAAGCCGGCGTGCGGTACGCTCGACCTGCATGAAGCGCATCCTTATCATCGAAGACGATCGCGACATCGTCGAACTCGTTCGCTACAACCTCGTTAACGAAGGCTTTCAAGTCAGCGCTGCTTTCGACGGCAGCACCGGCCTGAGCACGTCTGAAAAAGTCGCCACCTGATCTGCCTCTTCTCGACCTCATGCTTCCGAAGCTCTCCGGCCTGGAAATTTGCCGGGAGATTCGCCGGGATGAGTCGCTTGAATCGTTTGCCGATTCTCATGCTCACGGCGCGCGGCGAAGAGGCCGACCGCGTCGTCGGGCTGGAGATGGGCGCCGACGATTACGTGACCAAGCCCTTCAGCCCGCGCGAACTCGTCGCGCGCGTCAAGGCGCTGCTTCGCCGCGCCGAGCCGCCGTCCGAGGGGCCGCGAGTGATCGAAATCGGCAAGCTAGCGATCGATCCGGCGTCTTATCGCGTGAGCCATGCAGGGAAGGCTGTTCCGCTCAGCACGCTCGAATTCCGGCTGCTCTATTACCTTGCTTCGCGCCCGAATCGCGTCTTTACACGGGATCAGTTGCTCGACGCGGTGTGGGGAACGGACCGGTTTGTCACCCCGCGCAGCGTGGACGTTTACGTCCGCCGCTTGCGCGAAAAAATCGAATCCGATCCCGAACATCCCGCGCATCTGAAAACGGTTCGCGGCGCAGGCTACCTGTTTGAAACCCGTGCGGCTTAATCTCTTCTGGAAACTCGGTTTCGCGTTCTTCGCTCTGCTGATCGCCGTTCTGTCGCCGGTGGATTTTTACGCCGAACGCGCCCTGCGGCGGGATTACGAACGTACCGGATTCGAACAGCTCGCGGCCATCGCGCGCGTCGCTCTTGCCTATCCGCCTCCGTCGTCTTCGCTTCCTTCGGGTCATCCCCAAGACTCCGCCAGCCTTCAAAGCTGGGTGAGCCAAATGGCCGCCAGCGGCGCCCGTATCACAGTGATCACCTCCAGCGGCTTGGTGTTGGCCGATTCGCAGTCGGATCCGCAAACGATGGAAAACCACGCCGGGCGCCCGGAGATACGCGATGCCATTGCAAATGGCGATGGCCAATCCATCCGGCACAGCGTGACGATCAAGCGGGATCTCCTGTATTACGCCGTGCGTTTACCGGTGGCCGCCGGGTCTCCGGTAGTCTTGCGCTTCGCGCTGCCGCTGCGAACGGTGGATGAGGAGCTATGGGAGTTTCGCCACCGGCTCTGGTTGGCTTCCTTGGTCATGCTTTTCATCACCGGAATGGCGTCGCTGTTGATCTCCCGGTCCTTCTCGAGCCGCGTCGAACGGTTGCAGATGTTTTCTCACCGCGTGGCGGAAGGGGATTTTCGTCCGATCGAGGCGGACCGCTCCGGGGATGCACTGGAGGCCCTCGCGGCTTCGCTCAACCAGACAGCCGGACGGCTCGACCGTACCATTCGAACGCTGACGGAAGAACGCAATCTTTCCTCGGCGATCCTGGGAAGCATGGTGGAAGGCGTTGCCGTCGTGGACGGCTCCGAGCGGCTGGTCTTCGCAAACCCCGGTTTTGCGGAGATTCTCGGGCTGGACGTGCCGCCGCAAGCTGGGAGCGCCCTGCTGGAAGTGGTCCGGCAAACGGAATTGATCGAGGCGGTTCGGCGGGTGTTGAAGGGCGAGCCTCGGGTCGAAACCGAAATCGTTACCGGCACGCTGCGCCAGCGCTTTTTCGCGGTAACCGTGGCCTCCGTCCGCGCCGCGGAGACCTCCGGCGCGGTGATCGTGCTGCATGACATCACGGATCTGCGCAAACTCGAGCGCGTGCGCCGCGATTTCGTCGCCAACGTTTCGCACGAATTCAAGACGCCGCTCACGGCCATTCAGGGTTTTGCTGAAACCCTTCTTGGCGGCGCCATCGAGGATCAGCAAAACCGCGTGCGGTTTCTCGAAATCATCCTCGAGCACTCCCAGCGTCTCGCGCGCCTTACCGACGACTTGCTCAGACTTTCGCAAATGGATGCCGACCGGCTGGAGCTGGAGATTCACCGTTTGAATGTTTCCCAATTTGTCGAAAGCTGTCTGGAAACCGCGCAGCGACCAGCCGCTGAGAGGAATTTGCGTATTTCGGTTCACTCGCCGGAGCGCTTGCCGGATATCGCCGCGGACCGGCGGCGTCTCGCCGAAGTTTTGCAGAACCTGATCGACAATGCCATTCAATATACTCCGCCCGGCGGCCAGATCCAGATCAGCGTCGAAGCGGACCCCAGTGAAGTGACGTTCACCGTTGCCGACACTGGGATCGGTATTCCACAAGCCGAGCAACCCCGTATTTTCGAACGATTCTACCGTGTCGACGCCGCGCGCTCCCGCGAAGTCGGAGGCACCGGCCTCGGCCTCGCGATCGCCAAGCACCTCGTCGAAGCTCACGGCGGCCGCATCTGGGTGGAAAGTGAAGTGGGCCAGGGATCGCAGTTTCACTTTACCGTTCCCCTCTTCGATCCGGAGCGCGCCGTGCCCCGCCCAGGAAAATAGTTCAGCCGTTCCAATCAATCCCGCCGTGCCTCAAAATCTCTCTAAGTCACGTCTTTTGCAGCATTTTCACAATTGTGTGAACAGGCTGTAACCATTCAGGAGCTAAAATTTTGCTTACGAGCGAGGGTGTGATTTCCGCCCGCGCTCCGAAGGGGGAGATTTATGGCTACTGCCGCGGGACTTGCCGAAGCCGTTCTTTACGACACGCTGGTGAACTACCTCGTCTCTATGGCGCGTACCGTGGAGAGCGCGATGAACCGCGCGCTCGACGCCATCGTCAGCCTCGATAGCCCGCGCACCGCGGCTTTGCCCGGCGAAGTGTTTCTCCTCGAGCCGCGCATCAATGAAATGGAAATTGTGATTGATGAGCACGCCATCCGTCTCCTCCGCCGGGGTTCGTTCACGGATGATGAAATGCGCCTGATCGTGGCGGCGCTGAAAATTACCAACGACCTCGAGCGCATCGGAGACATCGCCGTCAATCTTGCCGAACGCGTCGTTTCATTGCGAGAAATGCCGGACGCGCAAATCCCCGAGGAGCTTGCCCCGATGGCCTCCGCCGTGCGCGCCATGGTCAGCAAGAGCCTCGGCGCGCTCATTTTCCGCAACATCGAAATGGCCACCCTGGTCCTCGAAAGCGATGACGTCGTCGATCAGTATCGCGACCGCATCTTCGAACAGTTGCTCCAGCGCATGACCCAGGAACCCACCTTAATCAGTCCCGGCCTGCAATTCATTCTTGCCACGCGTCACCTCGAGCGCATCGCGGACCATGCCACCAACATCGCCGAGGACATTATCTTCTGGGTCCGTGGTCTTGACGTCCGCCACGGCCGCGGCCTCTCCGTGCGTCCCGAGCAAGAGGCCCAGCCGCCTATGGAAGATCCAGAGCTTATGCAGAATTCACATTCCCTTCATTCGCACGTGATTCCCGCCAGCGATACTGGCCGTGCTTGATCCTCAACCCACGTCCTACCTGGGGACCGGCGCACCCCTGGCTCCGGTCCCCTTCTCCTCCGAGCGCGGCTGTCGAGAGGTGTCCAAAAGTTACAATTTTTAGATGTCGGGTGTTGGCACGTGGGGATCAACTTGCATGCATCCACTTGACCGCGGGCGTGCATCCTATTATTGTTACAGAGAAGCCAGAATGTCATTGTGTGACCAATTCGTTTCTGTGCGCGTCTCGCTTTCATGGCGCTTGTGCCTGAGCCTTCTTCTCGCTGGGTTATTTTTATACAATCCATTTCTTGGCAAGGCGGGATTCGACGGCGGATTGATTGTCCGGCACCCTGCCAGCCATCGGGCCACCGTTGGAGCTTCCGAGCTCCAGCATTTTACGGCCGCGGAGGGGCGTGATGCTCTTTCCGGACCGGACACGGTTGATGCGGCGCCCGTTTCAGCGCTCATGGATTTGACCGCGCAGACGATCATTCGCTCCTCTGAGAATGTTCCTCCTCCTCAGCAGTTTCTTTGGGCGAGCCTGTGGTTTCGGCCACCGCCCGTTCGCTAGTCCATCTTCCTTAACGTTGCGAATATTGGATTTGCCACTATATGAAGGCAGTGGCGCACCATCGTTTAGGCCTATTTGAAAATTCTGCAGGTGTCTGGCGAGGCCAAGCCGAAATTCTTGACCAGCCGCGCACCCTGCAAGGGATGCAGGTATGACTCAAAAAAGACTATGGATTGCCGTCGTGACTCTCGCCGTGATCGGTCTGCTGGCTTGGCGCTGGATTGGGCGCAACCCGACTGAAGCCGATGACCACAACCATCCGGTCGGTGCTCCTGCTGTGATGCATGCAGCGGTTGCGCGCGTCGAGCGCCACGACGTGGGAAACACGCTGGTGATCGCCGGAGAATTCAAGGCCTTTCAGGATGTGGACGTACACGCCAAGGTGGCCGGGTATATCAAGGTCATCTACGTCGACGTCGGCGATCACGTGAAGCAAGGCCAGACTCTTGCCGTGCTGGAAGTTCCCGAACTAGCCGCGCAGCTTGCCGGCGCGGATGCCGCCATGCGCCGCGCAAAGGAAGAGATCGGGCGCTCACAGGGTGATTTGGAGCGTGCCAGATCCACTCATGCCGCGACGCATCTGGCTTATACCCGCCTCAGTGATGCGGCCAAGACGCGAGAAGGACTCGTGGCCCTGCAGGAACTCGACGACTCTCAAGCGAAAGACCTGGAAGCGGAAGCACAGGTGTCCAGCGCGAAAGCAGCGCTCTCGGCGGCCCAGCAGGAACTCGAGGTGGCGCAGGCGAATCAAAAACAGGTATCCGCGCTCTCGGACTACACCCGCATCACTGCACCCTACGCGGGAGTGGTCACCAACCGTTATGCGGATACCGGTTCGCTCGTCGCTGCCGGCACTTCTTCGAGCACGCAGGCCATTCCGGTAGTGCGTCTGGCGCAGATCTCCGTTTTGCGGCTCGTGCTCCCGATCCCGGAATCCGTCGCGGCTCAGATTCACCTCGGCGATCCCGTGAAAGTTCACGTCCAGGCGCTGAATCAGGACATCGAGGGCAAAGTGTCCCGCTTCGCGGATTCCCTCGATTTGCAGACCCGGACGATGGACACGCAAATTGATTTCGACAATCGCGACGGCCGCCTCATGCCGGGCATGTATGCGGAAACACGGCTTTCCCTGGCGGAGAAAAAGAACGTCTTGACGGTTCCTCTGGAAGCGGTCGCCCGCAATGGCAATGATGCCACGGTGCTGGCCTTGAACGCCCAAAATATCATTGAAGAGCGGCATATCCGTTTGGGCCTGGAAGACGAACAGCGGATAGAGGTCTTGGCTGGGCTCAACGAGGGCGACCGGGTAATCATCGGAAACCGCAGCCAATTCCATAGCGGGCAGAAAGTCGACCCGAAGGATGTGAGTAATTCCCCTCTGACCGTTGGAAGCGAGACCTGATGTCCGGTTTTTCGATCAAATATCCTTTTTTTATCATTGTCGCCTGCTTGTTGATCGCCATCGTCGGTACGGTAACGCTGGTGCGGATGCCCGTGGATCTCTTTCCCCCGATCAACATCCCGGTAGTTGTTGTGGCGACGTTCTATTCCGGCATGCCGCCGGAACAAATTGAAACGGACATCACCGATCCTTTCGAAAGGTTTTTCACTCTAGGCAGTGGCATCGATCACATTGAGTCGCGCTCGTTGCCGGGCGTGAGTCTCATTCGAATCTACTTCCAGCCGGGAACGAATCCCGACGCCGATCTCAGCACCATCTCGAATCTGGCTTTGGCGGACCTGCGGCGTCTTCCGCCCGGCACTCTCCCCCCGGTCGTGCTCAAATTCGATGCTTCGAGTCTTCCCGTTTGTCTGATCACTCTGAAAGGACAAGGCCTGGACGAAACCCAGTTGCGCGACCTGGGACAGTATACGGTTCGCAATCAAATCGCGAACGTGCCGGGCGCTTCCGTGCCGCAGCCCTTCGGCGGCCGCTATCGCCAGATCATGGTCTATGTGGACCCGCTCAAGCTGGAGGCCCATCAACTTTCCGTGATGGACGTCGTGCGCACAGTGAATGAGAGCAACCTCATCCTTCCCGCGGGCGACGTCAAGATTGGTCCCTTCGACTACAACCTCTATACTAACAGTCAGGTCTCCTCCGCGGAGGCCATCAACGACATGCCGCTCAAGACCGTCGGGCAGTCCTCCGTCCTCGTGAGCGATGTCGGGCAAGCCCTCGATGCGCAGGCCATTCAAACCAATATTGTCCGCGTGGATGGCCAGCGCTCTGTTTATTTGCCGATCCTCAAGCAGGGCGGTGACACGAACACCATCGCCGTGGTGGATGGCATCAAGGAAGCTCTGAAAAACCTCGTGGACATCCCGAAGCAGCTTGTCGCCAAGGTCGTTTTCGACCAGTCGATCTTCGTGCGACTGGCTATCGAGAACCTGCTCCACGAAGGCGCCATCGGCCTGGTGTTAACAGGTCTGATGATCTTGCTGTTCCTGGGCAGCGTGCGTGCTACTGTCGCGGTCTTCTTGTCCATCCCGCTCTCCGCGTTGGCGGCCTTCATGGCCATCAGCGCGGGAGGGGGAACCGTTAATACCATGGTGCTTGGCGGACTAGCCCTGGCCTTCTCCCGCTTGATCGACAATTCCGTCGTCGTCCTGGAAAACATCTTCCGGCATCTCGAAATGGGCGAACCTCCGGAAGTGGCTGCGGAGAGAGGTGGCCAGGAAGTATCCCTTGCCGTCTTAGCCGCCACTCTGACCACCGCCATCGTTTTCTTCCCCGTAGTTTTCCTCTACGGCGTCAGCCGATTCCTGTTTGTCGCTCTGGCCATGGCCGTCGTTCTCTCTCTGCTCGCCTCCTACATTGTGGCCATGACGGTCGTCCCTCTGTTTTGCGCGAAGTTGATCAAAGGCGCGCACGCGGTTCACGAGCATGGGCAGTCTGTAGGGTTTTTTGAAAGGATTGTCACCGGATTCAACCACTACTTCGAAAAAATGCTCCAAAACTATGACCGCACCCTCGGGTGGGCTCTACTTCGGCCGGTCAGCACCACGATAGGCTTGGCCGGCATTTCCATCCTAGCGCTCGGACTTTATCCCCTGTTGGGGGTGGCCTTCTTTCCGCGCACCGATCCCGGACAGTTCGTAATCAACGTGAAAGCTCCGTCCGGCACGCGCATCGAAATCAGCGAACAGTACATTAAGCGCGTGGAGGACATCGTCCATCAGGTGGTTCCCGCCAATGAATTGGGAATGATCGTTTCCAACATCGGTCTTACCACGGATTTTTCTTCCATCTACACTCCCAACTCTGCTCCGCACACCGCCTTTGTCCAGGTGAGTTTGAAGCAAGACCATAAAGTCGGTAGCTATGAGTACATGAGGCGGGTGCGGGCGAGGATGAGCCAGGAGCTCCCGCAGTTGAACGCCTACTTCCAGTCCGGCGGCCTTGTCGATGCGGTGCTGAATATGGGCATGCCCGCGCCGATTGACGTTCAAGTCAGCGGCAATAACCTTGACAAAATTTACGGCGTCGCCACCCAGATTGCCTCCCGGGTTCGCGGCTTGCCGGACGTCAGCGACGTTCTCATACCTCAGGACATCGACTATCCCGCTCTGCGTCTGGAGATCGACCGGGAGAAGGCCAGCCTCGTTGGTCTTTCTCAGCAGGAGGTCGTGGACAATATCATCACCGCGCTGACCTCCAACGGCATGATCGCACCGGACTACTGGATCGATCCCAAAAGCGGAAATCCCTACTTGCTCACCGTGCAGTATCCGGAAGACGCCATCAAGTCTCACACGGATTTGAAGCAGATCCCTTTGCGCGGAGCCCATCTAACGAAACCGACGACTCTCGATACCGTAATCAAAGTGAAAACCACTCCCTCGCCCACCGAGGTGGACCACTATCAGCTCTTTCGCGTCATTGATTTGAACGTGGCGCCGAAGACGGAAGATCTCGGGAAGGTGACCGGCCAGATCGATGAGATTCTCAAGCAGACAAAACTCCCCGAAGGCGTGCGTATCAACCTGCGCGGTTCGGTCCAGGGCATGCGCGCTTCCTTCAAGAGCTTTGGCTTCGGGCTGATTCTGGCAACGGTTCTCGTGTATTTGGTACTCGTGGCGCAGTTCGCCTCCTTCCTCGATCCTTTCATCATTTTGCTGGCCGTTCCGCCGGGTCTTGCCGGCGTGCTGCTGTTCTTGCTTGTGACCGGCACCACCCTGAATGTCATGTCTCTTATGGGCGTGGTCATGATGGTGGGCATCGTGGTTTCCAACAGCATTCTGATCGTCGAGTTTACGCGCAACCTGCATCGCGAGGGCAAACCTCTTCGGAAGCGGTCGCGGTGGCTTCCCGTCTTCGCCTTCGTCCCGTGCTCATGACCTCGTTGGCGACCCTGCTCGGATTGATTCCCATGGCCATGAAATTGGGAACCGGAGCCGAAGCCTACGCACCGCTGGCGCGTTCGATCATCGGCGGTTTGCTCGTCTCGGTGGTGCGTGACCGTTTATCTCGTGCCCGCCGCTTATCTTTGGTTCCATCGCAAGGCGGAATCCAGCGCAGTGGAGAGCCCCGCATGAGCCGAGTCCAATACAAACCCCGGCGGTTCAGCAACTTGTTGCACACGCCTGTCTCTAACGCAGCGTCGGAGGCGCTTCTCTAATGTCCGGTTTCGCTATCCGCTATCCTTACTTCATCATCGTGGTGTGCTTGATCATCGCCATCGTTGGCACGGTGACGGTGGTCCGCATGCCCGTGGATCTTTTTCCTCCAATTAACATCCCGGTAGTTGTGGTCGCGACGTTCTACTCCGGCATGCCGCCTCAACAGATTGAGACGGACATCACCGATCCTTTCGAGCGCTTCTTCACTCTGGGCAGCGGCATTGACCATATTGAGTCGCGATCCCTTCCCGGCGTCAGCCTGATCAAGATCTACTTTCAACCGGGAACCGATGCGGACGCCGATTTGAGCACCATTTCGAATCTTGCCCTGGCGGATCTGCGCCGTCTTCCTCCGGGCACCCTTCCTCCCGTCGTGCTCAAGTTCGATGCTTCGAGCCTTCCTGTCTGCCTGATCACCCTGAAGGGCAAAGATCTCAACGAGACACAGCTCCGTGATCTAGGGCAATACACGGTTCGCAACCAAATCGCCAACGTTCCGGGCGCTTCCGTGCCACAGCCTTTCGGTGGCCGTTATCGCCAGATCATGGTCTATGTGGACCCGCTCAAGCTGGAGGCCCATCAACTTTCCGTGATGGACGTTGTGCGCACGGTGAACGAGAGCAACCTCATCCTTCCCGCGGGCGACGTCAAGATTGGCCCCTTCGACTACAACCTCTACACCAACAGCCAGGTCCCCACTGCGAACGACATCAACCACATGCCGCTCAAGACCGTGGACCAGGCTTCCGTGATGGTTCGCGATGTCGGCCAAGCACTGGACGCCCAGGCCATCCAGACCAACATCGTGCGCATTGACGGCCAGCGATCCGTCTACCTCCCCATCCTGAAGCAGGGTGGCGACACCAATACCATTGCGGTCGTCGATGGCGTGAAGAAAGCCATCGCGTCCCTGGTCGACATTCCCAAATCGCTGATCGCGACGGTGGTCTTTGATCAGTCCATCTTCGTGAAGTTGGCCATCGAAAACCTCCTTCACGAAGGCGCCATTGGCCTGCTGCTCACTGGCTTGATGATTTTGCTTTTCCTCGGCAGCGTGCGCGCCACCGTGGCTGTTTTCCTTTCCATCCCGCTCTCCTCGCTGGCCGCCTTCATGGCCATCAGCGCCTTCGGGGGCACCGTGAACACCATGGTGCTAGGAGGATTAGCGCTGGCCTTCTCGCGCTTGATCGACAATTCCGTCGTCGTGCTGGAAAACATCTTTCGCCATCTGGAAATGGGCAAACCTCCCGAAGTCGCCGCGGAGGAAGGAAGCGTGGAAGTCGAAATGGCGGTCATGGCCGCCACCATCACCATGGCCATCGTGTTCTTCCCGGTGATCTTTCTCTACGGTGTAAGCCGCTATCTGTTTGTGGCTCTTTCCTCGGCGGTCGTCTTGTCTCTCTTCGCCTCCCGCGTTGTGGCCATGACCGTCGTGCCTCTGTTCTGTGCCAAGCTGATCCGCACTCCTCACCTTGTCGACGAACACGCAACACCCTCTGGCGCCTTTGGCAAAATCATTTTCGGTTTCAATCGCTATTTCGAGAAGCTCGTGCACTACTATGATTACGTTCTGCAGCGTGTCCTGGACCGCCCCGCCGCCACGACCCTGGCATTGTCGGCTTTCTCGGTGGGCGCTTTCCTGCTCTACCCGTTCCTCGGAGTATCCTTCTTCCCCCGCACCGACCCGGGACAGTTTGTCATCAACATCAAAGCTCTTCCGGGTACCAGGGTTGAACTCACCGAGCAATACATCAAGGGCGTGGAGGAGGACATCCGCAAAATCGTGCGCCCCGACGATTTTGGCATGATCGTCTCCAACATTGGCATCACGCCGGACTTTTCGGCCATCTACACTCCGAACTCCGCCCCGTACACGGCCTTCGTTCAAGTCAGCTTGAAGGAAGATCACAAAGTCGGTAGCTATGAGTACATGCGCCAAGTCCGTGAGCGATTGAGCCATGATTACCCCCAGCTCAGCACTTACTTCCAGTCCGGAGGTCTGGTGGACGCCGTGCTGAACATGGGCATGCCCGCTCCCATCGATGTGCAGGTCAGCGGCAACAATATGGATCAGGCTTACGCGATCACCTCTAAGATTGCTTCACAGGTCCGCCAGTTGCCCAACGTCGGCGACGTCCTTATCCCTCAGGATATTGATTATCCCGCTCTCCAGCTCGACATTGATCGCCAGAAGGCCAGCCTCGTCGGACTCACCCAGCATGAGGTGGTTTCCAATGTCATCACCGCGCTGGCCTCCAACGGAATGATTGCTCCTAACTATTGGATTGATCCGGTAAGCGGAAACCCTTACTTGCTCACCGTCCAATATCCAGAGGACGCTATCAAGACCATGCAAGACCTGAAGCAAATTCCGCTGCGCGGGGCCAAGAGCAAGAACCCCACTTACCTGGACACCGTGGTGAACGTCAAAACCGTCACGTCTCCCACGGAAGTGGACCACTATCAGCTCTTCCGCGTCATTGACCTTTATGTCGCGCCAAAGACCGAAGATCTGGGGAAAGTCGCCGGTCAGATTGATCGAATCGTGAAAAACACCAAGCTCCCGGAAGGCATTCGTGTCAATCTGCGCGGCTCCGTCCAGAACATGCGCTCTTCCTTCTCAAAATTCGGCCTGGGGCTGATCCTCGCCATCGTGCTCGTTTATCTGGTCCTGGTCGCTCAGTTTGCCTCTTTCACCGATCCCTTCATCATCCTGCTGGCCGTTCCGCCGGGTTTGTCGGGTGTCTTGCTTTTCCTTCTGGCTACGGATACGACCCTCAACGTCATGTCGCTGATGGGCGTGGTCATGATGGTCGGGATCGTCGTTACCGACAGTATCTTGATCGTCGAGTTTGCACGACAGTTGCGGCAGGCTGGCAAACCCGTGAGGGAGGCGGTCGCCACGGCTTCCCGCCTGCGGCTGCGTCCCATTCTGATGACTTCCCTTGCCACCCTGCTTGGTTTGATTCCCATGGGCTTGAAACTGGGAACCGGCGCTGAAGCTTACGCTCCTCTGGCGCGGGCCATCATTGGTGGACTCTTCGTTTCCATGATAGTGACTGTATATCTCGTCCCGGCGGCCTATCTCTTGGTGCACCGCAAGGACGAGCAGACCGCTCAGGAGGTCCAGGCGTGATTCGCCACTTTCTTGTTTCGCTTATTCTTTCCATTCTGGTTGGTTCGCCGCTGCTGGCGCAAATGCCGGCCAATCCGCCCAATCCGCAAACTGCTCCCGCCGCTGCTCAGACTGCCCCTGCCGCCCAGGCGCTGACGCTGGCCCAAGCCGAAGCCATCGGGTTGAAAAACAATCCGCGCATCACGGTCGGAAAGTTGCGTGCCTTGGTCGCCCAACAGTATGTGCGCGAGGCGCGTTCGGCCCTCATGCCAACGGTTTCTGTAAACCTCACCGCCGTGGACGCCAATCCCGGAAGCCGGCTTTCCGCTGGTTTTCTCAATAACCCTATTCTCTTTCCGCGCGCCGCGGGCGGTGCCACCATCGATCAGCTGGTCACCGACTTCGGCCGAACCACCAACCTGCTTTCCAGCTCGAAATACCAGGCCAAGGCCGAGGAACAAAATTCCGCCGCCGCCACCGCGGACATCATCCTGGCCGTCGATCAGGCTTTCTACAACGTTCTTGAAACCAAGGCTCTCCTGGTCGTTGCCCAGCAGACCGTCGACGCACGCCAGCTCACCGTTGACAAAATCCAGGCGCTGACCGACGCCAAATTGAAATCAGAGATCGACCTGAGCTTCAGCAAGGTGGACCTGGCTCGCGGAAAACTCTTGCTCCTCGAAGCTCAAAATAATTACGAGGCTTCTCTCTCTTCACTTTCTGCAATTCTTGGATATCCGGACGAACAGAATTTGATGCCCGTCGAGGACCAAACCCCTCTCAGTCCTCCCACACTGGACGTTCTTCCTCTTATCCAGCAAGCCATACAGCAGCGCCCGGAAATCGCCGCTCTACAGGACCAGGTCGAAGCCGCACGGAAATTCGGGAGCGCCGAACATGACCTTTGGCGTCCCACCGTCAGCGCTCTTGGGGCCGTCGGCGAAGCTCCCGTTCGCGACGAGCACATCCCCAATTGGTACGGCGCCGTCGGGGTGAATATCAACATCCCCATTTTTAACGGCTTTCTCTATAACGCCCGCGCTAAGGCCGCCGATCTGCAAACCGAAGTCAACCGTCAAAAGCTGGCGGACATGCGGGACAATATCGCGCGCGACGTTCGAAACTCCTGGCAGAACACTAACAGCGCTTTTGAGCGCCTCTCCGTCACGCGGCAGCTTCGCGAACAAGCCAGCTTAACCCTCGACCTCGCGCAAGCACGCTACAATCTTGGTTTGGGATCCATCGTCGAACTCAGCCAGGCCGTGCTTCAGAAAACCGAAGCGGACATCGCAGACACCGATGCCAGGTACCAATATCATGTGACGCAAATCGTTCTCAATTACACGATTGCCTCTCCGCGGTAGACCTTCTCTTGTTCCATCACATTCGGAAAACCTCCTTCGAGGTTTCCCAAGGGTCCCGCTTTTCTCATCACCCGCTCACTCGAGGGGCACTCACGGGAATGCAATTTCCCGCATTCCCGGCCTCCCATTTCTCCCCGCCTTGCCTCCGGAAAACCTGCAACCTTTGATCCATCAATGGTTTTCGTTGAACTCTCCCGGTTGTTGCAGGATATTCACATTCGGTTGACCTAACTGTAAGGCGGGACCTTTACCTTCTGTCGTGGGGTGGCACGCACTCTTTTCGGTACCCGCTCGAATATCGCTCCAAAGAGAGAGGAAATGAAAAAACTAGCAGCGCTCACACTTTCGATGTTCCTCGTTTACGGAACTGCTTTTGCCGATTCACCGAAGAACGCCGATCCGCAACCTGCCAAGGCGGCTCAGCCGGCGAAGCCCAAAGCACCCAAGAAAGCGGACAAGTCGGATTCAGCTATCGCGGCAGAAATCGAAGAGCTCCGCCAGGCACTTCAGTCGCAGCAGGAGGAGCTCCAGCTCTTGAAGGAAGAGCTCGCCAAGCGCGACCGCCAGATTGACGCCGCGCGCGAAGCAGCCGCTGCCGCCAATGCGCGCGCCGCCGAAGCGAGCACCAGGGCCACCGAAGCGGTCAACACCACCGCCGAGGTCAAGTCCGCCGCCGTTTCGCTCAACTCCACGGTCAGCGACTTGAAAGCCAGCAACGAAGCCCTCAAGACCACCGTGGCCACCGAACAAGAGCAGGCCAAGTCCGCGGAAGAAAATCCTCCCGCCATTCGTTACAAGGGCATCACCATCACGCCAGGGGGCTTCCTGGCGGCTGAATCCGTTTTCCGCCAGCGCAACGCCAGTGCCGATGTGAACACGCCGTTCACGGGCATTCCGTTCCCGGGAAGCGGCCAGAGCAAGGTTTCCGAATTTAACGCCTCCGGCCGTCAGTCGCGCATCACCATGCTCGCCGAAGGCAAGGCCGGCACGATCAAAATGAGCGGCTACTACGAGGCGGACTTCCTCTCCGCTGGTACGACCTCAAACAGCCGCCAGAGCAACAGCTACCCGCTGCGCCAGCGCCAAGTCTTCGCCCAAGCGGCTCTGGATAACGGCTGGACCTTCACTGGCGGACAGATGTGGAGCTTGGTCACCGAAACAAAGAAGCTCCTCAACAACCGCACCGAGGCGTTACCCATGACCATCGACGCGCAGTATACCGTCGGCTTCAGTTGGGCCCGCCAGTATGGCTTCCGCGTCACCAAGAATTTCGGCGATAAGTTCGCTCTCGGCCTCGCCGTCGAAAATCCACAGCTCACCATCGGCGGTCGCGGTTTCCCGGCCAATTTCTTTGTCAATGCCCAGGGACAGGGCGGCGGCCTCTACAACTTCATTGATCCGAGCGGCTATTCCATCAACATGACTCCTGACTTCATCGTCAAGGCCGCCTTCGAGCCGGGCTGGGGGCATTACGAGATTTTCGGTATCGTCAGCACCTTCCGCAACCGCGTCTATCCTTGCGCCTTCGCCAGTACCACCGCGCCTTGCTCGGTGAACGCAACTACCACACCCTCGACGGCCGGCGCTCTCAATGACTCCAGAGCCGGCGGCGGGATTGGCGTTAATGCACGCGTTCCGCTCTTTAGCAAAAAGCTGGACGCGGGCATTCACTTCCTTGGCGGCGATGGTGTCGGGCGCTACAGCTCGGCCCAATTGGCTGACGTGACGGCCCGTCCCGATGGCACGCTCGCTCCCATCCGTGGTGGCTCGGCTCTCGGCACTCTCGAATGGCATCCCAGTCCCAAACTCGACGTCTACCTAAACTACGGCGTCGAGTATGCCTACCGCACGGACTATCTGAATTCCGCCGGCAAACCGGTGGGCTATGGCTCGCCCCTGTTCAACAACTCCGGGTGCTATATCGAGACTCTTCCAGCCACCGGCCAGGTTCCGTCCCAGGTGCCGGGCGGTACGGCTGCACCAGGCGCGCCCGCAAACTGCTCTGGCGACATCCGCAACATCCAGGAAGCCACGCTGGGCTTCTGGCATAAGTTCTATCAGGGTCCAAAGGGCAAACTCCAGTGGGGCATCCAATACTCCTACCTCGTGAAGAACACCTGGTCGGGAAACAACAACACGCCGGCGGCCATCGGGCTGCAGCCCAAAGCCATCGACAACATGGTTTTCACTTCCTTCCGCTACTACATCCCCTAACCCGGGATTTCTTGGCGACATATTCTCCGCTCAGGCGGAAAGGGGCAGCTCTTCACCGGGCTGCCCCTTTTGATTTTTCGCCTGCCATCTTTCCTTGCTTCGCCGTCCTCTCCGCAGCATAGAAGCCGGTCAATTTGTGGTGTCCCCTGGTTTTTCTTAGAATCGTATATATACGATTTGACTTAACGTTCCTAATTGACTAAAAGTATCAGACTCTTCCGTCGGCTTCCCGCCGCCGCGGTCCGGGACTCGCGAACGGCGGAGTTTGATCTTCATTCCGAGGAGGCTGCTTCTTGAAACGAACCTCTTTGATTTGTGCGCTCTTCCTGATTTGCCTTTGGCCGCTTGCCGCATGGTCTCAGAACTCCACGGATGACCCGAAGTCCTCCTCCCAAACCGGCAGTTCTTCCGCCGGTTCCAGCGCGCAACCGGACACAGCCGGAGTCGGTGCTCCATCCTCCGAGCTTGCAGCGGCCCCTCCAAGTTCAGCAACGGGAACGGATTTTTTCAGCAGTTGGTTTTCCCGCGTTGACAAAACCCAGGCCGAGCAGCCTCATTGGATCACGCCGCTGGCCACCACGACTCCTCGTCTCGAAGAAGAATTTCGCTACGACATTTTCTGGCAAACCAACAACAAGGGCGTCACAGCCGAGAACTACGGCGGCGCCAAAGGCCTCGAGCTTATCCCCTCAGAACACATCGAAGTGATTCTTGTCGCTCCGCCCGCCTACATCGTTCACAACAATCCGGCGGTCCAGGATGGATTCGGTGACTGGGGCTTCTTGATTAAATATCGAATCCTCGCCTCGAACGAACAACATGGAAACTACATTCTTACCGCTTTCCTTCAGACCACCTTCCCCACCGGCCAGTACAAGAACGGCGCGACCGACGCCATCATCACGCCCACCATCTCCTACGGCAAAGGTTTCGGCCAGTTCGACGTGCAAGGCACCTTCGGCGTGACCCTGCCCACGGGCAGCGAAAAAATCCTTGGAAGAACTTATCCCTGGAATAACGCCTTTCAATACCGGCTCTTTCGCAAGTTCTGGCCTGAAGTCGAAATGAATTACACCTACTTCCAGGATGGAGCAAACAACTCCAAGACCCAGGTCTTCCTGACACCCGGGCTTGTCATCGGGAGGCTACGCCTCTGGAAGCGTGTGGGATTCACCGTGGGTGGGGGATTCCAAATCGCCGCCACTCATTTCCATACCACGAATCATAACGGCATTTTCACGGTTCGCTTCCCCTTCTAAGACCCTTCTCCTGTCTGGATTTGCAGCTTGCGCGCTGCGTCCTAAGTGTTTGATAAAAGTGAAGTTGCAACAGGGAAGGCCATTCTGAACCTTTCACCCAACTCTGCATGCTTTGTAACACTCCTGTAACAATAAAGCGCCACACTTCCTCGTACTTCCGACATTACATGTCAACGTGTGGAGAAAACGCATGAAGCGACTTGCAGCAATGTCCCTCGTGGTACTGGTTTTTGCTGGCGTCATTTGGGCGCAGAGCACGCTTTCCATCAACGGCGCTGGCGCTACCTTTCCCTATCCCATTTATTCAAAGTGGTTCGACGAGTACCACAAGAAGACCGCCAATATTCAGATCAATTACCAATCCATCGGTTCCGGCGGCGGCATTAAGCAGGTCACGGAAGGCACCGTGGACTTCGGCGCTTCCGATGGCCCGATGACCGACGACCAGCTCAAGACCTACCAGGACAAACACGGCTTTGGGATTCTTCACTTTCCCACCGTCCTCGGCGCCGATGTGCCCACGTACAACATCCCCGGTGTTTCCTCCGAGCTGAATTTCACTCCGGAAGCCCTCGCCGGCATTTTCCTGGGAAAGATCACCAAATGGAATGATCCCGCCATCGCCGGCGCCAACAAGGGTGTGAATTTCCCGGCCAACGACATCGTCGTCGTCCATCGTTCGGACGGCAGCGGCACCACTTACATCTGGACCGATTATCTCTCCAAGGTCAGCGAAGAGTGGAAGACCAAAGTCGGCACAGGCACCTCCGTCAATTGGCCCGTGGGCCTCGGCGGCAAGGGCAACGAAGGTGTCTCGGGATTGGTGAAGCAGACGCCAAATTCCTTCGGCTACGTCGAGCTGATCTACGCCATCCAGAACAAGATGCCTTACGGCCGCGTCAAGAATTCCTCAGGGACTTTCGTCAAGGCGGACCTTGCGGGCGTTACTGCGGCGGCAGCCGGAGCCGCGAAAGACATGCCCGAAGATTTCCGTGTCTCCATCACCAACGCGCCGGGAAACACCGCCTACCCCATCTCCAGCTTCACCTGGCTGCTTATCCCCTCAAAGTTTTCCGACGCCGCCAAGCGCGATGCCATCAAGGGCTTCGTAACCTGGATGCTCGTCGATGGCCAGAACTACGCGGAAGCCCTTTCGTATGCGCGGCTCCCCAAGGAAGTCGTCGCCAAGGAAAAACTGGCTCTCGCCAAAGTTCAGTAGCATGGCAACGACAACCGCCACCGTGCCGAGCGCGGGCCCTGTCGCGGGCTCGCGCTCGTTTCTTTCCCGCCTGCGCGAAGGTGATGAAATCGCGCGGCTCATCACCTTTTTGTTCGCTGCTTCCGTTGTCTTCGTCACGCTCCTGCTGGTCTTCGAATTGTGGCAGGGCTCCGTTCTGCCCCGCCATAAATTCGGCTTCAATTTCTTCCGCACTTCCGTCTGGGATCCCATTTTCGATCAGTTCGGCGCGCTCCCCTTCATCTATGGCACGCTCGTCACCGCCGCTGTCTCCCTGCTGATCGCCGTTCCCCTTGGCATCGGCGCCGCCATCTTTCTCGCCGAGCTGGCCCCGGCAAGAGTCTCCGATACTCTCGAATTTTTCATCGATCTTCTCGCTGCGGTTCCCAGCGTCATTTACGGCTTGCTCGGCGTCTTTGTCGTCATTCCACTGATGCGCGAATACATTCAGCCCGCGCTCGAAGAAATCCCTCGGCTTCCTTCCTTTCTTTCAAGGCCCGGCCTACGGCATCGGCTTTCTCACTGCCGGGATCGTTCTCGCCATCATGGTCATTCCCTACATCATTTCCGTATCGCGTGAAGTGCTTCTTTCCGTGCCGCGCGACCAGCGCGAAGCCGCTCTCTCTCTCGGCTCCACTCGCTGGGAATCCACCTGGAAGGTCGTCGTCCCTTTCGCGCGCACCGGAATCTTCGGCTCGATTTTCCTCGCTCTCGCCCGCGCTCTCGGAGAAACCATGGCCGTCACCATGGTCATCGGCAACGCTCCTACGATCAGCGCTTCGCTTTTCTGCCCCCGGTTACTCCATCGCCGCCGTCATCGCCAACGAATTCACCGAGGCCACCGGCGATCTTTATCTGCAATCGCTCATTGAGTTGGGCCTCGTCCTCTTTCTTCTCACCTTCATCCTCAATGGTCTTGCCCGCCTGCTGATCCTCGTCACCTCGCAGCGCGGCAACGGGATGGGTAACGCATGATCACCCGTCTTCGCTGGCGCAAATTTGTGAGCGGCTTCATGCTGGCCATGACCGGTGTTTGTGCCGTCATCGCCGTCTCCGTGCTCTTCTTTATTCTTGGCTATCTTGTCTTCCACGGGGGGAGTTCGATCAGCTGGAACTTCTTCACCAAGCTCCCGACTCCCGTCGGCGAGACCGGCGGCGGAATGGCCAACGCCATCGTGGGCAGCGCCAAGCTGCTTCTCCTCGCTACCCTCTTCGGCGTTCCCTTCGGATTTTTCGGCGCCATCTATCTTGCCGAATTCAGCGGCAGCACCATGGCCTTCATCGTGCGCTACGCGGCGGACTTGCTGAACGGTGTTCCCTCCATCGTCATCGGCATTTTCGCTTACAGCCTCGTCGTCCTGCCCTTCAAGCATTTCTCCACTCTTGCCGGCGGATTCGCTCTCGGCCTAATGATGATTCCCATCACGCTGCGCAGCACCGAGGACTTTCTCCGTTCCGTCCCCAATGCTTTGCGCGAAGGCGCCCTGGCTCTCGGCGCCAGCAAGTGGAAAACGATTGCCACCGTCATCGTGCCCGCCGCTTACCGCGGCATTCTCACCGCCATCCTCTTGGCCTTCGCGCGCGTTGCCGGCGAGACCGCCCCGCTCCTCTTCACCGCCTTCGGCAACCGCTTCTGGAGCCCCGGCTGGAACCAGCCCACGGCTTCGCTCCCGGTCATGATCTTTACTTATGCCATCGCGCCGTACGATGATTGGCATCGTCAGGCGTGGGCCGCGGGGCTCGTCCTATTGGGCCTGATTCTCGTCATCAACATCGTGGCCCGGACGATTCTTTCCCGGGGCATCGCGGTTCCGAGGTCTTGACCATGCACGCTTCTGTGAGGCCAGCAGTGTCCGTGAACATTCCACCTATCGTGACCAGCGCAGCAAGCCGTGAAACGTCTGCGGCGCTCTCCATGCGCATGACCATTTCCAAACTCAATTTCTTCTATGGCCATAAGCAAACCCTCTTCGACATTAACCTGGGCATCGCTGCCAATAAGATCACCTCGTTGATCGGGCCTTCCGGTTGCGGTAAGTCCACGCTCCTCCGCACGCTGAACCGCATGTATGAAACCGTGCGCAACGCGCGTCTCGAAGGCGAAATTCTTCTCGACGGCCAGAATATTCTCGCGCAGGACGTCACTTCTCTTCGCCGCCGCGTCGGCATGGTCTTCCAGCGTCCCAATCCGTTCCCAAAGTCCATTTTTGAAAACGTCGCCTACGGCCTGCGCATCAACGGCTCCAAAATCCCCATCTCCGAAGCCGTCGAAAAGAGCTTGCGGCACGCCGCACTCTGGGACGAAGTGAAGGATCACCTCCACAAATCTGCCTACGAGCTTTCCGGCGGTCAGCAGCAGCGCCTCTGCATCGCCCGCGCCCTCGCCGTCGAACCGGAAGTGCTCCTGCTCGATGAGCCTTGCTCGGCGCTCGACCCCATCAGCACCGCGAAAATCGAGGAGCTCCTCGTGCAATTGAAGGATCTCTGCACCATCGTCATCGTCACTCACAACATGCAGCAGGCTGCGCGCGTCAGCGATTTCACCGCCTTTCTCCTTACCGGCCAGCTCATCGAGTTCAGCCCCACGCCGCATCTCTTCACCACGCCTTCCGATCCGCGCACGGAGGCGTACATCACCGGCCGCTTCGGATGACGTTTCATTTCGGTTGTCATTCCGAGCGCAGCGCTTATTTAGTGCCCCGGATGATTTTGCGGGGCGAGGAATCTCTCTTCGCTTTTGTGGTAAATGGGTAGTGAGAGGAAGAGTTTCATGGAACGCCATTTTGAAAAAGACCTCAACGAATTGAAGGAACGCCTGCTCTGGATGGGTAGCCTCGCCGAGCGCGCCGTTCACCAGTCCGTTCACGCCGTGCTGAATTCCGACGAGCTGCTCGCCAAGCGCGTCCTCGAGGAAGAAGACGCCATCAACGAACTGCAGATCGAAATTGACGATCGCGTCGTTCAGCTTCTTGCCTTGCACCAGCTCATGGCCATTGATCTCCGCTTCGTTCTGGCCGTTTCCCGCATCAATAACGACCTCGAGCGCATCGGCGATCAGGCCGTCAACATTGCCCAGGGCGCGCAGCGCATTCTTCGCCATCCGCGCGTGAAGCCCTACGTCGATCTGCCGCGCATGAGCGAGCTCGTCGAGGAGATGGTGCGCAACGCCCTCAACGCCGTCGTCCGTCGCGACGTCGAACTCGCGCAAAAAGTCCTCGCCACCGACGATCAGGTGGACCACTACCGCGATCAGATTTTCCGTGAATTGCTCACCTACATGATGGGCGATTCCAGCGTCGTCTTCCCCGCGTTTGAGCTCATCCTCGTCGCCAAGAACCTCGAGCGCATCGGCGACCACGCCACCAATATCGCCGAGGACGTCATCTACATCGTCCAGGGCCAGGACGTCCGCCACCCCACCGTCGACCGCCGCTAGAGTGGAGCGTGGAGCGACCTTCCATGGTCACTTTTCGGTCACGCCCTAATACTTGACCTTCACTTTCTTCTTGTTCTTGCTAGCTTCGCTCGCTGCGGCCGCGATTTTTGCAAATTCATCGTTGTTTTTCTTGAGAATAGAGAAGTCTGTACCTGAATAGTTATTGCGGAGCTCGGCCATTAAATAGCTTCTGCGTACGGTGTTACTGTCGTGGCTACTCCAGAAAAGATTAGTCGGATGATCCCCATAATATTTCGTCATCTGTTTCCACACATTTGGTGCTTCCCGTGGGTCGTATCCTGCCGCGAACATGTTCTGGAGACCTTCCCGGTCGGCTTGGTTTTCGAGGGACCTCTGATACCCATTTCGGACTGCCGACTCTACTAAAGTTGTGATGTCTCGAATCCCATATGCCCCCATTCCAGCAGCAACTGCGCCACCAACCCGAAGAGCCAGCAGTTTCTTCTTGTGGTATTGGAGTTGGCGCCAGGTATGTTTCTCAATGGTATGGGTAATCTCATGGCCGATAACGGCCGCAAGCTGGGCCTCGTTTTCAACAACCCCGAACATCGAAGAATGTACAACCACGACGCCGTTGGCAAGAGCGAAAGCATTTGGCTGTTTTTCATCCACGACGTAGAAACGGAAATGGATCTTATCAGGGTCGTTTGCCGGCATGTCCTTCTGAAAGGCTGGAACTAAACGATCACCTAATCGCTGGACGTAAGCCTGCACCTCCTGGTTCGGTAACAGTTTAAATTTTCCGACACTCCGAATCTTTAACTCGCCTGGTTTGGCCTGTGCAAATTCGGATTCCTTCACTTTGGGCTCTAATTCTTTCCAAAGTCTGCTTTCGCCTTTCTCTATTTCATTTCGAACGAACTCGAGTCGCGTAGCAGCAATGCTCCCGTTAGGTTGTCTTATCCCCTCATAGGTCATAAAAGTGTTTGGGCCAATTTGATCAAGCGATTCAAGCAGCTGCAAATCACCGGCGGGATCTCCGTCAGCAGCCTGAGCGGGCTGTGAGTGCTCGGCCGCATGTTTTTCCTGTTTCGCACGTTGTTTTATTGACTTCGACTCTGACTTATTCGGTTTAAAGAACACTTTTGTCGAGGGCTCAACTTGGATGTTCTGCCCATCAGCAAAAAAAGTTCCCTCCCATCCTCCAGAGATTTGCTTTAGCATCGGCTGTCGTTCGACCAACGCGGTGCGCTTAATCCTCTTGTATCCATCGAGAAAGACCTTGATCGATTTGGCATGTAGTTCGCCACTTTTATCGTCATAGTCACCCTTGATCTCGAGTTCAGTCCCTACGCGGATGTCTTCAGGGCGAAATTGAACAGGCTCTTCAGCCTCTTTCTTCTCCAAGTCAAGGATGAGTGATGAGTCGCGCGTGATTCGATAATCCTCAATTTCGAATTGCGTCGGCGAAATGACATTCGTGACGTACCCGTGGATCTTTATTTCCTTTGCGCATGTGGACAGCGCACAAACGATCAGTAAAGAGAGCGAAAGGGGAAAATATTTCACGGCAAGACCTCCTCGGCGTGGGACAAACCGGGCCAATGATGAATAGAGATACCATGTTTGTCAACACAGGATATATCTAGGAAGTACTGGGCAGGGACGCACTTTGAGCCGCCAGATCAAGAAAGACTAAAGCAATACCCAGCTGCCCAAAGACACACAGATGCGCAAAGCTCTATCCCCCAGGTCCGCACAAAGCTCACGCTGATTTGTTGCCTCCCCCGGGATACCGGCAGAATGGCTTGTGCAGTCTGCCTTGGGTTTTGCAGTCTTGCGGCTGCGCCGTTCACCTCCGCTCGCCACGCGACAGACCCGGGATTTCTCGCTTTGAAAACGCGAATTCTCAATGCCAATCCCGTAGCTATTGTCATCCTGAGCGAAGCGAAGAATCTCATCTGATCCACACCTCGTCGTAAACATTCAGCTGAGATCCTTCGGGTTCGACCCCGGAAACCTTCAGGATGACAGGGCTTCTTATGGTTGGTGGCAGAGTCCAGTGAGACGAGACGGTGAGAAATGCCGGATAGTCCAGAAACCGCAGCGCGCTCGCAACGGTTGACTTCAATTTTAATCTACAGCTGTATAAAATACTTCTTGACCACCCATACTTTATTTGTTAATGTACCTATCGGGTAAGCGTGTGGAATCTCTTCGATTGCGGCAGCACATCTGCCGCTTTTTTATTTTCGGCGCGGCACATTCCGGCCAAGTCGTTCGGTTTCTTCCACTTTCGTACTCTTCCGCTCTTGCCCGTCGGTAGAGCCATCCTGCGCTAAGCTATCTAGAATCAACACTTACAAAAGTGTAACAAAATAAACAACTTTAACTTTCTTTAGAATCAACACTTATGAAAAACATAGGGGTGGGGCATAGTCGATCACCTTCGGTAAAACGAACATCGGGAATGCCGCCATCTATGTCTCACGGAATGAAGCACTTCCGCACTCTTTTGCCTCTATAGGAAAAGACTGGGTTTGTAAGTGTCTTGGAATCACATTCTTATCCACTCTTTTGCACCCCCGCTTAGACGAACTTCTTTGTTTTCATTCAATTCTGCACTCTTTGGCAAAAACGCCCGGGGGTGGGGTACCCATGGCCAAACCCTTATAAGAAGTTTGGGAAGGAGGCTGATTTGAATGGATCCCAACTTGCAAAAGCCGCTTTAGTATGCCATCATAAGAGCATGCCAAAGCGGATTAAGCAATCTAAGCGGCGCAGTGAGTTAAATCAGCTCGCGCATCGTTTAGTTAGCGAAACGACACTAGACAACAGTATTATCGAACTTCCAACAAAGGCCCAAATATCATTGCTCATGGCCGAGCTTGGAAGAAAAGGGGGTAAGAAGGGCGGCAAACGTCGCTTGGAAACCATGACTTCCACGGAGCGTAGTGAAGTAGCCCGCAAAGCCGCTCAAGCCAGATGGAAGGGGCACTAATGGCGACGAAAACCTCTCATCGATCCGCGAATCTCCTAGTCAGCGAGCAGCTCAAGAAAAATGCTGCTGATTTAGAGAAAGTAATGAATTCTCACGTTTTGACTTGGTGGGGACCGATTCAACCGCCTGTAGACCAATTTATCCGGCAGGCCATTGAGCACCGCGTTAAAATAGGACCTAGGCGGCGTCGATTGACGGTCGTCCTTCAGACCCCTGGCGGATACATTGAAACTGCCGAACGCATGGCCAACATTTTTCGCAAGCACTATTCATGGGTTGCATTTATGGTACCTAATCAGGCCATGTCAGCCGGAACAGTGCTAGTGATGGCGGGTGATGAAATATGGATGAATTACTTTTCGACGCTAGGTCCGATTGACCCTCAAGTAGAGCGGCGAGATGGTCGCGAAGGTCTCATCCCTGCTCTTGGATACCTTGCAAAATATGAGGAGCTAGTGCAAAAGTCCAAGGATGGAAAACTGACATCGGCGGAAGCGGCATTTTTCATCCAGAATTTTGACGCCGCTGAGCTTTTCAGCTATGAACAGGCAAAGAAACTATCCGTGGAGTTGTTGAAGGCATGGTTGGTGAAGTATAAGTTCAAGAATTGGAAGAGAACTCAGACCCACCGCCGCCGCGTGACTGCAAAGATGAAGAAACAGCGCGCGGAGGAAATCGGCAATAAACTCTGTGACACAGATAAGTGGTATAGTCACAGCCGTGGAATATCAATGCAAGTCCTCAAGCGCGATTTGAAATTGCGGATTGAAGACATTGACGAAAACCCGGACATTGAAACTGCGCTAGATAATTACTACGAGCTTTTGGAAAACTATCTTGTAACGATCCGGGCAAAAGGAGCTCTCCACACTGCGGATATGTTGGTTCCAATCGGATAGGAAGTGAGCGGGAGCGTGACGCGATGAAAAAGAAAAAGACCCAAAAAAAAGTCGACAGGAACACGCAGGTGCGAACTATTGCAAAGAGCAATTCACAGGTGAATCAAAAAGTTGTAGGAGATTCTCTGGAAATTATCGACTACCTTCGCAAGGTAGGTATTAAGGCCCGTGGTTTCAATATCTTACGAAGCTCGGAGTCGCGACTGAAAATCAAAGGTCCGATGGTGCACCACCTCTAAAGACTCGTGGTATGGTAAAGCGAATTTAGAATAGTGCCGCTCCTGGACAAACTATTTCACACCCAAAGCTCCCAATCCCGCGCCCCTGTTCAGGGATTCGTTAGTAGAAGAGGCAGGCCGCCGGCCTTTAAGAGTGCAAGAAGTGTCATCGCTGCCAGAACGGAAATGGCAATTCCCAAAGTCCGATCCGGCGTGCGCACAAACTTTACCGTGATTCGTTGCCTCCCCGGGGACAGCGGCAGGATGATTTGAGCCGTTGTCTCGGCGTGCTCCGGCGTCACGGTCGTACCGTTTACCGCCACTCGCCACGCCGGATAATCCAGCAGCCGCAGCGCTACTCGCAATGGCTCCTTTGATGTCACGCGCACATCTCTTTCCTCCGCGGTCCATCGCTCGATTTCAATTCTGGCTGTCGGCGCGTGTCCCTCCGATTTTTCAGCTGGGAGAATCTCCACTCGCGGTGCTTTTTCCGGCAAGTTGTAGTGATCGTCGCCGATCGGATCGTATTCGTCGGTGCCCTCAAAGCCCTGGCCGTTCGCAATCGCTTTCCGCAGCACCGGGATGTCTTCCTTATCCCACCAGGCCTTTTGCACGAGATACGTGGCCGTCCCGCCCACGATGGCAAATACCGCCATGCCCCAGATCCATCCCGTGCGCCGTCGCCCGATCGCAGCCGCTAGAAAAAATGCAAACGGCACCGCAAGCATCGCCGTCCATCGCCACGGAAACTGCAAAAATCGCAGCTTCGGCAAGTGTTCCCAGAAAATCACGCTCGGGCGGATCATCAGGAACGCAGCCGCCGCCGATAGCAGCAGCAATACGCGCCACAGCTTCTTTCTTTCGCCGTCATCTTCTTCCGCTGCCGTCGCGTGGCGGACTGAGACCGCGGCGATCGCCGTCATTGCCATCATCAGGACGGCTATGTTCGAGGCGATCCAGTTGAACAAGTTGTGTTCCACATCTGCGGTTTGCGTGTAGAGAAAATTCTGCGCTGGCAGCAATCCCGACGAAAGTATTTGCGCGATATTGATCCAGCGTTGCTCGTAAGCGGCCGGCAAAAGATAAAAACACGCCACCCCAAAACCCAGCGCCAATCCGCCCGCGCCGCGCAACAGCGGCCGCCAGGATTTTTCCGTGTACGCGGCCCACAAAAAAACGAGGGCCACGCTGTAGCTCGCCATAACCCCGGCCGGTGCGTTTGACAGCCACACCACCGCGAACGCCACCGCGAAGAACGCTGCCACCCGCGCCGCCGAGCGCCTGCAATCGGCCACCAGCCCGCTCAACTCCAGCGCCGCTAGCACCATCACCGGCATCACCGCGCACGCCAGCAACTCCGCAAAATCGCTGCGCATGTAGATAACCAGCAACGCATACGGATTCGCCGCATAGCACGCGCCTCCAGCCAGCGCGGCGCCTCGCGGCAGAAAGCGCCGCACCAGCGCAAACGAACAAATTCCCGCCAACGTTTGCGTCAGGAAAATGAAAACCGCCAGCGCGGCATTCGGAGGCGTTGCAAAGCTCAGCGCCGCCCCAATCATCCACGACAGCGGCGGGTAAAAGATGAATCGCGGTTCGCCAAAGCCATAATTCGCCCACTCCGCCCACCGTGGAAAAAGGATCCCTTCTCTCCACTGTCCGGCGGCATCCAGCCACGACGACGCATGAAATGCAATGTCGTGCCCGGAGGCATTTCCCAGCCAGAAAAACGGTGAAACCACTAGCAGCGCCGTTCCCAGGGAAACTCCTAGCGCGAGCAGCCACCCGCGAAAAGTTTCCGGAGCCGTCATTCTGGTTGGGTGTTCTGCGGAAGATGTCATGCCCTGTTCATGCTATTGGTACCGCCGCGGGAGTGGGCGATTGCTCCTGCTGTGATCAGCCCACTTGCGTTAAACCAGCGTTGTGTTCTGGCCTTAGCTTCTCGCTAACTCTCGTGCCAGATACACCATCTGCCCTACGTGATGATACGCATGCCCCGCGCAGCGCACGAAAATATGGAAGCGGTCCTTCGCTTCGGGTTCCCGCTCCGCGGTGTACGCCTTTCCCCAGTCCTCCGCGCCCTGTTTTCGAATCGTCGCCGCCACCATCGCGATCGTTCGGTCGAAGGCCCGCAACGCTTCCTCTTTATGCGGCGGCTGTTTCTCAGTGAACTCGCGGTCACGGTCGCGCACGTATCCCGTTTCCGCGATGCGCGCACCGATGTAGTAGTTCAGGTTGCCCGTCATATGCAGCACCAGGTGTCCCACGCTGTTTCCGTATGGATAAGGCTTGCGCCAGAACTGTTCGTTCGAAAGCGGGTCCGCCCACTTGTGCAACTGCGCTGCTACGTACTCGTAATACGCAACCAGCCCGGAAGCCACCGTTTCGTTCAGTTCCGGCATGAGAAGAGTTCCTTTCACTGTCCACCCCGGGAGTTAGCCGTGACAACTCCCGGGCCGTTAGGTTTATTCCAGCTCAGTGCGATGCTCCTCCGCGTTCATTCTTGTAGACCACGCCTTCTTTCATCACAAAAAGCACATGCTCCGTCTGCCGGATGTTTTCCACCGGATCGCCCGGCACCGCAACCACATCCGCAAGCTTCCCCGCCTCCAGCGTTCCGATCTGGTTCGACAGGCCCAGCAGCTCCGCGTCCGCCGATGTTCCCGCTTTCAAAGCGGCGATGGGTTTCATCCCCAGGTCCACCATCTGGTGAAACTCTTCGGCGTTGCGTCCGTGAGGATAAACAGCGGCATCCGTGCCCAGTCCGATCTTGATGCCCTTGGCCAAGGCTTTCTGAAACGTCTGGTGAACGGACGCGATGGCAGCGTTCGCTTTCACCAGAATCGCCGGAGGAATCGGCACGCCCTTCTGGATCTGCTCGGTAAGCCCCTGCACCGCCATCAGCGTTGGCACGTAATACGTTCCCCGCTGCTTCATCATGTCCAGCGCTTCGTCGTCGAGAAACGATCCGTGCTCGATCGAGTCGATTCCCGCGCGTATCGCGCGCTTCGCTCCTTCTGCTCCGTGCGCGTGCGCCGCGCTCTTCAACTTCAGCGCGTGCGCCTCGTCCACGATCGCGTTCAGCTCTTCCTGCGTCAGTTGCGGCGTGTCCACCGCGTCCGCCAGGGAAAGCACGCCGCCCGTCGCGCACGTCTTGATGACTGTCGCGCCGTATTTATGCGCCAGCCGCACCGCTTGCCGCGCTTGATCGGCGCCATTGATCACGCCTTCTTCCGGCCCGGTTTCCTTGCCGAGGGCTCCTTCGCGAAATCCTGTCTCGTCGCAATGCCCGCCTGTCGCCCCGATCGCGTGCACCGCCACCAGCATCCGCGGCCCCGGCACCACTCCCCGATTGATCGCATTCCGCATTCCCGCATCCAGATAGTCGCGCGAGCCCACGTCTCTTACCGTCGTGAATCCGGCCATCAACGTGACGCGCGCGTTCACGCTCGCATCCAGCGCCATTTCCGGGATCGGTTTTTGCAGCCCGTCCAGCATGGCCCTGGCATAATCCTCGCGGTACATCATCGTCAGATGCGTGTGCGCGTCAATAAATCCCGGCAGCAGCGTCGCGTCTCCCAGGTCGATCACTTCGGCTCCCGCGGGAACTGTTGCGCCAGCTCCCACAGCCGTGATTTTTCCATCCGTGACCACCACCATCCCCGGCTTCACCAGCGCATCGCTCTTCCCGTCAAACATCCGCGCCGCTTTCACTATGATCGTTTTCCCCGTTGGTTTCAGCACTTGCGCATGCAAAGGCACCAGCGCTGCGAGGCACAGCAGGATCAGTCCAGATAATTTACGCTTCATTCGCTATTCTCCCGTTCCGGACTACAATCCCGGAACGCCGACAATATCCCGCCCCGCGCAAAAGTCAAGGATTCGCTCAGCCATTTTGCTCGCGCCATCCCCATTCGCTCTTCCAGCGCTTTTCCACACCCTTCTGCAGGGGGGTCCTTCCGTACTATTGACCCTATTACTACCCAACGCTGACACTAGGAACAGGATGGCTCGCTATTCGGCCTTTCTCGGGCGCAGGGTGGAGGTGCAATATCGCGCCGGCGATATCATTCTGCCGGCATCCGGCACCCTCGTCGCCGATTCCGGCCGCTCCATCTTCCTCGAACAGCAGTTCGAACAGCGCGGCCAGCACAAGCACTTTCGCTGGGAAATCCCCTACCAATATCTCCTCCGCATCGAAGAAAAGCCGGATTCCGGCGCTTCCGCGAACGCAGCCTCCGCCAGCCTCGCGCCCAAAGCCGCGCCAGAAGCAGCTCCTCCATCCAACACCGGCGATGAACCTCGCAGCGCCGCTGCTCGCGCTTCCGCGGGCGGCGCCTCCAGCCTCCTCCCTCTTCCTCAGCGCCCTAAAACCGCCTGACCCCCGAACAAACCTCGGCCGCATCCCGGTGTCCGGAAAGCCGGCCTTACGTTTGTGGAACACGCTCCGGGCTTCGCCAAACCCACGTTCCGCAAAACGGCGTTCTAGGTACTGCTTCCCGGTCGCATGTGCGAATGGCCGGTGTGCGTGGTACTGCCCGGCTTTGCTGATCTTTGCGAGCACATCTTTTCCGAACCGTTGAGTTGGCTGCAGCTTCTTAGAGGCTCTGGCTTTGGTGCTGTTGAGAGCCATGCCTGTGACTCAGGTCACAGCATTCCATCAACGAAGAGTTTTGAATATGCGAGGGCCCGTCCTTAGCCCATCGGCACCTTCCCAATCCACAGAATTGCGAAGCAATACGAGGAGGTTAGTCATGAAGCGGCTCGGTCTTGTAGGAGTGGTCCTTGTCCTGGGTTTCGGTCTTGCGGCACGGTCGCAGGAACCAGCTTCCGGGACAGCACAAAAGAAAGTCATTAAGAAAGTTCCGATGAAAACCACCTCGGCCTATTCTGGCGAGGAAATGTATGTGGAATATTGCGCCGTCTGTCACGGGAAAGATGGAAAGGGAGGCGGTCCAGCAGCTTCTGAATTCAAGGTAGCGCCGTCCGACTTGACCACGCTGGCCAAAAACAATAATGGAAAATTTCCCTCCGATCACGTGGCCGCCGTATTGCGGTTCGGAACATCCACGCCTGCCCATGGCACAAGGGACATGCCGGTCTGGGGGCGTTTGCTCGGCTCCTCGTACTCTCGGGGAACCGAACCGGCTCAGGTTCAACTGCGAATTCACAATCTGACGGAATACATCGAATCGTTGCAGTCGAAATGAACCAGTGAAACTGGCTGCTTCGATTTAACAGTTTGAATTTTCTTGATCGCTTTTAGGCGAGTGTTACCGCCAAGCTGGCTCTCGTTAAGGGAGATCACACAACTCTTCACTTAAGGCTAAGCGGATGACTGCACTCTGTCACCTTTTGAGTGAGTCATGTCAGCCGTCGAGAGGGAACTCTGCGCCTGTCGTTGGAGGGAACGAGTCCAACTGCCTGGGCAGGCAAAACTTGCGAAACCTGGAAAACCTCAAAGGGATTTTAGCGGCTTCGAGTGTTTACGCATTTCAGCTAGCGGACCGAAGCGCCCCCGTGTCTCGCAACGGCCTGCATAAGCAAGACCGCACCGACGAGGATCAGGCCCACATGGATAAAGAAAAGAAACTGGCGGGTATTCACGCGCCGATTGATCATGCGCCCCAGAAAAACCGCCAAAACGACGCCGGGCAAGGACAACAGATAGAACCGGCTCACAATCGGAGTCCAGAGACCAGCAAGCCGGTAGCCGAGCATGCCGATGAGACTCGCTGGAAGAAAATATCCCTGCAAAGTCGCTCGAAAGTGGCTGGGAGACCACTTGCGAAGCGAGCCGTAGATCGCCAGCGGCGGGCCATTCATTCCGTAAGCGCCTCCCAGCACGCCCGCGCTAAATCCGAATAGCCAAGCCCAACGGTCATTCTTGAGCTCATGCCGCCCGCGGCCGAGCAAGGAGAAGATCGCGAACGCCATGATCACGACCGCCAGAGCTGCTTTGACGATCGGTTCGGCAACGGTCTTCAAAAGCAGCAGCCCTAAGGGAATACCAGCCAGTGTGAAAAGCAACAGCCACCCTGCGCTCCGCACATGAATATGCCGCCAATCCTGCACCACGACGATAAATGCAACCGTGATCGAGACGAGCACGGCGACTGGCGCCGCCACCTCGACTGGCAGCACCAGAGCCAGCAAGGGCACGGCTATTAAAGCCTCTCCAAACCCAAACGCCGAGCGAATGACGCTCGCCACAAACAACACGGCGGGGACTTCCATCATTGCCCATTGTGCACTCATGGTGTCTCGCCAGCTTACATCGGAGGCGCTTCCCCTGAATTCATATTTTTGCAATTTCTTCACAACCCGGCAGCGCAATCGGAATATAAACGAGCGCCTCTGAAATAGCCGCGCTACTCCGAGTTCCTCTTCGCTGCGTCCTCGCCGCAATTCGGCTACAATCATCTCCTCGAATTGAGCAAAATAGGAACGCAGTTTGCGCCCAGCGCATTCGAGGAGGTCTCTCTTGAAACCCGCGATCGGATTTATCGGACTTGGCCTCATGGGCCGTCCCATGAGCATGAACCTTTTGAAAGCCGGCTACGCGGTGACGGTTTGGAACCGCACCGCCTCGCGCGCCGAAGAACTTGTCGCCGCCGGCGCACGCCTCGCAAAGTCCCCGCAGGAAGCCGCCGCCGCTTCCGACTTTCTCTTTACCATCGTCAGCGATCCTCCCGCCCTCGAACAAGTTCTCTGGGGCCCCGGCGGCGCGATGCAATCGCTCAAGCGCGGCAGCACCTACATCGACTCGAGCACCATCTCTCCTGCTCTCGCCCGCAAAATTGCCGCCGCCTGCGCCGAACGCGGCGCGCGCTTCCTTGATGCGCCCGTCACCGGCGGCGACTGGGGCGCCAAAAAAGGCGAGCTTCTCTTCATGGTCGGCGGTGACGCCGCGACTCTAAAGGACGCCGAACCCATCCTCGGCGTGATGGGCAAAAAATGGTTTCACCTCGGCCCTCACGGCGCCGGCCAAACCATCAAGCTCGCGATGAACCTCATTCTTGCACTGCAAGTGGACGCGCTCGCCGAGGCCCTTGCCCTCGTCACCGGCGCGGGCCTTCAGGGAGAAAAACTTGTTGAAGTCTTGCAATCCAGCATGGCCCGCTCCGGCGTCCTCGACGTGAAGGCGCCCAATCTTTTGAAAGGCGAGTACGTCCCGAGTTTTCCTCTTCGCCTCATGCACAAGGATCTTGGGCTCGCCCTCGACCTCGCCAATCTGCTCGGCGTCGCTCTTCCCGCCACCGCCGCGGCCCGCGAAACTTACAGCTACGTGAAAGGCGCCGCCAAGGAGGATCTCGACTATTCCGCCGTCATGAAATTCTGGAAAAAGTGACGGATGACACGCGGTAAATTTCTTCAGCGTCTTCCACGTCTAAAAGGGGGTGTTGCTTGAAAATTGGGTTTGCCGGTCTTGGCGACATGGGCCAGGCCATTGTTCCTCGTCTGATTGCCGCCGGACACACCGTGACCGGCTGGAACCGCACCAAAGCAAAAGCCGCGGCCATGTTCAAGCTCGGCATGCTTTGGGCGGACACTCCCCGCGAAGCAGCCCGCGACGCGGAAATCGTTTTTTCCATCGTCACCGACTCCGCCGCCGTCAGGGCCCTCGCCCTCGGAGAAAATGGAATCATCGCCGGCTTGCGAAAAGACGCCGTCTACCTGGATATGAGCACCATTGACCCGGACGGCAGCCGCGCCGTGGCCGCGGAGTTCGCCAAAGCCGGCTTGATCATGATGGACGCGCCGATTTCCGGAACCACTCTTACGCTTGGGAAGGGCAATGCTTCGCTCATGGTGGGAGGCGACAAAGCCGCGTTCGAACGCGTCCTGCCGGTCTTGCTCGCCATCGGTCCCAAGGTCTCCTACATCGGCGCGCAAGGCTTGGCGGTGCAGCTGAAGGTCGCTCTCAACATGACGCTGGTGATCGAAGTCATCGGCTTCTGCGAGGGCATCGCGCTTGCGGAAAAAGGCGGAGTGCCTCGCGAAGTGGCCGTGGACGCTTTTCTCAAAAGCGTAGTGGCCTCTCCGGTCATCAACTACCGAGCGCCGCTCATCCTCGAAGGGCACATTTCCGACGCCACGTACGGCAACGTGAACCTCCAGCAAAAAGATATGCTGCTGGCCCTCGATCTTGGCCGGAAGATGGGCGTTCCGGTTCCGCTTGGCGCGGCCGCCAACGAAATGCTCAACGCTTGCCGAGGCCTGGGCCTCGAGGAGCACGATTTTGTAACCGTCTACGAGGTTTACCGCCGCTTGGGAGGAATGTCGAAATGAAACCGTACCGCACCAATCTCCGAGATGTCCCGCACGTCGGCGGGCTCTCGCGCGATGAAGGCTGGATCAACATGCAGGTCCAGTTCCTCATCGATCAAAAAACCGCCGGTTCGGATAAACTCCTCATCGGCTGGACGGTTCTTCCGCCCGGCGCACGCCACGACAAGCATCGCCATCCTAACGCCGACGAATTTTTCATCGTGATCAAAGGCAGCGGCTTCATCTATACGGACACCGGCCGCGAGCCCTCCGGCCAGGGCGACGTGATTTTCACGCCGCGCGGCCACTGGCATGGTTTCGACAATACGGGCAAGGAGGACGTCGTGTTGGTCTGGGGCTGGAGCGGTGCCGGCTCGCTCGAAGCCGCCGGCTACGAAATTCCGCCCGAAGGCTACTGACGCAGCGCATGGCCTTTCAATGACAACTCCCGCCTGGGACGATCCTCGCATCGCGCGGGGCATGGCCGCGCAACTTCGTCTCCGCCGCGAACTCCTCAGCGCCGGACACAAACCCCTCGGCTGGAAACTCGCCTTCGGCGGCCCCGCCGCGCTGGAGCGTCTTCGCATCAACGCCCCGCTGGTCGGTTTTCTCACCGATCGCGCGCTTCTTCCCTCTGGTTCGACGCTCTCTCTTTCGAATTGGAAAAAACCGGCCGCGGAGCCGGAGATTGCCGTGTATCTTGGCAAAGATTTGCCCGCGGGTTCGGACCGCCCCACGGCTATCGCCGCGATCGCGGGTTTAGGTCCCGCCATCGAACTCGCCGACGTGGATCATCCTTCCGATGATGTCGAAGGCACGCTCGCCTGCAACATCTATCAGCGCCACGTCATCCTTGGCGGCAACGATTTCGGCCGCGCGGGCGGCGTTCTAGACGGCCTCGCGTGCCGCGTCCTCCGAAACGGCGTCGCAATCGCCAACATCAACGGTCCTCAGGCTCTGCAAGCTTTGACCGGTGAATTGATCGGCATCGTGAGCCATGTCGCCAACCTGCTCGGGGTTTTCGGCGAAACCCCGCAAGCCGGACAAATCATCATCGCCGGTTCCATCATTCCGCCGATTTGGATTGAACCCGGCGAAGAAATCCTGTTCCATCTCGCGCCCGGCGATCCCATCTCCATTCGTTTCGTGCCGCAATCCACTCATTCACTCTGATATACTCGCCCGCCGTGGAGGTAACCGATGAGCGCGCCCGATCCGGCGAAAATCCAGAAATTTCGCGAGCATCTTCGCCAAGAGTGGACCGGCGATACGACCGTGGCCGCGTGGCGCAAGTGGCATGCGCACATCGCCTCTTTCACGCGCGGCGCGACCGAAGCCATTCTCGAGGCCGCCCAGCTTCGTCCCGGCCTCCGCGTTCTCGATCTCGCCAGCGGCGTCGGTGATCCCTCGCTTACCATTGCCGAGAAAGTTGCGCCATCCGGCCGTGTCACGGCCACCGATCTTGGCCCGGGCATGATCTCGCTCGCCGAAGAGCTCGCGCGCAAAAAAGGCATTACCAACATCGAATTCCATGAGGCCAGCGCCGAGTCGCTTCCTTTTCCGGACAGCTCCTACGACGTTCTCACCTGCCGTTTCGGAATCATGTTTTTCCCGGATCTAGCCAAGGCCTTGCGTGAATGCTTCCGCGTGCTGAAGCCAGGCGGGCGCGCCGCATTCGTTGCCTGGGGCAAGAAGGAACAGCCCTTCTTCACCACCACCGCTGGCATCGTGCTGAAACACGTTCCCGTGCCACCGCCGCCTCCCGATCCCGATGGGCCGAGTATGTTCATGTTTGGCGAACGCGACCGCCTCCGCCACGCGCTCGATGCCACCGGATTCTGCAATGTTCACGAGGAAGATCGGATCGTCAACGGGCATTGGGCCGGAACGCCCGAGGAATACTGGGAACAGTTCAGCGAAGTGGCCGCGCCCTTCCGCCCGCTGATCGCGCAGCTCAGCCCCGAAAAAAAAGCCGTGGCCGTCGCGGAAATTCTTGCAGCGCTCCGTAAATTCTGGAACGGCAAGGAATTGAACATGCCGCTCGAAATCGTCATTGGCACCGGCATGCGCCGCTGACCCGCATTCTTAGCAATGTACAGGCCGCCTCTTTACTCTTAACCGCGCCGAAGGGCTGGCACGGGCTCTTCTGGCTCTCATTTCCCCTTCGCGTAAGCCTCCGTGCATCGCTCCCTGCGCGCCTCACGCTTTGCTTTCTCTTCGCATCAAAGGAATGCCATGCCTCGCAAATCCCATCCCTGGGGCGCGCCGCCCTGGAGCGTTGATTTTCGCCCCGCGCCGCGCGCACTCCCGGACCATGTGGATTTCGCCATTGTTGGCGGTGGCTTCACGGGCCTTTCCGCGGCGGCTTGGTTGAGCAGGATTGCGCCTGAGCGCTCCGTCCTTCTTCTCGAATCGGCCTCGCTCGGCGAAGGCGCCAGCGCCCGCACCGGCGGCCTCGCGCTCGCGGAAACCGCCGCCGGCCAGCTCACCGGACTCGGCGACGTTTTCGCCGGCTACAAGAAAATTCTCCGCGCTCTCCGCATCGATGCCCGCTTGACGCTTCCCGGCGTCTGGGAGCTTGGCCGCTCCACTCCCGCGACCGAAGGTTCCGGCCCTGTCGGAAAAAATTCACCAATCTTTTGGAATGATTCCGGCGACCTGAAAGTCGTCCGCCTTGTTCCCGGCGGCGCCGTGGATCCCGGTAAAGTCGTCGCCGGTCTCGCGCGCGCTGCGGAAAACGCCGGCGCGCAGATCATCGAGCACGCCCACGTTGACGCCATAGACTTCTCGAACCCGTCGCGCCTGCACGTCCGCTGCAACATTCGCGGCCGCATTCGGCAAAAAGAAATCCGCGCCGGGGAAGTCCTTCTCGCCACCAACGCCTTGTCCCTGGAATTGTCCGGCCTGCGCCGCGCCGCCGAGCCGAAACTCACCTTGGCGCTTGCCACCGCGCCGCTCTCTGCCGAGCAGCTCAAGGCCGTCGGCCTCTCTTCTCGCCGCCCGTTTTACACCGTCGATCTTCCCTATTTGTGGGGGCGCTTGCTCGAAACCAATGGCGTCATTTTCGGCGCTGGCCTCGTCCCCATGCCTGCCTCTTTCGCTTCGCTTTTCCGCAATCCCGCCGGTACCCGCTCCCGCAAAAGCGCGCCGCCCAATTTGTACCGCTTTGATGTCCGCAAGGGCGAAACCGCCTTGCGCCTCCGCTGGCTCGAGGCGCGCGTCCGCCATTTGCACGCTGCTCTCGCGTCCGTGCGCATCACGCACCGCTGGGCTGGCCCGATTCTTTTGACCAAAGGAATGCGTCCCGTCTTCCGCCGCCATCCCCGAAGTGAAAAAGTGATGGTCCTCAGCGGCTACAACGGCCACGGCGTCGCTCTCTCCGTCTACCTCGGCAAATGGGCCGCCGAAGCCCTCCTCGCCCGCCGTCCCCTCCCTCTCTGGCAGTAATCGGTGCGCACCATGCGACTAGCGCCGGGCTTTAGCCCAGCATCTCCGCCTTCTCAAAGCGTCAAATAAACGACCTGCACGAAAACGTCGCTATTCAAGAACCCTTTGCCCCACTCGGGATCGAGATCGGCGAACGGCTTCGCGGCGGCAGCTTCTTGCGCGGTCTTGCCCTGGGACTTCAACTTCTGCACGCGGTCTTGCGCGGTGACCAGCATGTCGCGGAATTTCGTCAAGTCCGCTTTGTTCCCCAGCGGCCCGTGCCCGGGCACGATCCGCGTCTCTTTGTCGGCTAGCGCGAGGATGCGGTCGTTCGCCGCAATCATTCCGTTGATCTTTCCCCCGGTCCCGCCGTCGATCAGCGGATAAAACCCGTTGAAGAAAACGTCTCCCGCGTGCAGCACGTTTGCCTTCTCGTAATGGACATAAATGTCCGTGTCCGTGTGCGCCGACGGAATATACGCCAGCGCCAGGCTCTCGCCGTTGGCCTCCAGCTTGTGGGTTTTCGCGAAGGTTTGCTGGGGCAAAGCATCGGCCGGTGAAGCCGCAAAATGCAGGCCCATCGGCTGCAGGTCGTGCGGTTCGCTCATGCGCTTCTTGGTGTTCTCGTGCGCCAGGATCGTCGCCCCGGCGGCGCGCAACGCGGCGTTGTTATCCGTGTGGTCAAAATGCCAGTGCGTATCGATCGCTATCTTCACCGGCGCTGCGCCCAGCCCGTCGAGCGTCTCCTTGAACTTCGCCCATGCCGGTTGAACAAAGGTGTCCACAACCACTTTGCCGTCCCCGCCGTTCAGCACTACCACGTTTCCGCCCGGCCCGCTGAGCAGCGTGAGATGGTCGGCGAGCTTCTGGGCCTGAATCGGCGTGCTTCCCATCTGCGCCCGGATGGCGGCAAGTGGGTCCGCGGCGGGTGCCGCTTGCTGCGCCGCGCCCCGCCCCGCCGCCCAGAGTAGTGTCTCCGGCCATAGCCCGCTCAATACCGCCCCGCCCGCCAATCCCGTCGCCGCCTGTAAAAATTCTCGTCGTGAAGTCCGTCCCGCCCTGCAGCTCATACCCATCTCGCCCTCTCTTTCTGGTTTAGTGGTTTCTGTTACCGTTCTTTTCACGGCCTCGCATTCGGGGAGAAAAAGCCGATGGGCAAATCCCGCGAGGTGCGCAATCCCGCGGGAGCGTCGAGGATCGCGGGGATCGAATTCACGACGACCGATGCCGTGGCGATATCGCCGTGCGTTCCGCCGGGAATGGTCAGGCTGATGTTTGGATGGCCGGTCAATGTAATCGTGTCGGCGGGATCCTTGGCACCGACGTACATCTGCAGCTCCAGATGCACCAGTTCTTTGCCGTCTTTCGCGAGGCCGCGCGCAATCTGGTGCACGCCCGCCGCCTGCCCGGGGTCCACCGTCAGGTATTCCGTTTGCACGCGCTCTTTCGCCACTACCGGCTCGATCGATTCCGTAATTTCATCCACCGGCAGATTCAAGCTGTCTGCCACCATCGCCACCGACTCCGGCAAGCCCACATGCTTGATCAATCCTTCGATCACTTGCGTGCGGAAGTCTTCGACCGCCATGCCCGCGCCAATTTTGAGCTGCAGCGGCAGCCGCCGCTTCGAGGCATCCACGACGCGCAGCGCCTTGGCGTGCTCGATCCGCTGCGAAACCGCCGCCAGCGTCACCACCAGCTTGTCCATCACGAAGCCGGGATTCACACCCGTGCCCACCAGCGCCACGCCCCACTCTTTCGCAGCTTTGTCCAGCGTGGCCGCGAGTTCCGGATGCGTGCGGTACGGATACGAAAGCTCCTCGCAGGTCGAAACGACGCACGACTCAGCTTCCAGGCAAGCGAGCAACTGGTCCATCACCTTCGGCAGCGACGACGACGTCGAGTGGATCACCACGTCCGCCGCCTGCCCGAGCACTTCCTTGGCGTCCGCGGAAATTGTCACGCCCCACGGCGCATCCTTGGCGCCGACCACCTCTCCCAGGTCGCGGCCTGCCTTGGCCGGATCCGAATCGATCGCGCCAATGATTTCAATCGCCTGCTTTTCCCGCATCAGCTTGGCAATGGATGCGCCGATTGGCCCGACACCATACTGGATGGCGCGAATCTTTTTTTTCACGTCGTTCTCCATCTCTTTGCGGTGCAAGCGCACACCGCGCATTTTCCCGTCAGAAGAAACCCCTACGATAATGGAATTCGCCACTTCATTCAACGTGGAAACGCCGCATTCGAGGATCACGCAATCAAATTTGGGTGTTTGGCTTGTTGCTGGCGCACGGCTGGAGCCGCATAATGGCTTGGTCAGACCGAAGCCGGTCCCGGAGGTCTTCGCCATGCCTGCAAAAAAACTTTCCGACGCGGAAATTGCCGCGCTGCTTCCCAAAGCAAAAGGATGGAGCATCGCGAACGGCAAGCTGCACCGCGAATTTGCGTGCAAGGATTTTGTCGCCGCGTTCGGCAATATGACGCGCGTTGCGCTGGTCGCCGAGGCGATGAATCACCATCCGGAATGGTGCAACGTCTGGAACAAGGTGGTCATTGACCTGAATACGCACAGCGTAAAAGGCCTCAGCGATTACGACTTCACCCTGGCGGGAAAAATTAACGAGATCTTCGGCGCCTGATTCGTTACCCGTGAAAACGCCAACCCGCTCATGAGCGCCGCTGGACCATCGCAAAACTCCTGGCGCGGCTGGCTGTTTCTCTTCGCAAGATGGGCGGCGGCCGCGCTGGTCCTTGGGCTGCTCATTTATCTGCTGCCGCTCGCGCCGCTCCGCAGCGCATTGGCGCACGTTCCGCTGACGCGTTTTCTCGCGGTGCTCTTCATTTACCTGATCGCCCTGACCGGCGGCATCGTCAAGTGGCACACGGTGGTGAATTCCGCCGGCGCCCAGCTCAGCTTCGCCGCCAGCGCGCAGTGCTACACCAGCGGGCTTTTCGGTGCGCTCTTCCTGCCCTCGATTATCGGCGGCGACGTCGCCCGCCTCGCCGTCGGCATTTCGCGCAGCCCGCGTCCCGCCGCGGTGATTACCGGAAATCTCGCCGACCGTTTTCTCGATGTGAGCGCTCACCTCACGCTCATTTCGCTCGGCTTGATTCTGCTTCCCGGTTCGCTTCCGGTTCCGCTGCAGGCGCCCGCGCGGCGCGTGCTCCTGGCGTGTTTTTTGGGCGCGGCGCTTTTTCTTTCGCTGGTGTTGGTGTTGCACCGGCCGCTGTTGCGCGGCCGTTCGGTTCGTTTCCGCCGGAGACTTGGGCAACTTCGGCACGCGGTGCGTTCCATCGCGCGCCGGCCGCACCGGCTGCTGATCGGTTGGCTGCTCGGAGTCTCCGTTCAAGGCACCTATGTTTTGCTCACCGCGCTGCTCAGCGTTTCCTGCGGCTTGACGCTCCCGTTGCGCGTGTGGCTTTTTGCGTGGCCGCTCGCGAAAATTGCGGCGGTGATTCCGATCACGCAGGGCGGGATCGGAGTGCGCGAAGCGGCGCTGGTAGTGCTGCTCGCGCCGTTCGGCGCGCCGGCCGCGCAGGTTCTCGCAACGGGCATCGTATGGGAAGGCGAGATCATCGCGGCGGGCTTGCTTTCCGGGTTGACGGCCTTTTTGCTGCGCCGCTCGACGATTCGAACGAGGCACCCGTAGTAATTCCGCAACTCGCGGCGAACTTTGCTTGACTCCTATTGCCGCTGCGTCAAAATAGAGAAACCCCCTTCCAGATAGTGAAGTGTCCAGAGGACTGCCCTCTCCAGTCTCGTGAGCCGAGTTGACCCGCGATGAAGCGCCGCATGGGGTGGATTGTCACCGGATTCGAATGCCGCAGGTTTCCTGAAGCGCGAAATGTCTCGTCTCCGCGAGTCCCGGCGGGAATGAAGGCATGGGCATGAACGGCAAGGTACTACGAGTCCTGGTGGCGGAGGGCGATGCCCGAGAAGGCAGCACAGCGTTGCGCGCGCTCTTTTCCGAAGTCGGAAAAAGCCTGGAATTGACCGCGGTCTCCTCGATCGCGATCCTGATCGCCACGCTCGAAATCGTCAATCCAGAAGTGATCCTTCTTGATCTTTCCCTGGCACATCCTGAACCCATGGAGGTGGTTCGGCGGATACATCGCTCGGCGCCCGCGGTGCCGCTGATCGTATTTACCGACGTCGCGGACAAAAGTTATGCGGCAGAGAGCCTGGGCCATGGCGCCCTGGATTACCTGCTCAAGGGTTACATGGACCCGGAGACACTGGATCGAGTCCTGCACACGGCGCTGGAATTCAACACATTGGATGGCCTGGCCGATCTGCTGCGCGATCCGCTGACGGAACTCTATATCCGAGACGGTTTTCTGCCGCTGGGGGCGCGCGCAATGGAGGCGGCCAGGCGAAACAGCAGCACTCTTGTGCTGCTGTGTATTCGAATCGAAAATCTGCCGGCGCTACGGGAGGAGCATGGGCCGAGCGCCGCGGAAAGCACGTTGCGGGAAGTGGCCGCGCTGATGCGCGGAAGTTTTCGCCGCACGGACATTCTCTGCCGGCTGGGAGAGTCGCAATTTGCGGCGCTGGCGGTGGACGCAGCCGAGCCGAGCGCGGCGGTGCTGCTGCAGCGGCTGGAGAAGCGCATTGTCGCGCTGAATCAGGGCGCCGAGCCACGGGGTCCACTGACCTTGCGGATGAGCGCCGGCGTCTGGACGGCCAAGGACACAACTTCGTTTTCTGAATTTCTGGACGTGGTGGAGGCCGGCCTGCGCTTAAGGACAGAAGCAGCCGCGCAGGAGAAGGAGCTGGCGGGAGCGGGGATCAGAATCAGGGTCAGGGAGATATGAACCGGGCGTTGCTTCGGCGTTTACTGGCTGGCGATCAACGCGCCGCCTTCTGCATCAGTTTTTGCCTGAAGTAGTTGGGGGGGGGGTAACCCATGAAATCTGGAACACTCGAAGAAAAGCACGTTGAGCGACGAGCCAAGCCGGTTCGCTTGCTCATCCTGGAACATTCGCATCATGACATTGAACTCCTCCTGTTCGAACTAAAGGAATCCGGGATTAACCTCGAATCCACTATTGCCGAAGACCAAGAGCAGTTTTCCAAGGCCATCCAGAACGGAGCCTTCGACGCCGTTCTCGCGGATTACCGGCTGCCCGGCTGGACGGGCCTGGAAGCGCTCAAAGTGCTCCACGATGCCGGAAAGGACATTCCGTTTCTTTTGATGACCGGGACGCTGGGCGAGGAAGCCGCGGTCGAATGCATCAAGCAGGGAGTCAGCGACTACATTCTTAAGGAACACCTCTCGCGCCTTCCGATGGTCCTCAAGCGGGCGCTCAACGAGAAGGCCTTGCGCGATGAGAACAATCGCGCGCATGAGGCCTTGCGGGTATCGGAAGCGCGGAACCGCAACCTGGTGGAAAACTGTGCTTACGGAATCTTCCGGGCCGCCTTCGATGGAGAATTCCTCGACGCGAATCCCGCGTTGCTGGCGATGCTGGGTTGCGGCTCGTTTGAAGAGCTGAAATCCCTGAATCTTTCGCGGGATGTTTTCCGATTTCCCGAACAATTCGCACAATTCGTGGGAGAGTGCCGGACGCGCGGCACGGTCCGGAATGCGGAAACGGAATGGCGGCGGCGCGATGGCGGGATTATCGCGGTGCGCCTGCATCTGCGTCTGCTGTCCATCCCTAATTATCCGGAAGGGGTCGAGTTCATGGCCGAAGATGTCACGGAGATGCGCGCGCTGGAGCGCCAGTTGCGTCAGGGGCAAAAATTCGAAGCCATCGGACAGCTTGCGGGAGGCATCGCGCACGATTTCAACAACGTGGTGGGGGCGATCCTCGGATGGGCGGAGCTCGGATTCGAACAAAACCGCGCGAATCCAGTAGTTGCGGAGCGTTTTACGCGCATCCGGGAACAAGCCGAACGCGCCGCGGCGCTGACCCGAGAGCTGCTGGCGTTTGCGCGGCGTCAGGTTCTGCAACCGCGCTCCGTGGACCTCAACACGGTGGCGGGGAGCTTGGCCAGCTTCCTGGACAAGGTCATCAGCAAGGACATCGAGCTGAAAGTGGTCACGGCGCCGCTGGACGCCGTCAAGGCGGATCCGACACAGATCGAGCAGGTGCTGATGAATCTGTGCCTCAACGCGCGCGACGCCATGCCCAGCGGCGGAAGGCTGCTGATCGAGACGGAAATGGTGGAGCTGGACGACTCCTACTGCCATTTTTATCCCTATGTGTCTCCGGGCCGCTATGCTGTGCTCTCGGTATCCGACACGGGCATCGGCATGGATGCGGAGACACGCGAGCGCATTTTTGAACCCTTTTTCACCACCAAGGAACGCGGGAAGGGCACGGGGATGGGCCTGGCGACGGTGTATGGGATCGTCAGGCAACACGGAGGATTCATTCACGTCTACAGCGAGCCGGGCCAGGGGAGTCTTTTTCGCGTGTACCTGCCGGTGATGGAAGGAATGCCGGCGGAAGGTTCCTTTGTGAAGGCCCCTGCTCCTTCTCTCGTGGAAATGCGCGGAACAGAAACGATTCTGGTGGCCGACGATCACGAATCGATCCGCGAGATGGCGCGGCAGACGCTGCTGAGTCTGGGTTACCGCGTTCTGTCCGCGAGCGACGGACAGGAAGCGCTGCGGCTGTGCGAAAGCGAAGCGCCGGCGCTCGCCATTCTTGACGTGGTGATGCCGAAACTGGGCGGTGTCGCGGCGGCGGAAAAACTCACGGCACTATTCGATGGACTGCCGATCCTCTTCACCAGCGGCTATTCGCCGGAATCCAAAAATATGGCCACCGCTACGGGCGACACGCGGTACCTGCAAAAGCCGTATAGCCCCACGATCCTGGGCCGCGTCGTCCGCGAAATTCTCGACCAAGCGAAAAGCCGCTCCGCATCGCCCTGAAAGAGTGCCGCAGGGCGGAACTGCAAGGGCAATATAAAGATTCGCGATCTTGTCGGAAGCAGAGGGGATTGTTCACGGAATTCTCTTCATTTCTTCACTTTTTTGCGGTTGACACATGCATTGCGCGGTGCTACAAAGCGCAGAAAGACAAGCTCTTTGGTGGTGAGTCTCCTAACGAATTGCAGGACGCAGTCCGCGAGTGAGGCCGCAGACCTGCCTGGCAGGGCAGGGCTGCTGTGCCGCTAAAAGTCTTGTCGAGCAACACCCCACCCACCCCGGGAGGTGAGAGCCTAACCGTTTTCACCTCCTTTTTTTGCGCGGCATTCCAAGTCCAGGCAGCAGCGCCGGACGGGAATGCAAATCGCGGCCGCGTTCAAAGAATGGCCCGCGGATTCAGGGATTGTGGCTTGCAGGTTTCCGCCGGCGCGAAGAAGATTTTCTCTCCGCGCGCGTGCCGGTTAAAATGAGATGGCCGGTTCCGGCTATCAAAAATGACCGCGACATCTCCGCCTCTGCTTTCACTGAAACACGTGACGGTCCTGCGGGGCGCGCGCGAACAGCGTCCCGCGCTCGATGACGTGACTTTGCAGATCGGGGCGGGCGAACACGTCTGTATCCTGGGTCCCAACGGGTGCGGGAAATCCACGCTGATCAAGACGATCACACGGGAATGCTATCCACTGGCGCAAGAAGGATCCTCGATTTCAATTTTTGGGCGTGAGAGCTGGAATATCTTCGAGCTGCGCTCGCTGCTGGGGATCGTGTCTCCGGATCTGCTGGCTGCTTGCACCACGGACGCGACCGGGCGGGACGTGGTGCTCTCCGGATTCTTCAGCAGCACGCGGATTTTTCCGCATCATCATCCCGATCCGGCGCATCTCGCGCAGGCAGAGGCGACGCTGGAGCGGCTGGGCATTGTCCATCTCGCGGACCGCGCGGTGGCGGAGATGTCGTCCGGCGAAGCCAAGCGGACGCTCATCGCGCGAGCGCTGGTCCACGATCCGCAAACGCTGCTCTTCGATGAGCCAAGCAACGCGCTGGACATCGCGGCGCAACTGCAACTGCGCGAGACGATGCGGGAACTGGCCGCGGCGGGCTTGGGCATCCTGCTGGTCACACACCACGTCTCGGAAATTATTCCGGAAATCGAGCGCGTGGTTCTGCTACGCGAGGGCCGCATCCTTGCGGACGGGCCGAAATCTTCCATCCTTACGGCGAAAGGTCTTTCGAACCTGTTTGGCGTTCCGGTGCGCCTGGGCCAGCACGAAGGCTTCTTTCATCTTTACTAACCGAAAAGAAGAAAGCGCGATCGCTGATTTTGGAGAAGCCTCGGTCTAGCTCGTCTGCGCCAGCTGGTAGAGAAATTCCACGTGGGAGAGCACCGCGCCGTCCATGCCCTTGATCTTGGGGTTCGCGGATTCGATGACGTAGTATTCGTCGGGAGCGTGCGCGCCGCTGCCATGGCCCAAGCCGAAGTGGCCAGCGGGCAGGCGGAGCGGATCGCCGGTGAACACGTAGCCCGGCCAGGAACCGGCGAGGCGGGGGAGAATCACGGGGTCGATGCCATTCTTTTTGTAGACGGCGGTGGCCGCGCGAATCACCGCGGCGTCCGCGGGAGTGCTCGTGGGATCGTAGCCGCCGCTCATGTGCACGTCGATATCGCCGAAGCCTTTCTTGGCGAGATGAGCCTTCAGGGCCGCAAGCGATTCCGAGGCGGTCATGTCCGGGACGAGGCGCAGATCGAGTTTGGCGACGGCTTTGCCGGGAAGAATAGTTTTCCCGCCGGGACCGGTATAGCCGCCGACGAGGCCTTCGATATTGACCGTCGGGCGGGATACCAGAAGTTCGAGAGCTTCTTCCCAACTGACATCGTGAACCCAATGCTCGACGCCGAGGAGTTTTTTCGCGCTGGTTTCGTTCAAGCGGCGCGCCGCTTCCGCGACCATTTTTTTCTGGGCATCGGAGAGAGGGAGGGCCTTCGCTGCATAGCCTTCGATGGCCGGGTCGTTGCCGTCGGGAGAGACAAGCGATGCAAGCGCTTCGACCAGGTGCCACGCGGGACTGTCCAGGCGGGCTTTGTTGCTGGAGTGCACGTCCTTGCGGGGGCCGCGTCCCCAACGCTCGCCGCTGGAGGTCAGCTCACACTCGATGACGCCTTTCGCGCCGAGAAACATGGTGACTTCGCCGTCGAGGCCCTGCGAAGCGTAGGGCATGAAAACGCCGCTGCATTTCTTGAGCGCGGCGGCGACTTCCGGCTTGTGGACAACTTGCGGAAAATGCGGCGAGCCGATTTCTTCTTCTCCTTCGGCGACGAAGACGAGATTGACAGGCAGCTTTTTGCCGGCGCCGCGGATGGCGTGAAAAGCCGCGAGCAGCGTGGCTTCCGGACCTTTCTGATTGACCGCGCCGCGGCCCATGACGACTTTTCCGAGGCCGGGCTTATCCACAAGCGCGGCTTCGAAGGGCGGCGAAGACCACTCGGCGGGATCCGCTTGTTTTACGTCGTACATGAAATAGAGGCCGAGAGTTTTGGGAGCGCCGGCATCGAGAGTGGCGAAAATGCCGGGCTGGCCGTCGGTCGGCACTTTGGTGACCTGTTCGAATCCCGCGTCGCGCAGCATGTGCATGGCGAGTTCGCAGCCTTCGTTCATGCCGCGATTTTCGGCGGCGATGGAGGGCTGGCGGATCCAATCTTGGAGGCGCTTTACGGATTCGTCGTGGCGCTTTTCGATCTCCGCGCGAATGGCGTCGAGGTCATCCGGACGCGCGTGCGCCCAGCGGGGGACCGCGAGCGTTGCGGCGGCTGCGGCAGCGCCTTGCAGGAAAGCGCGGCGATCCGTTGAAGAAAAGTACGCGGCGAATTCAGATTTAGCGCTCGCGTCCGGGCTTTCCTTCTTAGGGGGATTCTCCGGTTGCCCGTCTCTGCTCTGCCCAAAGTTTGAGGAATTTGCCATGACTGCCTCCAGCGCGCATCGAGAGTGGAATTCGTGAAGAGCGAAATACCCGTTGCCTTCCATGCGGGAGACTATACCTTCTGGATTTGGACGGCAATGCCGGAAGAGAAACGCCGCTGCTCACTGCCGACGATCTGCGGGGCGTAGGCGGCATTATTGCCGCGCGGCACAATCGCGCGAAATTTCCGGGCGGATATTCTCTCAGCGCGCTTCCGGCTTGAGCAGTTCATCGAGGTAATCGGGCTTGTCGGGAATTCGAATGAGATGCGGATAGCGTTCGCCGCCGTGGTAATCAATGGCGCAGGTTTTGTAGTAATCGTTGACGATTACCAGCAACTCGACGGGGCGCGCAGTGTTTTTGCTGGCTTTGATGGCGTCATCGAGAATTTCGGGCGTGAAGACCCGGCCGTTCACCCCGGCGACTTTCATGCCGGGAGCGAGGCCGGCTTTGAATGCCGGGCCGCCGAAGATGGCGTCGCTTACGACGCCCTCCTTATTTAGGTTCAGGCCGATGGTGAACGTGCTGTCGGAGATTCCGCGGGAAATTCTTCCGGGAAGAGTGGGCTCGGAGGTGAAGGCCAGCTTCCAGCCGCTGGCCTCGATGCCGCCGGCGGGCGGCTCCGGGGAAGTGGAATTCAATCGGCTGTTCCAGAAGCCCGCCCAGTCGTATTTCACGACTTGATTCAGAGTTTGCATGAGTTCGTCGAAGGTGTAGGGCTTGAGTACCGGGCCGTTGTTGGGCCCGCCATAAAAAATGTGGAAGAAGTCCTCAAGCGATTTTTGGCCGTGACTCTGATCATGGATGACCGTCGCGGCCTCGAGCCACAGCAACTCACCTTCCTCGTAGTAGTCCATGCCGCGCCGCCAGCTGGCCCATCCGCCCATGTCTGGTCCGCCGGTGAACATTCCCGGAATGGCCACGGCGGTATCGAGCACTGGCCGCCAGGAGCGCCCAGGACGGCCCGGGCCGAGATTTGCGGCATAACTGGCGAGCGCCTGGCGATAATCGTCGGCGGTCCAGAGGCCGCTGCGCTCGGCGAGCAAGTCGCCGAGATAGGAAGTGTTGCCTTCATAAACCCAGAGCAATTCGGTTTGCAGAGGCGTCTGAAAATCGGGAGTGGACAGGCCTTTCGGGCGGCGGAATTTTCCACTCCACGAGTGCGCGAATTCATGCGCCAGCAAACCGCCAACTTCGCGAGCGGCGCCGGGAGAGAGAAGGACGCGCTCGGGGAGGCGGCTGTCGTTGGATTCGTGATGCTCGACGCCGAAATGAGGCGTGTGGTCGCTCAGCGTGAGAAGAAAATGGTATTGGCGATAGTGGCGCGAGCCAAAAAGCTTTCCGGTCTCGGCGACCACATTCGTCAGGCCCTTCTGCACTTCGGGACTCATCGCCAGCGCCGCTTCGCTGTCGGCAACGATGTCGATCTCATGGTGGATGGGTTCGCCGGAAGGCGTCAAATCGAGCACGCGGTAATACTCGCCGGCGATCACCGGGGAATCGAGCAAACGATCCAGCGCAACGGGTTCGAAAGCAATTTCGGTGGCGGACTGGTTTTCGACTGGCAGCGCGGTGCCGAATTTCCAGCCGGGCGGCAGTTGCAGCGTGGGCTTGAAGACGATCTGGGACGACGGAGCGCCCGCGGGATAGAGCAAAACTGGATACCAATTGAGGTCCAGAAGCTTGGCCGTGGCCGAACCGGCGGGACCGCCGGACTCGAGGTAATCGAAGGAAACCTCGGCCTGCTTGGCGCCGGGGGGAACGTCGACGTGAAACGTAAAAACGTCGAGAGCGTCGCGCTTCCAGGGGAGCGGCTTACCGTTCGCGGAGATTTTCAGGCCGGTGAGGTTGGAGATGGGTCCCACCGGGGCGTGCACGCCTTGGATCCACTTCGGATAATAAAGCGTCAGCGGGCCCGGTGCGGCGGGGATGATCATGTGGATGCGGAGGATTTTCTCCGGCGCTTGCGTGGCATCCACCCTCAGGCTGATGGTTTGTTCCGGCCCGGCAAAAGCTGGCGCGCTCTCCAGCAAGGCCGCTACGGCAACAAGAAGCACAAAGCGAAGAGTCGACTTGGCCATCCTAAAATCTCCTAGAGTTGCAGGTCGTTTTTCCAGTGGGCCAAAGCGCGTGACAGAACCGCCAATCAGCAATTTTGCCGGATCGTTCGGAACAACGGGCCGCGCCATCGGTTGACAATGGGACTTAGAATGGCGATATCACGCACTCGCGCATTGCATCATATCGCTGGCACCCCGTCTCGACAACGGAGGTTGTATCGAAGAGAGGATAAATTTCAGGGGTCGGCAGCGTCCGAGCCGGACTTGCTCAACTCGCCGCCGCCCAGTTCCTTTCGAATGGCGGCAAGGGCTTCCTTGGGCGGGCCGATGTAGCGGTAATTCGAATAGAAGGTGCGTTCGTGAATGGAGAATCCTGAAAAAAGTTTGCGGCCGTCGAAATCGTATTGCGAAAAGCTGGCGAGCCAGAGTCCCGGAAAGAATTCGTAGCGCTCTAGCATGAAGTGGCTGCCTTTGTAGATTTTGCCGAGGAACAGGCCGATCGAAATATCCGCGGTGACGTCGCCTTCGATGCGCGCGAGTTCGCCGGAAGTGTCGTCCACCCAGACGAATCCGTGCACTTTGGGGAAGATGCTGGTAAAGCGGGAGGTGGGCCTGAAATCGGGGTTGGGATCCATCGAGTATTTGGAGAGCATGCGCGTGCCGCGCTGCTCGCGGCCGACAAATCTGAAAACGAAAGCATCGCGCGTGGCTTCGATCAATTCATTGCGCTCTTTCTTTTTCTTCGCGAACTTTTCCACTGCTTCGCGTTGCGAGGGGCCGTCCTTGACCACGAGAGTGAGAGCCTGTTCCAGTTTTTCGAGGTTGGCGCGGTAAGCGTCCGCGTCGGCTGGCTGGCCGTCCGGGCCGACGGGGATGCGGTCCATGCCCGTGCCGGCAGGAATGACGCGCGAAATTTTTACCGAAGCGGGAAACAAATCATTGGGGTCCTTGCGCGATTCCACACGCTCGATGCGCTCGTAGACGTCCAGAGCCGCCTCGGCTCTTTTCTGGTTGGCAATGATGCGGTCGAAGAGGCTGGGCCTCGCGGCGCTCATCGTAGGCGGGGAATTGGGCGCCGTGGATTGCGCCGCGGCAGAGACGGCGAGAGCCAAAGATAATCCCGCGATTCGAATGAAAAGACGAGTGACCATGGTTCGGAACGGCAAGAATGCCGCCTTCGGGTACTCTGATTGGATTCGCCGGAGTACACAATTGTTGTACACCACCAGGGCGGCAAAGTGTGCAGGCGGCGGTCAATGGATTAACGGGGATGGGTGGCGCCGGTTCGCCGGAAAAGCTACGGCTTCGGCTTTTCGGTGTCCGCGTCGCTCACGGCCAGGATAGCGCTGCGGAAATGCGCGAAGGAATCTTTCAGGGCTTGGACAAGTTTCAGCTTGTTGTTCCCCAAACGCATAATTGCCTTCGAATCGAGGCCAGCGAGCGACGGCGTGCCCATGCCGCTCGCGATGAAGTAATTTGCCGCGGTGATGTGCTCGAAGACTTCACCGTCGGAGCGAACCCCCTCGGCCGGACGCCAGGAGTACTTTTCGGCAGGCATGGCTTCGGCGAGGCGGGTGTATCTTTGTTCGTAATTGGCGATTTCTTCGAGGAACTCGGCGCGAGGACCCGAAGCCGGTGCGGTGGAGCGCACCGGAGCCTGCTTGGGGAGCCGCTCCTGGGCCAGGCTGGCAGTGGCCAGGGCAGGGCAATTACCGTAAGTTGCAGAAACTACAAGTAGTTACGACGTATCAGTTCTCCTTGGCTGCTGACAGCTTGTAGGCCCGCGGGCTGGCGTTTCTCCCGGATGCGGGGTCAAAAAGGGCTACAATGAGGGTTTAAGCCGGAGGCAAGCCTACTGCCGGAGCTGCTGAAAGCAAAGCGGCCATCCGCGCGTCTTATAGATAGAGGAACGAACGGCCGCACCGCTTCGTCTTATTACTAAGGGAAAGTTTGGAGGCCTGTTTGGGTGTAACCCCCATTGACGGTTATAGCGCCATGCCGCGCGTAGCGCCGCAAACGGCGGAGACTGCCCCGAGAGTGGGGCGATTCCGTCATGCGCTGGTTACCGTGGGCGAGACGCTGCGGTTGGCGGTGGATTCGCTGCGGGCGCACAAGCTGCGAAGCTTTCTTACGCTGCTCGGCGTGATCCTGGCGGTGACGACGCTGGTGACCGTGATGAGCGTGATCGCCGGCCTGAACATGTATGTGGCGGACCGTGTTGCCAACCTCGGCGCGAACGTTTTCATCATCGACCGTTTTGGAATCATAACCAGCATGGACGAATTCCAGAAGGCGCAAAAACGCCCGCTGATCACGCTCGAGGATTACGAGCGGCTGCGCGACACCATGCAGACCGCCCGGGCCTTGGCCGCCATCGATGACCGCAACGTCCAGACGCGGAGCGGCGACATCAAGATGGAAAATACCGACGTGATGGGCGCCACGCCGAATTTTGCCGACGTGCGAAACATCAATGTGACGGAAGGAAGATTCCTCACCCCGGCGGACGACGAGCATCGCTCGGCAGTCGTGTTCATCGGGGCGGATTTGGCCCAGAAGTTTTTCCCCAACGTGGATCCCATCGGGAAAACCATTCGAGCCGAAACGCACACCTACGAGGTCGTCGGAGTCGCCGAGCCTTTCGGCAGCGCGTTCGGGCAGTCCCAAGACAATTACATGATCATCCCGCTCGGAACGTACATGAAGGAATGGCACCGGCAGAGCGACGCGCTGACCATTTTCGTGCAGGCGCCGAACGCCGAGATGATGGAGGCCAGCGAGGACGAAGCGCGGATGCTATTCCGCGCGTGGCGCAAGGTGCCGTACGACGCCAAGGACAATTTTGCCATTCTGGCTTCGGACTCCATCATGGGGCTGTGGCACGAGATCACCGGGAATCTGGCGTTCGTGGCCATGGCGCTGGTCAGCGTCTTCCTGGTGGTCGGCGGCATCGTGATCATGAATATCATGCTGGCCAGCGTGACGGAACGCACGCGCGAGATCGGGCTGCGCCGTTCGCTGGGCGCGCGCAAGCGCCATATCCTTCTGCAATTCATGACGGAATCGGCGGTGCTGGCAGCGGCGGGCGGGCTGATCGGGATCGTTGTCGCCTACCTGGTTGTTTATGCCTTTGGGCGCTCCTTTCGTTTCCCATGCATACCCCCGTCAGCTCGGTGATTCTCTCTCTCTGTGTTTCCACGGCCGTCGGACTTTTCTTTGGGATTTATCCGGCGACGCGCGCGGCGAAGCTGGATCCTATCGAAGCGCTGCGGGCGGACGGGTAAGGGGCGGAGATGGCGCAAGCATACGGCGAAAATCTGAAGCAGGCCATGGATACGCTGCGGGCGCACAAGATGCGCAGTGGGCTGACCGTGTTCGGCGTGGTCCTGGGCGTCAGCGTGATCATGCTGGTGGCCGGGCTGATCGCCGGCTTCGACCAGAAAATTCAAGAGAACATCAAACAGTTTGGCGCGGACACCGCCTTCATCACCAAGTGGGATCAGGGCCGCCACGGCGGGCCTCCCCCGCTCGAAGAGCGCCAGCGCAAGCCTCTGACGCTCGAGGATGCCCAAGCGCTGATGGAGAGATGTCCGGCGGTCAAAAACGTAACGGCATTCCTGCAGACCCGCTGGGACCAGCCGCATTCCGTGCGCACCAAGGCCGGCGAAGTGACGGGGATTGATTTTCGAGGCGTGCAGCCCAATTTTGGCCAGGTGTATGCCAACGCGGCGACGCTCGAGGGGCGGTTTATCAGCGAAGGCGACGATCTCCACAAAGAGAAGGTAGTGATGCTCGGGGAAAACGTCGCGCCCGTGCTCTTCCCGGACGGCCAGGCCGTCGGAAAAGACGTGATGATTGACGGCTCGAATTTTCTCGTGGTCGGAGTCGTCGAGAAACCCAAGGGTGGGTTTGGCATGGGTGACGAAGACCGCCGCGTACTCATCCCTTACAGCACCTTCCGGAAAACCTATCCGATGGCGGATGAAATCAGTATTCGCATGCAGGCCTATCCGAAATTGCTGGACCAGGCCGTGGATCAGGCGCGCGAAGTGCTCGAACGCAGACGCAAGGTACCTTACGGGGGCAAGGACAATTTTTCGATCGAAACGGCGGAGCAGCAGGTTCAGGAATTCCACAACATCATGCTAATGACGTACGTCGTTACCATCGTGCTGAGCGCGATTGGATTGCTTATCGGCGGGGTCGGCGTGATGAATATCATGCTTGTGAGCGTCACGGAGCGCACGCGCGAAATCGGCGTGCGCAAAGCCATCGGCGCGAGGAGAAGCGACATCACCTGGCAATTCTTGCTGGAAGCCATGACTCTTACCGGGGCGGGCGGCGTGATGGCGCTGATCCTTGTGCATGGCGTGATCTTGTTGATCAGAGTGGCGCTGCAATGGCCGGGAAGTGTGCCGGCGTGGGCCATTGCGGCGGGACTCATCGTCAGTGTCGGCGTGGGCCTGATCTTTGGCGTGTGGCCGGCGATGAAGGCGGCGAAACTCGATCCCGTGGAAGCGCTGCGTTACGAATAACGCGTTTGAATCTCTTTTTTCAGATACCAACCAATTCCGGTAAAAAAATTACTTCAAAAAAGCGGCAACTCCAGCGGCCCTCGAGGTGCGCCCGGAGGCGGACGCCGATGCGCCGGGCCAGATCACGTCGAGTGCGAGTTCATGACGGAGAAGCAGCTTGGCATGGCGATTGACGTGGACCGCCAATGAGTTTTCGCCGTCAGAACGAATTTGCGCCAGGCCTTCCTTTTCTAGTTGAAGGCTCTTGTCCGGTTTGTAAAGGGCCACGCGGAATTGATGAGGCCCGGCCGGAAGTGGGTGCTCGAAATGGATCGCCTCGCCCGGCGCATCCGTCTCCAGGTTCGTGGTGAAGAGTAATTCCTGGTCCGAGTAGATGGCGAGCGTGCCTTCTTTGATGGTCGAGATGATTTCGATTTGAAGGCTGCTGGCAAGAGCCGGTTGAGGCGCTGGTTTATCCGACAGAGGTAAATCGAAGCCGAGTGCCGCGTTCCCTGAAGCTTTCTGCGAATCGGCGGCCTGTATCATTCGAGCTGGCGCGGGTTTCGCAGTGTTCCTGCTGCGGGCGGAAAGCCTTTTGTGCTCCGCAGGCGCGGGGCCGGCCGGGGCGTCCGCGTGCGGGGCTTCGAACGGGGTTTGAGATGCGGAGAGAAATGCGTCTGACGGTACGCCAGGAAGAAAAAAAGGAGTTGAAGGGGCCGGGGGAACTGCCAGCCGGGCGCGGAAGGAGCGAGACACCGTGACGCTGGAAGCCAACAACAGGCCGGCCGAAACGGCGATCCAAACATCCCGGGGTCTGACCGGCTTTGACCACCAGGAGCGGTGTTTAATTCTGGAAGCTTCAGCCGACGGACGCGACCGGGCGAGAGGGTAGAGAACACGAGCGAGATCATCACAGGAAGCAAAGCGATCGTTGGGATTCTTCGCGAGGCAACGCGCGATAATGTGATCAAGCGCCTCGGGTACCACCGGATTGTGCTGTGAAGGCGGCGTCGGCGCGGCGTTGAGAATCTGGGCGCAGACGGCGCCGAGTGAAGAGCCATCGAATGGCCGAACACCCGTCACCATCTGATAGAGAACAATGCCAAGTGCGAACTGATCCGAGCGCGGATCCAGAGGTTCTCCGTTGATCTGTTCGGGCGCCAAATAGGCCGGAGTACCCATCAGTCGGCCGGACCCCGAAACTTGGGTTGCGAAACGCGCGATGCCGAAGTCGCCAAGTTTTACTTTGCTCTCTTGCGTGACGAGGATGTTGCCGGGCTTGACGTCGCCGTGGATGATCCCGGCTTGGTGGGCAATCGCGAGCGCGCCGGCCAGATCGGCGGCCCAGGCACAGGCGCGTTGAACCGTCAGGTTGGACGGGTCGAGATGATGCTCCAGCGTCTGACCGGCGACGTATTCCATGACGAGAAACGGGGTGCCCTGCCCGTCGATTCCGACGTCATAAAGTTGGACGATGGAGGGATTGGAAAGCTGACCGATGATCCGAGCTTCGCGGAGGAACTGCTGTTCGAGGCCTTCGCCGAATCCGTTGATGAAGGTCTTGAGTGCGACGGTACGGCCAATGACGTTGTCACGCGCCTTTTCGACGCGGCTAGTGGCGCCGGAGCCGAGAGGCTCGATGGCTTCGTAACGGCCTGTTTGCAATGCAATCATCACGCGGAGCGAAGGAGCCGCGCGGCGCGGTCGCGCAGGCCGCTGCCGTTGGCTTGTAACGGTGCGGCTTGCGGAATGATCTTGCGGCGCGCGAGCGGATAGAGCTCATTCGCGAGAGTTTCGGTCGTGGCGTAGCGCGCCGCCGGTTCCTTGGCAAGGCAACGGGCGATGATTTCGTCGAAGCCCGTGGGCACGGACGTATTCGCTTGAGACGGGGGAAGCGGCGTCGAAGAGAGAACACGGCCGCAAATCCCCTGAAGAGAATCGGCGTCGAAGGGCCGCTGGCCGGTCACCATTTCGTAGAGCACTACACCGAGAGAGAAAAGATCGGAGCGCGCATCCTGCGGCTTGCCGACGATCTGCTCGGGGCACCAGTAGGCGGGCGTGCCGAGAAGCGGAGTCGCGCCGGAGTCGCGGCTGGCAAGACGCGCCATGCCGAAATCCATCAGCTTCACGCGGCCATCGTCGGTGATGAGCATATTCGCGGGCTTGACGTCGCCATGAATCACACCTTTGCGGTGCGCCACGCCGAGCGCGCAAGCGACTTCGGCGGCCCAAGCGCAGGCCTTTGGAAATGGAACCGTGCCTTTGTCCAGGATGCGGTCCAGCGTTTGGCCTTCCAGGAATTCCATCACGAGGTAGGGCGTTTGCGTGGATTCGTCGACGCCCATGTCGTGCAGGGTGATGATCGAGGGATGTGAAAGCTGGCCCACGACGCGTGCTTCTTGAATGAAGCGCTGGCGGGCTTCGCCGTGCGCCAATTCCTTGGGGAAAAGCTTGATGGCCACTAGGCGGCCGATCATGGGATCGTGAGCGCGCGCCACGCGGCCGTGAGCGCCGCTGCCGATGATCTCAAGAATTTCGTAGCGTCCGACTTGCACGATGACCTCTTCCTCCGACAACCCGACTCCGTCTGGACAAGATGATAGGAGGAGGGGATGTTCTATTAAATGAAGCAAGCGTCCCGCTGAGAAGGGTACAGAGGTACTAGGACGGAACCGTGGTTAGGGAGCTCTAACCTTCGCATATTGAATAAGTTAAGAGACGGCACCGCAGTGGGTGACCCATTGCAAACTGAGCCGGAATATAAGGATCAGGGTTGCGAAGAGGCGTCGCGGAAGGCAGAGAGTGCGGGCGCAGTCTTCAGGAGCGAAGGGAAATCGTGGATGAAGGATTTCATGTCGGTTTGCCAGAAGCCATGAAAGCCAAAAAAATTCATCTCCTTCAAGACTTGTTCGGCGGGCCACTTTTCAAACGCGATGCGATAAGCGGCGACGAAGACGCCGGTGCGGTCTTCGCCGTAACGGCAATGGACGAAAATTTTCTGGCCGGGATGGTCGCGAATCAAAGAAAGAAATTCGGCCACCTGTGCATCCGTTGGAGCAGAAAAGGGGCCGACGGGGATGTACACGAAATGCATGTCCAGGGATTCTGCCTGGTTGCGCTCCCATGCGGCCTTCTCGTGATTTTCCGCGCGGAGATCAACGATCGTGCCGATGCCCATTATTTTCAGGGCAGCAAGGCCTGGTTTTTCCGGCTGCGCGCCGCGGTAAAGAGCATCCGTGATCCTTCCGGCGTTGGGAATTCCGGTGACGCGCAGTTTCTGGCCGTAGGCGGACTGCATGGTGGAGGGAACGGAGGATGACGCAATGGTTTGCGCGGAAAGGTGGAGAGGGAGAACCAGAAGGATGGCGAGTAGTGGCAGAATGCGCTTCATAGAGAGTTGGATGCAGATAGCCAAGCGCGGGGCAAAAGAAAGCCCAAAGCCTTGAAGCGGCAGAGGTTGAACAGAAAGAGCACCACTACAAATAGACGCAGTACGAAAACGTCAACGACATTTAGCGTTTTTCTCTTGACAGGAAATTTACATCCGTTGATACTGCGAATCCAGATTCGGGGGTCGTGGAAGCGCCAGACGGATCGTGTCGGGGAAGTTTGAGGTCCGTGTGAACCCACGAAACCAGCCCGGGTTCTAAGCGAAAAAAACCGAGCGCGAAGTTTTTGCTCCGCGCCCGCATTTGAGGCGCGGCACCTGCTGTGAGGCTGTGTGCGACCCACCGGCCAATGGCAGAGCATTGGCGTTTTTGGGGAGTTTTTTCGCCGGGGCTTTCACGAACTTGCCGAATCGAGTTGCGGTGGCTTCAGCCCAGACCTTGAAGCGAAACGCAGCGACTCTGCCGGGCGCAGAGGAGTAAAATAAGAGGGTTCCCCGCGCTTGGGAGGGGACCCGGATAGCGCGGAGGAACGGATGGCAACCGTGAAGCATGCACTCGGCGGAAAATCTCCAGCGGCGGACGCAGCCGCGGAGACAACAGCGGCAGGAACAGGGAAAGGTCTGGTTTTTCCGCGGTATTTTACCGACGGAAAGAAATCGCCGTTCGACGCGGTGGAATGGGAAAAACGCATCGCGCTGATCGGAAACGAAAAGGGCGTGACGATCTTCCGCCAGGAAGACGTCGAGGTACCGAAGAGCTGGTCGCAGACGGCGACGAACATCGTCGCCAGCAAGTATTTCCACGGAAAACCCGGGACGCACGCGAGCGCGAAGGATCGGTGCGGCAGCTGATCGGGCGCGTGGTGAACACGATCGTGCGCTGGGGCGAAGAGGGCGGGTATTTCGCGGACGCGGCTTCGCGGGACGCGTTCCGCGATGAACTGACGCACCTGCTCGTCGAGCAGAAGATGGCGTTCAACTCGCCGGTGTGGTTCAACGTGGGCGTGCAGCCGAAGCCGCAGTGCTCGGCGTGCTTCATCAATTCCGTGCAGGACGACATGGACTCGATCATGGACCTGGCGAAGACCGAGGGCATGCTGTTCAAGTGGGGCTCGGGCACGGGGACGAATTTTTCCTCGCTGCGCGGGAGCAAGGAGACGCTCTCCGGCGGCGGCATCGCATCGGGGCCGGTGAGCTTCATGAAGGGCTTCGACGCCTTCGCGGGCGTGATCAAGAGCGGCGGCAAGACGCGGCGCGCGGCGAAGATGGTGATCCTGAACATCGACCATCCGGACATCGTGGAATTCATCGAGTGCAAGATGAAGGAAGAGCGCAAGGCGCACGTGCTGATCGAGCAGGGCTACGACGGCGCGATCGACGGCGATGCCTACAGCTCGGTCTTCTTCCAGAACGCGAACCACTCGGTGCGCGTGACGGACGAGTTCATGCGCGCGGTGGATCGAAGACAAGGATTGGTGGACGAAGAACGTGGCCGACGGCCAGCCGGTGGAGAAGTATCCGAGCGCGCGACCTGATGCGCAAGATTTCGGATTCCACATGGCACTGCGGCGATCCGGGGATGCAGTACGACACGACGATCAACCGCTGGCACACGTCGCAAGAACACGGCGCGGATCAACGCCTCGAATCCCTGCACCGAATACATGTTCCTGGACGATACGGCGTGCAACCTGGCATCGCTGAACCTGATGAAGTTCGTCAACGCCAGCGGGCAGTTCGACGTGGCGGCGTTCCAGCCATGCGGTGGACGTGACCATCACCGCGCAGGAAATCCTGGTGGACAATGCGAGCTATCCGACGCCGAAGATCGCGGAGAATTCGCACAATTTCCGCCCGCTCGGGCTGGGCTACGCGAACCTCGGCGCGCTGCTGATGTCCATGGCGCTGCCGTACGACTCCGACGAAGGACGGGATGTGGCGGGCGCGATCACGGCGCTGATGTGCGGCGAGGCGTACGCGCAGTCGGCGCGCGATCGCCGAGCGCATGGGTCCGTTTCCGGGCTATGCGGTGAACCGCGAGCCGATGCTGGACGTGATCCGCATGCACCGCGAGGCGATGCGCGGGCATCAAGCCGGAGCACGTGCAGGCGGAGCTGTTCCTGGCGGCGCAGGAATCGTGGGACACGGCGCTGCATGAAGGGGAAAAGTACGGCTACCAGCAATTCGCAGGTGACGGTGCTGGCGCCGACGGGCACGATCGGCTTCATGATGGATTGCGACACGACGGGCATCGAGCCGGACCTGGCGCTGGTGAAGTACAAAAAGCTGGTGGGCGGCGGGCTGATCAAGATCGTGAACAACACCGTGCCGCAGGCGCTGATGAAGCTGGGCTATACGCCGGAGCAGACGAGCGAAATCGTATCGTACATCGACAAGAACGGAAAGATCGAAGGCGCGCCGTACTTGAAGGCCGGAGCACCTGCCGGTATTCGATTGCTCGCTGGCGCCGCAGGGCGGCGGGCGCTCGATCACCTGGACCGGACACGTGAAGATGATGGCGGCGGCGCAGCCGTTCCTCTCCGGGGCGATTTCCAAGACCATCAACATGCCCGAGGAATCCACCGTCGAAGACATCATGGACGCGTACATCGAGTCGTGGCAGCTGGGGCTGAAGGCCGTGGCGATCTACCGCGACAACTCGAAGCGTTCGCAACCGCTGAGCGCGGCGAAGAAGGAAGAAAAGAAAGCCGAAGCGGCGCCAGCGGCCGAGCCGATGCAGCGCGAACTGTTTGCGCGGGCGCAGCGCGAAAAAATGCCGGTAGAGCGCGCTTCGGTGACGCACAAGTTCAGCGTGGGCGGGCACGAGGGCTACATCACCGTCGGGATGTACGAAGACGGACGGCCGGGCGAAGTGTTCATCAAGATGTCCAAGGAAGGCTCGACGCTCTCCGGCGTGATGGACGGCCTGGCGCTGACGCTTTCGCTCGGGCTGCAGTACGGCGTGCCGCTGAAGGTGTTCGTGGACAAACTGCTGAACACGCGGTTCGAGCCGTCGGGCATCACCGCGAACGCGAACATCCGGTTCGTTTCGTCGGTGCTGGATTACCTGGCGCGGTGGATGGGCGGGCGATTCATCTCCGCGGATTACTTGAAGCTGAACGGCGGAGTTCACGCGGAAAGTGCCGCCGCGGCTGCTCCGGCCGCGGGGCTTCCGCCGATGACCAAGGCCGCGCTAGATGCGATGCAAGCGGCATTGTCGTCAGCAAGGCTGAGCAGTTCGCCAAGCAACGCTCATGAAGGAGCGCCGACGTGCAGCGAATGCGGCATGTTGATGGTGCCGAACGGGGCGTGCTACAAGTGCGAAAACTGTGGCAGCACCAGCGGATGCAGTTGAGGCGCGAAAGAGAGGCGAGAGCACACACGCGATGAGCGCACTCCCATCCGGTTCAGGTGTAGCGGCCCGACTCGCCGCGGCAAAACCCAAGACGCGCGGGTTCCTTCACATCGTACGGCACGGCGCAGGACCAAGCGCGATTTACGTCGTCGCGTATCACCGCCTGGATCGCGCAGGCGCCCCACCAAAACCAGCTCTTGCAGAAGGCGCGCAGGCACTGATCGAGTTGCTCGAGCGCATCGGCGTGGACTTTCACCTTCACGAAGTGCGCGGCGCGCTGGAAGACATTCTCCGGCTCGGCTCCGCCAACATCCCCGACCTGTGGCTGAGCGACGAGGAGATGATCGAGAAGGGCCTCGTCGAGCAGTGACTGGGCGCCCGCGACCTGCCTGCGATTCCTAATTATTCAAGCGAGCGTCATTTCCTAGGCATCTGCGGTTTGGGGGATCCCTGACATTTTAGACCGGGCACATCCCTGACAGTTGTTGTTCCCCGGTGGGCAGGGGAGGGGGTACCCCCACCCCGGGTGTTTTCGTCAAAGAGTTCGCAATTCCATGAAAATAAAAGGGTTGCAATTTTGGCGAGTGCAAAAGAGTCCGCAAGAATATCATACTAAAAGAGTTAAGTGACAAACGGTGTATCCACGGGCGTGTAAGTCATTTGTTTTTAGCGGCGCGCCTAGCGGCGACGCGCCAAGAGGCGACAAAGAGTGTGAAAGCAAATGAAACCGAAGGGTTTACGTCAATCTTGGTGCTGATCGCTTCGGTGGGAGCCAGGTGGAATCAACGATGAGCAGCGGGGAACCCCTGTTCATGCTCTATCCCACGAAGTACTGTAGCAAATGAGTTACCAGAAATCAAGTGAAAAAAAGGGCATTCGTGGGGAAAAGACGACGCCGCGAGGATATCGCGGTTATTTCACTCACTTCACAACCGGGGTTCCCCATCCTTCATAAGCGCCCCCAAGAGAGTTTGATCCGAAGCTGGATTAACACCGACTTGCCGGAGGCCAGTTTGTTGGAGCGACGGAATAAGTTGAAAAGGCCCTTGAGCGATGCGGTGATCCACGAAACATCGCGAAATGCTAAACGTGCTCTGACCACCGCGTCAATATCGGGCTAGAGCCCCTGAGGCGACAGACTGGCGAGGCCTGACCGGAGGATGATCAGCGGGGGCGTGGGCGGAGGGGCGGGCGCGCAGTAAGGGCGCGGGGGCGCATGCGGAAGCGGGGGCCGAGCGGCGGCGGAACGTTGCGGAGAAAATCGCCACAGCAGGGACAGCGGCCGTCGTTGCCGGTGGGAGCGGTGGCGTCGGCGCGGAGCCATTGGCCGCGGGCTTCGCATTGCGGATTGATGCACTGCACGGTAAAGCCGGGCAAGTATTGCATGTGTTCTCCCTCAGAGGCCGCAAATCCCGGGAAAGACCGGGATCCCCTTGACGGCCGAAAGCCAATTCGAGAATGCACCTGGAGAAGTCTTCGAAAAAATCGTTCCGGGCAGGGCCCTCGGAAAATAGGCCCGGGACAAAGCAAGGTGATGGCGGGATTCTGGCGCGAGAGGACAGTAGTGTCAAGAGAAAAGGATACAAGATATTGTGGTATGGTTGCAGAAACGAAATCGTGGCTGATGACTCAGGGAGCTGTGCGCAGAGCTGAGTTACTCCAAGCCGGATTCGCTAGGGTTATCCAGGTTCATCGGCCATTGTATGGAGTAGTGGAAGGAAAGCGCGGCGCAGACTGGGTGTTCGCAAGCCGAGCCGCGAGATGGAGGGGAGATGCCGAATACGACCAGGTTTGAATTGGGCGGCGGGGGATTGCCGGCGATGCCGAACTTGAGCGGGGCAGGAAAGAGAATCCTGCAACTGGGGATTGTGGTGCTGGTAATCATCTTGCTGATGGCCAGCACGACTTCGATTCCGACGGGAAATGTGGGGGTGTTGACCTTGTTTGGAAGGGTGACGGGCGAGGCCCTGCCGGAAGGCATTCACTTGATCAATCCGCTCAAGTCAGTGCAGAAGCTGTCGATCCAGACGCAGTCGGTGAAGGAGAGCGCGAGCGTGCCTTCGAACGAGGGGTTGATCCTGGCGCTGGACACGTCGCTGCTGTTTCACCTGGACAAGGGCAAAGCGGCGGAGTTGTACCAGTCCATAGGACCGGAATACGCGGACAAGATCATCGAGCCGATGATGCGCGCGGCGATCCGGTCTTCGACGTCGGCGCACTCGGCCAACGCGCTGTACACGAACGCCCGGGAATTGGTGCAGCAACAAATTTACGACGAGTTGAAGGCGGAGCTCGCGCCGCGCGGCGTGATTGTCGAGTCCGTCCTGCTGCGCGACGTGCAATTGCCGGCGATGCTGAAAGGGTCGATCGAAGCGAAGCAGCAGGCGGAACAGGACGCGCTGCGGATGAGCTTCATCCTGCAGAAGGAAAAGCAGGAAGCGGAGCGCAAGCGCATCGAAGCGCAAGGCATTGCGGATTTTCAGAAGATCGTGGCGACGGGGATCAGCCCGCAATTGCTGGAATGGAAGGGCATCGAGGCGACGGAGAAACTGGCCGCGAGTACGAATTCCAAGATCGTGATTATCGGCAATCCGAAAAACGGATTGCCCTTGGTGCTGGAGCCGAGATAAGCCGAACGCCAGGCCCTCCGTCTATAAGAGCATTGCGGTTCGCGTTTCGGAAGAGGAACCATGCCTGCTGCCGCCCGATGGACCGTTCGCCTATCGCTGGTCATTTCCATCCTGCTGGCCGGGGCGGTCAACGCCGCTCCGGAAACATTGAGGGAACTACTCGCGGCGAAAAATCTAAATATCACCGGCGCCAAGCTGGCCAACCTGGACAAGAGCATCGCGAGCGGAGCGGAACTCGACGACGCGAACCAATTTGTGATTGCTTATTACATCGAAGACGGGAGCGGCGAAATGAAACCGCCGATTTTCGTCGAGCGCTATGACCGGAAGAGCAAAGAGTGGACAAGCGCGGCGCTCGCGGATGCACAGACAAAGTCCGGGGATATCGAGGTGGATTGCTTCGGAACCATCCTGAGTGTTACGGCAGCGGGAAGGAGGATTTTGCTAGAGACGCATATCAATCCGTCGGCAGGATGTTTGCTTGTCTTGTCTCCTGGGCTGAAGCTGGAAGCCGGACTCTACGGCTGGCTGGAAGGCCGATTGGGCGAGGACACACTGATCTATCAACGAAGCGAGGTGCATTTCGCACCGGTGCACCCCGCAGAGCTTGCCCTTTACGATTTGCGAAGCAAGCGCGACATTTCCATCTTTCCCAGGAAACCCGATCTGGCCATTCGGCGGGAGCGCGCACTCCAGTTGCGGAATTTTTACAAGGCGAATGAGGGGTGGTGCAGCAAGAACAACGACCCCTGTGACCCAGAATATTTCGATAGCGAGCTGCAAGGCCCCGTGGCCACGAACGACGCGGAAGCCGCGCTGGCGTTTCTAATCTCCTACGAGCAGATCCAGTATGTTGAGGGCGATGTGCAGAAACCGCCGGGGCCGAAGGACGTCCTGTACGTCTATCGCGGCGTTCCTGATGAAGTAAAGATGGAGTACCGCGAAATGCTGCTAGAAGACGCGAAGGCGAAGTTCGGGGATACGACACTACTGAAACTCATCAAGCCAGAGATGCTCGCGAAAATCTTCGATCAGAAATCCAGCAAATAGCCGGTTGCCAGGAATCAAGCGGGTGAATGCTAAGGCTTCGGCGGCGTGGCGGCGGGAGTTTCCTCCGGAGGATGCAATTCGGCGAGGCGCGCCTTCAAGCGGTCGAGATCCTGCTGGCGGTCACTGACCTGCTGCTTGAGGGCATCGAGTTTGGCTTTTCCCGCCGTATCGTGGACGTAATCGGGATTTGAATAGTAGGTGTCCTGCTGCAAGGCCTGTTCGCGTTGAGCAAGATCGAGATCGCTCTGGGCTTGCTTGATCTGTTCCTTCAGCGCGGCGATTTCCTTAGCGGCTTTTTCATCCTTGGGGCCTTGTGCAGCCGGAGCAGCCGCGGGAGCAGGGGCGGGGGAGTCAGCGGGTGGCGCGACGGAGGCCGGAGGGGCAGGGGAGGCGGGGGCAGCAGGCTTGACGTCGTCGTTCGTAAAGACTCTCGCGGGTTTGGCGGAAGCTTTCTTCTGCTGCTCGCGAGCGCGACGGGCGGCCTCGGCGACGGATTGGGAATCCTGGGATTGCGCAAAAGCAGCGGCCTGGAAGAAGGCGAAGCTCAAAACGAACGAAAAGGCGAAGCGCAATAAAAGGCAGCGCAACATAGGACGACTCCTCATGAAAAGCTGAGCTGGAGCAAATTCCACGATACGCCGGAGAAGAAGGAATGACAATGCCGCGGAAAAAGGGAGTGCGAATGAGACAACGGAATACGCGGGAGTGCCGTTTCGAGTCAGAATGATTGCAGAGCGGCTCGCACCGGCGAAGGTGGGAGGATCAGCGGCCCGAGGCGGTTTGGGCAGGAGCGGAGATGTCGCGAAAAGAGAAGTGAGTCTGGAGATTTTTGAGGGGCTGGCCGTTGGTTTCGGCATAGGGATAAATGAAATAGTTGAGAGGCGCGCCCTTCTGATCGGGGGAGAGAGTGATGTCGCGGCCATAGGTGAAGAAGACGCGGTTGGTGTCGTGAGCGCCGAAAAAATAGTCGCGCTTGGCAGGATTCTTCCAGGCTTCGGAAGCGTCGACGGGAACCCAGCCAACACCGAGGAGATAAAACTCCGCCCAGCAGTGGTAGCCGGGGATGTCGCCTTCCGCCTTGTCTTCGGGCAGCGGGAAACCGATTTCGAAGCGGGCGGGAATGCCGGAAGAGCGCATCATGCCGATGAGCAGGGAATGGAAGTCGGTGCAATTGCCGTGCTTGGAAGTGCAGGCCCAGACGGCGTCGCCGCGCCCCCATCCTTCGCCGGACTTGTCATAGCGAAGAGTGGCGACAACATAATCGTAAATGTGGCGGGCTTTCTGGAGCGTGGTGGTGTCGCCGGCGGTGCGTTCCTTGGCAAGCTCGGCGATGATGCCGTTGAGCGGAACGAGCTTGTCGGGCTCGAGGTAGCGTTGCAGTTTGGGATCGCCATCATCCGAGGTGGAGGCATCCTTGAGGGTAGCCGCGTCCAGGGAAACCAGGTGCTCGCGCCGGATGACGGTAAAACGAACGGTGACATCGAAGCCGGAGGCGGATTGCCTGGACGTTGGGGTGAACATCGCGAACGTGTTGCCGTACTCGGGATCGCGGCCCTGCTTGTAGGGCACGGGACTATCAATGTGCAGGCTGCGAATCTCTTGATAGCCATCGGGCTGCGGCAGAGGAATCCAAAGATGGGTGGTCGCGGCGGAATCAGGCATTGCGGGAACGTGGACTTGGTAGGTGAATTCGAACGATCGCGCGGGGACGGCCGCGGCAGATTCCGTTGTGGGAGTGTGGCGCGCGGGAGCGGCAAGGGCCGCGGCTAGGACGAGCACCGGAATCGAGGAGACAATGAGACGGAAACGGGTCATAGAGGGACTCCTGCGCGGAGAGTGCGGCCAAAGAGAGAGCCGTTACGATTATACTTAACTGAGATTAAAAGCAGAAGAAAGACCACTGGGAGCAGCCGGATTGCCGAATTCAAAATTTATCGCACTTCTGCTTCTGCTAGCAATGATGTGGGCGAACAAAGCCTGCGCACAGGAGCAGCCAGGTGGAACACAGCAGCCGGCAAAAGAAACGGGTGCGCCCGATGGCGAGAGCGGGATGAAGCCGCGGGAGGTGACGCACCGTTTTTGGGACAAGGAAAATACCTGGTTGTTCGCCGGAGTTGGCGCGTCAAGAATGCTCGATTATTCCTCGACATTGAACCTGAGGCGCCGCCGCGACAATGAGATCCTGCTGACGAATGACGTCGTTGACAATCACGCGGCGTTTGCGACGATTGAGGCGGCGGGAACGGGCGTGTCGATCGGGGCGTCGTATTTATTCCATCACTACGGCCACCACAAGCTGGAAAGATGGACTTCGATCGTGCACATCGGATTGACGACCAGCGGAGCGGTGCGGAACTACTGCCTGAAGACCGCGCATCGGACAACCACACCGTGAGCGGTGGCGCATGAAAAACCGGAAACGAATTCCGGTTTCCAACCATCTTATAAAAGAATTAAACGTCGCGGATCATACGCTGCTGATGGATGCTCCCGGCGCATACAGACGATAGGCGAGGCGATACGGAAAATCACGGGGAAAAATCGCGAGGGGTGTTCATGAGAAGGCGCGCCTCGGTTCACCGCTTCGTGGCGGTTCTCTTTGCGTGCTGGTGTTTGACGGCAGCCTCAACCGGCTTAGCAAAGCCAGCGACTACGGCAAAGGCAGAGACAGCGGCTGCGCAGGCAGCGCCGGAACGCACGAATCCTCCGCAGGCCGCATCCTCCGAATCCAAGACTCCCGAGCAGACAAAGACGGAGCAATACACGCTTTCGCATGAACGCTACGAGAAGGCGGTGGCGTATTCGCGGGCGGGTTACACGCTGTACTTCGTATCGTTTTTCGTGAGCGTGGTTTTTCTGTTGTTGATCCTGCGGCTGGGAGTGGCAGCCAAGTTCAGGGACATTGCGGAGAACGTGAGCGACAAGAGATGGGTGCAGGGGCTGGTATTTATTCCGCTTCTGTTTGTGACGGTTGATTTGCTGGATTTGCCCCTGCGGATGTACTGGCATTCGCTATCGCTGCGTTATGAGCAATCGGTGCAGGGCTGGGGCTCGTGGTTTGGGGATTGGGCGAAGGGAGAGATGCTGGGAACGGCGTTCGGGATCGTCCTGGTGCTGATACTTTTCGCGGTGATGCGGCGCAGCCCGCGGCGGTGGTGGCTGTATTTCTGGTTTCCGGCGGTGCTGATCCTGCTCGGATTGATTGTGATCACTCCGCTGGTGATTGACCCGATGTTCAACAAATTTGAGCCGCTGGAGAGGGATCACCCTGCGCTGGTGGCCTCGATCGAAAAGCTGACGGAGCGCGCAGGCGTGCCCATTCCGCGGGAGCGCATGTTCCTGATGCTGGCGAGCCGAAAGACAAACGCGATCAACGCCTATGTGACGGGAATGGGCGCATCGAAGCGGGTGGTCATCTGGGATACCACGATTCAAAAGACCACCAACGACGAGGCGTTATTCATCGTCGGGCATGAGCTGGGACATTACGTGCTGGGCCACGTGGTCGAAGGATTTCTGTTTGGGGCGGCGGGGCTGCTGCTGGCGCTCTATTTGATGTTTCGAGGATTGCACTGGACGCTGGATCGCTGGGCGAGAGACTGGAAGATCTACGGGCCGGAAGATTGGGCGTCTTTGGCGGTGCTGCTGTTGCTGCTGCAAGTGCTACTGTTTTTCTCAGCGCCGGTGATCAGCGGGTTCAGCCGCATGCAGGAACATGCCGCGGATGTCTACGGACTGGAAGTGATCCACGGGCTGATACCCAATTCCGAGGAAGTCGCCGCGCACGCATTCCAGGTTCTCGGGGAATTGGATTTGTCCGATCCCAATCCGCCGGCGTTCATCACCTTCTGGCTTTATTCGCATCCGCCCCTTGCGGACCGCCTAGTGTTCGCGCACAGCTATGACCCCTGGTCCAAAGGCGAGCCGCCGAAATACGTGAAATAGCAGCGGGGAAGCGCCGTTGACTTTTACTGGGAGCGTTTGGCGGAGGCGTGTTTGCGGGCGAAGGCCGCCACTTTGCTGCGATTTCCGCAGACGGCCATGGAGCACCAGCGGCGGCGGCGCGTGCGCGACAGATCGTAAAACAAAAGGCCGCATTGGGGATTGGCGCAGACTCGGAGGCGCGCGTGAACGCCCTCGACGACGATCTCTGCAGCCGAGCGCGCGATGGCGGCAAGCAGCCAATCCAGGCTTTGTTCACGGGCGACATACTCGATCCGCCAATGGCCGTCCTGCAGAAGCAATTCGTCGTGTCCTTCAGTGACCCGAAGCACTTCGTTGATGGGAGCAAGCCACTCCCGGGCAATCCTATCTTTCCGGAGGAGGGTCGAAAAAACTTTGCGCAGGGAGGTCCGCAGCCGCTGGGATTTCTGGAGCAATTGGTCCGCAGCGAGCGGATCGGTTTGAGGTAAGAGCAGGAGACGAGAGCCGCGGTCGGGTGTGACAATTTGAGCGGCTCCGAGGAAGGCGATCAACTCCTCCCAGGTGAGTGCTTTCCAGGAGACCGTGGTATTCGCAAAGTCAATGGCAAGACGTCCGCCTACGAGAGGAACCATTGATAAAAGAGAGGACATTGGGTCATTCATAGGCAGGGAGGCCAGGAGGGGTAACTGTCGAGTTGAAGATAACCGGTTCCTGTCCTCATGCCGGTTATAATACGCCAAAGCTCTTCTCCGGGCGCAGATTTTCTGATCATCGGAAGTGGATTTCACATCAGATAGGAGCGCAGGCGCCGGAAGGGCCTCGCCAGGCAAAGAAAGTTAGCCCTTGTTTCGGTGCCTGCCTCAGATAAAATCCCCCGGGAGCACCGCGAATCACGCTTACGGCCGTCCCGCGAATTCGTCAGAAGACGAGGCAAGACTGGCATCGCTTTTGGAGGTGGTTGTTGGACTTTGAACCCCGAACACCTGCCCCAGATACTCCGCTGATGACTCCTGGGGCCGAAGGACTCGCCGGCAAGATTTTTCTAAACGAAATAGGATTGCGCGCGGGCTGGCGCCTGCTCATTTATGCGGCCTTCGTGACAGGACTTGGCTTGGGCGGCGGAATTGTTCTCCAGCACTTCGTACGCCCGATCCGGGATGCTTTCTCTCCCGGTTACTGGCTGGCACACGAAGTATTTGTGTTCGGCGTGGTTTTTGCGGCGGCACTCATCATGGGGCAACTGGAGGGCCGCGCGCTCGACGTTTACGGATTGCCGCTCCGGGGCGCCTTCGGAAAGTTGTTCTGGCAAGGCTGCCTCCTTGGCATGGTCGAGGTGTCGGTACTGGTCGGATTGATTGCCGCCTTCGGTGGATATTCCTTCGGGGGCCTGGCGGTCCATGGCGCGGCGTTGTTGCGATGGGGAGTTCTATGGGCAGTGTTCTTTTTTTTTGTTGGCCTGTTTGAAGAGTTCCTGTTTCGTGGGTACACACAATACACGCTGGCCGACGGAATCGGTTTCTGGCCCGCGGCAATCCTGCTTTCTTGTTCGTTCGGGGCGGTGCATCTAAACAACCCTGGCGAAGGCTGGGTAGGCGCCGCGGGCGTGGTTGCGATCGGGCTGCTCTTCGCGCTCACGCTGCGAAGGACCGGCAATCTATGGCTGGCGGTGGGGTGGCACGCGAGTTTTGATTTTGGAGAAACCTTTCTCTATTCCGTGCCGAACAGCGGGATTGTTCTTCAGGGGCATCTTTCCGACGCATCCTTGCATGGCGCTGGATGGCTAACAGGAGGCACAGTAGGCCCCGAGGGAAGCGTCTTTAGCTTTTTAATCATGGGAGTTTTCGCCATCGCCATTCATGTGTTTTTCCCTGCGAAAACGGGCGGAGTCCTCCACAGCTAGAACAACCAAGCCGAGTCAGTGGACGAGATCAGAGGCGAAGACCAGGCGCACGCCTTGCGCCCGCGCTTGCGGCAGAATTTCGCGCAAAGCCTGGAGCGTGGCCGGATGGGGATGGCAGATGGCGATAGCTTCGCCCTTTTCGCGGGCGCCGCGGAGGGCCAGCTCGAGCTGCTTGCGAACGGCAGAAACTTCAGGGACATCATCGAGGAACGGGACATTGCGAAAGGCGGAAGGGACGCCAAAGTTTTGCGCGGTATCGTAGGCCACCGTGGCAGCGGTGGTGCGGCTATCGATGTAGAAAAGATGACGATCATGGAGCACCGGCATCAACTCGTCCATCAGTGCGGAATCCGAAGTGGCCTGCGAGCCCTGGTGATTATTGACGCCCACCACGCCGGGGACGTTCTGCAGGAATTGATCGAGCAGGGCGGATACTTCTTCCGGCGGCATGCCGGGGCGCAGTTCCTGCGCTTCGGGCTTTTCATTGGCGAGAGATTGCATCGGCAGGTGCAGCATGACCTGGTAGCCGCGGCGCTGCGCTTCCCTGGCAATTTCGACGGAATGTTCATGATCCGGCAAGACGGAAAGGGTGAGCGGATAGTGCAGAGAAAAAATGGTATCGGCGGCGCCGCGGTCGCTGCCGAGATCGTCGAGAATGATGGCTAGGCGCGGGCCGGAGACGCTTTCAGGGGAAACTCCCGGTTTGTTCCCGGATGCAGTTCCCGGGTTTACGATCTGGATTTGGTGGGTCGGGACACCCGACCGCCGCAGCGTGAGGTGAAGAGTGTCACCCGTGCGCACCGGGGAATCCTGAGTGAGCCGATTGCGGATAATCACGGCGTCGAGGGATTGGATGAGCTTTGCAAGTGCGGTCCGGCCCGTCTCTGTCGAGGGATCACCTTTTAGCACGATATAGAGTTCATCCGTGTTCCCGAGTTGGCGATCGGAAGCGCTTTTTCTGATTTTGACGGGGCTGCCGGCCGGAACTGCGGAAGCCGCCGCCGCGGCCAAGCCGCGTGTGATTTGGTGAATTTGCGCCGGTGTCAGCCGCTTTTCTTCACTCTTTTTGCAGCCGGGTAGAAGGGCAGCAAAAATAATGAGCAGAGCGAACGAAAAGAATCGCCAACGGCGATTTCCCCTGCACGGGCAATACGGATAGTTCGATGGAAGCGAGCCGCGCCTGCAAGCCACGGAAAATCAGGCGGCCTTTTTCGCAGGAGCCTTCAGAAGGTCAAGCGCCCGGTGGAAGATCGGATCTTCCGGAGAAAGCGGGCGCGGGCCGAGGCCGGGTTCTTTGTGTGTTTCGGCGGGAGGCGGAGCCGCATCTTCATCGCCGGAATCGGAATCCTCGTCCGGAACCGCGCGAACGATTTCCGTGGGAGTGACGCCTTCCTCCAGGATGGATTTCCCGCCGGGGTTGTAATAGTTCGCCACGGTGAGAATCAGCGCCGAACCATCATCCAAGGTAATGAGCTTTTGCTCAGAGGCTAGGCCAAAGGTGCGCTCTCCAACGACGTCGCCGCGATGATTGGCGGCGATCGCCGAGGCGAGAACTTCGGCGGCGCCGGAGGTGGTGGCGTCAATCAGCACGGAGACGGGACTTTTCCAGATGACCTGCTTGGGCTCGGCTGAGAAAACTTCCGTTGAAACCGTTTGGCCGCGAAGGGTGGTCAGCGTGCCGGAAGGGACGAAGAGGCGGGCGATGGCGATCGCTTCCGCGACAGTGCCGCGGCCGCATTCACGCACATCCAGGATGACTTTGTGCACGCCCTGCTTTTCCGCGTCGAGGAGGCGGTTGCGAACTTCATCGGCTCGGCCGGCGTCCAACGAGGGCAAGCGCAGAACTAGAATATCCGGATCAGCCTTCTGGACCACCAATTTCGACGGAGCTAATTTCTCCCGGACGAGATCGACATCCTCCGGCGTAGCCGAGCCGCGGCGAATGACGGAAACCTTGATTCCCGAGCCGGGTTGTCCATTCAAAAGATTGAGGGCCTGGCCGACGGACATATCGCGCGTAGTGAATCCGCCGATGGATTCGAAAATATCGCCGCTGCGAATACCTGCTTTCGTGCCAGGGCTATCGGGAAGAACGGAGAGAACGATGACGTAGCCGTAGCGCTTGCTTAGAGTGAGTCCGGTTTCACCGGTGCCGGAGTTGGCGAGCTTCTTTTTGTACTCGTCGTATTCGCGCGGAGTCAGGTAGCTGGACTGGGCATCGAGCGATTCGAGCAGGCCGTGGAGGGAGCCGGCGGTCACGGTGTGCATGTTCGGATCGTCGACGTAATCCTGCTGGATCTTCTGGAGGACTTCACCGTAGACGGTGAGCGACTTGTAGGCCTTGTCATCCGGCGTGCGGCCCAGGACGTGTCCGAGCCCCGCATAACAGAAGATCGCCACAGAAACCAAAAAAATGCCGATGCGCGCCGCTCGATTCATGCCTCACCTGTCCTAGGAAACAATAAACTTATATTGTAGCACTCCACAAGGGTGGGACGCGCTGCAAATGGAAAAGGAAGCCTGGCGGGAACAAGTAGAGGGGGTATTTTAGGAAAGAGACACATGTAAGAGGCAAGATGTTGCGGAATTACCACACGGTTTATCTTTAAGCACCGCCAAATCACTCTAAAGCATTGATAATAAAGAACAACAAGAAGGTACTCTGGCCGACAACATGCTAGAATTACAACTTAAGGTATGCTCCAAACCACGATTGCCAGAGAAGCGGTCGCCGAAGGGATAGGCCTTCACACCGGGGTCCATGGACACATCCGGTTGGCACCCGCGCCGGCCGAGACAGGCATTGTGTTCCGCCGGGTGGACCTGGAGAATTTTCCCATAGAGGCGCAGGGACAAAACGTGGCGCGGGTGAGTTACGCGACCAGCCTTATGAAACAGGGCGTGCTGCTCTCCACGACCGAGCACCTGCTTGCGGCCGTTTATTCCTGCGGGATCGATAACATCTACATCGACATTGATTCGATTGAAGTACCGATTCTGGATGGTTCCGCCGAGCTCTTCATGCAAATGCTGGAAAAATGTGGTGTTCGGAAACAACGGAGAAGGCGGCGTTACCTGAAAGTGCTGAAGCCTTTGGAAGTAATCGAAGGCGACCCTGGCAATGAGGGCCAAGTCCGCAGAATCGGGATTTACCCGGCCGATGAGTTTCGCGTGCGGTGTTACGTGGACTTTCCGCATCCGTTGGTGGGGCAGCAGGAAGTGGAGATGGTGGTGAATCCGGCGACGTTCCGCCACCTGCTGGCGCGGGCGCGCACGTTCTGCTTCGAGCGGGATATCGAGCCGCTCCGTGCCATGGGCCTGATTCGTGGCGGATCGCTGGAAAACGCCATTGTGCTCACAGATGATGGCGTAATGAACGGCCCGCTGCGCTTCCCGGATGAATTTGGGCGGCATAAGGCACTGGATTTGATCGGTGACCTGGCGCTGGTGGGGTTGCCCCTGCTGGCGCGCGTTGAGGCCCATAAGGCCGGTCACGCGCTCCATACCCAGCTTGTCAGCCGCCTGCTGGCCGATCCTTCGCTATGGACCATTACGACCCATGAGGCAGCTCATGCCGAGCGAGAGGAGCCCCTGACCAGGCTCTCCCCTGCCCCTGCCGCTGATTAACCATTCGCCGCCTAATAAGCATCCGTTCATTGCGAAAAGTGCCTCGCTCCCGCAGAATGGGCTCAAAACTATGTCAAACCATGATCTTGCCATCGTGATTCTGGCCGCGGGAAAAGGCACGCGGCTGAAGTCGAACCTTGCAAAAGTGCTGCACCACGCTGGAGGGCGCACGCTTGTCGAACATATCGTGCGTTCCTGTGGGCCGCTGAAGGCGAAGGGGACCGTCGTCGTCGTCGGGCATCAGGCGGAGCAGGTGACGGCGCTGGTCGAGGCTTTGGGGGCCGTGGCCGTCCTGCAACAGCCGCAGCACGGCACGGGTCACGCCATGCAGGCGGCGAAACGCGCGTTGGGCCGCGCGAAATATGCAATCGTGCTGCCCGGAGACGCGCCATTGATTCGAACGGAAACGCTGAAGGCGCTGCTAGCCGTGCATCGCGCGGGAAATGCGGCGGCGACGGTTTTGACGGCAGTGCTGGCCGATCCCGCGGGGTACGGAAGAGTTGTGCGGAAATCGGAGACGTCGGTTTCCGCGATCGTCGAAGAGCCGCAGCTCACCGAAGAGCAGCGGGAAATCAACGAAATCAATTCGGCGATTTATTGCTTCACGCTGGAGAAATTGTGGCCGGCGCTGGGGCAGGTGAAGCCGAACAACGTGCATCGTGAGCTGTATTTGACGGATGCCATCGCGGTAATGAACGCGAAAAGCGAGACGGTGCTCGCGCAGGTGGCGGCGGATTCGCGCGAAGTATTGGGTTGCAATACGCGCGCGGACTTGGCGGAAGTCGACCGCGTCTTCCGGGAGCGGAAACGCAACGCACTGATGGAGGCGGGCGTAACGATTCAATGGCCGGAGTCCGTGCTGCTGGACCCGGATGTGACGGCTGGCGAAGACACGGTGATCGAGGCATGCGTGCAACTGCTGGGCAAGACGAAAATCGGGGCGCGGTGTACGATTCGAGCGGGAAGCATTTTGAGAGACGCGATCCTGGGCGATGACGTGACGGTAGAGCCCTATTGCGTGGTGGCGCAGAGCCGCCTGGACGACCGCGTGATCATCGGCCCGTTCGCGCGGTTGCGTCCGGAAAATCATGTGAAATGCGATGCGCGCATCGGGAATTTCGTGGAACTAAAGAAGAGCACCGTGGGAGAAGGCACGAAGGCGATGCACCTCTCGTATCTGGGCGACGCGAAGATCGGATCGAAGGCGAACATCGGGGCGGGCACGATTACCTGTAACTACGACGGCTTCCACAAATATCCAACGACGATCGGGAACAAGGTTTTTATCGGCAGCGATTCGGCGCTGGTGGCGCCGGTGCGCATCGGGGACGGAGCATACATTGCTGCGGGTTCCGTCATTACGGAAAACGTGCCCGCGGATGGATTGGGAATCGCGCGCGGGCGCCAAGTGAACAAACCGGGCTGGGCGGCGAAGAGACGGCGGGAGTTGGCAGCCGCGCAGAAACCGAAAAAGCCGGCCAGGAAATCAAAGCCGCCCAAATCGGCGAAGAAGCGCAAGTAGCATTCCGCACTCGATCGAGGTGCGGGCTGCTCTCGCCATTCCTGCACGAATCATTGAATAGAACAAACGTGAATGTGATCGTCCGCGGTCACGTTGACGGAAAGCCGCCACGGATGCTATAAAATATTGTTTCGGGTCGGCAGCCTTAGGTCCACCGTACGCTCCTACGGGGTGAGGGCACGGTGCGCTGTCAATCTGTCAGTCGTTTTGCGGTCAGGCATTATTTGAACCGCTTTGCGATTGCACGTGTACTGACTGCTTTGCGGCCCCACAAAGCGAGTGATTGGCGATAAAATCCGATGCAACCGATTGTTCACCAACTAGGCGAACTCTTCCTTCAGGCTGTGCCTACAGTCCTGATCATCCTCTTTTTTTACTTCATTTTACGGACAATTTTCTTCAAGCCACTGCTTCGAGTGATGGCGGAGCGCGATTCCCGCACCGTGGGAGCGCAAATGGCCGCAGAAGCCGCGCAGGCAGCCGCCGCTGAAAAAATTAAGCAATATCAAGAGGCCCTCAAGCAGGCCCGCGGGCAGGTTTATGCTGAGCAGGAAGTTGCGCGCAAGAAGCTTCTCGATGAACGGGCCGCACAGATCAAAGACGCACGAACGAAAGCATCCGGCGAAGTTTCCACCGCCAAAGAGCGCGTAGCGAAGGAATTAGCCGCCGCGGGCCGCGACGTCGAGGCCACCGTCGCGCAGCTTTCCGCGGAGATTGCGCGCCGCATCTTGCAGGCCCCGCCGCGCCCCGGCGCTCCCATTAGAGAGGCGCGATGACGCGCAATAGCCGAATTTTCTCCGTCACGAGTGTCCTCCTGGTGTCGCTTTTCGCCGTGGTCAGCGTGCACGCTGCGGAGGAAGGCGGAAACGCGGCCGCGGAGCGCGCGACGGAAATTTTCAAGTGGATCAACTTCGCCATCGTCGCGGGGGTGATTCTCTGGCTCTGCTTGAAAAAAGCTCCGTCGTTCTTCAGTGGACGCGCCGAGGCGATCAGCTCAGCCATCACCAAAGCCACCGTCGCGAAGGCCGCGGCCGACGCGCAGCTTCGTGAAGCGGAAGCAAAACTTGCGAATCTCCAGAAGGAAGTCGCGGAACTTCGCACTTTTGCCGAACGTGAATCCTCCGCCGAAGTCGAGCGCATCCGCGCCGCCACGCATGCCGATGCGATAAAAATTGCGGCTGCGGCGAAGGCGGAAATCGAAGCAGCGGAGCGCGCCGCCCGGCTGGAGCTGAAAGCGCTGGCCGCAAGGCTGGCGGTGGAGGGCGCGGAGTCGCTCCTGGTCAAGCAACTCACGCCGAAGGCCCAGGAGTCGCTCATCAGCAATTTCGTGAAGAGCCTGGAAGGGAGGCCGAATTGAAGTCCGCGAGCCTCCAATACGCGAATGCCTTGGCCGATATCGCCTTGGCGCAGGGCGCTGCCGAGCCGGCGCTGGAGCAGTTGGATGCTTTTGGCGCGGCGTATACGCAATCGGGGGAACTTCGCACATTTCTCGCAAGCCCGGCGGTGACGATTGAGATCAAGCACGCGGTGATCGAAAAGCTCATCGCGCGGCTGGGCGCGGGCAGGATCATCCGCAATTTTCTGTTTGTGATCGCCGATCATCGGCGCACGCAGCTTCTGCCGGAGATCATTACCACGTTTCAGCAAGTCATCCGGCAGCGGCAAGGCGTCGCCGAAGCAGAAATTTCTTCGGCCGTCGAGCTAAGCGCGGCGCAAAAGAAAGAATTAGCGGCTTCGCTGGCGCGGCTTACCGGAAAAAAGATCGAAACCAGGTATTCGCTCGATCCGGCGTTGCTTGGCGGGGCAGTGGTGCGGATCGGGGACACGATTTATGATGGCTCGCTGCGCAGCCGCTTGAACGAATTGCGCGCGCGGCTGGAAGCGGAGTAGTTCAGGGTTTTGTAGCGCCTCGGCCGGGCCAGGGCGACTTTGAGAGAGATTGACGGGAGCGACGGAGCAGGCATGGCCAACATCAAGGCAGACGAAATCAGCAAGATTCTGCGCGAGCAGATAGAAAACTACGAGCAGACCGTTTCGGTCGACGAAGTCGGCGCGGTCATTAGCGTCGGTGACGGCATTGCGCGCGTTCACGGCCTCGAAAAAGTCATGGCCGGCGAGATGCTGGCTTTCCCCCACAACGTCTTCGGCATCGCACTCAACCTCGAGGAAGAAGAAGTCGGCGTCGTGCTTCTCGGCGAGTCGCAGAAGTTGAAAGAGAGCGATGTCGTCAAGCGCACGAACACCATTATGTCCGTGCCGGTGGGCGAGGCGCTTGTCGGCCGCGTGGTGAATCCTCTAGGCGAGCCCCTCGACGGCAAGGGCCCCATCATCACGAAGCAGCGCAACGCGCTGGAGCGCATCGCGCCGGGCGTGCTCGACCGCCAGCCTGTCCGCGAGCCGCTGCAGACCGGCATCAAGGCGATCGACTCGCATGATCCCCATTGGCCGCGGCCAGCGCGAATTGATCATCGGCGACCGCCAGACCGGCAAGACCGCCGTCATTCTGGACACGATCATCAACCAAAAGGGCGGCGACGTCATTTGCATCTACTGCGGCGATCGGCCAGAAGCGCTCGACGATCGCCCAGGTGGTGAAGACCCTGACGGACGCCGGCGCGATGGATTACACGATCGTCGTGGCTTCCTCCGCCGCCGAGCCGGCTTCGCTGCAGTACATCGCACCCTACGCGGCATGCGCCATGGGCGAATACTTCCGCGACACGCAAGCGCCACGCAGTCGCCTTCTACGACGATCTCTCGAAGCACGCGCAGGCTTACCGCGAAATTTCGCTGCTGTTGCGCCGGCCGCCGGGACGCGAAGCGTTCCCCGGCGACGTTTTCTATCTCCACTCGCGTTTGCTGGAGCGCGCCGCGAAGCTAAACGATAAGCTGGGGGCGGCTCGCTGACCGCGCTTCCCGTGATCGAAACGCAGGCCGGCGACGTCTCCGCCTATATTCCGACCAACGTGATTTCCATTACCGACGGCCAGATCTATCTGGAGGCCGACCTGTTTAACGCCGGCATACGCCCCGCCATCAACGTCGGCATCAGCGTCAGCCGCGTCGGCGGCAACGCGCAGATCAAAGCCATGCGCCAGGTGGCCGGCTCGCTGCGTCTGGACATGGCGCAGTACCGCGAACTCGCGGCTTTTGCGCAGTTCGGCGCGGACCAACTCGATAAAGTCACGCAGTCCCAGCTCGCACGCGGCCAGCGCCTCACGGAGATTCTCAAGCAAGATCAGTACGTGCCGCTCCCGGTCGAGAAACAGGTACTGAGCATTTACGTTGCAACCAGCGGTTTGCTCGACTCCGTTCCGGTCGCGGAAGTTCGCCGGTTTGAACGCGAGCTGTTGCAATTTGTGGAAACCAATTACCCTTCGGTCTTGAAGAATATCGCCGCCAGGAAGGCCCTCGACGACGCTATCAAGGCAGAAATCAAAACCGCCATCGACGCGTTCAAGGAGCGTTTCACGATTGCTGTCCCTGTGGCTGTGAGCTAGGAACTCCGCTTAACGAAAAACGATGCCCACACTTCTCGATTTCCGACGCCGCATCCGCTCAGTGAAGAACACCCAGCAGATCACCCGCGCGATGAAATTCGTCGCCGCGGCCCGGCTGCGCCGCGCGCAGGAAGCGGCGCTTGCCGCGCGTCCCTACGCGAAAGAGCTCGCGCGCGTGCTGCGCTCGACCATGGGGCGCATCGCCGAGCCGAAGCATCCTCTTCTCGCGCAACGTGCGGAGAAGAGAATCCTTGCGATTGTCCTGACCGGCGAGCGCGGTCTGGCCGGCGCGTTCAATACCAACATCTTGCGCAAGGCCAACGATTTTTTCCGAGCCCACAAGGGAAAGAAGATCGCGACGCTGCCGGTCGGCAAGAAGGGCCGGGACTCGTTGAAAAAGGCGGGCTTCAATTCGTCGGGGAGTACGTCAACGTCCTGGCGCGCGTTGAGTTTGCGACGGCGCGCGAGATCGCCACCTTGGTCACCGATCTCTACTCGAACGGAAAAGTGGACTCGGTGTACATCGTGTTCAGCGAGTTCAAAACGGTGATGACGCCAAATCTGGTCGTCGAGAAGCTTTTGCCGGTGGAAGCCATTCGCGCGGACGAGGAATCTACGGCGGAACAGACGAGTTCACAGGTCGATTACATTTACGAGCAGCCGGAAGAGCAGCTTTTGGACAAGCTCTTGCCTCGCTATATCGAAACGCAAATTCTCCGCGCGATGCTCGAATCTTCCGCAGCCGAGCACGCCGCGCGCATGACCGCCATGGAATCGGCGACCAATAACGCGGCCGACGTGATCGAAGCCCTGACGCTGCACATGAACAAGGTGCGCCAGGCGGCCATTACGAAAGAAATTATCGAAATTGTGAGCGGCGCTTCATCCACCGCTTAGGAGAGAGCATGGCAGAGAAATACGCAGGCGTCGGACACGTCGTACAGGTTATTGGACCTGTCATGGATATTCAATTCGAAGCGGGCCACCTGCCCGCCATCTACAACGCCGTGCGCATTACCAGCGAAGGCTACTCGCTGCCGGAGCCGCTCGACGTTACCGCCGAAGTCCAGCAGCATCTCGGCGAAGGCCGCGTTCGCGCCATCGCGATGGAGCCCGTCGAAGGGATGGTGCGCGGCATGAAGGCCTATGACCTTGGGAAGCCGGCATCTCCGTTCCAGTGGGGCGCGCCACGCTCGGACGCGTGATGAATGTGCTTGGGAAGCCTGTGGATCAGCTCGGCCCCATCGTCAGCGACACTCACTACCAAATTCATCGCGCCGCGCCGTCGCTGGAAGAGCAGTCCACCACTCTTGAAATGTTTGAGACCGGCATCAAGGTTGTCGACCTCATCGAGCCGTATCTCAAGGGCGGGAAAATCGGCCTTTTCGGCGGCGCCGGCGTCGGCAAGACTGTTCTCATCATGGAGTTGATTCACAACGTCGCGATGAAGCACGGTGGCGTTTCCGTCTTCGCCGGCGTCGGCGAACGCACCCGCGAAGGCAACGACCTCTGGCTTGAAATGTCCGAAGGCGGGGTCATCGTGCCCGGCAATTCAGAAAAATCGCGCGCGGCTCTGATTTACGGCCAGATGACCGAGCCGCCCGGCTCGCGCCTGCGCGTCGGCCTCACCGGCCTCACCGTCGCCGAATATTTCCGCGATCAGGAACACCTCGACGTGCTTCTCTTCATCGATAATATTTTCCGGTTCGTTCAGGCGGGTTCGGAAGTTTCCGCGTTGCTCGGCCGAATGCCCTCCGCCGTCGGCTATCAGCCGAACCTCAACACGGAAATCGGCGAACTTCAGGAGCGCATTACCTCGACGAAATACGGCTCGATCACCTCGGTGCAGGCCATTTACGTGCCAGCTGACGACTATACGGATCCGGCCCCGGCCGCAACTTTTGCGCACCTGGACGCCACCACCAACCTTAGCCGACAAATCGTGGAGCGCGGGATCTATCCCGCGGTCGACCCCCTGGCCAGCTCCTCGCGCATCCTCGATCCGCGCATCGTCGGCGCCGAACACTACGGTGTCGCCCGCGGCGTGAAGTCCATTCTGCAGCGCTATAAGGACCTTCAGGACATCATAGCCATTCTCGGCATCGAAGAGCTTTCCGACGATGACAAGCGCACCGTGGCGCGCGCGCGCAAGATCGAAAAGTTCCTTTCCCAGCCGATGTTCGTCGCCGCGCAGTTTACCGGCCTGGAAGGCAAGTACGTCAAGATCGAAGACACCGTGCGCAGCTTCAAGGAAATCGTCGAAGGCAAGTACGACGACATCCCGGAACAGGCTTTTTATATGGTCGGGACTATTGAGGAAGCGCTCGAAAAAGCCGAAAAGATGAAGGCGAGCGCTTAGTCACGAAAATGCTTGCTGAAGCCATCGAACTTGTCGTCGTCACGCCGGAGAAACAGTTGCTCCGTCAGCGCGTCGCGGAGGTGCAACTGCCCGGCGCGGAGGGTTATCTCGGCATCCTGCCGGGGCACGCGCCGTTGATGACGGAGCTGGGCATTGGCGAGCTGAGTTATCACGATGCCAGCGGCAAGGAATCGGCTCACCTCGCCATCATTAGCGGATTTGCGGAAGTGCTGCCGGATCGCGTCACCGTTCTCGCGGAAACCGCGGAGTTTGCCGCTGAAATTGACCTCGCACGGGCAGAGGCCGCCCGTGCACGCGCCGAAAAACGCCTGGCTTCCGGCGATACCAACATCGATTGGGACCGCGCCAGCGTGGCTCTCCAGCGGGCGCTGATTCGCATCCAGGTTGCACGCAAGTACCGCGGTGTTCCGGCCAATTCTCATTGATGCAGGATCCCGTGAGCGAGCCAGGATCCAGTGCGACGAGAGCACTCCCCGGCTCATCCAAACGTCAGGCCTAAATCATGGAACCCATTGTTATCTACACGACAAGCTGGTGTCCCGATTGCTGGCGGACGAAATCCTTCTTGAAGAAACGCGGCTTTGAATTCCGCGAAGTGAACATCGAGGAAGACGAAGCCGCCGAAGAGATTGTCCTCAAGGCCAACAACGGAAAACGCAAAGTTCCTACACTCGTGGTCGGCGGCCGTTACTTCGCCTGCAGCCCCTTCAATGCTGCGCAGCTCGCTTCCGAACTGAACATCCCTCTCAATCCCTGAGTCTCATCCAATTCCCTTGCCGAGCTTCCTAATTCAGCGCAATGCCTCGTGCCCAAACTCCGGCTATATGCATTCCTTCGTCGAGCAACACAAGGTCCGCATCGGCACCTGCGCGCAGCGAACCTTTCCTTAATTCGATTCCGAGCAAGGACGCCGGATTCAGCGTCAGCATGCGCACGGCGTCCGCCAGCGACGCACCCAGGTTGACGATATTTCGCAATGCGCGGTCCAACGTCAACGTGCTGCCCGCCAGTTTTCCCTCGGCGTTTCTGCAGACGCCGCCGCTGACCGTCACCTCGAGCTGCCCCAGCATGTACTTTCCATCCGGCATGCCGGTCGCGGAAATTCCATCGCTCACGAGGATAACGCCGCCCGTGCCCTTCGCCTGGAGAAGCAGCTTCATGGCCGCCTCATCAACGTGCACGCCGTCCGCAATCAGCTCGGCGGTCACGTCCGGCGAAGTCAGCACCGCTCCGACCACGCCGCTGTCGCGGTGCGAAAAGGGCCGCATGGCATTGTAGACATGTACGGCGTGTCTCGCTCCGCGCGCGATTCCCGCGCGCGCCTGTTCGTAGGTTGCGTCGGTGTGTCCGAGCGCCACGATCATGCCCGCTTTGCGCGCCGCGTCAATGCATGGCATCGCGCCCATCAATTCGGGAGCGATGGTCAGAATTTGCGCATTTCCTGCTGCTGCCTGCATGAACTTTTCGAGCAGCTCCGCCGAGGGCAATCGCAACCACTCCGGAGGATGCGCGCCGCGCCTGACGGCACTGATGAACGGCCCTTCAAAATGAATGCCGAGCACTTCCGCGCGCGGCCCGTCTGTTTCGTGTTGCATGGAGATGTACTTGGAAATTCCAGCGACGCTTCGCACCGTCTCTTCCGGGCTCGCAGTCACCGTGGTGGCGACGATTGCCGTCGTTCCATGCCGCGCGACGGTCTGACTCACCGCTGCCATCGCTTCCGCGCTGCCCTCCATCACGTCATGGCCGCCCGCCCCATGAATGTGCACGTCCACAAACCCAGGAATCGCCGTCTTGTCCGTCGCGAGAATTTCCCGCGCGCCCGAGGGCAGGCTCATCCCCGTGCGCGGCCCGAAGGCCTCGATCACGCCATCGCGGATCAGGATCCCCGCATCGCCTGATTTCTGTGGTTGGAGATAAAGCGCGGCCGGCGTGGATCAACGTGGTAGTCATGGCGGCACCACATCGTAGCGGAAATGGCGCGTCAGGCAAAACAAAACGGGCGGGCCGATTGTCTGGCTCGCCCGCCGGTGATTGAAAGAATGGAAAAGCTTACTTGGCTGCTGCCGGCGCCATGTCGATGCTGGTCAGCTTGAGCGTGTCGCCGTCCACCGTGCCCTTGACGGTCACGTGGTGGCCGGCATGCGCCGCCACTTTGTCCTGCGCATCGACAACATACACTTTCTTGTCGGCGTCGTTCACGAACACATACTTGGCGCCGTGTTCCTTGACGCACTTGGTGCTGCACTCGCCGGCCTTATCATTGGCGCCCTTCACTCCGCACTGGCTGTCGGAAATCCAGCCTGTCCAGGAGCTGTCTGCCGCCATCGCGAAGCGCGCCCGCGAGAAGCGTCGCTGCGATTGCTAGCGTGAGTCGTACTTTCATGGTATCTCCCCTCCAGAAATGCACTGCAATTTTTGATCCGCCGGGCCGCCAATTAGCTTGGCACAGCAACCGCCGGGTGTCCAGACTCTTCCTACCTAATACCGCATACGGCTGATTCCTATTCCCGGATAGTTACAAATAAGAAAGGGGAGAATTCTCTGGAATCCTCCCCAATCTTGTGTGCTCTCAAGGAGTTTGACTGTTGCCTTGATGGACCTGCTTATTGCCCCGACGTAGTAGCGCTTGCCGATGCCGTTCCGGCTGACTTCGGGATGCTCAGGTAGCCCGTGGCCGTCGTCTTGGTGACCTTGTTGACCACCAGTTCGAGCGCCGCACGGCTCCCGCCGGTGTAGAAGAAGATCGGCTCGTTCACCGAGCGGTTCTTCTTTTCGAAGCTCTTGTCGTCGGCCAGAACGTTGATGGTGTACTGGTTCTTCTTGGTGTTGGTATCCCTCAGTTGAACCTGAATGCTGCCAACCCTGGTAGCGCCGCCCTTGCGCTGCACGGTGAACTCGAAGTAATCGCGCTGTCCCATGCGGCGGAGCTGGTCGATTTCATCGTGGTTGCGCGCGATGAGCGTGCCCATTTCGCTGCGCGCCATTTGAATGCTGTTCTTGGTGGCATCAAGATCTGTCTTCACGCCCGTCACGTCGCCGTTCAGCTTGTTCACGTCCTCGCTATTCGCCTTGTTGGCTAGTTCAGCCTTTACGGAGGTCTCCAGGTTCGTCACTTTCTTATCCACGGCCACGGTCGCATTCTTAGTCTGCTTCCGTGCCGCGATTAGATCCGCCTGCGTGACGTTCAACTTGCCCGTGACCACCTTAAGATCGCTCTGCAGCTGCTGGTTGATTTCGTCTTCCTTCGCCAACCGCTGGCTCAGCGCATCATTGGCCTGTTTCAACGAGGCCTGTGTGCTCTGCTCAATGCTCTTGACTTGATTGATCGCGCTCCAGCCTACTCCCAGGCCGAGCAGTGACACCCCGCCCAACACCGCCACTGCCAATCCGACCCAACGGGGTGTACCGGTCGTGCTCGTGTTGGCCGATTCTTGAAAGTCGCTCATAAACTTCGTTTCTCCTTTTGGCTTTTGGCCCTGTAACCTAGGGAGGAGCATCCACCTCTCCAAAAGGAGTTCTTGGCGTCCTGGGGAGTCTAACCTGTGTAGAATCAATGAATTGACGCGTGCTACGGGAAATTTGGAAGTTAGATTTAGGAATGGGAGAAGGAGTAAAATTTACGCGGAAGTTCATCAGAGCGTAAAATTTGACAAAAACCAAGATTCGAGATCTTTTTCAGAAGCGGGACTTTACCAGGCCATCAAGAACAGAGCCGCGAGGAGATGCCTCGCGGCCGTAAAGCTAAAAATATCAATTGGTTGCAAAAGAATACGGTCATGCAGCTCGTGAAGCGGCTTCTGCCGCGCTCGCCCGGTCCGAACTAAAATAGCGGTCCAGCGTATTCACAGCTGCGTCCAAAACCATGTGGCAGTCCGCGCAATTCTCCAAATGTCGCTTGATCTCTCCCGCAACGGACTCAGAGAGCCGACCTTCTAAGTACCAGCAAATCAAATGAATAGTATCCCTGCAACTCATATCCGCTTTCCCCCAACTCCCCGCGACGACGACCAAACCCTCACCAAAGCAGTGCATTTCCAACGCCAAACTAGCGGTCCGCGCCTGGATTATTAACTATCTGTAAATAAAAGGTTTAAGCGCGAGAACAAGAATCTGGGGAGGTTATCGGGTGAGGCCAATTGAAAAGTTTACACGTAGATAGGTTCAATTATGCAAGGTCTCGTCATAATTGAAGATTACCTTTGCGGGACAACGGTCATTTCCCGCAGAGCGGCAATCCTGTCTTCGAGCGGCGGATGCGTGCTGAATAGCGAAGTCAGCGTTCCGCTGCCAAACAGAGGCTTAACGATGCACAGCGCCGAAGTTGACGGCGACAGGGATGTGGTAGGGATGCGCTGATTATAAGCTCCCAGCTTCTGCAGCGCGCTGATCAGGCCATAGGGCTGGCCAACCATGCGCGCTCCGGTTTCATCCGCCGAATACTCCCGGGTGCGCGAAAGGAAGAGCTGCAGCATCAAAGCGGCAACTGGGGCGAGGAAGATCATTAGAAGCGCCGCAATGCCACCACCGTCGCGGTTATCGTCGCGATCTCTGCCGAAACCGCCAAACAACATGGCCCACCGCCCCATAGACGCTAGATAAGTGATGGCTCCGGCAATCGTGGCCGCAATCGAGCTCGTCAGGATATCGTAATTCCGCACGTGAGAAAGTTCGTGTGCAATCACGCCCTCGAGCTCGTCGTCGTTCATCAGTTCCAGGAGGCCCTGCGTTACCGCTACTGATGCGTGCTGAGGGTTGCGCCCGGTGGCAAAGGCGTTTGGCGCCGCCTCCGAAATGACATAGAGTTTGGGGACCGGAAGATTGGCCTTAGCCGCAAGCCGCTCCATCACGGCATACAGCCGAGGCAACTGCTCGCGCGTGACCGGCTGCGCTCCGCTGGAAGCAAGCGCAATCTTATCCGAGAAAAAATACGAGATGCCGTTCATCAACACCGCGATTGCCAGGGCGATCTTCAGGCCATTCTGCCCTCCAATCGCTCCACCAGCGATCACCAGCAGCACACTCAGCAAGATCAGCAGTGCGCCGGTCCTAAGAATTTTCATGGAATCCTCATTCCCCCAATATACGAAAAAAGAAGCCAATAAATTACAGAAATCCGATCGGGTGTGGGATGCCAGCAATTCAGGGCTCCACTCCCGGTTTCAATTACATTAGATTCGCGCGGCGGAAGCCGGTTGCTTGGCATTGACGCGCTCAAACCGCATCGTATCCTTCTGGCCATCGCGGTCCACGCGCAGGTGGTCGCCGGGTAGCACCGTGCCCTCCAGGATCTGGAGAGCCAGTGGATCCTGAATGAGGCGCTGGATGGTCCGCCGCAGCGGTCGCGCACCATACGCCGGGTCATACCCTTCACGCAGGAGCAGTTCCTGCGCCGCAAGCGTTAGCTTCAGCGTGATCTGCCGTTCGGCCAGCAGTCTCTCGACATTCTTCAGCAGCAGCCCGACGATCTTCCCCAGCTGCTCCTTCCCGAGCGGGTTGAAGATCACGATTTCGTCGATCCGGTTGATGAACTCCGGCCGAAACGAAGCGCGCAACGCCTCCATCGCTTCCTTTCGGGCCCGCTCCGGATCCTTCCCGGACAATTCGAAAATCGCCGTTGAACCCACGTTGCTAGTCATCACCAGCACGGCATTCCGGAAGTCCACCATGCGGCCCTTGCCGTCGGTGAGCCGTCCGTCCTCGAGAATTTGCAGGAGCACGTTGAATACATCCGGGTGCGCCTTCTCGATTTCGTCAAACAGGATCACCGAATACGGATGACGCCGCACCTGTTCCGTCAACTGTCCACCCTCTTCGTAGCCAACATAACCCGGGGGCGCGCCGATGAGCCGCGACACAGTGTGCTTCTCCATGTATTCGCTCATGTCAATGCGGATCATCAGCTTTTCGTCGTCGAACAGAAACTCCGCGAGCGCCCGCGCCAGCTCGGTCTTACCCACTCCCGTCGGTCCCAGGAAAATGAACGAACCGATCGGCCGCTTCAAATCGGACAATCCGGCGCGGCTTCTGCGAACGGCGTTTGCGACACGTCCCAGCGCATCGTCCTGGCCGATAACGCGCTGCCGCAGCCGCTCTTCCATGTGCACGAGCTTCTGAGCTTCGCCTTCCAGCAATCGGCCCACGGGGATCCCTGTCCATTTGCTTACCAGCTTGGCGATGTCTTCCTCATCCACCTCTTCCTTCAGCATCGGCGCGTCTTTCTGCACCGAAGAAAAACGCTCTTCTGCCTGTTTCAGCTCGCGCTCTGCCGCGGCAATCTTCCCGTAGCGGATCTCCGCGACTTTAGCCAATTCGCCCGCGCGCTCATACCTCTGTTCTTCCGCCTTGAGTTGTTCAATCTGTTCCTTCAGTTTGCGGATTTTCCCGATGGCTTCTTTTTCCGCCTGCCAGCGAGCCTTGCGCGCGCTCGAATCTTCCTTGAGCTTTGCCAGTTCCTTCTCGATTTGAACCCGCCGTTCCTTCGAGTGCGCATCCGTCTCTTTCAGTAGCGCCTGGCGTTCGATCTCCAGCTGCATGATCCGCCGCTCAATCTCGTCAATCTCCACGGGCAGGGAATCGATCTGCATCCGCAGGCTCGCTGCGGACTCATCGATCAGGTCAATCGCCTTATCCGGCAAGAAGCGGTCCGAAATATAGCGGTTTGAAAGCGTCGCCGCAGCCAGGATCGCCGCGTCCTTGATCCGCACACCGTGATGCACTTCATAGCGTTCCTTCAATCCCCGAAGAATAGCGATGGTGTCTTCGACGGTCGGCTCGCTCACCAGCACCGGCTGGAAGCGGCGCTCCAGCGCCGGATCTTTCTCGATGTACTTCTTGTATTCGTTGAGCGTGGTCGCTCCAATCGCGCGCAGCTCGCCGCGCGCCAGCGCGGGCTTCAGCATATTCGAAGCGTCCATCGCGCCTTCCGCGGCGCCCGCGCCTACCAGCGTGTGCAATTCGTCGACGAACAGGATGACTTGTCCTTCGGCTTCCGAGATTTCTTTCAGGACGGCCTTCAGCCGGTCCTCGAATTCGCCGCGGTATTTGGCTCCCGCCACCAGAGCGGCAAGGTCCAGAGCCACCAGGCGCTTGGTTTTCAGAACGTCCGGCACATCACCCGAAACGATGCGCTGGGCCAAGCCTTCGACAATCGCCGTTTTCCCGACACCGGGCTCGCCGATCAGCACCGGATTATTTTTTGTGCGCCGCGCCAGAATCTGCATGACGCGGCGAATCTCCTCATCGCGGCCAATGACCGGATCAAGCTTCTGCCGCCGCGCCAATTCCGTCAAGTCGCGTGCATATTTCTCCAGCGATTCATAGGTTGCTTCAGGATTCTGCGATGTCACGCGCTGCGTTCCGCGCACTCCCGTCAATGCCTTGAGAATCGCTTCGTGTGAGGCACCTTGCCGTTTCAGCAATTGTCCGGCGGGGTCGCGGTCCGTCCCGGCGATCGCCAGGAACAGGTGTTCCGTCGAAACATATTCATCCTTGAAATTTGCTGCCTCCTTGAACGCCCCCTGCAGCATGTCGTTCAACGCCCGGCCCATGTGTTGTTGCGCAAAACCCTGCACTCTCGGCAACCGGCCGATCTCCCGCTCGATTTCTTGGGTCAGCGCTTCGCTGCGGATTCCCAGCCGCGCCAGCAGCGGTGGCACGACGCCATCGGCTTGCGCCACTAGCGCAGCCAACAGGTGCACGGGCTCAATCTGCTGATTTTCGTAACTCGCGGCGATTTCCTGCGCGCTCTGTACCGCTTCCTGGGCTTTTACCGTCATCTTTTCCAATCGCAACATGCCGTCCTCAATTCTTGCCATCCCTGCAAAAAAGGGGCTGGCCCGCTTGCCAGCCCCTCCTTCTTACACTTCCTTGCTTGCTCTGTTTCCTTCTTACCTTCCTGCGGCAGCGGCAGCCACCGCGGGTGTCCCGACGTTCACCTTGATCTGCTTCGGCTTGGCTTCCTCACGCTTCGGGATGCTCAGCGTCAGCACGCCGTTCTGATACTCGGCCTTGATCGCATCCGAATTCACCGTGTTCGCAAGCGTGAAGCTACGCGCGAATGAACCATAGGACCGCTCCACGCGCAGATAATTCTCCTCGCTCACTTTCTTCTCAAACTTGCGCTCACCGCGAATCGTCAAAATGTTGTTTTCTACGCGGATGTCTAGATCTTTCGGATCAACTTCCGGGAGATCCGCCTTTACCACCAGTTCATGCTCCGTCTCGTAGATATCTACGGCCGGGGCCCAAGCTGTGAGGCTGGATTCCTCGCCTGTCCGTTCAAAATCTTCATTGAAAATACGATTCAACCTATCTTGCAGAGTGGATACCCCGCGGAAAGGCTCCCATCGAGTAATTGTTCTCATTTTCATGCACCTCCGTAACTGATTACGTCGTCATAATAAAATATGCGTGTCACATTGTCAAGTATAATTTCAAGCTTTTGGATATCGTTAATAAAGCATCTATTTACAACGGTATACAAGAATTCCAGTCACATTTGGAGACTGTTCTTATTGTGCTCGGATGCGCACGAAATCGACTCTTCTAGTAGCTATGCGGCTTCTTTTGTTGGACTTAGTTGGTTTGCTGCTAGACTCTTCTCTTTATGCGCCTGGACGAACTCGACTACCACTTGCCTGAAAACCAGATTGCCCAGCGCCCCCTCGACCGTCGCGAAGCCTCTCGTCTGCTTTTGTTCAATCGTTCCAGCGGCGCCTTTGAAGATCGGCTTTTCTCCGATTTTCCCGATCTTCTTCACGGCAACGAACTGATCGTCCTCAACAATGCCCGCGTCATTCCCGCGCGTCTTTTCGGTCGCCGAATGGGTGTGCATTCACAATCTCCTTCCCGGGCCACCCGGGCGGAGCACCTCACCGGCAAGGTTGAAGTTTTCCTCACACGGCAGACCGATGATGGCGTTTGGGAAGCGCTCGTTCGGCCCGGCCGAAAGATGCATATAGGGGAACGCATCATTTTTGGCCAGGGCGAGCTCGAAGGCGAAGTGATCGCGCGTGGTGAACTTGGCTTACGCACGCTGCGGTTTGTCTCGCATGACCAGCACAGCGTCGGCGAGCACTTTGAACGCCTTGGCCACATGCCGCTCCCGCCCTATATCCATCGCGCGGATGAACCGTCTGATCGAGAGCGCTATCAAACAGTGTTCGCCACGCGTCCGGGGGCCGTTGCGGCTCCCACGGCGGGCCTTCACTTCTCAGCAGAAATTCTTGAAAAAATTCGCAGCCGGGGCGCCGAAATCTGTGAGTTGACACTTGAGGTTGGTCTTGGCACGTTCCAGCCGATTCATAGCGAAACTCTCGAAGGCCACGTCATGCACGCCGAATCCTACGAAATTCCGGCCGAAACCGCGGATCGCATCCACGCCGCCGGCCGGCCCATCCTGGCCATTGGCACAACCGTTGTCCGTGCGCTGGAAGATGCCGCGCTGCGGGCTGCCGACTCCGGCTCGCGGAATCTGGTGCTTGCAGGGAAAGCCGAAGCGCGGCTGTTCATCTTCCCAGGATTCCGGTTTCGCGTCGTGGAAAGTCTGCTGACAAACTTTCATTTGCCGCGTTCCACGCTGCTCGCGCTTGTCTGCGCGTTTGCCGGCCGTGAGGATGTCCTCGCCGCGTACAAACACGCCGTCGAAGCAGGCTACCGCTTCTACAGCTATGGCGACTGCATGTTGATTCGCTAGTTCGATCTGGGAAGGGGCGTTTCTTTCATTGCGGCGATTTTGTGCGCGCGGATCATCAGAATTCGCATCATCCCGCTCGCCGCGAACGCGGGTTCCTGCCATTTTAGAAACTGCGCGGACAGAATGACAAGCAGGGAGGCCACAGTTGAGTGAAGCCTCCCTCTCGTCCCATGGAAAGGTGTCACCGGCTCTCCTCGCCTACTCGTTGAAGACAAACACGCGGGTCTGCCCGGCGAAGCGGACTTCCCTCACCTGTCCGGTTTCGCTCAGCAGCACGGAATCATAAGCGGCCTTGGCGCTCCGGTCTTCCCAGCGGCCCTCGGATTCGGCAACCACTTGCTTGCCTTTGTGGACGCTAGCTCTGGTTCCTTCGATCTCCAAGCGGTATTCGCCGGCTTTCAACTCGGACTTGCCGACCTTTGCAGCTTGCGAAATGTTGATGGTCTTGGCGAAGGGTTTCGCAAACGCCGGTACGGCCAAGGCAACGGCCGCCAGCAATGCGAGACTGCGGACAAACGAATTGATTTTCATGCGTGTCAGTTTCCTTTCGGTCAGGATAGAGTCAGCCGCACAGCGGGCTGCCGTTGGCCAGATGGAGTTGACACGCAAGTCAAGGACGGGTACTCTCGCCCGTGAAGACACCTCTTCTTCCTGGACTAACGGCCGGAAAGACTGCGTGTCATGGCCCCGCGGCTGCCACCGCGGGGTTTTTTCTGAATCTCGCCAAGTGCAGCCCGGTATTCAGCTGCACCCGTATAGACGAATCACGCCGGGCGAATGTTTCGTAGACCGGGCAATATTTTTCAACGGATTTTCTTCTGGGGCAAACTGTTTCCACCCGCTTCGCCCGCAACATCCAAACCGGGCATCAACTGTGTCTAAGCGCTTGATAAAAATCGCATTTTTTGCTTTTGTCCGTTTGCTTTTCTCTGCGCTGGTTGCGATCCTTACCAAGCCCGCATCCGCCGTGCATCGGCGCTTCTGTTCATCTATACTCGTGGGCACTTTTCGGAAACTCGGTATGCGGATTCTCGTTCTCAGCGACTTGCACTCGAACGCCACTGCCTTCGACGCCGTCCTGGATGCGGCCAAGGACCGCTGGGACATTTCCGTTTGCCTGGGTGACGTGGTCGGCTACGGGCCCGATCCCAACGAAGTTACGGCGCGCCTCCGCGAGCTGGGCACGCAGGCGATCCGCGGCAACCACGATAAGGCCGTCACCGGCCTGATGGTCACCGATGACTTCAATCCCATCGCCAAGGCTGCCGTGGATTGGACGCGCGCGCAACTCAAGCCGGATCATATGTCCTGGCTTGCTTCTCTGCCGCAAGGTCCCCTCGCGACAGATGGAATTGTCCTCGTGCATGGGGCTTTCCAGGACGAAGACGAATATGTCTTCACGCCCGCGCAAGCTCTCGATGGTCTTTTGGATTCCACAGGCGCAGTCACTTTCTTCGGCCACACGCATCACCAGGGCGGCTTCTCCTATCAGGACTCGCAGCTCGAGGTCCTTCAGATTCACCCCCGCTCCACGGAGTCTTTTGCTGCCTTGCGCATCGAAACCCCCCGCCGCTATCTCTTGAATCCTGGCTCGATCGGCCAGCCGCGGGACGGCGATCCGCGCGCGGCTTTCGCGATCGCGGACCTCGAGCACCGCATCATCGAGTTTTGGCGCGTGCCGTACGATATTGCCGCTGTCCAGCAACGCATGCGCGCGGCGCGCCTTCCGGAGCCCTTGATCCAGCGGCTCATAGTCGGGCGCTGAATCAGGTTCATTCGCCCATGGCAGGAACTCATCAACTGGAAACACGGGGATCGCCGCAGCGCAAAGCCAGGCGATTCCCGTTTCTCCTCTTTGTGGTCGCGATTGTAGTCACGGCATCGCTAGGAATTTATTTCTGGCCCGGGGCCCGGACTGTTCCGTCCGGCAAAAATACGCAAACACATCTCCCGTTTGGCCCCGCCGAACAGGCCTATGCGCGGCAAATTCAGATTGAAAATGCGGCGCTCACACGGGCCGAAAATTTCCTCCATCAGGAAGTCACGACTCTTTCCGGCGAATTGGTCAATGGTGGAAACCTTCCATTGAGGAATGTTGAGCTGACCATCGAATTTTCCGACGAGCTTCAGCAGGTGGTATTGCGGGAGACCCGCCCTCTGTTCAGCGGAGGCGCTGTTCCGTTGGCCCCCGGCATCCGCCGCGAATTTGAAGTGTCCTTCGAGCATGTGCCTTCTTCCTGGAACATGCAGCCGCCCGCCGTAAGTGTTACTGGCGTTCAATTCACATCTTCAAAAGAATAGTACGAAGGCTACGTCCATCATTTATAATTAGGCGCGTGGAACTTGCCGTCGAGCTGCAGGCCAGCCTCCGGGAATTTGTTGCGTCCGGTCTCGTCGAGTTGCGCGAGAATGGCGGTCGCGGCGCTCCTTTTTCTGGAATGTCCTGGGAAGTGCGTGGCGCGAGCGAAAGGCCCCTCCTCCACATCTGGTCCGAGCAGTTCCACCTGACGCGGCGCGTTCTGGCCATTACCGATCATTCGGAGCAGCGGCTTGCATTGGCCGTCGAGCGGTTTGGCCGCTCCAAACCCGACCGCTTGGAATTCATTCGCACGGATTTCCAGCGTCCGGCGCGCGAAATTTCTCGCGAGGAATTCTGCAGCCGGCTCCGGCAGACTCTTTCCGAGCAATTTCCCGATGAAACAGTAGAATCGCTCACTGTCTCTGCGGATCTCGAACACTCGCTTTCCGGCAATTACGCCCGCGGACTGCTGCGGCGTGGCTCGGCCTTCGTGGCCGTCCTGGCTGTCCCTGACGGAGAATCTTCGAATACGGCCGGTAATAGCCTGACCTTTGGCTTACTTTGGCTGGAGCGTGCATGCCATTCGAGCCGGCGCGGAACGATCGCGGGCCTTCGCCTGATTCTGCCTAAAAATGCCAGCCGCGCTGTAGCTCACCGGTTTGCCGCACTCGATTCCCGGCTGCCCATCGAGCTTTTTGAGCGCGACCCTGCGCTCGATACGCTGGTAAAAATGGATCCGCGTCGCGCTGGAAACGTGGAGAGTTGGCTTGTTCCACATCGCGAGTCGGAAGCGCTGCTGGACCAGGCCCGGCCCGCGCTCGCGCCCCTCGCTGCCTTGGCCCCGCAGGCCATCACGTTTTATCCTTCGGCGCAAGCCCGTGAAGTCTGGCTGCGCTTTCGCGGCCTTGCCTTCGCCCGCTGGAGCGAGGGAAAAATCTTTTTTGGGATCCCCGATGCCCGCGAAGAACTCACGCCTGCTTCCCGGCCGGCCCTGAAGCGCCTCGCGCGTGAGCTCGAAATTCATCGCCACCCGCTCGCCAGCGATGCGCGTCACTCGCTTTACCGCGTCCAACCCGAACGCTGGCTGGAATCCATCATTCGTGAAGACGTCACGCGCATTGATGCCGCGCTCGATCCCCGCTTCGTCTACTCCCAGGTTTTTGCCAATGCGGGCGGCGAACACGGCATACTCGATCTCCTCACCCTGACGCGCTCCGGACGCCTCGCCATCCTCGAATTAAAAGCAAGCGAACACCTCCATTTGCCTCTCCAGGCCGCGGATTATTGGCTGCACATCCGGCGGCATTTGCAGGGCGGAGATCTCGCTCGCTATGGTTACTTTCCCGGAGTGGTGTTACAGCAGGCGCCGCCGCTTGTTTATCTTGTTGCTCCGGCGCTGCGATTCCATCCCGCCACGGATGATCTTCTGCGGTGCCTCTCGCCGGAGCTCGAGATGGTCCGCGTGGGCCTTGCCGAAAGCTGGCGGCGAGGCTTGCGCGTGGTCATGCGCCAATAGCCGCCCGCAACGCGCTAATCCTGTACTGGGTCCCGAGTGCGCCCGATGCACGGCCTAACTTGGCTTTTGACAAAAAGGTTCTTGCCGGGATTTTTTGCGCGTGTTTGCCTTTCAGCAGGTAGAATGACCCTCTCAGCTGAAAAGGTACAAACAATCATGGGCGCAAATTTCTCCGCCACGATTCGTCAGGCCGGTCCGGTAACCCTCCTAGACATCTCGGGGCGTTTGACCTCTTACGAAACCGGTGCGCTTCGCGAAGTCATTTCCAGCCTCTTGAAACAGGGCCGGAAAAACATCGTCGCGAATATGAGTGGCCTGCAATATCTAGATAGCTCCGGAATCGGGGAACTCGCGCGGATTTACGTGTCCATTGTGAAACAGGGCGGGCAGATGAAAGTGGTTGGGCTGTCCTCGAAAGTGGCGGAAATTCTGAAAATTACGCAGCTTTACCAGGTCTTCCCGGAATTTCCGAATGAAGAAGCCGCGCTGCGGAGCTTTCCGGAATTCCCGCCGACGGACTAATACAAGAGAATAACGGGACTAAGATTTGCCCGCAAAAGAAGAGAAGCGGTTAGGGCTAAAGCCCTAACCGCCTCCCGGGGTGTGTCCTCGAAGTGGTTTTGAAATATTAGATGTGCGCCAATCGAAAAGGTTTCCTGTCCGCAAGAATTTTTTTCAGAAAATCGTCTTAGGGGCGCAACGCTTAGTAAAATAAATACTTACGCCACCGCTCGTCGCGGTGTCCGATCAGCCGCATGAGCTGTCTTGAGGTATGCAGGGTAAACGGCCGGGGCCGCCGTGCCAGTTTCAAGCCAGCCTCTTCCGGAGTGCGGTCACCTTTGCTGTTATTGCAGCGGTAGCAGCACGCCACCAGGTTCTCCCAGGAGGACCGCCCGCCTCGCGACCGCGGAACGACGTGATCCAGAGTCAATTCCGAACTCGGAAACACTCGGCCGCAAAACTGGCACGTATTCCGGTCTCTCAGCAGAATATTTTTCCGTGAAAGCGCCCGGCTTTGCTGCGGAATATGCCGGTAGGCCAGTAGACGAATCACCGAAGGAACTTTGTGCGCATGCGCCGCGGAATGAACTTCCGCGTTGTGCATTTCTTCCGCTTGGGCCACGCCTTTAAGCATCAGCACCATCGCTCGCCGTACCGCCGTCACGTTAATCGGCTCATACGTCGCATTCAGAACCAGCACCGGCTCTTGCATCAGCGATGCACGGCGCGTCGAAATCGGATTGTGGGATCTACTGCCCGCGGGACCCTCGGAACTGGACACAATTGCGCCGACCACTTCGGGGGTATAACGCCCCCGGGAATCGACCGACATGTGCCGGTTTGCGCTCATCGCGCCTTCCTCGGGTTATCTTACCATTCGCTGGAGCTTGGCATCGGGTTTCTTTCCGTCCGGGCTATGGTCAGCCCGAGCACCGATTTAGCCCCCACCTCACGCAACGCCCGTGCGCACGCATCAAGCGTCGCTCCAGTCGTCAATACATCATCTACCAGTAAGACGCGTCGGCTGTCAACTTGGCTGCCTGGACGTGTGGCAAAAGCGCCACGCACCGACTCCCATCTTTCCTCCAAACTCAGGATTCTCTTGTCCGGCCTGGCCCGTGTCCGCATCAAAAGCACGGCTTTATGCGGCAGCCGCAGCCGCTTTGCCAAGGGCTTGGAGAGCAGCGCCGCTTGGTTGTAGCCCCGCTCCCGTTCCCGTTCCCGATGTAAGGGTACCGGAACGACCATATCCGCCTCCATTGCCTCTCCCCCCGCTATCACCGTTTCTGCCAGGCGCTCTGCAAACCACGCCCCCAGCGGCCCGATCCGCTCGAATTTTAATAGCAGAATCGCATGCACCAGCGCGCCTTCGTACACCGCCAAGCTGCGGGCGCGGTCAAAAGCGTACGTCTTCTCCAGGCAGGCCGGGCAGAGCAATTCCTGCCCCTGGCCTCGCGTCAATCCCGGCAGGGGCCGTCCGCACACTTCGCAGGCGATTTTCCCCACCGGCACAAAGGAATTAAGGCACTCCTCGCAAACGGGAACCCGGCTCGCCCCGTTGAGCAGCCGGTCACAGATCCGGCATCCCGCGGGAAAGAAAACGCTGACAAGCGCATCGCTTACTTCCGCGAGCCAGCCCCGGGCAACTCGGGGCCAACCGCCGGCACCCCTCCTCAGCGCGCTTGCCGGTTGCCGCAATGGACGTTCATCCGCCACTCTGGCGGAAATCTACTCCCATTCCAGTTTTAATTAAAGAGGGAATTTATAACGAAGTAACTTATCGATGAGACTGAACTGTAGTCGCCCGATTCGCATGTGCGACGGCCAAAGCCGAGAGAGGGCGAGTTTCACTCTCCGCTTGCTTGCCAACCGTTACAGCAGCCCCTGCTCCATTTTTTCCTGGCAGCCGATGCAGTGCTTCGCCCACGGCACCGCTTCCAGCCGTTTCTGCTGCATCTCTTCCTGGCAGTTAGCGCACACACCGTATTCATCGGTTTGGATGCGCTTCAGGGCCGCATCGATCATGTTTAGGATCGTGCGGTCCGTATTAGTCATGCCGAAGAGGAACTCTTTCGTGTAGGAGTTCGCCGCCTTATCCGCCAGATCCACGGTCGGATCCTCATCCGCGGTACGGCCCTCTTCCTGCGTGCGCGCGATCGTCTTCATCAGCTCCTCGCGTCGCGTCAGCAATTTCTTTTTGTAGTACTCGAGCCTTTTCTTGTCCATGCCAGCCTTGACCCTTGTCCTGGAAAGTCCCGCCCCACAGCATGCTTCTCGGGGCCATCTAAAAACTCCGTAGTGTAGGCCGAGTCAACTATGATGTCAAGGACAGGCAAGCAGTTCTTTCGGCGCCAGAGTCGGGAAGCTCTCCTTGCCGGAACTAATCCTTGATTCGTGCGTCGATTTTTCCGGCTTCGCTCGCGGACGACGCAGATTTCACGGTGCGCTGCGCCGGGCGATTTCTATGGCCTTGCCCGATGATCTATCGTCATCCCGGCGGCGACGCTCCTCCCTCCTCACGGAACGGCAGAGCTCCGTCCGATGAACTCCGCTCATAGGCCTGCGGCAAACTTCGGCTCTGCTCGTCCACGGAACACGGTCCGCGGGCCACGATTTCTTTCCCGCAGTTGACTTTGCGCCGCTTCTCGTTGCAAATGGTCCTTCCGCAACCGGGAGCTTCCCCGGCCCGGACCACCCATGAACATCCTCGATCTCATTGTCGGAAAGCCAATTAAAACCATTGATGAGCGCGCCGAACAGATCGGCATCCGGGAAGGCATCCCCATCTTCGGCCTCGATGCCCTCAGTTCCGCAGCTTACGGTCCGGAAGCCGCCCTGAGCCTGCTGATTCCCCTCGGCCTCCTTGGCGTGCGCTACATCATCCCCGTCAGCGCAGCTATCATCATGCTTCTCGTCATCGTCTATTTCTCATATCGCCAGACGATTGCCGCTTATCCGACCGGCGGCGGCTCTTACACCGTCGCGCGCTTCAACCTGGGCGCGTTCTCCGGCCTATTGGCCGCCGCAGCCTTGCTGACGGACTATATTCTTACTGCCGCCGTAGGTATTTCTGCCGGGGTCGGCGCGCTGGTCTCCGCCGTCCCTTCGCTGTTGCCGCATACCGTGGCTCTCTGCGTGGCCATTCTCCTGATTATCACGGTGATCAATCTTCGTGGTTTGCGCAGTGCCGGCGTGGCTTTTATGCTGCCGACGTATCTCTTCGTTGGGACGCTGCTCATTACCATCGTCGGCGGTCTTGTCCGCGCTTTTCTCAGCGGGGGGCACCCCTTGCCCGTCACGCCCCTTCCGCCCCCTCCGGCCGTGACCGAAGCCGTCAGCCTCTGGCTCCTTCTCAAGGTCTTCGCCAGCGGTTGCACCGCCATTACCGGCGTGGAAGCCGTCAGCAATGGCGTCAGAGCTTTCCGCGAGCCCGGTGTCAAAAGCGCGCAGCGCACCCTGACCGTCATTATTTTTATGCTGGCTGTCCTGCTAGCGGGAATTTCCTACCTCGTCAAAGTTTACGGTATCGCTGCGACCAGCCCGGGAAAGCCCGGTTACCAGAGCCTTCTCTCCCTGCTGATCGCCGCGGTTTTCGGCAAGGGCGCTTTTTACTATTTGACCATCGCTTCGATTCTCTTCGTCCTCTCCCTTTCCGCGAACACCGCCTTCGCCGATTTTCCGCGCCTCTGCCGCGCCATTGCCCAGAACAATTACCTGCCGCACGCCTTCGCGGCCCTGGGCCGCCGCCTGGTCTACACCTACGGCATCATCGTCCTGGCGGCTCTCACCTGCTTTTTGCTTTTGGTTTTTGAAGGGGTGACCGACAGGTTGATCCCGCTCTATGCCGTCGGTGCCTTCTTAGCTTTCACGCTCTCGCAGTTCGGCATGGTCATGCACTGGCGGAAAAACCGCGGCCCGCACTGGCTGAAAAGCGCTCTTGTGAATGGTCTCGGGGGATTCGTCACCGGCATTACCGTTCTGGTGGTCCTCGTCGCCAAATTTGCGGAAGGCGCCTGGATCACCGTAATTTTCATCCCGTTACTGATTTTTCTCTTTCACCTCGTCCGGCGTCACTATCACAGGGTCAGTATGGCCACAAGTTGCACCGCGCCTGTCAACCTTGCCCATCAGGCTCAGACGCCCATTGTTGTCGTGCCATTCGAGCGCTGGAGCCGCATCAGCAAGCAAGGTCTCGAATTTGCCGCGCGGCTCTCCCCCGAAATCATCGCCCTCCACGTCGAGCCCGGCGAGCACTCCGAACTTCTTCAGGACGATTGGAATCGCTACGTCGAACAGTCCTTCCGCGCCGCTGGCGCAGCGCCGCCTCAACTCACCATCCTCCCTTCGCCGTATCGCTTCATCATCGTTCCCATGGTTCAATTCATCCTTGACCTCTCCGAAAAAAATTCGGGCCGCCACATCATCGTCGTGATCCCGGGCTTCGTTGAAGACCACTGGTACGAATATTTTCTGCACAATCAGCGCGCGCGGCTCCTTCAATGGATGCTCCTGGTCCACGGCAACCCGCGCATTTTCACCGTCAGCTCCCTTTATTACCTCCCGAAACCCGTTGGGGTTTAACGTCGAGGCATTGCATAGATTTTCCATCTATGGGAAATGGAAAGGCAAAGTTGAAAGAGCTCCAGCCATTCCAATTCAGAGACGCTCGCTTGATCAACTGTAAGTTAGTGTAAACAAAAGACTAGCATTTATTCCGGATTTTGTCGGGTGCAATTGGCTCGGTTCTTGGATTGCTCTCATATTGCTTGTTCTTTGAGGAGAAAGTCCTTGAAAACTGCCTTTTTTGTAACCTGTTTGGTCACCTTTTTGGGGCCCATTGGAGGCTTGGGTGGACATCAGCACATGAATGCCGACGAAATAGCTGGCCTCGGCTTAGGCGCTGCCGCCTTGATCGGTGGCATTGGCTATCTATTTCTTCGTCGACGCAACGATTCTTAATTTAGACTTACGGTGCGCCCATCGGCGGCTAGAGCAGCGTTAGGCGCTTTGAGTGTCAAAGTGTCCCTGACTAACTCAACTGACGCGAGCCACTTCCATCGTGAGATTCTGAAACCCGGGAGCCTTCAGGCTCCCCGGTTCCTTTTACTGATCCTTGCCCTGACTCTGGCTGCCATCTCAGCAGATCAATTTGCCGCCCCCATTCTTTACACCACCTCTCCTCTTTGGGCTGCAGCCGCAGCGTTTCTGCTGGTCTGGCGGCGCGGAGAGACCTCTCTCTCTTCTGGCGATACCCCTGCCTCTTTCCCGCTTTCAACAGCTCGCCTCTCTGCATTTCTTGCTGTGCATGTGGCTTTGATTCTGATCGCCCGTTCTCTAACCGACGTTCTTCAATCCTTCGCGGGAACGATGGTTCCCTGGGGAACAGCGATTGCTGCTTTGAAATTGTGTGTTCTGATTCCGACGCTGATGCTCCTACCTCCCGCGGCGTGGGCGAGGGTCGCAAATGAATATTCCTCTGAAGGCACCGCGGGAATTGTCGTCCTGATCACATTCTTCCCCCGGCGGGCATTCGAGGCGATGTGGCCCTGGTATGGACAGGCGCTCGGCCGGTTCGTTTTTCATCTGGCGGGGCTTTTCGTCTCCGGCCTCGGCTATGTCAAAGCCTTGACGCCAACTTTGACTGGATCGCAACTGGACGTGACCATAATCCAGGCTTGTTCCGGGATCGAAGGCTTGGAGCTTTTCGATTTCTTGTTTGCTCTCGTGGCCGTTTGTGACTGGAAGCGCTTGCGCAAAGGCCGCGCTCTCTTCGTTTACTTTGCAGGGCTCTTCGCCATGCTCCTCGGCAATACCCTTCGAATCACCACATTTGTTGTCCTTGGTAATCACGGCTTCGCCGAGCCCGTTTCACGCTTCCATCTCTCCGCCGGCTGGATCTTTTTCTCCGTGATTTTCCTCCTCTATCTGGCGCTGACTTACAGTTGGATGGTCGCCAAGAGACACGCCCTTCCCGAACTGCAGCATGCGGGCTAGCTACGAGGCCCGCTTGGGCGGCCGTGTGCTTCCCGCATTTTGAGATTGACCTTAACCGCGGCACGGCGGATTCTCCTCAGGATGAGCTCCCACGTATGGCCTCTGCATGATCTGACATTGAAGGTTCTGAACCTTTCTCCACAGCTGGCCTTCTATCAGGCCTTCGGCTTTCAACTTGCCGAAAAGGGCGACCGCCACGCCGTCCTAACCGCCGGTGAGGGTGCGCGTCTGACCTTGAAGCAACTCGTGCATGGCCGGTCCCGCCCTCCAAAATCAGCCGGATTGTTCCATTTCGCCTTGCTCTTGCCGGACCGTGCCTCCCTCGGCGCTTTCCTCCGATTCATCTCGCGAAATTCCTTCCGCTTTGTCGGCGCCGCGGACCATCTGGTCAGCGAGGCTCTCTATTTTTCCGATGAAGAAGGCAATGGCATCGAAGTCTATTCCGATCGCCCACGGGAGCTCTGGCAGTGGAGCAGTGCTGGAGTACAAATGGCCACCCTTGCACTGGATCTCGATGAACTCGCGGAACTGCCGGGCCCAGCGTGGCACGGCTTTCCTTCCGGCACGCGATTGGGTCACATGCACCTCACCGTCAGCGACCTGGACCGCGAGCAGCAGTTCTACGAATTATTGGGTTTGAAGCTGACTTCGGATTGGGGTCCGTTCCGTTTTCTCTCTTGGGATGGATACCATCACCATGTCGCCATCAATCTGCTCGAAGGCCGGAATGCGGCGCCCGTGACTCCGGAGATCAGCGGCTTGAAGTCCTTCTCCATTCACCGCGATTCTTTTGAAAAAGAACGGAGGGATCCTATTGGCATCCGGCTCGTGCCGAAGCGAGTCGGAGCCACAGCCTGGCCTTAAAAATGCCTCAGAACCGCGGGGATTTCATTTTTCAGAGGATTGACGCATCTTTTCCATTTGCGGCACCTTGCACCTGATCTTTCATCTGCAGTTTTTCCCGCCACGGGGAAGAACTTTCCGGGCGGCGAGTGCTCCGGAAGCGCGGCAAATCCTCCTTCGCGCTCATCAACAAAAGCGACCAAATTTTCGCGCGTGTCTGAAACGATCCGGCGGGCTCAGCCACTATCTGCATACATCGAGCAAAATCGGAGCGATCGGCCGTACTCAAGACATTGTGCCGTGCGGTCTTTTGTTCCCCTCGGCTGCTCCACGGGTGGGGAGCACTTTTGGTAGAGTTGTGCCCCCGCCTGTCTATCGTGCTCATCTCTGTTTTTCCGAGGCAATTCTCCGAGCCAGAAACCAAGCGCCGTGACTCACATCACTGTTTTGAGTCGCCCCTAGGGGTAGACTTTCTTTGCGTGTTTAGCCTTTCTTGCCACGGCCTCCACCGGCCGTGCAAAATTCAGAGGTTCGGCTCGCGAACATTGTCGTAGAGGTGAAACCATGATCAAGAAAGTATCCGGCGGATACCAGGTGCTCTCCAGCAAGGGGAAGAACATGGGCGGACCGTACAAGACGAGGGAAGAAGCGCTGAAGCGCCTTCGGCAGGTGGAATTCTTCAAGCACAAGAAGGGATAGGACGGCGCTGTACCCTCCGCACACGCGACCCGTTTCTAAGATCCATGAAGCGAGAAGAGGGGGAAAATCGCCAAGCTATTTCGCGCCGCGACGTGTGGTGACGAGCGCGATCAGGGCGAAGATCGCATAATAGAAAGCGGCGTTTGCGACGATGGCGATACGCAGGAACCAGCCGAAGGTCCAGGCGATGGATTTGTGAGTCCCCGGCGTGAGGAGTTCGGCGAGCTTCAACCCAGGAGAGAAAATGGCAATCAGCGGCGCGGGAATTTGCGGTTCAAAGGGCACGGCCAACGCCAGCGCGAGAAATCCGGCGGCCAAGCCGAGTCCTGCGAGCAAAATAAAACGAAAAAGTTTGCGCTGCGGCATCACTTCTGAGTCTATCAAATAGTTCCCATGGGTTGAGCCGTCTGCCTGTCGCATTGTTCCATGTTCAGTTTCTGCAGCCGTCAGGCATTGATACACACGCATTTCCGGAGAGACAGTTTGGGGCCGATGGGCAGGTCACTCAAACTTTGACACAAGGCCGCTCGTGCGCGAAACCATGTAAAGTGCGATCGAAAATGAATGAATACGCTATTCCGTCACATGCTCCGCTGGAAAAGGGCAGTTCTGACACAGTTCTGCTACAGGAGAGCGCGAATGGGGGTGCGGTGCAACAGAAAGTGTTTTAAAATAATGTAGTTGCGGAAATGGGCGTGTAGCTCAGCTGGGAGAGCACCTGCTTTGCAAGCAGGGGGTCGCCGGTTCGATCCCGGCCACGTCCACCAAGTCTCTTCGGTCCAACCCGGACACATGGGCAACAGAACGTACCGGCTACATAGGTAACAACTTCGGGCCGAACGGATTCTCGAGCGGTTCTCGCACATCTTGGCGCGAAGCGGAAAGATTGGAGACTTCTTCTCGACACAATGGAATTGCACGGACACTCCGCCTTGTTTTGGGCTTGCGGAAGTCTCTTTCGATAACGGTCTCCATCACTTGCAGCACCTTGTCGTTCAGATTCACGTTCTTCCAACGCACTGCGAGAAGCTCACCGATTCTTAATCCAGTCAGCACCGAGAGCGGTGCGATGGACTTGGCGGGCTCTGGGAGAGAAGCGATCAGACGTTTTACTTGCTGCGGCGTAACAGCGTGCCGATCGAAGTTGCCATCCTCCTCGGGAGTCGTGTTTTGCGTATTAGGTGGTCGGAGGTCTAGTTCCATGCCGTGGCGCTTATCGCCATGGATTCCGGCGAACACGAGGAAGAACCGCCTATGCGCCAGCAGGCTCTTGATGATGTAATTTGCCGCGCCCAGAAACAGACAGGCATCGGCGGCCTCGCAAATAAGATGCAAAAGTGTTCACAAGTGAACAGACTCTGTCTACGTTGCGAGTATGCTGGAGTCAGAAATCACCCAATCCGCAAACTCTCAGGAGGAAATGGGCATGAATATCGCAAAGACAATTTTCGTTGTGCTAGCACTCGTATTGCTGGGCGCCACGCTCGCTCCGGGCGCTCGAGCCGATCAGTGGAACAAACAAACCGTCATGACGTTCAGTCAACCGGTCGAAATCCCCGGGCAAGTTCTACCCGCCGGGACATATACTTTCAAGCTACTTGATTCACCGTCGGACCGCCACATCGTGCAGGTTTTCAATGCTGATGGAACTCAAATCATCGCCACAGTCCTGGCGATCAACAACTACCGGCTCACACCGAGCGGCGACACAGTGATCAAGTTCGCAGAGCGGTCAGGTGATAACCCGGAAGCCCTCAAGGCGTGGTTTTATCCGGGGGACAACTTCGGTCAGGAATTCGTATATCCGAAGTCGCGCGCCATTCAGTTAGCGATGGCATCGAAAGAACCCGTTCCTGCATTGGCCGTCGAGACAACGGACCTGAAAGCGGCCCCGATTATCGCGGTGACCCCGGAGCAGAAGGAAGAGCCAGTAGCCCAGGCGATCCAAACGACTCCGCCAGTCGCAGAGAAGACCCCTGCGCCGGTTGCGGTTGCCGAGACCAGGGAATTGCCGAAGACCGCCAGCCCGGTTCCTTTGATAGTACTGCTCGGCCTGGCATCGCTCGGCATTGCGTTCGGTCTAAAGCGATTCGCCAGTTAAGCCTCATCAGGTAAGGTAATGAACCTCCAATGCGCCGCGGGTCTGAATAGTGGTTCTCATCCCGCGGCGCAAGGAGCTTTCCCAAGTGACTTTTACAATCCGATCTAAGAGGAACGAGTTGTTCGGAAGTTGCTTTCTTCTTAACCGCCATTCTGTTCTTTTGTGGTCTTGCTAGCTATTCGCGATCTCCGCAATCGCTGCCCTCTCCACCCGGCAGTACAAGCCAGTCTAAAATTTGGGTGAGGGTGGAAGCAGATACACCGTCTGCCCGAGCGACCGACACAAATGGAAATGTCGTTCCTGGACCGAGTCCGCAAGACTTCGGGGTGTACGAGGATGGTCCGCCGCAACAAGTTACATTGTTCCAATAGGAAGACACTCCAGTGACCAAGAGCCTCGTGGTAGAGCACAGTCGCAGCATGGGTCCGAAGCTCTCCGAAGAAGGCCCTGCGGTTTCCGCCTTCCCACAGTCTGGCAAGGGTGCGTTATGAATCCCGGCAGCCGTGCAACAAAAAGAACTTGGCAAACGAGACCGTCCATCCTTCGCGGGATGTCTTACTTTTTTCTGGCAGTCGGCATACTCGCACTCGGCTACGGCGGGTACGTTATCGCGGACGCACATAGCTATCAGGCGTTTGAAAAATCGAAATTCGAAAATGTAAACCGGCGTGAAGGGCCACGTCTACTGATTGAGGGCAGCGTGATTGGTGAGATTCAGGTTCCTCGTCTCGGGCTGAAAGCCATCGTCGTCCAAGGTGATTCGCCCAGGGATTTGCAACGCGCCGTCGGCCACATCCCCGAAACGGCTATGCCGGGGGAATCGGGCAACGTCGCTCTCGCTGGCCATCGCGACAGCTTCTTTCGCCCGTTGCGCCATATCCGGTTAGGCGATGCTGTTACGCTGAAGACGCGCAATGGCGATTTTCAGTACCGAGTGGAATCTACCGCGGTCGTTCCGGCTAGCGACGTTCAAGTCTTGCACGCATCGAGCGGGCGCACGATGATACTGATCACTTGCTTCCCGTTTGATTACGTAGGCGCGGCGCCGAACCGCTTTGTCGTCCACGCTCGCGAAGTCGGATCACCGGCGCAGCTAACCGAGCACTAGAGCACGCCTAGCTTCAAAAACTTCAACATCAGTAATTGCAGGCACGCACGAGCACCCATTTCACTATTCCCCATCGTGTGGACGCTGCCTCCAATGGCGAGCCGAAATAGGAAGGTGTTCATAAGTGAACAGATATTTATCTTCGCTGCCTTTAAGCTGTTGATTTGTGGGTGTACAAAGCAACCGAGGCGAAATCAAGACCCACAAGCTGCAGCCAAAACACCACTGGCTATCGGGGGTTCCGTTGCACTCCAGCCAATGATATCGGTTCTCGGATAACGCAGAGATTCGTGCAATTCCTCGGGACAGGCCGACGTGTGGCCTTGAAACAAAGGAGGTAAAAAGTCCATGCCTTTACTTCAAATAGTGTTGGTTCTGATCGTAGTGGGAGTTCTTCTCTGGCTAGTCAATCGGTTTATACCGATGGCGGGATCGATCAAGTCGATCTTGAATGCCGTGGTGGTGATTTGCGTGGTTTTGTGGCTCCTGAACATTTTTGGACTCTTTCATTCTCTCTCCCGGATCCACGTTGGGGGATAAGCAAACCTGAATAAACCACAGAAGAAAGAGTCGCGGCCATCAACCGGAAACAATGACCGGAAGCGACGAGGGCGCCTTACGCGACGTGGAAGAATAGTGAACGTGGCAGGAGGTGACTGCCGGAATATCTCCTGCTGGATACAAGAAGGATGGAGCGAACAATGCTTGGAACGATATTGGTCGTGATTTTGATTCTCGCGCTGGTGGGTGCGCTACCGCGATGGTCGCATAGCAGGGACTGGGGTTATGCGCCGACTGGGGGAGTGGGGCTGGTTCTTCTCGTTATCATCGTCCTCGTGCTTCTCGGTCGCATTTAAAATAGTGCGAACCGTCAAGGCGCGGCACTTGTCGCCTACGGAGGCCCTTCCGACCAAGCGTTCGAGCGCGCGGAAGTGGATATGTGGCCTTTCTTTTTTCCAATTAGACCATGATCACCAAGGCGGAGGTGGGAAATGGATGAGTCTAAGCAGCGAGTGATTCAGTTCTTGGAGAAGGAAATTAAGACGTACACGGCGCTGGCCTTATTCCTGTCGAAGGAGGGCAACAAAGGACGCGTGCATCTGGGAGACACAGGAATCCTTTTGAGCCCAGCGTTCTACAAGGAGAGAATGAAAGAAGCGAAGAAACTTGTAAATGACCTCAGAAAACCAAATTAGGGGGGCTACCATCTCTAAGTGCCATTGCCAGTGGTTGGCGTTTCTTGTCCATGCTTGTGTTTGCGGTACTCCTGATCTTGCTGATATCCGGTACTAGCGCGCCCGCATATTCCGTTCTGACGCACGAAGAAATCGTGGATTTACTTTGGACCGATGAGATCCGCCAACTCCTCGTCCAGCGCTTTCCGGCACTGACGGAAGACCAGATCACGGAAGCGGATGCGTATCCTATGGAGGTGCGGTCATCGCAGGACCTCGGCTACTACCCGTTCGGTAGCACGGAGTTCAGTAACCTGGTGCATTGCGTTCGCAGCGGAGACTTCGTTCGCGAGCTGCTGCACGAGAGCCAGGATGCCAACGAGTACGCCTTTGCCCTGGGCGCCCTGGCACACTATGCGTCGGACATTGGCGGCCATCCGGCTGTCAACCAAGCCGTCGCGATCCATTACCCGAAGCTTCGAGCGAAATTTGGAAAGTCGGTCAGGTACGCGCAGGACAAGACCGCGCATTTGAAAACGGAGTAGGGTTTCGACATGGTGCAGGTGGCGAAGAACCGATATGCGTCATAGAAATAGCACGATTTTATCGGTTTCCAGATGTCGAAGCCATTGCTGGAGCGAGTATTTCCAATCATATATGGGGTAAAGTTGAAAGAGGTATTGACGCACGGGGATTTGGCGGTCGGGTCATATCGTTTTGCTGTTAGCCGGCTGATCCCGGAAACGACCCAGGTCGCGCTGCGAACCCACAAGAAGTATATCATGCGTGAAACTCCTGGATTCGCGAAGCGAAAGTTCCTGTACCGTCTTTCGCGCTCTGAATATGAAAAGGAGTGGGGGAAAGGGCTACCCAAAGCCGAAACTCTCTATGCGCATGCTAGCAATCGTCTTGCGATACATTCCGAAGATCGGGCCATTCAAGGCCATGGGTTCAATAATCAGACACCGCAAACAGCGGAAATGTACTTCAAGAGCGTCAACACGACAGTTGATCAATACAAATTGTTTCTAGAAGAAGTGCGCACGGATTCACTCGTGCTGCCCAACCGCGACTTCGATACCGGCAATGCAACTAAGGCAGCAGAATACACGCTGACGGATGGCACGTACGCTCAATTGTTGTTCCAACTGACTGATCGGAGGTTCAATCTGACCACGGCGGATCCGCGAGAAGATATTCTGGAGTTCTATTCCGACCTTTCGGCGCAATTCGAGACAAAGAAGGACCAGGCTCGCTGGCAGAGGGTGCTGAAGTCGCTGGATCAGTTGAAGTCGTTGACTCCGAATGCGACTGTTGCGGACAGCCCTGTGCAACGCTCCCTATCCGTGCCTAAGGCGCGAGGCCTTGTTGCAGACGGCGGATCGTAGACTGTACAAAATGAAAAATCTGGAGAGGAATCCCGGATTGGCCCGGGGCGCCATCGCCATCGGTCCGGCCCCGCAATCACGGTTTGTCAGTCGTGCAGGACAACACTGAGCAGAGAATCGTTTACGTGGAGCCCGCCATCGTACTCGATGAATCCTAGCTTCTTGAATTTATTCATGAAAAAATTGACGCGCGACCGCGTGGTGCCGACCATTTCCGCCAGCGTCTCTTGAGATAACTTGGGAAGGACCCATTGGGGATTGTCCTGTTTGCCGTAGCCGGCAAGCAATAAGAGAGTTCGCGCCAGCCGTTTCTCGCTGGAATTGAAAAGCTGATCGACCAAATCTTCTTTAATCCGGATGTTGCGTTTCAAAATATACGTGATGAAGCGATCCGAGAGTGCGTGTTCCGTGTGGAGCACCCGGATCATTTCTTTCAGGCCGATCACGAGCAGCGTAACAGGGGTAACTGCCGTAGCCGTTGCTACGCGCACCGGCTGCCCTGCCAGGGCGCCTTCGCCGACGAAGTCGCCGCGGGCTTCAACATTGCCACGACGGCCTCCTTGCCGGTCTTTGAGACGACAGAGAGCTTTACCTCGCCTTTTTGAATGTACATCACGTCTTTGCAGATATCTCCCTGGGTGAATATGGTGTCCTTCTTCTGGAATTCCGCAATTGTCCTTGCTACGCCCGCGGAATCGAGGAAGGCTTGGACATCGAATGCGCCACCATACTTCGTCTTGTTTACGTTGGTTGCTTTCATACCGCTTACGTACGTTACTCGTACGTCTCTTTCTCTGCGGGGGAAAGGTTAGCACGCAAATGGGGCCCCGTCATTCTCAATGACCAGCTCAATAACCAGGAAAACCATTCGCAGGCCTGGTTCACTATAAAACTAGCGTGAGCTTCGAGTCTGGCGTCCTTCTTGGTTGCGCGCGTCAGCGCATGAAAAGCCGGAATGTTAGAAATACGTTCAATATTGGACAGACACCGGCCTTCGTCGTCCCTATCATGCTCTTGCAGACAGTGAGATAGACACGATAGGGATCATTACTGAGAGCCGGATTAAGTTCCCCCCCCACTTCTTCCCGTTCCAACAGAGCAGTTCTTAAAAAATTAAGCATTCGGTACAAATCGAACCAGATAAGGGGATTCCGTGCTTGAAACGAAAATTAGAACCCACTACTTGCTCCGTTTGTCTTTGGTACTAGGGTTCAGCTTCCTCCTCGGAGGTGCCTCAGGACAGGCGCAAGGCGCTTCCATTGCCTTCGTGCAGAGCAATTTCGCGACACCGCAGACGCCCCAGTCGAAGGTGTCAGTGCCTTATAAATTGGTGCAGACAGCCGGGAACCTGAACGTAGTGGTGGTGGGTTGGAACGATTCGACAGCGAAGGTCAGCTCGGTCGTGGATTCCAAGGGGAATGTCTATTCGCTGGCCGTTGGACCAACGGTTCAAAGTGGTGTGGCAACACAGGCGATCTACTACGCGAAGAACATCTCGGCAGCCGCGGCGAACGGGAACACCATAACGGTGACTTTCTCGGTAGCAGCGAATTATCCGGATATCCGCATCGCGGAATACAGCGGACTAGACGCAGTGAATCCGCTGGATGTATCGGTGGGGGCGCAAGGGAGCAGTGCGACGAGCAACAGCGGGTCAGTGGCGACGACGAATGCGAACGACCTGCTGGTGGGAGCGAACCTGGTGCAGACGTGGACAACCGGGGCAGGGACCGGGTACACGAGCCGGGTGATCACCACACAGGATGCGGACATCTTGGAAGACCGGGTGGTGACGGCGACAGGGACTTACAGCGCGACCGCGGCAATGGGGGTTTCGGGCGCTTGGATCATGCAGATGGCAGCCTTCCGCGCGGCAGGCAGCGGAGGCACAACGTCGAGCATCACGAGCCTCACCCCGAACGCCGGGCCGGTGGGGACGTCGGTGACGATCGCGGGCACGAACTTTGGAGCGACGCAAGGGACGAGCACGGTGACGTTTAATGGAACCTCAGCGACGCCGACAAGCTGGAGCGCGACGAGCATCGTGGTAGCTGTGCCGACAGGAGCGACGACGGGGAACGTGGTGGTGGCGGTAGGCGGAACCGCGAGCAACGGCGTGGCGTTCACGGTTACAACGGTGCCGAGCATCACGAGTCTGAGTCCGACGTCGGGGTTGGTAGGGACATCGGTGACGATCACCGGGGCGAATCTTGGGGCGACGCAAGGGACGAGCACGGTGACGTTTAACAAAACCTCAGCGACGCCGACGAGTTGGAGCGCGACGCGCATCGTGGTAGCTGTGCCGACAGGAGCGACAACAGGAAGCGTTGTGGTGACGGTGGGCGGAGTGGCAAGCAATGGAGTCAACTTCACAATCACGGTTGCGGCACCCAGCATCACGAGTTTGAGTCCGACGTCGGGGTCGGTAGGTGCGTCGGTCACGGTCACGGGAACGAATTTTGGAGCGACACCAGGGACGAGCACGGTGACGTTCAACGGGATAGTGGGGACGCCGAGTTTATGGAGTGCGACAAGCATCGTGGTGCCCGTGCCGGTGGGAGCGACAACAGGAAGCGTTGTGGTGACGGTGGGCGGAGTGGCAAGCAATGGAGTCAACTTCACAATCACGGTTGCGGCACCCAGCATCACGAGTTTGAGTCCGACGTCGGGGTCGGTAGGTGCGTCGGTCACGGTCACGGGAACGAATTTTGGAGCGACACCAGGGACGAGCACGGTGACGTTCAACGGGATAGTGGGGACGCCGAGTTTATGGAGTGCGACAAGCATCGTGGTGCCCGTGCCGGTGGGAGCGACAACAGGAAGCGTTGTGGTGACGGTGGGCGGAGTGGCAAGCAATGGAGTCAACTTCACAATCACGGTTGCGGCACCCAGCATCACGAGTTTGAGTCCGACGTCGGGGTCGGTAGGTGCGTCGGTCACGGTCACGGGAACGAATTTTGGAGCGACACCAGGGACGAGCACGGTGACGTTCAACGGGATAGTGGGGACGCCGAGTTTATGGAGTGCGACAAGTATCGTGGTGCCCGTGCCGGTGGGAGCTACGACAGGGAACGTGGTTGTTACCGTAAGCGGAGCAGCGACGGCGAGCGTGGTAGTTGCAGCCAGCGAAACGGTGAGCAACGGTGTGGCGTTTACGGTCACAACGGCACCCAGCATCACGAGTTTGAGTCCGACGTCGGGGTCGGTAGGGGTGTCGGTCACGATCACGGGAACGAATTTTGGAGCGACACCAGGGACGAGCACGGTGACATTCAACGGGATAGTGGGGGCGCCGAGTTCATGGAGTGCGACGAGCATTGTGGCCTCGGTGCCAAGCGGGGCGACAACGGGAAACGTGGTGGTGACGGTGGGTGGAACGGCGAGCAACAGTGTGCCGTTCACTGTGTCCACTCCTGCATCCCTTGCGTTTGTTCAAGCCGGCTATGCAACGCCGCAGTCGCCGCAATCGACCGTAGTAGTGCCTTACGCCTTGGCGCAGACCGCCGGGAATCTGAACGTGGTGGTCGTGGGCTGGAACGATTCAACGGCGAAGGTCGGTTCAGTGGTGGATTCCAAGGGGAATGTTTATTCGCTGGCGGTGGGTCCAACCGTACAGACGGGTGTCGCCACTTTGGCGGTCTATTACGCAAAAAACATTGCGGCGGCTGCCGCCAACGGGAACATCGTGACAGTGACATTCACAGCAGCGGCGAATTACCCCGATATCCGCATAGCAGAGTACACCGGCTTGGACACGGTGAACCCGCTGGATGTCTCCGTCGCAGCGCAAGGGAACAGCTCGACCAGCAACAGCGGTACGGTGGCGACGACGAATGCGAACGACCTGTTGGTGGGAGCGAACCTAGTGCAGACGGGAACCACCGGCCCGGGAGCAGGGTACACGAGCCGGGTGATCACGACACCGGATGCCGACATCTTGGAAGACCAGATCGTGACCGTGACGGGGAACTACAGCGCCACGGCACCGATTTCGCCGTCGGCATCGTGGATCATGCAGATGGTAGCCTTCCGCGCTGCGGGTGGAACTGGCGGAACGCCGCCGAGCATCACGAGTTTGAGTCCAACGTCAGGCACTCTAGGTACGTCAGTGACAATTACTGGCACGAACTTTGGAGCGACGCAAGGCACAGTAAAGTTCAACGGGACATCCGCGACGGCCACAAGTTGGAGTACGACGAGCATCGTTGCGCCAGTGCCAGCCGGAGCGACGACGGGGAATGTCATCGTCACAGAGGGCGGCGTAATCAGCAATAGTGTGGTTTTCACGGTCCAACCGGACACGACGCCGCCGGTGGTAACAATGACGGCACCGGCGAGCGGAGCGGTTGTCTCGAAGACGGTTACGGTATCGGCGAACGCCACGGATAACGTGGCGGTGGCGAAGGTTCAGTTCCAACTGGATGGGGCAAACGTTGGCACGGCAGTGACGGTGGCACCGTACGCCTATTCGTGGGACACGACAAAGACGACGAACGCGGCGCATACGCTGCGGGCGATTGCCACGGATACCTCCAATAATTCCACGACCAGCGCGAGCGTCAGCGTGACGGTGAACAACTCGGCGACGGATACGACGCCGCCAACGGTGGCGATCACGTCGCCGGCAAGCGGCGCGAGCGTCTCGGGCACGGTAACCGTTTCGGGCACAGCTTCGGACAACGTGGCGGTTTCGCTGGTACAGGTGTCGGTGGATAACGGAAGCTTTTCGAACGCCTCGGGAACGACAAGCTGGAGCTTTAGCCTGAACACAGTGTCGCTGAGCAACGCCAGCCACACGTTGGCAGCCAAGGCCACGGACAGCTCCGGGAACACGACCACGAGCAGTCCCGTGTCCATTACGGTGAGCAACTCCGGAGGGACGGGCACCACTGTTACGGTGAATTCCACCACGGTGTTCCAAACGATCGACGGATTCGGGGCCTCGAGCGCGTATACCGGAGACGGAATCACGAACAGTCAAGCCGACCTCTTCTGGACCACGACCAGCGGTGTGGGACTCTCCCTACTGCGAGTGCAGATCCAGCCGGACGGTACGTATCCCGACCTGGCAACAATGCAAAAGGCGCAAGCGCGCGGAATCAAGATCTGGGGAACACCGTGGACGCCGCCCGCCTCGATGAAAACAAATGGCAGCACGACGAACGGCGGAAGCTTGATAGCCAGCGACTACCAGGCTTACGCGGATTACCTCACGAACTATATTCTTACTTTAAAGAATTCGTACGGGATCAACCTGTACGCTCTTTCGATCCAGAATGAGCCGAACTACGTGGCGACCTGGGAATCCTGCATCTGGACGGGGCAGCAGTTCCACGATTTTCTGCTGAACAATTTGCTGCCCGACTTTGCCAAGAATGGTGTGGTGACGAAGATCATCATGCCGGAGGAAACGGGCTGGTTTTTCGACTTGGCTACCACGACGTTGAACGATCCTGCGACGGCCGCGGGCGTGAGCATTATCGCGGCGCATGACTACAACAACGGTGCGGCGGCACCTTATGCCCTGGGGCAGAACCAGGGGAAGGGCCTCTGGGAAACCGAAATTTCCACATTCGGGACTTTTGACCCGAGCATGTCCGACGCGCTCGTGTGGGGACAAGAGATCCATGACTGGATGACGATTGCGAACGCCAACGCGTGGCATTACTGGTGGCTGATCGGCGATAGCGCCGGAGACAACCAGGGACTGGTGAGCCAGAGCGGCCAGGTCAGCAAACGCCTGTACATGATGGGCAACTTCAGCAAGTTTGCGCGGCCGGGATATGTACGCATCGGTGCGACGAGCAGCCCGGTGAGCGGGGTGTCCATCTCGGCTTACAAAGATCCCAACAGCGGCACGTTTGCAATCGTGGCCATCAACCATAACGGAAGCAGCGTGCCATTGAACTTCACGTTTAGTGGATTGACTCCAACTTCTGTAACGCCCTGGATCACTTCGGCGACGCTGAGCCTAGCCCAACAGTCGAGCATATCGGTGGGGGGCGGCAGTTTCAGCTTCACGCTGCCTGCGTCGAGCGTCACCACCTTCGCGGGTAACTAGCGGCACGGCAGCGCAGAACAAAGGCACGCTTAAAAGGGAACCACGAACAAGACAAGAGAATTCATTGCGTGAACCGAAAATTAGAGATTAAAGGTATGGGCTGGTTGTGAGGATCGCAGGACTTGGTCTGCCCTTCTACTAAGCACGCGAACTTCTGGCTTCCTTGGCCCTGTTTAGTGTGGCTTTCATTTTCCTGGTCCAGCTAGCTCTGGATGCGGTCCTTGTCTGGTGCGCAAGCGAGCAGGTGGCAATCTGGACCCGGCCATTGTCGCGGAACGTGGTCGCGTCTTCCCGCCGCCTCACCACAGCATACGCAAGGCCTTAAGCCGCAAAGAATTCTCGGAACAGAATATGGGACTGTGCACAAGTGAACAGACGCCCCCGTTTATCATGCCTAAAATGTTATTGAGGCAAAAGTAGATCGAACTGCGGCTTGTGCCTGTTGGATGGGTCCTGGGAATACAAGCTCCGATCAGTTGGAGCACTTTCCAGCCAAAGAACTTGTCGGTGAGACCCAAGCGCATTGATTTCAATTGCTTGAGAAAGAGCGCCCAAATGCTTTGGACAATTTTCGTGATCTTGCTCGGTTTATGGCTTCTCGGGCTTGTCACGTCCTCCACAATGGGCGGGTTCATCCACATTTTTTTGGTTTTGGTGATTTTTGTCGTCCTGATCCGTGTCATGCAGAACCGAGGCCGATTACTTGATTGCGAGACAAACTAATGAAATCAATCACCATATTGGGAATTGTGTTGGCCGTTCTGGGTGGGTTGGCCCTTGTCTACCAAGGATTCAGTTATACACACCAGGAAAGAGTCTTCGATATGGGTCCGATTCATGCCACAAGAGACGATCAGGAGCGCATCCCTCTCCCTCCCATTGTCGGGGGATTGGCTTTAGCAGGAGGGGTTGCTTTGCTAGTCATCGGTGCAAAACAAAAGACATAGCAGGACCGCCGAAGGAAGACGTTTGAGAAAAAGTTTTTAGAGCGCCTGTTGCCCGACCGAAGTCATGGTCGAAAGTGCTCTATGAAGAGTGTAGTACAAGTCGAAGTTAATCAACTAGTAGGCTGACTGTGGAGGTTAGCGATGATTCGTAAAGTAACTCTTGGTGTCTGCATTATGTTTGCCGCGAGTACGCTCTATGCTGCGAACAAGGAACAAGAACGCTTGGAAAATTCCGGGACCGTTCTGCAGGAAGTGATGGGCGTACCGGACAACATCCCGCAAGAACTCTTGGAAAAAGCAGAGTGCATTATTGTTTTTCCATCCGTTCTGAAGGCGGCATTCGTTGTCGGCGGAAGCTATGGCCGCGGAGCAATGGTTTGCCGGAGAGGGGAACATTTCAATGGCCCCTGGGGTTCTCCGGCCATGTATGCACTTGAAGGCGCCAGTGTTGGATTTCAGCTGGGTGGCCAAGCGACAGATCTCGTGCTATTGGTCATGAATGAGAGAGGCGCGTCTTCCATTCTTAACAGCAAAGTTAAAATCGGCGCCGATGCTTCCGCCGCGGCCGGACCCAAGGGCCGCGATGCTTCCGCGGATACCGATCTCTACATGCGGGCGGAAATCCTAAGTTACTCTCGCTCCCGCGGACTGTTTGCCGGTATTTCCCTCGAAGGTTCCACTCTTCGTCCCGATGATGAGGCGAGCGCCGATGTCTATGGTCGCAAAATCACAGCCAAGGAAATCGTGTTGGGAGACAAAGTCGCTGTTCCCGCATCCGGACAGCATCTCGTCAGCGTGTTGCAGAAGAACGCACCACACAATGAATCAGAAAAGGCTTCGAATCAGTAAGCACTGTTGTCGGCGGGCATTTTCCTGGATGTAAAGCTGGAGTGGGATCTTAGGCGTATTTCGATGAGGTCCTGCTCCAACTAATACAGCTAGTTGCGAGTAGGGTCCGAATACAAAAAACGATCAAAGCCGGCACGGTCCTAATCAGTGCCTGATAGGTCGTGCGGGTTCAGCTTCCGTTAGGCTCTGCCAGATTTCTTCGGGGCGCGGACGCCGATACCGGAATAACGGCGCGGACGAGGGTGCCGCTGGTATCAGATTCTATTTCCAGGCGCCCTCCCAACTCGCGCATTCGTTCGCGCATCCCAGCGAGGCCGATCCCAGCCCCTGTCCCGGTTATCTTGAAGCGATCCAGTAGTTCCCGGCTGATTCCCTGGCCGTAATCCTTCACTTCGAGCTTAGCTTCCTTAGCGTTTATATCAAGACGAACATCCACCGATGGGCTTTTAGAATGGCGATGAACGTTGCTGAGACTGGCCTGGAGTACACGAAAAAATGGAAGCTCCACGGAGCGGGGCAACCGCTGGGAATCGCTCGTGAGGTCAAGATTCACCTTGATGCCGCTGCGCTCGGAAAACCCTTCCACATACCATTTGGCGGCGTAGCGGAACCCGAGTTCATCAATGAGCGGTGGATGCAACAAATGGGAAATGGTGCGAGTTTCACTGATGCAAATGTCCAAGGACTGGGAGGCTTTTGACAGGAGTTCGGTCTGCTCTCCCGCTAATTCGGCTTGCCGCAATCGATCGATACTCATTTTTATACTGGCCAGGTGCTGGCCCACGCTGTCGTGCAACTCGCGAGAAATACTTCGATGCTCTTCATCTTGCAAGGTCAGGACTTTTAAGGAGAGTTGGCGCACTGCCGCAGTACGCTCTTCGACATGTCCCTCCAGAACCTGTTCGGCCTGCTTGTTGTCATCAATGTCGGTGCTGGAGCCAATCCACATGATCGTCTTCCCTTCGGCATCTCGCATTGCGTGAACACGGCTTAGGTGCCAACGGTACATCCCATCGGCGCGGCGGATCCGATGCTCGAAAGTGAACGGTTCACCGGTATCGATGGAGTGTTGCCACTGCCGAACGTTCTCATCGACGTCTTCAGGATGGACGAACTGCGTCCAGCCCCAGTCGCGAATCTGCTCGAAGGAGAGCCCGGTAAACTCCATCCATTGCTGGTTGAAGTAATCCACGTCGCCGTTGGGCTTGGCGGTAAAGATTTTCTGCGGCATGGACTCCGCCATGAAGCGGAAACGTTCGCCGGCTGCGCGCACTTTTTCTTCCGACCGCTTGCGCTCGGTGATGTCGTCTATGGCGAGAAGCATGAGCGGTTCATCGCTATGCCCACCTTCGACCCGGCGGGCGTTGAGCAGCATTGTTTTCAAGCCCATTCCTGGAAAGTCGTGTTCAACTTCAAAGTCCACCAATGCGGTATCATTGGAAATAACTTCTCCCAAGGCCGCTCGCAGCTTCGGAATGTCCCACTGCCTATCCCCCAACTCGTAAAGAAATTGCCCCTCCGTTTCCTGGTTGCTGACGGCAAAATTCTTTAGGAACGAAGAGTTGACATATCGCACCTTTAAATCCTCGTCGAGGACCAGGAGCGGCTCGCGGACAGTTTCAAGAGTGTCTTCCACGAACTGTTTTGACCTTCTGAGGCGCTCGCTCGCCTTTTTTGCCTCGTCAATATCCGACAACACTATGACAGCGCCGTCGATCTTATCGTCCGTCGTCCGATACGGCCGAATTTGAAGGGAATACCAATGATCTTCCGTATCCTGTAACTCCAATTCTCTTGGAATGAGTGTGTCGATCACACCGGTGATAAGTTGGCCGAAATTCGGCAAATCGAATCCAGGATTGATATCCGTTATGAGGCGGCCCATGTCGGAAGGAAGCACCTTAAGGGTTCTTGTCGAAGCGCCAGTCAGGCGCCGGATGCGCAGGCCGCGGTCCACCATCACTACGGGCAAGTTAGTGCTGGTGAGGACGTTATTAAGGTCGCTATTGGCCCGATCAACTTCCAGGTTTCGGCTTTGGAGTTCGTCGTTGAGGGTGTTCAGCTCCTCATTCGCCGATTGGAGCTCTTCTTTCGAGGTTTCCAGTTCCTCGTTCGTGCTCTGCAATTCTTCATTGGCCGAAAGTATCTCCTCATTGGCTGACTGGAACTCCTCGTCGCTGGCTTCTTTTGACTCGAGGAGGGCGCGAAGATGCTCCTCCGCTGTGGCCAGCTCACGCCGTAGCTGTGCAAGTTCATTCTTCGCTGTCTGGCCAAAACCACGCAATTTTCCGCCGGTTCTTACCGGGGGCAAAACAGGCGGCAAGGCTCTTTCGAAAAGGATCAGATATTGCGGATTCTCCTTTGATGACCCCAAAGGCTCAACTGAAATATTCACCGACCCGGGCTGGCCATTTCGCCTTAACTCCACCGATTTGCGTTTTACCGTCACATGATTCTTCTTGGCTCGATTGACAGCGGCCCGCAGTTCTGCAACAAACTCTCTTCTCGCAATCTTCAAAAGGTGAAGGCTTGCTCTTCCCGGAACCAGTTCGATGTACGGCCCGATCGCACCCCGAAACTGAAGAACCTCCATGTTTTCATCGATAACCACTCCAGGCGGCGCATAATTCTTTAACACAATGCGGTCAGCCTCATGTTGCTGGTCCAAACCAAGCGGCGCCTCGATTTGATCCGTGGCCCTAGCAATGATGGCTGTTTCCCGAGGGTAACGGTTCGCAGAGAACCCATAATGAAGCCTGCTCGCGACGGCCTTCTTAATGTAAATGCTGTGCTTCTTGTCTACCGGAGCGAACAAATCTGGGAATGAAGCGACATTTTCGGAATTCCCGAGGAAAAGAAAGCCCGATGGCCTCAAGGCATAATGCAAAATGGGCAGGACTCTTCGTTGCAACTCGGGCCCCAGATAGATCAGCAGGTTGCGGCAGGCAACAACGTTCATATGAGAGAACGGTGGGTCTTCCACCAAATTTTGTTTCGCGAAGACACAAAGGTCTCGAACACTTTTGCTGACCCGGTACCCTTCCTCTACCTTAGTGAAGAACCGACGCAAGCGCTCTGGCGAAACCTCCTGCGCGATACGTTGCGGATAGATTCCGGCGCGAGCCTGTTCAATCCCCTCCTCATTGACGTCGGTGCCGAAAAGTTGGAGCTCAAAAGAGGACGCCTTATCGCCTAGAAATTCAAGCAGGATCATTGCCAAAGAGTAAGTCTCTTCCCCTGTCGAACATCCGGGCGTCCAAATCCGTATCGTTCCCTCATTAGTCTTATCTTTGACGATGACGGGGAACACTTTGGTCTTCAAAACTTCGAAGGCTTTCGGGTCGCGGAAAAAGCTTGTCACGGGGATTAACAGATCTCTGGACAGATTTTCTATTTCCTGGGGATTTTTCTCTAAGTACTTCAGGTAGTCCCGGACGTGATCAAGCCTGTGGATTGCCATTCGCCGGAGTGTGCGCCTCTGTACCGTGCCTGGCTTATACTGCGAGAAGTTAATGCCGCCCCTCTTTCGCAGCAGGGCGAAAATCCTCTCAAAATTTTCATCGGAAGCAAGTGGTTTCTCGAAGTCTGATGTCTGGGCGTGAGCTCGGTCAAGGATAAGATAAGGATGCCCGCTAATTCTTGCTAGTTCTCGTCCGATCTTGTCGGGAGGCAGGATGAAATCAACGCAGCCCGACGCGATAGCGCTGTGGGGCATGCCGGAGTATTTAGCCGATTTCTCATCCTGAGCGAACGTAATGCCGCCTTCTGCCTTGATGGCAGCCAAACCGCGAGTTCCGTCGGAAGCTGTCCCGGATAAGACCACCCCAATAGACCGGCTGTTTCGCGCCTGAGCCAGCGACCGCATGAAGAAATCAACAGGTGTGTGCAGTCCAGGCCCCTCTGTGCGCGGGGTGAGTTGGAGACGCCGCTGCAGGATGCCCATGTTGACATTAGGTGGGATGACGTACACATGATTGGGCTTAACTTCTGTGCCGTTCTTCGCTTCAATGACCGGTATGCTAGTGGCTTTCGCAAGCAACTCGGACAACATACTGTGGTGCGTGGGGTCCAAGTGTTGAATGCATACGAATGCCATGCCGGTGTTGTCTGGGAGTGCGTGTAGCAACTGCGTAAATGCCTCTAAACCGCCAGCCGAGGCTCCGATCGCCACAACCGCAAAGGAGTCGGTTTTTCCAGACGTTTTCGCATGTATGCCACTCTGCATTTCAGCAACCGCCTTGGGATTGGGCGAAGGTCGTCGCCTGCGAGCGCTTCGGTATGTGCGGCGCGTCTGAGGGGTATTTTGGCTGCTCGATTGCAAGGGTGAGCATCGGGTAAGGTGCTCCTGAGAGGCGGCAGGCTCCCAAGATTAGATTTGGTCTATATTTTAACACACAAGAACATTATTTATCAGTTCGAGACCGCACACAAGAAGATGCAGTCGATTTAACTGGCGGGAGGAGGAATTAATTGTTTGCCAAGCAACACTGCGTCAATGTCTTCCACAAGAGAATGCAGATTGGTTTTCGACAGGGTAGCCCGAATTCCCGCGTTGTGGGCTTCTTGCGCGAGTTGGTTTGTGATGTGCAGTGTCAAAAGCAAAATCGGGATCTTGGGAAACTCTCTTAATATCTCCGTCGCGGCTTCCAGCCCTGTCATGCGAGGCATCGAGAGATCCATAATGATAAGATGCGGAATGAGCAGGCGGCTTTTTTCAATGCCGTCAACGCCATCCACAGCTTCTCCACAGACTTCCCAATCGAGATGAGATTCCAGCATAGCGCGCAGGCCTTCGCGGAAGACCCCACTGTCATCGATAATTAGAATTCTGAGCGCCATCAGCTCCATACCATAATCCCCGTGATGATTAGCGTCAACAAAGCTACTGCCAATAATGCTACCAAGGGGCTGGTCTCCATGCCTAAATCGCAGGATCGGATATTTCTTCGCGCGGCAGTCATCGGTATCGAGAAGTGCGCAAAGCGCTACCAGATTCAATTTGGCATGCCCTCTCAAACGTGCGCAATACACTTTTAACCCGAGATTATGCGTTATTATCGCGGGCGAGGGTTGAAATCACTTTTGTGCAAAAACTGGCTCACCTCTGTTCTCTTCTTCGTTGAATTCGCAAGAGGACTTCTGTCAGGCGTCTTTCAAGGGGGCGTCCTCCAAGCTTCGACAGCTATTCGGGACTCGTGGTTGTGATCGAGTCCGATTTATGTTCGCCGGGTCACGTACCGAAACTGAAGGTTTTCGTGCGGTGCTCTACAGGGCTTGCTGTATTGTTGGCAATGCCGCTTCCATGTTTCTCTCTATAGCAAGCGAAGGGGTCTGCTCACTGCGGACCTGGGAAGTAAAGCCATATATCGTTAGTCCCTATGGGGCACGGATTTGGGACTGAGAATGGCGGAGCCACGATCGAATGCAAATCGTTAGAGAACAAGCCTCACAAAATGCCGCAGTTGTTTCTTATTCGACCGCTAGATTCCCTCAGTGGTACGCGGTACAAACCGCTCCCCGGCACGAGAAGAACGTAGCCACGCACCTGCTCGGGGAAGGGATCGAAACCTTTCTCCCACTTACAATAGAGCTTCGCCAATGGAGCGATCGGAAGCAAAGGCTTGAGCTTCCGCTGTTCCCAGGATACTTGTTCGTAAGGTTGGAGGATTACTTCTCGGATCGATTGCGGGTGATGCGCAAGTCCGGAGTGGTTCGCTTCATCGGAAATCAGGTGGGAGCATTGCCAATTCCGGACGAAGAGATCGGCAATGTGCGGCAATTGCTAAAAAGCAGAATTGGCTGCCAAGCGCATCCCTATCTGAAGATTGGTCAACGCGTACGCATCCGTGAAGGAGCATTGAAGGGAATAGAGGGAATCCTGGTGCGGGTGGCGAATGACCGCACGCTTGTTTTATCCGTGGACTTAATTCAACGATCCCTGGCTGTCCAACTCCAGGGGTATGACGTGGAAGTTATTTAGCTTCAGTAATCTCCTCATCAGTGGTCAGTGGCGGTGCAACTCCAAAGTCATCCACTGCTTGTCGTCCGAACTGGTAGCGCACGAGGGCTCTAGATATGAGCAATTCGTTTGTATTTCCAGCGGTCTCAAAAACTCCGGGACCAACATCCAGAACTGCAGCGGAACAAGTTCGGCCGCGGTTTCTTTCTCGGGATAGAGTTGTCAGCTATGCGAGACGTGCCTGTCTGATTTTGACCGCTCTGGTGATTGTCGCTGTCGCCTACCTCTCCGCCGTATATCTCCTTTCGAACTACACGATTGCCGAAGCTGGGAGCGCAGGAATGCTGCGATTCGTTGTGGTTGTTGTCGTAATTAAAGGGCTCGCAATGTGGCATTTCGGAGTGTTTCGAAGCTCCTTGCGCTACGCAGGAATTCCAGAATTTCTGGCTCTAGCTTATGCTCAGATGATAAGCGGCATTCTGCTCTTTCTCGGTGCAAAGCTATCGGCGAGTTGGTTTGGCTTTCCAGGGCTGCTTTTCACGGTAGACGGAGTCATCGCGGGCGCGTCGCTGGCCGTGCTGCTTTTCAGTGCGCGCGTCTATAACAGCGAAAGGGCCCGTAGGCTTGTCAAATTAAAGAAGGTTGTAATTATCGGTGCGGGTGACGGCGGCGCATCGATCTTGCGCCAACTCCTAAGTGATCGGAACACCGGTGTTCGTCCCATCGCTCTGATTGACGATGATCCGGCGAAACGAGGTACAAGCATTTGTGGAGTTTTAGTGGCCGGAGATCTAACGCAGCTGCGTTCCGTAGTGTCCGAAAACCACGCATCTGAGATATTTATTTGCATCCCGAGTGCAACACGCGCTCACATGAGTCGTATTCTCTCGGCTTGCAGACAATGTCAAGTCCCGGTGAGAACTTTGCCTACTCTTCGCGACTTAGTTGACGGAAGCGTTTCTTTGCGAGACCTCCAGCGAATTCGGATTGAGGATATCCTGCAGAGAGATCGCATCTCGCCGGACCCGTGTTTGACCAAATCGCTGCTGTCAGGCAAGACAGTGCTCGTAACAGGAGCGGGAGGTTCAATCGGTTCCGAATTGTGTCTTCAAATTGCGGGGGCAAATCCGAAATGCCTGATCTTGGTCGACAAGTCCGAGAACAGCCTGTTCTATAGTCATCTTGCCATAGCGGAGAAGTATCCCCGACTCGATGCAAAGCTATGTCTGGCCGACATTACGGATCTCGATGCCCTGAGGGCGATCTTCCAGCAGGATCATCCCGAGATCGTCTTTCACGCCGCTGCATTCAAGCATGTTGGGATGATGCAATTGCATCCGCACGAAGCCATACGGAATAATGTCCTGGGCACGCGGAACGTCGCTTTGCTTTCGTTGGAAATCGGTGTCGAGCGTTTCGTCAACATTTCGACAGACAAATCTGTAAATCCCCATTGCTACATGGGACTCTCCAAGAAGCTCGCGGAACTCACAGTAAAAGAGCTGGGAGAAAAATCTCGTGTGAAGTTTCTGAATGTGCGCTTTGGCAATGTAGCCGGAAGCGCCGGCAGTGTCCTGCGTTTATTTAAGGAACAGATCAAAAATGGTGGCCCCATCCGCGTGACGGACCCTCGTGCGACGCGATTCTTCATGAGCATTCCCGAAGCCGTCTACCTCGTCTTATGTGCTGCTGCTCGCGGCAAAGACGGTGAAACTTACATTTTCGATATGGGAGATCCGATCAACATCTATCAACTCGCGAGGACGATGAGTCTGTTCTCAGGTTATGCACCGGAAGAAGAGTTGCCTATACAGTTCATCGGCCTGCGGGATGGTGAGAAGTTTCATGAAGAGCTTTGGGAATCGTGGGAGCGCCCGCAGCCTACTGAGAACCCACTGCTCTTTGTCTTGAAGGGGAAAAATCCGGCTCCAATCGAGATTTTGAAAGCCGTGCAAGATTTCGAGAATTATTTGACAAGGCGAGACTACGAAGGTCTCATCGAATATATCGATGAATTGGTCCCGTCCTTTGCGCAGGTGCGAATACCCCACCTGGAGGTGCAGGACTACAGCTTGCCTGAAGTTCAACCGGTGGAGATGCGTCCGTGAATATTCCCCTTTCCTCTCCCGATATCAGTGAACTCGAAATTGAATACGTGACACGGGTGCTGCGCAGCAAACAGTTGAGCTTAGGCCCCGTATTGCGCCAATTCGAGGAGAAATTCGCCTCTTACATCGGAACGAAGTACGCGATCGCAGCAAACAGCGGGACGTCAGCGCTGCATATGTGTGTCCGTGCATTGGGGCTTGGTCCCGGAACGGAGGTACTGACGAGTTCTTTCAGTTTCGTCGCCTCGGTGAACTGCTTGCTCTACGAGAAAGTACAACCCAGGCTTATTGACATTGATCCCCGGACGCTCAATTTGGATGCATGCCTTATTCGGGACTTTCTTCGGCACAAGTGCGCGCGAAACCACCGGGGCCATGTGATTGATCTAGAGACCGGCCTGATCGTCCGGGCAATCCTGCCAGTGCACGTCTTCGGGCTTCCCGCTGATTTGGATGCGATAACCGATCTGGCCGCGGAATACGATCTTTCCTTATTGGAAGATGCGTGTGAAGCGATCGGAGCCGAGTATAAGGGGCGGCGTGTTGGGGCCTTTGGGAATGCAGGAGTGTTTGCGTTCTATCCAAACAAACAGATGACCACCGGGGAAGGCGGCATGGTCGTGACGAATGATTCAGATCTCGCCGAACGATGCAGAAGTCTCAGAAATCAAGGCCGGGATGCGGATGGACGATGGCTCAAGCACGTGATCCTTGGCTACAACTACAGGCTTAGCGACGTACAGGCTGCGTTGGGTCTGGCGCAACTTGAGCGCATTGAGGAGTTGCTCGGAGCCCGGGCTGCAGTCGCGGAAAGATATTTGGAATTATTTGCGCAGCAGAAGTCCTTGCGGCTGCCATACTTAGATCCCCATTCTAAGCGCAGTTGGTTTGTGTTCGTGGTGCAAATCTGCGGCCCAAATGCAAGAGACAGACGAGATGCTCTACGGGATCATCTGAAGGATGCCGGAGTTGCGAGTCAGGTTTATTTTCCAGCGATTCATCGGCAGCCGTACTTCCAAGACCTTGGGCTAGGCCAATACCCCGAGTTGTGGGCAACGGAATACGCCTCGGACACTTGTCTGGCCCTCCCTTTTTCTCCTTGTCTTTCCGAAAACGAAATACAGTTTGTTGCTACGACGCTTCTGGAAGGACTGCGCAACGAGCCGCGTGGTTCCCGACCGGTGAACATCTTAGAGTTCCAGAAGGAAAGTCTCTAATTCTACTAAAGAACTGAAAAGTTCATGCACACAACTCTGCTGTTAGCAGCACTGAGCTTTCTGACGTGTCTATTCCTATTGCCCGTTGTTAGCTTTCTGGCAGTTCGTCAGGGGTGGTACGACCTCCCTGGGGATCTCAAGATCCACGCTTCTCCGATTCCACGTCTGGGCGGAGTGGCCATGATGGGTGGATTGCTCGTTGGGGCAGAAATTTCTCCCGTTGTGTTGCGGCCTTCTATTGCCGCAATGACAGTGCTGGCGGGCATTTGGTTGCTGGGCCTGGTCGACGATCTAAAGGGAACGTCCGCGCTTATGAGGCTCGTGGCGCATTTTGTCGGCGGCGGGGCTCTATGGTTCGCCGGCTGGCGACTCCAATGGCTCTCCAATCCTTATCTTGACCTTGTGGCAACGGCACTCTTCTTCGCCTTCGTCATCAATTCTATGAATCTTGTGGATGGGATGGACGGATTAGCATTAACCATCACCTGCGCAGCTGCAGTGGGATTCATCGTGCTATTTGCGCGCGGACCTATGAATCTTGGGGCCGGGCTATCTTGGACGCTCTTATCCGTGTGCGCGGCAATGTTGATTTACAACTATCCTCCCGCACGCATGTTCATGGGCGACTCCGGGAGTACGCTGGTCGGCGCCATCCTGGCATTTCTCTGTCTCGAATGGGTTCGGATTGTTCCCGCCGATCATTCGAGCCTGGTACCTCTAGCCTTTCTGGGCTTGCCCCTCGGTGACGCGGTGGCAGCCGTAGTGCGGAGACTCAGAGGAAAAGGTACACCATTCGCTGGTGACCGCCGTCATTTCTATGATCTCCTCCACCAAAGAGGTTGGGCCGTCAAACGAATCCTAGCCCTTTCTTTTTTCGCCAGTTCGATCCTCGTCCTGGCGGGTCTGCTCTGTCTAGAAGGCGTCATTGATACACACCTCATCGCGCTCATAATCCTGATTTTGGGTGGTATTTCTTCATTCTTACTGGGCTCGTTGAATCCTCATGGGCCCCCGACGGGCCCGCAGGCTGCGACAGCTGTTAGGGACAACATCTAGGCAAGTTCAACAAAATCTTTAGGAAGCTCTTTATTCGCGGAGCATTCCATTGTCAGGAGTCAAATAAATGGCGTCTCAAATTGTGGTTTCAAAAATTCCCAACGAATCGATTATCGATTCGGAACCTCGATACGTCTCTATCGGTCGGCCTGACGACCTCATTAATGATGGGGTGGAATGGCGACGGATTGAGCACATTCTTCGCAGGCATTGGAAAGCTTCTTTCGCATTCGTTCTTGGATTGGAAGTAATTCTGCTCGCGATATCGATGCTGCTTAACAACACGTACGAAGCCCACGCCAGGCTGGAAATTTCGCCAGCTGCGAGCGAAACGATGGCGTTGCGGGATTCCGCTCCGGTTACTCCAGCTCAACAAGATTACATCGATACACAGAGCGAGATATTGCGCAGTGACTACCTCACGCTTAAGGTCATCCGGGATTTGAACTTGGATCAGAATCCAACCTTTTACGCTCCAAGCTGGTTTGGTCGGACCATCAAGCGAGTCGCAACGGTTTGGAGTGGCTCTAAGCCCGGGTCTGATGCAGAGCACGTCGACGACCTTCTTAAGGCTTTTCATAGCGGGCTCTCTGTGAATCAGGTGAAAAACAGCCGGCTCGTAGACGTTGCCTTCGAGAGTCGTGACGCGCAGCTCTCAGCGGCCGTCGTTAATGACCTCGTTCGCCAATATCTGGAAGACGTGCACCGCAGCAAGTATGACTCTACTCTGCGGGCCGCAGAGTCTCTAGCTCCAGAGCTGAAGGACCTAAAAGACTCCGTGGACAAATCCAACCAGACTTTGACGGAGTTTCAGAAGACACATGAAGGCACAGAGCTTGCGTCTGCCGTTCCGATGGCGAGTGATGGGTCGAGGGACTCCGCAGGCCAAGTGATGGCTTCTAATCCGATTGCCTTGCGCGTAGCGGAATTGAATCAGCAGCTGACGCAGACCATGGGGGATCGGTTGCAGCAAGAATCCTTTATCCGCTTGATTGAGCAGGGCCGCAATGATGTCTTGCCGCAAATGAAAGACAGCCCGCTAATTCAAGAACTGACGAAAAGACTCGTGGACAGTCGCGCACAGCTTGCGCAAGCGCTCGTCGTTTATGGGGGGAATAATCCGCAGGTCCGAAAGCTCCAAAAGCAGACGGAAGAGCTGAGTACCCAGTTGAATGCTGAGCGAAATCGCATCGCCGATCAGATCAAGGCTTCCTACTATTCCGCGCAAGTTCGCGAAGGACTCCTGCGCAAGTCAATGCGCGATTTGAAGGGCCCGCTTGACGACTCGAATGCGAATGCCTTGCGTTTCGACCTCATGCGGCGCGAAGCCCAGGCCAAGTCAAACCTCTATATCGCTACATCATCGCGGATCAAGGAACTTGCGGTATCAAGCTCACTCGCCTCCAACAATATCCGCATTCTGGATGGCGCCCGCACCCCAGTTCAGCCTTCGGGCCCCCACCGCGTTCAGATTCTCGGTGCAGGTTTGTTTCTTGGTCTCGTGGGCGGACTCGTGGTGGCGTTCATCGCGGAAGGCATGGATGACACAATTTCTACTGTGGATGATGTGCGAAAGTTTTCGGGGATGCCCGCTCTGGCCTTGTTACCCACAAGTGACGGAGGTCGCTTGGGACAAGTCCGGACTCTCCGTGGCGGCCCGAACCTTCTCGGGCGGCCTTCCAACACTTCCTACAGTGTCCCCGTGCTGCAGTTTCTAAGAGAAAAACCGAATTCGCCGGAGGCAGAGGCGATTCGCTCGCTGGAGACGGCAATTCGCATCTCCGCTCAATCCAAGAAACGCGTGATAAAGACTCTGCTCGTCACTTCGGCATTCCCGGGCGAAGGCAAGACGACCGTCGCGACAAATTTGGCGGCGGCTCTTTCGCGCCATCACAAGACGTGCCTCATCGATGCAGATCTGCGGCATCCGGTGGTAACGCCCACGTATGGGTTGTCAAAAGTGTGGGGGTTACAGGATGCATTGGTGCAGCCTGAATTGGTTGAGCAGCTCACCAGCACGTCTCCAGACAATCCGAATCTGACCGTCCTGGGCGCTGGCCGCACGGTTCCTAACGCCATCGACAAAATGACATCGGAAGCGATGGTCAACGTGATTGAAAAATTGAAACTATCCTTCGAATACATTGTGATTGATTCGCCGCCTGTCATTCCGTTTGCCGAGTCAAGGTGGTTGTCGGCGCTCGCGGATGGGATTGTTGTAGTGGTGAGGTGCAGCGCAACAACGCGGCGGGCATTGTCATGGACGATGAATATCCTTGACGACGTTCAACCTCAAGTTCTGGGTGTGGTGCTGAATGGAGCTGATCTGGGCGCGGAGTATTACGCCTACGGTAGCGGAGACCGCTATTACGGGGCAAAGAGGACTTAGCTCCGCCGTATTTGGAAAAGAGGGGAGATTTCGATGAGCACAAAAATACCAGTAACGGCCGCTGCGGGGATGCTAATCAGCTTTTTATTTTTCAGTTTCTCTGGTTCTGGCGCAGTTGCCCAGCAGAGACTTCAAGGCACGACGCCTGCACCAGCCGCGGTATCACCTCCCGATAACGCCGGCTCCAAAGCCTATGGCGGATATCTGATCGGGGTCGGCGACATCGTAAATATACGCATTGCAGAAGAAGACGACGCCAGCGGCCGCTATCAAGTGGACGAAGCCGGTGACATCAAACTGCCGCTCTTGGGAAAACCAGTTCACGCTGCCGGTTTAACGACGTTTGAGTTTTCAAAACAGTTGGCGGATGCGCTGAAAGAGCAGCAGATCTTGAAAGAGCCCTATGTGACTGCTTTCATCGAGCGGGGGATGACGCAGAACGTAACCCTGGTTGGCCCAGTTGCCCGGCCGGGAATCTACCCGATCGAGCGTCCCACCCGGCTTCTGGATGTGCTCTCGATGGGCGGAGGTCTGCTCCCGACCGCTGGACAAACGATCACGATCACGCACCCCGTTACTCCACAGAGTTCCAACACCCCCTACGTGATGCGTGGGGGAGTGACAGAAGTAAGTGTGGCGACCTTGATGTCGGGAGAAAATCAAGATGCAAACGTGGAGTTACACCCCGGAGACCAGATCAGCGTGGCGGGGGCTTCTGTTATCTATGTCGTTGGCGCGGTGACGCGTCCCGGGGCTTTTGCCGTGACAGACCCCAGAAGTGGGCTGAGTGTCTTGAGAGCGATCGCATTGGTGGAAGGCACGCAACCAACCGCTTCGCTCGGGAAAACCATAATCGTACGAAAATCGACCAGCGATTCTTCCCGAGAAGAAATCCCCGTAGAACTCGACAAGATCATGAAGGGTAAAGCGAAAGATCCCATTCTGCTGGCCAATGACATTCTCTTCGTGCCACAAAGCGGGTTCAAGCGAACCATGCGGAAGATGGGTGATATCGCTGCACAAGCTGCCGGCGAAATGGCCGGGTATGGTCTTGCTCTTCGCATTGCGCCGTAAGTTCTAAGAACCCCGATCGATTTTCTTACCATTCCAAAGGAGAACTCTACGCATGGCTACAACACAACCGCTTTCTGAGAGGCACGAATCTTATCAGGGAGCGACACCCACTCGTACCAAGTCACCCCTGCCGTTTCTAGACTTGAAGGCGCAGTTTTCATCGATTCGAGAAGAAGTTTTGAAGGCGGTGGAAGCGGTCTTCGAAAGCCAGCAATTCATCCTAGGAAAAGAAGTACAACTGCTGGAGCAACAGCTCAGAGAGTACATCAGTGTTGCGGAAGCAGTTGGCTGTGCCTCGGGTTCTGACGCTTTGTATCTGGCCCTCCTTGCCTTGCACGTAGGCCGAGGAGACGAAGTCATCACGACCCCATTTACCTTTGTCGCGACAGCGGGGGCGATTGCACGCACTGGAGCGAAGCCCGTATTTGTGGATATCGATTCAGCCACGTTCAATATTGATGCTTCGCTGATCGAAGCCGCCATCACGGACCGTACGCGTGCGATCCTCCCCGTTCATCTATTCGGTCTCGCTGCAGATCTTGATCCTATCCTACGGATTGCCCAACGACATAACGTTGCAGTGGTGGAAGACGCGGCACAAGCGATTGGGGCAACCTACAACGGCCGGCAGGTTGGAAGTTTTGGCCTATGCGGATGCTTCAGTTTCTTCCCGTCCAAGAATCTTGGTTGCGCCGGCGACGGGGGACTGGTCACTACGTGCGATGTCAAGATCGCCGACGAACTCCGATTGTTGCGGGCCCATGGAAGCAGGAAAAAATATCATTATGAAATTCTTGGGACTAACAGCCGACTGGACGCCCTCCATGCGGCAGTTCTGCGCGTCAAACTACCATACCTCCGGACTTGGGCGGACAAGCGAGCTGGGCATGCAGACTTGTATAAGACGTTGTTTGCGGAGCATGGGCTGAACGACCTTATTGGACTGCCCTCCATACCTCCAGCCTGCACCCATGTCTACAATCAATTCGTGGTCCGTGCTCCTCGTCGCGATCAACTACGGCACTTTCTTGACACGGAGGGCATCGCCACCGACGTATATTATCCGCTACCACTTCACCTCCAACCCGCATTTTCCTATCTCGGTCATTCGCTCGGGTCCTTTCCGCAAGCAGAAAAGGCATCGAGTGAAGTGGTCGCGCTTCCTGTATATCCTGAACTCGCCGCAAGAGACCAAGAGCGCGTCGTTCGCGCGATTTCTAATTTTTATAGTTCAAATCCAGAGTAATTAGACAGGAGACTCTTAAAATGGATGCTCGGAATACCGTTGGAGTTGGTGTTGTCGGTTGCGGTTACTGGGGTAAGAACCTGATCCGCAACTTTCACGAACTCGGAAGTCTTCGGGCGGTTTGTGATGTCGACCCGGAGCGTGCACATTCTCTGGCTGCAAAACACAATGTTTCATCTTGCACATCGTTCTCAGAGCTTCTCGAACGGAAGGATGTCGATGCCGTGGTAATCGCAGCCCCGGCTGCAGAACACTTCGCCCTTGCCAAGAAAACCATGCTGGCTGGGAAAGACGTGCTGGTTGAAAAGCCTCTAGCATTGAAAGTGAGCGAGGGCGAAGAGCTGGCTGATTTGTCAGTCACCACGGCGCGAATTCTGATGGTTGGTCATTTACTGCACTATCATCCAGCCATCCAGAAGCTCAAAGAACTAATTCGTCAGGGTGTATTAGGCAAGATCGAGTACATCTACTCGTCGCGACTGAACTTTGGAAAGCTCCGGACGGAGGAAAACATCTTGTGGAGTTTTGCCCCCCACGACATCTCGGCGATCCTCTATCTCTTGGACGAAGAGCCGACCTCCGTTGCAGCTCATGGAGGCGCTTACCTGAATTCGCACATCGCCGACGTGACGCTCACCAGCTGCAATTTCGCGAGTGGGGTGACTGCCCATATTTTTGTCAGTTGGCTACATCCTTTCAAGGAACAAAAACTTGTGATCGTGGGCGACCGTCAGATGGCGGTCTTCGACGACACAGATTCTGAGCGAAAACTTGTGCTTTACCCGCATCAGATCGAATGGATTGACCGGCTTCCGGTCGCTCGGCGTTCCGAAGGTCAGGTGGTCAGTCTGTCCTCCGAGGAGCCCCTGAAAAGGGAATGCCAGCATTTTCTCGAGTGCGTTGCCACGCGGTCCAAACCCCAAACAGACGGCTGGAATGGTGTAAGGGTTCTTCGCGTCCTGAATGCAGCCGAGCAATTCTTGATAAGCAAGGGGCAGACGCAGGTTACAAAAGAAAGCGAAAGTCCCCGGACAAACTATTACGTGGATCCATCCGCGCATGTGGATCAACCATGTGTCGTCGGGGAAGGCACTCACATTTGGCACTTTTCGCACATCATGAAGAATTCCAAAATCGGCATTAACTGCAACCTGGGCCAGAATGTTCACGTGGCGAGCGGCGTAAAGATCGGGAACAACGTCAAGATTCAAAACAACGTTTCGCTGTATACAGGCGTGGAACTGGAAGATGATGTGTTTTGCGGGCCCTCCATGGTTTTCACGAACGTCATCAATCCAAGAAGCCATGTCAACCGGAAAAATGAATATCAGCGCACGCTCGTCCGGCGGGGCGCCAGCCTTGGTGCGAACTCCACGATCGTCTGTGGAACTACGATTGGAGAATACGCGTTTGTTGGAGCCGGTGCCGTCGTCACACGAGACATTCCCAGTTACGCACTCGTCGTGGGATGCCCCGCGCGGCAGACAGGATGGATGTGTCGTTGTGGCGTGAAACTCGAGTTATGGCACGGTCATGGGGAATGTCAAAGTTGCGGTGAGGCCTACGATCTGGCGGCCGGGAAACTTAGTCCTGCCCCAAGAAGAACTCCCGTGGACACATTGCCTTCCTCTGCGTCCACTGGCCGGGGTGAAAAAGCCTCCGCTGCCAATGCAACCGCCGCTGGCGATTGAGGCTAGAGCCACTATCTGGATCGACGAATAAGGCACCCACTAAACTGGCCTGGCAAAACAAAATGGCTACAGCATCCTCTCAGTTTTGATTAATGACAGGTACGAGGAGACCTCCGCAGAGGCTTAGAGGATTCGGGATGAATACTTTCCAGGTCATAATGCGCGAGAAAGACCACTTTGGGCTCTCCTATGTTCTGCGGAAGGGTTACACCAAGGGAGTGAGTGCGGCCCTGAGCCCCATCAGCAGACACATCTTGCGCGTGGAGTTTGAAAACCAAAACCCGGGGCCCAGGCCAGATTCAAAACCGCTTCAGTACGCGTTTGCCCTCAAAGCACTTTCCCATTCACAGTTTCAGGACGTCCTGGACGTTGGCACTGGGAGAAGTGCTTGGCCCGCGTTGCTCGCGCCATGCGGCTACCACCTCACGGCGGTAGATGAAATGAGAGGCTATTGGGGCGGCCGATTCTTGAATCGCCACTTCTACTTACTCCAAGATGACATTACGGAGTTCAAGAGCAACGAGCAGTTCGGGATTATCACTTGTCTTTACACCTTGCAGCACATCCGCGAGCATGCGCGGGCCGTAGCCAATATGGCACGCCTCCTGAAGCCGCAGGGCATCCTTATACTTACCTTCCCATATAACGAAGAACGTTACGTTCCGAACGCGTACGCACTGCCGGAATCGGGTTATGGGCAGGACGCGCCTTACATCTGTCAAATTTGCAACCGTGAGACTCTCAATGATTGGGCCAAGCAGACCGATCTCGAGCTGATTGAGCAGCGCTACTACAAAGTCTTCACCGGTGATTTCTGGTCGGTCGGAACGCACCTGCGGCCCCCCGAGGAGGTCACCGTAGATCAACTCCATCATCTGACCGGGGTTGTCTTCAGACGCGTATCTGGCTAGGCCGATCGCGTCCAAGGTTACCGTGGGGCACGGGAAGCACCTGTTTGGGCTGTTTCCTAAAAGTGTTTGCTCATCTGGCGCTCGTCATCTCAATAGCTTTTACGCGGATATCCGATTGGAGGTTCGGTGATGAGGATCAAGATCGATATCCGGAGGCAAACTCGGAAATTCCACATCTAGGTCGACGAATCCTCGACCCGTTAAACAGACCTGGCAAAACAAAATGGCTACAGCATCCTCTCAGCTCATGCATAACAAAAAGACTTCAATACCCACTGTGCGCGCTACTGCGGCGAACAGGATTACGTGCGAATTCCTGACCGAAGCCGAACACGCGGAATGGGATCAGTTCGTTGATCGATCGCCTCACGGCACGGTATTCCATTACTCTTGGTGGTTGAACATTGCCGCATCGTCATTCCGCTTGCTAGTCGCGCGAGACGAGGATGGGCATGTGGTGGGCGGAATCCCTCTGCCTAGGAAACGGGTGGCGGGTCTCGAGTTGCTTCATTCTCCTGCTCTCACACCATATCTTGGACCAATCTTTGATCTTCCTAATGCTGAGGGCGTTTGCGAGCGACTTCACCTAATGCGCTCCTATGGGGAAGCTCTCGCCCGGGGCATTGGTCAATTCGACAGCTTTCGGTACGTCGCGGGCACAAGCGCACCTGATCTTCAGGGCTTTTTGTGGGCGGGCTTTCGTGTGTCGTTGGCATACACCTTCCGATTCTCGGCAAGCCAATCGATTGAAGAGATATGTAAGGGCATTACGCGTACGCACAGGCAGAAGCTGGCGAAGGCAAAACGACTTGACCTCCGTATTGTGCGCGATGATGGCCTCGAAACTCTCCTGGAGCTGAACAAAATGACCTTTAAGCGCCAGGGATCTCGGCCGACTTTTGCAGACCCAATATTATTGCGCCTTTGGAAGGCAGCTGCCGAGCGACGACAGGCCAACCTCTATCTGGCAAACACGGCGGAAGGCTACCCCGTGGCCGGTCTCCTGACCGTCCATGATGCTCGCACAACCTATCAAATTGTGTCCGGTTTCAACTTAGCCTTCCTAGATATACCCGGGCCGAATCTTGTTTTGTGGGCTGGATTGCAAGACGCCCTGAATGCGGGGCGAGATTTTGACTTTGAAGGGTCGAGTCTGCGTGGCGTCGAGGCGTTCTATAGAAGGTGGGGAGCACGTGCCGTTCCGGTTTGGCGAATCGAGAAGGCGGGTACCCTCCGCGGCACGCTGGCCCAAGCAGCCATCCACTACAAAGATGCGAAGCGTCTTCAGAATTCCACGCGGGCGTGGATTTGAGCGTGCGTGAATCTCCTGCGTACCATTTCACCGGTCAAAGATAAGGGCGATCAAATGAGCACGAATGAAACGTTCGCGGCGGCCTCAGTCCATCCTCCAAAGCAGCCCATTGACACAGTGCATGCGATTAGGAGTTCTCTTCGTGTTAGGGACTCCACAGTTCATGTCCAGAGAATCAGCGCGCAAGTTCGAATTACCCCCCAGGCGCGGCTTTACGCGATCGCGGAACTAGCACGTCGAGCTGGCGTGGGGGCTGAAATCCAGAATCAATGGAAAATCCATGTCGAAGCCGATCGAACCGTCATAGACATCTTGCCCGGCGGCCAGTCGCAAATTATTTTTCCTCACGCGTCTCCGGATCTACTACATGAATTGTCTGCCGGACGAATACGAACCGTCCGCCGAGGGTGGATGTCTTTGCCGAAATACTCTGATGAACAGAATATTCCCGATTTCCTAATTCCGTTCGCCAAGGATTCCGATTCGTTTTCGAAACCATTGTTCGTCGCTTGTAGCGGTGGGAAAGTCGAATGTACCGTCGATCTTCCGCTCTCGATACTGTTGAATTTATCCCGGTGGGAAGAAACGCTTGCCGTCGATCGCGACGCTCATGGGCGATTTCTGGCGGAGCGAAGCGCTGCCTTCCAGGCAGGTTTCTTGCATCGGCCCGTCGTAGATGAGTATGCGCTCGCGTTTGAGCAGGCCCTCAAATGCCTTATTCCAACCTGGGTCCCGCCGGAAAAGAAGCTGCGAGTGAAGATCAGTCACGACGCGGATCACATTGGTATCCCGTTTCGCTGGAAGGATGTTTTTCGACACACAACACACCACGGTAACCCACGTAATTCGGCACGAGATCTATTCGGCTGCCTAATAGGAACAGAGTCCAGTGACCTTAGGGCTCTTCGGGAAATTGTTGACCTTTCACTAGAACGAAGGATGGACTCCGCAGTGTATTGGAAAGCAAGCCTGCCTGGCCCACGGGACAGCGGATACGACCCCCGACATCGCAAGGTACGGAAAATAATTGAATGGATGAGAGAAAGGGATGTGGAATCCGGGGTCCATCCTGGCTATGAGACATTCCACTGTCCAGAGAAACTGAGGCGGGAAATCCAAGTTCTCCGAGAAGCACTGGGTGACGGACCCCTTGGGGGCCGCCAACATTATTTGCGGTGGAGTCCCGATACCTGGATTCATTGGGAGACTTGCGGCTTAGCGTACGACAGCACCCTGTGCTTCGCAGAATATGCGGGATTTCGCGCTGGAACGTGCGTCCCGTACCGCCCGTGGTTGTTTTCTCTCAATCGAGAAGCCGACTTGCTGGAGATTCCACTTCTCGTTATGGACCGGACCTTGCTTGGCTACATGAAGCTGAGTCTTCAACAGAGCGTGCGTGTTGTCCAGGATTGCATCAATCGCTGCCAGGCAGTCGGCGGTGTTTTTACTCTGGTGTGGCACAACAACACTTTTCTCGATCCTGCCTATCGTTCCCTGTATTTCCAGCTCTTACCTCTGATGGAGGCGGGCGTCAGGTACGACTGGAGGCGCGAGTACGTGTCTCTTTCTGCAGGCCAATCATGAATTTGACCTCGCCTTCCGCCTTGAAGATTACAGCTGCTGGTTTAGTCTTGGCAGGTTGTGTCCTCCTTGGCTCTCTGATGGAACCTGGCCACTCGGTGCTAGTCGTCGGAGCAGCCATAGGGCTCGCTGTATACGCTGTAACTGCTCTCCGATACCCGGAAGTCTTTCTGGTATGCAGCGTGTTCATGCCTCAATGGAAAACTGCTTGGCCTCTGAGCCGCATGGATCATCTAATCGATCTAACGCTGCTCATGCTTGGAGGACTTGTCATTGGCCTCGGCTGGCGGTTCCTGAAGCATGTCAGCGGACTTGATAGGAGGAGTCTCTCCGGTCTATTTCAAGGGCAATGGACGTTGATTTCCTCCTACTTCGCCTTTTGCGCTCTGGTTGCGCTAAGTTACTTGTACACAACCGCCCCGCAATATGGAGGCACAAAGCTGCTTCGCTTCCTGCTTATTGGAACCCTCTTCCTAATTTCCGGAGTTTTTCTAATTCGCGAGGAGAAGGATTTTCGGCGCTTTTCATTTCTTTTCATCGCGTGCGCATGCATGACAGCGATTCAGATAGTACTGAATTTGGAAGAGCGTACAGCGAACACAGAAGGCGACATCACTCGTATTGGAACTGGATGGTTGATGGGTATGGGCGTCCTTTTGTTGCTCTCGTATTCTTTTTTCCGGAACTCCACTCGCAGTTCGCTGTTTATCGCGCTCGGGCTTCCGATCCTGTCCGCGGGTCTCGTTGGATCAGCCGCTCGCGGCCCCATTGTTTCTCTTGCACTTATCCTGCCGCTGACCTATTTCGGGTTTTCCAGGCGGCATTTGGTAGCCAGTCATGTCCTGATCGCATGTCTTCTCGTTGCAAGCTGTCTTGGCTCCTACATCTATCTGCGTCATGCGGCCCCGGAGAAATACAGTTCGAAAATCAGTGAAATGTTTCTGCTCTCTCGAGGAGACGCGGCGTCCGGTTCTGGAGCGAAGCGGCTCGGTTTTTATCGCAGCACACTTGCGGCGATTCCAGAGCATTTCTGGCTCGGCCAAGGAATTGGGAGTTGGAGTGTCTTTTATTACGGTAGGGACAGCCGAGGATATCCGCACAATCTTTTTTTGGAAACGACTTTTGAGGAAGGCTTCGTCGGCCAATTGTCGCTGCTCGTATTCCTAGGTCTTCTTGCTCTGGCCACCTACCGGATGTTAAAAGCGGGGGACCTTCGGTACGGGGTTCTGGCAGGGCTACTCCTCTATTGCGTTTCCGTCAGCATGTTTAGTGGTGATCTGGATGACAATCGGCTGCTCTGGTTATGGGCAGGGGTGACCATGGCGATTTGCAGGAACACTTACCTGCAGCGGCGTTTCCACTCTGCCCTCAACTGCCGTGCTGTTCCAATTGGTACTCCTCTCCGCTCATTCGAATTGAGACCGTCGGCGATCACCGAGTAGCCACGTTTTCCATCTTTGCGAGGTTCCTTCATGTCGCCAAAAGCATGCGTAATGACCTCAGCCCACCCGGCATTCGACGTTCGAATCTTTCACAAGGAATGCAGATCATTGACCCAGGCGGGATATGAAGTCACCCTCATCGCGCCTCATCCTGAATCTCAACACACTCATGGGATAGTGATCGAAGCCGTACCACTGCATTCGCAACGTTTCCGACGCATGTTTCAGACGACGCGAGCCGTCTACCGGGCTGCGCGAGCTGTGGATGCCGACATCTACCATTTTCATGATCCGGAACTAATACCCGTGGGGCTCTTGCTGAGAACCGAGGGAAAAACGGTGGTCTATGACATCCACGAAGACCTTCCGCGCACTTTGTCTTATAAGCATTACATTCCGAGTTGGCTTCAAAAGCCGCTGGAGAAAATCATTGATTTCAGTGAGACGCAGGCTGCGCGCTGGTTTTCTGGCCTGATCGCTGCGACGCCTGAGATTGCTGCACGCTTCAATCGTAAGCATTCAAAAGTGAATATCGTTCAGAATTACCCCCTTTTCGAGGAATTCAAGCCGATAGCCGCAGAAACCAGACGAAGATGCGATTACATTGCGTATGTTGGAGCGAGGATCACGAAAGCTCGAGGCGTGCAAGAAATGGTGCGGGCGCTGGAACTGTTGCCGGAATCCCTGGACATGCGGCTGAAGCTCGTAGGGTCTATAGATCCACCGGAACTTATCTCCGAGCTGGACACCATGCCCGGATGGCAGAGAACCGAGTACCTTGGTCCACTCGGGAGGACAGCCGTGGCCGAGGTGATTCAAGGAGCAACCGCTGGATTGGTTGTACTGCATCCCGAACGTAACTATGTGGCTTCTCATCCAGTGAAGCTTTTCGAATATATGTGTGCCGGCATCCCCGTCATTGCATCCGATTTTCCAGTGTTTCGCTCGATTGTGAAGAATGCAGGGTGTGGTTTGCTCGTGAATCCATTGGACCCGGGAGAAATAGCCGATGCAATCCAATACTTGTGGACGCATCCCGGCGAAGCGCGGCAAATGGGTGAGCGTGGACGACATGCCGTCGAAGTCCGCTACAACTGGGCCAACGAAGAAAAAAAACTGCTCAATATGTACCGGCAACTTTGTGACAGGAAAGCCTTCCGTTCTCCTCTCGAGATTGAAAGCACATGAGATTTCTCATATTGACGCAATATTTCGCTCCAGAAATAGGAGCGAGCCAAGTAAGGCTGTCCTCCATGTGCCGGGAACTCGTCCGGGCAGGGAATGAGGTCGAGGTTGTAACTGCTATGCCGCATCATCCCGGGGGCAAGATTTGTCCACCGTATCGGAATCGTTTGTGGGCCCGGGAATTTCAAGGCGGCGTCCGTGTTCGCCGCGTCTGGTTGTACGCCGCTAATGGAGCCGGCTTTCGCAGAATCCTGAACTATTTTTCGTTCATGTTGACCTGTTCGATCGGACTCTGGAGAGCTCGAAAACCCGATTTCGTTTTCGTAGATTCTCCACCCCTGTTCTTGGGTGTTCCGGGCTGGATCGCTTCTGTCGCGTGGAAATGCCCATTCATTTTCAATGTCGCTGATCTTTGGCCTGACTCAGTTCGCGATCTTGGCGTGATGAAACACGGGTTCTCGCTGAGAGCCGCTTATTTGTTGGAGCGCTGGATTTACCATCGTGCCGACTACATCACCGCTGTCACCGACGGGATTCGCGACACGCTCCTCAACAAGAAGAACGTGTCCCCGTCAAAACTTCTCTTTCTCCCGAACGGGGTCGACACGGCTCTCATCAAGCCTCTCCGGGTCGATGACGATCTCAAGAGCCGTCTCGGCTTGGAAGGGAAGCGCGTAGCTATTTATGCCGGCAACCATGGATACGCGGCCGGAGCGGAGCAGATTCTTCATGCTGCGAAACTCTTGTCGCCGAATCGGTCTCTCCACTTTGTTTTTGTTGGTGATGGCCCGGAAAAACCCAAGCTTCGCCAATTGGCCTGCGATTTAGGTTTGCAAAACGTCAGTTTTCTGGAGGCCGTTCGACTTGAAGAATTGCCGGCGCTGCTTTCCATAGCGGAGCTAGCGGTTATCACTTTGAGGAAAGCAGGAGTGACCATGGGCGCCCGCCCGGCAAAGGCTTTCGTTATGATGGCCGCAAGCAAACCAATTGTTCTTGCTGCACAGGGAGAAGCGGAGAATCTTATTCAAGCGGCCGGCGCGGGTATCACAGTACCTCCTGACGATCCGCAGGGGCTGGCCCGTGCAATTCAGGCGATGCTCGACAACCCGGAAGCTGCCAAAGAGATGGGGAAACTCGGCCGTGTGTTCGTTGAGGCGCATTTTGAGTGGTCGGTGCTGGTGCGTGACTGGCTCCAACAACTCAAGGAGTCTTCGGCTCTGCGCACTGCGAAGGAATCGACCTATGAAATATCTGGCAACCGATCTCCCGCGAAACTCTAACCGTCATCGCTGGCACACCCTCAAGGTCTCAATTTACTTGGTGGCTATGCTGTTGCTCGGGGCCACATCTGTTCCTACGGGCGCGCGCCCGAATGCCATGGTCATCACGTGGGGCGGCAATACGCCAGCTTGGAACAACGCCCTCCATCTCGGCGGACTTAGGCTTGGGTGTTCGGACTCTCCCATACAATGCGTGGACTATGCCCAGCAGCTCTCGAAGTCGCAAGAAGTGGACAAGGTCTTCCTCGCTATCCGGCTCGATGCCGAGAGGACACCCGCGTATCTGCGCGAGTACAGCCAATTGAGCCTGACTCATCCATCTCTATATGAAGTTGGGTTCGATGACTTTGTGGGTCAGTGCGAAAAGCTAAATCGCGCACTTCCCGCATTGTCCGCGCTGCTAAATGAGTTTGCGCGTGAATTGAAAGGCGCAAATCCGAAACTTCATCTCGGGATCACTGTATATGAGGATGAACTCACTTCCTCGCGCTTCCAGCTCAACAATCTCGACGAGCAATTCCGCAAGAGCGTCGACTTTGTCCATCTCTATCCTCATTACCGCAAGGAAGCGGTAAGTTTTTCGGCATCCACGCAACAAGCCAGGCAGATCTTTCCACAAGCGAAAATCGTCGCTGGGGTCTACGCCTACGACCGGCGCGACTACCTTCCATGCGCTCGCGGCAGCTCTACTCCCTGCACGAATCAGGAAGAGCTCAGCCTGTTCGCCCAATCTTTAAAGGAGCGTCTTGCGATGCTCGGGAATTCCAATGTCGAGGGGATCGAATTCTATCCCGGAAGCTTTGGCAGCGAAGCCCACTGGGACCAATGGAAGGAACCGCGCATGTGCCGCCAAAACCGCCTCCAAGAGTGCATTGAAAATACCAAAACGATGCGGGAAGTGGTCCGCCAGGCGTTAAATCCCTGAGTATTTGCTTTCGAGAACAAATATGGACCGCTATGTAAGCTGGCTCAAAGATACCAAGCAAACCTTGTTCGAAACGGCAGGCACGTATTGGAGACTTTATCAAAACGCCCTAGTCCCCGCATCGCTCAAGCCGGAACCGATTGAATTGGGCGCGCATCAAGCACGCGAACTGCTAGACGAGTCCGGGGCCCTCTTCTTACGCTACTTTACCCGAAGGTACGAGAGACCGACTGCCTTCTGGTACATGGCCTGCAACGAATACAGTTTCAAGAATCTGCCTCAAAAATTGAGGACGCGCATTCGTCGTGCTTATAAAGACTGCCGAATCGAGCGCGTGGACCCGGAATGGCTCGCGAAGAATGGATACCCCTGTTACCTGGCTGCCTTTTCGAGATACCGAAACGCTCGGCCCGAACCCAGAGAAATTTTTGACGAGATGTGCAGGGGATCAGTGGGCGGACCATTTGAGTTTTGGGCCGCGTACGCAGGAGACCAGCTCGCAGGCTTTGAGAAGTTAGCTGTGGGACAGGACTATGCCGCATCCTTGGTAATAAAACTGGACCCACGCTTCCTCCGGCTAAGTCCTGACTCCGCCTTGAAAGATACCATCTTGACTACTTACATCTCGGAGCAGGGAAAGACCGTTTTCAACGGATTCCGTTCCATCGTCCACGACACGAATGTTCAGGACGTCCTGTTGAAATTCGGCTATCGCCGAGTCTTTTGCGATCTCAAATTGGTATATCGGCCATCGGTGCGGGCCTATGTCAATTTGCTCTATCCATTTCGGACGATCATTGACCGCGCTCCTGATTCGGCCTTGGCTGGCAAAATCAGAGGATTGTTGGCTCAGGAAGAAATTCGGCGTTCGTTTGATATGGACGGGAAGCGCACCAATCGAACTGGCCCTCCGATATCGAACCGAAACGTGAGCTTCGTGTAGCGCAATCGCTATGGAACTACGGAGAAATAGAACTGGAGATCTCCATCGGTGCGATTTGTCACTCCCCATTGGGTCCATCCGACCCAGGAGCCATTTTGTTGGAACTCGGCGTAGCCATCCGGAAAATACGTGGTGTTTTGGAAGCCGTACGCCAAGCCCTTTCGAATCGGGAAGGCCTGATAAGTAGACGTGGACGCCGCTTCAAACACCAAATGGTAGGTGTTGCCGGGCAGGAGCGTGTAGATTGTAGAAAATGGATATGTCACCCAGGCATCCGATGGCGAGGTGGAGGAAGTGCTCAGCGCAATCCCGGACGTCGAAACGTTGCCCTGCTCAATCAACGAGCCATCGGCATTCTCCAGGCGAACCACCAAGGGATCATTTCCGTTGAAGCGAGCCAATCGAATCGACGCGGAGGCCACTTTCACTTGCGTGCCGGACACCGTAATGGTTTCCCGTACGGAACTGTTGCCGGAAATGGATTGCGGGGCCCCAACCCAACCCTCCATGTAACCGATTCCCTCGGAGGCGCCATTCTGAAAATCAAGTTCGTAAATCGGTGTGTACCCTGCGCGAGGTTGCCAGGTTCCCCCGCCATTACTGAGGAGCACTGCCTCATCTATGTTACTTATAGTCGGCTGAACAGGCGTCGCCACCACAATCTCGTAGAGGGCATCCACCGACAGGAAATTCACCGTGGGACTGGCATCCACGTTTTTGAACACCATGTGGTAGAGCTGGCCTGCGGTGAGCGTCGGCGGCGTTGCAAATGTCATTACATAGAAATATCTCGCGGGAGAGGCCAGAGACAGTACGTTGCTCATCATATACGTGGCAAGCACTGTCGAGGTGGGATTGTGCGCGGAAGTTGCGTCATCCGTGTTCAAGGTTACTTGAATTGTCCCGCCTGTTCCCCCGGCGTAGCCGGCATGATCGGGGATCAAATAAACCCGAGCTTGTTGGAGTACTCCCGAATGCTTCGCTCGAAAGCGATAGCTGACGGTATTGCCATAGGGTCCGAGCGTCGTGTTGGCCAGGCCGTCCGCTGCGATTCCAGGCCCGTAGTACGTGCTTGCCGAAGCCGAAGGAGCAGCGGCGGTCACGTTGAGCGCCAAGGGAGCCTGCGCCGAGGCTTGAGTTGAGGAGGAATCGCGGGCCTGTACTGTAAAGGTAAAATTGCCCTGGGAGATGGGCGTGCCTGAGATTACGCCCGATGTTACGTCAACGCTTATGCCGGAGGGAAGTGTACCTGCAACAATCGACCACTGATACGGAGGAGTTCCTCCACTCGCAGCCAGAGTCGCAGCGTATGTGGTTCCAGATGTTCCATTTGGCAGAGTCTTCGTCGTGATTGCGAGCGGCAGGCTTGCACTCGGTTTGATTGTGAACGTCACTGCATTTGAAAGAGTATGTTGGGTTCCTGTTTCCATGGATACTGCCACGGTTCCAGCGGCTGCAAGATCCTGCGCTGAAATGGCAGCAGTCAGACTTCCTGAGTTCAGAAAAGTTGTTGTCCGCGGGGAGCCGTTCCATAGCACTGTCGCCGTGCTGTCAAAGTTTGTTCCTGCCAACTGCAGATTCATAGCGGCGCTTCCTACTGTGGCCGAAACTGGAAGGATGGAAGCGACATGCGCGGTTGAGGCGGAACTGGGCGTCTGGGGGGACTGGGAAACACCTCCTACGCACCCACTGAGCGACATTACCCCAATTAGCAGGGCAAGAATCCAAGAGTATTTGGGGTGCTTCCGCAAACGGGTACTCTCTTGTGGCATCGGGGCCTTGACCCAAGAGTCCAGAGAGGATAGTGCCGAGCACCGAATTCGATTGCCTTCGTACATGCGGAAAACACCTCATTTTGAGTCGGGAAACACCTGAGCCTCGACTCCGATTGCCTTCGTACATACAGTGAATACCTTGTTTTGAGGTGGGAAACACCTGAGCCGATGGGTAGAAAAGTGACAGGAATCAGTCCTGTACGAAGGCTGTACCTCTTGTCTAGGGGTGTTGTTTGAGATAGCTATATCGGTGATTACTCTTGCAGAAAATTGTGTGGCTAACTGACGTTACGACCCTACGGTATGAGCCAAACTTCGACAGAACGACTAAAGCGTGAAAAGGGAAGTTTTGTGTCGCACGTTGCGACCTTGGTTACAGGGACGGCTTTGTCCCAGGGGATCAACGTTGCGGCGCTGCTGATCCTCACACGGCTCTTCGCGCCAGAAGCCTTTGGCCTGCTCGCCCTCTTTATGACCATCGTGTCGCTGCTTTCTGTGTTGGGCGGGGCCCGTTACGAGCTGGCGATCATGTTGCCTGAATCGGATCGAGAGGCGGCCAACCTCTTCTACTTGTCGGTGTTGGTCCTTGGAGCCATTTGCGTTGGGTGTTTGGGGGTGGTCGGAGCCCAACACCATCGTATCGCCCTTGCGCTTGGTGACTCTTCAATGGATCCGTGGTTATGGACCGTGCCCGCCGTTTTGTTTGTAAGTGGTCTCAACCAGGTTCTCGGATACTGGTGCGGGCGTATGAAGCGTTTTCGCCATGTCGCCATCGCTCGCGTGGCTCAAACGGCCGGCACTGTTGTCACTCAGGTGATACTGTTTGCTCTTCATACAGGTGGAGGAATAGCTTTAATCGGCGGTTGGATCTTCGGCCAGTCGCTCGGAACAGTCGTCTTGTTCGCTAAGGTCATGCGACAGGACGGGCGATTTCTCCGCAACAGCCGGGACTGGGGGCTCATCAGGAGCTTGCTCTGGACGTACCGAAAGTTTCCTTTTTATAAAGCTCCTTATAGTTTCATCGCAAACGTTTCATCGCAGCTCGTAATCGTAATCATTCGCTTTTTCTCCAATCTAACTATCCTCGGGTTGTTTTCCATGGCGAGCCGCGCGATTTATATGCCGGTGAGCTTGATTACCTCTTCGATGAACGAGGTGTTCTACCAAAAGGCGGCCACTGAGATCAAGACTGGCCGCCTGGAAGCTTTTGTGAATCGCGTTCTCCGCATCCAGATTCTGCTGATGACGCCGCTTCTTGTGTTTGCCGCATTTGAGTCGAAATTGCTTTTCAGAATCCTGTTCGGCCCGCGTTGGAGCGGCAGCGGTGAGTTCGCTGCACTTCTGGCATTCGCGGGTTACATGTACTTTCTGACTTCTTGGCTCGACCGGCTTTTCGACGTGAGTAATCACCAGCGTCTCTCTCTGGCATTGGAAATTGGAGGAAACCTGCTATCGCTCGGAGCATTGACGCTCGTCATGATGCTATCCAAAAACGCGCTGTGGGGCGTTGCTGCCTTTACGGTGGGAGAAGTGATTTACTGCATTGTTTGGCTCTATTGCGCATATTACGCGGCGAATTTTCGGCTTGGTACTCTGCGACAGCTTGCGCGGAATGCGTTTGTCACTGGTGCACCAGTCCTTGCGGGAATGGGGGCTATTCACGTTTTGTTGCGAGACGGGTGGGCTCTAGCCGTCTCCGCGATTTTCGTCTTCACCTTGGAAGTAGTATTCTTTTTTCGTTTTGTACGCGGCAATCAGGCATTCTCCTCCACCGAGGAGAGATTCCGAAGTTACTGGGAAGACAAAACCTCCCCTCTCCACAAGTGTGATACGCCCGAGTTTTACCGCACCTGCGCGCTTGAACTCAAGTCTCTATTTCCGAACAAGAAAGCCCCAGAGACACTTGAGATCGGATGTGGCGATGGGGGCCTGTTTCCATTTCTTGATCTGCCCAGAGCGAAATATACGGGGGTGGATTTTTCTTCTCAGCTCTTGGCCCGGTTTCATTCCAGCCACCCCGATGTAGAGCTTAAGTGCACGGAAGGTTCTTCCTATTTGGAGGAAGGACACCTCTATGATCTGATCTTTTCTCATGGAGTCATCCAGCATTTTGATCCGGAGATGTTGCATCGGCATTTTGAGAATGCCCGATTCATGATGCATCCTGATTCACTCTTGATTTGTGCGTCCGTCCTCAACAAGCAGTGCCGTAACGATTACGAAGCCGGCTCGCAGACATCCGGGGTGGCTGCTCGGCAATTTCGCATGGCCAAGTCTCGAGTACGCAGATTGCTCGGATTGGACCCCATGGGTTACTGGTACAATCAACGTGACCTCGCTCGAATCGCCCAGGCGCATGGATTTGAAACATCATTCGTAAGGTCGGTGGTATATCCGTACAGATTTCATGTGGTTCTGCGAATCAAGATGAAGTCGTCCACTGAATCGGCAGAACGACCAATGTTGCGCGCACCTGAAGTTTTTTCAGCTGCGCGCGGTGCAATGACGCAAGCCGCTGATCCGAAGTCCGAAAGTTGCTTTTAGTATCTTCCGTCCGTGCCCAGACATTATTTGCCCACCCTTCGGGAAATCAAAGGATTGTCTTGTGACCAAAACTCACCCTCGAACCTGCACATGGCTTGCTGTCCTGTCCTCCCTCATTGCGACCGCAGCTTCGGGGCAAAGCCCCAACACACAAGTTGGGCGCGAAGTGGCGATACCTGTACACTTACAGGACGGCCAGGAATTCACCACTCCTAATCTGCAGTTGATCCAATACGGAGCCCAGCTTTTCAATGCCAAGTTCACGGTCCAGGAGGGAGCCGGGCGTCCCCAATCGAAAGGAACTGGCGCTCCCCTCTCGGATCCGAGCTCCCCTTTAGTGTTTCCGAGGAATTTCGACCGAATCTCGTCACCTGATGCAAACGCGTGTTCTGGCTGCCACAATGCACCCATCTCAGGTGCTGGCGGTGACCGCGTGACGGAGGTCTTCGTTTTGGCTCAGCGCTTTGACCGTTTGACGTTGGACCATAGCGACGGCATTATGACGCGTGGCGCGGTGGATGAATCGGGAAAGTTCGTCACGATGGACAATGCAGCCAACGACCGGAAGACAATCGGGATGAACGGGTCGGGCTTCGTTGAGATGCTAGCCCGGCAGATGACTGCGGACCTGCAGAAAGCGCGCGACGCGACGACTCCGGGAAACAGCAGGCAGTTGATGTCGAAGGGAGTTTCCTTTGGGGTCTTGACCCATAACGCCGACGGCAGCTGGAATACTTCTCAAGTGCAAGGGTTGGCGGCTCCCAGCCTGCTAAGCAGTGACACAACTCCGCCAAGTCTAATCATCCGTCCTTTACATCAGGTCGGCAACGTGGTCTCAATTAGACAGTTCAGCAACACTGCATTCAACCATCACCACGGCATGCAGTCCGAAGAGCGATTCGGGCTCAATGCCGACCCTGATGGTGATGGCGTCACCAACGAGCTGACGGTAGCCGACCTGACCGCGGTTTCCATGTTCCAGGCCACACTAGCCGTTCCGGGTCGCGTAATTCCAAACGATCCGGCCGTCGAACGCGCGAACCTGATGGGTGAGGTCATGTTCAATAAGATCGGCTGCGCCACCTGCCATGCTACTCTGCCCCTTACGTCAAACAACAACCCCGGTCTACCGGGGCAGCCGGGGTGGATCTACTTTGAGCCCAATCCGTACAATCCCGCCACCGGTCCCAATTCACCTAACTTGCAGCTCGGACCCACGAACTATCCGGGTAGTGCTCCAGCACTCGCAGTAGACCTGACGAGCAATACGTTGCCACGCCCGCGCCTACAAGCTCTTCATGGATTCGTTATGGTGCCGGCTTACACCGATCTCAAGCTGCACGACATCAGCGCCACTAGCAAACCGGCGGCGGATCCGGAATGCGAGACCCTCGATCAGAACCAGCCAGCTGGATCGCCTGGCTTCTTTGCAGGGAATTGTAAATTCATCACCCGTAAACTCTGGGGCTTCTACAACCAGGGCGGGGCGTTTATGCATCACGGGAAGTTCACGACCGCTAGGGAAGCGGTCGAGGCCCACAACGGAGAGGCTCGCTTCCAACGGTTGGCATTCGATGCCCTGCCACCGGACCTGCAGAACGACCTGATTGAATTCTTGAAGTCGTTGCAGGTTTTGCCGCCGGGCTCGATATCGCTGGTAGTTGATGAGCACGGCAATCCGAAGGATTGGCCGCCGTCAGCAGACACTTTGAAAGATGGACGGTAGGCAAGTCCCGAGGGCCGGTTCTCGATGACATTTGGCACTTTGGAGCTCCGTGTTTCGCCGCGTCAGAATCAGGAATCTTCGCATGACTGCGATCCGTGACAAAGATATTCACCGGGTTGAAGTTGCGATGCACGATATCCTTCGCATTCGCTGTGTCCGGCGCGTCTGCAAACTCCATCCCCAGTTCGAGCAATAGTTCGAGTGGAATCGGCTTTCCGCTCATTTCTTTCCGGAGGTTTTTCATCTGAGGTATTGCATCACGCTGAAAGGCTCTGGACGCCAATAGAATTCTCCAATTTGCGTCACTTTAGGGCTTCACTTGAACAACCGTCTAACCGCGGGTCCGCTGGCAAATTCCATCCGAGTCTGAGTTAACAAACCATGGTCCTTCCGCAGGCGCAAGAACAGCCCTGCTGGCGATGAATCGCACCATCCGCAAACTGGCACCGGCCAGCCAGATAGGGTTCCTCAGCGTAATCCTAGGATGATCCAAGGGCCAAACGTCTGTTTAGGCTCATGAACTCTGATAAAGCTGTAAAATACAGGGAAAATGGTATGTAATTATGTTTGCGGACGTTATATCCATACCGTATTTCCTATGCGAATCGTTGAGTCAAGTCCGCGAGCCGAAGAGGACGGGGTGAGGGCTGTCAAGAGTGACCCTCAGCCCCACAAGATTGATCCGAGAATGCGAACAAGTGCATTGCGAATTCTTGTTGCAGATGACCATGACATTATCCGGCGGGGATTGAAACAACTCCTGACTTCCCGCACTGGCTGGGAGGTGTGCGGCGAAGCGAAAACTGGACGCGAGGCCGTCAACCTGGCAGAACAACTTAAACCGGATATTGTGGTGATGGATATCAGCATGCCCGATTTGAACGGTTTGGAGGCTGCGCGCAGAATTCACAGGCTGTTTCCTAAAACAGGAATTGTCATTCTGACACTACATTTTTCGGATCAGCTTGTCCGAGATATCGTGGATACCGGCGCCAGGGCCTACATTATGAAGTCGGATGCGGATCGGGATCTTGTGAGTGCGGTCGAGGCTCTTGCGAACCGCCGAACATTTTTTACCGCGCGTGCTGCGGAGATGCTCCTCAATGGTTTCTACAGACAAACGTCGGGCTCCGAGCCGCAAGTCGTTTCGCGAAACAGGCTTACTCCACGCGAGAGGGAAATTGTTCAGCTCCTGGCGGAAGGGAAGAGTAGTAAGGAAGTGGCCGCCACTCTGGGAATAAGCATCAAGACGGCTGAAACTCATCGGGCCAACATAATGAGGAAACTTGAGCTTCACTCCGTCACCGAACTTGTTCGTTACGCGGTGAAAAACCAGATTATCGAGGTGTAATGTGATCTGGCACTGCCCAAAAACGGATCGATGTAGACAATCATGTTCTTGAATTCAATTCCCCTTCGCGCCGCCCGTGTCATTCTGCGGAGCCGAGTCTCCAACTCCCATCGAAAACCCGACGAGATTGAGGACTATGCCCCGAGTACTTATCGTTGATGATCACGTTTTCATTCGTCGCAGCATCCAATCCATCCTCCATTCGTTCCCGGAATGGGATCTTTGTGGCGAGGCAGACCATGGGATGGAAGCCATCCATCTGACTGATGTGTTGAAACCCGAAGTGATAATCATGGATATATCCATGCCCGGGCTAAATGGCATTGAGGCAACCCGTACGATTCATGAAGCTCATCCGGACGTAAAGATCGTTTTATTGACTCTGCACGAATCGGGGGAATTGGTTCGAAGCGCCTTTTGCGCTGGTGCTCGAGGGTATCTATTGAAGGTCGATGCGGAACAGGAATTGGTGAAGGCTCTCACCGTCGTTGTCGAGAAGGGATTGTATGTCAGTGCGAAGATCGATAGCGAAGTCGTGAAGAGTGTGATTAAGGAAATGGATGAATCTGGACGTACTCACACTAAATGAAAATGGTTGCCTGTTCCATTCTTATGCTCACTGCCGAGAACTGACTGTGGTGCATGCCTCAAATTTGAAAATCGGAGCCTCGGAAAGTTGTATAGATTCCCGTGCGAGGAACGCCTAATGAAGCATTAGATTCCGCGGGCCCTGGAAAGACCATCTGTGATTGTAATCGCTGATCTCTGACTAAGCTCAGGGAACAGACGCGAAGCTGGCTGAGCTCGCGGAACAAATCAACCCTCAGTCCGGAGCAGAAACACCCAGGAAAGAAAAAAGCGAGTCAAACAGAATCAATCGCAAGCTGCGTGCCGCGAGTGCATGAATCTTGCTGAAAACCACCCGGCGAGCGGAGATCCCTGGTTGGGGCGCGATTTCCGTCGGTCTCTTCAAGATATCCAATTGTTTTTTTGAAGCTGGCACTGAGTTTGCCTGGATTTGCGCCTCGCCCGGTCATCCAGTTAGTCCGCTAATTCCATGAGCACCCAAGGGTAATGAAAGGCTCATTGATTCAGCTCTGAAGCGCCATCGTTTCCGTATTTCTAAGATCTTCCAGCTGTTGCCGAAGTTTGACACGTGCTCGAAAAATGCGGGACTTCACGGTATCTGCGTCAATGCCAAGCGTCTTTGCTAGCTCTGGATGGGTCCAGCCTTCGGCTTTATGAAGAAGGAAAGCGTCTCTCAAGTTCGGATTCAGCCCGTTGAAAGCCTTCGTCGTCAACTCTCTTGCGATGTACTCGCGCTCTGGATCAGCATGGGAGTCTCTGACCCCACTGCTCTTCTCTGGCTGGCCATTAGACGGATCCACATTTGCATATGCGGCTGCCTTTTCCGGCCCGCGTTTTCTTAAAATCATCATCGCTTCATTGATTGCAATGCGGACGAGCCAAGTGGAGAACTGCGACTTACCCTCGAATTGATGGATTTTCCGATACGCTTTGAAGAGGACATTTTGAAGATTGTCTTCCGCATCTTCGCGGTTCCTCAGCATCTTGTAAGAGACGCCATAGACCTGAGCAGTATGCCGGCCCACGAGTTCCCCAAAGGCGCGGTGGCTGCCTGCCCGAGCCTTCGCAATGAGTGTTGCGTCAGGAAGTAAAGATTGACTGTTCGTCAAGGCAGTCTCCTCGGTTGATCTGTCCAAATCGAACGTTCGCTATCACAAATAAATCGAGATGGGCTTGTGGACAATACAGTTCTCTCTGTAGTTAATCCCTGGGGGACCCTGTATCCACTGGATTCCATCAGACAGGTCACGCTAGCCGCGGAGTAGTCGCCTCAAGTGTCAGTCTTTGAACTTCTTGACATACTGAGTTTCCCTCTTCTTGTTGCACGATGTCCTTGTTCGCGTCCATCAGCGCGCCGAGGAAGCGGCACACAGATGGCGACTTTTGTGTTTGTACATGTCCTGATCCGCGCTGGCCATCAGTTCGCCTAGTGAGGCTGGGGATTGTGGATCGTATCGTGCTACACCAACGCTGAGCGACAGCTTGTATCGGAATTCGTCAGCATTCGCCTTTTCCAAATTCTTTTCCATTCGATACAGGATGGCTTGCATGTTTGGAATCGACGCTTCCCACGCCAGGATGGCAAACTCGTCCCCACTAAGACGTGCCAGAACGTCTGAATCACGGAAAGTCTCCTCCAAAGCATCTGCTGTACGGATGAGCGCTAAATCTCCTTCTCGGTGTCCAAAGGAATCGTTGATCCCCTTCAGATTGTCAACGTCGCAAAAAAGGAGTAATACGTTTTGCTGATCTCGATGAGCGAGTTTCAGTTGCTGCGTAGCAGAAGCTAGAAAGCCACGCCGATTGAAGAACCCCGTAAGATCGTCAGTAATGGCCAGTGACCGGACTTCCCGATCGAGCATCGACTTCTTCACGGCCCACACCGCGGCTCTTTTGAGCGCCTCGTCCACAGCCACAGCGTCGAAAGCTCCTGACTTCACTATGTTTGATAGGTCACCTAGTGCGCATAAGATCTGGTCCAGCTCACTATCCTCCGAACGGAAAGCCGAAGATATAAGCGACTCCAGCGTTTCCTTTCGAGGGTGCTTTCGGCGATCCACGGAGAGCACATGGCTCTCCGGCTTGTGACTTGGTAGAGATGGTCGTTCTCGACCCCCTTGCCATCCGACGAACTTTCCCGAACTATGCTGAGGCATAAGCCCATCCTATGGTCCAAGTCTCAGTGGTTCTATGAGGTTTGGTACTTTAGTCTTCCATGGGGGTGGTCGCCGCACCATCAGGTAAAAGCTGTAGTTTCTTCCATAGATTACTTTGTGATTAACGAAAAAGAGAGTTCCGGTTTTCGGCCATGAGGCCAACGCCAGAAGCCTCAGATGTGATTCCAAAATTATCCTCGTTTCGAATTGGCATCCCAAGAGGGTCCAACCCGGGTCTCCAACGCGGGTATCCAACCATTGGCTGAAAGGGGATTACCGTTGACGATGGTTCTTTTTCCTTGCCTTACAATTTCGTGATCGTCAGCCAAAACACGACGCAAGAGGGGGCACTGTTGTTCGATGCCACACCCAAAGCCATGGCAGGGCATAACAGAGCAAAATGATGATTCGCCAGAGTGTCCCAAAGTGAACAGATTTTGTCGTCCGTGCGCTTTAAGATTTATGCGCGTCGCACGAGGTGGCTATTTTGCCTGAAGATGAGTCTCGTCCCAAATGGGCCCCTGCGCAGCCCTCGTTGCTTCGGCAATGCTCAGCCAATAAGCAGGCCGATTTACAGGGAGAACACAGCATTCTTGAATTAATTTCGATGAGCGCACCGCTCCCTGGCGTTTTGAATAAATTGTGCTCGGCTATTGACCTTCAGATAGGCAACGTTGTCTCGATCATCCTTCCAGCAGATGGCCGGGAGCATGATCTTCAGGCGATTACCCGTCGTGCTTTGCAATACGGCCTGCATGTTTTTTGGTCTGCAAGCATTCCTTCGCGAGACGAAAATATCCTGGGCTCTTTCGAAATGTACTGCTCTGTCTCAAGAACACCTACCCCGTTTGAATTACAGCTGATTCAGCGAGTAACGCATCTGGCTGCACTTGCGATTCGACACCACAATGGCGAAGAGGGCTTTGAAAGCTTTTACAGAGATTGGAAGAGTGCGCTGCGAAGCCGCTCATACGAAGGGTCCCAATTGAATTGAAGCGCGCTCGTCGGTGCCTGCTCAATCTGGCGTGCCAGCAAATCCACCCGTAGCACTAAGTCGCGAATGCACAACTAAAATCCAAACGTGCACGTAAGGGGGCGGATTTGCTTGGGTGCTTCATCAACCATGCTGTCTTCGCTTCGGAGCAACAAAGTCTACTCGGTCGAGGGAGCTTACCCCGCTATCTACTGACCGAGTATGGGCCGTCCGCCTCCGGCCGGTAGTCCGAGTAAGTGAGGATCCTCTCAAGGTCGAGATTCTTTAAGAAAAGGATTCTGGCGCTTGCTCGCATTTTGAGGCGTTTCGGCACCCAGACGCTGTCACCGACGCACGTCTGCTCTAGGATGACGTGTGAGCCGCGTTGCACGCGCGCCACAAATAATCCCATTGAGAACGATTGCGTTACTTGGCCGTCTACCTTGACCCAGCCGAAATCCTGTTTGTCGACCCAAAGCTTGCCTTCCACTTTGGAGAACATCTTGCCGTACTTGCCGTGCGCATGATAACCAAGATGCGGCGCCGCCTGAAGCACGTAGGCCGGCCTGCCGTCGACCATCTCTTCGCCGATGAGTTGGAAGTTGAACGCCTCGAGCAAGTCTCGGAGGAACGACCTGTTTTCCTGGTCTTTGCGAAGTCGCGCAGCCTGCTCCTCCGGCGTTTCGTGCTTCATCTTATCGAGATCCTCGTCGCGTTTCCTCGCTTGCTCGGCCGTTGGAGGCTGCCCGTTGTGTTCAACGAGCTGCTCGAAGCGCGCCCCGTTGACTAGAATCATTCTCGTGACGTCGACATCTTCCGATTTCACCTGCCCCTGCGAGTCCAATCGCCGATCCTCATCACGCTCCATATAAGTATAGTGGTAGTCTCGGGCCTGCCAGCTGCGCTCGGTGGCCAAGACCGACAGCCCCATGATCTGCCGGGCGTCCAGGATGCTCGGATGATTCTCAGGTTTGCCCGGAGAATTCCCGCCACTTTGAGCAAAAAGCGCGGATGAAGCCGCGAGCATGACCAGGAGCATTTCCATCCGGGATTTAACCAGGATTTTCATTTTTGACTCGAGAGCTCAGTCGGAGCGGCACACCTCGAAGAGTCCTTGAGTAGGCTAACGCGTCGAGAGTCAAGCGTCTGTGCAAAAGAGAACACGACTCGTGTGTGCGTATTGCGCAAAACGCGGCGGTGCGCGTGACCAGAACGCAAAAATAGCAGATTCTTATACACTTTCTCGCGGATTGCGGAGAGCAGGTCATTTGAACGTGCGCCGTAAGTCGGTCCGCTGCATGTGGGAGGTTCGTTATTACTGGCCATTCTAGACGTGTCGGCATCTGTCGTACCCGTCAAGTGAACGTCATATTTGTGCTAAGCTGAATGCTTCCGTGACCTTCACGGTCAAACAGATCCACTGCACTTTCGGACGAAATGTTGTGGCCCAAGTCCATCAACAAACATTTGTTCTTCGCCCTTCTCGTTGGACTGGTTTTGCGTTTTTTTTTCATCCGGCACTTCCCCTTTGCCTCCGGCGACACACCGTACTATGAGGAACTCGCGCGCAACTGGCTCTACCATGGCGTTTACGGCTTTTTCTCGCACGGACATCTGTATCCATCGGACTTGCGCGGTCCTGGCTACCCGGGATTTCTGGCCATCATCTATTCCTTCGCAGGCCCCGGGAGGGATCCTGTATTTCTAGCACAAGCGTTCCTTGACCTTGCCACTTGTGTTCTGACCGCCTCCATAGCCGCACAGCTCGCGGCTGGGGCCGGCGAAGCGGTCCGTAGCCGCGTCACAAAGATAGCGCTGTGGCTGGCGGTGCTCTGTCCCTTCACCGCAAACTATACCGCCGCGGTGCTCACGGAGGTCCTCGCGACGTTCCTAACGACGCTTGCCATCCTCGTCTTTCTGCTCCCTTCCGCCCATCGGCTCGATCTCATTCGAAACCGCAATGACCTGCTGGGCTCTGTCCGGATTTGGTTTCTCGGTGGACTCGTCGTAGGCCTTGGCACGCTAGTTCGGCCTGAGACACCGCTCCTGCTCGCAGCTGTCTTGCTTGTGCTTTGTCTGCGCTCGTGGCGTCCTGCAAATTGGGGAACACTGACTGTCGCCACGCTCTGGATGACCGTCGGTTTGGTGTTGCCCTTGGCTCCCTGGGCCGCGCGCAATGCTCGTACCCTCGGGCGGGTGCAATTCCTGGCTCCGCGTTACGCCGAGACTTTCGGCGTTTCCATGCCCACCGGATTCTACGCCTGGACAAAAACCTGGATGTTTCGCTCCCGTGATGCTTACCTTTTTACCTGGAAGTTGCCCGCCCAGCCGATCGCCCTCGGTGATCTTCCTGCTTACGCCACGGATTCACCCGAAGAACGCACTCGTGTAGCTCTTTTGCTCGAGCGTTACGATCGCGAGCGCGGCATGGCCCTCCAAACGGATGCGGCATTCGCCGAGCTGGCTCGCGAACGCACCCATCGGCATCCCGTGCGCAGCTACGTATGGATTCCCATCGAGCGCTCCGCCGCGATGTGGTTCACTCCGAGAATTTCCTTGCTCCCTTACTCGGGGAAACTCTGGCCGCTCGGCGATAGCTGGCGCCGGAATCCCGTTGATTTCTCGATTACTCTGGGTTTCTTCTTCCTGAATATCGGCTATGTCTGCCTGGCCTTGGCTGGCATTGGATACTGGCGCGATAGCCCCGGAGTTGCCCTGATCGTCCTATTCATCCTGACTCGCACTGTATTCTTGACTCAATTGCAGACGTGCGAGCCCCGCTATGTCCTCGTGTGTCTCCCCGCACTGCTCGCTCTGGGAGCGCAGTCGTGGCGCGGTAACCGCTCGCGAATGACACCTGCTGATACGCAGAAGCTCTTCCGCGAAATCGCGCCGAAGTTCGCGGACCGCGCGGGCGGCATTTCGCTGGCGAGGAATCAGGGCTAAAGCGTTCGGGCAGTCAAAATCAAATAAATCGCCAAAATTGCTCCAAAAAGTGCGGCCACGACTCCTAAAACTATCACCATCGCCCCTGCCGGCTTAAACTGATCGGCATTCAGCCGGTGCATCGTCGTCCGATATCGAACCAAAGCAATGAGGGACATAAAAATGCCCATCGCCATAAATCCCACGCCTATCCACAGCGATGCGCCGCTCTCTTGCGGGCTATGCCCTTGGACGCGCAGTAATTCGCGCAAGGTAATTCCGAACTTGGCGACAACAAAACCGAACACAATGATGCTAATGCTCGTGCGAATCCACGCCAAAAAAGTGCGTTCGTTCGCAAGATGATCTCCAGCTCTACCAACTTTATCGGAAGGGATTGGACTGGCCATCAAAGAGGCCCCTTGGCAATACTTGGCCAGGGGAATATATCCGACAAAAACTCCGTATACAAGTTAGGTTGCTGCATCGGCTACCAATATTTCACGAATGCCTGGGTGTCCATCCGCGTCTTGCTGTTGCTCACTTTCGGAGTTGCGTCACGTCCACCAATGTCTAAGCCTGTGACAGTTCGAACAAATTCCCTTTACTGAATCGAACTAAGACAGCGTCCCTTGAAGCACTTCGCGGAGCAATTCCTGCTTTTGCGTGGTCAGTTTCTTGCCTTGTGCCGTCAGGTAAAAGACGTCGATGGCCTTATGGCCTTCCGTGTCCACCAGCGCGACCTCGATGTTGCATCCCAGGCGCGCCAGCGCCGAACCGATCTCGTAGAGCAATCCCGGATGATCTTGCGTGACGATCTCAAGCAATGTGCAGTGCGCGGAAGACGTATCGTCGAAGTTGATGCGCGTTTCGACGGTGACTTTCGGCGTACGCCCGCGGCTGGCATTCTCGCGGCTCTTCAAATGCGGTTCCAGCGCGGCTTTGCCGCTCACCACATCCGAAAGATTCTTCCGAAACCGGACGATTTCGCTGGGATTCAGCTCGAGCGTGCGGTGCAGATCCGAGAAGTGGAAGGTATCCAGCACGACTCCGGCGGCATTGGCGAAAGCATCCGCCTTGTTGATGTTCATGCCCCAGCCCGCCAGTACCCCAGAAATTGTCGCGAAAAGTGCCGGGCGGTCGGCTGTGAGGAGCGTCAATGAAAACCCATGGCGCGTGGCGGCCACTTCGGTCTGCACGGGTTCCGCGCTCAGCCTCCTGTAAAGCGCGAAGTGTGCTGCTATCTCCGCGGCGGAGTGGACCGCAAGATACCGCCGCGGGAATCCTTCAAGGAAGCGCTCGATCTCCTCGATCGTAGCGTCGCCCGCCAGTGCCTTGGCGCGCTGGAGAAGCGGAATTTCGTCCAGCGCATGCAAGCGGTCGCGATCCAAAGTCCGGCTGAAATGGTTGGAGGCGGCCACGAAAAGCTGCCAGAGCATCTCCGACTTCCAAGGCGTCAGCGCTTCGGGATTCACGGAATGAATGTCCGCATAGGTGAGAAGGCACAATCGTTGCAGCCGCTCCTGGGTGGCCACGGACTGCGCGAAAGCCGAAACCGTGGCGGGATCGAAAATGTCCCTGCGCTGCACGGTTGCGGACATGTCTAGGTGGTGCTCGATCAAGAATTGCACTTCGGCCTTTTCTTCCGGCGAAAGTCCCAATCGCCGGGCGGCGCTATCCAGAGCCGCGAGGCTGCCGGTCACATGATTTTCCACCAGCATCCCTTTGCCAACGTCGTGCAACAGCAGCGACAAGATGAGGAGGTCCCGCCTTTCCGCGGTTTTCCAGAGCGGCGCAAAACGCGTTCCCCGGGCATCCGGCGGATCGGCCAATTCCTGGAGATGCTCGATAGTGCGCAGGGTATGCTCGTCGACGGTATAGCGATGATAAAAATCGCGGACGACCAGCGAGTCGATCAGACTAAATTCCGGCAGGATCTCCGTCAGAAGTCCCAGGCGCTGCATGGGCCGCAGCGCAAGTCCCGGGAAATCGGAGCCAAGGATGTCCCGCAGCGTGGCCCAGGACATCTCCTTGTTTTGCGCCGGAACTTCCGGATGCGTAAGAATGTAGCCGATGCTGCGCTCCGCTTCGCGGCTGATCGGGATGCCCGTACGCGCCGCTTCCGCGAATAGCGAATAGGTTACCGCGCGATCGGATAGCGCCTGCTGTTCCACGACTTCCAGCAAACCATCGCGTATCGTAAAAAATCTTCCTCCATCGGGTTCGAGCTTGCTTGCCCGCGCCGCGTTAAACAATCGCTGCCGCAGCGTCAGGGGTATGGGCGCTTTCTGCTCCAGGTAGCGCAGCAATTGCCGGTTCAGCGTGCGCGCGTGCCGGAAATACTGCCGCATCCACTCCGACGGAGTTCTCGCGACGGCGTCTTCCGCGCCCAGGGCCCGCGCCGCTGCCGCTGCTTGCAGTTCATATGTGAGCGTGTTGTCGTTCCGGCCATTGCTGTAATGAAGAAAGCAGCGGATGGCGCTGAGAAAATCTACGGCAGTAGCTGAAAGCTGCTCTTCCGCAGCGGTCACGTTACGGCTGCCCTTCTTGTCGTCCACCACTTGACGCAGCCACACGGTCGCCTGGTAATCCCGCAAGCCGCCGGGCGATTCTTTCACGTTGGGCTCGAGGTGAAAGATCGTATTTCCGTAGCGCGTCAGGCGTTCCTTGGTCAACCGGTGAAGTTGCGCCAGCAAAAAAGGCCGCGCCTGTTTTTCCGATGCGGGCAGCACTTTTGTGTCCAGTTTTTCAAAGAGTCCGGAATGACCGGCCAGAAATCTGCGGTCCAGCAGCGCAAGGTGAAATTCCGCATTGTCCTCTTCGATCCGTTTGCACTCTTCGAGTGTCCGGCCCGCGGAGCTGACGCGGAAGCCCAAATCCCACAGGGTCCGCGAAAACTCCGAGATGAGCGGCCGTGCTTCCTCTTCTGCTTTTTCGCTTCCAAACAGAAAAAGAATATCGAGATCGGAGTATGGGAAAAGCATCCGCCTCCCGTATCCTCCCAGCGCGATGAGACAGAGCCCCTCTGACGCCCCGTCGTGAACCTGCAGAATTTCCCCGAAAATTTTCTGGACGTTCCGGTCGGCGAGTTCGCAGAGCGAGTGCAGTGTTTCTCGCGCACTCCTGCCTGCTTCAAATTGTTGCCGGATTCGTTGCCGTTCAGTGTCGGCCAGCGGGCCGAGAACGGATAAGGGCGTCGGAGAACCTTGCATGTTTTTTCTGGGTGGGATGCCCGGATCGAAACCGGGGCGCGCGGCGGTCTTCATATGATTCGCTTCGCAGTCAGAAGTAAGTGGACTGCTTTGCCGTTACCCGGGAAATGCTAGAGCGCGTTTTCACCGCGCTCCTCATTGCGAATCCGGATGGCTTCCTCAACCCTGGATAGGAATATCTTACCGTCGCCTATCTTTCCTGTCTTGGCTGTCTTCAAAATTGTGTCCACCACGCGGTTCACCAGCCCGTCCGGAAGCACCATCTCTAATTTTATCTTCGGGAGCAGGTCCACCGTGTATTCGCGCCCGCGGTAAACTTCGGTGTGGCCCTTCTGGCGGCCGTGCCCGCGCACTTCCGTCACGGTCATCCCCTCGATGCCGATTTCGCGCAGGGCATCTTTCACGGATTCGAACCGCGAGGGCTGAATGATTGCCTCAATTTTCATCATGGAAGTTTCCGCTCCGCCCTATGCCAGACGCTCACTTGCCAGCCTTCCTCAGGATTCCAGGTTATACGCTTCTTCACCATGTTGCGTAATGTCCAAACCTTCGATTTCGTGCTCTTCCGGCACGCGCAGGCCCGTCAGTAAATCCACGATCTTGAGCAGCACGATTGTACCGATCAGCGCAAATGCCCACGCAAACAGTATTCCTACGAGTTGATTTCCAACCTGTCCCCAATGTCCGTCCATGCCACCAACGGGCTTCCCCGCACCGAAAATCGGATTGATCACTTGCTGCGCGAACACACCCGTGAGCAGCGCGCCAATCGTTCCGCCAGCGCCGTGAACGCCAAAGGCATCGAGTGCGTCATCATAACCGAAGACGGCTTTTACCTTCGTCACCATCCAGTAGCAGAACGCGCCCGCGATCAATCCGATCGCCAGCGCTGGCATGGGCCCCACAAATCCAGCTGCCGGCGTAATCGCTACCAGCCCCGCCACCGCTCCGGAAATTGCCCCGAGCGCGCTCGCTCGGCCGTTCTTGAGCCATTCTGCCGCGCTCCAGCTCAGCGCCGCCGCGGCGGCCGCAAAGTGCGTGGCCACGAAGGCGCTCGTCGCCAGCGAATTGGAAGCCAGCGCGCTGCCAGCATTGAACCCGAACCACCCTACCCACAGCAGGCACGCGCCGATGAAACTCAGCACCATGCTATGCGGCGGCATGGGCTGTTTCGGATAGCCCGTGCGCTTCCCGAGATACAACGCGCAGACCAATGCCGAAACGCCCGATGAAATGTGCACGACCGTTCCACCTGCAAAATCCAGCGTCGGAAATTTCCCGCCGAGGGATGCGTTCAATAGCCCGCCCTTGCCCCATACCATGTGCGCCAGCGGCGCATACACCACCAGAAACCACAGCGTCATAAAGAGGACCGTGCCGCTGAACTTCATGCGTTCCGCTGTCGCACCGGTGATCAGCGCGGGGGTGATGACCGCGAACATCAGTTGGTAAATCATGAAAGTCATCTGCGGAATGGTTCCCGCATAATCGGCATTTGGCTCCGCGCCGACACCGCGCAAGAAGGCGTGCTCGAATCCCCCGATGACCGGCCCATTCCCGCCGAAGCACAAGCTGTACCCTACCAGGGCCCACATCACAGTGATCAAAGCCATCAAAGCGAAGCTTTGCATCATGATGGCGAGCGTGTTCTTGCGCCGGACCAGGCCGCCGTAGAACAGCGCCAGCCCCGGGCCCGTCATCATCAGCACCAGCGCTGCGCTCACCAGCATCCACGCGTTGTCCGCGGAGGATTGCGCCGCCGTGACGCGCTGGTCGAGTTGCGCCAGTTTTTCGTTTACGGCTTTCGAGGAGTCTGACGTTGCAGGGGAGGCTGCTGTTGCGGAAGTGGACGAGCCGGATGTTGCGGCGGGGACGGGCGTTTGCTGCGCGGAAAGGGAGACAACGGCGAGCAAAATGGCCCCGAGTACCAGGACAAGCCTGAAACTACACTTTCGTCCTACGCACTTCATAAGTATGTCCGCTCCGCTGACTCTGGATTCGACCGCCGGGGACCGCCGTTTCGTCGCCATGGATTATACCCACCCTAGCGGCCTCTCACAGGTTGAAATTTTCATCTCTCGGATTCGTTTTTCCGATGTCCGGTGCTGCTTTTGCCCCGAAATGTTCAGCTTATGAACTCTCGGGGACGGTCTCCTTTATGCAACCCAGCAGCCAGCGTATAATGCCCTGCGGCATCGTGCACGGCCCCTGCAGCACAAGAAAGATCGATAGAGCTTCTGCTATGACTGAGCGCTTACCTATGGAGATTAATGTACGAAAATCCGGCGAGGTGTCGATACTGGAAGTTCATGGCCGGCTCACCATCGGTGAGCCAAGTGAACAGCTCCACGAAGCTCTGGAGTCCGTCACTCACGATGGCGCACGGAAGGTCATCGTTGTCCTGAGCGGAATCCCCCAGATCGACAGCACCGGCCTCTCCACGCTAGTCCGCATTTCCATCAAGCTGGCCCGCGAAGGCGGCGCGCTGCGCCTGGTCTGCGGTCCTGGCCGCGTCCGCGACGCCCTCACCGTCACCCGCCTCGCCGAAGCCATTCCCACCTTCGACTCCGAACCCGCCGCCCTCTCCAACTTCGCATAGACAGACGGATCTTCTCGAATTGATTTTCAAATTTCCGCCATTGCGAGGATTTGGGAAGGAAAATTCCGCGAAGAACCTTACCCGCCCTTTTTCAGTTCGGCGAGGACCAGCTTAGCCAGTTCCTTCAGCGTTTCGAACACGCCCAAGCCCTGAATCGCCACGCCTTCCAATACCGGCTCGCCTTTTTTCTGGAGCTGCTTCGTCAAGTCCGCCACGGACATGGCATTCGGTAAGTCACGCTTGTTCAACTGCAGCACGTAAGGAATCGTCGCGAAATTCAGGTTGTGCTCTTTCAGATGCTCCATCAAGTTTTCCATCGTTTCGAAATTCGCGTCCAGCCGTTCTTCCTGCGAATCCGCCACGAACACCACCCCATCCGCTCCTTTAAGGATCAGTTTGCGGCTGGCCTCGTAAAACACCTGCCCAGGCACCGTATATAAATGAAAGCGCGTCTTAAACCCCCGCACGGTTCCCAGATCCAATGGCAGAAAGTCGAAGAAGAGGGTGCGGTCCGTCTCCGTCGCCAGAGACACCATTTTCCCCTTTTGATTTTGTCCCGTGTGGTCGTAGATCCACTGCAGGTTGGCGGTTTTTCCGCCCAGACCTGGACCGTAGTACACCAGTTTGCAATTAATTTCGCGCGCAGGAAAATTGATGAAAGGCACTTTATCGTCAACCAGAACTCGGTCAGAAACTTATAGCACACGCGGTGCAGAGGGGCCAGTATCTCGCCTCCGCCTGTCACCTGTTCGCTACTGTCACGTCCAGTTTCCGCGAAAATCGCCGGAACTCCACGCTCTATTTTTGCCCCTGCCTCCGTTCGGTAACGCCCTGTCCACCTTTGGCCCGCCAAACGGGCCCCCAGCCCATCCGTTGACGCGCGAAACTAGCTCTGCTAGCATTCGCCCCATGACGAAAGTGCATAAACCTTCCTCAGGGTCAGCCAGTCGTTCCAAGGCCGGGGCGCGGAGTCAGTCTAAACCACAGAAAAAAAAGGCTTTGCAGCCACCCCCGCCGGCCCAGCGCGGTGGCGTGGAATTGGTCGATCCGCGCGTTCAGGCACAACTGAAACTGTACGACGAAGCGCTGGCTCTCTTCCATCAGCAGAAATTCGCCAAGGCCAAGCAGGAACTCGAAAAAGTTCTCGAAGGCCCCAGCAAGGAACTTGCCGACCGTGCCCGCATGCACGTGAAAATCGCCGAGCAGCGCATGAAGCCTTCGCATGAGCTGAATCCCCGCACCGCCGATGAGCACTACCAGCGCGGCGTGGCTATGATGAACATCGGCCGCTGGGATGACGCGCGCGAAAGCCTCGACAAGGCTCGCAAAGCCGCTCCCAAAGCCGATCATATTCATTACGCGTTGGCCGCACTCGACTGTCTTACCGGAGAAGCCGACTCTGCCCTGGCCAATCTGAAGGTTGCCATTCAGTTGCGTCCGGAAAATCGTTATCACGCCCGCAACGACGAAGATTTTGCTTTCCTCCAGGAAGACCCGCGTTTCACCGAGCTGCTCTATCCGGAGAAAGATGGCACCGCCGGCTGACCCTGTTTTGATCCTTCACCCTCGCGCTATGGCGTGACATCTTTGCCGCGTCATCCGCGAACCGATGGAGTTGACTGAAGGGTCTGAGCGTATACTTTCGTATGCGCGCCTGATGTTCAGCGTTCCGCGCTCGCTCCCAGCGCTTTCACCGCTTTGCGGTGATACGTTCGAACGCCTGGTTCGTCTGTGTCGCTAACTCAACTTGTGAAGAAACGCGCACCCAAACTGATCTCTCTTCCTCGCAACTATCGCGTCGTTGCGCTCGGCGGCGGCACTGGCTTATCCACGCTTCTTCGCGGCCTCAAGGAACACGTCATCCGCCGCAGCGACGAACACGCCAGCGCGGAGCGCCCCATTGCCGATCTCGTCGCCATCGTCACCGTAACCGACGACGGCGGCAGCTCCGGCCGCCTGCGCCGCGAAAATCTCATTCTTCCGCCCGGCGACATTCGCAACTGCATGGTCGCTCTATCGAAAGACGAAGCTCTTCTTAGCCAGCTTTTTCAATACCGCTTCCACGCTGGCCGCGGCCTCGCCGGCCACAATTTCGGCAATCTTTTTCTTGCCGCGCTCACTCACGTCACCGGAGATTTTGTCGAAGCCATCCGCGTGAGCAGCAAGGTCCTGGCGATTCGCGGCCGCATCTTCCCTTCAACGCTTTCGAATGTGCAACTCGTCGCTACCCTCGAGAATGGCCGCATCGTTCACGGCGAAACCCGCATCACGGCGAGCCGCTCGCCAATCAAGAAGCTCACCCTGTCGCCACGTCGCGTGCGCCCCCTTCCCAAGGCCATCGAAGCCATCAAGCAAGCCGATCTGATCCTTCTCGGACCCGGCTCGCTCTATACCAGCATCCTGCCCAATCTGCTCATCCCGGATATCGCCAGCGCTATCGCCAAATCCAAAGCGCCCCGCGTGTACATCGCCAACCTCATGACCCAGCCCGGCGAAACGGCCGGCTACGCGCTTGCCGATCATCTGCGCGCCATCCAGAAGCACGTCCCCCACCGTGTGATTGATTGGGTTGTCGCCAACTGCCAGCCGGTCTCGCCCGAAGTCGCCAAACGCTACCGCGCTCAGGGTGCTGAGCCCGTCGTGGTCGATCTCCCCGCTCTCCAGAAGCTCGGCTACCGCGTCATCCTCGATAATCTCCTCGAGGAGCACGGCGTCATCCGCCACAACACCAAGCGCTTATCCCGCCTCCTCCTCGAAGAATTTCTCCATCGCTGACCCTGTGGTTGCAGGGACGCGCAAATCAAAAAATAAAAACAAAAAGGCCCCCGGCTAAGTCGGGGGCCCTTCTGGATAAGCGGTTTGCGCAGCCGCTAGAAGATGATCTTCGCTGCGAGCTGCATGTTGAACGGCTCGCCGGGACCAAGCCCGGGCGCGCCGTTGAAGTCGCCGATGGTGTCGCTGATAAAGCCATTGCTGCCGACGCTGCCCGCGCCGGAGGCGAGGTTGATCCGGTTAAACGTGTTGTACATTTCCGCTCGCAACTGGATCTTGACCCGTTCGGTGATCGGCAAGTTTTTGATCACTGACAAGTCCACGTCCTTGTAGCTCGGTCCATAGAACTTGTTCCGGGAAAGATTGCCGGGGAGCTGCGCTCCCGTAACAGGATCGATCGCTGCGGTGAATGCACTCGGGTTTACCCACTCCATACCTCCGTTGGCCGCTGAGAAAGTATGGGAGACGCCGGCGAACGGGTTGCCCGTGATGTCATAGCCCGGGCGTTGAGTCCCGCCGGTGATGTTAAACGGTTGTCCGGTATGGAAAGACCACAGGGTGCTCACTTGCCAGTTGTTGACCAGCCACTTGGACCAACCGGTAGCCCACGAAGCTTTGGGAATGTCATAGGTCAACTGCGTAGTGAAATTGTGCCGTGTGTCGTAATCGCCGTTTCCATACTCGGCCGCTAGGTTCGTGCTGTCCAGTGGAAGGACTCCGCGGTACTCGCTGACGGTATCCAGCTCATGCCCCCAGGTATAGACGAACTGCCCGCTCAGCCCGTGCCACGTTCTCACTTTGAACGTCGTCTGCAAAGAATTGTAGTTAGAGTTGCCGACGCTGTTGAGCTGGTTGATATCCCCATAGTTCGGGTATTGCCCGAAGAACGGCCGGCTAGCCTGCTGCGCGGCGGCAGAAAGGCCAGCGTCAGCCAAGGGAATCTGGTTGATGTTCAACATCACAGAGAGCTTATGAGCTGCGCTGCCGACGTAGCCGATCTGGAAAACCGCAGCGTTGCCCAGTCCTTTCTCGATCTGGAGGTTGTAATTGTAGAAATAGGGCACGCGGAAATTCTGGTTGACGGAGTAGATGCCATAAATGCTGTTCCCGCAACCTGTGCCGGTGGGGCACCTCGTGATCCCGGGAAAGATATAGGTGCTGGGCTGCCAAGTATATGCCGTTTGGCCATTTACATTGGCGGCGTAAAGCGAGACGGGTGATGGGCCCGCCGGATTATCCTGGAGACCATCGGCTGCGGCATTCGGCGGACGATAGTCCAGGAAGGGGTTCATATTGATCTGGTCGTAAAACACTCCGATTCCACCACGCACCACAAGGTCGTTCCTGGATGTGGGCTGGTAGGCGAAGCCAAAGCGGGGCGCGAAGTTATTGCGATCTGGCGGGAAAATGGAATTAATCCCATTTCCCTGAATGACCAGGCCTCGCCCCGGAATAAATACTGCCAGATCCTGGCTGCTGCTGTGCAGTGGTCCGAAGTACTCGTATCGCAGCCCCCAGTTGATGTTTAGCTTGCGCGTGACTTGCCAGGCATCGCCCCCGAAAAAGCTAAACGCGTTGACTGTAACTTTGCGCTCTGCATTACCCACAGCGATGTTCGAGGTTGAAACGTTGCCGGCAAGGAAATCAGCAAGAGCTTTTGTGGTCGCATCCAACGATGTGCTGGCCGCCCAGGGCCCCTGCGTTCCGTCGAATGTAAAGCTCCCGAGCGAGTTGCGGAAGTAGAATGCATCCACACGGCCCTGGCGCATCTCACCGCCAAACCGGAATTGATGTTTTCCAACGGTGTAGGAAACAATGTCCGTCAATATGCCGGTGATGTCATTGCGGCCTTCTGGCGGGGTGATTCCTACCTGTTCAAACTTTACAGCCACTGCCGAAGGCGGCAGCGAACTGCTTGGAGCGATCACGATGTTCGGCGCTCCAGAAATGGGTTTGCCTTGAATCAGTGCGTCCGGACTAAGAAACAGCCCCATCGCCTTGGTATCGAAGCTGGCGTTGGCGTCGCGGAACGTCTGGTTGAAGTAGTTAACTCCGAACAAAATCTGATTCGTCAGTCGCGGTGTGAACGCCGAGTTCAGCACGACGGCGTAGTTCTGTACGTGGATGGGAGCTTTTTCGAAGTAGTACGGCAGGTTGGAGCTGGCGACTGCTAGCGCCGTGCTCGTCCCCAGTGGCGCGGTCTGGCTGCCCTGGCCCGCAAACCAGCGGGCGGAGAGGTGATGCTTTTCATTGAAGTTGTGGTCCAGCTTTATGACGCCGTTGTAGCTGTAACCCGTCGACGGTGAAGAGCTGAAGAAGTTGTTGGGGGTTGCTGCCAGGCCCGAGATATTGGCTGGCCCCGAGGTCGGCCAGAAGCCGGGCTGGGTGTTGGCGCATCCGGTGGGAATCTGGCTTGCAGGAAGCTGGCTAGTGAGTGGGCCGAGCATGTTGCAGGAAATAAGACTCATTGGAACATCATTGGCAGCCAATACAGCACCGGCTTTCGCCACCCAGGCTGCCGATGGCTCAGTAGCCAAGCCGGAGAGGCCGATGATGTACTGCTGTTTCTCGAAGGTCACGAAATAAAATGTCTTGTTCTTGATGATGGGTCCGCCCAGGGAAAATCCGTAGTTTTCGTTGCGCAGCCGGGGAGGCTTCGGCGTAAGTGTGCTTGGGGTGAAGAAAGGAGACGCTGCGGCATAAAACTCATTCCGGTTGTAATAATAGGCAGAGCCGTGGATCTCATTGCCTCCGGATTTGAGCACCTGGTTTACCGTGCCTCCTGCGTTACGCCCCGCTTCCACGTTTGATTGTGTCTGCGCCGAGAATTCATCAATCGAATCCACCGGCAGAATGATGCCGGCGATACCGGAAACGCCGCCTTGGTTGACCGCTGGGATGTTGTGCCAGAAGTCATTATTGTCCACCCCGTCAATCTGCCAGTTCATCTGGTTGGGTCGCGTTCCATTGAGCGACCCGAACCCGCCCACCGAGTAGCCCGCATAGCCCGGCGTGAACGCGATCAACTGCGTGAAGTCCCTCCCATTCAGCGGGACGTCCGCCACGATCTCGGAAGTAAGTGTCATATTCTGCGTCTGCGTCGTGGTGTCCAGCGTCAGCGCCGCGGCGGAAACTTCCACCGTGGTCGCCTGCTGCTGCAACGTTAGCTTGACCTGCAGCGTGTAGATGGATCCCGCGCTGACCTCAACCTTATCTACGGTATAAGCGGGAAATCCCGTCGCCGTCACCGTGACCTTATAAAATCCCAGCGGGATATCCTGAAAGGCAAACACGCCATCGTTCGTCGTAATGGTTGTGTGATCAATCCCCGTCGCTATTTCCGTGGCTTTCACCGTGGCGTTGGGCACTACTCCGCCCGATGGATCCGTCACCGTGCCGTTGATCGCGCCGCGAAACGTCTGCGCGTTTGCTGCCACCGTGAGCGAAAGGACAAAAAGGATTGCTAAGACTAGGCGCTTCATAGAACCCACCCCCCTCTTTCGAGTTCGACTAACAGCACCTGCGCACCGCCTTGCTGGCAGCACGCTTTGAAAAATGGAATTCGCCGGAAAGCCTTATTGAGAACCGTTCACTTTCGGTTGTGTGATTGACACCTGGCAGTGAATATTAAAAGACAAGCCCCCCGAACCAGCCTGTCCTTTTTCGGTTCAAAAAAATCAATTCAGCTTTCAGGCCAATATGGCTTTGTTGCTGGAGTTTTAACTCGCGGATATAGCGTGTGTCAAGGACAATGAATTTCATCCATTGCAACAATTAATTTCATCGTTGGCGAGCCCGGCAAGCGGCTCCATGACAAATATTCTTGCAGCTTTTGTCTGGCCACTCTTTCCGAAATCTGTCTTGGGCGAGCGGGCTTCGCTGGCCGGTTCTTTCAATTCCTGCTAACTTGTGGATTGCAGCTCTCAATCGTATTTTTGGAGACCCTCATGGCTACCTTCGGTTTGATCGAATACAAAGATGCCAGCCCGGAAGTGCGCGCCATCTATGACGACATCATGGCCACGCGCAAAATCGACTGGATCAATAATTTTTGGAAGGCCATCGCCCACGATCCCGCTTTGCTCAAGCGCACCTGGGAAAGCCTGAAGCAGATCATGGGGCCGGGCGCGCTCGACCCGCTCACCAAGGAGATGATTTACGTTGCCGTCAGCATCACCAACAATTGCCAGTACTGCATCGCCTCGCACACCGCTTCTGCTTTCGGCAAAGGAATGACCGACGCCATGTTCAAGGAGTTGCAAGCCGTCGTCGGCAAAGCCAACGAGACCAACAAGCTCGTCTCCGGCTACCAGGTCGAAGTCGACGACCGGTTTAAGCCTCCTCTTCCCCGTTAGCGGCGATCACAGGATTTCTGTACTCTCGCTTCCTGTTTTTTCCCATCGCAATCTCTCGATTTGTCACACTTTTTTGAAATTCCATCCTGTCCCCGCGGACAGGTGTTTCCACTGTAGTACGCACGTACTATGGCTGGCGGTCTACGCCGCAGCGGAACATATAGATGTTGGTGCAGGTCCCTTTCCACTCAGGGCCAACACCAAACATCTGCTTCGCCAGCGAGCATGCCATGCCACCAATTGCCAAAGACAACGAACTCCTGACTGCCACTCCTGAGGCGTCCGTACGACCCGGATCCCCCGCCGTCCTTTCCGGCGATACGTCCTCAAAGCCGCAGCCGGTTGCCCTGGAAGTCGCTGTAACGGTCAATGGCGCCCGCACCGTCGATGGCAGCGACAAGCGCGAACCTTTCTCCGAGAGCACGAAGACTGTGCTCGTCTTTGGCAACGGCGCGGTGATCCGGCTTTCCTCTTCGGTGGTTCCCGGCCAGTTGCTTTTTCTGACCAACGAAAAGTCGAAGAAGGAAGTCGTCTGTCAGGTCGTCAAATCGAAGAACTACCGGAACGTAAGCGGCTACGTCGAGCTCGAATTCACCGAGCCGGTCGTTGGTTTTTGGGGCATGCGTTTTCCAGGCGATCGCATCGGTTCCCCGTCGCAGCCGGTTGCGCCTGCGCCGGTTGCCGTCAGTTCACCTGCGGCCAGTGGCAGCCTTGCAGTGCACTCCAGCATTGCGCCGAAAATCCAAGCCTCTCTCGCCATCGTGGCGCCGAAAGTGGTGGAAGTGAAGCCTGCAGCTCCGGCCGCGAGTCCAACCGATTTAAAGCCAAACGCGGCGGACGAAAAATTTTTCGCTCCTCCACCTCAAGCCGGCGAAGTTTCAGCAACGTCGAAACTTGAATCTCCACTCCTGCCGAAGTCCCCCGCGCCCATCGCACCCGTCGCGGCGGTTCCCACGATATCCGCGACTCAGGCATTCGCCTCTTCTCTCGCTCCAGAAAAGCCCGCCGCGTCCGCTCCTTCCTTGTTCGACGCGCCCATCTCTTCTGAGCGGCAGGCTTCGATTCTCGAGCCGTCTCCCGTCCCGGCCACACCATCAACACTCAATCTGGGGAATTTGGCTCCCTTCTTCGAAGTGAAACCTGCCACTCCGCCGGCTGTACTCCCGCCGCCTGTTCCTAGTTCGGGCGATCCGGAATCGGAAGCGCTGAAGCAGCAAACCGCGCGCTTGCAGGAGCAGCTTTCCAGTTTGCTCTTCACGGACAAGGCTCCCGCGAAGCCCGCGCAAGACACGCCTGCCGTTCCGGTCGTCGAGAAAAAAGAGCTTGCCGAAACCGCCGCGAAGGTCCTGGAAATTGCCAAGGCGCCCGAGCCGGCTCCGCTGCCGCCCAAGCTTTCTGAGCCTGCGAAAATCGCCCCCGCTCCGCGGAAGTCTTCTCTCGAGGATGAAGAATTGCAGATTCCAGCCTGGCTCGAGCCTCTGGCGCGAAATGCTGCCGCTCCTTTGTCCACACAAGAGCTTATCGAAAGAGAAAAAGCGAAGCGGCTCACGGAGCAGGCTAAAGTCGAAGAAGTTGCCGTCGAACCGCTTGCTCCCGCGGAGCAAGAAAAGGTTTTCGAACTTCCCGCGCCGTCGTTTGACAACAGCCTCGCGATCGAGGAGAACCACGCTACGGGCCAAAGTGGCTCCCGGAGCACTGGCAAAGGTCTCTTGATTGGGGCTATTGCTGCAGGAGTTCTTCTGCTGGCGGGCGCCGGTGTGTGGTATATCCGCCAGCAACCCGGCGGCGTTCCGGCAAATAAACTCGCGGCGGCCGTTCAACCGGCTGCGGTCTCTGTCCCCGCGGAATCCTTACCGGTGCAAGCCAACTCGGCGACGCAACCTGATTCTCGCACGCCTTCAAAGGTGGACCCGGCAGTCAAAACGCCGGCACAGAACAACATAAGTTCGAATCCATCGACCGTCGAAACCGTTAGCATGTCCACCCCGGAAGTGCGCACCCACCAAGCTGCATCCCTTCCAACCAGAGGTGACGTGGCGGTCGTGAATCCGGATTTGTCTCCGCCGGCTCCCGCACAGACCAAGAAGCCCATCCTCGGCGAAGTTCATCTGGCAACTCCCACCGTCACGCAACGCGGAAAGACCCAGGGTAGCGGCGACGCTGGAGTGGGGCTTGCGTTAAATGAAATGCAAGTCGCGCCTGAGGGAGACGGTGAATCTCTCGGAGCCGGGCTGACCGGGAGTTCGAAGCAGCCGATCGCGCCGACAGCGCCAGTTCCCGTCGGCGGCGACGTAAAGCAGGCCCGGCTGGTTTCTTCCGTTCCGCCACAATATCCTGTTCTCGCTAAGAACCAGCGCGTCTCGGGCGACGTTCGCATCGATGCTCTCATCGATGCCACTGGCCGCGTGACCACCATGAAGGTCATCTCCGGCCCGGCACTGCTGCATCAGGCAGCCATGGATGCCCTGCGCCAATGGAAATATCAGCCCGCGTCGCTCGACGGCAAGCCCGTGGCGATGCATCTGACAGTCGTGCTCCAGTTCCGTTTGCAGTAACCTCCCATCTCGAGAGAGGTCACCACCCGCAGGACGGGTGTGTCTCAAGTTGTAATGGCTGCTCGTTTCCGAGCGCTCCATCGCTTGCGGCGGATGGGGAGAGGTTCGTATACTGGCGGCCCGGCCAAATGGCAGGTCTGGCGGTAGGGTAGACCGCTGAAATTCGCCTTCCTTGGCCCTCTGAATTGCGCCTGCAAAACGATAACAGGCCGAATTGTGTAAGCATGGCTGGCTTGGCGCGGGTCATGGCCAGTCGTCAAAGGAGAATTTCGCATGTCGCAAGTGCCAATGCCGGAAGAAATGAATGTCTACCAAAACGCCGAAGCGCGTTTTGAAGTGGCGGCGAACAAACTAGGTCTCGAGCAGGGCCTCTACCGCTATCTGAAATACCCCAGCAAAGAGATCACCCTGTACATTCCAGTCGGCATGGATAACGGAACTCTCGAGGTCTTCACTGGATACCGGGTCCTGCATTCGACCGTGCGCGGGCCGGGCAAGGGCGGAATCCGTTTCGCCCCCGACGTTTCACTGGATGAGGTGCGCGCGCTGGCCACTTGGATGACGTGGAAGTGTGCCGTCGTGAATATTCCGTTTGGGGGCGCGAAGGGCGGGATTATTTGTGATCCGCGAAAGATGTCACGGAGCGAACTCGAGCGTCTGACGCGCCGCTACACCGCGGAATTGGCCGAACTGGCTCGGCCCGGAGAAGGACGTGCCGGCGCCGGACGTCGGCACCAACGAGCAGACTATGGCTTGGGTGATGGACACTTACGCCATGCACTTGGGAGAAGCCACAACGGCGGTGGTCACCGGCAAGCCCATCGAATTGGGCGGTTCGCGCGGCCGCAGGGAAGCCACCGGTCGCGGCGTCATGATCTGCTGCGACAAGGCGCTTGCCAAACTCGGCATTAAAAAAGATGGCTGCCGCGTCGTCGTCCAGGGTTTTGGCAACGTCGGATCTCTCGCGGCTCAGCTCATGCAGCAGGCCGGCTACAAGATCGTGGGGCTCGCCGACATCGGCGGCGGCCTCTACAACGAGAAGGGCTTCGATGTGCCCAAGATGATCGACTGGGTCTACACCCAGAAAAAATCGCTCCAGGATTTTCCCGGCGGCGGAACGAAGATGACCGCCCGCGACGTGCTCTTCCAACCCTGCGAAATCGCCATTCCGGCGGCCATTGAAAATCAGATCACCGAAAAGAATGCCCACCAGGTTCAGGCCAGGATTCTCTGCGAAGGCGCAAACGGCCCGACCACCTGGCAGGCCGACGCGATCATCGACGCAAAAGGCATCTTCACCGTGCCCGATATTCTCGGCAACGCCGGCGGCGTAACCGTCAGCTATTTCGAATGGGTCCAGGACCGCCAGGGCTTCTTCTGGCGCGAGAGCGAAGTCAATGAGCGCCTTCTCGACTTCATGGAAAATGCCTTCGACCAAGTCGTTCGCTACGCGGAGTCCCATAAGGTTAATAACCGTATTGCTGCTTACATGTTGTCCATAGACCGTGTCGCCAGCGCTCTGAAGCTTCGCGGAATTTACGCCTAGCATCTCGAGCCGATTTGTAATAGTTTCTTGGCACTCGCATCGGCCTAGGTTGGCCCTGTGAGGCATTCCGTTACCCCGCTGCGGGATGCGGCCCCGATCAATCTAGCCATGCGGCACGGAAGTTGTGTCCGTTCCAGGAAGGAGTCCGCCCGTGATTCCGGACCCACTCTTGCCAGGCCATTCGAAAAGCGAAGAGCAGCACCGCCGTGAGATCTGCGTCGCGGGCCGCTGGATGTACGAACGCGAGTACATTGTCGCCTGCGAAGGCAACCTCTCCGTGCGGCTGGAGGACGGCCGCGTCCTCACCACTCCAACCTGCATGAACAAGGGCATGTTATCCCCGGCCGATCTGGTCATCACCGATCTGGATGGGCGGCAGGTCGCGGGTGATCGCAAGGTCTCCTCGGAACTCGCGATGCATCTCCTCTTCTACCGCATGCGCCCGGATGTGCATGCCATTTGCCATGCGCATCCCCCGACGGCAACTGGCTTCGCGGTGGCGGGACGCGCATTGGACCAGGCGTTGCTTCCGGAAGTTATCGTCGGGCTCGGCCAGATTCCTCTGGTACGGTACGCGACACCGGGTACGCCCGAGCTGAGCGCGGCCATCGAGACATTTGTTCCTCATTACGACGCCCTGCTCCTCGCGAACCACGGCGCGGTCACCTGTGGCCCGGACCTTCTCACCGCCTTCTTTCGAATGGAGACCATCGAGCACTGTGCCAAGATCACCCTGGCCGCGGAAATGGCCGGCGAACCCGCCTTGCTCTCCAGCAGGGAAGTGGCCAAGCTCATGGCCGCGCGCTCTCGTTATTTCGTTGCGCCTCCGCCCGGCGGCGGGGCGGAGTTGCCCCTCACCAACGACAGCAGAGAATCTGCCGGCGATCACGTGACGCTCACTCGGAGCGAACTGGACGCTCTGATCGACGAAGCCGTGCGCAAGGACCGTTCCCGCCGCTAGCAGCGCCGCCTCCCGTGCGGCATCCGGAAGTTCGAACACTTCGCTCGTCTTTCCTGCGAGACACGTCGCCCCACGCGCGGGACTACCTCAGGAAAGGATGGTGACGATGTCCATGAGCAGAGAAATTGCCTTGCTGATTATTTTCATGTTTGGTTTTTCCCTGTTGCCTCCTGGAAATCTCTTCGCGCAAAGGAAAGGAGAAACAATGTCCTTGCAAATTTCCAGCTCGGCCTTTTCGCCCGGTGAAACCATTCCGAAAAAATTTACCTGCGACGGCCCGGACCTCTCGCCCAAATTAAACTGGAATGAGCCGCCGGCGAATACGCAGAGCTTTGCTCTCATCATGGACGATCCCGACGCTCCCGTGGGTACGTGGGTGCACTGGGTCCTGTACGATCTCCCCGCCGATGCGAGAGAACTGCCCGAAGGTGTCGCCAAGCAGGAGCCGCTTGCCGGTGGCGCGCGCCAGGGCCGCAACGATTTTCGCAAAATCGGCTACGGCGGACCGTGTCCCCCGCCGGGCAAGCCTCACCGCTATTTCTTCAAGCTGTACGCTTTGGATTCCAAGCTGAATCTGAAAGCCAGTGCGACCAAAGCCGACGTCGAACGCGCCATGAAGGGCCACATCCTCGCCCAAGCGGAACTCGTTGGCAGATATGGCCGCTGACTTCTTTCTGCGCGTTGACGGGCGAAGGAAAAGCGGCAATACTGGCCAGCGATGATTGGCCAGCTTCGCGGACGGCTTGCCGAAAAACGGCCGAATCAAGTTCTTGTGGACGTGGGGGGCGTCGGCTACCTCGTCCAGGTGCCCCTTTCGACCTACGCCGCGCTCGGCGAGCTCCACACCGAAGTGACTCTCCTGATCCATACTCATGTGCGCGAAGACGCGCTGGCGCTGTATGGCTTTGTCTCCGCGCGAGAGAAGCATTTCTTTGAGCTGCTGCTTTCCGCTTCCGGCGTGGGGCCGACGCTCGCTCTGAAAATTTTGTCCGGGATGAGCGTCGAAGAACTGGTGCCCGCCATTCGCGGGAGCGATCTGGCGCGCCTGACCAGAATTCCCGGCGTCGGCAGAAAAACCGCGGAGCGCATGGTGGTCGAGTTGAAGGACAGGCTCGAGGCCGTGGCGGTAGAGGCGCAAAAACCGGCCGGGGCTTCGCCTGCGGGGATCGAGGCGGATGTGGTCTCCGCGCTGGTGAACCTCGGATACGACGGGCGCGCCGCGGAAAGTGCCGTCTCTGAAGCCAAGCGCGAAGCAGGCACTGGAAATTTTGAGAAGTTGCTGAGAGCGGCGCTGCAATCCCTGAGCGCTCCGAAAGGCCGAGCCGCGCGAACGTAAGAGGGAAGGGATGAATTTGAAACACGGGGCGCGGAGAGTTAACCGGGAAAGAGCGATAGCTCCGCAAAGACTTCTCTGCGTTCTCTGTGACCTCTGTGTGGAAGAAAAATGACGGATGGAACGGCAAAACGGATGATGCAGCAAAGACAGCCCGAGCGCCTTGTGTCCGGTCAGGCGTTTGATGAGGACGCGCGTATCGAAGTGAGCGTGCGTCCGAAGCGTCTGGACGAATACATCGGCCAGAAACGCGTCAAGGAAAATATTCAGATCGCCGTCGACGCGGCTCGCAGCCGCGGCGAAGCGCTGGATCACGTTCTGCTCTATGGCCCGCCCGGCCTCGGCAAGACCACCCTCGCGCAGATCATCGCCAATGAATTGAACGTGCCGATCAAGACCAGCGCCGGACCGCTGCTCGAGCGCAAAGGTGATCTCACGGCCATCCTGACCTCCCTCGAAGCGAAGGAAGTTTTCTTTCTCGACGAGATTCACCGCTTGCAGCCTGCCGTCGAGGAAGTCCTTTACCCCGCCATGGAAGACTTCCGCGTGGACCTCATCATCGGCCAGGGACCGGGAGCGCGCATTCATCCCTTTCCGCTCGGGCATTTCACCTTGATCGGCGCCACCACGCGCGCCGGGTTGATCACCGCACCGCTGCGCTCCCGCTTCGGCATCGTGCACCGCCTCGATTTTTACGAGCCGGCGGATTTGCTCATCATCATTCACCGTTCGGCAAAAATCCTCAACATCCAGATGGACGAAGGTGGCGCCGAAGAAATCGCCCGCCGTTGCCGCGGCACGCCGCGCATCGCCAATCGCCTGCTGCGCCGCTCGCGCGATTTTGCCGAAGTGCGCGCCGACGGCCGCATCACCCGCGCCGTGGCCCAGGAAGCCTTGCACATGCTCGGCGTCGATGAAAACGGCCTCGACGAAGTCGACCGCAACCTCATGCTTGCTCTCCTCGATAAATATGCCGGCGGGCCCGTGGGCCTTGGAACGCTCGCCGCCGCCCTCGCCGAGGAAGAAGACGCCATCGAAGAGATGTACGAGCCCTACCTCATGCAAATCGGCATGATCGACCGCACCCCCCGCGGCCGCGTCGCCACCCCCCGCGCCTACGAATACTTCGGCCGCGAACTGCCGAAGCGCCAGCCCCGCCTGTTTTGAATAAGTTGACCGTTCCGACCGGGCCGGAATCTCCGTTCCCAAGCCGTTCGGGATCTTCCCCACAGAGGTGGACAGGTCGATCGACTCCCTGCAGTCGCTTTATTGTTAACCAGAAATCCCAGGAAGGATTTCCCTCCCGAGGGAGAATCTAGCTATCCGAAAATCTGCAACCCACCTTGCGATTCCGTCGAGGGATGAAACACGCGGCAGAAAGATAGTGGCGGGGATTCCAAATCACCGTTGAATTGCATACAATGTATGTAGATGTAGTCAGGAGGCATCCATGGCCGGAGAGAAAATCCTCACGTTGCGGCTCGATGGCGGGCTGAGGGGCAAGCTGGACAAACTCGCGGCGGCGACGCGCCGGTCGCGGTCGTTCCTGGCGGCGGAAGCGATCCGGGACTACGTTGCCCTGAACAGTTGGCAAATCGAGGAGATTCACAAGGGGCTGGTGGAGGCGGAGCGAGGGGAGTTTGCAAGCGAGGGCGAAGTAAAGCGCGTGGCGAAGAAGTGGGCTCGCCGTGCGCGTTAGATGGCTGCGGACAGCACTGGCTAATCTGGACGCGGAAGCGGAATACATTGCGGAGGATAATCCTGCAGCAGCGGGGCGCGTGGTACAAAGAATTTTGCGCGCGGTGGACCTCCTAAAGAAGAATCCAGCCATGGGCCGGGCAGGGCGAGTGCCGGGGACGCGAGAGTTGGTAGTTGCCGAAACGCCGTACGTTATTCCTTATCGAGTTCGCGGAGACGCAGTGGAAATCCTGCGGGTGTTTCACGCGGCCCGGAAGTGGCCGGGGAAATTCTGAACAGGTGAGGAGCGGAGGGAAAGGCCCGCTTTTTCTCACCCGCAGAAGCATACGGGGAAAAAGGGGCGGGGCATGCCCCGCCAGGGTAGGCTATGAGAATTGCAAGGTATTTGTGGGACATGACACTAGGATCTTCTCGCGGTTCAGATCGTCGGTCATCCGCCAGCCACAATTGTTCTGGGGATCTGACGGTTGGCGAACGGGAAACAGGCAGCGTATCGACGAAAATTGATTTTTGAGTGCCCCAAGTACCGATTTTGCGCCAGGGCTTCAGATTCTCTAGCCCTTCTTCCGCCTCATCCAATGGCAATACGGACCACAATTCTCTTGCCGAGCACCCTTGCATCCCGCGTGATGGTTTCCAGCGTAACAGTGGTATTGCACGGATCGGGAAGCCGATCCGGTTGTGACCGGTTGGGCTCCCGCTCCCTGCTTTCCCACCCCTATCCCCTAATCTCGAATCTCTGCCAACGGTTGCACGTCCCGCTCAACCTTAGCGGCAATCTCGTCCTCGGCAACTTCCAAATCGTAGCGCATCTGGAGATTCATCCAGAAGGCTGGGTTGTTGTTGAAGTAGCGAGCAAAGCGCAGCGCCGTGTCAGCCGTGATGCCGCGGCGCTCGTTCACAATGTCCGCGATCCGCGTCACCGGAACCCGCAAAGCCATGGCCATCTTGTTCATGCTTAGTCCAAGAGGAGCCATGAACTCCTCGCGGAGGATCTCTCCCGGATGCACCGGCTTCAGCTTTTTCGCCATCATTGCCCCCTAGTGGTAATCCACGATCTCGGCTTCATAGGCATGCCCATCTCGCCACGCAAAACAAAGGCGCCACTGGTCATTGATCCGGATGCTGTGCTGGCCCTCTCGATCGCCTTTCAAGCGCTCCAATCGGTTTCCCGGCAACGCCGATAGCGTTCGCAGGTCCGGCGCCGCGTCGAGCAGGTCCAGTTTCCGAAGGGCTTGGCGCTCAATGGCCTTGAAACGGCGCACCGGTTCCCGGTGGAACAAGCGCTCGGTTTCGGCGCAACGGAAGGACCGGATCACCTTCGCAAACTATACTGGTATCCGGTAAATGTCAAGCAGTATATAGCCTGTGAAGCAGGTCGCGCTCCGCGCCGGGCACTGGCTTCCTGTTTCTCAGGTCGTTCCTGTCTCTCCGCTCCCGTCGGCTCCCCAGGCTTTTTCGAGGCGCCTTTCCGTTAAGTCCGCCTTTTCTTCATCTTACATCGTGGATTGCGTTCGAAAGTACTATCACCATTCATTCGAAAGTAGTACTGTAGCGTCATCTTACTTGACAAGCCAACAGACCCGTGCTATTATGTTTTTTGAATTTAAAACATTCATCCCGCTCGTCCTGCCCCGCACTCCCACCACCCTGTCTCCCTTCCATTTATCCCCTATCCCCTTTCTTATCACACTCTTCCGCACTCTTTTGCACTCACCAAAATCTCAACTCTTTTATTTTCAATCGATTCCGAACTCTTTCACGAAAACACCCGGGGGTGGGATAGCCCTTCCGTTTTCGTCGAGGAACAAAATGAAACACCAAACTGTTAAGTCCGCCATTCTATCCGTTTCTTGCGCTCAGCGCGGTTCCAGCGCCGTCAGGGCCGCGGAGTCACCGCTCTATCATTGCCGCGCGCTGGGGGAGGGAAAAACATTGCGGGGGAGATTCAATCTGGTCTAACGTGCGTGCCGACGCGAACGCCGTCATAGCCCGAAACAGAGGAGGTACGAGCATGTCACAGAATGCCGTGGTGAGATTCGTTGTTGCGGTACTGTTTGCGATGGTCGCGCTGGGAAGCGCCGTAGCGCAGATGCCCAATCCTTATGGAATGCCGATCACCGTGGAGAACGCCAAGAAAGCCGCGGCCCCGGCGCTGGCGGAGGCCGTGAAGAACCATTGGAACATGGCGGTGGCGATCGTGGATCCTGCTGGAAACCTCGTTTATTACGAGAAGATGGACAACACGCAACTGGGCAGCGGCAACGTGGCAATTGATAAGGCGCGATCCGCCACACTCTATAAGCGGCCGACCAAGGCGCTGCAGGATGCGCTGGCCGCCGGTGGCGACGGATTGCGCATTCTGAATCTGCGTGGCGCGGTCGCGGTGGAGGGCGGCATCCCGCTGGTCATGGACGGAAAAATTGTGGGCGCCATCGGAGTTTCGGGCGGTACCAGCGCGCAGGACGGCCAATGCGCCAAGGCCGGCGCGGAGACGATAAAATAGACATTTCGGCGGACGCGGCGCCAATGGACTCCAGGAACTGCCAAGCCGGCAGCCGTGGCTGGACGGGAGCAGGATAAGCTGCCGCGCTCCGAACCGGTGAATTCGTAATTCACCATGAGACGGCATGTCTGAAAAGAAGGTTTACCTGTCGCTGGGATCAAACCTCGGCGACCGCCCTGAAAATTTGCGCGCGGCGATTGCGGCGCTCGCGGTTGCGAGCGTGCGCGTGACGAAAGTGTCCGCGTTTTATGAAACAGAGCCGGTGGATTTGCGCGAGCAGCCGTGGTTTTTGAACTGTGTGGTGGAAGCTTCGACGGAGATTCCGGCTCTCGCCCTAATGCGGGAATTGCGGCAAATCGAGATGCGTATGGGCAGTAAAAAGCTGGTCGCAAAAGGGCCCCGGCTGATTGATATGGACATCTTGCTCTACGGCGACGAGACGATGGACACGCCTGAATTGCAGGTGCCGCATCCGCGAATGGCGCAGCGGCGATTCGTGCTGGTGCCATTGGCGGAGATCGCCCCGGCGGTGACGCACGCGTCATGGGGTGGAACAGTCGCGGAATTATTACTGAAGACGGCAGATCGCAGCATCGTGAAAAAAGTTGACACCGGTGAGTAGGCTGAAAAATAACACAAAAATTAAAGACAGAAGACTAACAGCTAAGAACTAATTGCTGAAAACCGGATACTGAAAATTCTCAGTCCAAATTTAGCGGTTGGGGTCGCCGAGATTGATGCGGGGCTTGATGCGTTTGGACTTGGAGGCTTCGCCTTCCTGGCGTTCGTATTCGGCGAGCTCTTCGTCGGTGTAGGAGAAGGAGTCGCGCGAAGCGAACATGGAGGTGGAGCGGCCGGCTTGTTTCTTTTTCTTGCGCAGGGCGCCGAATTCGTGGCGGACTTGGCGGAGAGGCCCTTCAATCGCTCTCACTTCCACGAGAAGGTCGCTGACCTTTTCCAGGAAATCATGCAGATGGTAGGGCCGAACGACGTATGGCAGGCGGGCGGCTTCGAGAGGGCCGATGTATTGACCGCCCGCCAATTCCGGAATGACGTACAGAACGCGGATGCGGCCACCCTCTTCGGCGGGGACGCTGGCAAGTTCCCGTAAAGTGAAAAAAGCCGGGCCATCAATGCCCGTCAAAGTTACGTTGGCGATCACCAGAGACCATTCTCCGGTTTTTAGCTCGGCGAGGAGCATACGGGTATCCGGGACGATGCGGACGCGCCAACCCTCGGAATCCAGGATCTGTTTGACGGCGCTGGCGCCTTGGGCATCGTTGTCGAGGGCCAGAATGCCAACCTGCCGAGGCGCAACAGGGGGACTAGTACTCATCCTAGAAGTATAGCGAGAAGAGGAAACCTGCTGGGGCGTGGAGTAAAGCGGCTGCGGCGTATCGGGTAATGCCGGTTCCTGGCAGACAGGGACCACTTACCAAACTGCGGTCATTGGCCGATTACCAGGTGGGTGCCCGGGGAGTATTTCTGGAGTCCGGTACCGTCCCAGAAGATGCGATACGTGGCCGAACGCTTCGAGGAATCGGTGCCTGTGAAGAAGATCTGGAGACCGTCCCGTGACCACTCTCCGTATTGGGAGAACATATTCAAGGGGCTCAGCAGGACCCGACGCTTCGAACGAATCTCATAGAGAAAAAAGCCCAAACTACTTCCCGTGCGCGCATCGATGGGAACACCTTGAGGTGGCTTCAGCCACTCTGCGGAGACGAGAAGCAAGTCTGGGTTGAGGGGATGGATGCGAACGGTGTTTGCACTGGAGGAACCGAAAGAATCACCGAGAAATCTTTCCAGGAGAGCGTTTGTTGGATTGTTCCGGTCGTCATTCACCCAAAATAACTGCTGCAGATCGTCTACGAGAATGGTGTGAGCATCAGCCCAGCCATGGATCACAATGACCTCTCCGGGGTAAACGGAAGTCGCGCTTTCCGGGGAAGCAATCGGGGCAGACCACAAATGCCACTTACCATCCACGAATTTCAGGAACGCAAACTGCGTGTCGTCAGGCGACCAAAATGGTTGTTGGACGCCACCGCGAACGAGTTCCGTGGATTTCTCGGTGGCGAAGTCATAGAGAAAAATGGCGCGGTTTTCCGCTGTGTCCTCACGCGTGTAGAGAAGCCGCTTACCGTCATGCGAAACGGCTAGTTGATCGCTTTGCGCCGCGATCACATGAGCTATTGCCCCACGCTTAAAAACGACTCTTCCAGCGGCGTTCAAGTACGCGGTGGCTGCGGGGAGCTTGGAATTGGTAATTGTGGAGACAGGCGGCTTCTGCTTGTCGGTGTCGTCCTCATCCTCGTTCTGGGAGGCCGGATTGGTGATTTTAGGAAAAAGCTCGGCGGCGATGCGCGCACAGCCTTTCAGGCTGCCGATCTGGGCGTGATCGACGGAGGCGCGGAAGGCGTACTTCCCGCCTACGGGAGGAGTGGTGGTCAATGTGTCGTTGATGGCGTCGGTGCAGGGCTCGCGGGTGAGATGGACGGCGACGGCCGCTCCGGTGGCGGAGTCCTTGGCGTGATAGGTCCAGGAACCGGCGGTGGCTTCATGGGTGACATCGGCAGGCTCGAGCGTGATGGGAGGATAGCCGGCGCGGTCAAAGCGTTCAGGGCCCTTTTGGCCGATACGGAGGCTCCAGTTAGGGTCATTGCCAAAGGCGAGGAGGAGAATAGGGTAATGAGTGGATTGCGGGGCTGGTGGACCAACCGGAAGTTTCTTAGCTGGCGGAGGAGTTTGCGCGAGGCAGGAGGGACCCATGCCGATCAGAAACATTATTGCCGCGAAATGAAAGTACTTTGGCCGCTGGGGCATGCCGACGATGTACCTCCGGGACATTGAGAATACCTTCTGGAGGGAGGGGAGGCAATTGTCTCCACGATGAGGTAAGGAGCCGAGGTATCCAGAAGGGCACGCCGGAACGGGGGAAGGCGCGAGGATGTATACGCGAACAAAAAGCGAAATTTACTCTTGACATAGCGAAGAAAAAGCGAAATACTTTCTTCTGCTTTGAGGTGGGCTATGTCTCCAGTTCACTCCCTATCGACGCCGCATTTTCGGATTCGGCGCCGCCACGATTCACCAACCACGGTAAGACTCTTTCCCGAGTGCCCTGAAGAAAAAAGCCCAAACGCCAGGACCAGCGGCCTTGCCCCGGCTGCTGGTCCGCGCGGCAGCATTTCGAATCGCGTGGCGGCGGGTTGCCCCCCGTCGATTCCATTCGAACCGGCTCCAGAAGAAGCGGAGCCGGCGACCACTCACGGAACGCAAAACCATGAGCAAGGTCCGGTTCGAAATGTTGCCGCGATCCCCAGAGAACGCGCTAACGCGCGACTGGTCGGCATCGCCCGCCTCGCAGCATCCTCGCCACCCGCGGAAACGCGAAGAAAATCGGAGGAGCGGCCGGAGTATTTTGTGCTGCCGGTGAAATCGATTCTGAACCGGTGCGATTCGAAGCGCGTGCCGTTCGAATGGACGATCAATCCGTATCGGGGATGCGAGTTTGCGTGCAAATACTGCTACGCGCGGTACACACACGAATACATGGAGCTGGACGGGGCGGAATTCGAGAAAAAGATTTTTGTGAAGAAGGATGCTGGGCCGCTGCTGGCGCAAGAGATCTCGCGGAAATATTCGTATGCGTCGAAAAGCTCGGGAGGGACGCAGGCGGAACACATTGCGATCGGGACGGCGACGGATCCGTATCAGCCGGCGGAGCGGGAGTATGGCGTGACGCGGGCCTGCCTGGAGGAATTGGCGAAGCGGGAAGGACTGAGCGTTTCCTTGATTACCAAGTCGAACCAGATTGTGAGGGACGTTGACCTGCTGAAGCGAATCGCCGAACGGTCAGACCTGGCGATTGACATTACGATCACGACTTTGCGGCCTCGGCTGGCACGCTTGCTGGAGCCACGCGCGCCACGGCCGGATTTACGGCTGGCGGCGGTGAGGCAGTTGCGCGAAGCGGGGCTGGCGGTTGGAGTGTCGGCATCACCGCTGATTCCCGGAATCACGGATGGCGATGGGGAGTTGGAAGCGGTTGCGGCGGCTGCGAGGGATGCCGGAGCGCAGTGGTTTTTCTCCGGCGTGCTGTTCCTGATGCCTTCATCCGCGAAACAGTTTCTGCCGTTCGTGCGGGAGAAGTTTCCGCGGCTGGCAAAACAGTATGACCAGTGGTATGCGAAGAATGGCTATGCGCCGGAAGAGTACCGGCGCAAAGCTTCGGAGCGCGTGCGCGGATACGCCAGAGGTATGGTTTTCGGTCGCGGCCGTGGGTTGAGAAGAAACACACGACGCCGTGCGGGCAGATGACGCTGGGCTGGGATGCGGCGGCGGTTGCGCAACAGGTGGAACGAGTGCGGGCTTGCACGGCAGGATGAGAAGGCGAGCCAGCTACGGCGGATGAACTGCGGGATGGGGTAAGAAAGCCTCAGGCCTGAAGGCCTGAGCTACAGTCGCAAAAGCGGGAGCCGGAACGGGTTCGGGCTTGCACGGCGGGATGAGGAGGCGAGCCAGGTACGGCGGATGAACTGCGGGATGGGGTAAGAAAGCCTCAGGCCTCCCGACCCGGTCGGGACAGGCGCCGGCCTGAGCTACAGCCGCAAAAGCGGGAGGCGGATTGCCGCACTCCAAAATCCGGACTACGGGACGATGATGCGAGACTCTTCGCGCTTGAGTTCGGGGGCTTGCGGGAACTGGCCGCGAAGGAATTCGATGAAGCGGCGCGAGCGCGGGCGCGGGCGGCCGTTGGTGCGCAGCAATCCCATCCGGTAGAGAAAAACCAGCAAATAGAAGACGTCCAAATCTTTCAGACTGGCGGAAGCGGCGCGTTCGGCCTGCTGTTTTTTAATTTCGGCGAGGAGCGCAGTGAGTGCTGCGTAGAGCTCGCGGGGCAACGGCGCGTCCGGGGGCTTTTCGTAAATGATCCCGGAGGTCAGCGTTTTGTAAGTTTGAGCCAGGGCCTGGATTGCGGCGAGAACATCGGTGTCCACGGCCGTGGGCTGGACGGCGCAAAATTTGGCAATGGAAAAGGCCAGCGCGGCCATGAGCTGCTGGTGGGTGTAGACAATGTCATGGGGGATCTTTTCATCGAGGAGGGGAGTATCCGCTGGCAGGGAGCGCGGGTGTTCGTTTTCGTAACGATGAGCGGCGATGAGATAAGCGCAATCCGGCGGGCAATCGATGGTGACTTCGCGCTCCGTGCCGCAGCAGACAGCGCAGATTTTTTCGCCTTTGGCGGGACAGAAGCGGGCGGCTTTGCGTTTTTCACAGATCGGACAGGACACGGAGTCTCCTAAACGCGAGAGCGGATTAGGAAGAATACGCTGCGGGGCAACAAAAGACAAAAGCAGGCAGGCGGAGGTAGTTGGTCAATTTGAAGTGGACCAGCCATTTCTCGGAATCGGACTTATGGAGGGCTGGGAGATTTCACTTGTCCGATTGCGTTTATCAGGCATTGGCCGTTAGCTTGAGAGAACGCCGCTATCCCAACATGCGCAACTGGAGCTACTGTCATGGTAGCTTTGGACTGAATATGGCTGAAGGAATAGGCCGCCCTTCGACATTAGCTGATTTAAGAAAGCTTTCTGCTGCGAGGTTGCCGTGCGTAAGTGATGCTCGATGATTCAAAGAAACAAACCCTTGCAACCAGCTAAACGGCGTTCAGTTCGGCGGTGCCTGCTTGTCGCTTCTGCGGAGGTGACCGACCTGCGTTCCGGGGCGCTACTCTCAGCGCGCACTTCGGAACTGGGCCTTGGGGGCTGTTATGTCGACGCGCTAAATTCGTTCCCCAAGGGGACGCTGGTCGGGTTGCGGATTATCAGGGATCAGGGCGTCTTCGAGACCAAGGCCAAGGTAGTCTACTGCGACCCGAGATTCGGGATGGGCCTGGCCTTTACAGAGATGACGCTCGACCAGCGGTCACTACTAGAAGTATGGCTAGCCGAGATCGTGAGCCAACTCAGGCCGGTTTCGTAGATGCTGCTTCGCTCGTTTGAAACCCTTCCGAGGCTTGCCTTACCGCTTGATCGCGTAATAGATGACGTAGAGCCAGCTGAGGACGCCGTGAAGGACCATCCAAAGAATGGAATGCTTGAGGCTCCATGAAATGGTGATTGCGAGCATGCTTCCGAAGCCCCAAAAACCGACGCCCGCTGACCCGCCTCTGTTTTCCATGTCATCTCCAGAATTGCTGTACTGAGTTCCAGAGCAGGAGACATTGTACACGCGGTGTCGCCCTTTTATATTGCATGGGTTATCGGACATGATTTGAAATTCACTTTTCCGGATAGCGCGTTAACCAGGACTTGGCCGGGATTGCATTTGCAAACTCGCGACGCGATGAGCCCCACTGTTTTGGGGTCTGATAGTGAGCAATGGACTCAATCTAACTGAGAGTTTCTTCCAACAAGAAGTGGATGGTACGCAGCGCGTCTATCGCATGTTTGCCCCAATGCGAGTAGTAACCAAACCGCCAGTGCCAAATGTTGTCTTCTGGTAGCGACTGATGAGCTTCGCTTAGATTGAGTCCTTCTTTCAAATCACGGTAGATGTCAGCAAAGTCGTCGGCCAAAGACCCGTGGATTGCTTCGTTGTCCTTTGTTGGGTCCCAAACTTCCCAATAAAGATTAAAATCTCCTAGTTTTACTTTGAGAAACTCGTAGAGTTGGCCCCACTGTGCATCGCTCAACCGAAGCCTTGCGCGAGCTTGGGACTTCCTACTTTCTTCCTCTTGGCTTTCATCGTCATTTAGTTCCATATTTGGCAAACTAATAGCCTCGCTAATTAGTTGAGGAAGTATTCTGTAAACCTGCACAAGCAGTTCGATTCTGTCCAGATTGGGCGCAGAGTCGATAGCGCTACAAAATTCGTGTGCGACTGAGGCGAAGCGATTGGCCACTTCCGCGTTGTTTAGCGAGGTGCTCATCTGACCAGCCTAACTGGAGTCTCCTTTGGGGAGGTACCAACCCGGCCGAGCATCGCGAACAGAGCGTTTTATATAACACAAGTGGGCTAACTCCTGTGTGGTCGCGTTACTCGACGAGTAGCCGCCGCTGGCCGCAAACGGGGATGTGGGAAACATGGGCCACTGAGCCGTCTCAAGCGGATCCGCTAGCCCGGCGAAGACTCACGCCATGATGACTTTTTTCTGGAAGCGGCGAGCGGCGAGGATGAGGAGGACGGTGCCCATGGCGAAGAGGGCGAGGCCATCGGTCCAGAGGTGGATTAGTCCGGCGCCGCGGAGGATGACGCCACGGGTGATGTTGATGAAATAAGTGGCAGGAACGAAATAGCTGAGCGCGTAGAAGAAAGGAGGCATGGTCTCGCGCGGGAAGATGTAGCCGGAAAAGAAAACGCTCGGAAGGATGGTGAGAAAAGCGAGCTGCATGGCTTCGGCCTGGGAATTGGCTTTGCTGGAGATGAGGATGCCGATGGAGAGCGACACGAAAAGATAGGGCAGGGAGAGGAAAGCGAGGATAAAGACGTCGCCATGGATGGGCACCTGGAAGACGAAACGCATGAAGGTGAGGATAAGGGTCAGCTCAAAGAAGCCGATGCCGAGGTAGGGAAGGAGCTTCCCGAGAAGCAAACCCATGGGCCGAACGGGAGTGACGAAAAGCTGTTCGAGGGTGCCGCGCTCTTTTTCGCGGACGATGGAGAAGGCGGTGAGAAACGTGGTGACGTTAAGGAGGAGGATGGCGGTGAGGCCGGGGAGAAAGAAATTGGGCGAGCGGGAATCGGGATTAAAGAGAAGTTTGGGGCGCATGTCCACGGCGAAGGTGGAGCGATCCTTCAAAACGCGACGCAAGGATTCGTCGAGGCCGATGGCCGTGGTGACGTTGATGGCCTGTCCCGCAACGGAGGAATCCGAGCCGTCGATGAGGACGAGGACCTGCGCGCTCATCTGGTGGAGGAGCCGGTCGGAATAGTCGACGGGGATTTTGATGCCGACGCGGGCGCGGCCGGAGATGATGGTGTCGTTGAGGGCGCGGTCGCTTTCGACGTAGCGCATGATGTGGAACGTATCGGAATTCGTGAGACGGTCGAGAAGTTCACGGCTTTCGCGGCGGCCATCGGCATTGAAGACGACGGTATTGATCTGGCGGATGTTGGTGTCAATGGCGAAGCCGAGGAGAAACATCTGCAGAAGGGGAATGATCAGGGAAAAGAAAAGAGTGGAGAAGTCGCGCCTGACGTGGAGGACTTCTTTGTAAAAGATGGCGCCAAAGCCGCGGAAGACGTTAGTCACGAGCGGCCTCCAGTAAGGCTTGATGCTTATAAGTGAGCTCGACGAAGACGTCCTCGAGGCTGGGGGCCAGCGGGCGGATCTCGGCGACGGCAATACCGTTTTTCAAGAGCTGCTCGCGGAGATCGTCAAGGTCGAAGTGGTCGTCGATGAGGGCATGAATGGATTGCCCGAAAATGGTGGCGCTGCGGATTCCCGTGAGCTGACGGGCGAAGCGCAAAGCGCGCGTAACCTCGGGGGTGATGATTTCGACGCGCAAGGTGCCGTGGGGCTGAACGTCGGGAAGCTCCCGGAGGGAATTGGGCGTGCCGTCGGCGATGATCTTACCGAAATAGATGTAGGCGACGTGGCTGCAACGCTCGGCTTCGTCCATATAGTGCGTGGTGACGAAGAACGTGATGCCGTGTCCGGATAGTTCGAACAGAAGATCCCAAAGCTGGCGGCGCGCGACGGGATCGATGCCGGCTGTCGGTTCATCGAGAAAGAGGAGTTTGGGTTCATGCAGCATGGCGCAGCCGAGGGCGAGGCGCTGCTTCCATCCCCCGGAAAGCTGGGCGGCCAGGCGATTCAGATAAGGAGCGAAGCCGTTCAGCTCGACGACTTCCTCGATGCGGCGCTTGAGGCGCGCGGGTTCCAGGCCGTAGATGCGGCCATAGAACTGCAAATTTTCCGTGACGGTCAGGTCGTAATAGAGACTGAAATTCTGTGACATGTAGCCGATGCGCTCGCGAATGGCCTCGGAATCGGTGCGAACGTCCAGACCTTCGACGCGGGCGTTGCCGCCGCTGAGCGGCAAAAGACCCGTGAGCATTTTAATCACGGTGGTTTTTCCGCTGCCGTTGGGACCGAGAAAGCCGAAAATTTCCCCTTTTCCGACGCGGAAGCTGATGTCGTTGACGGCCGTGAAATCACCGAAGCGTCGGACGAGATTCTCGGCGGCGATAGCGGCTTCAACGGGAGTTTGCGGGGTGGCAGCCATGAGATCAGTTCCCCGCTGACAACGTGACGTCGGCGGCCATGCCGGCGCGTACGCGGCCTGTGGGGTCATCAATGCGGATCTTCACGCCGAAGACCTGATGGACGCGTTCCTCGCGGGTCTGCACGTTTCGCGGCAGAAATTCGGCCTGCTGATTGATTTGCTCGACGACACCGTTGAAGGTCTGCTTGGGGAAGGAATCGACGCGGATATCCGCTTTCTCGCCCAGTTTCACGCGGCCGATTTCGGTCTCGGGGATATAGATGCGGACGTAAATCTGATCGCGCTCGAGAAGCGTGGCAACGGGCGTGTTCGGCGCGATGAGGTCCCCCGGGCGGATATCGAGAACTTCGACGATCGCGGCGGCGGGAGAGCTGACTTGGCGCTCGCGGAAGCGCGCCTCGTCGTAGGCATAGGCTCCCTTCGCGAGATCAACCTCTTCGCGGCGGTACCCGCGCTCAAATTTATCCAGTGTTGCCTGCGTTTGGCGGTAACGTGCTTCCGCGGACGCGATTTCCTCAGGGCGGTAGCCACGGCGCAACTCATCCAGTTTGTGCTGCGCATTGTCCTGCTGGGCCAGGGCCATTTTCCAGTTGGCCTCGGCGGAGTCGCGCTGCTGTTTGGAAACGAGATCCTTTTTTGCCAAGGTTTCGTAGCGGTTGAAATCCAGGTGCGTGCGGATTTCGTCGGCCTTCGTGCGGTCGAGTTCGGCTTCGGCGGCGGCGATATCTTCCTGGCGGTAGCCGTGCTTCTTCAACTCGTAATCGGCTTTGGCTTGAGCGGCAGCGGCGCGGGCTTCGGCAATTTCCTCGGGACGATAGCCGCGCTCGGCTTTTTCCGCGTTGGCGCGGGATTGCTCGAGCGAAGCCTGCAACTCCTTGTCGTCAAAGGTGATGAGAATCTGGCCGGGCTGAACAGAATCGCCTTCCCGGACAAGAACCTTCTCAATGCGGCCGCCGACTTTGGAGCCGACGCGGATGTCGCGGGCTTCCACGGTGCCGGAACCTTGCAGCGCGGTATCGCGGCGGAACCAGGTGGCGTACAGCGCGGTCACCGCAACGGCAACGGCAATAACGAGGATAAGGAAGATACGCTTGCGGTTCATGAACTACTCTCCCGGGATTGAAGACGAATCTCGCGACGCTGCCGGAAGTGTTTCGCGCGGCGCCAGTCCGGTCCAAAGAACTTTGAGGGCGGTGTCAATGCGCTCGGGAAGCGTGGCATCCCCGAAAAGCGACCATAGGAGCAGAGTGCCAAAAACGGTTTGCCGGAAAACGGAAGCTAGATCCGTCGCGGGAACATCTTTGCGAATTTCACCGCGATCCTGCCCCAGCAGAATGAGTTGCGTAAGAAGAGCCTGGCCGCGAGCGTGGTTCTTCGCCATGGCCTCCCGAACAGGTGGGCTCGAAAGGTTGGCCTGGAGAATGGCGCGGACGATTGCGGGGTTTCGCGCGGGTTCCTCGGTCATCCGGGCGCGGAGGGCGCGCAGGAATACCGGCATGGGCTCATCGGATTGACGAGCGCTTTCCACAGCGGCCTGCAACCTTTCCAGTTGCATCTCTCCGAAAGCCAGAAGGATGTGCTCTTTGCTGGGGAAGTAGTTAAAAAAGGTGCCTTTGCCTACATCAGCAGAATTGGTGATGTCCTCGACGGTGGATTCGGTAAATCCTTTTCTGGCAAAGACGTCCAAGGCGGCGCGAAAGAGGCGCTCGCGAATTTCAGAACTGCGGCGCTGGCGGCGATCCAAGGCAGGGTCGAGGGTGGGAGAACTGGGATGGGCGGAGGAGTTTGAAGAAGGGAGCATAATGACCAATACTCATAAATGACTATAGGTCAGAATATCACAAACGTCAAGAATGCTCCGATGGTTTATTTCTTTAGCAGAGCAGCCCCGTCCTGCGCGCTTCTAAAGCAAGATACCCCGGCGTGAGCCGGGGTATCCCGTGTTACGAGGAGTGTTTTCGGTCTACTCTTTCAAAGAGGCAGGGTCCGAGAGATTCTTCGGCGACTTCTTATTCAGGAGCGCAATCAAGGCCTGACCGGAGGGCGGCACGGCAACGGCGCCTTTGCGAACGATGTTTTCCGCTTCGACCTTCTTGCCGTAGATTTCCTCGTTTGCGTTCCTGTCTGGGCGCACGGTCGAGCCTTCCAAGGAAATTCCGGCGAATAGCCCGCGTGCCCGCGAATAGGACAACACCTCAGCACGCATGGTGACATCCGTTGCGGCCTCGGCGTCCCGGCCCTTGGGGCCGGCGGCGGCGGAGGCATCGGCGCCGAGCTTGACCTTGTTGTTGAGAATGGCTTTGGCACCGCGCGGATTCATGACCAGGAGAACAAAGTCGGTAGCCTGGCCGCCGAGTTGGAATCCGATGCTTAGGCCTTCCAGAGCCATCATCGTGGGAGCGCCCCAAGGGCCGGTAAAGTGCTCGCCGGTCCTGCAGGTCATCGCGCCGCGGCCGTAGCTTCCGCCAATGCCAAATGCGGCTTTAAGGACAGAAGGGTAAACGATGACGCATTCCGCTTTGTCGAGCAGGTCCTGGGGAATGTCATCTGGAATGTCGAGAATTTCCTTGAGGACGGTTCCGCAGTTTTCCAGACGATCGGTTTCTTTTTTATCGTCTTTTGCGGAGAGAGGAAGAGCAACCAGCACAAAAGCCAGGAGAGAAGAAATCAAACGCTGGATCACAATGCACCTCGTCATAGTTTTCTGGGCTAAGGCATCATAGAGCGCCCGGGGGCCGGGCGCAACCTTGGGATTGGGATGGAAGGCTGACAATTGCAAGGGGTCGACCAGTGAATGAGACGTGCGGGCGACGGATTGCGTTGCGTTTCGACTATACTTTTCCATAAGGAGCGATTCGCGAACGCAAATGAAAACGGCCGGGACGATGAAGCGGTGGAGTGCAACAGCGGCGCTGAGCATGGCGTTTCTGTTCGCGAGTGCGCCGCGTTTGCTGGCGCAAGCGAAAACGGATGGCGAGTGTTGCGGATCGAAAAAGGAAGGTTTTGCGGCAAAGAGAGCCGCGGCGAAATTCGCGGAGCGAGCGCAGGGTCTTCTCGGCGCGGGTGCGGCGAGCAAGGGCGAGTGGGGACTGCTGATCGTGGATGCGGCGAGCGGCGATATCCTATACGAGCAGAATGCCGACAAGTATTTCGTGCCGGCTTCGAATATGAAACTGTTCACGACGGCGCTGGCGCTTGCGAAATTGGGGCCGGACTACCGCTACCACACGACCTTAGAAACGCCGGGGACGGTTTCGGCGGATGGGCGATTGAATGGAGACCTGGTGCTGGTGGGCCGCGGCGATCCAAATCTTTCGAACCGGAAATTTCCGTATCAGCTGAAAGAGGAGTTTGACGGGCCGCCGGAGAAAGTGCTTGCGGAACTGGCGGATGGGCTTGTGGCCAAGGGGGTGAAAGAGATTTCAGGAGACGTGATCGGCGATGACAGTTATTTTCCGCGGGAACGCTATCCGAGCGGCTGGGAAATCGATGACATGGTATGGGAGTACGGCGCGGCGATTTCAGCGATCGTCGTGGACGATAACACAGTCATGCTGACCCTCACGCCGGGCGAAGGAGCGGGCAATCCCGTGCAAGCGATGGTCATTCCGGGGACGCCGGATTTTACGGTCCGGAATGAGTTGGTGACCTCGGCCGCGGACGTGAAGTCGGATCTGACGCTGCGACGGGAGCCTGGGGCGAATCTCGTCGTCGTGCAGGGCAGTTTGCCGGCGAAGGGCGCGCCGCGGAAACTGATCCTGGCGATCGAAGAGCCGGCGCAGCATGCCGCCGTGACGTTGAAGCGTCTCCTGGAAGAGCGCGGAGTAAAGATAGAGGGTACCGCGAGGGCGCGGCACGATCCTGCAGAGCTTGCTGGTGATCCGGTGGTGCTGGCGGAACACGATTCCGTCCCGCTGAGCGAGGCGGTCAAGCTCATCAATAAAATCAGCCAGAATCTGCACACGGAAATGTTGCTGAGAACGGTCGCGCGGCAGAACGGCTGGTGGGCCACGCCGGAGGACTTGGCGAAAGTCCCGGCGGATTTCTATGCAACGGCGGGGATCGCGCCGGAGGACGTGGTGCAATCGGATGCATCCGGATTGTCGCGGCACGACCTGGCGACGCCGCGGGCGATCGTGACGCTGCTAGCGTATGCGCAGAAGCAGCCCTGGTTCGGGCCCTACTATGATTCGTTGCCGGTGGCTGGAGTGGATGGCACGCTGGAAGACCGCATGAAGAACACGCCGGCGGCAGGGCGGATTCACGCGAAGACCGGCTCGGTCGAACACGTGAGAACGCTTTCGGGATTCGCGGAAACGACGGGCGGGCGGCGGCTGATCTTTTCGTTCTTGAGCAACAATCAAGGCGGGAAGAATCATGAAGCGGCGGATGCGTTGACCGGGCTATGCGTGGCGATGATCGAGGAATTCGACGTGATGCCGCCGAGGCGCGGAATGGCGCACAAGCATCCGCGGTGAAATGGGAAGCGTGAGATGAAGAGCGAGCTGATTGTCACGGTGTTCGGGAGTTCGCGGCCGCGCGAAGGAGACGCGGATTATGAAGAGGCGCGCGTGCTGGGGCGAGCTTTGGCAAAGCATGGCTTCGCCGTCTGCAGCGGCGGCTACGGCGGAGTGATGGAAGCGGTTTCTCGAGGAGCGAAAGAGACGGGTGGGAAAACCTACGGAGTGAGCGCGGAATTTTTCAGCGCCGCGAAGCTCAATCCGTGGATTGACGTCGAAGTGCGCGTGAAGACCTGGGAAGAGAGATTATTCGAATTGATCCGCCGGGCGGACGGGTTTGTAGCGTGCAAGGGCGGGACGGGAACGCTGGTGGAACTGGCGGTAGTTTGGGAGATGCTGAATAAATCGGTGATGAATGGGAAGCCGTTCGCGGTACTCGGGGATTTCTGGCAGCCGATTCTGGAGCGGGTGCGGGAAGTGGAGTTGGGACATCCGGCGTCCTGGGGAGAAGCGAACGGCCGGCTGGTGCATTTGGCAGCGACGCCAGGCGAGGCGGCAAATCATCTGACGAAGAAATTGAAACAGGCCTGACGATGTCCCGGACGGCACAGGAAGTACTCGAGTTTGACCAGCTGCGGGAATTGCTGCGGCTGCGGACAACGTGTGCCCTTGGGCGGCGGAGTGTGGATGCACTGGAGCCGGGGATGGAGCGCGCGGCGCTGGATTCAGCGTTCGTGCTGATTCGCGAGGCCCGTGAATGGCTGCGCGCGGGGCGCGAGCTGGGATTCGGCGCACTCGCTGATCCCCAAGGCTGGCTAGAACGGATCGAGGGGCCGGGCATCATACTGGAGCCGGGCGAATTTCTCGACGCGGCCTCGCTGCTGGAAACAACCAGTTGGCTGCGGCAGCAGTTTCGTGAAGACGCGGCGAAGTTTCCGTTATTGGCGGCGCGGGCCGCTTCTCTGATTGATTTCCGCGAGGTGCACGCGGCGATCCGGCGATGCGTGCTGCCGAATGGCGAGATCAGCGATGACGCGTCAGCGGCGCTGCGGCGGATTCGCGTGAGCATCATGCAGACGCGTGAATCGATCCAGAAAACGCTGAAGCAGATTTTGCGCGCGCGGCAGGCAGAGGCGGGAGAAGACTACGTCACGTTGCGGAACGATCGTTTCGTGATTCCCGTGCGGGCCGAGCAAAGGCGCAGCGTTCCGGGCGTGGTGCATGGAGCGAGTGCTACCGGGCAAACGGTCTTCCTGGAGCCGTTCGAGACCGTCGAATCGAACAACCAGCTCGTGCAGCTTGCCGAGGATGAGGCCGCGGAAATCCTGCGAATTTTGCGCGAGCTGACGGAGCGGCTGCAGAGGGTGCAAGGGCCGCTACTCGCGGCCGCCGGAACGATTGCGGAGCTCGACAGCGTTTTTGCGCGGGCGCGATTCGCGCAGGATTTTGACGCTGCAATGCCGGAATTTTCCGGGACCAATGAATTGCGCCTGGAAGGCGCGCGGCATCCCGTGCTGGAGGACAAGCTGCGCAGGGAGAATCGCGCGATCGTTCCCATGACGCTGTCGCTCGGGGGAGAAGAGCGCGTGCTGGTGATCAGCGGCCCAAACACGGGCGGCAAGACCGTCGCGCTGAAGACGACGGGAATGGCGGCGCTCGCCGCGCAATCGGGAATTCCCGTGGCGGCGCAGCGTGCGGTGCTGCCGATGTTCGACCGCGTGCTCGTGGATATCGGCGACGAGCAATCGATTGCGGCGGACCTCTCTACGTTTTCAGCGCACATGCTGAATCTGAATAGCATGTTGGAAGAGGCGACGCCGAATTCGCTCGTGCTAGTGGATGAAATGGGCACGGGCACGGCGCCGGAAGAAGGCGCGGCACTGGCCGTGGCGCTACTGGATGAATTTCGCGCGAAAAACTGCATCGTGCTGGCGACGACGCATCACGATCGGCTGAAGACTTACGCTTCGACGACGCCGGGCGTGGTGAATGCCGCGGTGGAATTTGACGACGTGAATTTGCGGCCGACGTACCGTTTGATAGTGGGCGTGCCGGGAGGGTCGAGCGGAATTGCCATTGCGCAGCGTTTGGGCGTGGCGAAGGCCATCATTGAACATGCGAGATCGTTGCTGGCTCCCGAATCGCGGGAAGCCGCGGACTTGATCGCGTATCTACATCGCAGCCGCGATGAACTGGACCGGCTGCAGCAGCAGATGACCACGGAGCGGCATGCGCTGGAGGAAGAGCGCAGGAAGCTGCGCACGGAGTGGGTGGAACGCCAGCAGAAGCGGATTAAGGAGTTGGAAGCGCAATTCGCGGAGCTGCAGAAGCGCTTCGAGGAAAATGTCTCGCGGGTCGTCGGAGCCGTGAAAGAACGCGACGTGCGCGCGCAGATGGAGAAAACGGCGCGGCGCAGAATGCAGGACGCGCGGAGCGAAGCGCGCGAAGAGCTGAACGACGCGGTTGTGCAGACGATTTCGGAGTCGCAAGCCGATCTGGGTGTTCAGGCGGCTTCCGGGGAAGCGGTCAATGCCGGCCGGCTGCAGTCCGGCGCACGGATTCGCGTGCGCGGATTCAGCAAGCCGGTCATTTTTCGGCGCCTGGATGGCTCCTCCGCGGAGATTGAAGCCGGGCCGCTGCGCATGAAGGTGGCGCTCGATGAAATCGTTGGAGCCGAGGCCGTACCACCTTCGGCTAAGGACAGTGCACCTTCCGCCAAGCGGCAAAACGTGACGGTCACGGCGTTGCCCGGGGAAGGATCCACGTCGGATGAAATCAACGTCATTGGATTGACTGTCGAAGAAGCCAGCGAGCGCGTGGATAAGTTTCTGGATGAGGCGGCACTGGCCAACAAATCGCGAGTGAGGATCATTCACGGCCACGGAACCGGCGCTTTGCGAAAAGGCCTCGCGGAATTCCTAAAAAAACATCCTCTCGTTGAGCGATCGGCGTTCGAAACCGAAGAGCACGGCGGGAAAGCCATCACGGTTGTAGAATTGCGGTCATAGATCGAACACCATGGCAGAAGCAGGCTCATTCGCGGAGAAGGTGAAGCAACAGGCGGACATTGTCCGTGTCGTGGGGGAATACGTCCGCCTGAAGAAAACCGGGAAAGACTTCAGCGGGCTGTGCCCGTTCCACCAGGAAAAGACTCCTTCGTTCACGGTTTCACCCATTAAACAGATCTTTTACTGCTTCGGTTGCCACAAGGGCGGCGACGTTTACAACTTTGTGATGGACATGGAGAAGTGCGAATTCCCGGAAGCGGTGAAAGCGGTCGCGGAGAAGTGCGGGATTTCCATTCCGCGGCCGAAGGAGCGCTCGCCGGAGGAACGGAAAGAAAATCAGCAGCGCTCGGCGCTGGTGGAGATGCACCGCGAGGCGGAGACGTTTTTCGTGAAGCAGATGGAAGGGACGCTGGAAGGAAAAGCGGCGCGGGCGTATCTCGAGGACCGCGGATTGGACAAGGATGCGATGGCGCGGTTCGGGATCGGTTATGCGCCGAGCGGAGGGGATGCGCTGCTGCGGCATCTGAAAAGCAAGTACAACGAAAAGTTGCTGGTGGAATCGGGGCTCGTCTCGCGCGATTCGAGCGGAAAGCTTTTTGACCGGTTCCGCCGGCGCATCACGTTTCCCATTTCGAATGAATCGGGAAAAATCGTCGCGTTTGGATGCCGGGCGCTGGGCGACGACCAGCCGAAGTATCTGAACTCGCCGGAAACGCCGATCTATTCGAAGAGCAACGTGCTCTACCACATGGATCGCGCGAAAGAAGGCATCCGCCGGCAGGATTTCGCGATTCTTGTCGAAGGTTACATGGATGCGATCGCGGTGGCGCGCGCGGGGATCAGCAACGTCGTGGCGAGCTGTGGAACTAGCCTTGCGGAGGCGCAAATCAAATTGCTCGGGCGATTCACGCGGCGCGTCATTGTGAATTACGACCCGGACGCGGCGGGACAATCGGCCACGGAGCGCTCGCTCTCGCTTTTGCTCGAGCAGGACTTCGAAGTGCGCGTGCTCGCGCTTCCACCCGTCGGTACTAAAAAGGCTGATCCTGATTTATTCATCCGCGAAAAAGGCGCGGAGGAATATCTCAAACTTCTAAAGGAAGCGCCGCCGTACGTGGACTACCTAATCGCGCGGGCGCGGCAGATGGATTTGACGACCGGCGAAGGAAAATTGCGCGCGGTGAATTTTCTTTTGCCCTACGTGCAGAGAATTCCGAACCGCATTCTGCGCTCCGAGTGGGCCACGAGAATCGCGCAGCAGCTCCGGCTGGATGAGCCGGTGTTGCGCGCCGCATTGAGCAAAGCCGCGGCGGAACGCCGCAGCGAAGTGAAGACCCAGCCGGAACTCGTCGGCCGCGCGGCCAAGCCCGTGGAAAGGCGGCTGATTCGAATGCTGGCCGAGGCCGAAGGCTTCCGTCATGAACTTGCCCAGCATCTGCAAAACGCCCGGCTGTATCACGGGTTGGAAACTGAGAAGATATTTGCTGCGCTGGTGATCGCCAGCCTTTCCGGTGAGGGGCTGCAGGCCACCGAAGTGGCGGCTGTGCTAGAGGAGCGCGACCGGCGCTTGCTCTTCGAGATTTTGTTCGAAGAGGCACACGAGCCGACCTGGGAAGAGGCGCTTAGCTGCATCGAGGCGCTGCAGCACCGGCAGGCCGAGCGGGAGCTTGCGGACGTGCAGCGCAGCATTGAGGCAAGCCCGCCTGGGCCGGAGTTGCGCGGGCTATTAGAAAAGAAACAGGAACTGATGCGGCGGCTGGCGGCCGCGCGGTAAATCGCTAAGTGCTGGAGTTCGAGAAAGATCCGTGGCGCATGGAGGACCGCGTCGCAGGGGAGAATTCTTTGCCGGATCTAAGGGTACCGTGCGAAAGGGAGGCGGCGCCTCATCCACGGATTTCCACAAATTAAAGCGTTGACGCAGTGGGACTTAAACGTGTAGCGTAATAGGGTTTCGAGAGTAACGGTTTGGCCGTTAAGCGCATCTATATAGGTGTATTTAACGGCAGGGGCCGGGCCCCCAAAGTGCGGAACGCGGGCAACGCACGGGGCCGACGGCGAGCGAGCGGCGCGGCGCAGAGGGCTTCAAATAAAAAAGCGAGCGATCTTCTGGGATAATTCCCCCGTGGTTTGCGCCTGCGCGCCAGCCTTAGCATGTTTCTGCGAATGAAGATGATTCCCGGCATGCCCGTAAGTGCTTGGTATTGCGTTCCGATTGTGGGAGGGATGTGTGGCAGCAGTGGGTCTTGAAGAGAAATACGATGCGGTACGCCAGCTCATTGCCGTGGGCAAAGAGCGCGGCTACTTGCTCTACGATGAAGTCAACGATTCGCTTCCGGCAGAGGTGCATTCCTCGGAAGAGATCGACGATCTCCTGACAACTTTTGAACGAAACGGGATCGAGATTTACGAGGATCAAGCGTCAGCGAAAGCGGCGCGCGCGGTGGAAGTTTCCGCAGAGGCGGGCGAGCGCGACGCCGTCGTCAAGGACGACGCGCACTCCGACGAAGGCAGCAGCGATCTGGATTTGACGCCGGGATCGCTGGAAAAGACGAACGATCCGGTGCGCATGTACCTGCGCGAGATGGGCACCGTTCCGCTGCTGACGCGCGAGGGCGAAGTCACTATCGCCAAGCGCATTGAGCGCGGGCAGCTCGTGGTGATGAAGTCCATCACTCGCTCGCCGATCGTCATTAAAGAGCTGATTGCCGTCGGCGATGATCTGCGCAAGGGCGTGCGGTCGATCAAAGAGATCGTGCAGTTCGACGACGAAGAGCTGACCGAAGAAAAGATCGCCAACAAGACCAAGCAGACCCTCAAGTACATCGACAAGATTGCGAAACTTTACGAGACGGCGCTGAAGCAGGCGTCGAAACTCGAAAAGACCGCGAAATCGAAAAAGAAGCCATACATCCGCGCGAAATGGGATGTGGCGCGCACCCGCGTGGAAATTTCCGTCGCCATCCGCGACATTGACTTCAACCCCTTTGAAAAGAAGCGGCTGATCGACAAGATGCGCGGCACGGTCGAGCGGCTGCAATCGCTGGAACGCGAAGCGGGGCGCCTGGAGCGCCGCGCCGACGTGGCCAAGGGAGACGTCGCTGCGGAAGCGCGCAAAGAACTGCGCACGCGCCGCACGGAATTGAAAGATATCGAAGAGGCCAGCGAAGTCGGCCTCACCGAGCTGAAGCGGACGCTGACGTTCATCCACCGCGGCGAAGCGGAAGCCGAACAAGCCAAGAAAGAATTGATCGAAGCCAACCTGCGGCTGGTCGTTTCCATCGCGAAAAAGTATACGAACCGCGGATTGCAGTTCCTCGACCTGATTCAGGAAGGCAACATCGGATTGATGAAGGCCGTGGACAAGTTTGAGTGGCGCCGCGGCTATAAGTTTTCGACGTACGCAACGTGGTGGATCCGCCAGGCCATTACTCGCGCGATTGCCGACCAGGCGCGCACCATCCGCATTCCGGTGCACATGATCGAGACGATCAACAAACTGGTGCGCACCAGCCGCCAGCTCGTGCAAGAGCTGGGCCGCGAGCCGACCAGCGAAGAAATCGCCAAGCGCATGGACATCCCGGTGTCCAAGGTGCGCAAGATCCTGAAGATCGCGCAGGAGCCGATTTCGCTGGAAACTCCGATCGGCGAGGAAGAAGATTCGCATCTCGGCGATTTCATCGAGGACAAGGCCGTTGTGTCGCCGTCCGATGCGGTCATCAACCTGAACCTGAAAGAACAGACCTCTTCGGTGCTGAAGACCCTGACACCGCGCGAGGAAAAAGTCATCAAGATGCGCTTCGGCCTGGACGACGGCAGCGAGCACACGCTCGAAGAAGTCGGCCAGTCGTTCGCGGTTACGCGCGAGCGCATCCGTCAAATCGAAGCGAAGGCGCTGCGCAAGCTGCGGCATCCGTCGCGTTCGCGCAAGCTGCGCGCCTTCCTCGAAGGTCCCTCGCGCGATTACCTATAGACAGTTCAGAATGACTCAAACTAAAAACGCCCCGACTAAGTCGGGGCGTTTTTGTTAGCGAACAGAATTGTCCTGCGGCGGGCGGAGGAATTTCATTAGCATCCGAATGATCCATCCGATCATGAACACTAAAAATCCGGCGAGCATGTACCACATGCGGGCTGGGTCGGGTTGATTCTCCGGATGCAGATTAGACTGCACCGCATAGTCGAAGGTAAGAATTACAATAAGGAAGACGGCGCATCCGAACCAAGCAAAATACGTGCTGAAGAACTCCTGCGTTTCCGCGAGACGTTCCGGTGCAAGCCAGTACTGTTTGTTCGGAAGATTGATCAGTTCCACAGGCACCGCCATGATAATCCGCGGCAGACCAAACCCAACAACCGCGGCCAGAACGCTCACACCAACAAAGACGGTAAAGAAAGCTGGCTTTGTCTGCCAGCCATTGGCCACGCCGCGCCCGTTGAAGTGCGAAGCCACCACAGCTGGCAGTTGTGAATAATACGAGGGAAAATGAATGGCCGCGTATAGCGCCAACAAGATGAAAGTCACCCTAGGCAGGCGTATATCCAAAACGGGCCTCTTGACTCAAGGCTAGCGCAGGAAATTCACTGTTGGATTAGAAAATCGCATTTTGTAGCGAGAAAGTAAGTTTCTGGGAAAGAGGATGCTGGACGATTCCCCTGATTGCATTGTTGCGCCAGTCAGAAACTTGTTTTCTTGTGTGGTTCCGCGTGGCTGTCTAGAATGAATACGGACTCTTCAATTTATGAAAAGTAAGCAAGAAGTTGTTGCGATCGTTCTAGTGCTGCTGTTGGGCTCTACCGTCTACGGCTTATTCCGCACCGGCCAACCGCCCGCCGCGCCGCGGAACATGGGGAACCTGAAACTTGCTGGTGCGGCACAGATTCCCATCGTTGACCAAACTCCTCTATTGACGGCCCAAAGACTTGCGCAGATGCCAGTGAGCGCCGAGGAGCTGACGTTTGCCCAGGAAGCGTTGCGGCTTGGGGATAAGGAGATGGACCTGGCGTTTGCCGCGGCTGTGCGCGATGCAGAGGAGCATCCGCCGCTGTTGAGCGCCGAAGCCAAGACGATCCAGGCGCGCCTGCAGAAGGCGCAGAGAGCGTTGGAATCGGACGAAGCGCAGGTCAAGGCATTGACGGCCGAAGAGGACAAAGCCAGCGGAGAAAAGAAAGACAGGGTGGATGATCAGCTCGATCAGGCGAAGGCCCAGCTCGAGTTGGATCAGGACGAGGTTGATGATGCGAAGCAGGACTTAATTCGCGCCGGAGGTGATCCGCAGGGCCGCATCCAGACCATGGTGGAAGAGCACGAAGCAGCTTCGCAGGTCTCTGACAGCAGCAAGGTGACCGTTACTGCGGTGGTTGAAGAGCGTGGGTTGATTCACCGGTTTCAGCAGTGGTCGGCACTCCATCAGAAACAATTGGAACTGTGGCGCGCGAAACAACAGGCGGAGTCGTTGGCGGCCTCGTTTTCGGCGAAGCACAACGCGCTTGAGGCCCAGTTCACCCCGGAGAAAAGTCAATCCACCGGGCCGAGTGCCCAGACCGCCGCACAAACCTCTTCTTCCACTGATGCAACGAGGGAGAACAGCGGCAGGGAAGAATCCAAGGCGATGCTGAAAGCGACAAAACGCCGCTCTGCCGACGCGAAAGCGCTAGCGGGCTTTGACCAGCGCATCGACGACCAGAAGCAACTGGCGGAAGTTTATGGCAATTGGATAGACGTGATTGCGGGCAAGCAGCGTGCCGTGCTGCATCGCGTGCTGACGGGGCTGGCCATCATTCTTGGAATCTTGTTGCTCGGACTGTTTTTCGATAGCTGGCTGGAACGCTTGCTCGGAAAGACCTCCCTGGATCGCCGGCAGGTCGAAACATTACGCACGGTAACGCGCGTAGCGGTTCAAGTATGTGCGGTGCTCTTTATCCTGCTCGTGATTTTCGGACCGCCGCAGCAACTCGGAACGTTTCTCGGCCTCGCCGGTGCTGGTCTCACGGTGGCGCTGAAGGATTTCATCATTGGATTCTTCGGCTGGTTTGTTCTCATGGGTAAGAACGGCATCCGCATCGGCGATTGGGTGGAGATCAACGGTGTGACCGGCGAAGTCGTCGAGCTCGGCATGTTTCACACCGTTTTGCTCGAAACCGGAAATTGGACCGATTCCGGCCATCCCACCGGCCGGCGCGTGACCTTCACCAACAGCTTTGCCATCGAGGGCCACTACTTCAATTTTTCGACTTCCGGCCAGTGGCTCTGGGATGAATTGCAAGTAGTCTTGCCTCTGGGACAGGATCCTTATGCGCTCATTGACGCGCTTCAAAAGAAAGTACTCGAAGCGACGGCGGAAACCTCAAAGCAAGCCGAACAGGAATGGCAGCACGCCGCGCATTCGCGGCAGATGAGCGCTCTATCCGCTGCGCCCGCGATCAACGTGAAGCCCGTTATCGGCGGCGTCGAAATCGCCGTGCGTTACATCACCCGCGCCAACGAACGCTACCAGTTGCGCGCCAAGCTCTATCAGGCCGCCGTGGATCTGCTGGGAGGAAAAAACGTGAAGTCACCACCGCCTCCGGAGACATCCCCCGCACCTTCTTCGGATTAAGCTGAACCAATTAGCCTCACAACGTCACCCGGCACTCCCGCGGGCACGAACTTCTTCCGAAGTTAAGCCATAGAGAGGCGGCGTCGGTACGCCCATGTTTCCCAGATAAAGATAAATCTGCCCGCGATGATGGATTTCATCCTCGACCATGAGTCGCAGCCATTTCCATTTCGTGATTGCCGCGCCGTCCGGCGTTTTGCATTTGCGCTGCAACTCTTCGTCGCTCAGCTGCGCGAAGATTTCCAGCGACTCGGCATGTAGCCGCTCCATAAACGCGATGACGTTTTCATAGCCGTCGGCCAGCTCTTTGCCATGCGTTGTGTATCGGCTCGTGCGGCCCAACAGCGTCTCCGCCCACATAAATCGCTCCGCCACGGCGATGTGCCGCAGCAAATCACCGAGCGTAAATTTTCCCGGCGCATAACTCCAATCCAGTTTGTCCGGGGGAATACAGCGCGCAACGCGCATGGTGCGCTGGCGCACGCTTCCGAAATATTGCAGGAATGGTTCAATCGTGCGGATTTCCATGTCGGCCTCGCGATAACGGAGATGCTGTCAGAAAAGATTATCGCAAGAGCTGCCGGGCACGAATGGCAGAAACGGTCGCGCCCGTATAGAGCACGGCCAGCAGCGCATACCCCGCGACCAGGCCTGCACCCTGCGCTACCCATCCCAGCGCAAAGCTCATGAGCAGTTGCACCACTGTCGTCAGAATCGCCATCGCGGACTGCGTCCGTCCCATAAAATGTCGCGGCACGATGGACATCAAAGAGGATTGTGCCACCACTCCCCCGAGCGCCCGGAAAAATCCAAACAAGATCTGCATCGCCACTGCGCCCACGAGAAACGCCACGAACGGCGTCGCCATGTGGCCTGCGGCGAGTCCGGCGCACGCCGCAACGTAGAGCGGCATGCGCAGCGTTTGCGGAAGCTGGCTGGCAATCAAACCTCCGATGATCGCTCCCGTGGCCCAGCCGGTTTCCAAAAAGCCCAGCCCTCGCGCGCCCGCATGCAAAATATCGTTCGCCAGCGCCACCAGAACGACGTTCGCGCTTACCACTCCCGCCATCATGACCGCGTGCGTGATTCCCAGAGCGCGCACCAGCGGCTGCTCCTTCAGGTACGAAAAACCTTCCTTCAGGTCTGCGTAAACGGCAAGTGAAAGGCCCGCTTCCGCGACCTCCGGGTTTTCGCCGCTCTCCAGCGCCTCGGCAGTCGCTTCCGTTGCTTCGCTGTACTCGCGCGGATATTTCTGGCTCTCCCGCGGCGAGACGTACCCGCGGCGCACCTGATACAAGCAGTAGGCGGAGACGAAATAGGTACCCCCATCGATCGCCAGGATTCCCGCGATTCCCGCCGTGTTATAAAGGAAGCCGACGAAAGCTCCGGCAATCAGCATTCCGCTTTGTACCCCGACCAGCACGGCCGCGTTGGCGCCCGTGAACTGGCTCGATGGGATCACTTCCTGCACCAGCGCGTTCACCGTGGCCCAGTACATCGCTGAGCCTGTTCCGGTGATCAGCGTCATGGCGTAGAGATGCCAGAGCTGCAGATGCCCGCTCCAGGCGATGTACGCCGCGCCGAGAACAAAACAGCCGCGCACCAGATCGAGCAAAACGCCCAGGTAGCGCCGGTCAATGCGGTCTATCAGCACTCCGCCGATGAACGGGATGAAAAGCCCCGGCAACGTCATGATGATGACCTGCCAGCTGACCTTCACGGTCGAGTGCGTGGCCGACAGGATGTACCAGCTCACGGCCGTGAAATTCATGCCGCTGCCGAACAGCGACACGAACATCGCAAGAAAGAAAAAACGGAACCCGCGCTGCGCCCAGATCAGCGTCCAGTCCACCCGGTGTGTTGCCGCGGTTGCCATGGGACTTCCTAGATTACTACCGTAGGGGCAGCGGATTGTGTGAAGCCGCAAGAGGAATTGCGCTCCGAAAAACAGTCGCAGGAAACGCAAGAGAACAGACCATCGAAAACGAAGTTGCCGCCGGCCGAAAGTGCGGCTTGAAAGTTCAAAAGGCCGCCGGTTTTTCCCCCACGCACACGGCTCTGAATTTCGTCATCCCGTTTTCCCGGCGCTAGCGGATCCATTCTATGGCGATTGGAAATCCTGCCGAGTTTCGTATTTCGAGTTTCGAAATACATGTCTATGATGGCCGCATGAGCGAATTGCTCGAAGTGCGCAATCTTTCGGTAGAGTTGCCGACGGCGGCGGGATGGGTTCGGCCCGTGAACGAAGTGTCGTTGCGCATCGGCGCTGGCGAATCGCTCGGTCTGGTCGGGGAATCGGGCAGCGGCAAAACGATGCTGTCCCTGGCGCTGATGGGACTGCTTCCACCCGGTGCGCGCGTGAGTGGCGAGGCAACGCTGGCGGCCGGATTGTCACCTAAAAAATTGACGGCGCTGAGTGAGCGCGAGTGGCGCAATGTGCGCGGAGGAGAGATCGCCATGGTGTTTCAGGAGCCCATGACGTCGCTGAATCCGGTAATGCGCATAGGCGCGCAGATTGAAGAAGCAATTCGTGCGCATCAGCCGCGACTCCAAGTCAGCAAGGTAAGAGACAAGGCAATTGAATCCCTGCGGCGCGCCGCGGTTCCCGAGCCTGAAGCCCGCGCCGAGCAATTTCCGCACCAGCTTTCCGGCGGCTTGCGGCAGCGCGCCATGATCGCCATGGCGGTCGCCGGGGGACCGCGCTTGCTGATCGCTGATGAGCCAACAACCGCCCTCGACGTCACGGTTCAAAAGCAAATTCTGGATCTGCTGGATCGCCTGCGGCGCGAACTGCAACTCGGCCTGCTCTTCATCACTCACGATCTCGGAGTCGTGGCGCAAGTCGCCGACCGCGTGGCCGTGATGTACGCAGGCCGCATCATCGAAACAGGCCCCGCGCGCGAAGTGCTCGCAAGGCCGCGACACCCGTACACGCAGGGACTGCTGAAAGCATCGCCGACGCTTAAGCGCGGCGCGCTCACGCCGATCCCCGGCGCTGTCCCCCAACTCACCGCGCTGCCGCCCGGCTGCGCCTTCGAGCCGCGCTGTGACCTTCGCCGCGCCGAATGCGCCGCCGCCATTCCCGCGCTTCGAATCATCGCCGGCGATCACGCCGCCCGCTGCATCCTCGTCTGATGGAAACTCTGCTCACAGCGCGCGACTTGCGAAAAACTTTCCGGCGAGGGGGTGGTGTCTTCGCCGAGGAATCGGCGGGCGCGAATTTCACCGCCGTCGATGGCGTGAGTTTTTCTGTCTCCAGAGGCGAGACCTTTGGCGTCGTCGGTGAAAGTGGCTGCGGGAAGACCACGCTGGCGCGCATGCTCCTTCGCCTCATCGATCCGGACAGCGGTGAAATTTGTTTCGAGGGCCGCGATCTTCTTTCTATTCACGGCAAGGAGCTCCGTGCCCTGCGCCGCCAGATGCAGATGATCTTTCAGGATCCCTTCGCCTCGCTCAACCCCCGGATGCGCGTGGGAGAAATCGTTGCCGAGCCGATCGCCATTTACGAGCCACGTCTTCCCGCGCTCGATCGGCAAGAACGCGTCCTGAAAATGCTTGAGCGCGTCGGTCTGGATGAAAACGCCTTGCGCCGCTACCCGCACGAATTTTCCGGCGGCCAGCGGCAACGCATCGGCATCGCTCGCGCCCTTCTTCTTCAGCCCAAGCTGATCGTCGCGGACGAGCCTGTTTCCGCGCTCGATGTTTCCGTCGGCGCCCAGGTGCTGCTCTTGCTTCAGGAGTTGCAGCGCGAATTCGCTCTCACTTACATATTCATCTCCCATAGCCTGCCCGTCGTGGCTCAACTGGCCACGCACATCGCCGTCATGCGCGCCGGACGGTTCGTCGAAGCGGGCCCTGCCGAAGAAATCCTGCACCACCCGAAGCAGGACTATACGCGAGAACTCCTGGCCGCCGTCCCCGAACTGCCCCGCGCCTGACTGTCCGCCCGGCGCCTCCTCGCGGCCCCGGACTGATAACTGATGTCTGTTAACTCGTCCCTGAACGCGCTAGAATCCTCCCACTGAAATTTTCGCTGGGGTCGTGCGTAACATTCTCCAAGTGAGTGGATCACCGTTTTGTGGTGGAGGAGTCCTCGATGGCTACAACCCCTGTTCCTGCGTCCGAAGCGCAGGCTTCACTGAGTCCGTTCGGCCGGATCTTCGGCGCGCTGTTTTCACCGAAGAGCACCTTCGAAGATATCGTCAGGAAGCCCAGCTGGGTGTTGCCCGTTGCGCTTCTCACGGTTCTGAGCATTGCGGTCAGCTTCGCTATCAATCAGCGGGTCAACTGGCGCGAATTCATCGGCCAGCAGATGGAAAAAAGCCCCCAAGCTGCACAGCTCTCTGATGCCCAGAAAGAACAGCGGATTGAAGCAGGCGCCAAGTTCACTCCGGTTGTCACCTATGTGATGGGAGTTCTCGGCCCGGTCCTTGGAGCGCTGTTGGTAGGCCTTGTAATGTGGGGTGCTTACAATTTGCTTGGTGGCGCGAACACCAACTATGGCACTTCTTTGGCCATCACTTCCCACGCCTTTCTGACCGGCCTTGTCAGCAGCCCGATTTTCCTGCTGGTCTTGTATCTGAAGGAGCCGGGCACCGTGGACCTCGAGAATCCCATCGCGACGAATATTGCCGCCTTTCTACCGGACGGGACCGCAAAATGGCTGCTCGCGCTCTGCAAGTCCTTTGATATTTTCTCGATCTGGACGCTGATTCTGCTGGCCATCGGCTTCGCCGCCACAAATCCGAAAAAGCTCAAGGGCGGCAAATCCTTCAGCATCGCTTTCACGGTTTGGGCGGCATTCGTCGTCGTGCGTACGGGTTGGGCATTCATTTTCTCCTGATACACTTAGAGGATGAAGTTTGCTTTCGAAGTTAAGAAGACCGATCCCACGGGTGCGCGGCGCGGCCGCCTGACCACGCCGCACGGCACCATTGAAACGCCCTTTTTCATGCCCGTGGGGACGCAGGCGAGTGTCAAAGGTCTTCGGCATGAAGCCCTCGAAGAACTTGGCGCGGAAATCATCCTCGCGAATACCTATCACCTTTATCTGCGTCCTGGGCATGAGATCGTGCGCAAGCTTGGCGGTCTGCATCAATTCATGTCCTGGCCACGAGCGATCCTCACGGATTCCGGCGGCTATCAGGTTTTCAGTCTCTCCGAGTTGCGAAAAATCTCCGATGAGGGCGTGCGCTTCCGCTCGCATCTCGACGGCTCTGAACATCTTCTTACGCCTGAAAAAGCAGCGGAAATCCAGCTCGCGCTCGGCTCGGACATCGCCATGGTCCTCGACGAATGCATCGAGACGCCGGCGCCCCGCGACAAAGCCGAATCCGCTATGAAGCGCACCACGGAATGGGCCAGGCGCGCCCGTGCTTATTTTCTCGAACAGGCGCCCCGCAACGGCGACCTGCCGCAATGGCAATTCGGCATCGTGCAAGGCGCCACCTTTGCCGATTTGCGCCGCGAAAGCGCGCGCCAACTGCTCGATCTCGATTTTCCCGGTTACGCCGTTGGCGGCCTCGCCGTCGGCGAGCCGCATGAAATGACCTGTGAAATGACCGCCGAAGTCACCGCGCTTTTGCCGCCCGACCGCCCGCGCTACCTCATGGGTGTCGGCCGCCCGGAACAGATCGCGGATTACGTCGCGCGCGGCATTGACATGATGGATTGCGTCCTGCCGACGCGCGCCGCGCGTCACGCCTGTCTCTACACCAGCGAAGGCCGCGTGCTCATCAAGAATGCGCGTTACGCACAGGATCAGCGGCCCATCGATTCGAATTGTGCATGTTCGGTTTGCCGCCGCTACACTCGCGCTTATCTTCGTCATCTTTTCGCTGCGGGTGAACTCACCGCGGCGATCCTCGCCACCCACCACAATGTCCACTTTTACCTTGACATAATGCGACAAATCCGCGAGGCTATCGAGTTTGGGAACCTAGCGAATTTCTCATCTGAGATGCACGCGCGCTATACTGAAGGTCCGGCCTGAAGTTGCTGTAGCTCAGGCTTTCAGGCCTGAGGTTTCTATCGGGTCGCGCGCGAGCCGTCCGCGGGGCACCAAATCAGAGAAGCCGGCGGAGCAGGAGCGCGGGGATTGGCCTGCGGCAAGGTGTTTCTATCTCTCCTGGAGCGAAGCGCGCCAGGAATTGGAATCTGGAGACCGGGAATTTAGAAGCCGGGAACGAAGGCTGAAAGCTAAGAACTAAAAACATACAACTGACAACTGAGGACGGGTTCAAAACACGATGGTGGCAGTGATCCTATTTTTTCAGGCTTCAGGCGGCGGGGCAGGCTTCGGCGGCTTTCTGATTCCGCTGGCCCTCATGTTCGCCATCATGTATTTCATGGTGATCATGCCCCAGCAGCGGCAGCGCAAGAAGGTGCAGTCCATGCTCGCTGCGCTCAAGGCTGGCGACAAGGTGGTCACCAACGGCGGCATCTACGGCACGATCAGTGGTATCGACGGCGATTCCGTGATTTTGAAAATCTCCGCCGAACCGCAGGTTAAAATTCGCATCGCGCGCGCGGCGATTGCGCAGGTGGAGGCATCGGAAGATGCAAAATAATGCCCACCCTGTCGCCGCCTTGGCGCGTCTTACTTTCTGACCATGAATCCCAATCTGAAGTGGAAAGCGCTGTTCATCCTTGCCGCAATTCTGTTCTGCCTCTATTTTCTTTTCGGCTATCCGGTCTTTCCCACCTCCCTTGCGCAGGTGAAGGACAATTTCGCCCGCCAGATCAAGCTCGGCCTCGACCTACAGGGCGGCACGCACTTGATTCTCCAGGTGCAGGTGCAGGAAGCCATCGCCCAGGAGACCGACCAGATCGTCGATCGCATCACCACGCAGTTGCGCGCGAAAAATATCCACTACGATGAAGTCCGCCGCGCGGACGACACGCACATCCTGGTGCGCAACGTGGATCCCGCTCAGACTCTCCCAGTTTCGCGACCTCGATGCAACGACGCAGTACGCCAACGTCTGGGACATGGCTCCTGCCGCCGGTGATCCTTCCGGCTACACTCTCACCTTGCGTCCTAGCGCCATCGCTCAGATTCAGGAACAGACCATGACACAGTCGCTCGAGACCATCGAGCGCCGCATCAATGCCCTGGGCCTTACCGAGCCGACCATTCAGCTCCACGGCCGAAAGGACAACGAAATCCTAGTGCAGCTCCCCGGGGAAGGCGATCCTTCTCGCGCCAAAGCCGTCATTCAAGCAGGCGGCCAATTGGAATTGAAATTGGTCGAGGACCCCGTTCCGTACAGTTCAGAAACGGAAGCTCTTAGCCGCCATGGCGGTGTTCTGGCGCCAGGCACGGAACTCGTCTCCGGCCGTTCCGAGACGCGAACCGCAACTGGCGCGCCGGAAGCCGGGGAGAGCTGGTACGTCCTGGATCGCGCTCCTGTTGTCACGGGCCGTGACCTGCGCAGCGCCACCGAGAACCGTAACACCAATAATCCCGGACAGTGGCAGGTAAACTTCACCTTGTCCGCCGAAGCAGCGCGCCGTTTCGGTCCTTTCACGGAACAGAACAAGGGCCGCCAGATGGCCATCGTCCTGGAACACCGCGTCTATTCCGCTCCCGTAATCAAGGGCCGCATTGATGATCAGCGGCTGAATCGACGGGCAACTTCAGCCAGGAGATCCGCCCACGATCTCGCGCTGGTCTTGCGTGCAGGCGCGCTGCCCGCTTCCATCAAGTATCTTGAAGAACGCACCGTTGGCCCGTCTCTCGGCGCGGATTCCATCCGCCACGGCGTTCAGGCCTCCGTCCTCAGCCTTGTCGTAGTCATGCTCTTCATGCTCGTTTACTACCGCCTCTCCGGCGCCAACGCCGTGCTGGCCTTGATCCTGAACCTGGTCATTCTCCTCGCCGTGCTGGCGCTTTTCGGCGCGGTGCTGACCCTTGCCTGGCATTGCCGGCGTCATCCTGACCATTGGCATGGGCGTGGACTCCAACGTCCTGGTTTTCGAGCGTATCCGCGAGGAATTGCGCAATGGCAAGTCCGCCGCCCCCGCTGTCGACGCCGGTTTCGACAAAGCCTTCCTGACGATCATTGATACGCACGTCACCACCGTCGTCTCCGCCTTCTTCCTGTTCCTCTTCGGAACCGGCCCGATCCGCGGGTTTGCCATCACCCTGACGATCGGTTTGATCGCCAACGTCTTCACCGCGATCTATGTATCAAAAACGATTTTCCAGTATCACCTGGCAAAGATGGACCGCCAGGCGGAATTGAGCATTTAGGGAGTACTAGAACTACTGAGGCGTGCGTTCCACTCGCATGCAAACGAGGGGGAAATGGGTTCACAGCGCGATCTCCTCTACTCTTGATAGTTGAATTGACGCCGGGAACAATCCGTATCCCCCCGGTGTCTAAAGAAGGGAAGCAAAAGCGGCATGATCGAGCTCTTCAAACAGCCCAACATCGACTGGATGGGCAAGGCCAAGTATTTCTATGCCTTGAGCGGCATTCTTCTCCTCGCTGGGTGGGTTTCGATTTTCCACGAAGGCGGTCTTCGCTACGGGATCGACTTCAAAGGCGGCACCAACGTGGATGTGCGTTTCGCCCAGCCTCCCAATATTGATAAGCTCCGCAGCGGTCTCGCTGCTCAGGGCCTCGGCAATACCGAAATTCAGAGCATCAGCGATATCGCCAATCCCAACTCCAACGAAGTCCTCATCTTCGTCGAAGGCAAAGGCCAGGACGAACAAGGCTCTCGAAGCCAGCCGCGCCAAAGTGCTCAGCGCTCTGAACGCCACCTATGGCGTCGCCGGCTCCTCCAAGTCCGATTTCAATTCCGCTACCCCGACCTCGCTTGCGGCCGTTCTCACCGAGAAGGATCCCTTGATCCTCTCCGTCAACGCCGGCGATCGCTATCAGCAGCTCGCCAAGAAACTTCTCGACTATCGCGACAAGAACGCCAACGGAGTGCTCACCAATTTGGATGACCTTTCGAAAGTTGATGGCGCCACCGCCGCGGTTCTCTCCGCCGTGAAGAATACCTACACTCTCGGCCCCTTCGCCATTCGCAACGTCGAAATCGTCGGACCAAAGGTCGGCGCCGAACTCCGCAACCAGGCCATTCTCGTTACCCTCTATGCTTTGGCGGGCATGCTGGTATATATTGCTTTTCGATTCGAGTGGGTTTACGGGGCTGCCGCCGTTCTGGCCGTCTTCCACGACGTCTTGATCACTCAGCAATGCTCGACGCTGAGCAACATAACAAA
>CAVWHL010000007.1:0-22820 GCA_963754855.1 uncultured Acidobacteriota bacterium
AAGATCCGCTTCGAAGGGAACGGAGACAGCCGCAAGGAAGTCCATGTGCGGTGAGATCAATAGCGAACTTGGTGTGCGCCAGTTCGCCCGCCTCAATTTCGAGTACAACCGCGCCTTCCAATCCATCGATGTTCCGCATGTTCACATCACGCACGCGAACGGCGGCACTGCCGACATTCTCCCCAGCGCCATCACCGACAACCCCAACCCTGCCGTCGTCAACGCTCCCGCTTACCAGGACGTCCGCGTCAAGACCGTGCGTATCCTTGGCCTCGAGCCCGGCGACCTTTTGGAATACCGGGTCATCACCACCACGACGCACTATCCCCTTGCGCCTGATTTCTGGCGGCGACGACACCTTCGACCGGACGGGCGTCGTCACTCACGAAATATTCGCCCTCGATCTTCCCGCGTCCCGCCAGGTTCAAATTCGAATCAACCCGGAGACACCAGTCAGCGCTCGCGAAAAGTCCGGCGAAGAAGTTTCCGCCCGGACCGTTTATCGCTGGCAGCGAACCGGAAGCTCGCCCGAAAAAGAGCCGGCGAAAGAACACACTTCCGCAAGTCCCGATGTCGCCCTGACTACATTTCAGGACTGGGGCAAATTGCAGGAAAGCATGGCTTCCCACCTGGGGCCCTTTCTGCCATCGGCCCCCCTTCAGGCCAAGGCCGCTGAATTAACCAAGGGCGCAGGCGACCCAGGAGAAGCTCTCCGAGCACTTTACGATTTCGTGGCCCGGAAAATACGGACAGTGGACCTGCCCTTGGGCGCAACTGGCTTTCGCAGCCGCCCCCCTCTGGATATCGCTTCTTCGGGTTACGCGGTCCCGGAGGAAAAATGTGTTCTGCTCACGATGCTTGCCTCGGCTAGCGTGCCCGGCCTCGGGGCAGGATTGGAACTTGCCTCTTCCGGCGGAGCGCCACTCGCCGAACTGCCGCGCCCGTCTCTTTTCTCCCGTATCCTCGTGGTGGCGCACGCCGGGGCGGCCAATTATTGGCTTGATCCATCCGTGGAAGTGGCTCCCTTCGGGATGATCTCCTCCGACCTTCGCGGGAAATTGGGGCTTCCTCTCTTTGGCTGTTCGGACTGCGACGTCTTTCAAAAGATCAACATGGGGCTTCCATTCGCCGCGTGGCAGCAGGTCCGTGTCGAAGCCACCTTGGGGAACGACGGAAAGCTCTCGGCGAAAGTTCACTATGCATTGCGCGGTGACAACGAATTGCTGCTGCGTGTGGCGTTTCATCAATCGCCAAAGGAGAAATGGAAAGATCTCGCGCAACTTCTCTCAATTTCTGACGGCTTCCGCGGCCAGGTCACCAGCGTCTCGGCGTCCGACCCTTATGCCACCCACGATCCGTTCACGCTCGAATATGAAATCACCATGCCCAAGTTCGTGGATTGGTCGAAGAAGCCGGTGCGCATTCCGGCGCTGTTGCCACAATTGGGCTTGCCCGAACCACCCGCCAAGCCGGCCGCCGGGGCTGCCACGTCTCCGATTGAACTCGGCACGCCGCTGGAAGTCGAGACTCACATGACATTGCAACTTCCGCCCGGCACCACCGCCCTAACGCCCACCGGTACTTCCGTGCAGCGCGATTACGCCACGTTCGCGTCCCATTATGAAGCGAAGGGCTCGACGATCACCGCTTCGCGCCACATCAATTTCATCTTGAGAGAAGTTTCCGCGGAACGCGCGGCTGACTACAACGCCTTCCTCCGCGCCGTCCAGAGCGACGAAGCCCAGGATTTCACTTTGGAACGCGCAAACTCCGAAGCGGCGAGACCACAACTGGCGGGCGAAAAACCGCCACGTTGAGAAAAGTTTTCAGTGGTAAGTTGTAGGTTTTCAGTTAATGAAAAATAAATGAAATCGCCGGCAGGGCGGCCGCATACTTTGGCTGCGACGGGTCTTTGTCTCGCCGTTCGATAGACCGTCTCGGACCAGATTTTTCCGGTAAGCTACGGCAGACGGGCAGCCCTCTGCTTTTAAATTTAGAACAGAGAACTAAGAACTGAAAACTACTTGATCTCGAGGATTTCCTTCTCCTTGGCGGCGGAGAGATCCTCGATCTTCTTCGTCTCGGTGTGAGAAATTTTTTCCATTTCTTCGATCGCGCGCTTGTGCTCGTCCTGACTGATCTTCTTGTCCTTTTCCAGCTTGTCGATGGCTTCCTTGATGTCGCGCCGGATGTTGCGCACGGCGGTGCGGTGATTCTCGAGGATTTTGTGCAGTTGCTTGACGAGCTCCTTGCGGCGCTCTTCGGTCGGTGACGGCATCGGCACGCGCACCACCTTGCCATCGTTCGTGGGGTTCAGTCCGAGATCCGAAGTGCGGATGGCCTTGTCGATCAGCGGCACAACGCTTGGGTCCCACGGTGAGATCACCAGCAGCGTGGCCTCCGGAACCGTCACCGTCCCCAGTTGATTCACCGGCATCGGCGTTCCGTGATAATCCACGCGCACGGCGTCCAGAATGGAGGCGTTCGCGCGGCCGGTGCGCAGTGTGGACAGCTCCTTGCGGAAATCCTCGACGGCTTTCTCCATGCGCGTCTTGGCCGCCGCCATCGCATCTTTCGTTGTCGCAATCGTAGTCATAATTCGCAGTCCTTCGTTCTAAGTTCTAAGTTTTCAGTCCAGGAATTGAATCCAAAATAATGATTCCAGGATTTGTTCAGCCCAGCTGCACGTTACAACCACTCAAGAATCCTAGGAAGGGATTTTATCTTCAGCTAACAACTTGCAACTGATAACTGAAAACTTTTTTACGCCGGCGTCACCTTCGACCCTACGCGCTCGCCCAAAACCACTCTCCGGATGTTTCCGTGGCGCCCCATGTTGAATACGACAATGGGCATTCCATTGTCCATGCACAGCGAAATCGCCGTCGAATCCATCACCTTCAGGTTCTGGCTCAGCACCTCGCGGTAGGAAATCGCGGCAAAGAACCTTGCATCCGGCACCTGTTCGGGATCGGCATCATAAACGCCCTCGACGCGCGTCGCTTTGAGGATGACGTCCGCCTTAATTTCCATCGCGCGCAGCGCGGCCGCGGTGTCCGTGGAAAAGTAGGGATTCCCCGTGCCGGCGGCAAAAATCACCACGCGGCCTTTTTCCAGGTGGCGGACGGCGCGCCGCCGGATAAACGGCTCGGAGACTTCCTTCATCTCAATGGCGCTCAAAACGCGGGTGAACACGCCTTCTTTTTCCAGTGCGTCCTGCAGCGCCAGGGCGTTGATGACCGTCGCGAGCATGCCCATGTAGTCGCCGGTCGCGCGGTCAATCTCAAAGCCCTTCTGCCGGGCGCCGCGGAAAATATTTCCGCCGCCGACCATGATGGCCGTCTCCACGCCCAGTTCGTGCACGTCCTTGAGTTCGCGGGCGATGGCCTGAATCGTCTCTCCGTGAATGCCGAATCCCTGCGGCCCCTGAAACGCCTCGCCGGAGAGCTTCAGCAGAATCCTCCGGTACGCCGGCTTGGCTTTCTTCACGGCTTTTTTGGTTGCCCCTTTTGTCCCTGCCATGAGCCTCCGCTTCGCGCGATCTAAAATCTCGGGAATTGTAACAAACTATCTCTGCCCCCGCACACTTCGCGCGCGGGAACCAGCCGCCGCTCTGGTCCCTTCCCGGCCCGCGCTAAGAGGAGCAAAGGTGCTGCCGCTCCTGCCGCCACCCCTGCCGGTGGCCGCAAAAGCGGGAGCAAGGCCTCACGCACTCCAAAAAAAAGCGCCCCGGAAAAATCGGAGCGCTCTGCAAGTTTGTTTCGGAAAGGCCCGGTCCTTACTCGCTGACGGGCCCGGGAGCAGAAGCCGTCTCCGGCCCCGCCGCTCCGGCGCTCACTTCGCCGACCTTGAACCGCACGAAGCGCCGAATGGAAATGTTCTCTCCAAGCTTCGCGATCGCCGAGCTGATCATCTCGCCGATGGTCACGCTCTCGTCCTTGATGTAGTGCTGTTCGTAGAGGCAATTCTCTTCGTAGAACTTCTCCATCTTTCCGGTGACGATCTTTTCGACCACCTGCTCCGGCTTTCCCGTCGCGAGCGCCTGCGCCCGGTAGATCTCGCGTTCCTTCTCGAGCATTTCCGGCGTCACTTCTTCGCGCCGGACGTAGCGCGGATCGAGCGCCGCGATGTGCATGGCAATGTCATGGGAAAGCTGCTGGAAAGCTTCCGTGCGCGCCACGAAGTCGGACTCGCAGTTGATCTCCACCAGCACGCCAATCTTTCCGCCCGCGTGGATGTAGCTGCCCACCAGGCCCTCGCTGGCTTCGCGCTGCGCCTTCTTCGCCGCGGCCGCCTGGCCCTTCTTGCGAAGTACGCTGATGGCCTTCTCGATGTCGCCGCCCGCTTCCACGAGCGCCGCGCGGCAATCCGCGAATCCCGCGTTCGTCCGCTCGCGCAGTTCTTTCACGAGTTGTGCTGGAATTTGCATAGCTGGCTGTTGTGTGCTCATTCTTTTTTCTCTTAGCTCACTAGTAATCTCTACCTTGGAGTCGTGGTCTGTAAAACGGCCCGCCCCGAGACTTTCGGGGCGGGCCTCAAGAAATTCCGACCCGCGAACTTTGCTTAGTGGGTTTCCTCGTCCGGGGGCACCGTGGCCTCCGCGGCTTCGGCAGGCTCCGCCGGGGTTTCCGCTACACCCTCCACGAAGTCACCTTCCTGTTTTTCATACTGCTCGTACGCGCTGGTGTCCACGTACTCGACGCCATCCACCAACGCCTGGTCCTGCGCCGCCTTCTGCTCCGCCACCTGCGACTGCTGATACGCGTTGTGGCCTTCCAGTACGGAGTCGGCAATCTTCGTCGTGAACAAGCGGATCGCGCGCAGCGCGTCGTCGTTCCCCGGAATGATCCAATCCACAACGTCCGGGTCGCAATTCGTGTCCACCACCGAAACCACCGGCACGCCCATGCGCCGCGCTTCCTTCACCGCAATCTCTTCCGCGTTGGAATCAATCACGAACATCGCGTCCGGAAGCTGCGCCATGTTCTCGATCCCTTCCAGGTTCTGGTGCAGATGCTTCATTTCGCGGTCCAGCCGCGCCTGTTCTTTCTTAGAAAGTTCCTTGATCCGGCCATCTTCGTTCATGGCCTTCAGCAGCTTCAGCCGCTTGATGGATTTCTGCAGCGTCGCCCAATTGGTCAGCGTCCCGCCCAGCCAGCGGTGGTTCACAAAGAACGCGCCGCAGCGCTTCGCCTCTTCGGCGACGGCTTCCTGGGCCTGCCTCTTCGTGCCCACAAATAAAACTGTTCTGCCTTGTCCGGAAAGTTCGCTCACGAAGCGGCTCGCTTCGCGGAACATCTTGAGGGTTTTCTGCAGGTCAATAATGTGGATGCCGTTGCGTTCTCCGAAAATGTACTCCTTCATTTTCGGGTTCCAGCGCCGCGTCTGGTGACCGAAGTGGACTCCGGCCTCCAGCAACTCTTTCATCGTAATTTCTACCGCCAAGTTACCTCCTCTAAGGATAGCTGTTTGCGCCGACGGTCTTGCTGTTTCCGTGCAGGGCAAATTTGAGTTTGCCCGCTCCGGATCCATGGCAGCCCGCCGAAGAACAGCCTCTTGCCGGCTCCTTGCCGGCCGTGATCTCACCCCGGCAAAGCCGGGGTGGAGCTTGTGGCGGCCCCGGCCAGGCCGAGGCCGCAAAAATTATCGCTTCGTGAACTGGAAGCGCTTGCGCGCGCCCTTCTGCCCGTACTTCTTGCGTTCTTTCATCCGGGAATCACGCGTCAAAAATCCGTTGGTTCGCAACGCCGGCCGCAGCTCCGGATTGAAACGCGCAATCGCGCGCGACAATCCCATGCGCACCGCGCCCGCCTGCCCACCCACGCCGCCGCCGTTCGCCGTGACGACCACGTCCACCTGGTCCGCCAGGTTCGTGAACTTCAGCGGCTCCGCAGCATCATGCTTCCACGCATGATTCGGAAAATATTGCTCGACGGTGCGGCCGTTGACGGTGAATTTGCCCGATCCCGGACGCAGAAACACGCGCGCCACGGATTCCTTGCGCCGGCCCGGTTCCGAGAAACCATGTTTGTGTGCCCGCAATGGGCGTACCCGTAGAACTCAACGTTCCTCCTCAAAGACTCCACACCCGGCTTGCTCCCTGCGATGGGTGACCGCTTAACGGTCAGACACAACGGAGAACCGCAACGTGCGGAAAAACCTTCTCTCGCTTACAGCGCAACCGGCTGCGGCTTCTGGCCCGCGTGCCGCGCCAACCCTGCCGCATCCCGGTACACGCGCAACTTCTTCGCGCGCGCCGCGCGCGCAATTTGTTCTTCGGCAGCATCCCGAGAACCGCTTCGCGCACGATCCATTCCGGCTTCGCTTCGCGCACGCGCTTCGCCGGCACTTCCTTCAGCCCGCCGGGATAGCCGCTGTGCGAGTAATAAACCTTTTGCTCGACCTTGTTTCCGGTCATGCGAATCTTGTCCGCATTAATCACGACGACGTGGTCGCCCGAATCCAGGTACGGCGTAAAGCTTGGCTTGTCCTTGCCAATCAGCATGCGCGCAATCTTGGTCGCCAAGCGCCCCAGCACCTGGTTCGTCGCGTCCACCACAAACCAATTCGCTCCCACTTTGAGCGCTTCGGCTTCCTCACCTTTGGCTACGTACGTCCTCATAACGCTCAGTCACACCTTTCCCTGTAAAGACAAACACCAATCTTAAAGTACGCCTCCACTATTGTCAACGAGTACCCGAGGAAAACAATCTGTGCAGCTCCGACCGGCTTTCTATCCCGAAAATTCACGGGTTTCCGCGCCCTTCTCCCCGCGTCTTGCCTTATGGAGGATTTGTTGCAACCATATATAGATAAGGTACGTTTCATCCTGCAGGAGAGACGCACATCATCCTTCCGGCGGAAAATTCCGGCCAAACGCTCGAAGCTTGCAAGATCCGAGAGCACTCGAGGAGTTTGCTGTCGTGGGGGCAATCCGGTTTCAGAGGTTTTGTGTCCGTCGATTCGTGGGCCTGAGATAGCAAGGAGGATTATATGAAGAAGAGATCGTTTTATTTTTCTGTCTTGCTTGCCTTGGCTATTTCTTTCATCGGGCTTGGCATCTCTTCATCTCCCGCCAGTGACAAACCGAAACCCGATGAGTTGGTGGCGAAGCACCTCGATGCCATCGGTAACAGCGATGCGCGTGGGGCTCTTAAGTCCTTGAATGTGGAGGGCAACACGCTGGAGAAGTATCTGAGGGGCGGGTCAGGTCAGTCAGCGGGCCCATTCGCGATGGTATCCACGGGCCATAAATTGATCCTGCAGATAAATTTCGACATGCCCGAGTATCCGGGAGAGGCCTACGCGTTCGACGGGCAGAAGCAAACCATCGGATTCATCAGGCCAGGGCAGCGGTCTCAGTTGGAGGATTTTCTGCATTACAACGGAGAGGTGGTCGCAGAGGGATTGATCGGAGGCACACTCTCGACCGCCTGGCCACTATACGACTGGGAGAATCGCAAAGCGCGACTGGAGGTGGATGGGTTGAAAAAAGTGGACGGCAAGGAACTCTATCGCCTCACCTATCATCCTCGGCACGGCGGGGGAGATTTGAAAATTTATCTCTTTTTTGATCCGCAGACTTTCCGCCACGTGAAGACAATCTATACTCAGCAAGGCCAGGCGCAGATGGGATCCACTCCCGGCCTGTCCTCGGTGGGAGGTGGAGGAAATCTCACGCTCGAGGAGGACTTCGGCGGTTTTACAAAAGTGAATAATCTGATGCTACCTACCCAATGGACTCTCAAGTACGATCAGGAAGGCATAGGCAGTGGTAGTTCGCTGGTCCAATTCGACATGACCATCGGAAAGATTCAGGCAAATCCCAATATTTCCGGTGTGGCCTTTAGAATTGAATAGAATAAAGTTCTCGATACAAAATCGGGTGAGCCAACAGACTGGGCGGAAATCCTGACCCGCACTCCTGCCGACCCCGAATAGTAAACTTCTTGACTCACCATTCTTTTCTGAACCCCATTTCGAACGGCGTTGCGACCCAAAATTTTCATTTGCAAACGGGCCGGATTTGGGTACACTATTTTTACAAACGGCGTCCCCCCGTGGTCGGATTGCTATGGCAATACCTGATCTCGACACCCCAGCGTCGAATGGCCCCTTGACCGCCGCGAGGCCTTCCTCCGGACGACTCCGTTTATTCTTGCCGGGCCTTCTGATTTGCTCCTGCGTAGTTCTCGGCGCAACCCAGTGTTATGCACAAGATGTCGCCGAAGCCGCGCGACAGGAACGCGCGCGCAAGGAAAGCCAGCAGAAGAAATCAAAGCACGTTTACACCAACGAAGATCTCAAACGCGGTCAAATCCTCACGCCGGAAGATCGCGCGCAGGTTGAAGCGAAGAAAAATCAGCCGGCCTCTCCCGCGGCGCGGAAACCGCAGCCATCCTTTGACGCCAAATCGCTTCCTCCGAACGCGCCGCTCGGTGACGTCGCGCGGCAGTTCCGCAAACAGAAGCAGATGCAAAAAGTTCAGCAGTCTGCGGAGTTTCATTTGCCGTTCGCGAACGCGCCGGCACTCGCTACACCCAAACCTCCGGTGCAGCCCCTGAGCCCACCGGTTTCCAAACCTGCGGCGCCGCGATTCGTTCCCTACCAGCCGCCGGTGAAGCGCTCGCCTTTTGAGAGGCCCAATGTTTTCATCTCGGCTCCCCCGCGCACGATTGCTCCGCACGCACCAGCCGCTCGCGTGATGCCTGCCGAGCCGCCAGCGCCCGTCGCACCTGCCGGTATGACGAAGTTAAATGTGGTAACCGTGCAGCGCGGCGACTCGCTCTGGAAACTCGCGCAGCAAAATCTCGGTCAGGGTTTCCGCTGGCATGAGCTGCTTTCCGTCAATCCGGGGATTCGCAACGCCAACCACATCGAAGCCGGTTCACAAATTTATCTGCCCGCCGCGGTCTCGCCAGTTCGCACGATCACAAAGTTCACGGTGCGGAAAGGTGATTCACTTTGGAAGATCGCGCAAACGCAATTCGGTCATGGCGCTTCTTGGATTTGCATCGCCCACGCCAATCCAATCCTCCGCGACGCCAACCTCATCCGCGAAGGTGAGGTCCTGATTCTCCCCGCTCGCTGCACTCCATAGATTTTTTTTCTCGGATAGATTCAATTTTTCGATTCATGGCGGCCCTTTCGTATCGACGCTACACTCGGGTTTCCAGCAACCAGTGTGAGTTGCCTTTACATCGGCAAGCTCAGTCATGCTGCTCGTCTGCAAGACAACTTTTCGCTCTCGATCCATCGCAGTGGACAGAAATTTTCTAAGCAACATTCAAAGCGTCTACCAGATTCAATAAGTCGCTCCCGTTTTTTGTACCTACCTCCGCTCCTAGCGCCTTTATACTTTCCCGCCTTTCGATAAGCTATTGATATAAGGGACTTTGCTTGAACAATGTCTAAGCTACCGTCTGGCCCTGGGATTGCGACACGCCTCCCGGGGCTCCACCGGCTTCTCGTGGGGCGTCAGTTCGCAAATGCACATTAGATCATTGAACCGAGCCCGTTCCGCGGTGCTTTTCCCGGGGCGACACGCCGCGAAACCGGTTTAGAGAGTGGCCGCTTCCGTCTGACCGAGTGCTTTCAAATCTAGGAGGAACAGAAACATGGAAGTTGATGTGAAGAGATCCTCAGTAAATGGAAAAGTCTTCTTATGCTTTATTTTGTTGGCGGTCCTCTTGTGCGGTCTGGGCAGCCCAGCGATGGCGCAATCCACCGCCAGCCTGAACGGGACGGTGACCGACCCCGCCGGGGCGGCGATTGCCAACGCGAAAGTCGTCGTGAAGAACCAGGCCACCGGCATTGAATCGCGCACGCAAACCGACAGCGCGGGCGCGTATCTTTTCCCGGCCCTGCAGATTGGCATCTATCGGATCGAGGTGACGGCCGGGAGTTTTCAGACTGCGGTAATTTCCGACCTGAAGCTGCAAGTAGCCACGTCGGTCACGCAAAATATCCAGATGAAAGTCGGCGAAGCCACGGAAAGGGTGGAGATTGTCGCCGATGCGGCGATCATCGAAACGACCACGAACAGTATGGGGCAGGTCATCAACGACAAGACCGTGCAGGATATTCCGCTGAACGGCCGCCACTTCACCGATCTTAGCTTGTTGACGCCGGGCACGATGACGGCGCCCGCGAACGGCTTTCTCTCCGCCCCGCTCCGCGGGCTGGGATCTTTTGGCATCAATACGGCAGGCCAGCGCGAAGATACGACCAATTGGCTGGTGAATGGCATCAATTTGAATGATCCGGTGCAGAACCAGATCACTTTCCAGCCGCCGATTGACACCCTGGCGGAATTCAAAATCGACAATTCCGCATTCCCAGCGGAGTACGGACGGAACTCGGGCGCCATCGTGAACATGGCCACGCGCTCCGGCACCAACGAGTATCACGGCGAAGCGTTCGAATTCTTCCGGAACAACGCGCTGGATGCCCGCAACTTTTTCAACACGGTAGCGTCTGGTCCGCAAGCTCCGTTTAAGAGAAATGAATTTGGAGCCGACTTCGGCGGTCCCATCAAGAAGAACAAGGCGTTTTTCTTCGTAGCTTACGAGGGACTGCGGCAGCACCAGAACCTGACCGTCTCGACGACGGTTCCCAGCCAAAATGATCGAACCGGTGTTTCGTCACCGGCAGTCACCAGCTTGCTCGCACTGGTGCCAGCGGCCAACCTGGTGGGTTCCGGGATCGTCGGAAACCAAGCCACTTGGAATCTGTTTACCGGCGGCGCAGTCGCCAACGTGTCCGTCAATCAGGGGTCCGGAGACATTGATATAGAACTCCGGCAGCAGGACCGCTTACACGGCTATTACGTCGCGCAGAAAGACCTGCGAGAAGAACCGACAGCCGCGGCCAGCATTCCCGGGTTCGGCGATACTCGTGACGGCTTCCGCCAGCTCATGACGGTCAGCGAGGATCATACTTTCAGCCCCGCCCTGGCGAATACCGTGCGTCTGGGATTCAACCGCATCCACCTGACATTCATTCCTAACGGGCTGCTGGACCCGGCGAACTTCAACATCACCATGCCTGCGGGTTCTCCGGTGGCGACGGGATTGCCGCTCATCAACGTTGCAAACACTCTGCTCTTTGGCGGCCCCAACGGCGAACCGCAAGGGCGCGGGGACACCACCGCGGTTTTGAACGACACGCTGAGCTGGCTCAAGGGACGGCACACCTTCGCTTTCGGCGCGGAACTGCGGCGCGCCTACAACAACAACATCGCGGAAAACGTGGGAAGCTTTTTCTTCACGACGTTTTCGAACTTCCTGTCGGACAAATCTGCTTCGTTCGCCGACCAGCTTGGCGCCGGCAATGACAAGATCCTGCAGCCGTCTTACGACGTTTTTGCCCAAGACAGCTTTAAGTGGAAGCCGAACTTCACGATTAACATCGGCCTGCGCTATGCGTGGAACTCAACGCCGTCCGAGGCCATGGGTCAGTTTACGAACTTTGACCCGACTACGGGCACTCTGGTTTCGGCCGCTCAGCCGTATCACACCAACAACATGAACTTCCAGCCGCGCATCGGCTTCGCCTGGGATCCCTTTAAGGATGGCAAGACCTCGGTCCGCGCAGCCTACGCCATCATGACGCAAGATCCCACAACCAACATCGTTACTGGGTTGAGCTCCAATCCGCCGTTTGCGCTGCCGATTTCCGCCAGCTCCAGTTCGAGCAGCATCACGCTGGAAAATCCCGCCGCCGCGGTGACCGGCGTCAACCTGAGTCCAGCGGCTATCAATCCCAATTTCGACAACATGTATGCCCAGGACTGGAACCTGACCATCCAGCGCCAACTCACCTCCACCCTCGGGCTGGAAGTAGCCTACGTCGGGATGAAGGCCACCCACCTGCAATTTACGCAAAATATCAATCAGCCATTTCTGGTCGGCAATAACTACGGCACGGTCAAACCCTTCCCGACCCTTCCTTTGACGAGCTCGGTGATCCCCAGCCAATGCCTGCCGCCTAACCCGGCCTGCGGATTGAATAACATCAACCAGATCAACAGTGGGGGGAACAGCAATTACAACGCGCTGTGGGCCACGCTCAACAAGCACTTTTCACACGGCCTGCAGATCCTGGCTTCCTACACCTACTCGAAGTCCCTAGACTACAACTCTCTCTCCACGGGGGAGTCGCTGGCCCTCCAGAATGCCTACAATCCGCGGGGCGATTACGGTCCGTCGGAGTTTGATGCCCGCCACCGCTTTGTGCTGAGTGGCTTCTACGAGTTGCCCTTCAAGGCCGACCGATTGGTTTCCGGCTGGCAGGTTGGCATCATCACCCAGGCGCAAAGCGGGAACCCGCTCACGCCGACGCTTCTTTTCGTCCCAGCTTCCGGGATTTCGCTTTTCATCCGGCCGGACGTGACCGGGCCAATTCAGACAACCGGGAGTCCATCCCAATGGTTCGCCAACAAGACTGTATTCGTTCCGCCTTGTGTCGCGGGCGTATGCCATCCGGGCGACCTCGGACGCGATTCGATTACCGGACCGGGTTTCGTGAACACGGATTTCTCGGTCACCAAGAACACGAAACTGACGGAAAAACTCAATCTTCAGTTCCGTACGGAGATGTTCGATGTTTTCAACCATCCGAACTTCGGCAATCCCGTGCTGACCACAACGAGCGGCGCTTTTGGCCGGATCCTCAGCACACGCGTTCCGACGGGCGACTTCGGCTCCTCGCGGCAAATTCAATTTGCCCTGAAGCTGATGTTCTAATCGCTTGCCAATCGCACTTCCACCGAGGGCGGGCTTCGGCCCGCCCTCGTTTTTTATTCCTGATTTTTCCCCCGCCCCCTGCCCTGCTCCCCTGAGCCCCCTGAATTGAAAATGTCGCACACAAAGCCTCCGCGCCCGCCGCTCGCTGCGCTGTTTTCGGCTACAATAGAAAAGTACCCGCACCCGGAATCGTGAGGAATCGGTGATTCACCCGAACGTTTTTCACAACGAGGCCCTGCTGCCCATCGAAAAGGTTCGCCTTTCCCCCGGCCAGGCCGGCCTCATTTGCGGCTGGGGCATTTTCACGACGCTGCGCATCTCGCGGGGCGAGGCCTTCGCCTACGAGCGCCACTGGCGCCGCCTCGAAAAAGACGCCGCGATGGTCCGTCTCCCGATGCCGTACAGCGCCGCGAAAGTCCGCGTCCATCTGCACGAAGTGATCCGCGCGAATCAAGTCACGGAAGGGTGCGCGCGAATTTACCTGGTGTATAACAGCGTGGGCTTCTGGCAGAGCGAGGAAAAGCGTCCTCCGGTCGACCTCATCATTTACACTTCGGGGCTCCCCAACCACCGGGAAGTCGCCCGGCTGGCTGTTCGCGAGCACGGGAGGCACGCCGCCGCCGCCCTGGCGGGCGTAAAGAGCATCTCCTGGCTGAACAACGTGTGGGCCGTCGCGGAAGCGAACAAGGAAGGCTTCGACGAAGTCATCATGCTCAACGAGCGCGGCGAAGTCGCCGAATGCACCTCCGCCAACATTTTCGTCGTGAAAGGCGAAAAAATTCTCACGCCGCCGCTAAACTCCGGCTGCCTCGAAGGGGTCACTCGGGGTATCCTCATGGAAATCGCGCCCGAAGCAGGCCTCGCCGTTCTCGAGCAGGCGCTTCGTCCCGAGGATCTCTACTCCGCCGAGGAAGTTTTCATCTCCTCGACCAATCGCAATCTCATCAGCGTCGGCGAAATCGCGGGCCATGCCATCCCCGCCCCCGGCCCCGTGTGCCAGCGGCTGAACGAACTCTTCGACGCCTATGTCGAAGATTACGTCACTCGCCGCCTGGCCTCCGCGGCGCGCTGAGCGCTGCCGCCGGACTTCACGGCGCTTCGCCCAGCGTCCAACGGAGCGCCACTGGTGCCAACAGCGTTGTGATCATCACCAGTATCACCACCGCCGAAAACAATCCGTCATCCACCACGCCCAGGCTCTTCCCGATCCCAGCGAAAATCAGCCCCACTTCTCCGCGCGGCATCATTCCAAACCCCACCGCGAGCCGGTTCATCCGTTTCGGGCAACCCCATCCACTCACGACTTTCCCGAGAATCGCCACCAGGGTGAGCGCCAACCCTGCGAGCAGGACCTCGCGATTCGCCAGCGCTTCCATCTTCACCTGGATCCCCATCCACACAAAAAACAGCGGTACCACCAGCGACTCCACCGGCGCCAGCAATTTGTGCAGCGTCTCCCCTTCCAGTTCCTTGTCAAAAAAATCGTTCAGGATCATACCCGCCGCAAACGCCCCGACAATCGCCGCCAGACCCGCCGCGTTCGCCAGCCATGCCAGGAAGAACGCAAAGCTCCATCCAAACAGCAGCTTCAAATTCTGGATTCCGGTCCACGCAAGCCGCCGCACGATTTTCGGTGTGATCCAAATCCCGATTCCCAACGATCCTGCCAAGAATACCGCCGCCGTCAACGTCGTCAGCGCAATCCCCCGGACGCTCACCGTCCCCGTTACGACCAGCCCGCTCACCACCGCCAGCACGATCAGGCTCAGCACGTCATCGATCACCGCCGCGCCCAGAATCACGCGCGCTTCGTCCCGCCTTTCCTGCCGCAAATCGCGCAGCACCCGCGCGGTAATCCCCACGCTTGTCGCCGTCAAAATCCCGCCGATGAACAGGTCCCGCGCCAGCACCGAGTCCGGCTGCAGAAGCTTCATCGTGCCCATTCCCATCGCCATCGGTGCGGCAACCCCAATCACCGCCACGATCAGCGCCGTCTTCCCCACTTTCCGCATCTCCCCGATGCTCGTCTCCAGCCCCACCAGCAACAGCAAAATCAGGATCGCGATCCGCGATAGCAAATCCACGAACGAATAGACCGCCATCAAATTCAGCCCCTGCGCCCCGGCCAACACCGCGGCAATCCGCTCGGTATGCGCCCCCGCAGGCAAAAGCTTCACTGCCGCTTCGGAAAGCGTCACATGCGAGGACAGCGCCAGGTCCGAAATCCGCCGTAGGTTGTCGCCCTCTCGTAGCACGGTAATGCCATTGTTCCCCAGCAGGTACCCCAGGTTCCCCGCAGCCAGCCCCACCAGCAACTCTCCCAGCACCGCGGGCTGCTTCATCCACGTCATCAATCGCCCGCCCAGCGCCGCCCCCAAGGTCAGGAACACCAGCGCCAGCAGGATCGGCACCACCGGATCCGCATGCCCTCCGCCTGTCTCCAGGAAAATCAGCGCAAGATTCGAGTCAAACATTGCCACACACCAATTTCGTGCCCTCTGTTTTTTTACATCGTTACTTGATACTTCATCGCTCTACCACCTGCATTCTCGCGGCGCACCCGGCCAACCGCAAGCTAATTCGCCTTAGAACGTCTTTGCGGCTAACGGACCACGTAACGCCGCAATTCGAAATCCCAAGCGAACTTCGTGTAAAGTAAATGTGGTAAAGGAAACAGACTCTCTCAGGAGTACGCGCAGCAACCATGCTTTCGGGAATCCAGGCCTAAATGTCCAGCGATACAAATATGACTGCTTTTCAGGCCGCTGCTCCCGCGGACACCGGCGAGAAGACCGTCTTTAAAATTCTTCTGGCCATCAGCTTCTGTCACCTTCTGAACGATACGGTGCAGTCGCTGATCCCTGCCATCTATCCGCTCTTGAAGGTGTCCTACCATCTCGATTTTGGGCAAATCGGCCTCATCGCCCTCACGTTACAGTTGACCGCCTCTCTTCTTCAACCCCTCGTGGGGCTCTACACCGACCGCCGTCCCCAGCCGTATTCCCTCGCGGTAGGAATGGGAGTCACCCTGATTGGTCTGTTGGCCTTGGCGATGGCACCGAGCTACAGCACGATTCTCGCGGCGGCGGGGCTCATGGGCATCGGCTCCGCGGTATTTCACCCCGAGTCTTCCCGCATCGCGCGCATGGCCTCCGGCGGACAGCACGGCATGGCGCAATCTCTTTTTCAGGTTGGCGGCAACGCCGGCTCTTCCCTGGGACCTCTGCTGGCCGCTTTCGTACTTACGAAAGGTCAATCCAGCGTCGCCTGGTTTTCGTTTTTGGCCCTTTTCGGAATCATCCTGCTCATTAACATTGGGACCTGGGCCAGGAGGCACAGGTCTTTTAGGCCGAAATCCATACACCTCGATCCCGCGGGCCTGACCGCGATGCCCGCCGCTCCTCATCATCCAGCCTTGCCCGCCAAAAAGTCGTCTTCTGCCTCGCCATCCTGGTTGCTCTCATGTTTTCGAAATTTTTCTACTTGGCCAGCTTGATCAGCTACTACACGTTTTATCTGATGAACCGCGTTCAACGTGTCGGTGCAGAGCGCGCAAATTCATCTCTTTGTGTTTCTGGGTGCGGTCGCGGCCGGCACCATCATCGGCGGTCCCGTCGGGCGACCACATCGGCCGCAAGTACGTCATCTGGTGCTCGATTCTGGGCGTTCTACCGTTCACCCTGCTCCTGCCCTACGCCAATTTGTTCTGGACTGAAATGCTCAGCGTTGTGATCGGCCTGATCCTGGCCTCTGCTTTTCCGGCGATCGTCGTTTACGCCCAGGAGCTCGTGCCCGGAAGAATCGGCGCATGTCTCCGGACTGTTCTTCGGCTTTGCCTTCGGCATGGGTGGCGTCGGCGCGGCGCTCCTCGGCAAACTCGCCGACATGACAGACATCAATTTCGTCTATCACGTCTGCTCGTTTCTCCCAGCGATTGGCATTCTGACCGCGTTCCTCCCCAATCTCGAGCCCGCCAGATTGCCTGCGGCGCAAAGAACAGGATCCGAGTGACCTCTTATTTTCGGCTCACAATCCCTTGCTCCTCTGCTGCGACATCTTTGGGGTTCCCGCGTCTCGATGTTAAAAGTCAAATTTCTTTTTTCATAGTCGAGCGGCGCCAGACCCTCTCCCTGCGAAATCTCACACACCCCAAAATGGTCCGATATGGAATATTCCCTCATAAAATCCACATCATTCATTGAAAAATCAGTACTTGCTCATGCTCCAGTCCTGGTATCTTGATTGCTGTATCCTCTAAGGAGAGGTTTTAATCACAATGGCCTACGTCATCACCGACACCTGCACCAAGGACGAGAACTGCATCCAGGCTTGCCCCGTAAATTGCATTCATCCCACGAAGGATGAAGCGGGCTTCGACACCGTTCCGCAACTCTACGTTCACCCGAGCGAGTGCATCGACTGCGGCGCTTGCGTGCCGGTCTGCCCCACGAATTCGATTTACGTCCTGGAAGATCTTCCGGAACAGTACAAAGCGTTTGCCGAAAAGAACGCCGTATATTACAACTGAGCCGCTTCTCGCTGCCCCTCCGCACTCGCGCGTTAGGGTTGCGGTTTGTCTTCTTGCAGATGGATGCTGCAGCACGAAAGCCGTCACTTCAACCGGTACGCCTCCGCACAAAAATGGACCGGCACAAAATCCCTGCGCACAAAGAGAACCTTGCCTAACCGTAGGTGCTGAGCCGGCAGCTATTTTCGAGCGAACCCTCCTGCCCGAACGGCCAGTGTGACCAATTGGAGTAGTACCGTCCCTCCAAATCACCTATGGACCCAGGGGGTGTGGCCTACTGAAGGCGGGGCCGGGTCCGGCAGCCTCAGGTTCAGCGAAAGCTTTCGAAAAAGGGGTAAACATGAAAAGACAATCGATCGTGGTCGTATTCCTGGCGCTAGGTGCGTCCTTGTTCATGACCGTCGGTGCAGAGCGCACTGCGGCGCAGGGTCCGGCGGGGGCCGGCGCATCCACTGCCGCGGCGGACAGTTCCCACAGTTCTCATTCACTAAATCCGATCAAATGGGTGAAGAAAGACAAGGATTCGAAAAACTCCGGCGATTCGAATGCCACCCGGAGCGACGTGGAAAAGAAGCTGACGCCAAAGCTGCAAGCGCAGGGGCTCTTGCCCGCCAACTCGAACGCTGCGGACGCCTGCGCGCCTTTTACCGCGCTGAACGATTGCCTCGCCGCGCTTCACGCCAGCCACAATCTCGCGCTGGACTTTAATTGTTTGCGCGCCGGCGTGACGGGTGTACAGACCAACGCAGACTTGTCCGGTTGCAAAGGCCCGGTCGGCGAAAAAGCGATGAACCTAAACAAGGCCATTCACGCCATGAATCCCGGTGCCGATGCAAAGGGCGCCGCTAAGACCGCCGAGCAGCAGGCCAAGGACGATCTGAAGGATCTCGGCTCGTAATATTGAACATCGAGGAAACTTTTACTTCGATATTTTTGGCGGAGCCACGGAAAGCTTCCCGGTGAAATTCGAGAGACTTTCCAGGAAATCAAACGAGGCGAGGGACGCGGACTGCGCTCCTCGCCTTTACTTTTTTCAATTTCACGGCGTTGCGAATGCCGAAAACGGAATTCAACTAGCGGAAGCGGCGGGCCCGGCGGCGGAACTTGATTGCGACGCCGATGCGGGAGAAGCAGTGGCTGACGCGGCAGCCGATTTAGCTGAGGATGAAGAATCGGAAGCTGATGCGGAAACTTCCGTGTCCGTGGTGGCAGCGGCGGCGGTAGCGCGGTAGCGGACGATGAGAAGAGTCAGGTCGTCCGCCTGGCGGGCCCCGCGCGTGAAATTTTCAACGGACTCCAAAACGCATTTCTGAAGCTGATCGAGCGGACATTCGGCTTGTCCCGTGAGCACCTGTTTGAGGCGTGCCACGCCGAAAAGCTGGTCGTCGGGATCCATGGCTTCGGTTACGCCGTCACTGAACAGCACGAGCGTGTCTCCAGGCTCGAGCTTCAGGCAGACGGCCGTGTATTCGGCTTCGGGAACGAGGCCGACCGGGAACGAGCCTTCCGTGAACGCTTCTTCGGCGACGCCGTGGCGGATGAGGAAGGGCGAAGGGTGTCCGGCGTTGATGAATTCGAGGTGGCCTTCCTGATCGAGGATGCCGAAGAACATCGTGGCGTAGCGGCCGACCTCGGCGTGACCGCACAGGAAACGGTTCACATGATTGAAGACGCGCGCGGGATCGGTGCCGAGGGTCATGCCGGAGAGCGCGCCCTGGAGCATGGTCGTGAGAAGCGCGGCACCCAGTCCCTTGCCGGAAACGTCGGCGATGAGGAACGCGGTGCGATTGTCGCCCAGCGGGAACACGTCGAAGTAATCGCCTCCCACGGACAAGCACGGAAAATTGATGCCGGTGACCGCGAGATGCGGGAACTCCCGGAAATCGCGAGGGAGGAGCGCTTGCTGGATGTCGCGGGCGATGTTGATCTCCTGTTCGAGGCGCTGGCGTTCGCGCTCGCGCTCGACCAGCCGGGCATTGTCGAGAATGCTGGCGGCGTCGCCAGCCAGAGCATCGAGGATTTGCCGGTCGAGTTTGGAAAACGCCGCGGGCCGGCGCGAATCGAGATAAAGGACGCCGAGGAATTCGCCGCGCTTGATGTTCACCATGGATTCCTGGGTGTTGGCGCGGGACATGGCGTAAAGAGGAATGACCACAACCGCGCGCAGACGCTGCGCCACGATGCTCTGCGCCGCCTGCAAGTCCATGTCGGCTTGCGCGAGATCTTCGGTGATAACCGGAGAGTGCTGCTTGAGCGCGAGCTGAATGGCGGTCTGGCTGGGCGTGAGGCTTTCCGGAGGAAGGCGCAGGCCCCCGTTGCGCCGCGCGAGCTTCACCTTGAGAGCGCCGCTGGCGTTGGCTTCGAGCAGCAGTCCGCGGTCGGCGTCGGTGACGGAAACGGCATGATCCAGCATGTGGCCGAGCACGACATCGAGAGGAAGCTGCGAATGGAGTAGAGATGTGGCCTCCAGCAGCCGCTTGAGCTTGATCAATCCGCCGCCGACCGGCTCGGAGCTGGTGATGTGTTCCATGCGGGTGAGGAGATGCGGCAGGGACTCTTCGTCCGGACTGTTGGCGGAGCGAAAAATGATTTCGTAGGAATCTTCCAGGCCGAAAGTGATGGCGTCGCCGTCCTGGAGCTCGCGGCTTTCGACTTTCTCGCCGTTTACAAAAAGGCCACGCCGCTGGCCGCGATCCTCGATGTAGAAGCGATTGGCCTCGATCACCACGGCGGCGCAGTTGCGAGAGATGCGGCGGTCGGAGAGCTGAAGGTGATTGCCGGTCTCGGCTCCTCGGCCGATCAGAAATGGTGTTTGGGTGATGCGCGCATAGCGGCGCGCTCCGTCTGGGGAGACGATTTCGAGAACCGCTTCATTGGCCAGAGAAGGGGCGGTGTCGGGCATGGCTGAGTCCCAGGCCGGGCATTGTAACACGTGCTGGAAGGGGGAAGCGGCCTCCCTTGCGGCATTAGGGTGATTAACGAGAATGGGGAGTAAGCAGAGTAGAGAATTCGTCGAGCGCAATGTTCAGCCTGCCCGCTACAGCCGTGATCGCGGAACTTCCCTTGTTGGGTGGGAAGAGAAGGCGGTGGAATTTGGAGGATTTGGGATCAGGACTTGATGCGCAGGAAAAAGCCGTAGAGAGTAAAGCCGAGGCCTCCCAGGAAAAGCAAGGGCAAGAGATAATTGTTGACCAGCGGCAGTATCGATACGGGAAGCTGGAACGGCGCGGCGTAGCCGGACGCGAAATAATAAAGAAGCGCCGCGAGAAGCATATACAACAGCCCGCGGCGGATCTGCGGGCGGCCGTCGGCTCCGGTGCGGCGAGACAATTGCACTTGGGGAACCATTTCGCGGCAGAAGGGACACTGCCTCAGATGCACGGCAAACGCCTTGCCGCAAAAAACGCAGCGGCGCGTTTCAACCGACGGTTTTGCAAATGCACTCATGCGGCTTACAGGAGCCCCTTCTCTAGGCTAGATTCGGGGCAGCAGCCCGTCAAGACCGTTGCTGACGAAGAGTAAAGCCTTGACTCGAAAACGGCTGTGGATGGTTCGATACACACTCTTGCTTCCGGGTGGTGCTCCTTTCTGCGGATGCGCGGAGTTCCGGAATTGGAACGCGCCTTGAAGAATCGCGTAGACGACACGTACCTTCTTGCCAACACGCTTCCTTCGCGTGGGGTTTGCCTCTTGCGGATTCATGTTACAAGATAAGGAAGAAAGACAATTCGTGTGAAATCATGTGGTCGCGAGCCAGGTTGATTCGCGATCGAGGGAGAACCGATGACTTACCCTTCCCATCGAACGAACAGGTCCCTGTTTGCCTTGCCCTTTGCATGCCTGCTGCTTCTCGCCGCCGCCGGGCCGAGCTTGGCGCAAGAGAGAAAGGTCGCGCAGACGAACGGCGTGGATAACACAAAAATGGGAGCCTACCGCGCCCTGGCGCAACACATCTATTCGGACTTCCAGAAGGGCGACGTTGCCGCCGCCGCCGAACTGGCTCGCGTTCTCGAAAGGATCTGGGACAAAGCGGAAGAATATGGCGGAGACACTGCACTCGCGAAAACGAATCGCGACCTCTTCGACCAGATTGACAAAGCCATGGACCAGTTCATCTCTCCGATCACCGACGCGAAAGGCAAGGCCCCGGACGCCTCTAAGGTCAAGGCTGCTTACAACCTCTATTTGGAGAAATTGAAGCTCGCGGATTAAGCGGGGCTGCCGAGATCGAGATCCAAGAAGGGGCTCCCCTCTGGAGCCTCTTCCTGCTCCCGCGGGCCTTCCAGAAGAGCAATCCTCCCGGAGCGTGGAAGCCACCCTGCCGCTGGTCCTTGGTGTTCTACAGTTCGCGCAGGGCAACCACCACCGGGCGAAGCGCCGCGCGAACGGCGGGTAACACGCCTCCAAGAACACCCATCACGAGGCCAAATAGAACGCCCATGAGCAGAAGATCAAACGTGATCTTGAAGGCAAAAGCCAGGTTGGAAAAAGTTTGAAAATTCAGAGTGTTCGTGGTCCATCCGTTGAGGGGCAAGACCGCTAGGCACCCGAGGATGCCGCCGACGAGGGAAATCAAAAGTGCCTCAAAGAGAAAAGACAGGATCACGCTCCAGTGGCTGAACCCCAGCGCGCGCATGGTGGCGATCTCCCGGCCGCGTTCCGCAACGGCGGAATACATGGTATTGAGCGCCCCAAACACCGCGCCGATGGCCATCACCCCTGCGACCAGACCGCCAAGGACCGTAATCAGCCTCGTCATGGTGGTCGATTGCTTCGCGTAATAATCAACTTCGCGAGTGATGTCAACATTCATGCGCGGATCTGAGGTGACTGCATCCTTGAACTGCTGGAAGGCCTCCGGCGATGTAAGATGCACGGTCACCGATCGAAAAATGTTGTCTGGACGTTTTAGAACCTCGGCGAGTATCTTGCCGTCACACCACACTTCGGAATCAAAGGCCGAGCCGCCCGCGTCAAACATGCCGACCACTTGCCAGCGCCCCCCGCCGAAGTTAACCGTATTCCCGACGGTCAGTCCCTGGTACGTCTTGGAGGCATTTTTCCCAACGACCAATTCGGAAAGCCCGGGCGTGAACATCCGCCCCTGAATCACCTTCACGAAAGTACGGACACGCAACACATTCGCCGAAACGCCGCGAACCTGCACATTGGCGTCCGTGCCGGTGCTGATCAGCGGAAACGGTATGACCCCTACAACTTCCTGCGTCACCAGGGGGCCGGAGGCGTCGCGCGCGACTCCCGGAGCATCCTGCACCACCCTTACGGAATCCAGCGTGACACCCCCCATCATTTCCGTTGGCGAGCCGGCGCGAAGAACGAGAGCGTTACCCGGCGATCCTGAAGCTACCAGGGTCGCCTTGAACCCGCGTGCGAGCGAGAGCATCGCCACGAAAACTCCAACCGTGCCGGCAATTCCAATCACCGCCACGATAGTGGACGTTCCAGTGAGCCCGGATGCTGCGAAAATTGTAAGAAACGGGCACCGAGCCAAGGAACGGCGCAAGCAGGCCCGCAACAATGCCGCT
>CAVWHL010000008.1:0-110614 GCA_963754855.1 uncultured Acidobacteriota bacterium
CATATCTATACTATGCGAAATTGTTATGTACACAATGCAGGAAAAAGAGATGAAAAAACAATAAAAAATCTTGAAAAATATCCATCACCAACTGGTGAAAGTCGTCTAACTACGGAAGCTAAAAGATTAAGAACTAAATTCAAAAGGTTAATGATTAAAGCTAACGATTCGAGCAATAAAAGAATGTGAAAGAATAGAAGCTAAATAATCTCTTAATTTGTATCAATCAGGGAATGTCAGTAATGAGCAATGGGTAGAAATAGGTAGCTTTTTATAGGAACATGGATAGATAGTCTGCACAGCAGTAGATATCTAACCTTACGCCCCCCCCTTCCCGTTTTATTTAGTGCCTTTCAGGCAGTACACGGCGAGAAATTCAACTCTAAATTTTTGCCTCCGGCACCGTTGCACTAAAATTTAGGCCCTTCGGGCGATATAACACATTTTTTACGGCTCGTTCGGCTGCGCCTCACTCGGCCCAAATTCCGCCTTCGGCGGAACTTCGCAAAAAATGGGACGTTATACGCAATTCAGAAGCCAGCCCCTTTTTAATTTTAACGGTTGTCGCCCCAATTCACGGACGAGTGAAGCCTGACGGCTTCACACGAATTTACTTAACGAGGGTTCGGGGGGACGACAGGCGACACACGACGAATAGAATTGTTTTTCCAGTATTTATACTAAGAAGTTTTTATAAATATATACCATATATTGATAGAAAATGATTAAAACTTCTAAAAGGTCGATTTCGCCAAGCGAGTATGAGCTCATAGAGAAATTAAGCCAGAGCGGCATGACCTCATTCTCGGCTGATGAGGCGGCCAAATTGGTTGGCTGGAATAAGAGCAAGGCTTATAAGATATGTAGCAGACTTAAGAGGAAAGGATTGGTTAAGTCATTAAACGCCAGATATGCCCTTACATCGATCTACAGCAATTATGACACGTACGGCCTGGCGTCTAACCTTGTGTGGCCGTCTTACATTAGTTTCTGGACTGCGTTGAATTACTACAAATTTACGGAACAGTTGCCCTCGACCATATTTATTGCGACAACAAGACAGAAGAAAGACTTAAAGCTGGAAAACAACACAATCAAATTTATCAAGATCGCCGAGTCCAGATTCTTTGGTTACAGAAAAACGGATGACACAATAATTGCGGAAAAAGAGAAAGCTTTGATAGATAGCCTTCTTTTCCCGAGGTATGCCGGGGGCATAGTCGAAGTGAGCAAATGCCTAAGGAATGCCTGGGCTGAGATAAACCAGAAGACGCTTACAGAGTACGCCCTGAAAATGAAAAACAAGACCGTGGTAAAGCGACTGGGCTATTTGACAGAGAACAACCATCTGGCAATGGATGAAAAACTTTTGGATAAGTTAGAAAAAGGTATCGGAAGAGGGTACTCAAAACTAGACCCTCAGCTAAGCAAGAAAGGAGAATATGATAATAAATGGAAGTTGATAGTGAACGTCTAACCCCAAAAATGCTAACTACAACACAGCTAAGAGAAATAGCAAGAAGATCGGGCATCACTCCTTATTACGAGGAAAAGGAGTACTTACAGCACATATTCCTTTATAATTTGTTCAAAGATAACAGGGACTTTATTTTCAAGGGAGGAACCTGCCTCAGAATTGCTTACAAGTTTCCCCGATTTTCCGAAGAATCTCGACTTCAACTCTAACGCGAAAATCGGGAAGGTACAGGAAACGATAGATAAAACCCTTGAATCGTTCAACCTCTTAGGAATACGAAACGAATACGTCAAAAAAGAATCATTTGAAGAAAGTTTTACGGCAAAAATCATGTTCTATGGACCACTCTATGCTGAAGGCAGAAGGGATTCCACCAATTCAATCCAGCTTGACATCGGCAGAAGAGACAAGATGCTTCTTGAACCTAAATGGGTTCAGGTAAACCCGCCATATCCTGACGTTCCCAAGTTTTTTGTTCAGGCAATGAATGAAACAGAAATACTTGCAGAAAAGATACGCGCATTATACATGAGAAGCCTTCCAAGAGATCTATTTGACGTATGGTCTATGATCAACGCCCAAATTAAACTAGATATGGAACTGGTGGAAAAGAAGATGACTGGAAAGCAGAAAAAAGCAACCTTATGCACCAAAGAAGAATATGAACGGGACATAAAGAATCTCTTGCCAGTTCTACCACCATACAAACAAGTTATAAGTGATCTAAAGAAATTCAAGATTATACTAACCTAACCTAATTGATAATTGACCCCCCCCCCCCCCCCCTAAACCCTAATTTTTGACGGAATTGGGGCAACAACACGGACGACCGACGGACCCGGGGCTCGCTTCTGAACTTCTCGTCGCCTCGTTCGGCTCCTCGACCCTGATGGGGCGCATAACAGGCTTTTTAACGGCTCGTTCGCTTCGCTCACTCGGCCCAAATTCTGGCTTCGCCAGAACTTCGTAAAAAGCCGGACGTTATATGCAATTGGCAGGTACACTGCCAACTTTCAAGCCCTTTTTAGCCGAATAATTATAATGTTATTCAGAGTGATTACTATGACTGACAAGAGATATTTCGTTATCAGATTAGATGATGACGAAGAGGGGGGACGAGCGTGGGTAAAAAAAGAGCTTATGAACGGTTTCTTAAGACAAGGATGGGGCGCAAAGGGAATGCAATTAACAGAAAATTCAAAACTACTTGAAAACGCCTGTTGGAAAGAAAGATACAGAAAAGCCAGTAAAGTAGCATGGGATTATAAACCAACAGATAAGGATGCAGATACCCGATATAGAATACTTTCCATAATGACCGAAATTACAAAAGGAAGCATCGTTCTAATTCCAAAAATGCCCGAGTCGGATATGTTCACGATAGTAGAGGCCGAGTCAGGATATGAATTCGATAAAAGAGCAAACAGAGAAAGACAAGGAGAGGAAAATTTCAGACATACAATTCCTATAAGTAAAAAGAGATTAGAGTTTAGCTACTCATCTAATGCACAAACAGAACTCATACACAAGAAGATTACTGGCTATCAGTCTGCAGTTAATAACATATGGGATGAGGCTTTCATAAATGCTATTGACACTTTAACTAAAAACGGAAAAGGGGATAATTCCGCAAAGCAGATAGAAACCATCTTCCAAGAAGAGTTTAAAGAGGGATCTGCTAGTTAGAATGCGCAGTAAACTCAGAGGGATAAGCCCAGGAAAGTTGGAAGAGCTTATCGAGGACCTTTTCAAAAAAAGCGGATATGAGACAACAGCAAAAAAGAGATTTGACAAAAAAGGAGGAGACGCAGACCTTGTTTTAACTACAAAAATTCCTCTAATAAGTGATTACAACGACGCATATCTAAATGTATATGTCCAAATAAAAAACAAAGATGGAGAGGATCTAAGGACCATATAGGAGTAGAACAGCTAATAAAAATATCTGAGAATGACACCAATTGTCTGAAAATATTAATCACAACCGCCGACAGATTTACAGACAAAGCAGAAAAGATGGCTGAAGACAACAACGTAATTCTAATTGACGGCTTAGGGATATCAAAATTGTTGCTCCGATATATGTGAATACGCTTCGAATTTAAGGAGCTAAAAAGGGCTCGAACCCTCACGGGGCACATAACACAGATTTTACGGCTCGCCTCCGGCTCGGCCCAAATTCCTCGCTTCGCTCGGAACTTCGTAAAATCTGGGACGTTATGTGCAATATGTGTGTCGCAGCATATCTTTTAGGAAATCAAAAGAGCATCCATTGACGCTATGACTTTAACGAAACGGGATGTTGGCTGCTCCCCACATACTCTTCGGGGCCACGGGCCCCTCGTCTCGCCTGCGGGCTCGAGCGCATAACACATTTTTTACGGCTCGCTTCGCTCGGCCCAAATTGACTCGCCAGCGGGCTCGTCAACTTCGTAAAAAATGAGGACGTTATGCGAAATATGTGGGTCGCAGCATATCTTTTAGGAAATCAAAAGAGCATCCATTGACGCTATGACTTTAACGAAAACTGCATGTTGGCTGCTCCCCACATACTCTTCGGGGCCGCGGGCCCCTCGTCTCGCCTGCGGGCTCGAGCACATAACACATTTTTTACGGCTCGCTGGCGCTCGACCCAAATTGCCTCGCCTGCGGGCTCGTCAACTTCGTAAAAAATGAGGACGTTATGCAAAATAAAAATGGGTCGCCTTTGATGATTAGAATACTGATTTCTTCACATCTCAGGAATGCCATTCAAGAGACTAGGTCGTGGGATTTTTGAGAGACTAACTTTTTTCCCGAATCGCTCCTCTTTTTCTCTTTTAATATTCCATAAGAATAGCTCAGCTGAAAAGAACTGCTCAAGATACAAAGAGTACAGCCATACAAAACCAACCAAAAACACAATTGCATTCTTCAGATCAGGTGACATTCCAACATAGCCACCAGTTATAAAGACCATTATAACAGGTAAAATTATGAAAATAAAGATGATGTCAGTAATCAGAAAATTTGCAGCAAATTCATTTATGCTTTCTTCAAACACATGCTTTCCTCGCCTAAAGGATTCAAAAACACTCTTATCTTCCCAAACTATCGCAGGCATTATCAGAAAAATCAGCATCCTTAAACCCTTTTGAATAAAGCTAAATAATAAGATTATATTTCCCTGAAATTGGTAACTGATTGATGTTTTAATTGCGTTTTTGTTTTTGCTTCTTTTTGACCCTGCTAAAAAGAATAACACCAGTTCGATTGCTGTGAGTAGTATATACAATAATGTCCATATGAAAGCCAGGAAAAAAATTCCTAGAAAATTTTTCGTATAGGTCAAGAGTGCAACATTAGTAATTTTCGGCTCCTGTCCAGACTCTATCTGTTGGATGAACTCCAAAAGAAAAGAGTAACTTAACAAAATGAAAAGTGAGACGAAAAATAAAATGTAAAAAATTGCCCAGGGAAAATATTGACGGGAAACGTCTGACCAATTAAAAAAATCTTTGAAGTAAACCATTATCAGCGCATACATCAACCAAACACCAAGTAGGGGAAGAAATAAAATAGGATATCTTTTAAAGACTGCAAGGCTGTACTCCGCAAGAGACCAACTTCTTTTAAGCCATTTGAACATTCTTTATTAATATTTACTAATCAAGGATTAATATTAAAATGACCATATAATGAAAAAAGAATCATTTAAGGAAAGTAATCATTCCTTTGAAAAAATCCTACTATTAGTTTTCTTTATCGCAGTAATATACCCCCTGCTGACCTTTTTCCTTAGGGAGACTCCCAAAACTGAATTATCAGATTTCATAAGGAGTTATACAAGTAGCTCAAACCCAGATATTCATTGTACAACGAATATCTATAACTCAGGTTCTCAAACCTATGGTATAGGCGAAGAGGTCTACAATTTGAGAAACAGTCTAAGACAGAAGAGTCCTTTTTTCAATGACAAAGAAGTGTGTGGTGCCGAACTTGGAGAATCCTTCAAAGTCTTCTCAGTAGTATCTAAAGAAGGAGACATCGTCTATTATTTTACAGGCTCTAAAAACAGGTGGACGGTAAAAGAGATAATAGAGAATGAATCCCAAGCAAAAGAAGTCTCGGAGAGGTTTCTTAAAAATTTCACAGAAGGAGAATGGAAACTCCTTGAGAAAGTGGACATATTCAACTACTGCGGGTCAGATGCCAGCGGACAGGCGATCCCCTTGTATACCGGAGGAGAAAGCAATCAATTCGTATTCGCCTCTTATGCGGAAGATCCTTCAATCCCAGTTCCAAATAGCTCATTATTTTCATGCTACGTACGGAGTGCAAGCGAGATATTGGACAACGCAAAAGTTATGGAAGATCAGGGGAGAGCTTACATATACCTAGAAAATGACACTCAGACCAGAATCTATATCGTAAACCGATATAGTCATACTGCAGGTCTTGCAAGCTACGGATACATGAGTGGTAAAACAGTAACTAGTATTGTAACCACATATAACATTTATGGAATAAAAACGAACAAAAAGCTACCGGAAGAAGCTGTTAACGCTTTCTTCAAGTAGTGATCCCCTTTGTAGCCTTTTCTATTATGACAAGAATTTGTCCATTCTATTTTACCGCGACCCATTTTTACTCTCGCCTGCAGGCTCGGTACTGCGGTACTCGCATAACACAACTTTTAGCGGCTCGCTCCTTCGTCGCTCGGCCCAAATTCCTCGCTTCGCTCGGAACTTCGCAAAAGTTGGGACGTTATACGCAATTCAAAAACCCAGCCTCTTTGGGTAAATGGTTGTAGCCTCAGTTCACGGACGACGTAATTTACTTAAACGAGGGGGTGGGGCGTCGCGGACGGTGACTGCTCGCATCAGATGAATGGCGTTCTATGGAGATTCCTGTTTTGTCGAGAGAACGTAGGACAGGTCGTCTATGTTCATCATGCACAGGCGGCCGGAATGTCCTGCTCCACAGTCGATCATAATAAGATTGCTTATGAACGCAGGTTCTGCTTTTTCGCTAATTGCTTCCGTTGGTGTGTGGCCGATGAACACCCTTTTGTAACCGGGAATCTCCTGTTTTTCCGCGTAGGATATGATCTCCCGGTCCCATGCCAAGAATTCGATTTCTTGCTCGTTCACAGGCTTGGTTGGATCGAATCCTGCATGAACGAATAATGAACCTTCTAGTTCGTAGTACGGTAGCGCATTTCTCAAAACCGCCTTATGGGATTGAGGTACTTTTTTATGATCATAATAATAACTTTGAATAGTCCATTTCCCCCCGTCGTACAGCCAATCCGGTGACTCTATGCCTCTATCCATCCACTTCAACGCCGATATATCATGGTTGCCCTTGACAAGAACAATATTCTTGATAGTAAGTAAGAGATCGATAGTTTCTCTTACTCCGGGAGCTCTGTCACAGACATCTCCCAATATAATCAAACAATCGCAGTCGTTGTTATACCTAGAAAGCGCCAGAACTTCTCTGAGGGCATCGATACGCCCATGTATGTCGCTTATAACATAAGTGCTTGCTTTCATTCATTTCAGAATTTCCCATCGTCCGCCTTTATCCGGGCCGATGCGTCTTATCAGATTAGCCTGTTTCAGTTTCTTTATGTTTTCCTTGACTTTCCTTTCGGAAATCCCGACTTCTTCCGCTAGTCGTTTGGCAGTTACCCGGTTGTCTTTGCCTATCTCCTCAAGTATCTTCCTTTGATTTTCAGTGACCCTTTCAGGGACTTTTACAGTGACCTTTTCAGGGACCTGCTCTTCAATAGTCTTCCTCCTGAACGTTGTTATGAATATGCCTGCGACCTCTGAGAAGGTCGTCTGCGGAGCTTTGGCTAGGATCAGTTCTATCCCGCGCCCCCATTTTTCGACCAGGTGTATCTTGTTGAACATGTCGGCTATCAGCTCGTTTCTTCTCTTGGATACGCGCTTCGTCGTGATGTCTTTGATCGTCAACCCACCGTATAGTCCGCCGGGGCTTCTTATTTCCAAACGGTCCCGGAATATGACGATGTTTACAGAGTCGTATTCGTGGTAGTCGCGGTGGCAGAAGGCATTTATTATGGCCTCCCTAAATGCGTCTTTGTCTATTTCCGGCACGTCCACCCGATATAGTCTTCAAGTCTCATGCCGACGTTTATGTGTTCCAGTACATACTTCTGGGCAGTCTCGATCAAAGTGAATATATCTCCTGAATAGTCCTGCATGTCTATCGGAAAAGATGTATCCTTTGTGCCGAAGACTGCGCATCTTAGGCGGGCGTTTGGAAAGAACTTTTTAGGGTTTTTACCAAACAGTATCACGGCGGCATTCAAAATCTTTCTGTCAGATAATAAGCCAAGCTTTTGAAGGGAGTTCTCTATCGTGTCAAATTTTAGGCCTGCTTCTTTAAGGAACTTTCTAAGCTTCATCGGGCTTATGTCGGCAAAGCCTGCCTTCTCGCATACGGCAGTATCCCAACGCAGCTTATCCTTATTCTTATTAAGGATTATCTCTTCTATTTCTTTAGCCGAAAGCTGCCGGTCCTCGTCAGCTACTCGAATATAGGCTCGACCATAAGCATAATATGGTTTGTTGTTTCCTGAGAATTCGACCTTAATGCAGATTCTTACCATTTATATCCTCTTTAGATATCTTGGGATAGATTCTCGGCTCAACGTTCTCCGAAATCGCCTGGGATACATCCCGTAAAGTCCTCTCCCCGACATCTTGACCAAGAGCCTTACCGTCATTCCTCACGCCAAAGTACAGGACACCTTTCCCATGCTTATTTAGCATAGAAGCTATTGAGATCACACCCTCCCGCAGTTCTGACGTGGACTTCTTTAGCTCCAATGTCTCGGTCTCGGAAAGATCAGCCATTATGATATTTATGCGTCTTGACGGCTTATATCCTCTAACAGAGCGATGGAAAAGTAAACGCTGCGGACGCCCCCACCCCCTAATTTATGACGAAACTAAAGGCAACAACCCGAGGACGACGCCGACCATCGGCCGCGTTTTTGAACTTCTCGTCGCCTCGTTCGGCTCCTCGACACTGATGGGGCGCTTAACACAGATTTTACGGCTCGGCTTCGCCTCGGCCCAAATTCCTCAGCTGCGGGCTTCGGAACTTTGTAAAAACGCGAGACGTTATGCAATATCCAGAGTCACAAAATTTTCTCAAAAAGATATAACATTCGTTCCTTAATAGAAAAAGAAATAAAATAAGAAAAATATAGGACAAACGTCCCAGACTCAGATAGAAGAAAAATTAATCCTTTAGGATTAACCGCTAAGTTAAGTCCTTCGGACTTAATCCATATCTCCCATGCCGCCCATGCCGCCGCCCATGCCGCCTGGTGGCATGCTCGGTCCTTTCCTTGAGGCGATAACGTCGTCTATCCTCAGGATCAGCTGAGCTGCTTCGCTTGCGGATTTCACGGCCTGCGTCTTTATCTTCAGGGGCTCGACTATGCCTGCTTTCAGCATGTCGCCGGTTGTGCATTCCAGGACCATTACTCCCAGAGTGTCTTTTCCTTTGTCGTGCTCGCTTCGCAACTTAACCAGGGTGTCGATAGCATCCATTCCCGCGCTTTCTGCAAGCGTTCTCGGAATTATCTCTATGGAGTCCGCGAATGCATCTATCGCCAGCTGCTCTCGTCCGCCTACGCTTCCGGAGTATTTGCGTATCTGGCGTGCTAGTTCGATCTCTGCTGCTCCTCCGCCTGCGACTACCTTTCCTACTTCAAGGGCTGCGGCTACTCCGCCCAGCGCGTCTGTCATAGCTCTTTCGACTTCATCTATGACGTGCTCTGTTCCGCCTCTTATCAGTATGGAAACCGCTTTCGGGTTCTTGCATCCGCGCACGAACGTCATCTCGTTTTTCGCGATCTTTACTTCTTCGACTTCGCCTGCAAATCCGAGGTCTTTTGACGAAAGGTCCTTCAGGTTGGTCTGAACGGTTGCGCCCGTTGCTTTGGCCAGCTTGTCCATGTCGGATTTCTTAACTCTTCGCGCGGCAAATATCCCTGCCTTTGCGAGGTAATGCTGTGCCAGATCGTCTATTCCCTTCTGCGTGAACACGACTGTCGCGCCGCTCTTCACTATCCGGTCGACCATGTCTTTTATCATGTTCTCTTCCTGCGTCAGGAAGGCCTGCATCTGGGACGGGTCGGTTATCTGTATCTTCGCCTCGGTCTCGGTGCTTTTCACTTCGATCGCAGCGTCGATTAAGGCGATCTTGGCATTCTTCACCATCTTTGGCATGTTGCCTGAAACCCTTTCCTTGTCTATGATGAGTCCCTGTATCAGCTCTGAATCGGATATGCTTGCTCCTTCTTTCTTTTCGACCTTAACATTGTCGAGGTCTACTTTAATCTTTCCGTCGACTGTTTCAGAGACCTGCTTTATTGCCATCACGGCCAGGGCGGATAATTTCTCCTTGGAGGCTTCGCTGCCTTTTCCAGTCATCGCGGTCTGTGCTATCTGGATTAGGAGTTTCTCATCTTTGAGGGTGACGTCTTTTCCGATGGTCTTGAGTATTTCGTCCGCTTTCTCGGATGCCATCCTGTATCCTCTTACGATGATGGACGGGTGTATGCCCTGGTCCAGGAGTTTTTCTGCGTTTGATAATAGTTCTCCTGTTAGTACGACTGCTGTCGTCGTTCCGTCTCCGACTTCCTCGTCCTGGGTCTTTGCGACTTCCACGACCATCTTGGCCGCAGGGTGCTCGACGTTCATCTCTTCTACGATCGTCGCTCCGTCGTTGGTTATGACGATGTCACCCATGTCGTCGACCAGCATCTTGTCCATTCCCCTCGGTCCGAGAGTCGAGCGGACTGTCTCTGCAACGGCTTTTGCAGCTGCGATGTTGTTTCTCTGCGCGTCTCTTCCTGTTGTCCTAAGCGCCCCTTCGGGCAAAATAAATATCTGTTGTCCTTGTTGTGCCATTTTTTTACCACCTAGATATATTTTTTATTAAATTGTTGTTACAGTTATCTATGGGTTTGGGTGTATAAAAAGGATGTGAATATAACTGGGTTTGAATGTATACAAAAGAAATTTACGTAAAAAGAGCATCCAAAAACATCAGGTAAAAACTTTGGAATTAAGCATATAAAAAACAGAATATAAGATAAAATGAATATCATACCGCTCGCATTCGACTCCCTGGGAACCAGGAGCATGGCGACCCTTGTAGAGACCAGAGACATCAGGCTGATTATCGATCCGGGAGTCGCTCTCGCTCCTGAAAGATTCGGTTTGCCACCCCACCCAGTAGAAATAAAACGGATGGAAGAACATTGGAGCTCGATAAAGAAGGCATCGGAAGAAGCGGACATACTGGTCGTTACGCACTATCACTTTGACCATCATATGCCTGACTCGGCGGAGATATTCAAGGGGAAGATAGCAATGCTGAAAGACCCAAACAGATACATCAACAAAAGCCAGATAGCGCGCTCTGCAAAATTCCTGAAGAACATGGCAGGCCTTCCAAAAGAGATAGTCTACACGGATGGAAAGGAATTTGTATATGGCGGCACAAAGATCAAGTTCTCCGAGCCGATGACGCACGGCCTGGAAAACCGTCTTGGCTATGTGACCGAGGTCCTTGTCGACGATGGCGCAGATAGATTCATCCATACGTCTGACGTCCTGGGCCCATGCACGGACGAGCAGACCGGATTCATAATAAAAGAGAACCCGGACACTGCGTTCATCGACGGGCCGATGTATTTCACGGTGGCGCAGGCTGCTAACAACCTGAAGAGGATCATACTCGAATCAGACATAAAAAACCTTGTAGTAGATCACCACCTTCTCAGGGATGCCCATTGGAGAAAAAAGATAGAGGATGTATTCAGAGAAGCCGAAAAGAGGGGGGTAAACGTGCTAACTGCTGCGGAATACTCCGGAAAAGAAAACGACCTCCTCGAGACCAAAAGGAAACAGCTATGGGGGTCTGATGCAACACCCTGAGAGAGGACTACTTAAGCTGCCCGGAGGACTGCCCTCTTGACCAGCCAGATTGGAATATGCAAATTCCCGGATTCAAGCAGTTGCAATGCGGGGGATTTTCTCGATGGAAATTGCGGCCTAGACCATTCATTTTGCAAGATGAATGGATACGACCAGCGAAAAGCCACGAAAAGAATGCGGATCCAGCGATTCCCAAACACGTTGCCTCGTCTGCATCTTATCAAACGGCAGCACAGTAGAAGTGACAAAGATGATGGAACTAAGCTTTGAAGACAGCGTGTGTGGCAATAGCATATGTGAACGAAACGAAAATATAGAATCATGCCTCAGGATTGCATGCGAAACAACAGCTTCGCGGAAATGCCACATATTACGACGACAACCAGACCCCCAGAAAACACGTCATCAAGCGTATGGAGAGATGCCGGCATCTCGGACGGTTTGTTCTATACCATTATAATGTTAAGCGGGGCTTTTTGCTATCTATTGATTATCGGTTCTTCAAGATACCGCGAAGACAAAAGAAGGAACATATGAATCGGGCATCCGGCTAATTCTTAGGCGGCTTCTATCTTGAGAAAGCTTATCAATGCACTACATCGAAGAGAGGAATATGATAGGGTTAGACGAGTTGTTCAATTCTCTCACGATGGAGCGAGCCTATTCTTGAAACTCTGTCAGTATCTTTATGAAGTCTTCTTGTTCCTTTATTTCCGAGAGCTCTTTGGGCTTTATAACAACGACGTCGAGGTCGCATGACCTGTTGGTTATGCATACACGCAGGCAACCGGTCATCTCGGCAATGTCCTTTATGAGTTCTGCCTTGCGCATCAGGCCTTTGCGGTCGTCGCTTGCGATCGTAAGTATCCTTTCGCTTCCTGCGGTTTCGGCGGCTATGATATCGAATGGGGCGTTGGTGAATGATGCGATGAAGCCCATGTTCCGGAATTCCTGGAAGGCGGCCTTCTTCAGGTCTGTCAGAAACGAGGATACTTCGTCTCCAATGGGATCAACTATAACTTCTTGGTAACACCTGCAATTAAAAATGTTTCCAGCTTGGTATTTCCCATATGATTTAGCACCAACCATTTTTTCTGGGTCAGGCGGGTCATTATAAAATACGATAACACCGTCAAGGTGGCGATGAGATGAACGAACACGGCTGTCTTCTGATGTGCGCCAAGTATATGCGCTTATTCCCAAACTCTGTGCCCTAGCTTCTGTCAAGCTTGAACTGGCCTTACTTGTTTCAGTCCTAGCTATAAGTTTAGCTTTATTCTCGCTCATATCAGGAAACATTTTCAGCAAGTCTCTAGCTATATCGCTTGAACGTCTGCCTGCCTGTTGTTGTTCGGCTATATGTTTAGTAGCCATTTCAGCAAAGTCTAAAGGCATTGAGCGAATATAGTGTGCGTTTTCTTTTATCTGCTTATTAACAGCAACGCCTACGGACCTTTTAGCTCGTTTTTAAGTAGTTGGTATATCAATCTACCGCGTGAACCTTCTTTAGCAGCTTCACGCCAATTCCTGGCTGTATCGTGCAACGTTGCGGTTATCATATTTGACGCCAATGCTCTAGCAAATGATGCAAAGACGCGGCTTTTACCAATTGACTCAAACTTGTTGACTATATCGAATGGATCATCAAAGAATCTAATTTCATGCCATATTCTGTTTAGTAGTCTTCTCAGAGCTTTCTTGTACTGTAGTTCCAGTTTTAGAATTTCCGCCGTGACCACCTTGTCCAATTCAGCGTGGCGCAGACGTACGTCTCCGGACATTGGCAAGACGAAGAAGTCGCGGTCACCAGCGCCACGACCGTTATCGAGAACTTGAACATCTTGGACTTCCTTCATGCCGATCGCATCGTCGCGCGGCTCACTTCGGAACACCGCAAGGGCAAGCGTGAAGGGCACATCATCGCGCTCGGCAGCACCTTCGAAAACTTGCGCATTGCCGGCCACAAGGTAAACGTGATTCTCCGCCATGATCTTCTTCTAAAGTGTGAAACTTTCGAGGATCTCCGGAAGCGCCTTGCAACCGACAAGAAATCAGGGAAAATAGCGGCGATAGATGAGGGAGCCGCGCTTTGCTCGCTGGTCGAAAAGATCGAGACGGACTTGCCGGGCGTGGACCCGAACAACCACGTGTTCTCGGTCCCTCATTTTGGCACCATTTCACTTGCCGAAGTCTTCGCCACCGAGGGAACTCGCACGCTGACGATGCTCCGCCTGCATCTGGGCTCGCCCGATGGCGCCACCCTCACCAGCGCGGAAGTGCTGACCAATGGGCAACCTTCGCCCCCCTGAGATTTTCGCTCCTTCTTCTTGGTGGCTTGGTCATAGTCTTCATCATGATGCTGGGCTGCTCACGTGAACAGCCTCCGCAAAGAGTGTACGAGCAAATCTCAACCGAGATTAGCCGCGGAGACCTTCGAACAGCACTGCGGGATACTGACAACGCAATCCGGCGATACGGAGTCAAGAACGAAGAGTGGAGTTGGCGTTTCCGCGTCCTTAAGGCCCAAATCCTGATCTCTCAATCCGCTCCCCATGAAGCCCTTGAGGTCCTAAAGGGTGAAGTTCCTACGCAACTTGCCACCAGGGACTTTGCGGTGCGCAAAGTCCTTTTTGAAGGCACTGCTGAGAGGGCGGCACAGGAATTCGCTGTTGCGGAGAAAAAGCTCGCGGAGGCGGAACGTCTCGCCGTTTTCTTCCAGCCGCTACTGATTTGTGAGGTGCTGAACGCCCGCGCCGCTCTCGAGATTGCCGAAAAGAAATACGGCAGCGCGGACGAATTGCTCCATCGTGCCCTTGCGCTTGCAGTGGAGCAAGGCAATCTTCGGCAGCAAGCAAGCGTGCTCCTGAACCTGGCGCTGCTGGCAACAAGTCAAGAGCACTATGATGAAGCAGTTGACCGCAACCAGGAAGCGCTTCAGCTTTCACGGTCCTTGGGGATGCAAAGCTTCGTCGCCACGATTCTCGGCAATCTGGGGTGGGCCTACTTTGAACTGGGCGACTTCCAAAATGCCCTTGATTTTTTCAAACAGGCTGCCGATGCCTCCGAAGAGCTGGGTCTTAAAGGGTATGCGTTCTACTGGCTGACCGGAGTAGCAAACTCTTACGAAGCCCTGCATGACTATGCTTCAGCGGAGTCGCTCCTGAAAAGCACGCTCAATGAAGCTCGTGCCCTGAACTATGCGCAGACCATCACCGAATGTTTGAATGATCTGGCAAGGCTCAGCCTCAGAGCCGGGAGGCTGGACGAGGCCGAGCACTACAACCGCGAGGCCCTGAAAATGGAAGATACGGGCCTGGATCATTTCGGCGTTCTCGAATCTTCGCTATTGGCAGCACGTATCCAGTCGGAGCGAGGTGATTTTCCGCAGGCCGCCAATTTTTTTCTCAAAGTTCTTGAAGCTCCGGGCGCGGAGACTGCCTTGCGCTGGCAGGCAGAAGCGGGACTGGCACAGCTTCACGCGGACCAGGGACTGACGGCCCAGGCTGGGCAGGAATACCGTGAATCCATCGATACCATCGAAGCGGCGCGCAGCTCGATCAACAGGGACGATCTGCGGCTAAGTTTTCTTTCGGGCGCCATCGAATTCTACGACGACTATATCGACTTTCTGGTTCGCGATCAGAGGTCCTCGGATGCGCTGAAAGTGGCGGAGTTGAGCCGGGCGCGCACGCTGGCGGAGGTTTTGCCTTCAAGCGCAAAAATGATTTCCAGCGCAACGCCGGGCGTTCAGCCGCAGCGGATTGCGCAAAGGTTGAAGGCGACGCTGCTGTTCTACTGGATCGGGCACAATAATTCCTATCTCTGGGTAATCACGCCGTCGAAGACGGTTTACTACAAGTTGCCGAAGGCCGCGGAGACTGCGCCGGTTGTGAAGTCGTACCGTAAGGCGCTTCTGGGGATGCGCGACGCGCAGGACGCCGGCAGCGCCGGGGGGAAACAGCTCTACGCGACGCTCATTGAGCCGGCAAAGAAGCTGATTCCTCGTGGCTCGCGCGTGATTGTCTTGCCGGATGAGAGCTTGTACGGGCTGAATTTCGAGACCTTGATCGTGCCTGAGCCTCAGCCGCATTTTTGGATTGAAGACGTCACGCTGACGACAGCGAACTCACTGACATTGCTCGCTTCCTCGGTGACGCGCCCGGTAACGAATGAAAAGAGCCTTCTCCTTATCGGCGACACGGAGCAACCCAGCGCGGATTTTCTCACACTGGCGCAGGCTCCCGCGGAGATGCAGAAGATCGAGCGCTATTTCCCGGATGCGAACCTCGAGGTGCTGGAAGGGAAGCAGGCCACGCCGTCGGCATATCTCAGCTGCCATCCGGAGCGATTTGCGTATGTGCACTTCGTCACGCACGGCACGGCCAGCCTGACGCGGCCGCTGGAGTCTGCCGTGATCCTCAGCAAGGAAGGAGATTCTTACAAGCTCTATGCCCGGGACATCGTCCAGCACCGCTTGAACGCCAACCTCGTCACCATCTCTGCCTGCAACGGCGCTGGCGCGCGCGCCTATTCCGGCGAAGGGCTCATCGGCCTCTCTTGGGCTTTTCTCCGCGCCGGCGCTCACAACGTGATTGGCGCTCTCTGGGAAGTCAGCGACGCTTCGACCCCGCAATTGATGGATTCGCTCTACCGTGAATTGAGTCAGGGCAAAGACCCTGCCACCGCCCTCCGCGACGCTAAGCTGTCCCTCCTCCATTCCTCCGACCCCGGCTCCGTCTTCAGGAAGCCGTTCTACTGGGCTCCCTTCCAGCTCTACGCCGGTTCTTGATCCCTGTCTGTAGCGCCGCCATGTTTTGCGGCTTGCGGCGCGGCTTTCACCAGACTTCCAGCGGATCGCGTCGGGACGTGCGGTGCCGCCGCGTGTGCAGCAGCAAATGCACACCGCAAAATGATCGTTCAGGTCGCGGCCGTGGCCGCCATGGTCTCCGCTTCTTCACTCGAATAGCCCAGGCTCCGCAGAATCTCGCTCGTATGTTCGCCGAGCATGGGCGGAGGCAAGCGGTAGCTCACCGGCGTATTGGAAAATCGAATTGGATTCGCAATGCTCTTGGCGGTGCCGATTGCCGGGTGCTCGAGCTGCACGATCAATCCCCGCTCGCGCGTCTGGACATCGTTGACCGCTTCGGCCACGGTATTGATCGGCGCCACAGGAATATCCGCATCGGCGAGTTTCTCCAGCCACGCCTGTGCCGTGTCTCCCTGAAAGATCTTCTGCAGCAGCGGAATCAGGATTTCCCGGTTTCTGATCCGCATTGCGTTCGTCTGGAATCGCTCATCGCGTCCCGCAGTATCCTGGATTCCCAGCAGCCGCACGAATCTCTTCCACAATGCTTCCGTGCCTACCCCCACGACAAAATATTTGTTATCTCCGCTGCGGTACACCTCATACGGAACTATGTTTGGATGCGCGTTGCCCCAGCGACTTGGCGAAGCGTTCGCATTCAGGTAGCTGCTTCCCACATTGGCCAGCCACGTCAACTGCGAATCGAAAAGCGCCATGTCAATGCACTGTCCGCGCCCCGTCCTTTCGCGCGCAAATAGCGCAGCCAGAATTCCCATTACCGCATACATCCCGCAGGTCATGTCCGCAATCGCTATGGGATAGCGCATCGGCCCCCCGCCCGGCTCCCCCGTAAAGCTCATCACGCCGGCTTCGGCCTGCGCGAGAATGTCATAGCCGGGGCGGCCCGCTTTGGGGCCGGTGACGCCGTAGCCCGTGATGCTGCAATAGATCAGCCGTGGATTTTTCGCGCAAAGTGTTTCCGGGTCGAGCCCGCGCTTCTGAAGCGACGCCAGGGAAGGCTGGTTGTGAACGAAAACGTCCGCCCTTGCCAGGAGCTTCTGAAATGCTTCCGCACCGCGCGCATGATCGTAATTGAGCGTGATGGATCGTTTATTGCGATTCGCCGCGAGAAAATACGCGGACTCGCTTCCCACAAACGGGGGCCCCCATCCCCGCGATTGGTCTCCCATTCCCGGCCGCTCCACCTTGATCACTTCGGCGCCAAAATCGCCGAGCAGCATCGCGCAATATGGCCCGGCCAGGGCCTCGGTCATCTCCACCACACGGATCGAATCCAGAATGTTTTCCACGGGCCGCGATTATAGCTGACATCCGGCCGTGTTACCTGCGCGTGTCCCGAATTGCGGTTCGAATCGTGAGCCGCCTTGCCTTGGCTCCTATTCGTCAGGGCTTCCGCGCCGCCGGAAATCTGTACGGGGTGATGCCTTTTCCTTCTTCAATCGTCACGATCTGATTTGCCGCGATATCGCGGATCACTTCGTGCGTGCCGCTCGGCCACGTAATTTCGAGAGTGTCAACGCGGGCGCGGCTGCCCAGACCAAAATAGATTCGCGGGTCCTGCGCGGAGCAAAAACTCATCCCGCCTTTGGCCTGATCGTAGCTCACGAAATCGCCCGCGGTGATTTTAAGCGCCGCGCCGGTCCCGTCACGATTGCTTTTCGTCCCGACCAGATGCACACCGATCCAGTGATTTTTCTTGCCTGCCGCCCCTGTGCCGCCCTCATTCCGGAATAACTGCGCGTCCTCTCCATTGTTGCTGACCAGAAAATCCAGCCAGCCGTCATTGTCATAATCGCCAATCGCCAGGCCCCGTCCCACGCGCGGTGCGCGAAACGCCGCGTCCTGCGTCTTGGTCGCATCCGCAAATTTGCCATTGCCCAGGTTGCGATAGAGTTTTCTCTCTTCCGCATAAGTGACGCTCGGGTGATAGATCGCGATGTTATCGAGGATGTGCCCGTTGGTCACCAGCAGATCGCGCCGGCCGTCATTGTCAAAATCAAAGAAGCGCGCGCCAAAGCTGCTGTTCCGGTAGTTCGTTTGTCCCAGCCCGGACGGAATCGTCGCGTCCGTAAACGTCCCGTCTCCATTGTTGCGGTAATAGCGATTGAGTTCGAAATCCAGATGGCTCACGTACAGATCGTAGAGCCCCGTGTTTCGAACGTCGGCTGCGTCCGCACTCATCCCTGCTTCTGGCTTCCCGTCTTCGCTGAATCCCGCTCCGCTGGTGTAGCTGACATCGCGAAACGTTCCATCTCCATTGTTCAGATACAGGAAATTCCTCTGTGTATCGTTCGCAATAAAAATGTCCGGCCAGCCATCCCCGTTCAAATCCGCCAGCACGACGGCCAGGCTCTTTCCATCGTTGTTCACCAGCCCAGCTTTTTTCGTCACGTCCGTGAATGTTCCATCGCCATTGTTGTGATAAAGCCGCGGCGAATTACCCGGAAAACTGTCCGGATGGCAGTACGCGCGATAGCCCGGCTTGTTTTCGCCGCAGGAAACCGGGTGATCCACGTCGAATCGAACGTAATTCGCGACCAGCAAATCCAGTTTCCCGTCCCGGTCATAATCGAACCACCCCGCCGCCGTTGCCCAGCCGCCATCGTTCCCGACGCCCGCTTTTTCCGTCACATCCGTGAACGTCCCGTTTCCGTTGTTGTGGTACAGCACCGAATGCCGGTACCCAGTCATGTAAATGTCGGGATACCCGTCATTGTCAAAATCCCCCACCGCCACGCCGAAGAAAAACGTCCCATCCGTATGAATTCCCGCCTGCTCCGTCACATCCGTGAACGTCCCGTCGCCATTATTTCGATATAGCGCCGGCTGCGGCGGTTTCTCCGGGTGAAAAAATGGCGTGTATCCGCTGTTCACGAAAAACGCATCCAGGAAGCCATCCTGGTTATAGTCGATCCACGCGACTCCTGCACCCATGGTCTCCACGTAGAGCTTCTCGTCCGTGGCCGCTCGTTCGTGATGAAAGCGAATCCCCGAAGCCCGCGTCACATCGCGAAATTGCACATCGAACGGGTTCGCGTCCGCCGCTTTGGAACGATCTGCCGCCCCGGCTTTCCCAGGCATCCCGCCTTTTTTTCCTTGCGCCGCGTTCTCGCAGGGCATCGTCAGCAGCAGAGCCGCCAATCCTAGCGCCACCACTCCCCCAAGCATTCTTTGTGAGACTGTTCCATTTCGAATCATCACGCAGATAGTAGCACCCCTCCCTCAGCGGCCACCCGGTTAGAAAGCAACGCTCTTCGTCGCGAATCCCGTAACGTTTAGCAGTCAAAAAGGTTTTCCACCGTTCCACGTTTTGAAACTCTACTTTTGTCTTGACACTACTCTCCTCCGGACGCTAGCCTACGCCCAATTCAGTCTGGGGGGATCAGCCTGAGTCCGAGAGGGGTGTCTTTTTTTTGTCGTAGGATTTGGAATGCGAAGCCGGCCCGAGTAAGTCGCTCGTGTTCATGCTCTTTGTGTCTCTCTACGCAATGTGGCCCGGATGAATCCCCTTTCTCTCCCGCGCTTCGCGGCATCACCTCCTTCCTATTCCTGATCCTTCTTACCGCCGCGATCGCTCCGTCTGTCTCCGCCTCCGCCGCCAAGAAGATTATCTTCGATACGGACCCCGGCACCGATGACGCTCTGGCTCTCATGCTCGCGCTCAATTCTCCAGAGCTGGATGTTCGCGCCATCACCGTCGTCCCCGGTAACGTAACCGCCAAGCAAGGTCTCGAGAATGCCCTTCGCATGGTATCCCTCGCGAACCGTTGCGACATCCCCGTTGCCGCTGGCGCGCAGCATCCTCTTTTTCAGAAGCTCATCACCGCCGAGTTCTGGCACGGCAAAAACGGCCTCGCCAATATCGAACTGCCTCCCAGCAAGTGCAAAGTGGATTCTCGCTTTGGCCCCGACCTCATCATCGAAATGGTTCACGCCGCGCCACATGAGATCACCCTCGTCCCCGTCGGTCCGCTCACCAATATTGCCCTTGCCGTCGAGAAAGATCCTTCCATCGTCCCGCTCGTCAAGGAAGTCATCCTCATGGGCGGCTCGATCAAAGGCGGAAATGTCAACGCCGCCGCGGAAGCCAACATCTACAACGATCCCGAGGCCGCCCAAATCGTTTTTCAGGCCGGTTGGCCGCTTACCATGGTCGGCCTCGACGTCGGCGACAAGACGCTCCTCGGCCGCAAGCAACTTGACCAGCTCGCTCGCACTCATGGCCCCGTCAACGATTTCATCTACGGCGTCGCAAAGTTCCTCGTGGACCTCTCGGCCAAATTCGGCAGCGACGGCACGCCCATGTATGACCCGCTCGCTGTCGGCGTCGCCGTCGACTCCACGCTGGTCACCGCGCCCGCCATGCGCGTGGACGTCGAGACGCGCGGCGAGTTCACCCGCGGCGAAACCGTCGCCAACCGCCGCAATGAAATCGAGCGCAACGTCCTCCATCATTTTCCCGATGGTGATCGCTACGTCATCGAAAGCCTCGACAAGGTCGAGCCCAACGCAAAGGTCTGCGTTGACGTCCAGGCCGAAAAGTTTCTGCAGCTTTTTGTTTCACGCATTCAAGGGAAGTAGGGAAGTGGCAGGGGACTCCGGCCGAGTAATCCGGATACGGATTTCGAGTTTTAGAGGGGGAAGAATGAAGCAAGCATTCTGCAAGAGCGCGATACTCACTCTGCTGATTCTGCTCGTTGCTGCCATCGGCGTCTCCGCCCAGACGCTCGAGCGCGGCGCCATCCACGGCTTCGTCTACGATACATCCGGCTCCGCCATTCCCGCCGCCAAGGTCACGCTCAACAGCCCGGCCACAGGCCTCAAGCGCGAGCTCACCACCAATGCCGAGGGCGCTTACGATTTTGAAGCCGTTTCTCCTGGCGAATACACGCTCGTCTTTGATGCGCCGGGCTTCGCCACCTATACCGTCAAACAGCTCATCGTCAGCATCGGTTCCTCCATCGCCCTCGACGCCCACATGAAGGTCAAGGCCGCCGAACAGAGCATCACCGTCACCGCCGAAGCCGCCGGCGCCATTGATACGACCACCGCCGGCGTCACCCAACTCCTAAACCAGACCAGCCTTGAGAATCTTCCTCTCGAAGGCCGCGACTACCGCGACCTCGCCCAATTAACTCCCTCCGTTTCCGTCGTTCCTGGTCTCCGAGGCGGCCTGCGCATGGGCGGTCAGCAAAGCGATTACAGCGGCCTGGTCATTGATGGCGCTGACTCCACCAACAACTTCTTCGGCGAGAACTTTGGCTCCCTAGAAACCAAGAATCTTACCGTGCCCCTGGAAGCCGTGCAGGAGTTCCAGGTCGTCGTCAATGGCTTCGCGCCCGAATTCGGCCGCGCCTCCGGCGGTCTTCTCAACGTCGTCACTAAGTCCGGCACCAACAATATCCACGGCGAAGCTCACGAGTATTACCGCGGCGGCGGCATGACCGCGAATGACGCCCTCAATACCCCTTCCAACATCAACCGCCAGAATCAGTTCGGGGGTTCCATTGGCTTTCCGATTCACAAGGACCGTCAATTTCTCTTCCTGTCCACCGACATCCAGCGCGAGAATGGACCGCTGACCACCCAATTTTGTGCTCCAGGCGATTCCGCCTGCCTGGCCTCTCTGCAGACGGCCGGACCAGTCATTCCGGCTCCCGCACCCGGCACGACCGAAGTGATTCCAGCGGCCTGCGGCGGCGCGTCTGCCATTGGTAAAAACCTGCTGCCCGCCTGCTATGGCGTGCCGAACCTTGCGGCCTTTCAGGGCCCGAACAATCAGTATCAGAATTTCTTCACCTTGCTTGGCCATTACGACTATCAGTTCAGCCCCGCAAATCATTTCAGCGTCCGCGGCCTCGGTACTCGCAACCACACCAATGGCTTCACCGGCGGCCAGGGGCAGACGGAAACGTTTGACGCGATCGGCAATACGGAGAATTTTGTCAACCAGGGCATTAGCGGCGTTTTCGGTCTTACCACGATCCTCGGCGCTAAGGTCAACGAGCTCCGCGTAAGCATCGAAGGGGAGACGCGCAAACGCCACCCCATTGAATCCGGTGCGCCCGAAATGCAAATCAATGGCATCGGCAATTTTGGTCAGCGCTTTTACCTGCCCGGAAACAATGACAACGGCAAGCTCCAGGTTCAGGACAATTTCTCCTATTCCTTTAGCAAACATGACGTGAAATTCGGCGGCGACGTCGATTCCTTCGTCGATCGCAAAGACATTTTCGCGGGATGGAGCGCCGGGCAGTATTTCTTCAATTCCATCTCTGACTTTAACAATGCCAATCCCTTTGGCTTTATCCAGGGCTTTGGTTTGAATGGCAAGAACGTTTTCGTGGGCAACACTCTTTTCCCCGCTTATCAGACTGGGATCGGCCTCTACTGGCAGGATAAGTGGCAAATCACCCCGCGTGTGACCCTCACCTATGGGCTCCGTTGGGATGGCACGCAAAATCCTCAGCCCCAATCGCCCTTTCCGGGACAAACTGTCTGGATCGGCCAAGGTGCCGGCAGCAAGCAGGCCCCCATGCCTCAGCGCGTCCCCAATGACTTCGGACAATGGGGACCGCGAGTTGGCTTGGCTTGGAACTTGACGGAATCAGCGCATCCGACCGTCCTTCGCGCCGCATGGGGTCTCTACTACGCCCAGACGCCGACCATTTTCTTCCCGACTCTCGGTGGTTCGAAGAGCGCAACCCTGTTTTGCTTTAGCACCTGTATGCCACAAAGCGGCGTTCCTTATCTCTTTCCTTCGAGCTTGCCCTTTGGCGTGGATCAGCTCTGCGCGAGTCCGGAGGGTTGCCCGTCCCCGACCTACGTTGACCCGAACTTCCGCAATCCTCGCGTCTCGAACCTCACCGTGGGCGTTGAGCACTCCATCACCAGCTCGCTGGACGTCTCTATAACCTACGCTTTCGCCCACTCCAATTTTCTGCGCACCGGAGGTTTCAGCACCACCCAGTGGGCAAGAAACTTTGTCAAGATCGGCACCGATCCGTTTGGCAGATCCATCCTTGGCACTTCGCCGCTCGATCCCACTTTGGGCGGCGCCACCGGCGAGCTCGGCAGCTTCGCTCACGGCAACTACAATCAATTGGTCGTTGCCGTGAACAAGCGCTACGCTCGCCGTTACCAGTTCTTTGCCAACTACACCTGGTCGCAAAACAAATCCAACGCCTCCAGCGAACGCGACACCGATACCTTCTTCGGGCCAACGGATCCCTTCAACCTCAATCTTGACTACGGGATCAATGGTCTCGACATCACCCATCAGTTCAAGGCCGGGACCGTCATCGACCTTCCCTATGGCTTCAGTTGGAGCAACAACATCATCGCTCACAGTGGCCTGGCCTATCCTGCTTACATCACTACCGATGTGAACGGCGACTTTGTCAGCAATCAGGGTTTTGGCACCAACGACCGCCCCATCATCCAGCTCGGAAGTGGGAAGCCTTTCCTGCTTCCTCTTTATCCCGGACGCCAGCCCGGTTTCTTCAACTGGGATACGCGCCTCGCCAAGGACATCAAAATGGGCGAGCGCTACTCTGTTCGGCTCATGGCTGATCTCTTCAACATGACCAACGCCAGCAATCTTTACTCAAATCCGGACCACAGCGCCTTCATCGACTACTACAACACGGCCACAACACCGGCCTGCACCCCATATCCAAATAGCATTTCGCTCAATTGTCCGGCGCTTACTTCACTCCCGAAAGTGGGGCAGGTTTCAGTTCAGAACGGCGGCACCAAATACCGCACGCTCGACCAGCTCTCGCCCGGCGCCTCGGCTTTCGCGGCGCAGTTCGGCCTGCGCTTCCAGTTCTAGGGCGCGGTATGACAAACGTGCGGCGGCGATTCTTGCAACAGATTGCAGGCGCGCTTGCTGCCTCGCAGCTTGACCTCACTTCGATCTTTGCAGGTGCCGCCCCGGCCCAGTCGGGGCGGCTTACTGCATCTAAGGAGCCTATGCGTTGGCCAAAACCAATCGGCTCGCCCGTTCTCGACAGTCTCCGCCCCGTCATCGAAAACTCCCGCGACGTCCGCACCAACGTCGGCAAAATTTCTGAAGTAGCTTCCTGGATGGCCTTCGAGGAGCTCCCCCTGCCCGAATTCGCCCTGCCTTTCGGAATCGGTAGCGGCGACCCCAGCGCCGCCATCGACTTCATCCTCGTCGCCGATGCCATTGACACCGCATTCACCGACTTCGCCACTCACACCAAGTTTCAAGTCGACTTCGCCGGCCAGCACTGGTCTGATTCCGACGCCATGTTCGCTTGCCTCAAGCGTGCTCTCGACTCCGGCATTCCCATCACCAACGGCCACTATCTCGCCAAGGTCTCCCGCGAAGAGTTAAACCGCATCTTCGCCGCCAATATTCCCATGCCCATGCTCGACGAGAAGCTCGCCGTCCTCCACGATGTTGGTGCTGTTCTTGCCGCGAAATACGACGGTCACTTTTCCAACTTCGTCCACGCCTGCTCGCCGAAGCTCTACGACAATGGCAATGGCTTGATCGACCGCATGGTCAAGGAATTCCCGCGCTTCAACGACGTCAGCCAATTTGACGGACACGAAATCAAGTTTTACAAGCTCGCCCAGCTTGGCGTCTGGATGATGTATGCCACGCTTCACAAATCCGGCAAATTCCGCCTCGACGATCCCGAAAAAATGACCGCCTTCGCCGATTACATCGTTCCCGTCGCTCTTCGCCTCCTCGGAATCACCGCCTATTCGAACGAGCTCGAACGCGCCATCAACACCTATCAGCTCATTCCCCGCGACTCGCGCCAGGAAATAGAAATCCGTGCCCACTGCCTCTATGCCACCGCTCTCCTCACCGAGGAAATCAACAATCTGCGGGCTTCGGCCGTCCCGCCGGACGGCACTCGTCTCGAACCGATGCCTCCTGTCATCATCCCCCAGATCGACGCGCGCCTCTGGACGCACTACCACACCACCACGTGGCCCCACCATCTAACCCGAACCATCATGTATTAGACTTTTGATTCGGCCTTTGCCTCGAAAAGGAGCCGCGCCATGAAGTTGCTCTTCCGGTTCGTTGTGCTCGCAGTGACCGCTGTCCTCAGCATCTCTCCGGCGCCCGCGCAGTCCAAGCGCAAGGTCATCATCGATCAGGACGCCGCTGGCCCCGGCGGCACGGACATGCAGGCTATCCTCGCGCTCATCAATTCTCCCGACACCGATGTCCTCGGCATCACCGTCCTTACCGGCGACGATTGGCGCGACGAAGAAGTCCTGCACACGCTTCGCCTTCTCGAAATCATCGGCCGCACGGACATTCCTGTTCTTCCCGGCGCCGTTTTTCCGCTCGTTAGCTCCAGAGACTACATCGCCAAGTGGGAAACTTTTTACGGCAAGGTGCTCTATCAAGGCGCGTGGAATTACTCGAAGCATCATCCCGTTCACGGCCCGTACGACCTTCCGCTGATGCCCGAAGGCGCTCCCACGATCAAAGCATCCGCCGAAAGCGCCGCGCATTTCCTGGTGCGCATGGTGCGGCAATTTCCGCATGAAGTGACGGTCTATGCCGCCGGCCCCATGACCGATCTCGCTCTGGCCATTGCTCTCGATCCTCATTTCCCGGAACTCGCGAAAGAACTGATCGTCATGGCCGGAAGCATCAACCCGCAAACCGACGATCCCGAATTTGCTCTTACCCCGACGCGTGAATTCAATTTCTGGATGGATCCCGAAGCGTCGCGCGCTGTCTTGCACGCGCATTGGCCGCGCATCGTGCTCACCACCGTGGATATCTCCGTCAAGACGCGCATGGAAAAAAGCCTCATCGCGGAAATTGCCAAGAGCCCGGCGGCTGGCGCGCAATACATCGCGAAATATGCGGAAGCCAACATTTTGTGGGATGAACTCGCCGCCGTGGCCTGGCTCGATCCATCCATCATCACGAAATCACGGAAGCTCTATATTGATGTCAATGTAGATCATGGAGCCGGCTATGGTGACACACTCGCCTGGGCGCCCGGTCAGCAGCCCGGCATGGGTGAACAACTCGTCGAAGTTCAGCAGGACCTAGACAAAGCAAACTTTTACAGGGAATACGTCGAACTTCTTTCTCGCCCCACTCCCGGCGCGCACAGCCAAGCAGGCAGACCGTAGGAGAACCGTGATTACGCCCTTCTCTTTCTCTTCTCTGTGCGCTCTGTGTCCTCTGTGTTCTCTGTGCCCTCTGTGTTAATTCTTTTTCTTCGTTTCCGCAGGCGCGGCCGCCGCCGCGACCGCGCGTTTGTAATCCGGATCGTTCGGCTCTAACGCTGACGCCTTGCGAAATGCCGCCAGCGCTTTCGCGCGCTCATTTCTTTGCGTCCAGATTCGTCCGATCTCAAAATACGCGTCGGCTTCTTTCGGATTGATCCGCGTCACTTCCTCAAACGCCGCCAGCGCTTCCTCCGTTTTTCCTTCGCTCGCCGCGATCACGCCCGCGACGTACAGAAAATCCGGCTGGTACGGCTGGAGCGCTAGCGCCTGTTGAATCGCGCTGCGGGCTCTTTCCACCTCGCGCATCGAAAAATAAATCTTCGCCTGCTGCGAATACGCAAATCCGTTCCTTGGATCTTTCTCGAGCGCCTGCTCCAGCAGCCCGAGCGCCCCGCCGAATTTGTTCTGTCGCGCCAGTTCGTTCGCCTGTTCGTACAGATGTTTCGACTGTACTTCGTTTTCGGCGCGCTGGCGGTCCGCCTCCGAAGCCGCTGCAAATTCCTCGCGCGCTTTTTTCGCAAGCTCCGCTTGGCCTTCGCATTCATACGCGTTTGCCAGCAGGAACAGCGATTGCGTGCCCAGAGCGGGCGGATTCGCCGCCGGCCGCAGCGTTGCCACGGCCCGCGCGCACTGCTTCAGCCGCACCAGGATTTTTGCCAACAGCGCGCGTCCCGGCAGGTAATCGGGCTTCGCCGCCACCACTTTCTCCGCGTCCTTCAGCGCTTTTTCGTTTTCATCCGCATCCGCGTAAATCTGTGCGCGCAAATAATGAGCCAGCTCATTCTCCGGATCCTGCGCCAGCACGCGATCAAATTGCTCGAGCGCCGCTTTCGAATCTCCTTTCCCTTGATACGCGGTCCCGAGCAGATTCCTGGTTTTCGAATCGGCCGGAGCCAGCGCCACTGCTCGGCGCAGCGCTTCGATCGCCGCATCGTAAGACTGCGCCTCGATCTCCAGGCTCCCGATTTCGCTGAGCACCGCGATGCTTTTGGGATGTTGCCGCCGGGCTGTTTTCAAAACCGCTCTCGCTTCCTCGATGTTGTGGACCTGGCGGAACGATTCCGCAAGGCCGAGTTGCGCGCCTTCGTTGCGCGGCGCCAGCTCGAGCGCGCGCTGATACTGATCGATGGCTTCGGGAAAATGGCGGAGTGTCGAAAGCAGCCCGGCAAATTCGAGGATCAATTGGGGATTGCGGGGCGATTTTGCGAGGGCCTGGCGGTACCTTCGGATGGCCGATTCGAATTCGCCGCGAGCAGCGGCGCTGCGCGCCTCCTCTTTCGAATTGTTCGCTCGGTTTTCTTGAGTGTATGCGGAACCCGCCTCGGCGAGCGAGAGGGAGAGGAGGAGGAACAAGGCGAGATTTGAAAGCGAAGCAAGAGATCTATTCATCGAATCAGTTTCGAAAGCGCAGCGGTTCCGAATCGTCCCATTGTCCCATTCTTGCGATGACACCTGCTGCGCTGCCAAGAATATAGCAGACGAGGCGCGGCGCTAGCCTCCCAGAAGCTCCCCACCAATTCCATTGGAAAATCCTAATGATTTTCCGTTGGTTGCGCCTGCCCTTTGGAACTCCAGACGCTCGATAGAAAGGCTGGAGTCGCATAGTGGTGCGCGGCCTGGTGGGATCGCAAATCTCTGGCCGTTGATACGGCTCGACTTATTCGGTTTCGAAGGGCGACGGATGGCCAGAAAACTGGCAATAGACCGCAAAGGCCTGGCGACTACCGTTCCAATACAGAACGCCCCGGAGCACCCATGTTCCAGAAGTGATTTCGCTCATGATGAAGATGTCAATTGCGCCTCCAAAAGCGGGCTCTTCGCGGCATCCCGCTAAGTACGACAGCCTCAAGCGCTCCCCGAAACCTCGGCGGATCGCCGTTGGGCTTATCTTCGTCATCCTGTATATCCTGCTGGATCGCTCAGCCGTTTTTTTTCAAATGTGGAACGGAATCAGCGCCTGGTATCCGCCTTCGGGCCTTGCTCTAGCCATGCTGATCGGAATGGGAAGTGGCTATGTTCCCTTGATCCTGTTAGCCGGATGGATTTCGGGCGTGGTGAACTACAACATGCAATTATTCAGCTTCACATTTTTCGGCACGGTTCTGATTGTCGCTGGCGGCTATTGGGCAGCTTCGCTGATCTTACGAAATGTGTGGAGAATTGACTCTCGCCTTCGTTCCATGCGAGACGTTCTGCGATTTCTTTTCGTTTCCCTGGCGGCATCGTGTCTGGTGGCATTTGCCGGTGTTTCCATGGTCGTCGCCGATCATTCCATAAAACCCTCGGAGTATTTCCAGGCTTCGGTCACTTGGTGGGTAGGAGATGCGGTTGCACTCGCCAGCCTGACCCCCTTCTTGCTGGTATTTGTGGTGCCATGGCTGGGCAGGTTTTGCCGGCTGGAAGGAACCACCGGCGGGCGCAATTCCACCGAGAAATTTCAAATCCGGCGGCACTTGCGCGGTCCGCGGAGGTGGATCGAATCGGCATTCTTTGGGGGCAGCATTGGGGGAGGGCTGTGGATTGTAGTCCGGGGAAATTTGGCGCAAAGTTATCAGCTCTTTTATCTCCTCTTTCTTCCCATCATCTGGATGGCGGTGAGGCGCGGATTGCAAGGTGCAACGGCGGGAATTCTTACCTTGGACTTCGGCATCGTGGCACTGCTGAGGATTTATCCGCAGGATCTTCATCACCTGGCCGTCTTGCAGTTTCTGATGGTCATCCTCTCGCTGACGGGATTGATCCTCGGGGCTCTGATCAGTGAGCGGGACCGCTCGGAGCAACTGCTCTCGGAAGAAAAAGACCGCATCCACTTGCTGCTGGAATCCACGGCCGAGGCCATCTACGGCGTCGACATCGAAGGGAATTGCACTTTCTGCAATCCTGCCTTAACTCGGATGCTGGGATACAAGTCCCGCGAGGAAATTCTGGGACGAAACATGCATGAGTTACTCCATCACACGCGGCCCGGTGGAAGCGTCTATCCAAAGGCCGAGTGCCTGCTCGTCGCCTCTTTTCGGCAAGGAGAGCCATTTCATTCGCTGGATGAACTTCTCTGGCGCGCCGATGGGAGCAGTTTCCCCGCGGAAATGTGGTCTCATGCGATCATCCATGAAGGGAAGCGGCTTGGAGCGGTCGTGGCTTTCGTGGACGTGACCGAGCGGAAGCGGGCGGAGCAGGCGCTGCAGCGCGCCAAGGAAGAAGCGGAGGCGGCAAACCGGGCCAAGAGTGAATTCCTGGCGAACATGAGCCATGAAATCCGCACCCCGATGAACGGTATTTTGGGTATGACGACCCTGGCGCTGGACACGGATCTCAGCCCCGAGCAGCGCGCTTACCTGGAAATGGTGAAGGCATCGGGAGAATCGTTGTTGTCGTTGTTGAACGGCATCCTGGATTTGTCAAAGATTGAGTCCGGCAAGCTCGAGCTGGAAATGTCGAACTTCTCCGTGGAAGATTGCATCGAGGAAGCGCTACAACCGGTTTCCGTGATTGCGCAGCAGAAGCGGATCGAACTGGTGTGGGATATTGAAGGAAATGTCCCTGAAGTCGTGCGCGGCGACTCAACCCGCCTGAAACAGATTCTGATCAATCTGACGGGGAACGCGTTGAAATTCACGAGCGAGGGAGAGGTGGCCATCCACGCGCGGTGCGCGGCGCTGGCGGAGAAAGAAATACTGCTGCATTTCACGGTTTCGGACACCGGAATCGGGATCTCTCCGGAGAATCAGAAAAAGATTTTTGGCGCATTTTCGCAGGCGGATATGTCCACCACGAGGCGGTACGGTGGCACGGGACTAGGCTTGTCGATCTCCGAGCGGCTGGTAAAGCTGATGGGAGGACGAATCTGGGTGGACAGCGAAGAAGGCCGGGGAAGCCGGTTTCATTTCGAAGCGCGATTCCAGACGGCGGAGAAAGAAAAGACGGAGCCACGGCCGTGGCCTCTCCGGGGGATATTGAAGGGCCGGCGGGTACTCGTGGTGGACGACCACGCAGCCGACCGGAAGTTGTTCGAACGCCTGCTTCTGCGATGGAAAGCGATCCCCGTGCTGGCTGGGAACGGGGAGGAAGCAGAACAAATCCTCAATGAGGCAAGCGCGAAGGGTGAGTTCTTCTCCGCGATTTTGGCGGATCAGGAGCTGCAGGGAATCAGCGGCATGGAGTTGGCCGGCAAACTTCCCAAGACGCCTGATATTCCTTTGCCACAGGTCATTCTGATCTCTTCGCAGCTGCCTGGAGCGGAAACGCGGCAGAAATGGTTGCAAAGCGGGGTCAGGCTGGTCATCGTGAAGCCCATCCGGCGAGCGGCGCTGCTGGAAGCGTTAGAAGAAGCGTGCGGGGAGCGGAAAGCGAAAGTTCCGTCTAACGGCGTCAAAATGTCCGGCTCTAGCGGGATACGGTTGCACGTCCTGGTTGCGGAAGATAACGCCGTGAATCAAAAATTGATCTCAAAGCTGCTGGAGAAGATGGGCCATCGGGTGGCGATAGCGAGCAACGGGCTGGCGGCGTTGCGGATGGCGTCGGAAAGCGATTTTGACCTGATTGCCATGGACATGCAGATGCCGGTGATGGACGGCGTCGAAGCGACGCGGGAAATCCGCAAAATGGAACGAGGTACAGGGAGGCATGTGGCTATTGTGGCGATGACCGCCAATGCGTTTGAAGAAGACCGAGGAAAATGCATCGAAGCGGGCATGGACGGCTACGTGGTGAAACCGTTAAGCATGGAATCGATACGGAAAGAGATCGAGCGCGTGTTGTCCACAGAACAGAGCAACCGATAAATGGGAAGCATCGCAGGTGATTGGTGATTCGTGCGCCCTTAACGGCGATACCCGCTGGCTACGGAATTTAGGATGACATTGGAAGCCGCATGCTGCACTGCCCGGATCTTCCCAGCCGGGGGCCATCTCCCATCGCCGCTTTTTTCTGAATTTCTTCAACTTCACCAGAGGAAATTTCTTATCAAGCTCTTGCACCCCGCCAGATAACTTGCTTGAGCGGGGCGATTCCCCGACAATAGAGAGTTTAAGGCAGAGGATTTTTCCGCACGGCTGCAGTTGTTACGCGCTAAACGGAGAAGCGAGTGAGATGTCTGGGCCGGTAAATTCGATAAAGCGGTTTGTGGCGTATTTTTCGATGGAAATTGCGCTGGAGAATGCCATGCCGAGCTACAGCGGCGGACTCGGCGTTCTGGCAGGCGACACCATTCGGGCGGCGGCCGATCTGCGTCTGCCGATGGTGGCGGTGTCGCTTTTATATCGTAAAGGGTACTTCACGCAGCGGCTGGCGGAAGACGGCACGCAATCAGAAGAACCGGTGGAATGGCGGGTCGAAGATTTTTTGAAGGAAGAGCCGGTGCGGGCTCATGTTTCGATCGAAAACCGGAGTGTGGAGTTGCGGTGCTGGCGATATCCGGTAAAAGGCGTGCGTGGATTTGAAGTGCCGGTCTATTTTCTCGATGCCAATCTTCCCACGAATGCCGAGGTGGACCGCAACCTCACCGGCAGTCTGTATGGGGGCGATGCCTACTACCGGCTGTGCCAGGAAGTCTTGCTGGGGATCGGTGGCGTGCGCATGCTGCGTGCGCTCGGCTACAACGATCTGACGCGCTACCACATGAACGAGGGGCACGCGGCGCTGCTGGCTTTGGAACTGCTGGGCGAAGAGGCGGAAAAGGCCGGGCGCAGTTCGATCCGCGGCGAGGACATTGAAAAGGTGCGCGGAAAATGCGTCTTCACGACGCACACGCCAGTACCGGCCGGGCATGACCGTTTTCCCCTGGAATATATGACGCGCGTATTCCCGGACCGGATGGAGTTCTTCGATTTGAAAGATGCCACTGTCGCGGATCTGATAAAGCGGGTTTTGCCGGCGGAGCAGGACTTCCCGGGGATACAAGAAGCAGCGCTGCGGGGCGCGTCGCTGAACATGACGTACCTGGCGCTGGGGCTGAGCACTTATGTGAATGGCGTGGCCCGGCAGCACGGGGAGACTTCGCGGCACATGTTCCCGGAAGTGCCCATCGAGGCCATCACCAATGGGGTTCACGCGGGAACCTGGGCGGCGCCCGCGTTCCAGCAGGTTTTCGACCGCTACCTTCCGTGGTGGCGCGAGGACAACTATAGCTTGCGCGGAGCGCTGGGGCTGCCGGCGGAAGAAGTGTGGTCGGCGCACTTGATCGCGAAGCACGAACTTCTCGAAGCAGTGCGCAAGCGAACGGGCCTGAAGTTTGATCCCGAGGTGTTCACAATCGGGTTCGCGCGGCGGGCCACGGGATACAAGCGGGCGGACCTGATCCTTTCGGATTTGGACCGGCTTAGGCAGATTGCGAAAAACTCCGGGAAATTCCAGATTATCTACGCGGGAAAAGCGCATCCCAACGATGGTGGCGGGAAGGAGATCATTCGCCGGATTTTTCATGCGAAGAAGGCTTTGCGGAAAGCGGTGCCGGTAGTATTTCTGGACGACTACGACTTGGATCTCGGCGGAAAAATTACGTCAGGCGTGGACCTGTGGCTGAACACGCCGCAGTTTCCCCTGGAGGCGTCGGGGACGAGCGGGATGAAGTCGGCGCTGAACGGCGTGCCGAGCTTGAGCATTCTCGATGGGTGGTGGGTCGAGGGGCACATTGAGGGAGTGACGGGCTGGTCCATCGGCGAACTGCGGCGCGGCGGAGACCCGGGCACGGCCACGGACAACCGGGCCGAAGCGGAATCGCTGTATTCGAAGCTGGAGGGCGTGATCCTGCCGCTGTATTACAACGAACGCGGAAAATATCTGGAAGTGATGCAGCACGCGATTGCGATTAATGGATCGTTCTTCAACACGCAGCGGATGGTGCAGCAGTACATCACGGATGCATATCTTCGCTGAAGCGGTTTGATCGTGGTGGCGGCTCAGGGAGCGGCAACGGGCTGGGGAATCTTCTTTGCGCCGCGTAGCTCGGCTTCGGCGTCGAGAATATTGCGTTTCGCAAAATAATCGACAAAAGTCCACTGGCCGTACTTCTCCTTGAGGGCCGGCAAGACGGCGTTGATCAGATCGTCTCCGGTTTTACCTTCCTTGATCTGTTCTCTGACCAAGCCACGCAGTTCGGCGAGGTAGCCGCGAAACGCTTCGACATCATGAAAATTTCCAACGTCGCCGTGGCCGGGCACATAGGAGACGGCGAGGGATGGCGCGGGAGTCTGCAAGTCGTCGAGGGTATCCATCCATTTTGCGGTAGAAGCGTCTATCAGATTTGGCAGCGTGTTGCGCCAGAAGAGGTCGCCGCAGAAAACTACCTTTGCATCGGGGATCATGACGACGGAATCCCCGCCCGTGTGCCCGGGAAAAACGTGAACGAGAATTTCCCTGGAGCCGAGATGCAAATAGACGTCCGTGTCATAGACAACATCGGGCGCGGCTAAGCCTTCCACCATCGCTTTCTGTTCGGGCTTGATGTTTTTCCCGAAGAACTTAAGATTTTCCGTGTGAATCCAGTGGATTACATTGCGCTGGGCCAGCACCACCGCGCCGGCTTGTTTGAAAACGGCGTTTCCGGCGACGTGGTCGAGATGGTAGTGCGTGTTCACTACGAATTTGATGGGGAGGCTGGTGAGTTTTCGGATTTCGCCGAGAAGTTGCTTGGCGGCGGCTTCGTTTTCGAAGGTATCGATGACCAGGACGCCGTCGTCACCGATGACGAATCCGGCGTTGGCGCCAGCGCCGCCTTTGGGGTCGTCGATGGCGGCGAAGACGTTGTGGCCCAGGGGCTTGAGGGTGAAGAGCGGCGAGGTTGCGGGCGGAGGAGTGGCCTGGGCATGCGCCGCGGTGGAGACGAGCAGCGCCAGTAGGATCGGATAGAGGAGGAAACGGAAAGTTGAGGTGCGCATGGTTTTGTATCCTACCCCAAGCAGCGCGAGAGGCAAGTGGCAAAGGAAAAATCGGACAGAATAGGGTTTTGGAATGGAGACAGTGGAGGAGGGATGAGAACTCCAGTAGAGAAAAGAGTTCATGGGTGAGTGCGCAGGCGGAGGATGAGAAGGGCGCCGGCGAAGAAGAGGACCGCGGAGGCGGTGAAGGCGATTTGCACGTTGAAGGCGGACCAGAGGAAGCCGACGAGGAGGCTGGAGACGAAGTCGCCAACGGCGTTGACGGCGGCGAGTGTGCCGAAGGCCATGCCGTGCTGTTCCCGGGGGACCAGTCTCGGCGGAGAGGGAATCTTCGAGGGCTTCTTCGGTGCCGATGTAAAGACCGGCGAGGATAAAGATAATTACAAGAAGCAAAAGGGAGTGAGTGCCGGTGCAGAGGAGAATCGCGGTGACGCCGGCCAGGGCGTAGCCGGCGGCGAGAACGGCTTTGCGGCTGGGAACATGGTCGCTGAGCCAGCCGCTGAGATAGGCGGAGGCGGCGTAGAAGACGTTGTGGAGGGTATAGAGGCCGACGGCCATGCTAGCGGCGCGGTTCAAGCCATGCGCGGGCGCCAGCATGCGCGAGGCGTAAAGAATCAGGAGGGAGTGTGAAAAATCACCAGCGCCGAAGATCGCCCACGCCGAGGAGCAAACGACGGAAGGGAATGTGGCAAGGTTTTCAGACCGAGAAGGAAGGATCGTCGAGGCCCAGCCACGAAGGGCCGTTCGCGGACGAGGAACCAGAACGAGGCGACAGCGAGCAACGCCCGGAAGGAGAGTCCAGAGAAAAACTTTGCGATAAGAATGGCCCGTGGCTTCGAGAAGCCAGAGAGCGGTGAGCGGGCCGACGATCGCGCCGACGGTGTCCATGAGGCGTTCGAGGCCGAAGGCGCGGCCGTACGCACCCGGAGGCACATCAGCGGCGAGGAGAGCTTTCTTGGCAGGGGAGCGAACGCCGCGGCCGAGCCAAGCGGCGGCGCGGCCGAAGAGGACGTGAATCGCGTGCGTCGCGAAGGCAAAGGACGCGGTGCAGATGGCGGTGAAGGCGTAGCCGAAGACCGCGAGCGGCTTGCGGCGCTTCAGGCGGTCTGTGAAATGGCCGGAGGCCAGCTTAGCGAAGCTGGAGAGGCCGTCGGCGATGCCTTCGATCGCGCCGAGCCAGGCGGGCCCTGCGCCGATCGCGGCGAGGAACGCGGGCAGGATGGCGGTGGCGGTTTCGTGGCTCCAGTCGCTGAAGAGGCTGGTGAGGCCGACGCCGAGGACGGTGCGGTTGAGCCAGGATTTCCCGTTGGTAGATTTTTCCATGATGGATGGCGTGATTCCTCTATGTTCTTCGACAGAGAATGACCGATACAAATACTACACAAGCTCTTTTCCGAAAGCGGAAAAAAAATCGGCCTGGGCTTGAAGCTGTTGGAGATGAGCTTCGATGGAACCATTCCGTTCAGGGCCTTCCGTGGAAAGAAGGCGCTGGACCGTGAGGACCAGTTCTTCAAAGCGGCGAAGCGCTTCCGTTTCGGTGGAGCGAATCGCGGCGTGGATGGCTTCTTCCCATTGCGAGGTGAGCCGGGATAAATTCTTGAACACTTCGCTTTCGACTTTTTCCGCGAACCGCCGCTCCAGCAAACCGCGAACGAGGAACACGGGAATGAGAGGGGAGATCAATTCCCAGTTGTGGTCAAAAATCCTGCTGATGTGAATGTCGGGAACGCGCGGCGGCTGAAGTTCAATCTCCATTTCGGTGGTGCGGAGCGGAATTCCAAAGAGGCGGATAACTTTTTCGGAAAGCTGATCGCGATAGGATTGCAGGATGCGCCGGCATTGCCGCCGCATCTCCTCCCATGGCTCCAGAAACGCGAGGCGCTCCGCGGCGGAAATCGCGGAGAGCTCTTCCCGCAATTCACCGCGTAACCACTCTTCAAAATGTTCGAGCAGGCTCGCGAAGCTACCGTGCCAGTGGGGGAATTCCGTGAGAAGACGCTGCTGGAGCTTTTTTTGGAGCGGCAAGCGCGCGGTTTGCTGCAACTGACGTTCAATAGCGGGCCGGGTTTGGGCAGCGGCGTGTTTTGCAATCAAGCGGAACTGGAGTTTTGTGTCAGCTAGCGAGCTTTCGGAACCGAGAACTTCCTGGCGCAGATGGGCACGATCTTGATCCCTGGCCTTCGCAGATTTCAAAGCGAGCTGAAGATAATCCGCAGCCGAGGAGAGGAGCGTTTGCAGCGTTCGAGAGAGGGCCGCGGAATGTTCCTGCTGAAAGCGGCCAAGAGTCTTTGAAAGATAATCGCTTTTGAAGCGTTCGCGAAATTCTTCGTAGCCGGGCTTTATGGAGAAAGGGAATACGGGCAGGCCTCCCGAAAACTTTGCGCAAAGCCGGGAGATGACGAATGCGAGGACTTCCTGCTGCTCGGCGGGACTGAGGATGTCCATTTTTGTGAGGAGGACGGAGACATTGGGGGTGAAGCGCTGCAATCGCTCAATGAGAGAGACATCCTGCTGGGTTAGCGGCGGATCGACGCCGACAGCGACGAGCGCAAGATCCGTATTGGGGCTCCAAGCAAAGGAGGCCTCCGTATTATGTTCAAGAATGCTTTCCAGGCCGGGCGTGTCAACCAAACGAAATCCCCGGTAGGGCGCCATTTCCGGGACAAAGACGCGCACGGTGTCGACGCCCTGCCGATTCTCGGGATTTTCCGACTCGGAAATATAAGCGCTGATCCGGTCGAGAGGAACCGGCTCAATTTTCCGATCTTCTGGTAGATCACTTCGGCGGATTCCTGGTTCGCGTAGCAGATCTCCGTCACGACAGACGTGACCGGAACGACTCCGACGGGGAGGACGGGCCGGCCAAGAAGATGGTTCAGAAAACTGCTCTTCCCCGCCTTGAAGCGGCCGAAGACGGCGACATTGAGGAATTGATTTTTCGCCCGGCGCTCGACTGCCTCCAAGAGCGGCTGAAGGTCCGTCAACTGAAAGTTGCGAATGACCCTGCGAGCGAGCGAAATGGCCATCTCTTGTCTACCGTGGATGGCGGTTCGAGGGGATGCCGGGGGCGGTTTAGCCATGTTGACCGGCTCGCAGGGGGGCTGGGGAGCCACTTTTGTTCTGCAACAGAAAATCGACCGCAAGGGTATGCAGCTTAAGGCGCCCCTCGTATTGGTAGGTAGTTTGCGAAGCGAGCTGACAGAGGCGGACGACCCTGCCGGGAAGACCGGCGCACTGTTTGAGGATAAAGTCACGAAATTTTTCGTCGGCCAACTTCTTGAGATGGAACCGCGCGATACAGTCTTCGAGCAAAAGTTTGAGGTGCTCTGGCCGTAACGGGCCCAACTCCAACTGAAGACCAGAATGCCAATAAAGCCGCGCCACCCTTCCGAGATCTTGTTCAGCAGAGCCACGCGCCAGCAGAAAAACGGGGGTGCGCCCGGACCAGATCCACTCCTGAAGAAGGCGGTAGACGCCGGCTGGCAGTGGCGCAGTTGCATCAAGGAATACGAAGTAGGCGCCGGCGCGCATGGCGCGACGGAGGATGCCGCGAAGCCGCAAACTGGATTGCTTGTCCAGCCAGCGGTCAAGGGAATCCGTTGCGGCGCACTCCCTTTGCACGCGCGACAGAACTTGGGGATCGTTCCTTGCAGCGAGAGACCGGATCAAATGCCGCCACATCGCTTGTGGGCTCTCGCAGGAATCACAGACAATACAGTTGTCGCGAACGGCCGAAGCCAGGCCGGAGAGGGCCTCATCCAACAGGGCAGTTTTACCGGCGCCGGCGACGCCGTAAACCAGCAGGCTTCGCCGAGCGAGGATAGCCTCGCGCAACTTTGCAACCTCATGTGTGCGCCCAATCAGCATGACCTGATTCGTTATTTCATTCCAAATGTTTCCTCATCAAGTGAAGATGAGCCATCAGCTTATCGATGGTATCGTTGAGCTCCGCGCGCGCTTCAGGAGAAAATTCCTGGCCGTATCCCTTCAATCGTGCCGGGCGGCAATCTTCGAAGAGCACCCACAAGGAAGAGATCTCAGCGTCCAATACGCGCCGGATGTTCAAGGGGTGGGGCTGCAAAGAAAAGCTATCCGCCATTGCTGCGAGGATGTCCCGCAAGATATGGATGCCCTCGAGCAGCTGAGCATGCGTTTCGGGTGTCAGGGTATCCTCGATGATGCGAACGACGCCTTCCTCGCCGCCATCGGTCAACAATCGCTCCATGCGGTGAATGGATGCGTCAGCAAGGATCAGGCTGGATTCGAGACTCCTGGCGTGAAATTCGTGGAGATTCATTGCCCTGCCTCACAAGCGGAAACCGGAATCCAGATAAAATCCATAACAGCCTGGTGTTTTATTGCCCGGATGCTTGCCGGGGACATGACTCCGCGACAAGATCCTTGTCAGGAGTCATCATCTGTCCCGGCTTCAGGAACAGCGGTTAGAGGCGAACTCCTTCGCCTTGAAAGCAAAATAATCATCAAAAATGGCAAAGTCAACCAACAAATAGAACTTTTCGCGGGGCCGGCAAGGAGCGTGTCAGGTCTTGCCCGGGCGGTAGAGGATGACGCGAACTTTTTCGAGGGTGATGAGTCCGCCGCCCACCATTTCGTCGAGGCGGGGAAGAATTTGTTCGACTCGCTCGGTATATTCGATGACTTCGAGGATGATGGGGAGGTCCTGGGAGAGGCGGAGAATCTTATCGGTGTGATAGATGCTGGAGCCGCCGTAGCCACCGACGCCGCGGAGGACAGTGGCGCCGGAGAAGCCCTCCTTGCGAAGCATCTCGACGATGGCTTCGTGGAGCGGCTTGCCGTGCCACTTGTCGGACTCGCCGATGTGGATACGCATCAGTGTGCGTTCGCCTTCGAATTTTTGGTGTGTCATGCAATTTCCTCGTCAGAACCCAAGAGAGATTTCTCGCTGCGCTCGAAATGACGACATGACCGTTGGCCGAAGTCAGAAACGGTTGGCGAGGCGGATGCCGGCGACGGAGAGGAGCAGGCCGGCGACCACGCTGGCTCCCACATAGCTGGATGCACGAAGCCATTCGCCATCTTCGAGCATTTTCGCGGTTTCCCAGCCGAAGCTGGAGAAAGTAGTGTAACCGCCGAAGAATCCTACGGTGATGGCGACGCGCCAATCGGGGGAGATGACCATGCGATTCAGGGTGAATTGGCCGATCAAGCCGAGGAGGAAGCAGCCGGTCAAATTGATCAGCAGAGTGCCGTAGGGAAAGGCGCTTCCCGCGCGCATTTGCACGAGGCCTTGAAGGCCGTAACGAGCCAGCGTGCCGGTGGCGCCGAAGATGGCGATCAATGCAAGACGCAAGGTTTCTCCAATCCGCAGCCTGCTGAGCGGGCCCAAGAGCTTAGCGCGGCGCAGGCAACAAAAAAACCCCTGGAACCGCCGGCCCTCAAAGGGCCGGGACAGGCTGCCAGGAGTCATCAGAGCCGATCAATAAAATCGACCCGGTTATGGCGAACTCCATCGCCGTTGAGATTTCGCCCTAGTTTAGCAGTTTCCCGTTTTGTTGAAAGGGCAAATCGCGTGCGTTGTCCAGTGAGGAAATCGGGATTTCAAGGCGACTTGGGGAGTCACGGCGCGCAGTACGGAGGTAAAGTTGCCGATTGGATGGCTCCCCGGTGTTTTTCATAAGTGGTCATTCTAAAGGACTTTAAGCACTTTGGAATCAACACATCCATAAGTGCGCATTCTAAAGGAGTTAGGATGCACCAAGATTGTGCAAAGGAATGAGGGTTAGGAGCCAATGTGCACCACTAGACTTGCTTGTTGAGAATCCGAGCCGAAAAAGAAAAAAGCGGCAGGAGGGCTGCCGCATTGCAAAACACTTTTACCAAGACGATATATTAACCAGAAATAGAGAGGCAGTCAAGAAAAAGTCGCAGAAAAAAGCAGCAGTGTGGGGCGCAAAGGCGGTGTCAGGGCTGCCGCACTCCAAGACGCCGTTGGGCCATGGCAGATCAGGGAGAATGCGGCGCGGTTGGGGGCGCGGAGGGAGGAGGGGAATTGGGCTTGGCCTTTTCAACAAAAACGATTTTTTCGAGGTGAGCTTTGTTTTCGGAAACGACCAAGTCCGCGGTGATTTTGTCGCCGGGGCCAAGGTTCTCGGCCTCTTTTGGCACGGCGATGAGGTAACTCATGGTCATGGCAGGCATTAAACCTGGTATCTCGCCATGCTTCACGATGATGAGTTTTTTCGGTAAATCGACGGAGATGACTTCAGCCTGGATGGGGTAGTGTTTTTCTTCCTTGGCGCCGCAGCCGGATTGAAAAAGAATAAAAAGCAAAAGGACAAGGAAAGAGAGAAAGAGAAGACTGCGGCGCGTCCCTGGGACTTCAAACGATGGAGCGCTGACTTTCCGATTTGCCGGCATGAAACGAAGTGATGTGGTCACCGCCGTTGTCTCCTATTGTCATGCGATCAGTAGTGGAAACGGTACCGCACTTGGGCAAAAATTTCCCGCGGATTCAGGAAATGAGTGCCGCCGAAGGTCAGGCTATTGTCCAGGAGGACGCGGCGGTTGGCGACGTTGAGGCCGGTGAGGGAGACGCTGAACCGTTCGCCAAACTCTTTGCCGAGGGTGAGGTCGAAAGTTGTGTGGCCCGGAAGATGATCGGGCGGGGGATTGCCGTTGGAGAAACCCGAGCCGTAATAGACGTCGGCGGAGGCGTAAGTTTGCCAGGGCAAGTTCAAGACGCCGCCGAGATGCAAAGTATTCCGCTGATCGTGATCGAGGGCAAAGGAACCGCCGGGCGGGGAAAAGTCGGTGAGGCCGCCGTTGATCGCGCCGAAGCCGTTGGCGACCTGGTTTGAATAGGTAACGTAGAGCTGGCCGCGTTTGAAGAGCCGCGGGGAATGCAGAGTCAGCTCCCAGCCGCGAATGAGAGCGCCGTCAATGGTGAGAGGAAAGAAGATATCAGAATTGCCGACGCTGTTGTGGTCGAAGAAGTTGCTGGCGCGGGTGCGGAAGGTATCCGCGTCGAGGGTCCAATTTTTCAGCGGAATAGTGACGCCGAACTGGGATTCTTCATCACGCTCGCCGTGGAGGGGGATGAAGGAAAGATTCTGACTATTGACGAATTGAAGAAGCGGGCCGGAAGCGGTGAGTAAGGGCGGGGGCTGGTAAAAATGGCCATAGAAGCCGCGGAAGACCCAGTTGAGTTTGGGAATACGAAGAGCGGCGCCAAAACGCGGGCTGGTGGCATTTTCGACGAGGCTTCCGGAGAAGTGAGTTTGACGGAGGCCGGCGTTGAGAGTGAGCCAACTGGTGACACGAAACTGGTCCTCGGCGAATAAGGCGAGCAGACTTCCGGAAACATTTTCCGTATTACGAAAATCGTTGCCGAAGTTAGGATCGGCGGGATCGTTGAAGTTCGCACCGAAGAGTTGATGATCCTGCTGACCGAAGCCGTAGAGGCCGAGGCGAGCATTGTTTCTGTTCTTGACGTAGGCGAGCGTGGCCTGACCACCCGCGTAATGAGAAGAGCGGTCATCAGTGGTGGCGGAGGGAAAGTCGTGAGGATTGCTTTCGAAAGCGGCGCGGTTGAAATGATAGAACGGAGAAACAGTGAGCATCAGACCGGCGCTGAAGGTGCGCACCCAGGAGAAGGCGACGAAAGCGTCGCTCTCGCGATTCGCGTCTTGCAGATGCTCTCCGGGAGTGTTGTTGGGATCGCTGGGATCGAAGGGAATCTGATAAAAGTCCCGGCGGAGAGAGGTGACGAGGCGCAACTGGTTGGACGGATCGGCGTTGTAGATCAAGGAGGCGAATCCGCCGTAACCGTTGGCGCGATCGTGGAGGACGGCGGAGGTCGGCGTTTGGAGGCCGAGATCGGTGCGACTGGCGTTGACGCTGCCGTAGTAGGCGAGACGCTGGGTGTGGCCGCCTAGGTTGAACTGGTCATCGGACTGGTAGAAATTGCCGAGGCTGGCGACGAGTTCGGCTTCATTGTTGCGTTCGAAGCCAGTGCGCGGTGCGACGTTGAAAACGCCGTAGGTGCGGTCGCCGAAATCCGCGGCGTAACTGCCGCGCTGCATCTCAACGGTGTCAATGTCTTTAGGATCGATTTGCGGGCCGAGGTTGCTGGCGATGTTGGTGTTGGGGATGGGGACGCCGTCGATGAGCCAACTGACCTGATGGCCGCCGCGCACATGGAGCTGGTCGTGAGTGATGTAAGCGCCAGGGACGAAGTCGGTGATCATGGCCAGGCTGTTGCTGCGGGCTGCGCCGGGAGTTTGCTGGATTTCCGCGCGATCAACGAGGGTCGTAGGGGTAACGGTTTCCGTTTGTGCGGAAGCGGCATCGGCAGAGACGGTGATGGATTCAGTCTGCGAGGCGACATGCAGTTCGAAATGCAGAATAGGGGATGCGCCGGATAGGACGGTTACGATTCGTTCATCGGCAGCGAACGACGGGTTGGAGACGGCGACGGAGTATTCGCCGAGGGGCACGGCGTCGAAATGGAACTCGCCGTTGGCGTCGGTGAGAGCGCTTACGGAATAATCGGATGACTTGGCTTTCAGGATGAGCTGGATTCCGGGAACGGGCCGATGCTGAGGGTCGTGGACGATGCCGCGGACGGAGCCGAAGACGGTGGCCAGCGCGGCACCTCCGGCAGCTAGCAAAATTAAGCTGAGCAACAAAGCTCTTGGCATGAAATATTTTTCTCCTCGAAAGGATGAGTCGCGCGGCAGCCGGGCCGCGGATGGGCTTGATGAGCGACGGTGAGAAGAGAAGGCCGCGTTATTAAACGGCCGCGGGAGCGAAGCGAGGAGGAGGGGAGAGGGGTTCGATCGAAAGAGAAAGGTTCGCGGGCTTTTTTGTTTCGATGGAGGACTTCGACGCCGAGAGTTCAGAAATTCTTTCCGGAGCGGGAAGCAGAAAGGGAATAGACACAGTGGCGGGACGGTTGGGATTACGACAGCAGGACATCGTGCAGGCGGTCAGGCCGGCCATTTCATGGCCGCAATCCATGCGATGCGCGGGCGGAGTCGGAGATTTTTGGTGGCGGTTACCGTGAATCGGGCATTGGCCGGAAGCGCAGCAAGCGGCTCCAAAGGACGACCATGCGGCAACTGCGAGGGGCGCGTAGAGCAAAACGACGGCGAACAAGCAGATGCCTGCGCAAAAAGAAGGCCAGAGATACTGGTGACGAGCGGTCATGGCAATCCCAAACTGTAGCAAGATGATACGTCAAAAAGAGGATGCGCGCACCAGGCCGGCGGTATGGCCAGGCGGTTACTCCATATCGGCGAAATGAGAAAGGAATAGGTTTCGAATCTTGACTTGACGTGCGGGGCGTCGCAGACTCAAGCCATGTCCCACATTTACATTCGATTCGATTTTGGCACCGACGAAGAAAAGGCCCAGCAAGCGCGGCACAAGCTGGACGGCTGGAAGCAAGCATTCCGTCTGGACAAAAGGCTGCAGTACAAGTTGGACCGCCCGGAGGGCGCCACGGCGGAAGCTGCCGCGAAGACCACGGCTGCGGAAGAGCCCACGGCCACCCACAAACCGAAGGCTAAAGGGAAGGCAGCAACAAAACCAGCGGCAAAGGCGAAGCCGCCGGAGAGCGCCCCTGAGAAGGCTGCCGCGGCGGACAATGGGAAAGTAAGCTTGCTGGTGAGGCTGTACTTTTCCTCGCACGAAAGACTTTCCGAGCAACGCTGGCTGGCGCGCCTTCCAGCCGAGGAGCCGTTCATGAGCGCTTCACCGAAAATCATTCATCAGAGCGACGCTGAATTTGAGAAGGCGGATCGGCAATTCGAATCGCTAGATTAGGCGGAATTGAGGATGCGGCGCGCATTGCTGGATTTGATGCCAAGGCCAATTTGGCCGGAAAAGAGTTGCCCGGGTACGGCCGCGAACCGCCAAATAAACCAGCGTAGCCGTGAAATCCGGTATAATTAAATTCCGCAGAGGCAGAAACCCCAATTCCAAGACGAGGGCAGAACGAATGGCGTTACAGACGCGCGTCAAAGTGACAAGGCTTGACGCCCCCAAGGTCCAGAGCCTCGATCACGATACGCTGATCCGCATTTACCGGACGATGTACCTTTCGCGGCGGCTGGACGACCGTGAGATCCAGCTCAAACGTCAGAACAAGATTTTCTTTCAAATATCGAGCGCCGGACACGAAGCCATTACGGCGGTCATGGGGCTCTTGCTCTTGCGCCCGGGCGTGGACTGGATTTATCCGTATTACCGGGATCGGGCGCTGTGCCTGCTGCTGGGCGTGACTCCTCTGGAAACACTCCTGGCTGGGTCGGCGCGAAGGACGATCCCAGCTCCGGGGGACGGCAGATGCCGTCGCACTGGGGCCACCCGAAATGGAATATCGTGAGCAAGTCCTCCTGCACGGGGACGCAATTCGTGCAGGCCGTGGGCGCGGCGGAAGCGACGATGTATTACGAGGGACGACCGAAGGCGCTGGCGCAAGCGAAGAAGGCTCCGCTCGGGCAAATACGTGAATCATGAGCGAGAGGAAATCGTCTATGTGTCGTCGGGCGACGGGGCGACAAGTGAAGGGGAATTCTGGGAATCGCTGAACGTGGCGTGCGCGAAGAAGCTGCCGCTGCTGTACCTGATTGAAGACAACGGCTATGCCATCTCCGTGCCGATCGAAGTGCAAACGGCAGGGGGCAGCATTTCGAAGCTAGTCGGTGACTTCCCTAGCCTGCACGTCGCGGAATGCGACGGGACCGATCCGATCGAGAGCTATGGCGCGTGCAAGGAAGCCGTCCAGTATGTGCCGGGAACGACGCGGACCAGCGCTGGTCCATGCGCACGTGACGCGCCCGTATTCGCATTCGCTTTCCGACGACGAAAAGCTGTACAAGATCACGCGGAAGAACGCGAAGGCGAAGCACGGCGCGATCCGCTGTCGAAGTTCTCGCTGCTTCTGATTCGCGAAGGCCTCCTGGATCAGAAGGAGATCGAGTCGCTGGAGGCGGGAGTCGATCGCGAAATGCGCGAAGCAGCGGACCAGGCGCTGGCCGCCGAAGCCGCCGGAAGTCTCGATTCCATTCGAATTGAACGTCTATTCGCCGGACATCGATCCCACGTCAGCGGAGTTTGCCGCGCAGCCGCAGACTCACGGCGCGCCGAAGACCATGGTGGAGATGGTGGCGGCGACGCTGTTCGACGAAATGGCTCGCGACGAGCGGATCACGGTTTTCGGCGAGGATGTCGCGGACGTCAGCCGCGAGGAGAACCTGCGGGAAGTGAAAGGGAAGGGCGGAGTTTTCAAGGCGACCGCGGGACTGCAGCGCAAGTATGGTTCCGACCGCGTGTTCAATACGCCGCTGGCCGAAGCATGCATCGTGGGCCGCGCGATCGGCATGGCCACCCGCGGGTTGAAGCCGGTGGCGGAAATTCAGTTCTTCGATTACATCTGGCCGGCGATGATGCAGATTCGCGATGAGCTGTGCGTGATTGAGCTGGCGCTCGAACGGCGCATTCAAGGCGCCAGTGGTGCTGCGCGTGGCGATCGGCGGATACCTGACCGGCGGCGGCGTGTATCACAGCCAGAGCGGCGAATCGATCTTCACGCATTGTCCCGGGCTGCGCGTGGTGATGCCGTCAACGGCCCTGGATGTTGCGGGGCTTGTTGCGCACGGCGATCCGTTGCGACGATCCGGTGATGTTCCTGGAGCACAAGCATCTTTACCGGCAGCCGTACAACCGGTCGCGAATACCCGGGCCGGATTTCACGATACCGTTCGGCAAGGCCGAGTGGTAAGGAAGGGAATCGGTCAGCATCGTCACGTACGGCGCCGTGGTGCATCGCGCGGAAGTGGCGGCGGCAGCAGCTGGAGCGCGAAGGCATTTCCGTGGAGATCATCGATCTGCGTTCGCTTTCGCCGTACGACTGGGAAGCGATTGCGGCGACGGTTCGGAAGACGCATCGCGTCATCGTGGCGTATGAGGATATGCTGAGCTGGGGTTACGGCGCGGAAATCGCGGCGCGCATCGCCGATGAGCTATTCGAGGAGCTGGACGCCCCGGTCAAGCGTGTGGCGGCGATGGACACTTTTTGCGCGTACCAGCCGAAGCTGGAAGACGTGATCCTGCCGCAAATCGACGACATCACGGCTGCGGTGAAGCATCTGCTGGAGTACTGAGCCGCTTGGCCTTAGGCTGCCGGGCCGGGAAACTTTTTCGGCTGCGAGCTCGTATATAGGAATAGGAAAGCCGAAAGCCGGAAAGAATCGCTCTGTGGGGGTGATCCGATGGTTTGCCCAAACTGCCAAAAAGAGATCGCGATCGGTTCGAGATTTTGTTACAACTGCGGCGCGAAACAGCCGGAGACTCCCCCGCCGGGACTTTCGCCGGAGACGGGCGGAAAAAAGAAATTGATGCGCTCGAGCACGGACAAGAAGATTGCTGGCGTATGCGCCGGGCTGGCGGACTATTTTGATATGGACCCCACAGTCATCCGTGTGGTCTGGCTGCTAGCAGTGCTATTTGCCGGGACAGGCGTTCTGGCTTACATCATTCTCTGGATTGTCCTGCCCGTGGCGCCACCAGGCATTGTTCCAACCTCAGCAACTGTTGCATCGTAGGCTTGGCGTTCCAATCTAATTTGCGAACCATATGCCCGCGGTCCGTTACTTGCCCGGTTTCGAATTTTTTGGGGCGCGAGTTTTGCCGCCGCTCTCGTACAAGGGATAGTCGAGGGACAATAAGCCTGCGCCGACTGTGGTGAGCGCGAAGCTTCCCACTAGCATCGCCAGCGGGAATTCGTAATTGTGCACCGCCAGATAGCCCCCGCCGCTGTGGACCTTCCAAATGGCCACGCCCATTTCGACCGCCAGGAGCAACGCCGCGGCGCGAGTGAATAACCCCAGAACCAAGAGGATGCCGCCAAAAACTTCGAAGACGCCGGAGATGTAGACGAAGTATCCTGGCAGGCCATGCTGAATGAAAAAAACCTGCATGCCGCCGCCGGCATGGGCCAGCTTAGGATACCCGTGGGAAAAGAAGATGATGCCGAGGGCCACGCGGAGAACCAGCAACCCCAACGGCTGGAGAGCATTGAGAGATTTCATGAACAGTCCTTGGTGAACGGGTTGAAAACTGCTTTCGAACGCAGCGGCATTTTAGCAGAAAAGCAAACGGGTCAGCCTGCCACCCGGGGCCGCCGGAGTTTCAGGTACAATCTTTAGCGAAGAGAGAAAACCGACGGTGAAAGATGACGAAGGTCAAGACCATTGGAGTGGCAAACGGAGGGGGCGACGCCCCAGGCTTGAACGCCGTGATTCGAGGCGTGGTTCGCTCGGCGATCTACGCGCACGGGATGCGCGTGATCGGCATCCACAATGGATTCGACGGCCTGATCTGGCCGGAGGGCGCGAAAGAGCTAACGGAAGAATCCGTCAGCGGAATATTGCCGCGCGGCGGCACGATTCTGGGCACAACGAACCGGGGAAATCCTTTCGCCTACCGCACGGAGGAAGACGGCAAGGAAGTGGAGCGCGATTATTCGGGGCTGTGCCTGGAGAATGCGCGCCGGCTGGGGATTGAAGCGTTCATCGTCATCGGCGGAGACGGGACGCAGCACATCGCGCACGATTTTGCGCGCAAAGGCATGAAAGTCGTCGGCGTGCCCAAGACAATTGACAATGACCTGTCAGCGACGGATGTGACGTTCGGCTTCGATACCGCCATTGTGATAGCCACGGAAGCCATTGACCGGCTGCACACCACGGCGGAAAGCCACCACCGGGTAATGCTTATCGAAGTGATGGGGCGCGACGCGGGGTGGATTGCACTGCACTCCGGCATCGCGGGCGGCGCGCACGTGATTCTCATTCCGGAGATTCCTTTCAATTTCGAAGCCATCTGTGAGGCGATTCAGAAACGCGAAATTCACGGCAAGCGGTACAGCTTGATTGTCGTTGCCGAAGGCGTGAAACTCCCGCCGACGGAACCAAGCGGCAAGGCCATTCCACCGGCGGGGCCGGGGAGCGTGGCGAACACGATTGCTTTCACGCTGCGGGAGATGCTGCACAAGGAGATTCGCGTGACGGTGCTGGGGCACGTGCAGCGCGGCGGCTCTCCGACACCCTTTGACCGCATCCTAGCCACGCGTTTCGGGGTCCATGCGACGGATCTGGTGGCGCGAGGGGAATTCAACCGCATGGTTTGCCTGCGAGGCAGCCGGATTGAGTCTGTTCCGCTGGAGGAAGCGCTGGCGGCGATGAAGTTTGTGGATCCCGCCAGCGAAATCGTGCACGCGGCTCGCGCGATCGGCACGACGTTTGGGGACAGTGCATGAAGAGGAAGCTGCTGATTGCGGTGCCGCTGCTCTGCCTGGTGGCTCTTCTGGCGTGGATGTTCCGGCCGAAGCACGAAAAACTCGGAGAAGCCTTCATCAGCGAAAGAGATGCGCCGCTGCTGAGCAGCATCGCGCAAGTGCGGGAGCAGGTGGGCGTGCTGCATTACGGCGATCGCGTGGACGTGGTAGGCAAGCGCAATGAATATGTAAAGGTACGGACTAATTCAGGGGCGGTGGGATGGGTGGAGGATCGCCAACTGATGGAGCCGGTGCTGTGGCAGCGCAGCATCAAACTGTTGGAGCAAGTGAGGAGCATGCCTGTGCAGGCACGCGGGCGAACAAAGGTGGCGACGAATCTGCGCGTTCTGGCAGGGCGCACCGAACCGAGGCTGTACCAATTCGGAAGGAACGTGCCGGTGGAGATTGTGGGACGCGCCGTCGCCGATTGGTTGCAAATCAGCGATGAGAAGGACGCTTCGAACGAGCCACAGGAGACGAAGAAAGAGGATTGGTTCCTGGTCCGCGGAGTGGCCACGCGGTCGCCCGGAGAAACGCCGGCTCGCGGGACCGAACCTACAACGACGACGCAACCCGGGGATCAAACGATGCCGATTGCCGGATGGGTGGTTGCGCGCTTCATCGAACTTGATCTTCCCGATGCCGTTCGTGAGGGCGCCGCTTCCGCGAATGTTCGCCCAATGGCTTGGTTCGAACTGAATCGCGTAAGCGATCCATCGGGCGAAAAACCTCAATATCTGGTTGCCGCAGCGCGCGGTCCGGAAGGTCAGGTTTGCGATTTCACGGCGCTGCGCGTTTACACCTGGAATGGAAGGAGAAGCCGTTACGAGACGGCGTTTATTGAGAATGATCTGTGCGGACAGATGCCCGTGCGCGTCGGCAAGGGCTCTAAAGGCGAACCGGAGTTTCGCTTTCGCGTGATGGATGGAAACAAAGAAGAGCGCGTATACCGGCTGAATCAGACGGTGGTCCGGCGAGTTCGCGAAGGAACGGAAGCTCCCGGCAAACGCAGGACGGCAAAGCCCGCGAAACCTGGGGCGTAACAGTTCCATTTCTTCCCAAGGCTGTGCAATTGGCACTTTTGGCATGAGGAGTCCCAGGGTACTTGAGGTGTGGCGTGTGGCTATAGAATCAGCGGGGCAAGACGGAGAGTGAAACGATGACGCTGCATATCAGCGAAGCCGAAGTACATGAGGTCTTGAGCATGCCAGTAGCGGTGGAGGCCGTGGAAGAGATTTCGCGAAAGCAGGCCATGGGAGAAGTGGTGGTGCACCCGCGGCGGCGGTTCGAATTGCCAGGCGGGGGATTTTTTCACTACATGGCAGCGGCGGATTTTTCCGCGGGATTCGTGGCAATGAAGCAATACACCTACGTGCGAGGCAAGCTGAAATTCCTGGTTCCGCTCTACGAAATAGCGACGGGGGATTTGGTGGCCTTGATCGAAGCCGACTACATGGGCCAACTGCGCACGGGCGCAGCTTCCGGCGTGGCCACGAAATACCTTGCGCGCAAAAATGCCCGAGTGGCAGCCATCATCGGAACGGGCGGCCAGGCGAGGACGCAGCTCGAAGCGGTCGCTGCCGTTCGAAAGCTGGAGTTGGCGCGCGTGTACGGCCGCGATGCCACGAAGCGCGAGAAGTTCTGCAAAATTATGTCCGAACGGATCGGCATTCCGGTGCAGCCGAGTTCTTCCGCGGGAGAAGCGGTGCGCGGAGCGGACATCGTGTGCACCGCCACCACGGCGTCGCAGCCGGTGGTGAGCGGGGCCGATCTGGCGCCTGCCGTGCACATCAACGCCATTGGCGCAAACCACGCGCACAAGCGCGAACTCGATGATGAAGCGGTGGCGAGCGCCGATGTGATCGTGGTCGATTCGGTAGAGCAGTCGCGGCAGGAGGCCGGCGACCTGATCATCGCGTTTCATGGCGATGAGATTTGCTGGACAGGGGTCAAAAAGCTTTCTGAAGTCGTTGCCGGGAAAGCCAGCGGCCGGACAAGCGACGCCGAAGTGACACTTTTCAAGTCCAACGGAATCGCGTCCTGGGATTTGGCGGTGGCGATGAAAGTCTACGCTCTGGCACGGGAGAAGAATATCGGCAGGGAACTGCCGCTGTGGGCTGACCTGCCCAAGGACTGACGGCGAAGGTTACTTCTCTTTTTCGTTGATCTTGCGGCGCAAGGCTTCGTGCAGACGCGATTTCACATCGCCCGGGAGCTCGACAAGTTCTGTGCCGCAGAAAATTTCCACCGTAATCTTGGTTTGATCAACCACAATCCTGCAATCATCACAAGACTCTAGATGCCGCTCGAGCTCTTGCCTCACCGCCAGCCCGAGTTCGCCGTCGATGTAGCTGGAAATCTCGCGAATGACGCTTTCGCAGTTCAATTGGGTTTCCCCCGCCGGAAATACCGGTCGAGTTTCTGCCGGAGTTTGAGCCGCGCCCGCAAGAGGCGGGATTTGACCGCCGGAACGGAGATGCCAAGAGCCTTCGCGGTTTCTTCGGTGGAAAGCTCTTCGATGTCCCGAAGGACGAAGACGACGCGGAACTCGGGCTCGAGCTTATCAATGACCTCGGACAAGATTTCGCGCATCTCGGTCTGGGCGAAGCGCTGCTCCGGGCTGGGTCCCCAATCTTCGATTTCGCGCGGCATCAACTCGCCGTCGCCCTCGACCGGTTCGTCAAGGGAGAACAGGTTGGGACGGCGCTTTCGCAGCCGCATCAGCGCCTCGTTCGCGGCAATGCGCACCAGCCAGGTATAAAAGCGCGAGCCTTCCTGAAAATCCTTGAGGTGTGCGTAAGACTTGAGGAAAGCATCCTGCATGGCGTCCTCGGCGTCTTCGCGATTGCGGGTAATGTTCATGGTAAGCCGGAAGATTTTCCGCTCGTAACGATTCACGAGTTCTTCGAACGCAACGGTATCGCCGCGCTTGGCGGCGGTCACGAGCAGATGCTCGTCGTCGCGCGCGACCGTGGAAGGCAATCGGTGAGGGTTCGGTGCGTTCAAGTGTTCCGGCAGGCCGACAGGCGGCCGCTGCCTCGCTTTCGTACCCATAAAGGTAGCACAGAGCACCGCGACACCTCTGCCGTCCTTCTATTTTGATGATGCTGATGGCTGGGAGATTCAGAAAAGAGACGAAGGTTACGAGATGGCGCCAAGGATGACTGGTTACGCGACTTGTGACTCGCGCAAACCCTTGAAGCGGCGAGGCTGCTCCGCAGGCAGCAGTTGTCCTAGGAATCGTAATGTCCTCGAAAGCCTTGAGAGCAAGGAAGTTGCCGCCTTGCGACGGCGCTAGTACAATCTGGCCCAGGAGATTAGTGACAATCTTGCTTCCGGTGGCATCGCTGCGGCCTTCAATCCCTGGGGCGCAGTCCTGAGTCCCCACGGCACGTTGAGCTGGATCTAGATGTGGTGGCACGGTCCGGAAGCACTTGCGCTCAAAAGTGTTGGAGCCGCGGATCCGAAGCAGCCCGAGAATTGAGCGTTGGGAGAACGGCACGAATGGCAATGACGCAGACGGCCGGGACCAAGGCGTTGGTCAAGTACCGCGTGGAAGATGGCATCGCCATTTTCGAATTGGATGATCCTCCGGCCAATACTTACAGCTACGAGATGATGCAGCAACTCGATGCCGCCATCCTAGAAGCGCGCATGGATGAGAACGTTCATGTCCTGCTCCTTCGCGGGGCGGGGGACAAGTTTTTTTGCGCGGGTGCGAGCATTTCCATGCTCACCAAGGCCGATCCAACCTTCAAGTATTACTTCTGCCTGCACGCCAACGAGACGCTGTGCCGCCTCGAGCAGACGCCGAAGCTGGTCATTGCGGCGCTCACCGGACACACCGTCGGCGGCGGCCTGGAAATTGCACTGGCTTGCGACATTCGAATCGCCAGGAAAGACGGCGGCAAGATTGGCCTCCCCGAAGTGAATCTTGGTGTTCTGCCGGGCACGGGCGGTACACAGCGCTTCTCCCGCGTCATCGGACGCGCGAAGGCGCTCGAACTGATGGCCAGGGGCCAGACGTTCAGCTTCGAAGAAGCCTTGGACATGGGGCTGATTCATTATATTTACAATCGCGAGACGTTTTGGGACGAAATCATAGCCTATGCGAAACAGTTCTGCCCGCCGAATAAAGCGTCGGGCGCCGTCGGGCGCATCAAGCGCGCGGTGGTGACCGGCTCGGAGATTCCCTTTGGCGAAGCGTTGGGTATCGAGCGAGAACTTCAGCAATTGCTCTTCACCAGCGAAGATGCCAAAGAGGGCCTGGCCGCCTATGTCGAAAAGCGCGCCCCCAACTTCAAAGGAAAGTAGAAAGATCGAAAGGCATAGTAAGCTGACGCCATGCGGACCCTCCCGGACCATCTTCGAAAAGGGATGAAGCTCGTGATTGTGGGATGCAATCCGAGCGAGTCTTCTGTCCGCGTCGGCCACTACTATGCCGGGCGCGCGAATGAGTTTTGGCCCATGCTGTACAAGGGGGGCGTGGTGCCGGAACCTTTCGATTACCAGGATGACAAGCGGGTGATCGAATTCGGCATCGGGCTGACCGACCTGGTGAAGCGGCCGACGAAGGGGATCGAAGAATTGAAGCGCGAAGACTTTGCCGAGGGCCGGATCGTCCTTTCGCAGAAGCTGGAAGAGTTTGCTCCCCACGTCGTGGCGTTCAACGGGAAATTGACGTACGAGCAGTTTGCGCAACGAAAATGCAAGTACGGTCTTCAGAAAGAACTGCTTTACGGCGCGCGCGTGTACGTTTTGCCATCCACGAGCGGCGCGAACGCCAAGGGCAAAGACGAAAAACTGCGATATTTTCGTAAGCTCGCGCAACTGATCGTTCGCACCGAAAAGGAACGCGACGCCCCCGGACACGAACGGCGAGAAATGCATGAGTAATGCTCCACAACCCGCGCAAGCAGGGCCGTTCCTGCTCGAGGGGAAGCATGATGGCGTCGCCACGTTGGTGATGAACCGGCCGGAACGCCTGAATGCGTTGAACAACGAACTGGCCTCAGCCCTCAACGACTCGCTCGGACGGATCGCGGAGGATGACACTGTTCGGGTCGTCGTCATCACTGGTGCGGGGCGTGCCTTTTGCGCGGGCGGAGATCTTGGCTTGATCGGCAAAGGCCGCCAGACCGGGGCAACACAGGAACTGGAGCCGCTGCTGCGCGCGGGGATGCAGGCGGTGCTCAAAATACGCACGATGCCTCAGCCGGTAATCGCAGCGGTGAATGGGGCCGCCGCGGGTGCAGGGATGAATATCGCGCTGGCAGCGGACATTCGAATCGCCGCGGAAGAAGCGACCTTCGGTCAGAATTTCGCAAAGGTTGGCCTATTTCCCGATTATGGCGGCACGTACTTTCTGCCCCAGCTTGTCGGACCCGCGAAGGCCGCTGAACTTTTCTACACGGGAGACATGATCGAGGCGAAGACAGCACTTGAGCTGGGCATCGTCAATCATGTTGTTCCTGCCGCGCAGCTCGAAGCGGAAGTAAATGCGCTCGTACAGAAAATCGCTCTGGGGCCGCCCGTGGCCATACGCGCCGTGAAGAAGGTTCTCTTCGGCAGCGAGAAGGAAAAACTGGCCAAAGCGCTCGAAAACGAAGTCCAGGAACAGATTCATTGTTATCTCTCGGAAGATTGCAGCGAAGGAATTCGCGCGTTTTTCGAAAAGAGGCAACCTCTATTTCGAGGCAGGTAAATTCACCGTTCAGGCCGCTCAAAGAACATGACCACCCATCACGAAACCATTCAACTGCGAGTGGAACACCGCACGGCATGGGTCACTCTCGACCGGCCACCGCTCAACATCTTGGACATTGCGATGATGGAGGATCTCGACGCAGCCCTCGACGGCATCCTTCCCAAATGTGACTACCTCGTTTTTCAAGGGGCGGGTCCGAAAGCTTTTTGTGCCGGAGCCGACGTCGCCGATCACACCCCCAAACGCGTCGAAAAGATGCTCTCCGCGTTTCACGCTGTCTTTCGCCGGCTCGCCCAGGCCGATTGCTTGAAGATAGCGGCGGTTCACGGCTACTGCCTCGGCGGGGGGATGGAGCTCGCCACCTTCTGTGATTTCGTCCTCGCCACGGAATCCGCGCAGTTTGGACAGCCCGAGATCAAGCTTGGGTGTTATCCTCCCGTTTCTCTGGTCACGTTGCCGCCTCTCATCGGAATGCGAGCGGCGGCGCATCTGATCCTTACAGGGCATCAAATCAGCGCGACCGAAGCACACCGGCTGGGTCTAGTCACCCGTGTCGTGCCCGAATATGAGCTGTCTGGCGCGGTGGACGGTCTTCTTGCAGATTTGCGCGTTTTGAGCCCGAGTGTTCTGCATCTGACTCGCAGAACGCTCTGGCATCTCCACTCTGCAGATTTTGTGAAGCAGCTCGAAGAAGCGGAACACGTATACTTATCGGAGCTGATGCAAACTAAAGATGCCCAGGAAGGGATTCGCGCATTCATTGAAAAGCGCCCACCAGTCTGGAAGGGAAAATAGATGGACGAATTGGAAATCACGCCGGCGGACGTAAAAGCACGCCTCGACCGGGGAGAAAAATTATTTCTCGTGGATGTACGGGAACCATGGGAATACCAGGTTTGCCGAATCGAAGGAGCAAAACTGGTCCCGCTGGGATCGCTAGCAGCGAGCTTGAATACGCTGCCGGATACGGATGAAGTGATCTGCTATTGCCACCACGGCATGCGCAGTCTGGATGCAGCGGCGTGGCTTCGGTTTCAAGGCATCGAGAAAGCCAAGTCTCTCTCCGGAGGAATCGAGCGCTGGTCGCTCGAGGTTGATCCGCAAGTCCCGCGATATTGAAGGCAGTTTTTTCGCAAGGGTGCAGCATTCTGCGTCTCTGGATTCGAGGAGATGGCTTGCCAAAGGTAACGATTCAGTTCTTGCATAAGCCCACGTGAACCACCTGCCGCAAAGCAAGAGGTCTCTTGCTGGAGTTGGGAGCCGAACTCGAATCACGCGATTTGGGCAAGGAGAGTTTGACAGAGGCGGAACTCGAAGAGTTGATTGGCCGCCGCGATTACCAGGATTTCCTGAATCCGCGAAATGAGTTCTACCGTGCGCGGAACATGAAGGAAAATCCGCCTTCTCGTATGGAGGCCCTTAAGCTGATGGCAAAAGAGCCGAATCTTATCCGCAGACCCGTGGTTATTCGCGGTTCGCAAATGGTGCTCGGATATGATGAAGAGGCTTACAGGAAACTCCTGAAGTAAGCCCGGGCAGAAGCGCTGATTCATCGGGAAATCTCACGCGCCTCTTTCAGCCGAGGACATGAAGTAGAAATCCTGAACAGCAATGCCGGGCTGCTCGTTCGGCGTTGAATTCGTTTCGATGGGGGACTGAAGAATGGAAGTGAAGAGCATCGCAGTGATTGGCGCGGGCACGATGGGGCGGGGAATCGCCTACGCCGCGGCTTTCGGGGGCTACAAAACAGTACTGGAAGACGTGTCCCGCCAGGTGCTGGAGCAAGGAGTGGCCTGGATCCGGCAATCCTTCGAAGAAGGTGTGACGCGGGGCAAAGTTGAAGCCAGCGTCCGCGACAAGGCGCTCTCGCTGATTACAACCGCAGACAACGTTGGAGATGCCATCCGAGACGCCGACCTGATCATCGAAGCCGTCCCGGAAGAATTGGAAATGAAGCTTGAACTCTTCACCATTTTCGACAAGTTCGCCAAAACCGGGGCCATTTTCGCGAGTAATACTTCCTCTCTGTCGATCACGGAATTCACGGACGTCACCGTATCGCGCGACCGCTGCATCGGCATGCATTTCTTCAATCCCGTTCCGAAAATGAAGCTGATCGAACTGGTCAAAACGCCGCACACTTCCGAAGAAACGGTCGCCACCTGCCGCGAAGTCGCGCGGCGCATGGGCAAGGAAGTGGTCATCGTGAACGAGGCGCCGGGCTTCATCACCACGCGGATCAATGCATTGATCGGCAACGAAGCATTCAACATGCTGGAAGCCGGCATTGCTTCAGCCGAAGATATCGATAAAGCCCTTAAACTCGGCCTGAATCACCCCATGGGTCCGTTTGAGTTGGTCGATCTTGTGGGCCTTGATGTACGACTCAAGATTCTTGAATATCTCCATCGCACGCTCGGTGAAAAGTACCGCCCCAATGCTCTCCTGAGGAAGTATGTTCAAGAGGGGCGGCTGGGGCGCAAAACCGGCCGCGGGGTGTACGATTACACCCGACAAAAAGCCGCCGAGAAGAAAGCCTGACCACGCACGAAGGTTTGGATTGGAATCACTATGAAACCACTCGCAGAAAGAATTGTCATCCAGCAGGGCGACCTGACGGAAATGGCCACGGACGCAATCGTGAATGCCGCGAATAACGACCTGATTCTCGGCGGAGGAGTTGCGGGAGCCATTCGGCGCAAAGGCGGCGATGAGATTCAGCGCGAGTGCGACGCTATCGGCAGCATTCCCCTCGGTTACGCGGCCATCACCACGGGGGGAAAATTGAAGGCGCGTTTCGTGATCCATGCGGCAAGCATGCGACTCGGAGGAGGGGCGAGCGCGGAGACTCTACGCCATTCCACCGCACATTCCTTGCGGATTGCGAGCGAACATGGACTGAAATCCATCGCGTTCCCCGCGGTTGGCACAGGCGTGGCCGGGTTCCCGCTGAAAGATTGCGCGGAGATCATGCTGCGAGAAGCGGCACAACACCTGAGAGGCGAAACCTCTCTCGAGTCGGTCTATTTTGTGCTCTTCGACGATGTTGCGGAGGGAATTTTCAAGCGGGCATGGAAGCAGATACAAGCCGAGCCCGCTTCCGATGCTGCGGGAGCCAAGGGCGCGTGACGCCGCTCGCTGATCTTCTTGCCGATCGCATCCGCCGTTTTGGCCCGATGACATTCGCCGACTACATGCGGGAATGCCTGTACCATCCAGTCCACGGCTACTACAGCAAGGCTGAGGTCACGCGATTCGCCGACTACTACACCAGCGTTGATGTCCATCCAATCTTTGGCCGGCTTCTCGCTCGCCAATTCGCGGAGATGTGGGAACAGCTTGGCCGTCCGACTGAATTCGTGCTCGTGGAAGCGGGTGCGGGTGTCGGGCGTCTGGCGAGACACATCCTCGACTTCTCCGAATCGAAACTGCCGGCCTTTTACCGCGCATTGCGCTACGTTGCTGTCGAGCGCTCGGCCGCACGGCGCGAGCAATCCCCGGCACGCTTGAAGAGGCACGCGGATGCAGGCCGCTTCGCGGCTACCGTCGAAATTCCCGCGCGTATCCCCGCCGGCTGCCTCTTTTCGAATGAGCTGATCGATGCGCTGCCCGCTCATCGTGTCATTTTGAATGGCGGCGCATTGAAAGAGATTTTCGTCGATTTCCGGGACGGGCACTTTGCGGAGACGATCGCGCCGCTCTCGACTTGCGCCATCACCGAATATTTCGCAGCGCAGGGCATTCCACTGATCGAGGGCCAGCATGCCGAAGCTGGCCTTGAAGCTTGCGACTGGATCATGGAGGTGGGCCGCCGCCTCGAACGCGGCTACGTGCTCACCATCGACTACGGCCACCATGCCGCCGATCTTTTCGACGAGCACCACATGCGCGGCACACTCCTCGCCTATCAGAGTCACCGCGCGAGCGAGGATTTTTACGCTTCACCCGGTGAGCAAGACCTCACGGCGTACGTCAATTTCACGGCACTTGAGATCTGGGGGAAACGGGCGGGGCTGGAGACCGCCGGGCTCACCTCGCAAACAGCATTTCTGCTTGCGTTAGGGAAAGAAAATGAATTCGCGGATCTCTACGATGACGGCCAAACGGAAGGTGACCAGGTGCGCGCTAGGTTGCAGCTTAAAACGCTTATTTATCCGGAAGGAATGGGCGAGCGGTTTCAGGCTTTCATTCAACGGAAGGGCGCTCCACCAGTCAAGCTGATAGGACTTGCCGGTATTTCGGACAGATCTTAATCTGCCGCGTTTTGCCCACAGGAGCAAGTTGCCACACCTTACGGATTGGGTTTTTTCAGGACTGGCCTCTCGCCGGACGCCGGAGGAGGGATCGCTGCCGCGGGCTTCGCGGTTCCGGCCGTCGTAGGAGTCGCTACGGGAGCGCCGCCCTCGGAGTAGGCTTTTTTCAGGTACGCTTCCGCCATCTGTTGCGCGCCGCCGGTATCGTCGTTCGTCTGCTTCGCTTTGCTGTATTCGTTGACCGCGCGCTCGCGCTGCCCCAGCAAGTCAAAAATCTTTCCGAGATAAATATGGCTCCAGACTTCCGTCCATTTTTCCGACGGCTCGGGAACCGTTTGCAGCGCTTCGCGGAACGCGTTCGCGGCGGCCTGATAATTCTTCTGGTAGAAGAACGCCTCACCCATGCGGAAATGCGCCAGTGGCCGGCTTGGCTGGATGACCAGCGCCTTCTGGTATTGCGCGACGGCATCGTAATACCGCCCCTGCTCGGCGAGTTCCTCGCCTCGCGCGATCGCCGCGCGGGCGCGCAGGGAAGTGCTGGCCTTGAGAATCACATTGTTGGGATCTATCTTGATCCCCCCAGGCTTCGGGCGCCCGAAGGTCTCAACCGTAAACTGCGTTTCGGTGCCGATTACGTCGATGGTCTTCTGCTCCGGATTACCTTCCGTGTCAATGCGCAGATCCAAGGGCATATGGAACGTGTCCAAGGGCTGTTTGATTTTACCGACAACGCGGAATCCCTTCGGTGTGCGGTAGACCACGTATTCGAGCGAGAACTCAGGTATGCCCGTCGAATTCAGCCATTGGGCGAAAAAACTGCGCAGATTCGGCGGCTCCTGCGGCGGCTTCACGGAAGCTTGCGCGCGGCGTTCCGCGATATTTTCAAAATCCTCGATGCGCGCACTTTTCTCTGCGAATTGGAAATAGAAGTCGCGTAACGCTGACTTGAAAGCCACGTCTCCCATCATTCCGCGCAGCATGTGAAAAACCATCGCGCCCTTATTCATCACCACGGAGCGGTAGTCCGGCGAATATGGCGCCAGCCGAGCGGCTTGGGCGATGGGTGCGGCGTCTTCATACATCAAAGCGCCAACGGCAAATTCGTCCACGGCCTTGAGTCCCGCTTCCTTGCCGGCATTCTGCTCGGCGTACAGCGCTTCGGAGTAGCGGGCCAGGCCATCCGTGATCCAGACGTCTCCCGAGGTGGCAGGCAAGACCTGCACGCCCCACCATTGCGAAGCCACTAGCCGCGCAATCGTCCGGTCGCTCGCCCTCGGGTCCCAGATGTGTTGGCTGAGGAGCAAGACTCCCGGCGCGGCGAAATCGCGAAGAGTCCCGTCAGGTATCTGGATCATGGTGAAGCTCGGATCGGGGAGAGGGCCAAACATGTCCGAGAAAACGGTGACGGAGCGCGCCACGCTGGCCGCAAAGTCGCTCGCCTTACCAGGAGCGGTTCGAGGCGCGTAAACCGAGACGTTGATCCCTTCCGCCTGCGCCGGAGTGAGCTGGAGGTTATTGCCCGCGACAAACGTTCCATGCGGCGCGGCATTCTTGCACTCGAAGGTATAGAGAAGCCGTCCGCCTTCCACCGCATTCTTCCCGGCCATCGGCGTGGGAGCGCCCGCTTTGCCGGTTCCCGCTAAAGCAAAGGTGTCTGGAACATTCAGCCGGAAGGTCGCGGTGTAACGGTTTGACGGGAAATTCGTGAGCGGAAACCATCGCGCAGGCAGAAGCAAATAGGCGCCATCTTTGCTGATGACTGCGGCGCGGATGCCCGGCACGGGGCTGTTCTCCTCGTTCGCCAGGATTCCAGCGTAGGTGAAGGTGAGCGTTACGTGGCCGCCGGTTGCCACCGGGGAGAGCAGTTGCACCACAACAAAAAGCGGATTCTGATTGTCGCGATCAAAGCTCAGTTGCTTGCCGTCTGCAGCCTTAACCTCCTTAACAACCAGGTTTGGGTGCAATTCGACGCGCAAACTGCTGGATGCTTCCACGGCTTTGAAATCAATCTTCGCCACGGCAGAAATCGACTGCCCGATGGTGTCGAGCGTCGCGGAAATATCATAATTTTCCGCGAGGAAATTCGCGGGACGCGGCGTTTGCGCGCGCAGCGGAACGGCAGTAATAACGAGGAGGATAAGCGCAGTGACAGAAAACGCACCAAAAGCTCTTCGGCTGAGGGTCATCGGACCCCTTTCACATATTTTTGATCCGGCACCAATGTACACCTATAGGATACCAAACCCGTCACTTCGCGTTGCTTTTGCCGGTCCGCAAGAGCGCGGCAATAGCGTCCGCCGCCCTCTCCACCGCCCCCGGCGAGCCCAGCCGTTCGCGCACTTCGGCGAGACCTCGCGTCATTTCCTCGATCCGCCCCTGGCTCGCCTCTGTTCCTGATAGCAGCTTTCCAGCTTCCTCGGCGACTCGCGGCGCCGTGAAATCGTCCTGGATCAATTCCGGGACCACGGCGCGCCCAGCAATCAGGTTCACCATGCTGAAAAACTTTGTTTTCACCAGCGGCCTCGCCAGGAGGGCCGTCAAGGGAGAGAGACGGTAGACTACGATCATCGGTTTTCCGAGCAGCGCTGTTTCCACCGTTGCCGTGCCGCTGGAAACAATCGCCAGATCTGCCGCTGCCAATGCATTGTAGGTGTCGCCTTCGATAAAATGCGCATGCAATTGGGGCGGGAACTTTGCCTTGAGCCGCGCGAGATCTAGTCCCGGAGCGATCGCGATCACCATCTCAAGGCTGCCGGGTAGCGTTCGCCGCATCTCTGCCAGCGCTTCCCCGAGTACCGGCACGTGATGCGCAATTTCTCCCCGCCGGCTTCCGGGCAGGATTGTGACGATGCGGCTCCCCTTTTTCAGACCGTATTTTGTGCAGAATAATTCGCGCGTCAATGTGGGTTTCACGTTCCCGACAAGCGGATGGCCGATAAATTTCACCGGCACGCCGGCATCGGCGTAAAACTTTTCCTCAAAGGGAAAGATGCACAGCGCTTGCACAAATCTCCGCCGGACCAGGTTCACGCGCCATGGCCGCCACGCCCAGAATTGCGGGCAAATGTAGTAGACGTTGCGAACTCCTTTTGGAAGCAGCTTGCGTGCGAGCCGCAAATGAAATCCAGGGAAGTCCGTCAGGATCGCAATCGGTGGCCTCCGGCGCTCCGCTTCGTCCACGAGGCGCCTCATCGCGCGGTGCAACGAAGGCAGACGCTTGAGCACTTCCGTGATGCCCACGACGGAAACCTCGGAGTAGTCCGTGATGATCTCGACGCCGGCAGCGCGCATCTGCGGACCGCCCATTCCGAAAATCGCAACGTCCATGCGTTGCTTCAGTGCGGCCGCGAGCCGCGCGGCGTACATGTCTCCGGAAGCTTCGCCGGCGGAAAGAAGGAGCGGAATGGGTGGCATGTGCGGTGTGCGCGGCGATCAGTCGCTGGCCGGTAGCGGTGATGGTTCGGCCGAGCCGTTGGCTTCGATCGGAAGATGCAGCTCCTGCTCTTTGTACTGGAGCTGGTAGAGCCGGTAGTAGATCCCACGTTGCGCGAGGAGTTCCTGGTGCGCGCCTTGTTCGCGCAACCGCCCTTTGTGGAATACCAGGATGCGGTCCGCGTGTTGAATCGTGCTCAAGCGGTGAGCAATGACCAGGGCCGTTCTTCCCGCGAGTAAACGGTCCAGCGCTTCGCGAATCTGCAGTTCCGTCTTTGTGTCCACGCTTGACGTAGCTTCATCCAGAATCAGGAAGCGCGGGTTGTGCGCCAGTGCGCGCGCGAAATTGATAAGCTGGCGCTGTCCCACGGAGAGGGTTGAGCCGCGCTCGTTCACGCTTGAGCCGACGCCCTCCGGCAGCGACTCTAGGAAATCGCCGAGCCCGATCTCTTCGACCGCATGTTCCACCGTTTGACGGTCGATGCCCGGAGTCCCGAGCCGGATGTTGGTTTCTATCGTGCCGCTGAATAGAAACGGATCCTGCAGCACGATGCCGAATTGCCGGCGCAAATCCTGCAATTCGATGAATCGAATATCTGTGCCGTCGAGAAGAATTTGCCCGCGCTGAATGTCGTAAAAGCGCAGCAGCAGGGAAATGAGTGTGGTCTTACCGGCGCCGGTATGGCCCACAATAGCAATCGTCTGCCCCGGCTCGACTCGGAAGGAAACATCGCGCAAAACCCAATCTTCATCCGATGGCTCGGCGGCGTGGCGGTAGCTGAACCAAACGTTGCGAAATTCGATCTCTCCGCGCGGATTCTTCAGTGGAACGGCGTTGGGATCGGAAGCGATGGTGACGGGCTCGTCTAGCAGCTTGAAGATGCGTTCCGATGCAGCCATCGCGGATTGCAGGATGTTGAATTTCTCGCTCAAATCCTGAATCGGCCGGAAGAAACGCTGCGCGTACTGCATGAAAGCCACAAGCACGCCCAGTGTCAGCGCATTCGAAAACACCCTCAGGCCGCCCACCCAAAAGATGAGAGCGATGGCGAATACGCTGAGGATTTCCACCGCGGGATAAAATAGTGCAAAGGCCAGGATGGCGTCGCGCCATGCCAGCATATTGTCGCGATTGCGGCGCTCAAACTCCTCTTGCGCCTTGTACTCACGATTGAATATCTGAACGATGCTCATCCCAGAAATGTATTCCTGCAGAAAAGAGTTGATCCGGGCGATGGCGGTTCTGATTCGGCGGTTTGCGTCCCGGACATACTTCCGGAATACGAGGGTGACAACAAGAATCAGCGGCAGGACAGCGAGTGCCGCCAGCGCCAGGCGCCAATTGATGTAGAGCAGAACGCCGACCATGACGGCAAGAAGAAAAAAGTCGTTGATCATGGTCACGACGCCTGCCGCAAAAAGATCGTTCAGGGCGTCCACGTCCGTCGTCACACGCGTCACGAGCCGGCCGACCGGATTGCGGTCGAAATAACTCATGGGCAGCCGTTGCATATGCCCGAAGATTTCGCGCCGCATGTCGTACATGGTCTGTTGCCCGACGCGCTGCATAATGCGGATCTGGACGTATTGCGCGAGGAAATCGAAGATCAAGACCAGAAGATAAATCAGGCTGATCAGAACAAGGCCGTGACGCGCCTCGGCCAATCCCAGGATTTGGTGCGATGCGGGAACGAGATACTTGTCTACGGCAACCTGGAACAACTTCGGCGGGGCCAGTTCCAGTGGTGTGACGGCCAGCGTCAGTGTCAGGGCAAATATGACGCGCCACTTGTACGGCCGCATATACTCCATCAACCGCCGCATCAAGTGCGCGTCGTAAGCTTTACCGAGAGCTTCTTCTTCGTGGACGTTGCTCATGCCCGTTCGAGCTCTTCTTCCAGCAATTGCTTATCATAGAGGTCGGCGTAATAACCGTTACGCTTGAGCAGCTCATCGTGCGTGCCGCGTTCGACGATCCGGCCATCGCGCAGCACGACGATCTGGTCCGCATTACGCACCGTCGACGTGCGGTGCGAAATCAGGATCGTTGTCCTGCCGCGCATGATGCCGCGCAGCCCGCTGAGAATGCGCTCTTCGGTCTGGGTATCGACGGCCGAAAACGAATCGTCCAGAATGAGGATCCGCGGGTCGCGGACGATGGCGCGGGCGATGGCGGTGCGTTGTTTTTGCCCGCCGGAGAGCGTGACTCCTCGCTCTCCCACGACCGTTTCGTATTTGTCCGTGAAGTCCTCGATATCTCCTTCCAAGCTGGCCACGGCCGCCGCTTCGCGCACGCGCTCTTCATCGTACTTCGGCAAGCCGAACGCAATATTGCCGCCTACCGTTTCGCTGAAAAGGTAGGTGTCTTGCGGAACGTATCCGATCGAGCGCCGAAGCGTCTCCAGCGGCCATTCGCGGATCTCCCGGCCGTCGATCAAGACTTCTCCTGGGGACGCGTCCCATAGCCGCGCCACTAACGCCGCCAGCGTCGTCTTGCCGCTACCGGTGGGCCCGATGATGGCTACCGTGGAGCCCGCCGGAATTCGCAAGTTGATATCCTGCAGCACCACGTGCTTGCCTGCGCCGTGCGAATTTTCGTGTCCGTTGGCGCCATTGCCGGAAAGCGTTGTCGGGTAGCTAAACGTAAGATTTCGAAATTCGATTTCTCCTTCGAGTTCCGTCCTGGCTGGAATTCTTGCCGCGCGATCATCAATCTCTGGCTTCGCCGTCAGAATGTAATTTAGCCGGCCCATCGATGCAGCCCCACGTTGAAATATATTCGTTACCCACCCGAGGGCGATCATCGGCCAGACCAGTTGATTCAGAAAGGTGGAGAAGGCGACCAGCCCACCCAGCGAAAGCTGGCCGCGCAGAGACTGAAATCCGCCCCTCCAGAGAACGATCAGGAAAGTCGTGCCGATTAATGACTGCAGCGAGGGCATGAACATGCTCCAGGTGCGGATTAGCTTGACGTTTCGCGCAACGTACTCGCGGTTCGGTTCGTCAAAACCGCGAATCTCCGCTTCTTCCTGCGCGTAAGCGCGGATCACCCGGACACCGGAGAGATTTTCCTGGACTTTGGCGGAGAGCGTCGCAAGTGACGCTTGGATTTTCTCGTAAAGCTCGTGAATCACTTTGCCGAAGTGCCGCACCACTACGACGACCACCGGCACGGGCAGCAGAACCCAGAGCGTCAGCGACGGCGAGAGATTGAAGAGGATCACGATCGCCAGCAGCATCGTCACGATCGTTGTGGCGCTGTACATGATACCCGGGCCCAGCACCATGCGAACGGCGTTCAGATCATTTGTAGCCCGAGACATCAGTTCGCCGGTGCGATTGCGCACGTAAAACTCAGGCTCGAGAATCAGCAGCCGTTTCAGCAGATCGCTGCGCAGATCAAATTCGATGTCGCGCGATACTCCGATGAGTACCCACCGCGCCGAGAAGGACAGGACCCCCTTGAGCAATACAAATAAAAGCAAAATCAGGCAGTAAATCCCCAACGTGTGCCGGCTGCCCGGCACGTAGAAGGGAATTGTCCGGCTGAGCCACGATTCGCTAGCCATCGGCTCGACCTGGCCGGCGCGGAGATGCGCGAAAGGCTGCGGGCTGCCCGCAAGAACATCAATGATTATTCCGGAAGCTAGTGGAATTACGTTCTGAACGATGCCCATCAGGACGACCGAAAGCAAGCCGAGCGTAATACCACCCTTATACCGTCGGAGGTACGGCCCAAGGCTCAGCAAGTCTTTCCACGCCGAACTCTTTGGCGCTTTCTTTGCGCCCGCGGCAGCGGTGACCGTTGTGGCAGCCGCGCTCATCGCAGCGTCGACCTCGCGTCTTCCAGCGACGTGGCTTCGAGAAGGAAGTGTTCGTAGGAGTGGTCGAGCGATTGATAGCGCTTTGTGGCCGGATTCCACCGCACGCCAATCGGTAGGAGATGCGCATCCCCGGTGCCTTTTAGAGGCGTAAAGTAAAGTTGCAGGCCCTTCTCCGGATTTTGTTCGTATTGCAACCGCCAGCCGGTGATTGGTGTTAATGGCGTCAAACCCAGATAGCCTCTGGAGTTTTTCAGGTGTTCATCGCACCGCAGAACTTCCGCCCACTTACCGTCGGTGTTCTCCGCCACAACGGCGCGCGTCACAATCGTTCCCGGCAAATTATTGGTGGGTGTCTTGGGCACAACGTTGGCCGCAAGGAACTGCTGTTTCCCGTTCTTCGCCAAGTCTCCGAAGAGCAGGACCTGGACCTCGCTTCCGAGGAGCTCCTTCGCCACTGCCTGGATCTCCTCGGGGACGGCAGGCTCTGCTGGCTTGGCCTCCGCCTGAGCGGCAGGCTTGGGGCCTTCTGTGCCGCATCCCCCCGCAAGAATTGCCAGGGTCAGCACACTCAAGAAAAATTGCAGCAGGATTCTCCAAGCGGGGGCTCTACCGGCAACGCCGCCTCCATTGAAGAAGGACGGGGCGATGCCCGCCCGGTTAGCACACGAACACTCGCTTTGTGAAGTTTTTTCCATTAGAGACTTCGGGCCATCGGCATGATTTCCACCACTTGTCCCGGCTTTCGATCTTTCTCCGGCGTGCAGCGCACTTCCATCACCCGCGGCACGTCCGCACCCGTCCAATCGAATGCGTCCTATAGCAATTCTAACTGTTGCCCGCCCTTGGTGGAAGGACTCCGCGAATCCAGTTCGCCGTAAAGTTGAATGACCCGTCGCGAGAAGTCCCAGACGCAGAGGCCTCGACCTGTCTTCCACGGGGCCAGCGGCACTTCCGCACAGTCGCCAATCAGCCAACCAGCTTCCTTATCTTGAATGACCTGAATTTTCTGAGAAGCGTCCGAATCGGTTGCGGGTATCTGCTTCCGGCAAGCGTCAGACCACCTAATCTGCAACTCACCGTTTTTGCCCTTCAGATCCGGCTTCTGATAAAGCACAAGTGCTCGATCCTCAGCGTCACGCCCCGGCCGCAATCCAGACAAGGTCAACTCTTTGGCGCGCGTCTCCCTTCGAGGCGGTGCTGCGGCTGTCGGCTGCGCTAGGGCGCTCAGGGCAAGGCACATCGTCACCGACGCACTACCGCTGCCCCAGAATCGCATCCAACCGCGCTTCAAAGTTAGCTTCTCCCTCGGACCACAACTCGCTCCGCTCCACCGGCAGCGCGCGCTCGATGGCTTCCACCCAATGGAATAGCTGTTGGATGTTTTCCCGCGTCTTTGCGTGATATTCCTTCAGATTGCCGCTCGCCGCCATCCACTGCCGAAAGGTGTGTTCCACCGGATGATCTGAGGAATTAAATGGATTCGACGCTGCTCCGGGCGCCAGCAGCCCACCGTGTCCCGTGAAGAAATGCTCAAATCCTAAATCTGCCATGAAGTGGCCCGCCGTCCCCGCAATTCCGTCGTCATATTCTGGCCCATGGCAGGTGAGTTCCAATGGCTCGGGTTTCTTCTGCCACTTCAGGCTTTCGACATCGAATCCCCACAAATCCCACTTTGCGCTGACAATATACGCCGTGTCCGGATCCAGGTACTGCGCCGCCAGCGCCCCGGCCTCCGCGCCACCTGCCTTCAACGGCCTCAAATCCCATTCCGCCAGGGGTGTTTCTGTTGCATCCACAGCCTGCACGATCAGTTCGGTAAAGGTATTCTGCGTTGCCGAAAGCGGCGCGGTCGTCAGGAATCGCGCAAACTCCGCGATCATCGTCTCCACGGAAAAATCGCGGGTCCACACGCGCAGGTATGCATGGTTGGCCATTGTGCTTGAAACCCATTGGATTATACCGGGCTGCTGGCGCAGTGGCGAATCAGCCCGCGCCAGACTTGTAGGGCGAATGTTTGTTCTCGCTTCGGCCGGATCGTAGCGCCGGCCTTTAGGCCGGCATCCTGCTTTTCAGCCGCCTGTGTTGGCGCTCTTTGCGCGCGTAGAAGGCTCGGACGGGGGCGTAAAACTCTGCGCAATCTCCTTTAGCCGTTCCCGCAAGGATTCCCCGATGCCCGCGAAAACCTGCGTACAAGCTTCGCGAAGTTTTTCTTCGGCGGTCGCCGCAATCCCTGCAATCATGTCCCGCGACTGGTGATCCAGAGAGGCCACCGTGGCCAGCATCCACTGATTCGAAACATTCTCCAGCCGGCTAGTGTAGTGTTCCGCAGCCTGCTCGCTCAGCTGGCTGTAAACGCCCTGCATCTCCTTTTGGTGCGCAAGCGTCATCGATTTCCAAGAATCCAGCAGCGGCTCAAACCCATCGGAGACTTTCTTTTGAGCCTCGGCCACGCCGGCTTCGAGTGCTCCAGCCATCGCAGCCTGAAACCGCCGCAAAAAGCCCTCCTGTTCAGCGGTTGCGCGCTGCGCCGTCTCCAAGCGTGCCGCGTTCATTTCCACCCGCGCCTCTTCCTTCGAACGCCGCAGCTCTTCGTCAAACCCATCGAGCTCCCGCCGCCCCGTGCGCTGAATCTCATCCGTGAACGCCGCCGCTGTCGTATCCGCCGCTTCCGCGAAGAGCATCCGTGCGCGTTCGAACGCATCCCGCACCACTTCTTCCATCTGCGTTTGCGTGTGTCCCACGAAGCTGCGGCTGGAGTGATCGAGTTCGCTCGCGAACACGCTGGAAATCTCCCCCGCTTTTTCGCGCAGATGCTCCCCTGCGTGCTCCACCGCCTTTTCCGCCAAGTTCTGAATCTGTGTCTGCGCTTTCTTTTCGTACCATTCCGCGGACTTGAAGAGATCTTCCACCACCTGGTGCTTCAAATCGCCGGCTTTTCCTTCCAGTTCTGTGAGGTTCCGCCCGGTGATCGTTTGCGAAGATTCCTGTAGGATTTGTTCTACGCTCCCCAGGCTCTCCCGGAAGCGCGCCAGCGATTCCGCGAATGCCTCATCCGCCGAACTGCGAATCCGGTCTTGCTGCAGGGTTAGTGCCGCATCCAGCAGCGACCGTCCGCCCGCCAGCCTGTGAATTGCTTCTTCCGTTCGCAAAACGTGCGGTTGCACCATCTCTGCGATTTGACGGTCGAATTGAGCCACCGCCTGACGGCTCGCTTCCTCAAACGCCGCTCGAATCCGAGCGTTGATCTCCTCAAGCACCGCCTCTGATCGCCGCTGCACTTCCTCGCGATGCGGATTCAGCACACTTTCGACTTGCGCTTGGAATCCCGCCAGAGCCTGCTGCTGAGCATTTTCCAATTGCGCCCAATGATGTTCGAGCCGTTCGCTCGTTTCCGCGGCCAGCGCCAGGACCGACTCCAGTCGTTGTGACTGTTCCTGCAGCGCGTGCTGCAGCGAGGCCAGGCCCTGCTCCGCTTTTGCTGCAGTACCCGTTGCCATATCCCGCATTGACGCGGCGTGGCGGGCCAATTCCTCTTCCGATCGAGACAGCAAGCCTCGCGCGTGTTCGTTCAATCCGCCCGCCGCGCGATCCTGTGCCTCCGCTAACGTGCTCTCGAGGGCTTCCCGCCAGCGCGATTGCGCCGCTTCCAGCTCGCGCGTTACTTGCTCGTGCCAGGACGATTGCATCGCGGCAATCGCCGCCATCGCCTGCTGCTGAGTCTCGTCTGCCGCCGCTCTAAGGGCTTCCTGCCGCGTCGTTGCCGCGGCTTCGCCCTGCTTGGCTGCTTCCTCCAAAGCACGCGCCTCCGCCGCTGTGCGCGCCGCTAAGTACGCGTCCGCCTGCTCCGCTTGAGTCTTCACTCGGGCAGCCGTTTCCTCCGCCTGCCGGCAAATTTTCCTCAACGTCTCGGCCGTATTTTCCAGCCGTTGCGCGTGCTCATTTCGCTGCGCCGCGCCCTCCTGAGAGAGCCTCGCCGTCAGTTCCCGCGTGAGCTGTTCGAGTTGCGGCGCCAGCCATCGTGGCAATTCCGTTCGCAGCGCCTCGGCCGCAGAGCTGTGTGCGGTACGCGAATGTTCGTCCGCCTTCTGCTGAAATTTTTCAATCGCCCGCGCTGTCTCATTCGCGATCTCCGCGCGTCCCGCGGCAAACTTCTGCTCCCATTGTTCGAAGGACAGCCGCCGTTCCGCCGAAACCGCTTGCGAAGCTGCTTCCCTTGTTGCCGCCTGAATTTGCTGCTTGGCGTCGGCCACCAGCCGCGCCACCTGCCGCGCCAGCTGCAAGGAGGCATCCGTGGTGCTCGCCGGAGAAGGGAACACCCTCAAGTTGTCCACCTCGGGCCCAGTTGGAAGTTCACTCTCCGCCAATGAAGCTGTCAGTTCCGCCTCGGGCATCGGCGCTGATAACTGCGGCGGCTCCTGCGCCGCCTCGATCTTCGCCATGACCGGCGCGGCATCGGGAAAGAGGGACCAGTCTTCCGGGGGAAACGCGATACCCCACACGTTTCCGGGAAGTTCCAATTCCAGCGCCACTTGAAAGAGTTGCCGCACGGTCCGCGGCCGCTGAATCCACGCCACGCGCCCGCGTACCGTTCGCGGCGGATGCCCGGTTTCCGGATGCGGAATCTCCAGCGTCACCCACATGTTTTTCAGGACGTAATGTTTCGATTGGTAGCGGCACCCGTGGCAATTGACGATCAGCGACGATGTCCGTTCCACGAACGGACGCCCCAGCGCATCGACGCCAGTCACAACCAGAGGAACCGCCTGCACGATCCGCGTGCTGCGCCGTTTCCTCAGTTCCGTGCCCGGATTGGCCGTGCTCTCCGACACCATTTCAGTTGTCTCATCGGCATGATTGCCGCCAGAATCGTTCATGCAAACCGCCGCCGCCCCTCAGTCTCTTCAGATTTTGCTCAAGCAAGTGGCGTCATTGCGACCGCTCCGTCGCTCTGCTCTACGGACTACCTTCTGAGGTCGGCCTGCGGCGTGTCCCGGTCAGGAACATCCACGCTTCTTTTGCGACCCAGAGCGGCCCAACCAGCAAATAAATCGGTCCCTGGAAAAACGCCGGATGGTTTCCTTCGATCCGGTGGCCGAGGAACAGCAGCACCCATCCGCCTAGAAAAAATCCCGCTCCCCAAATCCATTTCATCAAAAGAAGAAGGATGATCCCCGCAAAAATCATCGGGATTCCAACGCCGTGCAGGATTTTGTTCCAGGCAGACTCGTGCTCGTGATCGTATTGCGCCATGTAGTGCGCCAAGCTCGACATCAGCGCACCTCCTGTCAGCCTCTATGTGGCTGCCATTGGTTGGTGGGGGGAACAGCCACCGTGGGAATCAGACTCTATACCGAAACGGGATACTTTGCTAGAGATGGCTAGGAGTACTGATAGTTTTAAGGCCGTTCCTCTATTGCACGGGCAAACTGCACCTTCGTACGCCAGGTGATCTCAGCAACTTCCTCGTGCTGCTCGCACCCGAAGGGATTTTCTCAACTCGAAATTCTCTGTAGCAACCCGACACTAGTCTGAAAAGCGTTGACAGAGGAAATCTCACAAATCCCGGCGGCCTTCCATGGCCTTAAGCATGGTCACTTCGTCGGCATATTCGAGGTCCGCGCCAACCGGAATGCCCACGCCGATCCGCGTAACTCGCACGCCCAGCGGCTTCAAGAGTTTCGAAAGGTATACGGCCGTTGCCTCACCTTCCGCTGTGGGATTCGTCGCGATGATAATCTCTTCGACTGTTCCGCCTTTTAATCTTTCAATCAGCGACTTGATGTGCAGTTGTTCCGGCCCGCGTCCGGAAAGAGGCGAGAGCGACCCGCCCAGCACGTGATACATCCCGCTGTACGTTCTTGTCTTTTCAATCGCCATGATGTTGTGCGCTTCCTCGACCACGCAAATCGTCTTCTTGCTGCGCGTCGGTCCCACACAGTACAAGCATGGATCCGTGTCCGTGATGTTGTGGCAGACAGAGCACGCGCGGATTTTTTCTTTGGCGTCGCGGATCGCGTCCGCCAGCGCCAACGCATCCTCGGGCGCCGCCCGTAGCAGATGAAATGCCAGGCGCTGCGCGGTTTTCTGGCCAATTCCGGGGAGGTGTTTCAACTCATCGATGAGTCGTTCGACGGGAGCGGCAAAATCAGGCATGCAGCATGTGTAGCATAGCGACGCGCATCAGCGCAAACCGCCCGCTGATCAAGAAACAAGTTGTGAGCGCCGCAAATGCAGACGGGCCCCGACTTAGTCGGGGCCCGCGTTTCACATCGTGATTGGACTTGCTTAGTTTTCGAGCTGCGTCTGGAAAACCTCGCCAGGAAGTACGAATTTCGCGGGCTTCTGAATCGATTCCATGCGAGGCAGATTGACCGGCAGCCGTTCCTGTTTTTCGGGATGGGCAGTTGTTTCATCCGCCCGCATCCGCTCGATCTTGATGCCCAGCGAACGCTCCAGGTGGAAAAGTTCCGACCGCTGCTCTTTCACGAAAAGCGTTGAAGCCACGCCATGTCCGCCGTTGCGTCCCGTTCGCCCAACGCGGTGGATGAAATTCTCCGCCACTTCAGGCAGATCGTAGTTGATGACGTGCGCGATGTCCTGCACGTGAATTCCGCGCGAAGCCAGGTCCGTCGCCACCAGCACCCGGAAGCGCCCTTGCTGAAAACCAGTTAGCGCGGTCGTCCGTTGCGATTGCGAGCGGTCGCCATGAATCATGGCGGCGGAGAAGCCCTTGCGATTCAAGCTCTCGGCAATCCGTTCGGTTCCGCGCTTGGTCCGTGCAAACACCAGGCACTTTCCGGTTTCCTTGGTCAGCAAGCGTTGCAGCATTTCCTGCTTGCGGTCCATGGCAACCTCAAACGCCTGCACGCGGACGTTTTCCGATGGCTTCGAGGTCGAGCCAAAGGAAAGCCGCACCGCGTTGCGAAGATAATCTTTCACGATGCGTGCCATGTCGCCTTCCATCGTCGCCGAAAAGCACATCGTCTGCCGTTCTTTCGGCAGGATCGAGACGATTCGCTTGATCGCCGGAAGGAATCCCATGTCCAGCATACGGTCCGCTTCATCGAGGATGAGAATACGCAGCGCGTTAAAGTGGAAAAGTCTGCGGTCGAGGTAATCTTCCAGCCGCCCCGGAGTCGCTACAACCAGCCGTGCTCCCTTGCGAATCGCCTGCAGCTGCGCTCCTTCGGATAAGCCGCCGACGACCAGCGCCGCGGGCAGCAGTTGCTTGCCGCGCAATGCGTTGTATTGTTCGACGACCTGCATGGCGAGCTCACGCGTCGGCACGAGCACCAGCGCCGCGATTCCCGGAGTCTTATCTTTGAGCAGCTTTTCAATCACTGGAATCAGGAACGCCAGCGTTTTGCCGGTTCCCGTTTGCGCCGTCGCCAGCACATCCTTGCCTTCCAGCGCTTGCGGAATGGCCGCAGCCTGTACCGGAGTCGGCGTGGTAAACCGCGCCGCGTCCAATCTCTCCTTCACATAAGGAGAAATCAACATCTCGGAAAATCGCGCTGAGGCGCATTCCGCCAGAGGCTCCGAAGAGCTCTCTACATTCACTTCTGAAACATTTAACATTCAGTATTACTTTCTTGCTGGCAGAAGCCGTCGCGGCGCGCACACAAACTCTCGAGCGGCCGGCAGCTTGCTTTGCCAGTCTTCTTTTGGATTACGCGTAAAACGTACGGAGGAAACTGGAGGCGGGGAGTCTCAGATCAATCACTGCACCAGAGGGACCGCACAACACAACCGAGGTATTAAGCGCAAACTCAGTCTAACACACTTTCCTCGGGAAACGCATCACCCATTGCATATTGCAGCCGGGTGTTGCGGAAACGTAACCAGGGCTCCGGGAAAGTATAAGTGCCGCTAACAACTCAAAAATTCGGGTGAAGGGGAGGGCGAGAGAATTAGAACAACCCGGGAATCTTTAGCCCCGTCATTCCGGGAATACCGCCGGCGAGGTTTTTCATCTGATTGGCCAGCTCTTCATCGACGCGCCGCGAAGCTTCATTCACCGCCGCGCGGATCAAATCCTGCAACATCTCCTGGTCTTTGCTCGCGAAAACTTCCGGTTCGATGTGCAAGTCGACCACTTGCTTCTGGCCGTTCATCTTCACCGTTACCATCCCGCCGCCGGCCGAGGCCTCGACGGTAACCGAATTCACCTGCCTCTGCAGGTCTTCCTGCAGTTGCCGGAATCGCGAAAGCATCTGTTGGAGAGCGCTGACTTCCATCAGGATTCCTCTTGGCGTCGTTTCACCTCGGAGATTTTCCCTCCGAAGCGCTGCAGCATCGACCGCACCATCGGATCGCGCTCGAACTGCGCTCGCAACTCCTGCGTTGCGGACGCTGCGCGCGACGCTGGCGCGGCTGCCGCTGCAACTGCTTCAAGTTTAGCACAGACGCGCACCGTGCGGTTCAGCACCTTGCTCGAAACGCCACGGATCTTTTCCAGAGACTCTCTTCCTTCCATCATTTCCGCGAACGGCCGCTTCTCCGGCGGAAAATAAATGTGCAGCTCCGCGCCTTCCAGTTCCCATCGGCTGCTCTGTTCCACCAATTCGCCCAGGAATTTTTGCTGTGCCTGGATTGCCGCCTTGATCTCCGCCACTTGCTCTTCCGTGATTCCACTCACCTGTGTCGGGGAACGAGTGGCTTTTGGCTGGCCCGCCGGGCCTTCTTCCGCAAAATCATTTTTTACAGCCTTCGTTGCAGCGGCTGGCGTTCTGTGCACGGAAGCGGCCACCGCGAGCGCCACCGGCTCGGTTTTCGTGGCCGCCGCCGCGAATGAGGAAGAGGATTGCATTGTCGTTTCTGCTTTGGGCGCCGGAGAAGCTGGTGCTGCAAAGCTAGGCGCCGGACTTTTTTCTGGAGAAGTGAACGCCCGCGCCGTCGCTGGCGCCGCACCGCGCGCCGCTCCCGAGTTTCCCGGGACCTTGCCTGCGTCGCCCTTCAATTCCGCCAGCAATTCTTCCAGCGGCGCCAGCCGTGCCGCATTAATCAGCCGTAGCAGACCCATTTCAAGATGGACGCGAGGATCGGGATTCCTTCGCAAATCGTCATCCGTTTGCAGCAGGATCTGAAAGAATCGCGTCAGGTCCTCTTCGCTGAAGAGCGTCGCCGCTTTCGCGAGCGCTGGCCGTTGATCCGCTGTTGCCGCGATCAAATCCGAATCCGCCCCGCACACCCGCGCGATCAGCAGATTACGCATGTGCCGGATTGCTTCCCGGCAGAAGTGCTGCAGGTTGCGTCCCTCTTTTTGGAACGTGTGCACCAGTCCCAGCGCGCGGTCCGCCGATCCTTCCGCGATCGCGCCCACCAGTTCCTCCAGCGCATCTTCCGGCACCACCCCCAAAAGTTCGCGCACTTCTTTGTCCGGAATCGTGTCGCCGCAGAACGCCCGCGCCTGCTCCAGCAGCGACAGCGCATCGCGCAGGCTGCCTTCCGCCATTCGCGCTATCACTGCCATCGCGCCCGGCTCAATTTTCAAATTCTCTTTGTCCGCTATTTCTTTCAGGCGACCGGTGATCTCCGCGAACGTCAGCGCGCGAAAATGAAAATGCTGCGATCTCGACCGGATGGTATCCGCGAGGTCTTCCGGTTGCGTCGTCGCCATCACGAAGATCACCCGCTCCGGCGGTTCTTCCAGCGTCTTCAGCAGCGCGTTGGATGCCTCGCCCGTCAGCATGTGCGCTTCGTCCAGGATCACCACTTTGCTTCTTGCCGCCGCCGGTGCATACCGCACCATCTCGCGCAATTCGCGGATCTGGTCGATGCCGCGATTTGACGCCGCGTCGATCTCAATCACATCCAGCGAGCTCCCCGCCGCAATCTCCTTGCACGAATCGCATTCCCCGCAAGGCTCCGGCGTCGGTCCCTTCGCGCAATTCAGTGCCTTCGCGAGAATCCTCGCCGCCGTCGTTTTTCCTACGCCGCGCGCCCCAGAAAAAATATACGCGTGCGCCACGCGGTCGTTCTTAATCGCGTTTGCCAGCGTCTCCGTGACGTGCTGTTGTCCGACAAGATCGCGGAAGGTTTGCGGGCGCCACTTGCGGGCTATGACCTGGTAGCTCATTTGCGTTTTCTTAGTTGTTCGTTTTCAGTTCCTGGCAAAAACAAAAAACCGCGATCATTCTTGAATATTTCAATTTCTGACTTGCGGCTAAAAACTAAGAACAAACAATTTCCCGATGAGAGGAACTTCGGGTGATCTGCGGCACCCGAGGCGTTCCCGGTACCGTTGCTCCCTTCCGGGCCTGGCGGGGTTCGCGGGACCTCGTCGCACAGAGCCCGAAGTTCCACGCTCCGGCAGCCGCGCCAATTTCTCGCGACTGCAAAGAAAAGTCTAGCACAGCGTGCCGAGCGCAACCAGAACGCACGACTCGCCAATCTCTCCTCCGCCAGTTGATGCGTGCTCCGTCTCCCCCTCCGTGCTTCACTGGAAACATCTCCAAAAAGGCTCGCGCCGCTCCCCGGAAATCGATTACTCTACCCTCGGATGGAGTTCCTCCCCATCCTCCCCGCGTCCCGGCTTGCCCGGGACTCCGGGTCCGCGGCGCCAGCGGAAGACACCGAGGCAGCGCCTCAGTGTCGCCTCACGAGACGAGGCCAGCTCGCACTTTCCAGTCGAGCAGGAGGAATCAATGAAAATCGTACTGTCTTTTCTTATGGCGGCTGCGCTCATCTGCATCGCCGCGCCAGCAACCTACGCCGAGCCGCGTCAGGTCATCCAGGGCACTCAGGTCCATCTCACACTACTCAGCGGCGTCAGCACCGCCGTGGCCAGGGAAGGTGATCCCTTCATCGCTGTAGTTGCTGAACCGGTTTATCTTGGCAGCCAATTGCTTCTTCCGGCCGGCACTCGCGTCAATGGCCTCATCGGCACCGTGGAAAAGGCCCGCCACTTTTCCGTCATTCGCGGCCAGGCTTATATGAACCTTACCTTCCGGTCCATCGAGGTGGACAGCCGCCTCATTCCCGTACAGATGAGCATCATTGCCATCGAGCAGCCACACGGCCAGGCCGACGGCAAGCGCCGCAAGGACGTCAAGATTGAGGAAGGCCAGGTCGTTCAGGAAAAACATGACATCAAGGGAGACATCGTTGGCGCGGCCGTCGGCACGGGGGGCGGCACGCTGGTCGGCGCCGTCTTCAGCCATGTGGTTCGCGGCTTCGGCCTCGGCCTTGCCGGCAGCGCCGCCTACATCGTTTCGCGCAAGGGCAAGGAAGTCGAACTCCCAGCGCAGACCGGCATGCTCGTGCGCATGGACAACACCGTCACCGTGCCCGTGACCAGCGCCGGCAACGCCGGCTACTCCGGCCCCCGCTGACGCTCGCCACTAGGCGCATCATCGCCAGGGGACCGCCTCCGGAGGCGGCCCTCTCCCGAGTCGGCGTCCTTCCTGGTTCGCTGGCTTGAAATTGACATTAGAATTAACACCAGCGTATAGTCGAAATTCCAGTCCGCATCGAAGCATCGCCGGGCACGTTCTCTCTCGAACTCGCGGGAAAATGGGGACGGGCGTTTCAGAGAGGCAGGGATGTTTTACCCACGGCAGTTCTCGATCTTCTCCCGCTTCGTTTTCCTCCTTTTCGCCTTCTGCTTTTTGACGCCGGCGAGCAGGCTCACCACCCAGACTCGGGCTGCGCTGCCGCAGGACGCTCCGGCCAAGCCGGCGCAAACGCAGGCCGCGGCCGACGCAGCGGAGGTCTCCAGCCGCGACGCACCAACTACCTTTAAGGTGCACGTGAACCTGGTCTTGGTGCGTGTGGTGGTGCGCGATGCGCAGGGCAAAGTCGTCCCCAATCTCAAAAAAGAAGACTTTCAGCTGCTAGACAACCGCAAGCCTCAAACCATCACCTCTTTCAGCGTGGAAACCCCGGGGGTGCGCACCGCCTCTGCTGCTGCGTCGCCGGGTACGGCCGCGGGGTATTCCTCTAGTGCGGACGCCATCAATGGAAAGGCTGCCGTTTTGCCGCAGCGATTCGTTTCCATGGTTTTCGACGACGTCCATCTGTCCATGGAAGACGCTACCTTTGTGCGTGATTCCGCCACGCGGTTCTTTGGCGCGCTGGCCCCGAGTGATCGCGTGGCCATGTATTCGACGTCCGGAGAACTGAGCCAGGATTTCACCGGCGACCAGGCTCTATTGAAAAAAGCATTGTTGGGAGTCATTTCGCGGCCGTTAGCGGGCAGCAGTTTTCACGACTGTCCGGACGTGAGTTACTACGAAGCGGACTTGATCCAAAATCAGAACGACACGCAGGCGCTGGCCGTCGCTGCGGAAGATGCCGTTCAGTGTGCCTTCAGCGGAGATGAGCGGCAGCTCGCCGCGGCGCGCAGCATGGCATTCGCCGCATCGGCCCGCGTGCTTGCCGAGGGAGACGCGGCCTCCGAGTATTCCTACCGCCACCTTGTGGACATTGTCAGGCGGCTGTCGAGCATGCCTGGCCAGCGCGTTCTGGTTCTTGTTTCGCCCGGATTCATTCCCTCGACGCTTCAGAGCGAAACCTCGGAGATCGTGGATCGCGCCACGAAGGCAAATATCGTAATCAACACGATCGATGCCCGCGGCCTCTATACCCCAGACTTGATGGGAGACATTGCCAGCCCGGCGCAGGACTCTTACCGGACCGCGGGGTACAAAACCTCCTATCGCGTCGCCGCACAACTCGCACAAGAAGACGTTCTGGCGCAATTGGCCGATGGCACCGGCGGCAGATTTTTTCATAACCGGAACGACGTGGATGAAGCCATGCGCGAAGCTGCCGCGGCTCCGGCCCTTTCCTATTTGCTCGGGTTTTCCCCGCAAAACTTGAAGATTGACGGTCGCTATCACGCTCTTAAAGTCGCACTCACTAACAAGCAAAAATACGGCATTCAGGCGCGCCACGGGTACTTCGCGCCCCGCTCGCTCACCGACCCGGCGGAAGCTACGAAACAGGAGATTCAGGAAGCCTTGTTCTCGCAGGACGAGATGCGCGATCTGCCGGTCGATTTGCAGACTCAATTTTTCAAGAAGGGCGAGGCGGAAGCTCGCCTCTCGGTCTTGACGCATCTGGACGTGAAATCCATCCATTTCCGGAAAGCGGAAGGGCGCAACAACGATCAGTTGACGATTGTCACCGGGATCTTCGATGAAAATGGAAACTTTGTCACCGGCGCCGAGAAAATCGTCGACATGAAGTTGCTGGATGCAACCTACGACCGGCTGAGCCGTTCGGGGATGACCGTCAAATCGAGCTTCGACGTCAAGCCCGGTACGTACATGGTGCGGCTGGTGGTGCGGGATTCCGAAGGCGCGCAGATGGCGGCGCGAAATGGGGCGGTGGTCATACCCTTTTAGGTTTTCGGGGGGAGGAGCACATGGACACGCAGAGAAATTATAGGCAGAAGTTTCGAGTAGGAGCGGGTTTCTTCTTTGCCGCGGTACTGTGTGCTGTCCCCTCCGCGTCCCGCGCTCAGGGACAGCCCGCGCCGCCCTCGCCCCAGGCTTCCGTTCCTGCGGAACAACTACCGGCCGTCGTGATCAGGAAGGAATCGAAGCTAGTGCTTGTGGATGCCGTGGTCACGGACAAGAAGGGGAATTATATCCATGACCTCACGCAGAATGATTTCAAGGTTTTCGAAGACAACAAGGTGCAGCAAGTTTCCACTTTTTCCACCGGCGCCGATTCTCCCGCGCAAGCGAACGGGCAGCGCCACTACCTGATTCTGTTTTTCGACAATTCCACCATGGCCACGCCTGACCAGATCCAGGCACGCAGTGCGGCGGCCAAGTTCATCGAAGCGAATGCCGGTCCGGATCACCTGATGGCCGTCGTGGATTTCGGCGGTGCGCTTCGCATCGTGCAGAATTTTACGGCCAACGCAAAATTGCTGAACGCCGCAGTTTCCGGGATAAGAAATTCCTCGGTCAATCCGAATGCATCGGCGCCGGACGTGCCCGTGACCGTGGCATCCACGGGACTCGCCACGATGGGGATTTCCTCTCTGAGCAATGCCGAGGCGGACTTCGGCGCGCGCAGCATGTTGTTGGCGGTGCGGAGTCTGGCGAAAAATCTGCGCAGCATTCCCGGCCGGAAGATGGTGGTGCTGTTCTCCGGCGGATTTCCGCTCTCGACGGAAAACGAATCGGAGCTGACCGCGACGATCGACGCCTGTAATAAGGCCAATGTGGCCGTATACGCCCTCGACGCGCGCGGGTTGACCGCACCCGTTCCGGGTGGAAGCGCCATGAAGCATCGGTCGGCTGGCATGGTGCGCGCCGTTTCGAATCGTCCGCCAGCTCGCAAGACGTTCTCCCAGCCACGCTTGCTGCTCGCGGCATTTCCCGCGAGCGCTTCGCCCGATCCGCAGCGGCCCGGTGGGGGCGGAGGTGTTGGCGGCGGTGCAGGTGGCGGCGGTGCAGGTGGCGGCCGACCGGGCGGAGGAGGCGGCGTTGGCGGGGGCACTGGTGGGGGCACCGGTGGTGGGGGAACTGGTGGCACCGGTGGACGCGGTGGTACCGGCGGCACAGGCGGAACAGGGGGCGGTGGGAAAGGTGGTTCGGGTGGCACCGGCGGAACTGGTGGTGGTACCCGTGGCGGTGGCAGCGGTTACAATTCCGGCTACAATGCTTATAATTCACCGTACAACCAGCCGCGCACGATTGTGCCCACCTTTCCACCCTCGGCCTCGACGAACCAGCAGATCCTCGCCGCGCTTGCGGAGGGAACGGGCGGTTTTACGATCTTCAACACCAACGATCTCCTCGCTGGACTCGAACGCATCGGCCGCGAACAAAACGAGTTCTACATCCTCGGCTACGTTCCACCAGACTCGCCGGAAGGAAGTTGCCACACGCTGAAGGTTAAGCTGGACCGCGGCGGCGTGAATATCCGCTCGCGCAGCGGCTATTGCAACACCAAGCCAGTGAACGTCCTGGAAGGCAAGCCCCTGGAGAAGCAGCTTGAATCGCACGCCATGGGCTCGCAAGCCGGCTCGATTCATGGCGCAATGGAAACCCCCTACTTCTATACCGCGCCGAATACTGCCCGCGTGAACCTGGCCATGGACATTCCTCCGGATTCCTTGCAGTTCAACAAGGAAAAAGGCAAATATCACGCCAACCTGAATATCTTGGGAATCGCCTATAAACCTGACGGGTCGGTCGGAGCGAAATTTAGCGATACCGTCAATCTCGATCTCGAAAAGGATGAGTGGAAAGAGTTCGAGAAGACTCCTTATCACTATGAAAACCAGTTCGATGCCGTGTCGGGCGCCTACAAACTGACCGTTGTTTTGAGCGCCGGCGGCGACGCCTTCGGAAAATTCGAATCCCCTCTTCGCATTGATCCCTATGATGGGCAGCACTTCAACCTCAGCGGCGTGGCGATGACGAATTCCGCCCAGCCGGTCAACAGCATTCCGGAAAGCCTCGATTCCGTGCTTCTCGAGGACCGCACACCCCTGGTCGTCAAGGGCGTGCAAATCATTCCGTCAGGCAGCAATCGCTTCAAACGTTCCGATAACGTGATTGTCTACACGGAGATCTATGAACCTCTCCTGACTTCGGCGACTCCGCCGCAGGTCGGCGTCGGCTACCGCATCTTCGAACGAGCCACCGAAAAGGAAATTTTCTTTACTGGGGTCGTGAAAGCCGATGAATTCATCCGCAAGGGAAGTCCCGTCATCCCAATAGGCTTGATCGTCAGGGCCAAAGAGATGAAGCCTGGCTCGTACACGCTTCTGGTGCAGGCCGTCGACAGCGCCGGCAATCATGCACCTAATCGCACAGTCGATTTCGATTTGGCTGACTGAACCCCGCGGTTGCCCTATATCATCTCGGAGGCTTGCAAGGCCGAAAACGGCCCCCCGCCCTAGTCTGCACCACTTCGAAACCGCCATCCGTGTTTCCCATTCGGCTTGACTATGTCTTTTCCCGTCCATACGTTCAATCCCGATATGGATTCGACACCATCTTTGGACGCCCGCAACTTCTCCATTGGCTAAGGGTTATTCTAATTGTGTCTTCCGGCCCGCAAGGCACGCCATTAGGCAGGAGTGTGACATGAGTTTGCCAGAGGGTCCCTCCTTGACGCCATTTCCTCGGACGCCTGTGATTTCCGCGACACCCAAATCGGTTCTTTCCGCCATTCTCTCTTTCGCTTGCGTCCTTTCGCTCGGCCCCAATCTTCAGCCTCTCGCCGCGTTTCCTTCTCCCGCCAGGGACAAGAAGCCTAAGCAGGATCCCGTCCTCAAAGGCTTGCCCATCACCGAACTCAGTGCGGACGAAGCCATTCTTCATGCCTTGAATCGTCTCGCCTACGGTCCTCGCCCCGGTGACATCGAACGCATCCGCCAAATGGGCCTGGCCAAATGGATTGACCAGCAACTCAATCCCAGTTCCATTGACGACAAAGCCCTCGCCGCCCGCCTTGAAAACTATCCCACGTTGAAAATGTCCTCCGCGCAATTGATCGAGGAATTTCCCCGGCCCAAGCAGGCCGCCAAGCAAGCGGGTCTAACCAAGGAAGAATTTAGAGCGCAGCAAGCGGAGAGGCGCCGTTCCGATGCTGCCGCAGAACCCGTCGCGCGGGATATGCAAACGCAGCAAACTCCACTAGTCGCCGGAGGAACTCCGGATTCATCTCAACAATCCCCGGAAGCCGCGCAGCCAAATCAAGAAATGAACAATGCGCCCTCTCCGATGAAGCAAGAGACGCCGCAAGGCAATTCTTCTTCGCCGGGCGCGGGCAAACGCGCGGCCCTGGCCGGCGGTGATCCCAACAGCGTGCCGCGCGCAATGTCCGATGACAGCAAGCTCCCGCGGCGCATCATTGCCGAGCTCGCCATGGCCAAGGTCACCCGCGCGCTCTATAGCGAGCGGCAGCTCCAGCAGGTCATGGACGATTTCTGGTTCAACCATTTCAATGTCTTCGCCGGCAAAGGCGAGGATCTCTACTACTTGACTTCCTACGAAAGCGATGTGATTCAGCCGCACGCGCTCGGCAAGTTTAAGGATCTTCTGACCGCCACGGCCAAAAGCCCGGCCATGCTTTTCTACCTTGATAATTTCCTGAGCGCCGATCCACGCGCGGCGCGGCGGGCCGCCGCCGAACGCGCCATGCGCCAGCAGACGCGCTTTAGAAGATTCGGCGGACCCTTGCCGCCCGTTAGCCCCCAGCAATCCGCCAAGAAAAACGAACGCGGCCTGAATGAAAATTACGGCCGCGAATTGATGGAGCTGCACACCCTTGGCGTGGACGGCGGCTATACCCAGAAGGACGTCACCGAACTCGCGCGCTGCTTTACCGGCTGGACCATCGAAAAGCCGCGTCTGAATCCCGAATTCAAATTCGACGAATGGCTGCACGATCCGGACCCGAAAATTGTTCTCGGCAAGAAAATTCATGCCGGCGGCATCAAGGACGGTGAGCAAGTCCTCGACCTTCTCGCGCGTCATCCGAGCACCGCCAGATTTATTTCCACCAAGCTCGCGCGCCGTTTTGTTTCCGATAACCCTCCGCAATCGATCGTGGACCGCATGGCGGAGACCTTCCAATCGAGTGACGGCGACATCCGCGCCGTCCTCAAGACCATGATCTGGTCGCCTGAATTTTGGTCCCGCGACGCCTATCGCTCCAAGATCAAGACGCCCTTCGAATTGGTCGTCTCCGCGGCGCGTGCCACGGGCACGGACGTGGACACCCCGCTCCCGCTCGTCTTCTGGATTGGGCGCATTGGCGAGCCGCCTTATCAGTGCCAGCCGCCCACCGGCTATTCCGACAAGGCCGAGACCTGGGTGAACACCGGCGCACTGCTCAATCGCCTCAATTATTCGCTGGCTCTTGCCGGCAACCGCATCCGCGGCGCGCGCACCGATGTGGCCTCGCTCCTGGGCGCGGATTCGGGCAGCGATCCCAAGGCCGCGCTCGACCGCGCCGTGCAAGTCTTTCTCGGCGGCCAGGCCGCACCTGCGACCGTCGAAATTCTCGAAAAGCAGCTCGATAATCCGCAAGTGTTGCGGGCCAAGCTCGATGACCCACGCCGCCAGGCGGATCTCGGTGTCGTCGCCGGCCTGGTGCTCGGCGCTCCCGAATTTCAAAGAAGGTGACAGGACGTCATGAGCTACAAATGCTGTGAAGGCATCACGGGGCTGAAATTTTCACGCCGCTATTTCCTGAAGCAGGGCGGCGTCGCCATGGTCGGCCTCAGCGCGATGCCCGCGTTCCACCAGCGCGCCGTTGCCGCTACGCCCATGCCCAACAAGAAGCAACTCGTCGTGCTTTTTCAGCGCGGCGCCGCGGACGGCTTGAACATCGTCGTGCCCTTCGGGGAGCCAAACTACTATCGCATGCGCCCAACGATTGCCATTCCGCAGCCGAAGCGTGGCGGCGCGGATGCGGCCATCGATCTCGACGGATTTTTCGGCTTGCACCCGAGCCTCTCGTCCCTCGAACCTCTCTTTCACAAAAACCAACTAGCCATCGTTCACGCCGCGGGATCGCCCGATCCCACGCGCTCGCACTTCGATGCTCAGGATTTCATGGAATCCGGCACGCCCGGCCTCAAATCAACCGAAGACGGCTGGCTCAATCGCGCGCTCGAGACCGTCCCGGAAGAAAATGCCTCTCCCTTCCGCGCCGTAGCCATGGGACCCAATCTCCCGCGCATGCTGCAGCGGCAGCGCTACCGCCATTGCCTTGCCGGACTTGCGGCAATTCAAAGTGATGGCGCAAGCGCCGGGCATGGGCCAGGTGGTCGAAGGCGGTTTCGAAGCCATGTACGCCCAGACCGTGGATCACGCGCTGCACGGCACCGGCACGGAAACCTTCGAAGCCATTGACCTGCTCCGCAAGGCGGACCCCGGCAAATATCAGCCGGAAAACGGTGCGCAATATCCCAAGAGCCGCCTCGGTCAGAGCCTGCAGCAGATCGGCCAGCTCCTCAAGGCCGACATCGGTGTGGAAGTTCTCTTCGTCGATTGCGGCGGCTGGGACAATCACGTCAATGAAGGTGGCGTGCAAGGCCAGCTTTCGAATCTTCTCCGGGATCTCGGCCAGGGTCTCGCGGCGTTTCACCAGGACCTGGGCGACCGCATGCAGAACATCGTTTTCGTCACCATGAGCGAATTCGGCCGCACCGCCAAGGAAAACGGAAACCGCGGCACCGATCACGGCCACGCCAATTGCATGTTCGTCATGGGCGGCGACGTCCGCGGCGGCCAAGTCTACGGCAAATGGCCCGGCCTGAACGACCATCAGCTCAACGAAGGTCGCGACCTCGCCCTCACCACCGACTTCCGCTCCGTCCTCGGGGAAGTCCTGACAAAACACATCGGCGTCAATGAACTCAACACTATCTTCCCCAGTTTCGACAACAATCCGCGCAAATTCCCCGGCCTAATTCACATGTGAGGCGCTTTATTTTTTGACGAAGATCGACTTTGGCACCATGCAATGCACGCCTTTACGGATGTCCACTACCTCTGAAACGCGGCAATCCGCGACCATGGACGTAAGCGCATAGGCCTCCTCGCGCGTCATCGGCACCATCTTCTGCTCCGCGAGAAATTCCACCGTCCCGCGCACCGCGATCTTCATCGCTTCGTTTAAGTCCTCGTCGAATCCTATGAAAATCCAGTGCGTGGACGTTTCCGCCCGCGGCCATTCGATATGCAGGTCCTTCCGCACGATCGGTTGAATCTCGATTTCCTTATACGAACATTCCAGCGCCGTCAGGTTCACTTCGCCGTTCCCTTGCAGGCAGTGCGAATCTCCCGTCCAGATCAATCCGCCTTTCTGAAACACCGGCAGATACAGCGTCGAGCCTTCCTGCAGCTCGTTCACGTCCATGTTCGATCCGTTCTTCCACGGCCGCAGCGTGCTGGTGCGGCCCTTGGCGTCGTGAATCGGAGGGCCGGCTTTTTCTTTTGGCTCGTTGGGATCCGGACCGGTCGCGATCGTCCCCGGAAAAGGTTTCAACTTAAGGATGATCCCCGGCTTGAATTCCGTCGTCATCGTTTTCGGATCGAGCTTGAAATATTGCACGTGCCCTTCGGGAAATTCCGAGGCCAGCAAACCGACGGTGGGGAACTGCTTTCCGGGAAGATTGAAATTGAAGCCGTCTTCCTTGATCACGATTTTCTTGATTCGAATTTCAAGCGTATCCCCGGGCTCCGCGCCGTTGACGTAGATCGGTCCGGTCACCGAATGCGGCCCCCCGCCTGGGTTGGCAAGCCGCAGCTTCACGATCTCGTCCATGGAGACTCCCGGCTTGATCTCGTCCATCGAGTGACGCAGCGTCTCGATCGCCACGGTGTCGCCGGAATTCACGGTCAGCTTGGGTTTCTCCGCGGGATCGAGCCACCCCCACTGCGTCGTTTCCTTATTCGCAGGCAGCACGTAATGCTTTCCCGCTGTTTCCTGGGCTGCGCCTTTTTCCGAACCGGTCTTCACTTGGGCGTCTGCGTACACCACACTCGACGCAATCAGTAGCACGGCGGCCACGGTTTTTTTTGCTGAAATCATGCCTCGTCTCCTTTTTGTCCAGACTGCGGAGGAAGTTGGAGGAGAGTATAGAAGAGGCACTCGGCGAATGCTCGCGGAAAATTGGATTCATTCTATCGACGAAACTTCTGGAGTGGCCGCTCCCGGGAAATCCACGTTTCCCAATTTGGACTGCGGGGCCTGCTCCGGCCCGGTCGGCGCCCTGTTCCCGCTTTTCCGGCCTCCCTCGCGATGCAGGGGCAACTGCGGCAGCCCGCGCTTGCCATGATCCGTTGCAAACGGCCGCGCTCCAGAACGAACAGGGCGGCCAGAAGGCCGCCCCGTCTTGCTTGCTATCGACTGCTAGACTGCCAAATTCCTCTTACTACGCCGCCGAGCCCCGGATGCGCATGCCGTAGAACGAACGGTACACGAAGAAGAACGAAACGACGAAGAACGCCGCGGCCAGGACGTGCGTCAAGCGCGCTGCCCTGGTTGACGGTCATCTTCACGGCCAGTTCGACGGCCAGCAAGCCGAACAGCGTGGTGAACTTGATGACCGGGTTCAGCGCCACGGAGGAGGTGTCCTTGAAAGGATCGCCCACGGTGTCGCCGATGACGGTGGCGTCATGCAGCGGCGTGCCCTTCTGCTTCAGCTCGACTTCGACGATCTTCTTGGCGTTGTCCCAAGCGCCGCCGGCGTTGGCCATGAAGATGGCCTGGTAGAGACCGAAGATGGCGATGGAGATCAGGTAGCCGATGAAGAAGAAGGGCTCGACGAAGGCAAAAGCCAGCGTGGCGAAGAAGACGGCAATGAAGATGTTCAGCATGCCCTTCTGCGCGTACTGCGTGCAGATTTCCACCACCTTCTTGCTGTCCGCCACGCTCGCTTTCTCGACGTCTGTCCAGCTTGATGTTCGCCTTGATGAATTCCACCGCGCGATAAGCGCCCGTGGTCACTGCCTGCGTGGAAGCGCCGGTGAACCAGTAAATCATGGCGCCGCCGGTGACGAGCCGAGCACGAAGGGCGCGTGGAGGAGCGAAAGCTTGTCCAGGTTGTTGGTGAGGCCGTGAGTCAGCGACATGATGATGGAGAAGATCATGGTGGTTGCGCCGACCACGGCCGTGCCGATGAGCACGGGCTTGGCGGTGGCCTTGAAAGTGTTGCCCGCGCCGTCGTTGGCTTCCAGCATGTGCTTGGCGCGCTCGAAGTTCACGTCGATGTTGTAGTCCTTCTTGAGTTCCTGCTTGATGTTGGGAATCTGCTCAATCATCGAAAGTTCGTACACCGATTGCGCGTTGTCGGTTACCGGGCCGTAGGAATCCACCGCGATGGTTACCGGTCCCATGCCGAGGAACCCGAAAGCCACCAGGCCAAAAGCGAAAACAGCCGGTGCCAGCATCGATTGCTGGCAGGTTGCCGAGCCCGAGCTTGCTGATCAGATAGCCGATGGACATCAGCAGGACCATCGCAAGGCCCAGGTAGTAGCGCGGAGAAATTACCGGCCACGAATCCCGACAGAATGCCGAGCGATGCGCCGCCTTCTTGGGCGGAGGTAACGACTTCCTTGACGTGGCGCGATTCCGTGGAGGTGAAGACCTTGACGAGTTCAGGAATGATCGCACCCGCCAGTGTCCCGCAGGAAATGATGGTGGCCAGCTTCCACCATTGCGTAGGATCGCCGCCGAGCGTCGGAATAATCAGCGACGAAATCACGTAGGTGAAGGCGATCGAGACGAAGGAAGTGATCCACACCAGCGACGTCAGCGGCGTCTCGAAGTTCATTTCGTCGGCGTTGCCGAACCGCGCTTTCTGCGATGGCTCCATTGATGAAGTACGCGGCGGCGCTGGCGATCAGCATGACGACGCGCATCACGAAAATCCATACCAGCAACTGCACCTGAATCGTGGGGTTCTTCACCGCCAGAAGAATGAAGGTGATCAGCGCGACGCCCGTCACGCCGTAGGTTTCAAAACCGTCCGCGGTGGGCCCGACCGAGTCGCCGGCGTTGTCGCCCGTGCAATCGGCGATGACGCCGGGGTTGCGCGCGTCGTCTTCCTTGATCTTGAAGACAATCTTCATCAGGTCGGAGCCGATATCGGCAATCTTCGTGAAGATGCCGCCCGCAATACGCAACGCCGCGGCGCCCAGCGATTCGCCGATGGCGAATCCGATGAAGCACGGGCCGGCGTATTCGCGCGGGATGAACAGCAGAATGATCAGCATCATCAGCAGTTCGACGCTGATCAGCATCATGCCGATGCTCATGCCCGATTCCAGCGGAATGTGATTGATGGGATACGGCTTGCCGCGCAGGCCCGCGAAAGCGGTGCGCGAATTGGCGAAGGTGTTCACGCGAATCCCGAACCACGCCACGCTGTAGCTGCCGCCCATGCCGATCAGGCTGAACAGCAGAATAATCGGCAGCGTCACCGCGATGGATTTGCCGGGGACGGGCGCAAGTATTCCGAAGTACAGCACGATCACGATGGCGATGAACACCCACAGGAACATCAGGAATTTGCCCTGCGTGAACAGATAGGTCTTGCAGGTTTCGTAGATCAGCTCGGAAATTTCGCGCATCGCGCTGTGCACCGGCAGGTTCTTCAGCCTCATGAAAATGGTCATGCCGAACAGCAGCCCGAACATGCAGATCAGAATGCCGAAGAGCAGAAGCTTGTGTCCGTCAATCCCCAGAAAGTTGACCTGAGAAAGATCAGGAAGCTTTAGGGCCGCTCTCGCCTCCGGCCTCCTCGGCAAAAGCGGATGCGCCGGTGAGCAGCATCAGCACGGCCGCAACCGTGCCCAACTTCGCAAATCTACAGCCTAGAGACCAGGCATTGGCTAGCCAGGTGTGCATTCACATTCCTCCATCGAGAATTCGTTTACAGGGTCGCTGCTTCCCTGGACCACCGTTTCCGGCACACGTCTTCCTTCGAACGCCACTCCGCGCCGCGGAGCGGCCAACTCTTCGTAGTTGCCGAACGCCTTGCCGGTTTTCTGAAAGGCTCCTGCTTTAAGACGGGACAGAAAACTGTTTCATCCCCGGCCGTTTCGCGGCCGGTCCATGCACGGTCCGGAAAAGACCGCGGCCGCCCGCCGGACCGAATCATGCCGAAATGCTTCGGCGCACCACCCTGGAGACTCTACCTGCGGGCAGACACAAACCGCTGGTTTATAACATTTAACGGATATCCGGTCAAACGCTTCGCAGGGATGGACATCGAAGGCCTTCGCGACATCCCTACTCGCACCGCAAGGCCCGCTGGCGAGCCAGGTGTCGTCTCGGAAACCATGGGCACACGATTTTACCAAGCGATGGTAACATGCCAGGTTCGTTTAGGGATAAGCGCTCCTTACCACGACGGAGGTCCATGGGTACGAAGACGATTTTGGAAGCGGCTCCGGTCGCTGCTGGCAACCGAACTCCGGCACGATTGGAGAAGGGAAGAAGTCGCGGCGATTTACGCGACACCCCTGCCCGAGTTGGTATACCGCGCGCAGACCCTGCACCGCAAATTCCATGCTCCCGATCGCGTGCAGACCTGCCAGTTGATTTCCATCAAGACGGGCGGCTGCCCGGAGGATTGCGCGTACTGCCCGCAAAGCGCGCATTACGACGCCGGCGTGGAGCGCGAGGGGTTGCTCGATCCCCAGCACGTGATCAGCGTGGCGCGCGACGCTGCCACGCGGGGCGTAACGCGAATGTGCATGGGCGCGGCGTGGCGGGAAGCTCCACAGGGCCGCGAATTCGAGATCGTTCTGGAAATGGTGCGCGGAGTCTCCTCGCTGGGCATGGAGGTTTGCTGCACCCTGGGAATGCTGACGAACGAGCAGGCCGTTCGCCTGAAGGAAGCGGGGCTTACGGCCTACAATCACAATCTGGACACTTCACCGGAATTTTATGGCTCCATTATCACCACCCGCGTGTACGATGAACGGTTGAGGACCCTTGCGGCGGTGCGCCAGGCGGGAATCACCGTGTGTTGCGGCGGGATTCTGGGAATGGGAGAGAAGGAGAGCGATCGCGCCGGCCTGCTGCATCAATTGGCGACGCTGAACCCCCACCCCGAAAGCGTGCCCATCAACATGCTCGTGCGCGTCGAGGGCACACCGTTGGCCGCGATGCCGCCGCTCGAGCCGCTCGAAATGGTTCGCGCGATCGCCACAGCGCGAATCCTGATGCCGGCTTCGCGGGTGCGCCTGGCGGCCGGCTCGAAAGCAGTTGTCGCCGGAAGCGGTGACCCTTTGTTTTCTGGCAGGCGCAAATTCGATTTTTGTCGGAGAGAAACTTCTGACCACGCCAAATCCCGGAGTTGATGAAGATGAGCAGTTACTTCAGAGTTTGGGGATGAAGCCACTCGAATCCCATGCCGTCTGACGCCCTAGCCACGTGGAAAGACGAACTGCAGAAGGGGCTGCGCGCCCTTGAAGCACGCAGCCTGCGCCGCAGTCTGGCCGAAGTGCACGGCGTGAATCTTTGCTCCAACGATTATCTGGGACTCGCGGAGCATCCGACGCTTCACGAAGCTGCCATCGACGCGGTGACGGACGCGCCCGCAAGGTCGGCGGCACCGGCTCACGCTTGCTCTCCGGCCAAACCGAGGAGTGGCGAACTCTGGAAGAGGAGTTTGCGAAGTTTGCGGGCACCGAGGAAGCGCTGTTCTTCAGCAGCGGTTACGCCGCGAACTTGGGCCTGCTGGCATCGCTGGTCGGGCAAGGACGACGTGGTTTATTCCGATGTGCTGAATCATGCCAGCTTGATCGACGGCATGCGGCTTTCCGGCGCGCGAAAAGTCATCTATCCGCACCTCGACCTGGATGCCCTGGAAGACGCGTTGCGAGACAGGAAGCGGGCGCGCCGTGGCGGAAAGTGATCGTAACGGAGAGCGTCTTCAGCATGGATGGCGATGTCGCTCCCTTGAAGGAAGATGGCGCTGGCGGAGAAGTATGGCGCGGCGATGATCGTGGACGAAGCGCATGCGACGGGAGTGCATGGGCCCGCACGGACGGGGAATTGCGGCGGAAGGCGGGATCGTGCCCAAATCTTGCCGCCACGATTCATCACCTGCGGGAAAGCCCTGGGTTCCGCGGGAGCGTTTGTCTGCGGGCCAGCGCGTCTTGAAGGAGCATCTCATCAATCACGCACGCACGTTTATTTTCAGCACGGCGATGCCGCCGTATTTGGCGCGGGCAGATTGGGCGGCACTCCGGCTGGCAGTGAGGATGGACAAGGAGCGGCGATGAATTGCGTTCTCGAGCGGAGCGATTTGCGGCCAGCGCTGCGGCACAAGGGATGCGATACCGGGGAACAGCGCCAGCCAGATTGTGCCGGTGTTGATCGGGAAGAATGAAGCAGCACTTGACGCAGCCGAGCACCTGCAGCAGGAGGGATTTGCGGTGCGCGCGATCCGGCCGCCCACCGTTCCGCGCGGGCAGCGCGCGCTTGCGGTTGTCCCTAACCGCGCGAATTGCCGAAGAAGAGCTTGTCGGCTGGTAGAAATCCCTTGTGTCTGGCGCGACGGCATGCGTTTCGATCCGCGGCAGCGAGGCGCGCATGAGACATCATTTCTTCATCACTGGCACGGATACCGGCGTGGGCAAGACCACGCTGGCGGCGTTGCTCTGCGCCGCGCTCGATGCCGTGTATTGGAAGCCGATTCAAACCGGCACGCTGGAAGGGTTCGGACCGCGTCACGGTGATGCGGCTGGCAGGCATTGGAACGGACCGCACGCTGGAAGAGGTTTACAAATTTGTGCCGCCGGTTTCGCCGGATCTGGCGGCGCGCTGGGCGGGCGTGGAGATCGATCTTGGCGCGGATCAACCTGCCGGCAGCTTGATGAACGATTGGCTTGATCGTCGAAGGCGCGGGCGGCGTGCTGGTGCCGATCAATCCCGAAGCAGTTCATGCTGGATATGATGGTGAAGTTCAAACTGCCGGTGATTCTGGCGGCGCGCAGCGGTCTGGGCACCGATCAATCACACGCTGCTGACGCTTGCGGCGCTTCATGCGGCGGAATTGCCGGTGCACGGCGTGGTGTTGATCGGCGACCAGAACCGAGAGAACCGCGAAACGATCGAGAAATTTGGCCACGTCCGCGTTATCGGCGAAATTCCCAAGCTGCCCAACCTCCACCGCACCGCGCTGATGCAGGTGTTCCTGAATCACTTCGACCGATCCGCTTTTGCGCAATAATTGCGCGAATGAATTCAGCGCTGCGCATCTGGCATCCCTTCACGAATGGTGCTCTCGATCCCGCGCCGCTGCTGGTTGCAAGAGCCGAGGGCGTTTACCTGTACACCGCAGACGGGCGCAAGATTCTTGATGCCATTTCTTCGTGGTGGGTAAACCTGCACGGGCACGCCAATCCGCGCATTGCCGCGGCCGATCGCGGAACAGGCGCGAAAGCTGGAGCACGTCATCCTGGCGGGATTCACGCACGAGGCCGCGGAAGAATTGGCCGCGCGTTTGCGGAAATGGCTGCCGCCAGAGCTGACGCACATGTTTTTTTCGGATGACGGATCGACGGCCGTGGAGGTGGCGCTGAAGCTCGCGGTGCAGTATTTTCAGCAATCTAGCAGCGGCTCGACAAAAGCGAAATCGTGGCTTTGGCGCACGGATACCACGGGGATACGGCCGGGGCGATGTCCGTGAGCGACGATTCACCGTTCACCTATCCGTTTCGCGTCGATGCGCTATCCGGTTCATCGCGTGCATTCGGCGTACTGCTACCGCTGTCCCGGTGGGGCTGAAGCGCGAGACATGTCACATCGAATGCGTCCAGCAACTGGAGCAGTTGCTTACGGAGCGAGGCGACAGAATTGCCGCAGTGATCGTGGAGCCGCTGCTGCAAGGCGCCGGCGGGATGATCGTTCATCCGGTCGAATTTCTCCAGAAGATTCGCACGCTGTGCACAAAACACGATGTGTTGCTGATTGCCGATGAAGTGCTGACGGGATTTGGCCGGACGGGAAAGATGTTTGCCTGCGATCTCGCCGGCGTCGTCCCGGACCTGATGTGTCTCTCGAAAGGGATCACCGGCGGATTCTTGACGATGGGCGTGACTTTGTGCACCGATCACGTCGAAGCGGCATTTCGCAGCGAAAGACCGGATGCACACGTTTTACCACGGCCATTCCTACACGGGAAACGCGCTGGCGTGCGCCGCGGCGAACGCCAGCCTGCAGATTTTTGGCGATGAACCGGTCTTCGACCGAATTGCCACGATCGCGCGGATCAACTCCGAACGGCTGGCGGAATTGCTCCGGGAACTACATCAAGTCGGCGAGACGCGGCAGATTGGGACAATCGGGGCGATTGAATTGCGCGCCGAGGATGCGGGTTATCTTTCGGCGATGCGGCCAAAGCTGTATGAATTTTTTCTGGAACGCGAGCGTTTTATTGACGGCCGCTCGGAAACGTGGTTTATGTTTTGCCGCCGTACGTGATATCGCCGGACGAATTGCATCGCGTTTATGACGTGATAGAAGAAGCCATTCTGACGCTGTTGTAAATAATCGTTGTTGGATGGAGGGCTGTCGGAGGTTGAGTCCGAGATTGAATGGATGGAAACAGAACATTGCGGCGTTCGCGGGCGGACTCGGCGCGCCGGGGCTTTTTTTGATTTCCTTTCTCGATTCGTCCGTGCTGACGTTTCCGGTGATTAATGATCTCCTGCTGATTGAATTGTCCATCCAGACATCCGGCGAGGATGCCGCTGTATGGGTTCATGGCGATGCTCGGATCGGTCCTGGGTTGCGTGCTGCTGTATTTTCTGGCTAGAAAAGGCGGAGAAGCGCTTTTTCACAAACATGCCGGCGACCGTGCGCAGGCCATTCACAACTGGGTTGTGCACAACGGATTTGGTGGAATGTTGATCGCCGCGCTCTTGCCCCCGCCGACGCCCTTCAAGGTTTTTGTGCTGGCCGCCGGAGTGTTCGAGGTGCCGCTCGCGAGTTTTGTGTCCGCCATCGCGCTGGCGCGGGCCATTCGCTACTTCGGAATCGGATATCTGGCAATCCGGTATGGAGCGGATGCGATGCCATTTCTAGCGCACCATAAGCTGGAAGTGACGGGTGTGCTGATTGGAGTTGCAGGAGCGAGCTATCTGCTTTCCCGAGTATTACTTAGGCATCGGCCGGAGGACGGCGAGCGGAGTTGAGGCAGTGGAGTAAATTCCTTTACCTTCCATTTTTTCGTAAAAGCGGATTCTAAAGGACTTGCGGCGTCACAGTGACGGCGATGTCCCGAACTTGCAGCACCAAAAGGAGTTGCAGATGCGAGATTGTCGTCACAGGGATGACTGTGACGGTTGAGGCAAGATTCAGCTCCCCCCCCCCACCCCCCCCATTAATTTATATGAATATCAAAAGAAAAGACTTACGGGAGAGGCATTTCGTATGCTATTGATTTTAAATGGATTATTTTGGGCTAAATAGGGGCTTCCTGGTGCGATAAGCTCGCTGGGAAAAGCCGACATTCAGGTCCCGAGAAGAGTCGGGGTAAACCGCCAGGCTCCAAAAGACGGATGTAACCAACACGTATAGTAATCGAAAAGGAAGAGGCGGTCAAGGGAAAAGCTTAGCTGACGGGACTCGGGACGGTGATCACCATCATTCTTTTGAGGTTGGGATCCAGGCAAGTTCCTGGGAGAGGATATTTCCAGCGGGTCCGGTGTCAATGAGGACCTGGACGCGCGGACCGGAGCTGACGTCGTGGGTGTAGGGGAAATCGCGGAGGATGACATGGAAGCCTTCGGGAGTTTTCTCGACGGTGGCTTTGGGGAAGCGCGCAACCTGGAGAAAGCGGCTCGCAATGGCGGAATTGCGGGCAGCATCAAGGGCGGGCGAGGGTTCTGGCTTGTAGTAGGTGATGCCGGCGTCGGGATCGAGACTGGCTTCAGGACCGACGGTGAATTCGATACCGTGGAGGGCGCTTCCGGTCTCGACGATGCCGTGCCACCGGAAGGGCGAACCGGATTCGGCAAAGGCGGCAACTTTGCGCGGCGATTCACCCCGGTAGGTGCGCGATTCCATGGCGGCCAGGGCGTCGCCGTGGAGGACGGAGCGCACGAGAAGGTAAAGAATCACGACGGCGAGCGAGAGGGAAGCGCCGATTTTTCCGCGAGGGCCTTTCGATTTTGCGCCAATTTCCTCGGTGACCAGCCCGGCGAGCATGGGGAGAAGTATCCCGGCAAGAAAAATTCCCAAAATCCAGAGATCGGAGCGGGCGACGTAATCCATGGCATAGCGGCGTAGAGAAATGGGCCAAAAGAGCTCAACGCCCGCGCTTTGAGTGAGGTCCAAGAGCAGATGGAAGACGGCGGCCGAGAAACAGGCGAGAAATATAGCCGCAAGCGAAGATTGTCTTTCGGCGGCATTGCGTTTGCGGAACAGGAACGGCAGCGCGAGGAGGAGACTGAACAGAAAAGCGGCGAGGAGTGAATGAGTATAAGTGCAATAGAAAGTGAGATAGGCGGAAGGGCCGAAGTATGCGCTTAGTGAATCGAGATCGGCGATTGTTCCTGCAATCAGCAGGGCGAGAGTGGCGGAGCGCGCGGCGCGAGGGAATACGGCGCGCTGCAGGGAGTAAGAGGCGAGGGCGTGGGTGAGCGGATCCATGGCGATCTCTAGGCGGCGTTGGCGGCAGGTTCCGAAGCGTCACGGGGGACGAGGAGCTTGAGGGCGCGGGGGACGATGCGGAATTCGACGGGCAAGCGAGCGAGAGGTTCGCCATCGACCTGGGCATAAACCGGATTCTTGCCGAGCGGTTCGCAAACCAGTGTTTCGGCTTTCCAGAAATGAACGCCGTCGGCTTCGCGGAGCTTGCCCATCCAGAGTGTCGGCAGGTAACTCAAATAGCGGAGGCCGCTCTGGGTGGTGAGGGCCATAACTTCGAATTGATCCTTGAAAAGGTCCGCGCCGGTGGTGATTTTGAAGGGGCCGCCGTAATTCTGAGTGCGGCCGATGATGGCCAGAGAAGCGTCAATGCTCTTGTTGCCGGTGACGATGCGGAAATGGGGGAATTTATAGCGGAAGACTTCGCGGGCGCCCTGCCACCAGTAGGCGAGAATGCCGACGCGGGCCTTGAGATCGAGATCGATGGCGTAGACGATCATGCCGTCGGGGCCGGCGCCGGCGACGCTGAGAAAGAATTTTTTCTTTTCGGGCTGTTCGAGGGGGGTGGCCAAGCCGAGCGCGATTTCTTTAACTTTGCCGCGGACGAGTTTTTCGGCGGCGCTGGGAATGTCCCAGGGAATATCCAGTTCCTTGGCGAGGATGTTCGCGGTGCCGCCGGGGAGAAGAGCGAGAGGAACGCGGCGGCCGTGCGGCTGCGCGGCGAGGCCGTTGACGATTTCGTTCAAAGTGCCATCGCCGCCGCAAGCGATGACAAGCTGGCGGCCTTCGGCAGCGGCGCGACGGGCGATTTCGGTGGCGTCGCCCGGGCCGGTGGTTTCCGCGATTTCCGTTTGGATCCCCCCCGAGGCAAAAATGCGGCGCGCTTCCTCAAGCATGTGACGGCGGCCACGGCCGCCGTTGCCGGCGTTGGGGTTGTGGATCAGCAGCGCGTTGTGAAGTTCTGCAGTCATCCAGTGTCCCGGCGTACTATCCGAGATTCATTCTATATAATAGCAGGCGAAATCCAGCACAAAGTGCTGCCCCAATTTCGAAAGAGAGATTCATCGCGCAAAATACGCGCGATGGCGCAGAGATCCTCGCTACGCCCGGAATGACGGGCGGGGGGATGAGCACGGAAGAATCGAGGGTTTCATGGCCAAAGCCGCACCCGCGAATGTGAAAAAAGAGATCGAGGAGCTGCGCGAGAAGCTTCACTATCACGACTACCGCTATTACGTGCTGGACGATCCGGAGATATCGGACGCGGCGTACGACCGGCTGATGAAAAGATTGAAAGAGCTGGAGGCGGCGTATCCGGAGCTGGTGACACCGGATTCGCCGACGGTGCGCGTGAGCGGGACGCCGCGCGAAGGATTCCAGACGGTGCGGCACGCGCGGCCGATGCTGAGCCTGGATAATGCGTTTTCTTACGAAGCGGTGGGCGATTGGGACCGGCGCGTGCGGGAAGGGAGCGGGCAGGAAAAGATCGAGTACATCGCGGAGCATAAGTTCGACGGGCTGAGCATTTCGCTGCAATACGAGGATGGGGTGCTGGCGCGCGGGGTGACGCGTGGAGATGGAACGACGGGAGAAGACGTGACGCCGAACGTGAAGACGATCCGATCGATTCCGCTGCACGTTGAGAACGCGACATTGAAGAAGGCAAAGCTGTCGCCGGATTTCGAAGTGCGCGGGGAAGTGATGATGACGCGGAAGGCGTTCGAAGCGCTGAACCGGCAACAGGAAGAAAGCGGCGGAAAGATTTTCGCGAATCCGAGGAATGCGGCGGCGGGAGCGGTGCGCGTGCTCGATCCGACGATTACGGCGGCGCGGCGGCTGGATTTTTTCGCCTACTACTTGCTCGTGGATGGAAAAGTGCCGTTCGCGAAGCATTCGGAGTCCCTGTTGGTATTGAAGCAATTGCGGTTCCGCGCTTCCGATGATTGGAAGCTGTGCGCGGGGATTGATGCGGTGACGCGTTATTGCGACGAATGGGACACGAAGCGCGAGAAGCTGGCGTATGAAATTGATGGCGTGGTGGTGAAGGTGAACGCCACATCCATACAAAATGAGCTGGGTTACACGGCGAAGGCGCCACGCTGGGCGATTGCATACAAATATCCGGCGCGACAGGAGACGACGGTCGTCAACGACATCATCGTGCAGGTGGGGCGCACGGGCGCGCTGACGCCGGTGGCGGTGCTCGAGCCGGTGCAGGTGGGAGGCGTCACCGTCAGCCGATCCACGCTTCATAACATGGATGAGATCGAGAGGCTGGGCTTGCAGATTGGCGACACGGTGCTGGTGGAGCGCGCGGGCGAGGTGATTCCGCACGTGCTGAAAGTGACGAAAGAAGGGAAGCACCGGAAGCCTTTCCAGATGCCGAAGCATTGCCCGGAGTGCCGGAGCACGATTCACAAGTCTGAAGATGAAGTGGCTTACCGCTGCGTGAACGCGGCGTGCCCGGCGAAGCGGAAAGAGTCGCTGCTGCATTTTGCGGGGCGGCATGCGATGAATATTGACGGGCTGGGCGAGAAGATTGTGGACCAGCTCGTGGAAAAAGGATTAGTGAAAGACTTCGCGGATTTGTATTCGCTGAAGCTGGAGGAAGTGGCGGCGCTGGAGCGCATGGCGGAAAAATCGGCGCAGAATTTGCTGGATGAAATCGAGGGGAGCAAGAAGAACAGCCTGGCGAGATTGGTTTACGCGCTGGGGATTCGGTTTGTCGGAGAACGGACGGGACAGTTGCTGGCGGAGCATTTTTCTTCGCTGGAGGAGTTCGCGGCGGCGAAGGAAGAGCAGTTGACGCAGGTTTCCGAGGTGGGGCCGAAGGTTGCGGCGAGCATCGTGGAGTTTTTCTCGGAGGCGGCAAATCGGCAGCTCATCAAGAAATTAAATAAAGCGGGGGTGCGGCCGACGACAGAGAAGCGCAAGTTCAAGAGCGATAAATTTGCGGGGAAAAGCTTCGTGTTTACAGGCGGGCTTGCGAATCGCTCGCGCGAAGAGGCGGGCGAGATTGTGCAGCAGCACGGGGGTAAAGTTACCGGGTCGGTGAGCAAAAAGACGGATTACGTGGTGGTGGGGACGGATCCGGGATCGAAGTATGAGAAGGCGAAAGAGTTGGGAGTGACGATTCTCTCGGAAACCGAATTCGAGAAGTTGCTCGGATTGAAGTAACGCTCGCGAAGTATCCTGCCGTTAAGTTGGGTCAATTTGAAAATTTGCCAAATGGCTCCCCGCAATAATGACACCGAGCAACCTGATCATCTGAGTGAGGGGTGCTGAGGGCTTGCCGTAAGTCCACAGGCTGGCCACACTTCTGGCATCGGAGACCGTCTCGGTCTTCCAACCGTTTGCGATTAAAGTAGGCTCCAATCCTCTGCGCAACTAATAGCAAAGTGAATCCGACGGCGGCCAAAACCAATTTGGAAAGCCATAATGCAATGAACGTCATGGCAAATGAAGCGAGTGCGACCCACATGAAAAAACGGACGATGGGGTAGTTGGAGCCTTTAATGCGGATTTTTGCAGTCTGATTCATGCGCCTGCGATGTTGTCTCTTGCTCCAATAATCCCACAATTTCTCGACGCTCCAGACAATGATCTGCAAGACTGTTCCCATGGCCGCAGTAACGTGCATCCGACGGCCACCCGCGCCCCTGGAGAAATCAAACTGACCCGCTTTCTGCCGTTCTTCACATTCTTGAGTAAGGCATTCTCGAGGTACAATTAAAGTGGCGGGCGGGCCGGGTGATCGCTGGCTTGGTCATCGCAAGATGGCTGGGCGGGAGGAAGTCCGGACACCGTCCTGAGGCACGCTCTTCACTTTGTGGAGAGCGGAACTCTTGACAGGGCAACGCGCCTGGTAACGCCAGGGGGCCAGCCACGCAGGGTCTGCCGAAAGGCAGAGTTACACGCTACGGCGTGTGGCATCCCGACCAAGTCGGGATGCGGTGCGGCGCGGTCACGGAAAGTGCCACAGAGAATAAACCGCCGGCGGAGCGCAGCACGGTGGCATCGCGCAGGGAAACCTGCGGGACGTCTTCGAAATGCACGCAACGTTTGGCAAGGGTGAAAAGGTGGGGTAAGAGCCCACCGCCCCGGTGGCGACACCGGGGGCACGGAAAACCCCGCGTGGTGCAAGGCCAAATAGGAGGGGAGAGCCGGCCCGGCTCGATGAGCAAGCGTTCATGAAAGTGAACGCACTCCTTTCGCGGTGGCGCAAGCCATCGTGGATGAAAACCCTCGGGTAGGCTGCTGGAGTCACGGTGCGAACCGTGACCTAGAGGAATGATCGCCGCAGTGCGCAGGCCGATTTCGGTTTGTGCGCGGCACAGAATCCGGCTTACAGGCCCGTCCGCCATTCTTTCTTTTGCTTCCCTTGCAATTTTATCGGTCCTGCCTTTTTTGTTCCGACTGCGCGCTGATCCCTGTGTTGTTGGAAGGTTGCGAATCTTATAGAATTCGCGGCGGTTTCACTCCGATGGAAAGGCAAGGGTGGAAATGGCCATTCGCGATTCGGGATCATGGCACCGAGGCTTCACGAACTTTCCGCGAGGCGCAGCCCGTTGCATGGCGTTGCTCGCGGCTTTCCTCTTCCTGACGGTATGGGGAGTGGCTCAATCCGAGAAGCCGGCGAGCGCCGACCTCACGAAGCAGCCGACGCTCTACGTGGTCGGCTACGCGCACCTCGATACGCAGTGGCGGTGGGAGTATCCGCAGGTGATCGAGGAATATCTCCCGCGAACGCTGCACGATAACTTCGCGCTCTTCGAGGAATACCCGCACTACCTCTTCAATTTTTCCGGCGCCAACCGTTACCGCATGATGAAGGAATATTATCCGGCGGATTTCGCGAAGCTGAAGAAGTATGTGGCCGCGGGCCGGTGGTTTCCCGCGGGTTCTTCGATGGAAGAGAGCGACGTCAACTCGCCTTCGGCCGAATCCATCCTGCGGCAAATTCTTTATGGCAACGAGTTCTTCCGGCGCGAGTTCGGCAAAGCCAGCGCGGAGTATATGCTCCCGGACTGTTTCGGTTTCCCCGCTTCGCTACCAAGCATTCTGACGCACGCCGGGATCAAAGGCTTCTCCACGCAGAAGCTGACGTGGGGCTCGGCGGCAGCGGTGGGCGGGCCCAGCTCGCCGGAGGCAACCCCGGTTGGGGTGCCGTTCAACGTGGGCTGGTGGGAAGGGCCGGATGGAAGGCGGGTGCTGGCCGCGCTGAATCCCGGTGACTACGACGGAGATATCACGCAGGACCTCAGCGCGGACGACGCGTGGGTAAAGCGGGTGGAGCGGGACGGAAAGGTGAGCGGCCTTTTTGCCGACTATCACTATTACGGCACGGGCGATATCGGCGGCGCGCCCCGCGAACACTCCGTGAAATTGCTCGAGGCGATCGTGACGAAGGGACGGGGGATCCTGGCGGCGCCGAAACAGGCTGGAGAAAATTACTTCGAGTATCAACGACGGATTACCGAAGCGACCGGACCGAAGGCGCCTGTGGGAGGAGGCCCGCTGCGCGTCGTTTCCTCCACCGCCGAGCAGATGTTTCTCGACATTCTCCGCAGCGAACACACGGAGCACCTGCCGCTTTATAAGGGCGAACTGGAATTGACGAATCACTCCGCCGGGTCTCTGACTTCCGAGGCGTATCAGAAACGCTGGAACCGCAAGAACGAACTGCTGGCCGACGCAGCGGAGCGCGCTTCGGTGGCCGCGATGTGGCTCGGGGGCGGCCGTATCCGCTCGAGCGGCTGAACGCAGCGTGGACGCTTGTGACGGGCGGACAGTTCCACGACATCATGGCGGGCACGGCCACGCCAAAGGCCTACGAATACTCCTGGAACGACGACGTGCTGGCACTGAACCAGTTCGCTGGAGTACTCGGGAGCGCCGTCGAGGCCATTGCCGCCGGCTTGGATACACAGGCGAAGGGCGCGGCGATCGTCGTTTACAATCCGCTGAACATTGCGCGAGAAGACGTGGTCGAAGCGGACTTGAGCTTTGCCCACGGCGCGCCTCAGGCGGTGCGCGTCATCGGACCGGACGGCCAAGAGGTTCCCGCACAGCTAGCGAAGGCAAGCAGAGGGGCGGTGAAAGTTCTGTTCCTCGCCCGGGTGCCTTCGATTGGATTTGCCGTTTACGAAGTGCAACCGGCCGACGCGCCCGCGGCAATCACATCGCCGCTTCGCGTGAGCGATACTTCGCTCGAAAATGATCGCTATCGGGTTCGCCTGGATTCGAACGGCGACGTTGCCAGCATCTTCGACAAAAAGCTTGATCGTGAATTGCTGTCCGGGCCCGCGCGCCTAGCTTTTCAAACCGAAAAGCCGCACGACTGGCCGGCGTGGAACATGGACTGGGCCGATCAGCAGAAGCCGCCGCGAGGCTACGTTACAGGGCCGGCAAAAATCAGAATTGTTGAGAGCGGCCCGGTGCGGGTGGCGATCGAGGTGGAACGCGAAGCCGAAGGGTCGCGATTTGTGCAGACGATCCGGCTTTCGGCAGGCGACGCAGGCAATCGCGTGGAATTCGCGAATGCCATTGACTGGAGGTCGAGCGCGGCTGCGCTGAAAGCCGTTTTTCCGCTAACGGCCGCGAATCCAGAGGCGACCTACAATTGGGACGTTGGCACCATCCAACGCGGCAATAATGACGAGAAAAAATTCGAAGTGGCCTCGCACCAGTGGTTCGATCTGACTGACCGGAGCGGAGCTTACGGCGTGACGGTGCTTTCTGATTGCAAGTATGGCTCGGACAAGCCGGACGGCAACACGCTGAGGCTAACGTTGATTTACACGCCGGGACTCGGCGAGGGAAACGGAAAAGATTACGGCGATCAGACGACACAGGACTGGGGACACCATGAAATCGTTTACGGTTTCGCCGGCCACGCGGGCGACTGGCGCACGGAACAGACCGACTGGCAGGCGTACCGGCTGAATCAACCGCTGATGGCTTTCGAAAGCTCGGCGCATCCGGGTGTGCTCGGCAAGACGTTTTCGTTGCTCAAGCTCAGCAACAGCGGCGTGCGCGTCCTGGCGCTCAAAAAGGCCGAGAAAAGCGAAGAGGCGATTGTCCGCCTGGTGGAAATCAGCGGTAAGCCCGAACCGAAGGTGCGCCTGAGCTTTGCTGCGCAGGTAGTTGCAGCGCGCGAGGTGACCGGCCAGGAGACGCACCTCGGGAACGCGGGCGTGACCGAAGGCGATCTGGTGACCGATCTTGGGCCGTATCAGCTCCGCACGTTTGCAGTGAAGCTTAGGCCGGCGCGCGAAAGGATGGCTGCAGCGCAATGGCAGCCGGTCACGCTGCCCTACGATGTCGCGGCCGCAAGCACAGAGGGGACAAAATCTTCGCCCGGCTTCAACGCTGCTGGAGAAAGTCTCCCGGCGGAAATGCTTCCGAGAGAGATTGCCTATGCAGGGATCCACTTCCGGCTGGCACCTGAGGCGACTGAAGAGGCTGACGCGGTTGTCGCGCGCGGACAGACGATCTCGCTACCAGAAGGGAAATTCAACCGCTTGTATTTGCTCGCGGCTTCAGCGGACGGCGACCAAAAGGTCACGTTCCATGTTGGCAGCAAGTCTGTCGAGGAGACAATTCAGGATTGGGGTGGCTTCATCGGCCCCGGAGCAAGCGGAACCACGACGAAATCGGCGGCGATGATCGCGGCTCGATTGATCGCTCCGAGATTCGGTCCAACATCGATCAAAGCCAGCTCCGCCTTGGCCGTTTGCTGCCGCACCGACCAGAATCCGGTAGAAATGATGAGATCACGCGGAACGCGTCCTCTTTTCTGTCGACGCATCCGCGACCAGGAATCGGACAGCTTGTCTTCAAAGGACGACAGGCCAAGATCGCCGACAACCAAACCGAGACGATCGGCGACCGGCTCGACGTGAGGATCACGAACGTCGCCGGTGCCGCGGAGAAACGGAGCAGACGCATCCCATGACGCTGTCCGGATGCTCGCCGTCCGGCCACAATTGCTCCAGCCTTTCTTCGGGCAGAAACATGGCGGTAAGGTTCGCCTGCGGGTCGAAGTCGGCGGCAACCACGCTGACGCCGAGTTCCGCATACATCCAGGAGAGGTGGTAGACCAGAGATGTTTTGCCGACGCCGCCCTTGTTGTTGAAGAATGCAATTGTCTTCATGGTCGTCTCCGCACCGTGGCCAATACGGCATTGGGACTGGTGATCAGTTCAAGCGGCGGATTGTCGTTGGTCGCCAGTTCCTTTCGCGCCAGTGGAATCCCCATGCCAAACCGCTGGACAAATCCCAGGTTCTTCATGGCCTCCGCGAGCAAGGGATTTCGATAATCGGTGATGCCGGGCTGGCCGAAGTTTTCCGGAGTTCACTTGGCCGTACAAGCCGCCCGGACTGTGAATTTCGATTCGATCAGAGAACCAGTACACTCGCACGGGCGCATGGGTCGTTTCGTAGGTGCGATGCAATACCGCGTTACGGATGAGTTGTTGTAGGGCAATACTGGGGTAATCCGGACGCTGAATTTCGGTAGCTCCAGCGCGAACGTCGCCAGCGACAGAGATGTTGGCGTCGAGCACTTCGTCGATCTGTCGGAGGATCTGAGGGAACGGCCCTGTCAGCTCTTTCTGGTGCCGAATCGAATCGGTCACTTCGAGTCCCTCGAACCGAACCAACTGGATATAGGCTCCTCGTATCCAACTGATCGGGTCTTTGCCGAACACAAGTATTGCGGCAGCGTTGGGTACTCCGCTAATCGCCATAAAGTGCAACGACGCCAATTGCTCTTCCAGCGTGCGCTCGTTGGCGGCAAGTACGTCGCGAGCCACGGCTGCTGGAAGGTAGATTCGCTGGAACATGTCCAGATCGAGGTCGTCCAGGGAAGAACCGAAGACTGGACGTTGATCGAAGGGGAGATCGGCAGCGCGACGTTTTTCGGTCAGGCGGCGTTCTTCTTCCGCAGTGGCCGTGGCCCGACGCGGCCCAACGCGAATCCATACCCTGCCGTCGTATCGCACCGGGGGACTGTCGGAGGGCTGCACCTCAACGACTGCCAAGTCGTACCCGCCTACGGCTTTCTTCTGCACCGTCATCATCGGAAACGGCAAAATATTGCCGTCGGAACGCATATGGGCAAGCGTAAGCAGCAGTTCTTCGGTGATTGGCAGGTTTGCGGAGGTACCATCGTTGTGTGCCCCAATGAATAATACGCCAGGCTCGCGATGGTCAGGCAAGTCGTTGGCAAACGCGCAGATGGCCTGCCGAATCTTATCTCGGTCGGTGAGAGACGCTTTTCGTTCCACTCGATCGGTTTCGGTGTTGACGAGCATTCCGTGCAACTCAGCGTCACTGATCATCCGTTTTCTCCTACTGCATCAGGAACTAAGGTGAGACTGATATTTGTACGGGAAGAAATGGGCAGGCCGTTGCCCACAGATTCTACCATTTCTAGCCGTCCGAGGGAACGCAACACGATCCGAGGAAGGCCAAGCATTGGACTGACCTGGTCAACCCCGAGCTACCCGCCGCCCGTCGGCCGGCAAGCCGGGCGGGGACGGGCAGCTTGATGGTGACTTGCGTGCCGCGGCCCGGCTTCGCTCTGCAAGGCTGATCTGGCCGCCGTGGCCCTCGATGATCTTCCGCGTGGTGGGCAGCCCCAGGCCCGAGCCGCCGCGCTTCGTCGAGAAGAAGGCGTCGAAGACCTTCGCCCGCGTCTCGCTCGTCCATGCCGCAGCCGGTGTCGATCAGGTCCAAGGCCACGCCGTCGGGCGTGCCGTAGGTGCGGACCACGAGCTGCCCGCCGTCGGGCATCGCCTGCTCGGCGTTGAGCACCAGGTTCAACAGCGCCCCGTGGAACGCCTCGCGGTCCAACAGCACCGTGGGCAGATTGCCGGCCAGATAGTCGACGATCTCGACGCCGGCCTCGCTGCGCCTTGGGGCGATAGAAGTCCAGCACCTGGCGGACCTGCGCGTTCAGGTCGCTCGGCTGGAGGTTCAGCCGGTGGGCCTTGGCGAAGCTGGAGGAAATTGTCCAGCAGGTCTTGCAGCCGCTGGCATTCCCGCTGGACCAGTTCGACTTTCTTCATCGCCCGGCGGTCGCGGGGCGCGTCGGAGTCGCGGAAATCCTCGGCCAGCAACTCCATGTTCATGCGGATGGTCGAGAGCGGATTCTTGATCTCGTGGGCCAGCCCGCCGGCCAGCCGCGCGATCTCGGTGTACTGATCGACCAGCCGCTGGTTGAGTTCGTCGTTGCTGGGGCGCATGAGAGGAATTGTAACGAGCAGGGGCAGAAAACACAACCGGGTTGCGGATCTCGGTCACGCGGCATTTCGCCCGATCAGAGCAGCAACGCTCTCGCGCTCTCCCTTTCCTCCCCAAACCGGCCATGCTAGAATGGGTAGGAGGATGAACAACCACAAGAACAAGCATATCCGTGCGGCGGTGGACTATGCCCTGGAACACGGCTGGCGGCTGGTCTTGGCGGGGCCACGGGCACATATCTGGGGCACGTTGTACTGTCCGCACCAAGGGCGCGATGGCTGTTTTCGGAGGGTTTTCAGCACGCCGCGCGTGCCGGAGAATCACGCCCGGTGGCTGCGGAGCGGAGTGGATCATTGCCCGCATTCTACGGAGGCAAGCCCATGAAGACTTATGACTTTGAGGTAATCCTGGCAGCGGGGACGGACATGACCGAGGAGTTGGCCGACCAACTGTTCGAGGCCGGGTGCGACGACGGTACGCCGGGGGTGTGCTGTGGCGTGCCGGTTATCGTCCTTGCCGCGGTGCGTGAAACGTACTCCTCGGGAGTGGGGGATTTCGGGGAGATCTCCGCGACGCCCGGCTTCATCCCCGCCCTCGCCCGCACGCTTTCCGACCTCGAGGAGGGATGCGTGGGGGACGCGGAGCTCGCGTTGACGGAAAGGGCGGCGAAGGACCGGGGAGACGCCCGAACGGCGTCGCGGTGGGCGGAGTGGCGGCGGCTGCGGGCGTCCGTGGGCCGGAAGGTGCGGGCGATGGGGGGGGAGACGCGACGCCGTATCTTCCGGGAGGCGGTGGCGGGGTTCGAGCAGCCCGGCTACCCGTTCCGCGCAACCCTGTACGGCTTCTACGACTTCACCCGGCTTCAGTGGATGCTGGTCGAACGGCTCCTCTCTTCCGGCCTGCTGGACGAGGTCTACTTCCCCGGGCTCTTCGACGGCGAGGGGAACCTTCGTCCTTCGTTCCTGTACGCCGCCAGGGCGTGGGATCGTCTGCGCGTCGCCTTCGAGGCAAACGTGGAGTTCCTGACCGACGTCCCTTCCGCCGGGATCGCGTTCGTGCGCGAGCGGATCTTCTCCCCCGCACCGCCCGCGGAGGTGACGCCTGCGCCGTTCGCGGTCCTCTCCGCTCCACACGCGGAAGGGGAGATGCGGCTCGCCGCCCGCCGGGTCCGGTCCTGGCTCGACGCTTCCCCCGCGGTTTCCGTTTATCTCGTCGCGAGGAAGGTGACCCCTGAAATGGCGGCCGACTGGGAACGGATCGCCGCGGAGTACGGCATCGACACGGCGGGGCGCCTCGACGTCCCGCTCTCTTCCGTCCCCCTCGTGCGCCTCCTCCTGCGGATGATCGCGGTCGCGCGGGACGACTTCCCGCGCCGGGAGGTGATCGACGTCCTCTCGTCCCCGTATCGTCGTTTCGCCGGGGGGGAGGACGGTATCGCCGCGCGGCCCGACCTGTGGGACCTCCTTTCGAAGGAGCTCCTGATCGTTTCCGGGTCCGATTGGGAGACGCGCCTGGCCCGGCCTCCGCGGAGGCGCCGTCCGGTGGAGGATGCCGAAACGGAGGCGGACGGTCGCGCGGCACAGCTCGCCCTGCTCCGGTCCGAGGTGCGCGCGTTGCGGGCCTCCCTGCGGCCCCTCGCGGAGGCGCGGGGGTACGCCGCGTTCGCCCGGGCGGTGCGGGCCCTTCTCGTGCGCGAGTTCCGGGTCGTTCAGGACGACGCCCCGGAGGGGGAACGCGACCGCCGGGCGGTGGAGGCGCTCTTCGCGATCCTCGACGACCTCGAGGCGATCCCCGACCGCGAGGCGCCGTGGCCCGGGGCGCGGGAGGGGGCGGAGGGATTTTCGGCCCTCCTCTCCGCGCAACGGCTCTTCGTCGGAGAGCGCGGAGGGATGCGCAGGCCCGGCGCGGTCGTCCTCGGGGACTCCGTCGTCCTGCGGGGCGTGACGGCGGACCGGGCGATCGTCCTGTCGGTGAACGAGGATGCGGTGCCGGCCCAGCTCGAGGAGGACCCGCTTCTCCCGGACGACGATCGGGAGGAGATCAACCGCGGGACGCGGCAGCCGGACTTGCCGGACGCCTTGTCGCTGCGGCGGCGCAACGCGGCGGAGGAGAAGCTCCTCTTCGCCCTCCCCGCCGCCTCCGTGCGGGAGGGGATCGCCTTCTCGGTCCTGCGCGCCGACGCGGCGGGCGCGGCCCGGCGCCCTTCCCGGTACCTGCTCCACCTGTTGTCGCGCTTCGCCGGCCCCGCGGTCTTCTCCGAGGAGTGGGAAGCCGCCTCCGGCGCCGTCGTCGAACGCCTCCCCCGGTCTCCATTCGCCGCCCTCGACGGCGAGGGGCCGCGGAGCGTGCGGGAGACCGCCCTGCGCGCGTGGCGCGCGGGGGCGGAGCCGGAGGTCGCCGCGGCCGGCGTACCGTGGGGCAAGGTGCGCGGGATCCTGGCCGCGTGGGCCGCGCGGTCCGCGGGGGAGGGGATCTTCCCCGGCCCGGGTCTCCGCGTCCGCCTCCCGGCCTGGCACAGCGCCTCCGAGCTGGAGGAACTGGCCCGCTGCCCGTACCGGTACTTTCTCCGGCGCGTCGTCCACCTCGATCCGCCGGAGGAGCCCGAAGAGGCGCTCGCGCTCTCCTCCGCGGAGCTGGGGGAGATCGCCCACGACATCCTGCGCCGCCTCGGTCGGGACGCCGCGGCGGGAAAGGGGTGGGGGGACGTCTCCGCCGTCGCGCGACGCACCGTGGACCGCTTCGCCCGGGAGAACCCGACCGGCCTCCCCGGCCTCTTCCGGATCCGGTGCCGGGGCGTGGAGCGGGACGTGGCGCGCCTGGCGGCGTGGGAGCGGAGGCGGGAGGTCGAGCGCCCCGGGTGGCGGGTCGACCGGGTCGAAGAGGCGTTCTCCCTCCCCGCCGCGCCGCTCCTTCCGGCGCTACGCGGGCGGGTCGACCGGATCGACCGCGGACCCGCGGGGGAAGCCCGGGTGATCGATTACAAGTATCGCGACCCGGCCCGCGGGGAGATCCCCCCGGACTGGATCCGTCACGGCCTCTCCCACCAGGTTCCCGTCTACCTGGCGTTCGCGGCGTCGCTGTCGCCCGCGCCGTCCGCCGTCTCGGCGGCCTTCTACTTTCTGCGCGACGAGTTCGGGGTCGAGGAGGCGCCGGGGTGGGACGAGATCGGCGGGGAGTGGGCCGCCGCCGTCGCCGCCTGGCTCTCCCTCACCGCCGCGGGTGCGTTTCCGCCGCTGCCGCACCACCGGTTCACCAGCGCGGGGCGGACGTCGCCACGGTATTGCGATTCCTGCCCGTTCCGGGATCATTGCCGCGTCTCGCCCGTCTACGACGGCTCGGAGATCGACCCCGGTGCGCTCGCCGCGCGGATCGCGCGGGAGCCGGCGCTGCGCCCGGTGGCCGACCACCGGCCCGGGAAGGCGTAGGCGGTGCGGGAGAACCGGGAAAAGGCGGCCAACGAGTTCCGGCGCGACCTCGCCGTCGACGCCTCCGCGGGGACGGGGAAAACGTCCACCCTGGTGGCGCGGGTCACCAACCTCTTCCTCGCCCGTCCGGACCTTTCCACCGACCACGTCCTCCTGCTGACCTTCACCGACAAGGCGGCGGCGGAGATGAAGGCGCGGGTGACGGAGGGGTGGGAGCGGCTCTTCGCGGCGACGCAGGAGACCGACGACATCGACGAGGTCGGTCGGCGCGCGGCGGCGTGGAACCCGCTCGCCCGCGTTCCCGCGCCGGTCTATCCCGACTTCGCCACGCTGCGTCGGCGGGTCGAGGAGATGGTCGAAGGCGTGGGCCGCCTCTCCGTGACGACGTTCCACTCGTTCTGCGCCCGCGTTCTCCGTTCCTTCCCGGCGGAGGCGGGGGTCGACCCCCTCTTCGAGGTGCTCCCGGAGACCGCGGCGGCGGACGCGTGGGACGCCGCGTTCCGCAGATTTCTGCAGGGGGAGTTCGGGGGGAAGAGGTCCTCCCGGAGTGGGAGCGGATCCTCTCCCGCCTTCCCGATCCCTCGAAGGCGTGGTGGGTGATCCGCCGCCTCTGCCTCTTCCAGCGCGACCTGCTGCGCGGCCCGGCGCCGGACTTCGGGTCCCCCGGGGACTTCCTCGACTACCTGGTTCGGGAAAACGTGTCTTCCGTGGAATATTTCCGGGCCTTCGTCGCCGGCATCCGGGCTCCCGCCGACGACCCGGCGGCGGAGAGGTTCCGCGGCGCCCTCCGCGTCCTCGACTCCGCGTGGGAAGCGGTCTCGCGGGGGGATCTCGCCGCCGCTTCGGTGAGCGCGGAGGAGGGGGAGGGGATTTTTACGCTGGACCTCCGCAAGGCGGCGAGCAAAAAAAAGTTCCCC
>CAVWHL010000009.1:0-69141 GCA_963754855.1 uncultured Acidobacteriota bacterium
GCAGGCCAGCAGGGTCCGGCGCAGGCCAGCGTCCTTGCGTGCTGTACTGACGCTCAGGGAAGTCATAAAGGCCTGCGACAGTATCTTGGCGCTGACTGGTGAATGATGGATCCGTCGTGCCCGACGGGACGTAGGTCTCCCCGAATGGAGCGAAGGCCAAGTCGAACAGAATCGTTCGAGGCGGCGTCGAGCCAAGCCGCATGCTGCCGAGATGGTCAGGATGTCCGTAGTAGAGAAGGCCGCTCGAATTATAGACAGCGATGCCGCCTCCCGGGAGAGGGAGCAGTCCTTTCTGAAGCATCTGGCCGCTAAGGATGGCAAGCTTGGCACCTGTGGCACCATAGGCGAACTGGGTGTAGGCGCCGGAACGATTCTGCTCGACCATCTTCCGAGAGCATCATAGGTTGCATTAACCGAATCCACGGAGACGGCTTTGTTCGCAGAATCCAGGACGGGTGGCCCGGGCCGGTGTCTTGTTTTTTCTTGACGGCGACATGCGATGAGAGGATACGACCTTTGCAATTCACCGTGGGGTAGTAGGACGAGGGTGCCCCACCCTCGGGTTTGTGAGGGTGGGGGTTTTGGGGTCTGCCATGCCGAAGGGATTGAAGCGTTACTACGGTCAAGGTCCCACGGGAAGCGCCGGTGGGGCTGCAAATTCAGCGGGACAGCAAGCCGATGTTCATTGCGTTCACGCTTGATCTGAAGTGATTGCGACGAGGATCAAGCGACAGAAGAGGGTCTACTGAGTTGGGGGCGGGGCGGGAGCGGGAGTGGAAGAGTCGCCCTGGGGTGAAGCTTGGGTGGAACGCATCAGAATGATTTTGGTGCCCATGTTGTCCTCGGCGAGGGAAACCAGGCGAACCTGGTCGCCGCGTTCGCCGACGAATGTGACGTCGTTATCGGAGATGTGGGAATTGCGGAAGACGTCCGGGAGATTCTTGGGGCCGGAGTCCTGGCGGACGAATTCGGGGCTCAGATGCTCGAGATACCAGTTGGCGACGTACTCGCGGGAAGAGTTTGTGTGGTAGGTGCTGGAGACGACCTGAGCCTGATTATCGTCGGCGGGCACGCGGGCGGCCTCGGTTCCCGGCAAAACCAGTGAGGCTTGCGGGTAAACGGGCAAGCCGGGACCGACTTGCTGGGCTTTTTCGAGGCGGAATTCGCCGAGAGGAGTGCGCACGGTACTGCGATCACTGGAATTGCGCAGGCCAAGGGAGTGGATGACGCGGGAGGCCATGAGGAAGCCACCGCCGAGAAGAACGCAGACACCACAAGTCATGGCGATCATCATGAAGAGGAGCGACTTGGAAGAGGGCGCTCCCGCGGAGGCCGAAGAAGTTTTTGCCATGACGTGCCACTCTCCCCTTGATTCAAATCCGCGCGAAGCACTCGTCAATCCCGACTAGGATGCCCCACCCCCGGACGCTGAGAGGGAATTTCGCGTGGTGTTCACCTTTCCAAACGAGTCCAGCTAGTCTCAGTCCCAGAACCTCTTCCGTCCGCCGTGGCGTTGAAATTCTCCAAGAAACGCGGCCCCGGGGACGCGGGGCCGCGCGGGATGAAGCCATCCGCCGAGGATTACTGGGTCGGCAGAAGGAGCTGGGTGAATCCGGTCGTGTTGATGTCGCGGAACATGGGAGTGCGCGGCGGCAGGAGCGTCGGATTCAGGAAGTTGACGTCGAACGAGTAACCACGGGTTGGCGGGCTGTAGTTATTGCCGCCGGAATTGTACATGCCGACCGCCTGGCGAGTGTAGTACATGCTGATGATGGAACCCTGATAGAACAGTGTTCCACTCCAACGCTCGAGGAAGCGCAGGAAATTGTGCACACCGCCATCGGTGCCAAAGTCCTGGCTGCCGTCAACGGTTGTGGTGTCCCAGGCGGGCTTGAGGAAGGTGATTTCCTTCCCGCCCACAATGCCCGCCCGGACATAGGTCGTTGCGCCGGTGCGCGCGGTGGGGATGTTGAAGGGGAAAGCGAAGGAATTTACGTCGTTCCAGTTCTGGGAAAGAATCGTAACGGCGTCGCCGACAATCGAGGCTGCAACGCTGGGATTAGCGAAGCCGCCACCCGTCGAGTTCGCGTTGAAATCTCCCGCGACGTAGATGGGATTTTCCGCGGTGATGGCGAGCCCGCAAGAAACTCCACTCGGGCACGCAGGCAAGCTGATGAGGTTGCCATTCACGATTTTTACGGCCCGGCGGAAGAGCGGATTCGGATTCTCGCGGCCTTCATTGGCGTAGTAGAGGAAGGCCCTCGGCCACGGATAAATGCCGGCGGAGCCGGTGGCGCAGAGAGGATCAGCGACTACGGCAGTGAGAGTATTCGAAAAGAGAGTGCTGGCCGTGGGGACCCCCGTACTGTTAATCAGGCCCGGAGGAAAGGTGACCTCTCCGTAGGTGGAAAGAATGCCGGTACCGTCGGGATCCTCAGGGGAAATTCCCGAGGCATTGACGGGGTCGAGCGCGTTATCCGGGCAGCCATTGCTGTTGGTGCTATTTACAAAGTCGAAGTAGCCATATTCCCGGTCTCGTGCCCAGAGGGTGAGAGCGGCGGCCAACTGCCGAGAGGTGTCCCGGTAGGGAAATAGTTCCCGCGACGGTCGGAGACGTAGACGACGAAGTTATTGGGAGCAACGTTGGGGTCCTCCGTGCTGGGCCCGGAGGCGCCGATGGCACCGTTAAACCACCTGGCCAGATTCTTGGCGTCCAGCTCAATGTAGTTCATGTTGCCGCCAAGAGTAATGCGTGTGTTGAAGGGGGCCGCGGGGGCAGGCTCTCGGTTGTAGCCTTCACGCGTATCGTAGAGGGCATTGGGCCAAAAGTCATACGGCTGGGGAACCCATGGCAAACCAGTAGCAGGAGCAGCTGTTGGGGAACTCCGCAGTGTGGCCAGCTTAGCGAGGGGCGGGGCCACGGTCGGATCCACGCCGCAGACTTCCGCCACAGTGGACTGAACGGGCAGATTGGTTGGCGAGGTCGTTTTTAGGTTGCCGGGTTGTACGTTGACGGAAGAAGGGTTGTCGCGAATGCGCTCAAGGCGGATCACCGCGTTGGGGTGAGGATCCAAACAAGTGCCCTTGATCGCGGAAAGCGCGGAGATGGCAGAGAACGTTCCGCTGGGTAGGGCAGCTCCGCCTTGACCGGACATCTGGACGCCGGGAGGCATCGGCAAAGCCGGAGCGGCACCGCCCTGCATGTAAGTAGTGGTGCCGGCCCACGAGGAGTTTAAGGTACTGCCGTTAAGGGACTGGGGAACAGGATTAATGTTCTTCCCCACGTAACCGAGGCTGAGGATCTCCGTGGTCACGTCCTTATAGGTTCCACAAGGGTTGCCGTAAGAAGTCTGCGCGTCAATCTTGATATAGCCGGTGATGATCGGGGTACTGTTCGCCTGCCAGTAGCCGTCCCCACCAGGAGCCATGGCACCACCGACGCCGGTTCCGGCTGCATAAGCAGTAGCGCCGGGTGTAGCACCTGAGGCCGCGAGCGGTAGCGGAATCGTGCCCGCACCGGTCATGGCGGCCAGTAGAGCGGCCGAATCGGGGTACAAGGACCAGCTAGCTACGGGCTGAGCGAGGTGGGCCAGGTTAAGAGGAGCGCCGGCACTAACGCAGGGCAAATTGGTGATATCGGCGGCATTGTCCGAAATCAGGACGCGGAGGCTGGCCTGAGAGAAGTAGCGCTCACCAAGGACACCGGGATTCGAGGCATTTTCGCCTCCCACCGGGCGGCGAATCATGTCAACAGGAGAGGCGCTGCCGAGAAGAGTGATCGTCATGTTGAGAGGCTTCACTCCGCTGCGGAGGTTGCCGTTATAAGAGGCCGAAATGGTGGGCCAGTTCGTATTTTTTGTGCCGGTGCCCAGGCAACCCTTTAGGCTTCCTTGGCCAAACCCAAGCGCCTGTAATGTACTTCCGCCCTTGGTGATCTCGACGCTGCCGGGGTGTTTTGCAGAAGTGGATTCAGGATAGCCGTTGGGGAGACAGTCACGAAGGATATCGCCAACCGCTGTGACGGGGCTCCTTAACCAAAGTTGGTCGGTAGTCGTCATGGTGGGCGTCGCGTTGGCGGGACCACCGCTGTCGAGGAACAGATTGCCGTTGGTATGCACGCGGCCACCGAAGTCGAAGTTCGGGCCAGGGAAGAAACTCAGATCCGTTTGCGAAAAGATGCCGAACTGAAAGAGCGGGATACCGACGGTCTGGGTGGTTCTCTGGAGTTTCACATCACCGCCATTGGTGGTGCGAGCGGCAACCGTCAGGGTGTAGGTTGTCTCCAGAGCGGTCATGCCCTGGAACGGGCTGGAACCCGAAGTGATCTGGGCGTACGAAGCCAAGGGATTTCCCTTGTTGTCCAGGGGGAAGCCAATCGAATAGGTGCTATTGCCCAGGGCATCCACATAGGTGACCCCGGTGTTCGAGGGCAGCACCGGGGGCGTGCTCGTAAGGGCATTCACTTGAGCAGCGCTGGGGGCATAGGTGGCGCCGAAGAGGGCACCGAGATCCGCCGTGAGCTTTTCCATACCGGATTCCGCGCCATAGAAGGCGCGGCTTTGGTCGTTGTTCATCCCGGAGAGTCTTTGCCCTTCCGTCACCAGCAGGATGAAGCCCACCACCATGGCGGACATCAGCAGGAGCAGAAGGAGCGTGGTGATGAGGGCAATGCCCGACTGTTTACGCATAAGAGTGTTGAGCGATCTCATCGTGTAGCTCCTCATTACTTATAAGTATTGAAATAGGCCATGCTGCGGAGGGCGACCTGCGTGGCCAAATTGGTGCGGACATATTTGCCGGTGATCGCGGCGGTCGAACTGGAACGGGCGCCCATGTAAACGTTGACAGAACGAATCTGGTTTTCGTTGTCGCCGGTGGGAGCCGGAACAGTAGGGACGACGAACTGATTGACGGGCGCCGGGACCGTTCCGTCGGCAAAATTGTAAGCAAACTGGAGATTCTCGAGAGTCTCAGCCACGGGTTGCGGGGTATTGAAATTGACGGCGCGCATGAGGCGCGGGTGGTTGGGATCGGTGATGGTATCCAGGTAATAAGTGATCATCCAGACGCGCGTGGCCGAAGTAGGAGGGTAAGTGCCATTGGGAACGCCGGCGGTAACGTTTTGGAGTTGCAAAATGGTTCCGGAGGTTTCGGTGGTAGTGCGGCCGTTCAAATTAAAGGCGTCCCCAGGGGCAAAAGTAAGAGTTTGACCGCTGACGGCCGTGACGGTCTGGAGGATACCATTGGGGTTGTTGTTGTTATAGATCATCAGAAGATCGCCGGGATTGACGGGGATGCCGGCACCGCCGATGGTTGCGCAGGTGGAGTCGAAAGTTATTGTCAAGCCGTTGGAGGCGATGGTACCGCTAGGACAAGAGGGGCCGTTAATGGCCTTCTGGACCAGGGCGAGAGTGTTGTCCGCATACATGATGGTGATGATGTCGCTGGCAGGGCCTGTCGTCCCGTCTGGGCTGATGACCGCCGGACCCAAGCCGTTGCCGGGCTCGATGGCCGGGAGGATCACATTGCATCCCGGATTAGCCGAATTGGGCCCTTGAAAGGTCAGGTTCAAGACAGTGGGAGGCCGATTGACGGGCCTGCCGGTATTGCAACCGGCGGAGTTGGGAGTGTTGGGGATAGAGATACCGCCGGTGGGGATACCGGTGCCGGTCTGGATCAGGTCCTGGACGATAAGGTTGAGTCCAGCGCGCAGGTTATCGCTCATGTCGGAAGCTTGAGTGACATTGGTGTTCGCCTTGGTGGAATCACGAAAAATCAACAAGGCGGCAGCGAGTGCAATCATGGTGACGGCCATCGCGACGATCAATTCGATCAGTGTGAATCCTGACTTCTTCTTCATGTGCCGCTCCTCAATCCGCCATCAGGAAAATTGCGCGATAAAGCTGACAAGAGTGTATTGGCGCGTCATGGCGCCGACCGTATAGGTCATGGTGATGGTGATCTGCCGGAGGCCGGATGCGCCGGGAACGTCGGCGATCAAGATCGTGCGCGTCATGTTGGTGAGCGGCATCACGACGTCATCGGCAGTCCCAAGAATTTTGTCCGGGCCAGGGCCTACGATGACCACGTCAGGATTGGCTTTGTCGTCGTCGGCGGTGCCATAAAGGCCATCCGGGCCAGCGGCGAGAAGGGGCTGCGGTCCAACGACAAAGACCCCGTCACTCGCTCCGCCAGAGCCGGTAACATTCCGGATGTTGGTCCAAGCGAGCACCTTTGAGTCACGCGCGGCAAAAATGGTTTCGACGGCTTCTTCGGCCTTTTTTTCGGCGATGTAGTCGAACTGGGTCATGGTTGCCACTTGAATGCCCTGAGCGTAAACGGCAGCCAGAGAGAGGATGCCGAAAGAGAGAATCGCGATGGCAATCATGGCTTCGAGAAGCGTGAAGCCGGCTTGCAGTCTGCGACGCGATGAATTTGGCGCCATGGGCAGCCTCCTTATTCCTGCCACTGGCTGCCATCCCAGTGGTATTCACGAACGCGGCCGGTGGCCCCAAGAATGGTGACGGCGCGAGCCGTCGAGGCATTTCCTGGAATGCCCATGAAGACCGTTCCATTAACGAGGGTATTGCCGCCATCAATAAAGGAACCGTTGGTTGTGAATTTCATGACCGGCGGGCCGCCAGACACGCCCCCGAAATAAACCGACGAGGTGTTTCCGAAAGCCATCGGCGTATCCGGAACGGTATTGAAAACGATGTACTGCGCCCCGCCCTCAAATGAGGTGGTGACGGGAGGAGGCGGAGTGCCGACCAACCAAATCTCGGTGAGAGTGAGTTGGTTGGTGCCGACAAACTGCACCTGGACTTCGCAGCGGTGCGCGATGGCCCTTGCGCGAGCGGAACGCAACTGGTAGAGCAGTTGGTCCATGGCCGAATTCGCCTTAAAATTCGGAAGAACGGTGCCGAACTTGAGGATGGCCATGGCGAGAACGATGGAGATGATTGCCGTGGCGGTGAGGACCTCCAGCAAGGAGAAGCCGCGTTCCGATCTGCGAAAGTACTGTTTCATCGTGTACTCCAAACTTGTTCCCGGCCGAAGACACGGGGCAGGCAACTTAGAAAAAGCACGCCTGCGCCCAATGTTATTTTCTATGCAAGACATTGAATATGGGGGACTTACAAAATAGGCAAGGCTCAGCGACGGGGAGCTGGCGTCACGAAAAGTTACAAATCGAGTCGTGCGGGATAGTTCAAGAAATCTTTGAGGGGCCGATCCGGGAAGGCGCGGTCTCGCGCATGAGTAAGGATGCAAGAAGAACCAGGATCGCGCCAGCAGTGGCAATCCACAGCGGCGCAGCGAGGCCGTACTTATCTGCAACGGCGCCAGCGAGAGCCGGGGTCATGGCTCCGCCAAAAAGTTCACCGACGAGAGTCGTCAATCCGATGGCCGTGGCGGCCAGCCGGGGAGGAACGCTTTCCGAGGGAACCAGGACCAAGGCCAGCGCTGCAATTCCCTGCCCGCCGTTGGCAAGAAAACCAGCCGCGGCCATAAGCCAAGGGTGAGCAACCAGAAAAGGAACCTGATAAGTGAGCGGCACCGCGGCAGAGAGCAGCGCGACGAAGATTAGAGTGGATTTGCGCCCCGCACGGTCAGAGATCCAGGGAAAGATCCATCCCCAGAGAAACGCGCCGAGGCCGCTGGCACCGATAACAAGACCGGCCAAAGTCGGGGACCGGCCTGAGACTTCGGTGATATACAAGGGCGCAAAAACGTGCATCACGAAAAGCCAGGTCATGAAGCCCGCGGCGGCCAGGCAGCAAAGCCAGATATTGGGGTATTGAAGAAGGGAAAAATAATCCCGCAGAGTTGGCTTAGGATGGTGCGATTCGCCGGATTCGGGTTCGCCGGTTTCCCGGACAAATTTCCAGATCAAGAAACCGAGAAAGATTCCGGGAACGCCAGCGACAAAAAAGGCGGTGCGCCAGCCGAAACGGGCGGCAATTTGCGTGGTCAGGACGGGAGCCAGAGCCATACCGACAAGAGCGCCGGCGCTGACAACAACGCCGATGTTGCGGCCACGATTTTTAGGTTCAGAGGATGATTCGATCATCGAGGTCATCGTGGGCCAGGTAGGGCCCTGGGCCAGCCCCATCAGCGTGCGGACCAGCAAGAGCTGGGAGAAGGATTGAACGACGCCAGAAATCCAGGAAAGAATAGAAAACAAAAAGACGGCAGGGATGAGAACAGGACGGCGGCCGATACGGTCAGAGAGCGCGCCGAAAATCAGCCCGGAGCCGGCCCAGGCAAGGGCTAGTGCGGACGCCAGCAGACCAACTTGCGCGTGGCTCAAATGGAGGTCGGGAGCAATGAAGGGCGCGAGATAGAGAACGCTCATGCGGACGAGAAAGACCGTTCCCCAGGTGAAGAAAAAAAGGACAACCAAGCCGGTCTGATAGCGCTTTGTGATGGCCACTATTTTTTCCTTATTCGGCTGCTGTGTTCCCGGTGTCTTCCGTGCGTCCGAACATTATTCTTTTTGACTGGAATTGCAAAGATGCCGGAACATCGAAGCGAATGCCGCAGCGGGACGAATCAATCCATGGGCAAGCCCACGTAGTTTTCCGCAAGAGATTGCGCGGCGGCCCGCGAACTAGTCACATAATCGAGCTCGGCAATTTGGCGGCGCTGATCGAAGGGATTGTCCTCGCTGAAACGATGGAGGATGGAGGTCATCCACCAAGAAAAACGCTGCACTTTCCAGATGCGGCGTAAGCAGGTTTCTGAATAGCGATCCAGAAGTTGCATCTCACCCGAGGTGTAATACCGCGCGAGTGCCTGAGCCAGAACGCGCACGTCCGATGCGGCGAGGTTGAGCCCCTTGGCTCCCGTTGGCGGGACAATGTGAGCCGAATCGCCCGCGAGAAAGAGCCTGCCGCACTGCATCGGTTCAACTACAAAACTTCGCATTCCGGTGATGCTTTTCTGTAGGATGGGCCCTTCCCGGAGTTTCCACCCGTCGCTGGTTTCGAGCCGTTTCTGAAGTTCTAGCCAAATCCGCTGGTCGGGCCAGGCGGAGAGCTCTTCCTCCGGCGGGCACTGGAGATAGAGGCGGGAAATCTCGTTAGAGCGCATGCTGAGCAAGGCGAAGCCACGTTCGTGATAAGCGTAGATGAGTTCCTTCGAAGAAGGCGGTGCTTCCACCAGGATGCCCAGCCAGGCAAAAGGATAGATGCGCTCGAAAATGGTCAGCACGCCGGTGGGGATCGAAGGTCTGCATACGCCGTGGAACCCATCGCAACCGGCGATGAAATCGCAATTTAATTCGTGCGAAGCGCCATCCTTGCGGAAGCAAATTTTCGGCTTCGACCCGGCAAAATCGTGCACGCTTACATCTTCGACGTCGAAGAGAATCTGCCCGTTGGCGGCAAGACGCGCGCTGGTCAAATCCTTGACGACCTCATGCTGGGCGTAGATCATCACGGACTTGCCACCGGTGAGACTCGGAAAATCGATGCGATGCCGGCGCCCGCTGAATTGCAGCTCGATACCGTGATGCACGAGCCCTTGTTGCATCATTCTTTCGCCAACACCTGTTTCCCGGAGCAAGTCCACGGTGCCTTGTTCGAGAACGCCGGCGCGAACACGTTCCTCGACATACTGGCGGCTGCGCGCTTCGAGCACGACCGACTCAATACCCTGCAGATGCAAAAGATGCGAGAGCAACAACCCGGCCGGCCCGGCGCCAACAATCCCAACCTGCGTTCTCATCGCTGGTGATCCTCAGTCATCCCGGTGACACTGAATATTCCTACGAATACAAGAGACCGGCGTCAGCAGAAAATCCGGATAAGTCCGCGATGCATTGCGATGGCCCCTGCACCACGAAACGGCGGTGATAAAGCAGCAAGGCACGCAACCCCGCAAGCTCCTCGCCGCCGCCCGCTCTGCCCGGCCCTCCGTGCAGGCAACTGGGCACGACGTTGCCATGGCCGGTGGACTGACCGCCCACTGTTGAGTCCACCACCATCAAGCGGCCATGAAGATCGCCGATGCCGAGGACCGTTTTCTGAATAAAGCCCGGATCATTCGAAAAAATGGATGCCACCAGCGAACCCAGACCGCGGCGAGTGATGGCGATGAGATCGTCCACGCCGTCGTAGGCTACCAGCGTTGCGGCCGGGCCGAACACTTCGATGTCGTGGACAGATTTGGCATCGAGACCATTCTTGCAAGAGAGAAGCGTGGGTTGCACAAAAGCGGACTTCTGCGGATCGGCGTCAACGGGCTGGAAATGTTCATCGCCGCCGAAGAGCACAGAACATTCTTGCTTCAGCGTACGCAGCCCTTCCAGACAGGCGGCCTGCTGAGCCTTGTTCACAACTGGCCCCACTTTCACTTCCGCGTTGCGTGGATTGCCGACTTTCATGGAGCTCAAGCGCGAGGCAATGGCTTCGCCCACCGCTTGGAGGTGCTCGACGCGGAATCAGCACGCGCCGGATCGCGGTGCATTTCTGGCCTGCTTTGAGCGTCATTTCACGCACGACTTCCTTGACGAGGAGGTCGAACACATCGGATCCGGGAGCGCCGTCCGGTCCAAGGATGGCGGAGTTGATGCTGTCGGCCTCGATGTTGATGCGAACGGAGCGGCGCAGAACGTTCGAATGGGAGCGAATCCGCGCGGCCGTATCGGCCGAGCCGGTGAAGGAGATGATGTCCTCTTCGCGGACGTGATCGAGCAGCTCGCGCGCGGAGCCGCAGACGACGGAGATTGCACCCGGCGGCAAAATGTCTGACTTGACGATATCCTCGAGCATTCGCTGCGTGAGCCAAGCCGTCGGTGAAGCCGGCTTCACGATAATCGGCACGCCGGAGAGAAGCGCGGGTGCAGCCTTTTCACAGAGACCCCACGCGGGGAAATTAAAGGCGTTGATGAAAACCGCGGCGCCCTTCGCGGGCACGAGAAAGTGCTGTCCCACAAATGCGCCGGTTTTCGATAGCGGGAGAGTCGCGCCTTCCTTCAACATTTTTCCTTCGGCCAGGGCGCGGCCGATTTTCGCGTAATACTTCATAGTGTAGAGAGCGCCGTCCACATCGAAAGAAGCATCGGTTTGGTTGGCGCCCAAGTTGAGGAGAGAAATCCGAAAGTATTCGTCGCGATTGGCGGTGAGCACGTCGGCGATCTTGGCAAGCATTTCTGCGCGCTGCCCATAGGTGAGCCGGCGGAGAAGAGTGCCGCCGTCGGAACGTGCAAAATCCAGGGCCGCATTTAAGTCGATGCCCTGCGAAGAAATGCGCGCAAGTTCGTCGCCAGTCACCGGATCCAGGAGGGGTTCCCCAGAGCCTGCGCCTTCCTTCCACTGACCAGAGACATAATTAAGAAGTTTCATTAGATACCCTCCGCTGAAACTGAAGACCTGGCCTAGAAATCAGCCGGCTCTTCTGAGATGGTAAGCAGTTAAGATGTTATTTCGATTCGGCATGATACTGCATCTTCATAAAAAGAAAATCTAGAAATATCTCCAGGTTCAGACTTTGAGACAGCGCGATAACATGTTGATACTACAACGTTTATTGTAGTCACCATCTCTGGTTAGGCCGAACTGCTCGAAAACAAGGAATCTAGGATTCTCAATATTGACCAAGAAATATAAATATGTACTATAATGCATGCACGTCCCGCAAGGACGTATTCCTATTTATGAGTGCTAATTCCAAGGTAGCCACTCTACACCGAATGGTGGAGACGCCCGACGGGGATTTTCTGCTATTCCTGGGGAAGCGCGTCCGGGAGTTGCGCAGCCGCCGCGGGATGACCCGGAAAATGGTGGCGCGGGAAGCAGACGTCTCGGAACGGCACCTTGCGCAGCTGGAAGCCGGAGAAGGAAATGTATCGATTGTCCTGTTGCGACGGATTGCCGCCGCTCTCAACGTATCTCTCGCCGAGTTATTCGCGCCGGAAGTGGAAGAACCGGCCGAAAAGAGACTGATCCAGCGATTCCTGGAAAGACTTCCCCATCACCGGCTCGAAGATGTCGTGTTGCGCCTGATGCGCGACTTCGGTCACGAAGAAGAAGTACGCCGAAGGCGCTTTGCTCTTATTGGACTGCGCGGAGCCGGCAAGTCAACTCTGGGATCCCGCTTAAGTCAGGAAACGAGTATTCCCTTCATCGAACTGGATGGCGAGATCGAAAAAGACACGGGAATGCCGTTGACGGAAATTTTCTCGCTTTACGGGCAAGCGGGATACCGCGCGATCGAGAAGCGGACGCTGGAGAGGGTGCTTCATGAAAACGAACGAGCGATCCTGTCCATCGGAGGAGGCGTGGTTTCTGAAAAAGAGACTTTCGACTACCTTCTGTCCAATTGCTGCACAATTTGGATCAAGGCGCAGCCCGAGGAACACATGGCTCGCGTGATTGCCCAAGGCGATTTCCGCGCCATGGCGGGAAGCGATCAGGCGATGGAGGATTTGCGGCGGATTCTGGAGGCCAGGGAGCCGCTCTATCGAAACGCGGATCTTTGCGTGGACACTTCCGGCAGTTCCGTGGAAGAGAGTTTTGCCAAATTGAAGGCGGCATTGGAGATTAATTTTCCGTAGGAGGACGCCGTGGACGTTGCAACAACTCAAGAACCCCGGGCGAAAATGGATTTTGTGGATTTTCAGAGCAATCCTTTGCAGTACAAACATTGGAGGCTCTCCTTCGACAGCCCGGTCGCGACACTGACGATGGACGTGGCCGAAGATGGCGGACTGAGGCCAGGCTACAAACTCAAATTGAATTCCTACGACCTCGGAGTGGATATCGAACTGCACGATGCGCTGCAGCGAATCCGGTTCGAACATCCGGAAGTACGTTCGGTCGTTATTACCAGCGCGAAGAACCGCATTTTTTGTTCCGGAGCGAACATCTACATGCTCGGCCTTTCCTCGCACGCCTGGAAAGTGAACTTCTGCAAATTCACAAATGAGACGCGGAATGGGATCGAAGACTCGAGCCGGCATTCCGGCCTTAAATTCCTTGCGGCTTGCAATGGAACCACGGCGGGCGGCGGCTACGAACTGGCGCTGGCGTGCGATGAAATCGTTCTGGTGGACGACCGCTCTTCCGCCGTCAGCCTGCCGGAGGTTCCGCTATTGGGCGTTCTGCCCGGTACAGGCGGTCTGACGCGCGTTACCGACAAACGAAAAGTCCGCCGGGACCACGCCGACATTTTCTGCACGACCTCGGACGGCGTACGCGGGCAGCGCGCCAAAGACTGGCGGCTCGTCGACGACGTGGTCAAGACCCCAGCAATTCGCCGAGAACGTGAAGCAGCGGGCAGCAAAATTAGCCGGAACAGAGCGATCGGCCGGCGAATGCCAAGGGGGTGGCCCTGACTCCACTGAAGCGGACAATGGACGAAGCCGGGCTGCATTACGAATACGTCGGCGTGCAAGTAAATCGCGAGGCGCGGACGGCGACGATCACGGTCCGCGCGCCGGAGTCCGTGACTGAAGATACTTTGGAAAAGGCTCTTGCGACCGGGGCGAATTGGTGGCCCCTGCAGATGGCAAGAGAATTGGATGATGCCATTCTGACGCTGCGGGCCAGCGAACTGGACTTGGGCCTGTGGATCCTCAAGACCACTGGAAATCCCCAAGCTGTTCTGGCGATCGACGAATTTGTTTTGAATCATCAGGACAATTGGTTTGTCCGCGAAGTCCTGGGAATGATGCGGCGGACGTTTGCGCGGATCGACGTCACTTCACGCTCGATTTACGCGATTGTCGAGCCGGGATCCTGCTTCGCAGGAACGCTGCTGGAATTGGCACTCGCCGCTGATCGCGTTTACATGCGGGACACGGAGGAAGGCGAGGGCATCGCCACGGTAGAGCTCTCGAAAATGAACTTTGGGCCGCTGCCCATGGTGAACCATCTTTCGCGCCTGTCCGCGCGGTTCTATGAAGACGAGGCGCAGATCGAAGGATTGCGCGGACAGATCGGGAAGAAGCTTTCGGCGCAGCGAGGCACTCGATGCGGGGTTGGTCACCGCCGCGCCGGATGACCTGGACTGGGAAGACGAAATTCGACAGGCAATCGAATCGCGCGCCGCGCAATCGCCGGACGCCCTTACGGGACTCGAAGCAAATCTGCGATTTGGAATCAAGCGAAACGCTCGAGACGCGAATCTTTGGGCGGCTTTCGGCGTGGCAAAACTGGATTTTCATTCGTCCGAATGCGGTTGGGACGCAAGCGGCGCGCTCAAGGTTTACGGCACGGGCGCACCGGTGAAATTCAATTGGGAAAGAGTTTAGTAGACGGGCTCCGGCCTGGTCTGCTGAGGAGATTGCAATGATTAATTACACCGACAAAATTCCGAATAACGTGGACTTGGGGAGAGACCGGATTCTCCAGCGCGCGCTGGAGCATTGGCAACCGGCGTACTTGAGCTGGTGGTATGACATGGGGCCGACTGAGACCCACGCGTATGAAGTGTATCTGCGCACCGCAATAAGCGTGGAACCGGACGGATGGGCGCAGTTCGGCTATGTGCGCATGCCGGAATACCGCTGGGGTATTTTCTTGCAGCCTCGCGACGAAAAGCGCCAGGTGAATTTTGGTACTCACAAGGGCCAGTCGGCGTGGCAGGACGTGCCGGGCGAATACCGCTCGACCCTGCGCCGCATCATCGTCACGCAGGGCGACACCGAGCCGGCCTCGGTCGAGCAGCAGCGCATGCTGGGACTCTCCTGTCCTTCGATGTACGACCTGCGAAACATTTTCCAGGTGAACGTCGAAGAAGGACGCCACCTGTGGGCCATGGTGTACCTGCTGCACCGCTACTTCGGCCGCGATGGCCGCGAAGAAGCCGAAGCGTTGCTCGCGCGGCGCTCCGGCGATGCCGATAATCCGCGCATTCTCGGCGCTTTCAACGAGCCGACGCCGGACTGGCTTGCATTTTATATGTTCACGTTTTTCACCGACCGCGACGGCAAGTTCCAGCTCTGCGCCCTGGCGGAATCGGGCTTTGATCCGCTGGCGCGCACCTGCCGCTTCATGCTCACCGAGGAAGCGCATCACATGTTCGTCGGCGAGACGGGCGTCAGCCGCATCATTCAGCGGACTTGCGAGGTGATGAAGGAAAACAAGGTCGATGACCCCTCGGACGTGCGGGCGCTGGGCGTGATTGATCTGCAGACGATTCAGAGATATCTGAATTTTCACTACAGCGTGACGCTGGATCTTTACGGCTCGGATGTTTCCTCCAATGCCGCGAATTACTTCACCAGCGGCTTGAAGGGACGCTTTGAGGAAACGAAGATTAGTGACGATCCATCTGCTGAGTCGAGGCGCGACTATCCCGTTTACGAAGTGATCGGAGACAAGATCGTGACGAAAAGCGTGTCCGGCGTTGACCGCGCTGAACGAACGCTTGCGCGACGACTACATCAAAGAGATTGAGTCTGGCGTCAGCCGCTGGCAGCGCGTGATCGATAAGGCGGGCATTCCCTTCCGCCTGACCTTGCCACACAAGGGATTCCACCGTGCGATCGGCAATTTCGCGGGACATTTCATCAGCCCTGAGGGAGAAGTTTTGACCGAGGAGGCGTGGAAGAAACACGAATCCGAATGGCTGCCGAGTCCGAAGGACCACGCGTTTGTCCAGTCGCTCATGAGTGGGCGCGTCGTGGAGCCGGGGAAATTTGCAAATTGGATCGCTCCGCCGGCGCGCGGCATCAACAATCAACCGCTGAACTTTGAATACGTCCGTTTCAATTGATTATAAAACTGCCCGAAAAGCAGTGCGGCGTGGCCTGCCTGTACTCTTGCCATGTTCGGGTGTGACATGCCAGATCGACTGATCTCTTCTGGCAATTGTCTGCGGCAAACGGCAGAGTGGTGCGCATTCACGGCGGGCGAACAAAGGTGATCTAATAGGGTGCCAAAGGTTGTATATGTTTCACCCGCGGGTGATTCCCGAGAAATTGAAGTGCCCGTTGGCACCACGGTAATGGCGGCTGCGCTGAAAAATGGAATTGACGGCATTGTCGCCGAGTGCGGCGGCGTGTGTATGTGCTCCACGTGTCATGTTTTCGTCGACGAGAAGTTTTTGAGCCGCTTGCTTCCCGCACATGATACGGAAGAGGCAGTGCTCGAGATTTCCGCGGTCGAGCGGCAGCCGCACAGCCGGTTGAGTTGTCAGATTAAGGTCACTGAGGAACTCGATGGTTTCATCGTTCGATTGCCGGAGAAACAACGGTAATGGGGACCGGTACCGTCATCGTCGGAACGGGCCAGGCAGGTTTTCAGACTGCGGCTTCCTTGCGCACAGAAGGATATGAAGCGCCGATAACCCTGATCGGCGAGGAACCGCACATTCCTTACCAACGGCCGCCGCTTTCGAAGGGTTTCGCGCTTGGCCAACAAGATTTCGAGAGCATCGAGATGCGCCCAAATGAGTTCTATCGAGATCACCGCATTGACCTCATAACCGGTAAAAGAGTGACTGGAATAGATAGAGCTCCCGGCGGATCACCTTTGCACCGGGCAACGGCGTTTACTACGACAAGCTGGTGCTTGCTGTTGGAGCCCGGAACCGTCAACTGCCGGTCAAAGGCGCCGATCTCGATGGTGTCCTCTATCTGCGATCGCTCGACGAAGCTGTTGTTCTCAAAGAGCGATTGAACAACGCGAAAGAGATTGTGGTCATCGGCGGGGGATTTATCGGCCTCGAAATCGCTTCCGTGGCTTGTTCACTGGGGAAGTCCGTGACCGTTCTGGAAGCGCTTCCGCGGCTGATGTCGAGGGTAGTCGCTCCGATCATTTCGGAGTTTTACCAGGAGCTGCACACGAGCAAGGGCGTTAGGATTTTGTGCGGTTCTCTTGTATCGGAGATTGCCGGGTCAAATGGCAAAGCACAGAAAGTCGTGCTGAACGATGGCAAAGCATATCCAGCCGACCTGGTTTTAGTAGGCATTGGCGTGATGCCGAATGTCGAACTCGCTCGAGATGCCGGGCTGGGTATCGCGAATGGCATCGCCGTAAATGAATATCTACAGACGGATGACGAGAACATTTTTGCGATCGGAGACTGCGTGGAGTTTCCGTGCGCGTTCGCCGGATCGCGGATCCGGCTGGAGTCCGTCCAAAATGCAGCCGACCAGGCACAATGCGTGGCCACAACCGTCGCGGGACATCGCAGCCCTTACAAGGCGCTGCCATGGTTTTGGACGGATCAATTTGATATCAAGCTGCAGATGGCTGGGATTTCCCACGGGCACGATCGGATTGTCACGCGGGGGAGTTCGGCAAGCCGGACACTTTCCGTTTTTTATTTCAAAGAGGACCGACTCATCGCCATAGACTCGATTAATCGGCCGCTGGACCATATGATGGGACGTAAGCTGATGCGGCGGCGGGCGTGCGGTTAACGCCCGAACAAGCTGCCGACGAAGGCGTGGACCTTAAGAAGCTCGCCAGTACAGCAAAGGCTGGGCACGGATGAGTTTGAACACTTGTTTAATAAAGCTGACCGCCGGAAACAAAGTTTACCACGGCAAATGCGTGCATGGAAAAGCGTACCGCTGCGCCATCCGAGGGGTCCTTGAATTCCATCAGGTCCATCTCGCTGGAATGACTGTCATTTGAAAAAGGACGGGAAATTCGTGCAGCCGATCATAGACATTCACGTTCACATCATGCCCTACCACATGGTCAAGCCCTCGGCGCTCGATTTGATCAAGCACGGGCGCAAGGACTACGCCGAAGTGGAGAAATATTCGGCCGACCCCAAAGCATTCCTGAAATTTCTCGACAGCCTGGGAGTTGAGCGCGCGGGGCTGATCAATTACGTCGCACCAAAAATCATCGGGTTCACACCGGAAGTAAATGATTGGAGCGCGAACTATTGCAAGGCGGCACCAGACCGCCTGATTGCGTTCGGCGGTGTGCTTCCCGGAACGGTTCCAGATCCGGGCGCCGAAGTGGACCGCATCGCAAAACTCGGGATTCGTGCAATCAAAATGCATCCTTCGCACCAGGTGCTTTCGCCGAATGACTACATGGAGGGCAACCGCGGGCTGGCCGCGGTCTACGAACGGGCGCAGGCAAACGGCTTACCTATCATGATTCATACGGGAACCTCCATATTCCCAGGCGCGAGAAATCTGCATGCTCAGCCGATGTTGTGCGATGACGTGTGCATCGACTATCCGAATTTAGTGGTCATCCTGGCGCACGGCGGGAGACCGCTGTGGATGAACGAGGCGTTCTTCCTCGTCCGCCGGCATAAGAACATGCACATGGATATTTCCGGCATCCCTCCGCAGAAATTGATGGAGTACTTTCCCCGGATCGAAGATATCGCCGACAAGGTGCTGTGGGGCACGGATTGGCCCGGGCCAGGCGTACCGGAAATCAAGGGAAACATCGAAAAGTTCAACGCGCTGCCGATTGGGGAAAAAGCAAAGCGCAAGATTTTGTACGATAATGCGGCGCGACTGTTTCCACGTTGACAAGTTTTTTTGAACCAACGATTAACGTATTTCCGTAGCGGATTGAGGATCTCGGAATGCATGCAATCGCGGGGAACTAAAAGAACTTATGCAACACTTCGATCCGACTGCCGAAACGATGCCGCGAGAGCGGTTACGGGCGTTGCAGTTCGAAAAACTCCAAGCAGTACTTCGTCAGATTTTCGGCCGCAATCGCTTCTATACAAAGAAATGGAAAGATGCGGGAGTGTCGCCCAGCGACGTCCAGTCCTTTTCGGATTTTAGTAAACTGCCTTTTACCTTCAAATCGGAGCTCATGCAAGCCCAGGAAGAAGCGCCTCCGTTTGGGACTAATGCGACCTTTCCGGAAAGCGCCTATACCCGGGTTCACCAGACATCTGGAACAACCGGCAAACCATTACGCGTTGTGGATACTCAAGAGAGTTGGGATTGGTGGGGCCGCTGCTGGGGACACGTGTTGAGTGGCGCGGGCGTGACAGCCGCCGATCGCGTGTTTCTTCCCTTTTCGTTTGGCCCGTTCATCGGTTTCTGGGCCACGGTCGAAGGTGCAAAGCAAATTGGGGCAATGATGATTCCTGGTGGCGGGTGGGACTCCATCCAACGCCTGGAGATGATGCGCGACCTCGGAGCAACCGTGGTGTGTTGCACGCCAACGTATGCGCTGCGGCTGGCTGAGATCGCGCGCAATGAGAATTTTGACATGCGATCGATTCCGGTTCGCGCGCTGGTCCACGCGGGAGAACCGGGAGCAAACGTCGCACAAACAAAAGCGCGGATCCAGGCGGCCTGGGGCGCCAAGTGCTTCGATCATGCGGGCGCCTCCGAAGTCGGCGCGCATAGTTTTGAATGCGAGCTTCAGACCGGGGGCATCCACATTATCGAGAGTGAATTTATTGCGGAAGTGCTCGACCCGCAGACTGGGAACGAAGTTGCACCGGGGCAACTGGGAGAGCTTGTAATTACGAATCTGGGGCGCCCAGGCTTTCCGGTCATTCGATATCACACTGGCGACCTTGTGCGCCCGAATTTTACTCCCTGCGCCTGCGGGCGCACTTTTGCTCGTTTTGACGGCGGACTGCTGGGGCGCAGCGATGACATGGTGACCATCCGCGGCGTGAACGTCTACCCGACGGCAATCGAAAATGTTATCCGGCAATTTTCTACGGTTGACGAATTTCAGGTCACCGTAACCATGCAGCATGAAATGCACCATCTCGAGGTGCAGATCGAAGTGGTATCAGGGAATGATGCAGAACACGTACGCGCGCACGTGGAGCAGGCAATCTACCACGCGCTCTCGCTACGCCCGACGGTCAAGGTAGCGGAGCCCGGCACTCTCGCGCACTTTGAGTTGAAAGCACGGCGCTTCCGGCGGCTTGATCGAACCGCGGGAAATCGATCCGCATAGCCAGGCAGAGACACGCCGCTCGGCATAAACTTCCAGGCAAGAGGACGCTGTCGTCCAGTTCTTACCGCAGTTCCGGTCTACCCTGAACATCTGTTCTTTTTCTGAACCGCTGTTCAGAATTCGTTGACACCGGCTATTTGGCATGCTATTTGTAATGTGCGCGTATTTCCACAGTCAGCAGCTCTTCGAGTAGCGGAGCGCCACATTGCCAAACAGCCGGGCCAAGAATCAACGGAGTGGGCGTCTTCGGCGGCGCTACCTGGCGCGACGCCTTGAGATATTGCGCGCCGCCGGAAGAGAATTCCGGATTCGCGGGTATGCGGAAACCGGCATGCGCGACATCGCAAAGGCGGCGGCACTCTCTCCCGCCAATCTTTACAACTACTTCAAAGGGAAGCACGAAATCCTCTTCTTCTGCCAGGACAATTCCCTGGATCGAATGATTGCCGCGCTGGACAAAGCTCGCCGCATGAAAACCACCGCGGCTGCGAAATTACGTATGGTCATCGTTTCACATCTGCGATGCTTGCTCGACGAGGTCGAAGGATCCGCGGCGCATCTTCTGACCAGCGCCTTGCCGCCCCGCCAGCAACGCTACCTCGTCGCGAAACGCGATCGTTATGAAGCAGGCGTGCGAAGTTTGATAGCCGCCGGCATGCGCTCGGGCGAGTTCGTGCCCAACGATGCGGCTCTCGCGGCGCGCGCGATGCTGGGAGCCTTGAATTGGAGCGTGCAATGGTTTAGCCCGCAAGGCCCACTCTCGACCGCTGAAATCGCAGAAGGGCTGGCAGCCTATCTGATCCGGGGCCTGCTGGCCAAACCTGAGGCCATCCGGCAACCCTCATCTACGCGGGAAATGCTGCGCGCCATCCGCGAGCCAGTTTCGATCCGCGTGAACAAGCGTGCAGCAACCGGACATTTTTCTTGAGAGGTATTGAGCGTGACTACACTTTCCATCGAATCGCAGAAGACGGCACAGATACGATTCACGCTGAACGGTGAAGAGGTCGATGTTTCATTCGCACGGTACAAAACATTGCTCGAGGTGCTGCGCGAGGACCTCGGCCACACAGGAACGAAGCACGGATGTGAATTGGGTGAATGTGGCGCTTGCGCCGTGCTTTTGGACGGCAAACCGGTGCTTTCCTGTCTCGTGCTGGCACTCGAATGCAATGGAAGGCGAGTGCTGACCGTGGAGGGCCTGGGAGAAGGCGGAAAGCTTCATCCCCTGCAAGACGCTTTTGCCGATCTTGGAGCGGCGCAGTGCGGTTATTGCACTCCCGCTATTCTTGTGACGGCGAAAGCTCTGCTGGATGAAAATCCTCACCCCAGCCGCGATCAAATCCGCGAAGCGCTCTCGGGAAATCTGTGCCGGTGCACCGGTTATCTTCAGATCTTCGAAGCCGTCGAATCCGCCATGATGAAAATCGCGGAGGAAAAGAAATCCCCGACATAGATTTCGCGTTGACGTCCCGCAGTGTGAGGCGCTCAGGAGGGCAGATGCCGGAACAGAAGGAATCACCAAAGCTTCCCATTCAAGATTCTCGCGCCAACGGAGAGGAACTGCGCGTAATCGGCGTCCCGCGCCGCAGAGTTGACGCGCGCGCCAAGGTGACGGGTCAGACGCGCTTCGCGGACGACATTTCCCTGCCCCGAATGGCGCACTGCAAGCTCTTGCGCTCTCCGCATCCGCACGCGCGGATCCGAAAAATTGACACATCACGTGCGCTCGCTCATCCGGGTGTGTACTTGGTGCTCACAGGGAAAGACCTTCCCATCCAGTACGGAATTCTTCCGGTCAGCCAAGACGAGCAGGCCCTTTGCGTCGATCACGTGCGGCATGTCGGAGATCCCGTCGCTGCGGTCATCGCGCGGGAGGAGTTGACGGCATTTGAAGCTTTGGACCTGATCGATGTCGATTATGAAATTCTGACGACGATCTCTGATCCTGAGGAAGCTCTAGCGACTCCGGAGCCACGGATTCACGAATACGGCGAAGAAGGAAATATTCATAAGCGCGTGGGGTTGGAATTCGGCAACGTCGAGGAAGGCTTTGCGGAAGCCGATGAAATCTTCGAAGATACTTTTTTCTACCAGGGGAATACCCACCTGCCCATCGAGCAGCACGCTTCCGTGGCCATCAAGGATCCCGACGGGAAACTGACCATCTGGTCCAGCACGCAAACGCCCCACTATCTCCATCGGGCTCTCGCTAAGGTGCTGGAAATGCCGCCCGCACATATACGAGTGATTGCCACGCCGAACGGCGGAGGTTTTGGCGGGAAGAGCGATCCTTTCAATCACGAGATCGTGGTGGCCAAAGCGGCGCTGGCGCTGGACCGGCCGGTGAAGATCTGCTTGACGCGCGAAGAGGTTTTTTATTGCCACCGGGGACGCCATCCGATCCTGATGAAATTCAAGACTGGCGTCAAAAAGGACGGCACGATCACCGGAATGCATCTCCAGACGTTGATTGACGGAGGTGCGTATGGCTCGTACGGAGTCGCCAGCACCTTTTACGCCGGCGCATTGCAAACGACCACGTACCACATTCCGCGCTATCGCTATGAAGGTTGCCGCACTTTCACCAACAAGCCGCCCTGCGGACCCAAGCGCGGACATGGCACTCCACAGCCCCGTTTCGGCCAAGAAGTCCAGCTCGATAAGATCGCTGAGAAGCTGAAGATAGATCCTGCAGATCTCCGGCTGCGCATTGCTGAGTCTTCAAACGCAGTGACGGCCAATTTTTTCCGATTGAGCACGGTCAATCTCGCAGAGTGCATCCGCCGCATTGTCAAGGTTTCCGATTGGAAAGAAAAATTCCGCAAGCTGCCCGAGGGTCACGGTGTGGGTCTGGCTTGTTCCGCGTATCTGACGGGTGCGGGACTGCCTATCTATTGGAACAAGATGCCGCACTCCGGAGTGCAACTGAAATTCGATCGCGGCGGCGGCGTTGCAATTTTCTGCGGCGCAACGGAGATTGGTCAGGGTTCGGATGATGTTCTCGCGGGAATCGTGGCCGAAGTTCTGGGCATTGACACCTTTGATGTACGACTCTTCACCGGCGACACGGATTTGGGACCCGTCGATCTGGGTTCCTATTCCAGCCGCGTCACGCTGATGGCCGGAAATGCTGCTTTGCAGGCCGCGGAACGTGGCAAGGCGTTGCTCGCCGAGGCTGTCGCGCAAAAGCTAGAATTGCCAAAGGAGCGGCTGCGCTTCGCCGGCAAGCGTGTTTTCGATTCCGCCGCGCCGGAAAATGGAGTCACCTTCGCCGAAGCCATTTGTCTGGCGGAAGCGCGTTTCGGCACGATTGGCACCGTTGGCTCCTACACTCCGCCGAAGTCTCCTGCTCTGTACAAGGGCGGCGGTGTGGGGCCATCTCCGACTTACTCTTATTCCGCCGCGGTGGTCGAAGTTCAGGTGAATCCGGTAACTGGCTGGATCACCGTCCCGAAGATATGGATCGCGCATGACATCGGGCGAGCGCTGAATCCGACGCTGGTGCGAGGCCAGGTCGAGGGCGGCGTCTATATGGGCCTCGGCGAGGCGCTGATGGAAGAGCAGGAATTCCGGCGCCTTCCGAAAAAACTCTCGCATGCGCTCGTGCATAAGTTTCCGTCGATCCTGGAATACAAGAGCCCGACCTCACTCGATATGCCTGAAGTGATCACCGAGCTGATCGAGGAACCTGATCCGCGCGGCCCTTTTGGCGCGAAGGAAGTCGGACAGGGACCGCTCCTTCCCATCATGCCGGCAGTAGCCAATGCCGTGTACGACGCCATCGGCGTGAGAATCGATGAGGTCCCAATCACGCCGGAAAAAATCATGAAAGCGCTGGCTGAAAAGAAAGCTGGCCGCGAGCCACGTTTTGGACCGAGCCATTTTCCTCAAGTGAATTGGCCGGAAGCTCTCCGCGTTCCTCCGCCGTGGGAAGGGGGAGATGGCAATGCGGTGAACGACGTTCCCCACCGCGCAAAACCCCGGCAAGAGAAAGTGAAGGTGCTCACGCCATGATGCGGCTGCCCCTTTTCGAATTTCGCGCTCCTCGTACGCTGGAGGAAGCCGCGAATATTCTCAATGGCGAGGGCGCGAATGCGATGCCGCTCGCTGGCGGGACGGATTTGCTCCCAAACATGAAGCGGAGGCAACAGGTCCCGAGGACTCTGATGAGCCTTCGTCAAATTAAAGGCTTGGACCACGTTGAATTGGGTCAATCAGGTTCGCGGCTCGGCGCTTGCCTCACACTCACCGAGATCGGGGCGGATCCTCGTTTCCGGAACGGATTGACGGCTTTGGCACAAGCGGCTTCGATGGTGGCCACTCCCCAAATTCGAAATATGGCTACGCTGGGCGGAAACATCTGCCTGGATACGCGCTGCAATTATTACGACCAGAGCTATGAATGGAGAAAGTCGATCGGTTTCTGCCTGAAAAAGGACGGCACGACGTGCTGGGTCGCGCCGGGCAGCTCCAAGTGCATGGCTGTTTCCTCGACGGACACGGCGCCGGCACTGATGGCTCTCGGAGCACGCGTCCGCCTGGTATCGCGTTCCGGAGAGCGCGAAGTCCTACTTTCCGACTTCTACCAGAATGATGGCATCCATTACATCAAACGGAGGCCTGATGAGCTCCTGGCGGAAGTGCTTCTCGATTCATCGCAAGGATGGAAGAGCACCTATTGGAAGCTGAGGCGGCGCGGTGCCTTCGATTTTCCTGTGCTGTCCGTGGCAGCAGCGGCGCGCATTTCCAAGGATGGCGTCGTCGAGGATGCGCGCATTGTCGTCGGTTCCGTAGCCTGCCATCCGCTGGCCGCGGATGAGGCCGCGAGATTTCTAGTGGGCCGCTCATTGAATCAGGAGTCCATCGCTGAAGCCGCCGCTCTCGCGGCTCGCATTGCCAAGCCGCTTGATAATACGGATTTCGACATGACCTGGCGCAAGAGAGTTACCGCTGAATTCGTAACCTATGCCCTGCGGGAGTTGCGCGGGGATGACATGCGGCCGGAGCGCCTGCTCTTGACGAGACATCCCTCCATCTGACTTTTTAAAACTCGGTCCTTCCCCGGGATTCGTGCGATGGCGATATCTGGCACCCACCCCAAAATAGGAGCTTGACGCGCTCACCGTTCTCTGATATGTTTTGAACGCTTGTTCAATTATATAGGGCCAATTGTTCCCTATGTTTACTGAGAGCAGGCAAGATATCAGAGTCACGATGTATGACTTCTGAATATTCGTTCAATTCGCAGGTCTCTCCAGACACCCTTCATAAGAAGCCGCTACCAGTAAAAGCAATCTCTAATGTGCATGGATCACAAAGGCTTGTGACAGCGGTCACTTCATCCTGTGAGGTTCGACCTTATCTTTCATCGGCCCTGCGGATGGCTCCAACAGCAGAAAGGGGCTCACAGTGACCGGCATTCAAGGCGGGTATGGATTTCATTTAACGGCTGCAAACACGCCTCTGCAGCCTTGCGAAATCCCCGACCTCGCTCCCGGCCCCGATGAGGTCGTCTTGCAGGTTGCCGGCTGCGGCGTTTGCCACACAGACGTCGGCTTTGCATTCGACGGTGTGCCGACTCGCCACCCTCTACCGCTGATCCTGGGACATGAAATTTCCGGACGGGTCGTTGCTGCTGGGAGAAAATGCTGGAAGCTGGCTCGGGCGATCGGTGATCGTTCCGGCTGTGATTCCCTGCGGGTCATGTCCGGCGTGCCGGGCGGGACGAGCGACGATCTGCCGCCAGCAGTTCATGCCGGGCAATGACGGCGACGGTGGTTTTGCCAGCGCACGTGCTCGTGCCATCCCGCGGGCTCGTGTCCCGTCCCCGAAGCTCTCCCATCAGGCGTCACGCTCGAGATGCTCTCGGTGGTCGCCGACGCGGTGACGACACCTTACGAAGCGATTCGAAGAGCGAGGCTTGGGTCCGAAGATGTGGCGGTGATTGTGGGCGCCGGAGGTGTTGGTGGATTCGGCGTGCAGATTGCGGCCGCGCTGGGCGCAGCGGTTGTAGCCATCGACATCGATCGCGAGCGGCTGGATCTTGCCGCTCGGCATGGTGCCAGCCTCGCTCTCGATGCCAGCACGACGGACCTCAAGGGCCTGAAGGCAGCTGTACGCACGTTCGTCAAAGAAAGTGGGCGAAAGGGCATTGGGTTGAAGATTTTCGAAATGAGCGGCACGCCGGTTGGCCAGGCCACGGCCTTCGGCCTGCTGGATCACGGCGCGTACCTGGCGGTCGTCGGTTTCACACCGAAAACCGTCGAACTTCGGCTATCGAATTTGATGGCGTTTGATGCGACCGCGCGCGGCAACTGGGGCTGCCCGCCGGATCAGTATCCCGGCGCCCTGCAGATGGTCCTCGAAGGAAGATTGTTCTCGCTCCTTACGTGGAACTCCATCCGCTGGCAGAGGCCCCGGCTATTCTCGATGCAGTTGCAAAACATGCCGTGCGTCGCCGCGCAATTTTGCAGCCCGGTCCGAGTAATGGGCAGCACTGATGGGAGGCAGTAAGGTGAAAAATCACAACCTCGTTGAAGACTTTTTCTCCGCGGGAGATACTCGTTCGAACGCCGGCCCGTGCGCGATCGCTCGGGCAAGCCCGTCGACGGTCTCCACAACGTTTGGATCACGCTCAACAATCCGAACGAGCTCAATAGCTATACGACTTCCATGGCCAAGGAAGTGATTCTGGCATTGCGCGAGGCGAGCAACGATCGCGCGGCGGTGGCCGTGGTTCTAACGGGCGCCGGAACGCGCGCTTTCTGCAGCGGCGGAAACACACGCGAATACGCCGAGTACTACGCCGGCGCGCCGGGCGAATACCGCCAGTACATGCGCGTCTTCAACGACATGGTCACGACCATTCTGCAGTGCGACAAGCCCGTGATCTGCCGCGTGAATGGAGTGCGCGTGGGCGGCGGCCAGGAAATCGGCATGGCGTGCGATTTCTCGATCGCAAGCGATCTCGGCACTTTTCAGTCAGGCCGGACCGAAGCATGGTTCCGCTCCGGACGGCGGAAGCACGGATTTTCTTCCCGTCTATGTGGGAATCGAGCGTGCCATGTATAGCGGAACTCTCTGCGAGACCTGGAGCGCCCACCGCTTCTACTGGCTTGGTGGGCTCACGCAGATCGTTCCGGCCTTGAAAGTCGACGGACGATGGATGGCGAATCCCCTCGTCGTGACGGACCGCGTTCTGGACGAGTACGGACGCGTGGTGCTCGGCGAATGGAAGACGGGTCAGGCTCGCGAGGAAGGCAAATCGCTGCTGGCCAAAGGCACGGTGGATCTTGTCCCTGCTCGACGAGGCCGTCGAGCAGATGTGCACAAAGCTTCTCTATACGATGCCCGATTGCCTCATCAAGACCATCGAGAGTCTGCGCAAGCACAAACTCGTGCACTGGGACAAGAACCGCGAAGAGCAATCGCGCCTGGCTTTCGCTCAACATGATGACGGAAGCCAACGCAGGCTTCCGCGCTTTCCATTACGGAACCAAAGAAGAACGCGAAGTGGATTTCATTCGTCTTCGCCAGCGGCTCGCTCAAGGCGCGCGGTGGAACGAAGAACTGGTCCGCGAGATCGCTCCGTGGGTCGCGCAGCCCGAGAAGGTCGCGAAGTGAGCTAAGCACCGTTCGCGCAGTCATTTCTGGATGCTAACGCGAGAGGAAAGGGAGGGAATGCAAAAGCTAGCGACAAACTTGGCAGGAAAAGTGGCCATCGTGACCGGCGGGTCGGGCGCGATTGGCCGCGCCATCCTGGATGCTTTCGAGCAAGCAGGTGCGCGCGCTGTTTCTCTCGATCTCGCTGATCCAGGTGACAAGTGCCGTTGGGTCAAATGCGATATCCGCGAAGAAAGCTCCGTTATTGCCGCCGTCGCGTCGGTCTTCAAATCCGAACAACGGCTCGATTTCGTGGTCCACGCGGCGGGATTTCGCGTGACTCCGTCATCTGGAAAATGACCGCCGAAGACTGGGACTCCGTGCAAACAGTGAATCTTCGCGGAGCGTTCCTGCTTCTCCGCCACTCTATTCCATGGTTGCGCCACGCGCAAAGCGGACGAATCGTGCTGATCGGGTCCATCAACGGCTCCCGCGGAAAATTTGGCACCGCGGCTTATTCCGCAAGCAAAGCAGGGCTGATCGGGTTAGCCAAAAGTGTCGCGCGGGAGGTCGGCCGGTTCGGAATCCTCATCAACGTGGTCGAACCTGGCTGGGTGCGCACGCCACTGACTGAAGTCGTGCCGCAAGCGGTGAAGGACGCGGCGCTCGCAGAAAGCCTGTTAGGGAGTTTTCTGGAACCGGCGGATGTCGCCGCGTCGGTTCTGTTTTTATGCGGGCCCGGAGCGGCTCACATCACTGGACAGATTCTGCGCGTGGATGGCGGGCAATACCTCGGTGGCACGTAATCTTGCCGCCCTATGCGGCCGGGGGGCGTTGTGGAAGAGCTAAAAGAGGAAGGTTACTCTCATGAACGTTCGTACTTTTGAGGCTTGGCGCGATAAGCCGCTCGACGAAGTCCTCTACGAATGCCGGGAATTGCTCGAAGATATGACCTTTCCGACGGTGCGCCGCTGGCGTGATTCCGGCGGAAAAGTCGTCGGGCATTTCCAGGTTTACTTTCCGGAGGAGATCGTCCATGCAGCGGGAATGCTGCCATTCAAAGTTCGTGGCGCTCCAATCGAAGCCGTTCAGGCCGATTCGCGCTTCGGTTCCTATCTCTGTTCGATCCTAAAGACTTCGCTCGAGCTTGCCTTGAGCAAGAGGGTGCCGCTAGAAATGTTCGTGACGCACCCGATCTGCGACGCCGCCCGCAACCTCGGAGCAGTCTGGGGCCGTAATTTCTCCTATCCTTGCCAGATTCTTTATCTCCCCCAGAACGCGAATTCTCCCGCTGCGGTCACCTATCTGCGAAACGAGTATGCGCGCCTGCAACGCGACATCGAAAAAATTATTGGAGGGCCCGTAAAAGAGGACGATCTGCGCCGCTCCGTGGCTGTATACAACCGCAACCGCGCTCTGCTTCGCGAACTGTATGCCATCAAGCGCGACACGCCCTGGCTGGTTTCCGCGGACGAGGCGTACGTCCTTGTCGCCCTCGGCGGGCTGATGCCGCGCGAGGAACATAACGAACTTCTCGAGACTGTCCTGCCTCAGATAGCGGCCCGCCCCAACAAGAAGCAAGACAAGATTCGTCTCGTTTTCGAAGGCGGATTCTGCGAGCAGCCACCGCTGGACCTGATCCGTGCAATCGCGCGCTCCTGCTATGTTGTCGATGACGATCTCTTGATCGGGTTGCGCTGGATTCTGGAAGACGTGCCCCTGGACGGTGATCCGCTTCTCAACCTCGCCTCCGCCTATCTCGAAAAGAGTTCTTACAGCCCCGTCCAGCACGATCTCCGCAAGCCCAAGGAGAAGATGCTCATCGAGCGGATCAGGAATTCTCGCGCAAGCGCCGCGATTCTGACGGCCGCAAAAATGTGCGAGCCCGGCCTGGAAGAACAGGTGGCTTACCTGCACGCGCTGGACAAGGAAGGCATTCCCTATTTCATCAGCGAGTTTGAAGAAAAAATGACGACTTTTGACCATATGGAAATTCAGTTGGAAACTTTCGTGGAAAACATTTTGTTTAGTTGAGGAAGGACATAGCCATGAACGAGCAACAACAAGACGTAATTGTTGGGCGGGGAAATCGCGAAGGGGCTGATTTGTTTCGCCAATGGTTCTCGGAATTAAACCGCACCGCGGAACAGGGCGGCCCGTCCGCTTATGTCTTCGTGATGGGCAGCATGTGCGAGATTTTGCGCACTTTCAACCTGCCCGTGGTCTTCCCGGAGATCAATTCCTTGCAAATGGCCGTTCGGCGCGTCGCGCATGAGTACTCTGAATCAGGCCGAAGATTACGGCTATTCGCCGGATATCTGCGGCTATGTGAAGGCGGATGTGGCCGTGCAATTACGCGGCGGAGAGCACCCGATGGGACGCATTCCAAAACCCTCCATCGCGGTGCTGACCAACGCCTGCAACACCTACATCAAGTGGGCGGAGATCTGGGAACGCATGTATCACATTCCTGTCTTCACGCTCGACATACCCGGCACCCGTGCGGCAGGGACACAAACCTGGAAAGGCGATCCGGACTTCGAGAACGACCGGCGCTACGTGCAAGCCCAGATCACCGAACTGATCGCGCTTTGCGAGCGCGTGACGGGAATCAAGTTTGATATAGACCGCCTTCGCGAAGTGATGGGCTACGCCAATGAAATGTCGCGGGGATGGAAACAGGTTCTCGAGTTCAACAAGACCCGCCCGTCGCTATTTAATGCACTCACCGACGGAACCATCTACTTGGGCGTCACAAACAGCTTCCGCGGCGCGCCGGAAGGCGGCCGTTATTTCACAAATCTTGTGGAAGAGATGGCCTATAAAGCCGAGCATGGAATCGGCACGCTCACCGATGAGAAGTACCGCCTGACCTTCATCGGTGTTCCCTGCTACCCCATTTTCCGGAGGTTTAACGAACTGTTTACCGAGTGGGGTGGAACCTTTGTCCACTCAACTTATCTCTGGTTCGCCTCCGGCGGCGCCAATCTCGGTTTTGAGTACGACCTGACCCGCCCGCTGGAAAGCCTCGCCGAAGGCGTCCTCATCAGCGTGCGCGACGCGATGGACAGCATGTTCTACCAGGATAAGGCGATCATCGAGATGGTCGATTCCTTTCACCTGGACGGCGTGGTCTACCATCCCATCAAGAGCTGCCGGACGACTTCAACCGGGATGGCGGACAATCGGCGCGCGCTGATGGCCGCCCGTGATATTCCGAGTCTCTTCATCGAATCCGACATGATGGATCGCCGTGTGGTCACCGAAGCACAGATGAAGAACCGCATTGACGCTTTTTTTGAAGGCCTCGCATCCCGCAAACAGCAAGAAGCTGCGGCCCGTTGATACGGAAGAATTCTGCACCGGAAGGAATGAAAAATGGCTTACACCGCAGGAGTTGATGTGGGATCCACCCAGACCAAAGCCGTTGTGATCAACGAAGCGAAAAACATCGTGGGGCGCGCGCTCATAGACACCGGAGCGAACGTGATTACTGCCGCGGAACAAGCATTCACGGAGGCCCTAAAGAGCGCAAACGTGCAGGAAGAAGAAGTCGAATACGTGGTCGGCACTGGATACGGCCGCTACCGCGTAACTTTCGGAAATACCCAGGTCACGGAGATCAGTTGTCATGGCCGTGGTGCAGTGCACATGTTCCCCGGAACACGCACGGTCATCGACATGGGTGGTCAAGATACCAAAGCGATCCGGGTCCGCCCCTCCGGCGAGATCGTGGATTTTTGCATGAACGACAAATGCGCGGCCGGTACCGGAAGATTCCTGGGAGCGGCCTCCAGCGCTCTGGACATCCCTCTGGACCAATTGGGCCCGACCGCCTTGCGCTCCGAACGGCCCGTGCGTATCAGCACCACCTGCACCGTATTTGCCGAGTCCGAAGTGCTGTCGTGGCTGGGCAAAGGGAAAAAAATCGAAGATATTCTGCAGGGAGTTCACCAGTCGATTGCCGCGCGCTCCATCGGACTCCTGCGTCGCGTAGGTGTTGAGGAGCAGATCACTTTCACCGGCGGAGTGGCGCGCAATATTGGAATGATCGAAGCGCTGCAGAAAGGGCTCGGCGCCAAACTGAATGTCAGCGAAGATTCGCACTTCATGGGCGCGCTGGGCGCCGCTCTATTTGCTTTGGACCATGTTCTAGCCGGACGGGCGCCCGCCGGTGCCTCAGGGAGGCCGTCATGATTTTTACTGCCGGAATCGATGTTGGTTCCACCTACACGAAAGCGGTGATTCTGAACGAGCATGAGGTGATTCTCAGTCACGCTCTGAACAGTACGGGTTTCAAACTGGCGGAAGTGGCCCGTCAGGTCTATCAGGATGCTCTGAAAAGTGCCGGGCTGATCGAATCCGATATTTCTTACGTCGTGGCCACCGGATTCGGGCGTCACATGGTTTCCTTCAGCGATACTCAAGTGACGGACCTGACCGCCAGCGCTCGCGGCGCGACCTTCTTTTTTCCGGGGACTCGCACGATTCTCGACGTTGGCGGGCAGACGATGAAAGCCACGCGGATCGACGACTCCGCCAGGGTCAAGTCCTTCCGCCTCAATGACAAATGTGCTGCTGGAACGGGCGCATTCCTGGAAAAGACCGCCCGGTACATGGGTTACTCCACCACGGAGATCGGCCCGCTGGTGGCTACTTCCAAGCAACAAGTCGCGATCTCGGGCGTTTGTGCTGTTTTTGCCGAATCGGAGGTAATCAACCAATTGTCCGTGGGAAGTGCGCCGGCGGACATCATGCACGGCGCGGTCGCCTCGCTGGTGGACCGCTCGGTGCAATTGATGAAGCGCGTCCAGATGGAGCCCGAGTTCACCCTGATCGGCGGCATCCTGCGTTTTGAAACCATGGCGCGCGTTGTGCGCGAGCATCTTAAAGCCGAAGTGAATGTTCCACCGGAAAAGCTCGTGCAGTTCGTCGGCGCGCTGGGCGCCGCCATTCTGGCGCAGCGACGGCTGCAAAAACTGAATTCGACCGTCGTCCAAAACGGCAACGGCGACGAGGTCCGGATGGAAAACTGACCGCCGAGGGCCGGTGATGAACAAGTTGATCAAAATAGAAGCCTTGCTCGAGCGTTCCGCTGAACGAGTGCTCTCCGATGCCCAGCTTCAGCCGGATCCTGCGTTGGTGGCCGAAGGATGGGAGCGCCGCTTTACTGCCGATGAGCAACGCGCCAAGGAAGTGATGGAGCTTTACAGTCAATTGGGATACGAGGTCCGGGCTGAACCTGTGCGGCCAGAGGAGATGCATGACGATTGCGAGGATTGCCGGACGGTCGTCGCCTTTCACTTCCAGACGATTTACACCCGAAAGAAGTAACTGACGGTATCGAAGGGAAATTTTGTTGAGATTTACGCCCTCTGCGCGTTACAGAAAAATCCCATATAATCCCTGGGATTGCTCTGACTGGTTCCACAGCACCGGTTCAGAATTGCCAGAATGACCAACAGAGAAAACAAAAACGGCGAAATGCGTCTGGAAATCCTGAAGAGCGCCGCGGCCGCCTTTCGCCGGCGCGGCTACTACGGTGCGAGTGTGGATGAAATTGCCAGCGCTCTCCACATGACTAAGGGGAACCTCTACTATTACTTCCGGGATAAAGAGGACATCCTGTTTGCCTGCCATGAATTTGCCCTTGACCTTCTCCTGAAAATGCTGAAAAAGGTCGAAGACAGCTCCCATCCCCCGCAGGAAAAATTGCGCCGGGTCATCGTCTCCTTCGTTCATATGATGATTGACGAATTACGCGGAACGGCCCTGACCATGGACGTGCAGGCGCTTTCACCTTCCCGGCGAAAGCTCGTGATTGCCAAGCGCGACCGTTTTGACCGGGGTATCCGGCGCATCATCACCGACGGAACTAAAGCGGGTGTTTTCCGCCGCGCGGATCCCAAGCTGGCCACCTTCGCCATCCTCGGCTCGATCAACTGGATTCCCTACTGGTTCGATCCCTATGGCGAAGCCGATTCCGTCGAAATCGGGGAGGAATTCGCACAGCACTTGATTTCTGGGTTGCTGACTCAGAAAGTTGCATCCACGCGGTGAGAATTCCAATTGCCAAGGCATCTGTAAAGTGCGGTATCCGCCCCAAAAGAAGCTTGCGGGTAGATTTTTTGCTTCTTGGCAGCCTGTCAAATGCGATATTTTCCTTACCATCTGACAAATCTCGCTGGAATGCTTGCCAGGTTCCGGTAGGGATGAGCCGTTGCTTTGTGCAGAAGAAGGGGAAGCTATGGACCAACCCATCGCTTTGAATCGCCGGGAATTGCTAAAGACCACTACCGGCCTGCTCACGGGTTTGGTCGTTGTTGGCAGCCCTCTCGCGCTGGTCGCGCGCGGTCCTGCTTGGGCCGTGGATCTGACAGCTCTCACCAGTTCCGAGGGCGCGACGCTTCTGGCCGCGGCCCGCACTATCTGCCCGCACGACAAACTGGATGACGCGGCTTACGCGCTCGTGATCCAGGCCGTCGATGGAGAAGCGAGCAAGAACGAGAAAACTTACAAGATGCTCAAGGAAGGTGTGGCAGGCCTTGGAGCAAGCTTCGCAATGAGCTCCGAAAATGACCGCGTCGAGGCTCTCAAGAAGGTGGAATCTTCGGATTTCTTTCAAATGATGCGCTTGAAGACGGTGCAGGTTCTCTATGCCACCCCCATGGCCTATGCCTACTTTGGCTACGAAGGCGAAGCTTTCTCAAAGGGCGGATATCTCTTGCGCGGATTTAATGATCTGCGCTGGCTGCCCGAAGTTCCGCTGGAGGACAGCGGCCCCATGCCCGTTGGAGCATGACTCGCGGAGAATCGAACCATGGCTCACATTGATCTCAAAGACGATAGCGCTGTCGTGATCATCGGCTCTGGCGCCGGTGGCGGGACGCTAGCGCATGAATTGACACGGCGCGGGATAAAGGTTGTTCTGCTCGAGGCCGGCAAACGCCAGTCGCTCGAAACTTTTTCGCAAGTCCCTGGTGAGGCGTTCCAGCAACTGACCTGGCTCGATCCCCGCACGCAGAGCGGGACTTGGGGTGTCGCGCGCGATTTTCCCGCTTTACCCGCGTGGCATTGCAAAACTGTCGGCGGAACAACCGTGCACTGGACGGCCTCCGCGCCACGGCTTCAGCCCTGGGAGCTCCGTGCGAAAACGATTTACGGAAATATTGCCGACACGTCGCTGATCGACTGGCCTTTCAAGTATGACGAGCTCGAGAAATATTACGACCTTGCGGAGCGCCGGCTCGGCGTAACCCGCCGCAACGGCGTCCCGGGCTTGCCTGCTTCAAACAACTTCAAGGTGATGTACGCGGGAGCGAAGAAACTCGGCTACAAGCAGGTGCACACCGGTCACATGGCCATCAATTCCCGCGCCTTCGATGGCCGTGGTTTCTGCATCCAACAGGGCTTCTGTGTCCAAGGCTGCAAGATGGGCGCCAAGTGGAGCACCCTGTACACAGAGATTCCCCGCGCCGAAGCGACCGGCAACCTGGATCTGCGCATCGAATGCACCGCCACCCGCATCGAGCATGGGCCCGACGGACGCGTCAATGCCGTCATCTACCGCGACGACCACGGAAAAGAACAACGCCAAAAAGCGCGCCTCGTCTGCGTGGCGGGCAATGCCATCGAGACGGCCCGCTTGCTCCTTCTCTCGGAGTCCTCAAAGTTTCCGCTTGGCCTTGGCAACTCCTCCGGCCAGGTCGGACGGAACTACTGCCACCAGATCACCGGCTTCGTTTGGGGGATTTTTGAAAAGCCTGTCTTTTCCTGGCGCGGCGCAACGCTCGCCGGCGTTGTCGAAGACGAAGTGATCAACGAACCGCGCCGCGGGTTCGTCGGTGGATACCGAATCGAGCTGCTTACGCTCGACCTGCCGACCTTTCCTCTGGTCGGCTTACCTTACGGCTGGGGCAGGGATTTTGCCTCGATCATGGAAGGCTACCGCAACATGGCAGGCATGTTTATCAATGGCGAAGACATGCCGCGTGCAGGCAATCGCATCACGCTGAATTCCTCGCTCAAGGATGCCTTCGGTCTGCCTGTGCCCAATGTCCACGTGGACGATCACGCCAATGACCAGGCCATGCGCAAACATGCGCAGGGGCAAATGTCGAAAATGTACGATGCGATCGGGGCCAAACGCGTCGTGCTCGGCCCGGTCCCTCCCGCGACACATAATCTCTGCACCGCTCGCATGAGCGCCGATCCGCGCGACGGGGTAACGAATGCCTGGGGCCGGGCTCACGACATCAAGAATTTGTTTATTTCTGACGGCAGCGCTTTGAGCACGCCCGGCGCCGCAAATCCCACTTTGACCATCGTGGCTTTGGCGTTGCGGCAGGCTGAGTACATTTCGCAACAGTTGAAAGCGCGCAGTGTTTGACGCCGCGCGTTGAAAAAGGGACGGGGAGGCCGCAGTGAGTGCAGAAGGAAAGCGTGAAGTATCCCCGCCGTGGCCATGGCCGGATTCCCTGGATGCCGTGACCGCTGCGCGGGAGTACCATCGCGTGCTCTTCGAAAACGAGAGCGTGCGCGTCCTCGAGGTTCTCATCAAGCCGGGCCAGTTCGTGCCCGTGCACACGCACCGCTGGCCCGGCGCCGTCTATGTCCTGAGCAGCAGCGATTTCCTCCGCCGCGACGAAAATAACAAGTTACTTTTCGACAGCCGCACAGCCGGGCCGCAACCCCCGACTCCTGCCTCACAGTGGATCGATCCCTTGCCGCCGCACTCCGTCGAAAACATCGGAACTTCGGACATCCATTTGATAACGACAGAATTGAAGAATCCCGCGTGAAAACAAGGAGCCACCGCCCGTGAAACAAGACATCGAGCTCATCGCTTCTTTCTGGACTCTAGCTGGACGCGCCGAGCCCCATACCGACGCGGAATACAGCACATTTGATTTCAAGGATCGCGTGGAAGCGGCCGCGAAAGCCGGCTTCAAAGGCCTGGGAATTTGGGATGCCGACCTGGATCACATCCTCAAGACCAGAAGCCTGAAGGAGATGAAACGGATCCTCGACGATAACGGCATGAAATATGTTGAGCTCGAATTTCTCCGCGACTGGTTTCTAGACGGCGAAAGAAAAAAGCAATCCGATTTACAGAAGAGAAAATTCTTTGAAGCGGCCGAGGTGCTGAAAGCAAAGCATCTCAAGGTCGGCGACTTTTACAAGGAAAAATATTCAATGCCCCGCCTGATTGAATCCTTCGCCGCTCTCTGCGCCGAAGCTGCGGAGCATGGGACCAAGATCGGTTTCGAATTGATGCCCTTCGGCATGCTCGATACGCTGAAGGACTCCTTGACCATGATCGAAGGCGCGGGCGCAAAGAACGGCGGCATTATCTTCGACCTGTGGCACGTGGTCAAACTGGGTATCCCCTATGAAGAAGTGAGCCGCGTCCCTCTGAAATATATTGTCGGTGTCGAGATCAACGACGGGACTTTCACCGCGCCCTGGAGCCTGCATGAGGACACGATCAACCACCGCAGGTTTTGTGGTGAGGGCGAGTTTGACGTCAAGGGTTTCCTTGCCGCCATGGAGAAAACAGGCTACGCGGGCCCGTACGGAATTGAGGTCTTATCCGCGGAACTACGTCCTTTGCCGCTCGACGTTGCCGCAACCAAAGCCTTCAACACGACGATCGCGCAATTCCGTTCCTGACGCGGATTCCGCCGGACATTTGCAATCGATTTACTTCTCGATTCGCTTCTGTTCCGCCAGCGATTGATTCGCGCGCGCGATGACATACGCGCGAATCGCCGCCGCATCAGCGCGAGAGAGTTCCTTTTCGAACGAAACCATCCCAAATTGCTTCAGCATCCCCTTCAACACCACTTCGAACCATTGATCACTTTCGAGTGTCCCGGAATATCGCAGATCGGGTAACACTCCGCCGCTCACCGCCACGTCGCCGTGGCACACCGAGCAATATCTCTGGTACAGCGCCTCGCCCTTTTGAACGGTCATCGCGTTCGCTGTCGCGCGCGGCGGCTTCAACTCGCGCTGTGGAATCTCCGCCAGCACAGGCAAACTGGCCTTCCCCCCGATCTTGAATGCCAGCACTCGGCTCACATTCTGTGTTCTTCCGCTTGAAAGTGCGACCTCACCTGTGGCAAGCGGAAAAACGCCGCCCCATCCCACCACCACCGCTACGTACTGTTCTCCGCCCACGATGTAAGTGATCGGAGCCGCGATCACTCCGCTTTGCGTGTCGGTTGACCACACCTTCTGCCCCGTGTCCGCGCGATACCCTTCCAAAGTTCCCTGCGCCGTCCCTTCGAACACCAGATTCCCCGCCGTCGAGAGCACTCCGCCGTTTACCGGGCTCTTGCGCTCCACCCGCCATACTTCTTTTTGCTGCACCGGGTCCCACGCGCTCAAGTGTCCCTTGATGCTCTCGAGGATGGTCTTCTTGATTTCCGGTTTCTGCGGCATGCCCCCGGCCACGAAGTCGATCCCCGCGTTGAACCCCAGCGATTTCTCGGCGAACTTCTCGTCCGGCTTGTAGAAGAATCCCGCATCCTGCACCGGAATATAAACCAATCCTGTCAGCGGGCTGTACGACATGGAATGCCAGCTGTGCCCGCCCAGCGGCCCCGGAGCGACCGGTGCTCCTTTTCCGTCCTCGTCGTATCGCGCGTTCGCGTTCACGATAGGCTGGCCGCTCTTGGGATCAATCCCGCTCGCCCAGCTCACCGCCGTGTACGGCTTCGCGGAAATCAATTTCCCCGTGGCACGGTCCAGCACATAAAGGAAACCGTTTTTCGGCGCGTGCAGCAGAACTTTTCGCGCACTCTCTCCGATCTTAAGGTCCGCAAGAATAATCGGCTCCGCCGAATCGAAATCCCACGCGTCTCCCGGCGTCTCCTGGTAATGCCAAACGTATTCCCCTGTCTCCGCCTTCACCGCGACGATCGAGCAGGTGAACAAATTATCCCCGCCCTGCGGGCTACGCATTCTGCGCACCCACGGCGTTCCATTGCCCACCCCAAAATAAATCAGATCCAGTTCCGGGTCATACACAATCGTGTCCCAGACGGTTCCCCCTCCGCCGAACTTCCACCATCTGCCGCTCCATGTCTTCGCGGCCTTTTCCAAAGCCGGACTTTCGAATGGCTTCGATGGATCTCCCGGCACCGTATAAAAGCGCCACGCCAGCTTTCCCGTCTCCGCATCGTAGGCGGAGATGTATCCCCGCACTCCGAGTTCCGCGCCGCCATTCCCGATCAGCACCTTGCCTTTTACTACCCGCGGCGCTCCCGTGATCGTGTAGCGGTATTTCGGGTCGATGGTCAGCGTTTCCCACGCTGGTTTTCCCGTCGCCGCTTCGAGCGCCACCAGCCGCCCGTCCAGCGTCCCCACAAAAACTTTCCCTCGCCAAACCGCCACGCCTCGATTCACAACGTCGCAACATGCATTCACCGCCCATTCCGGCGGCACTTTCGGATCGTACGACCACAGCTTTTCCCCCGTCGCTGCTCTCACCGCAACGACCTTGCTCCACGCCGTCGTGAAGTACATCACTCCGTCCACCACGATCGGCGTCGCCTCCTGCCCTCGCCGCGTGTCCAAATCCACGTACCACGCCAGCCCGAGTTGCCCCACGTTCTGATCATTGATCTGTTTCAACGGGCTGAACCGCTGCTCGCTGTACGTCCGCCCATAGCTCATCCAGTTTCCCGGCTCCTGGTCCGCGTTGATGATTCTCGCGCCATCCACATTCGCCGCGGAAACGGCTTCCTCCGTCTTCGCTTTCTCCGTCGAGGACGTATGGCATCCCGCGCCGTTCAAGACCGCCATTCCAATCGCGAAAAGGATCACAGTTCTACGATGCATAGTTTCCCCTGGCCGCTTGCATTGCCGATGACGCCGCCGCGTTGTCCGCCACGCCTCGACGCACACATCTTCCGTGATTCACGCATGTCAGGCAAGATGGAATTCCTCGCTCAATGAAGTAAAATTCTGTCAGCTTCGTGATTCCACTGTGCGTTTCATCATCTGAAACGAGGAGCTATGAAACTCATTTCGCTTCTGATTTTGCTCTCCCTGCTTTGTCCTCTATCCTCAGCGCAGGAACTCGCCCGCGATCGCGTCATCGGCCAGCTCGAAGTCGTCGCCACCTTCCATGGCCCCATGCCCACCGGCGTCACCGTCGCCAACAGCGGCCGCATCTTCGTGAATTTTCCTAAGTGGGGCGACGACGTCGAATACACCGTTGCAGAAGTCAAAGACGGCAAGACCCTGCCCTATCCCAGCGCGGACATCAACCATTACGCTCCCACCGACAATCAGGCGGACAAATTCGTCTCCGTCCAATCCGTCGTCGTTGATCCCACCGGCAACCGCCTCTGGATTCTCGACACCGGCAGCATCGCCTTTGGCCCCGTCAAAACTGGCGGCCCAAAACTCCTTGGCGTGGATCTCCGCACCAATCAAATTTTCAAGAAAATTATTTTCCCGCCCGATGTGGCTCTGCCCACAACCTATCTCAACGACGTGCGCTTCGACCTGCACCGCGGTCCTGAAGGTATGGCCTTCATCACCGACTCTTCTTCTCCCGGCCCGAACGGCATCATCGTTGTCGATCTCGCCAGCGGAAAGAGCTGGCGGCGCCTCAACGATCATCCCTCAACCAAGCCCGACCCCGCTTTCGTTCCCGTCGTCGAAGGCCAAATCCTCCAGATGCGCCTTCCCGGTCAGCCTCCCGCGCGCTTCGCCGTCGGTTCCGACGGCATCGCCCTCAGCGCCGACGAAAAAACTCTCTACTACTGCCCCCTCACCAGCCGTCATCTATATTCCGTCAGCGTGGACGCCCTCGCCGACCGCAGCAAATCAGACGCCGAGGTCACCGCCACCGTAAAAGACCTCGGCGAAAAGGGCGGAGCGAGTGACGGCCTCGAAGCCGACGCCCAGGGCCGCGTCTATCTCAGCGACTACGAGCACAACGCTATTCGCCGCTGGTCTTCACCAAACGAAATCGAAACGCTGGTCCACGATCCGCGCATCTTGTGGCCGGATACGTTGTCTTTCGCCGCCGACGGCTATCTCTATTTCACCGCGAATCAGATTGAACGCCAGGGCGTCTTTCACAATGGCCAGGATCTCCGCCAAAAACCCTACGTTCTCTTTCGTTTCAAAGTGGATGGCAAGAGAATCCAGAACTAGCTCGCGCCTGCTTCCTCCCCGTCGTGGCGGGTCTCTAGACTCTCAACTGAAAACCGTCAACTGCAAACTCTCAACTGCCGCTTTCCCCTCACCCCGGCTCCGTCCACGAATGTTCCAACCCTTTGACCAATCTCCAAATCGCCCGGTTCAACGGCACCGGCACTCCGAGCTTCTCCCCCAAATCCGCAATCGCTCCATTCATGTAATCCACTTCCGTTTGCCGCTTCGCGAGCACGTCCATCAACATACTGGCATTCCGTTTTTCCGGCGCGCTCGCTCCTTCCGCGATAATCTTCCGCGGATCGCCGTGCAATGTGATCCCCAGCGCCTTCGCCACCGCCTCGCCCTCTTGCAGCAGCGCCTCGTAGAGCGACCCCGTCGGCGCAAACCGCGTTGCCGCTCCGTGATGCAGCCGCGTCAGCGCCCCCACGGGATTCACCGCGGCATTGAACACCAGCTTCGTCCATTGCGCGCCCCGCGCATCCCGCAGCGCAATCGCCCGCAGCCCCGCGCGATTCAGAATCTCCGCCAGTTTCTCAACGCTCGCGAAGGGCGTCCCTGACGGCTCGAACGGCCCGATCCACAGGTCGGCGTAAAATTCAAACCCCGCCTTGCCCGGCCCTTTCATGTGCGCGGCCATCGACGTCGCCCCGCGAATCACCTGCTTCGCGTGCTCCGCCAGTATCTCTTCGTTCCCCAGTCCGTTCTGCACCGAGCACACCGGGCTCCCGCCGCCAAAAAGATGCGCCGTTTGCTCGATCGCCTTTCGCGTGTGAATACTCTTCGTCGCAAAAATCCCGAAATCGCACCGTGGAATCTCCCGAGCATTCGAAGTGGCATTCACTCTCGCCGTGAAATTCGCCGCCCCGCTAATTTCCAACCCGCGCTCCCGCATCGCTCGCGTATGCTCCTCGGACGTATCGTACGCATAGACCTCCGCGTCCTCGAGCCGCGCCAGATGCGCCGCAAACACGCTCCCAATCGCCCCGCATCCCACCACGCAAATCTTCACGCCCATTCTGTCTCCCGTCTCCTCGCTCTCATTTTCCAAAACTCACTTCCGCGCCATCCACACCGACTCGCCTTGATCCAACGCTGTAGCTCAGGCCTTCAGGCCTGAGGCTTTTTCTCCATTGCAACTTCAACTTCGGCACAACGCAACAATACTATCGTTTTTGAACGCGAATTTGACAACGCGCCTCCACCCATCGCAGCGCGTCTCTTTCGGTGGTGGGTCAGTTTCCGGCTACCCGACTACACATCCAAGGGCAGTTGGTTACACGCGCCGCAAGTTCCCGCAACGGGACCTCTCGCTCGCTTCGCAGAACAGGGGCCCAGCAGGGAATACACCCACGTGGCAGAATAACTTCTGAGTGCGCCGGGCGCGGAGGGGCTCGAACCCCCTACCCTCTGCTTCGAACATAAATCCAGATGTGTTATCTCGTTGCTTTTCCCTGGCTCTGCGTATCTGTTGGATCACGATTTTGTATTCAGGAGTTATTGGACCCAAGTTAGACCCAATTTTTGGGATGAACCCCTGTCGTGAGACAAATTCGTTGGGCACACTTGCAGATTTTAATCAGCTTTTTTTGTATCTCCTAGCAGGGGTCTGGGGACTGGGACGCCATTTGAGTCCCCTTCCCCAGCAGTCCTGTAGAAATCTCTGAATCGTCCGTTGCCCGTCAGTCTTGATCCTCGAGGCTGGCGCCTTCTCGAGTGAGTCGGATTTTCAGGCACACGCCACAGCGCCCCTTGAACTTGAATTCACCTCGGCCCATCCCCGCCCTCTCCACAAGCACGCGGTAGGTCCGATAGGGGTACAGAGTGGCAGCAAAAGCGCCGCCCGGCCCGGTCGTCAGAGTAACTGGTTTGGGTGAGTCGGCTTTGTCGACTTCGGGGTCATCCATCTCAAAGACTAAGTGCGCGTCGGTCAAAGGCTCTCCAGCAGAGCCGACCACGGCGCCGATGAACTGACAAGGCGAGGGGACGACCGTATGGACGGTCACACCGCCAATTAGCTGACGCTTGCCCGATTTTTCGGGAGTGGCAAAGACGGCGATTTCGCAAGCCTGCTCTTGTCCCTCCCGCGTGCCCTTGGGAGCGGTGAAGTTCACTCGCAACATGCGCGGGCATTCAAATGGAGCAAGTATGAAAGTTTTTTCGGCCGCCTCGCACCTCCACTTTTCGTTTCTGCTACGCGTAACGACATCGAAGCGAGCGGGTACCATGTAGGGATCTTCAACGCGGATGTCGAAGGCCGACGCAGACACGGACTCGTTGCGTTGGGTGAGATTGTTTGCGTAGTTGGTGTCTAGACCGTACTCGATGCCTACTTGAATGCATTGATGACTGGGTGCGCCGGGAGTCCAGGCCTGCTGGACCGGAACGGTTGCGCCCGGCGCAATGGTCACCTGCACTGCTCCGAGGTGGAAGAACTGATTGTTGCCAACGGCAAGCTCGTAAACGCCAAAGTTGATCAGGACCGTGGCAGGGACGGAGCCGAAGTTCTTTACCTGTGCCGTAATGGTATTGGCAACGCCAGTGACGGGAGGCGCGGCCGTAGTGATGTCGACGCTGTTCTCCCAGGGAGGATTGGGAGGGGCCAAAGTGCAGATGCCGCCGGGGGTGGCGGGTGGACCCACACAGCTAGGAAAACCAACGTCGGTGGCAGCGGCTGTGTTGATGGCGTTCCAGACGTTCAATAGGCCGTACCCGAAACCGCTGTTCCAAGCTGGATCCACTGCCGGAAACGTAGCGCCGCCCAGCGTGAAGTTCCGCGATGTATCGGCTGTGCGAAGGATCAAATCCTTTAGGCTGGCTGGATCCATGTCTGGACGGGCTTGGATGATGTCGGCAGCGGCACCGGTCACATGGGGCGTGGCCATGGAGGTGCCAGAGTCGGGGTGATACTCCGTTGTACTTGTGCCCACGCATTGGGTGAAGGACGAGGCGGCGCTGCCGCTACATGCGGACCAGATGTCGAACAGTGGATTGTCGGTGCCCGCCGGGGGCTGGAACCTTCCGCCGGGAGCGGTGATGTCGGGCTTCAACGCCAGCAGGTCGGGAGAGGTCAGATTGAAATCCTTGCGCGGCCCGACCATGTAGAAGTTAGACGCAATCGTGTCGTCGTTTCGAGTGACGGTCCCTTGGTCGTCGCTGGCGTTGACGGTGATGGCGAAAGAGGCGGAGCCGGGGGAACCGGTGAGCTGGGTGCCGGCGGAGACGCCGCAGTTGGGCGAGTTCCCGTGGGCAACCGACATCACCACTCCAATGGCCACAAGATAGTTCACCTGCTGGGCCATGGCGCTTGTGCCGTCGTCATCGGCGCAGCCACCTAGGCTCATATTCGCAACGCGGACTTTGAAAGCCGCGGCATGCGTGCCGAGCCAATCCAGTCCTTGCTGTATGTTCGGACAAGTGCCGGATGCGTTGCAGACCTTGATCGCCACCACTCCTGCGCCGGGCGCGACTCCACCACAATTATTCGGGGAGCCGTCGTCGGGCGTCCGGCATTTGCGTCCGGCCGTTTCGAGACCGAGGGCGCTCCCGGCAACGTGCGTGCCATGCCCGTTGTCGTCGCCGGGATGCGCGCTGCCATCCCCTGGGTCCGAAGGATTGGTCGCGTCGAAGCCGGCGATAAATTTCCCCTTGAATGCTTCATGCGTGTCATCTACTCCCGTGTCCACAATGGCGACGTTCACGCCCGCGCCGGTAAAGCCGTGATCCTCGGCGGTATTCGGAGAGTAGGTGTTGCTGGCGCGGGCCTGGACTGCGCGAGTGCTGACGTCATTCATGATCTGCCCGACTTCCTGCCACTCAACCATGGCGACCTCGGGCAAGGCGGCGATCTTGGGTAAATCGTCGAAGCTCACCCGGTCGAGCAGGACGGCGGTGACGAGCTTCTCGATGTACTTCACGCGGCCGAACTTTCCGAGCAACTCCTCAATTTTCCCGCTAGGCAGGCACGTATTGAGATCCACGATGATGTTCACATTTTGACCGGAGTGGAAGCGGCGCTCGAGTTCATCATCGATGAAGTTCCGATTCTGGTCGCGGATCCACGTTGTATGCTTGCGTTGTCCGACGAACGCTTTGATCTTGTGCTTGCGGACGACTTGTTGCCAAGCGAGTGGCGTAAATGACGAAGCACTCGTCAGGAGGGCACTGCCCATTAGGAAAGCCAGAGACATGAAGAGGCAACGCAAAGCGGATCGAGTCATGGAAACCTCCGTGAGCACCGCGAAGGATTTTTCTGATTGCCCGCCCAGCGGCGCTAGGGCGATGCATTTGTTCATATAGTGCGCGGCGACGGGATTCCGTTGCACCGTAGCACAGGAAAAACGGGCCAATATGGGAGGCCATCAATCACTGGCCACAAACGGCGCTCCGGAAAGTTGAAAGTGTAACGGCCAGCCTCACTTGGCCATATAACGCGCAAACCGGAAACTACCCCGTCACCTTTTTTCATAACCCAATGAGCCCACCGATCTTCGTTAAGGCTTTCTTTTCTTCCTATTACGGCGCAATTTCAGTTCGAAAGTACTACGCAACCCATTCGAGTCTAGTACCACATCGTAATCATACTTGACAAGGTAACAGTTCCATGCTATTTTTCCGTGTGAAATATCCACTCCATCCCCGTCAATCCTTCCCTCTCCCGCCGTCTTCCTCGCTTCCTCCTAACCGATGCTCTTTTCCCCGTCGTCCATCCCTTTTCTGTTCAGCTACTTACAAAATGCCCCTCGCGCAACCCCTTTGTTTTGATAACCATCCATTTTCATGGGGGGTGTACCCCCCCTCTCTTTACTGCCAAGCCAGTTACCACTCGCTGCAATTACCGCACTCCTCTTCAACTTTCGATCGGAGGTCCCATGATTTTCGCAATTAAAGATTCCGGCCCGGTCGGGACTTTCGATCGGAGGCTCCGCCCCAGTCGGGGCCGGAGATTCCGGCCCGACCGGGGCTTTCAACTCTCCCGGTCCCGTCACATCCGTCACCGTGACGCAAAATACGCCTCTGCAATTTCTTTAGAATCAACACTTACAAACACCCGTCGTCACTGTGAGGGCCTAACTCCTTTAAAATCCGCTTTTACGAAGAACACCGGGGGTATAGGGGGTCCATTCCCGATTCGGAACTTATCCCCAGCCAAGCTCCAGTTATTCCGTCCATACTCGCTGCCTGCGCGCCATCACATTTCAACCGCGCGAAATCGCCCAAAATGGTATAACTTTCGGAGCTTTCAATTCCAAATTCCGCGTCTCCGGAGCGTGACCTTGGCCACGGTTAGGGAAACTACGTACCAACTCCTGCGAAACCTGGGAATGACTGTCATTTTCGGTAATCCTGGCTCGACCGAACTCCCCTTTCTCCGCGACATGCCCCCGGATTTCAAGTACGTCCTCGGTCTCCACGAGCGCTCCGCTGCCGGCATGGCCCTCGGTTACGCCATGGCCACCGGAAAGGCCGCATTCGTTAACTTGCATTCCATCGCCAGCGCCGGCAATGGCCTCTCCGCCATCATTGACGCCTTTTCTGGTCATGTTCCGCTCGTCGTCACCACCGGCCAGCAGGATCGCCGCCAGGTCCTGGCTGAACCTTTTCTTGTGAGCCGCGCCGTCGACGTCGTTAAGCCCTATGTGAAATGGGCCTGCGAGCCGCTCCGCGCGGAGGATGTCCCCGCCGCCATCATTCGCGGCTATCACCTCGCCATGCAGCCGCCCCGCGGCCCGGTCTTCATTTCCATTCCCATGGACGACTGGACCCACGAATGCCGGCCCGTCAATGCCCGCGCCGTGCACCAAACGGTCTTGCCCGATCCCGCCGCTCTCGATGCCCTGGTTCATGCGCTCGACGGGAGTCGCAATCCCGCTTTGGTTGTTGGTTCACAAATTGAAGAGGATGGCGCGTGGCAAGAAGTCGTCGCTCTCGCTGAACATCTCAATATAGATGTCTATCAGGAACCCATCGCGCCGCGCGTCGCGTTCCCGCGAACTCATCCCCTCTTCCGCGGAAATCTCTTGCCCGCGCAGCAGCCCCTCGCCGATCAATTAGCTCCATACGACACGGTTATTGTCCTGGGCGCTCCCGTCTTCCTTTATTACGCCTATGTGCCCGGCAACCCGATTCAACCGGGAACCAAACTTTTTCAGGTCACCAACTCGCCCCTCGACGCTTCCGCCGCGCTCGCCGGAACCGGCATTGTGGGCGACATTGCCGTGGCTGCTAAATACATTCGCACCCACTCCAAAGCAAGAGAACGCAAACCTGCTTCGCCGCAACCCGCGCCACCTGCACCCAACCCGGATCACCCCATCACGCCCGCTTTTCTTTTTAGCGTGCTCGATAAAGTCATGCCGCGGAATGCCGTGATTTGCGAAGAATGTCCCTCCTCAAAAGGAGATCTCGATCGCTATCTTCGCTTGGACCAGCCCGGCTGCTTCTATTCCGTGCGCACCGGCATTTTAGGTTTTGGCCTTCCCGCCGCTGTCGGCTTGCAACTCGCGCACCCGGACCGCAGAGTGGTCTGCCCCGTAGGCGACGGCTCCATCCAATACTCGATTCAGACGCTTTGGAGCGCCGTGCAATACAACGCGGGAGTCATTTTCATCGTTCTGCGAAATTCCGATTACTCGGCCTTGAAGGGATTCTGCGATTTCACCGGCGTCGGCCGGAATGTTCCCGGCATGGACTTGCCGGGGCTCGATATGGTGAAGCTTGCCCAGGGTTACGGAATGACCGCGCATGAGGTCGACCAGCCGGAAGATCTCGAACCCGCCCTCAAAGCGGCGTTCGCGTCAAAAGGCCCGCGCCTGATTAGCGTCAATGTCGCAAAGGGCGGGCAAAAGTGCATGGGCATGGATCAGTCTTTCAATCCACCGAATTATCACGGAGGGTCGTGAGGATCAGCAGAAGCTTTTTAATGACTCGCCGCTTTTTCCGCTCCCAAGCCGGTGTTGGCGCGGACCATCAGTTCGTTAAATTTTGCTTGCGCGCTCGGCTCATTGCTTAGGAAGGTGGCCGCGATTGCCGACAGAAAACCAATGGGCACGCTGAGAATCCCCGGGTTCTCGAGCGGGAACCATGGATTCGCTTGAATCAGGTGGCGCATAGAGCCAATCGCATTCGGCGGATCGATGCCCATGAAATTCGGGCCCGCGAGGATTAGCCCGATCGCGGCCAGTAATCCGACTGAAAGTCCGGCAACGGCTCCGGCGGTATTGAAGCGGCGCCAAAAAATCGAGAGCACGATGACTGGAAAAGTCGCGGAAGCAGCTACGGACATTCCGAGCGTCGCGAGGATTCCGACGTTGGCTGCGGGACCCATGAAAATGGCGATAAGGATGGAAATGCCTCCGACCGCGAGCGCCGTGATTCGCGCCACAAGAACAGTCTCGCCGGACTTGCGCTCCGCTCCTCCGTGGATCACGTTGGTCCAGAAATCGTGCGCAAAGGAAGTGGAAGCGCTGATGGTCAACCCGGCAACGACGGCAAGAATTGTTGCGAAGGCGACGGCGGACACGAAAGCGAGAAAAATATCTCCCGCGAGCGCTTGCGCCAGCAGCGGCCCGCTCATGTTCGTTCCGCCGTGGGCCACGATGTAGTCCGGCCCGACGATCGCGGCCGCGCCGAGTCCGAGCACGGAGGTCATGAGGAAAAAGCTGCCGATTAAAATCATGGCCCAGACAACACTTTTTCGCGCTTGTGGGCGTCTGGAACCGTATAAAATCGTACAAGCACGTGCGGCGCCCCGGCCGTTCCAAAAATGAAGGCCATCCCCAGCGAAATCAAATCCAGCGGGCCAAAGGGCGGCTTGTAGCGCAAACCAGGCTGAAGAAAATCCTTCACCACCAGTTGCCCGTGCTGGTGATAGGCAACCTGACTCGCAGCAGAGAAGAAAGCAGCGAGATGAAAATGAAAATGTTTCAGCACGAGGACCGTCAGGATGACGGTGCACGATAACAGCAACATCGCTTTGATAATCTGCACCCACGTCGTCGCCAGCATTCCGCCGAAGATGACGTAGACCATCATCAGGATTCCCACGCCAACCACCGCCATGTTATACGTGATCCCCGAGCCCGCCAGCAGCAGAGCGACCAGCGCGCCTGCGCCCACCATCTGCGCGATCATGTAAAACGTAATAATGGTAATCGTGCTTACCGCCGCCATGGCCCGCACGGGCCGCGGGCGAAGGCGGTAAGCCAAAACATCTCCAACGGTATATTTTCCCGCGTTTCGAAGGGGCTCCGCGACCAGCAACAAAATCGTCACGAAGGCGACAAGGCCGCCCACCGAATACAGAAATCCGTCGTATCCTTGTAACGCAATCAGGCCAACGATTCCGAGAAAAGATGCCGCGCTCATGAAATCGCCGGCAACGGCAAATCCATTTTGCCATGCCGTGATTTGACGACCGGCGGCAAAATACGCGCTTGCGCCGCGCGAGCGTTTCGCAGCCCAATAAGTGATACCGAGGGTGCTCAAAACAAAAGCAAGGAAAACAACGAGGGAGACGGACACTCACCTGCCTCCCTGCTGTTTATTTATTACAGACTTATCATAACTAATGAATATTTTATCTCCGTCTACTTCGCGGAGAATGCCGTTTGTGAGGCGATCGAACTTCGCAGAAGCTTTCATGTATAGCCAGGCGATCAGCCAACCGACCAAGAATTGGGAAAGCGCGAAAAGATAAGCCAGGTTGACGGTTCGAAAGATGCGGATGGACATCCATTCCGGCGCGTAGCCGACAAGAACGAGGAGGGAGAAGTAAAATACGAAAAAGAAAACAAAAGTGGGAATGATAAATAACTTCTTTAGGGCGACCAGATTCTTAAATTCCCGGCTGGCGGCGATGCGATCCCACTCCGAGGGGTCCGGCCCGTGCGGAGAGGTGTTTTTCGTTGCGGTATTCATCGCGCGCGCCTCGATGCTGCAATATTCCAGATGATCGGATTCTTCCGCGGAGAAAAGGCCGCCATTTCAATCACGATTCTCAAGCAATAACGCAATGCCCTGGCCACCGCCAATGCAGGCGGAGGCGACGCCGTAGCGCAGATTCGAACGACGGAGTTCGCGCGCCAGGGTCACGGCGAGCCGAACGCCGGTTGCCGCCAGGGGATGGCCGATGGCGATGGCGCCGCCATTGACGTTGAGTTTATTGCGGTCGAGTTGCAATTCGCGCTCGACAGCGATGAGCTGGGCAGCAAAGGCCTCGTTGATTTCGAAACGATCGATCTGACTCAGCGCGAGGCCAGTGGATTGGAGAAGCTTTCGAATGGCCGGAGCGGGACCGATGCTCATGATTTCAGGCGGCACGCCGACGGTCGCGACGGCGGCGATGCGAGCAAGCGCTTTGATGCCCTTGGACTTCGCATAGGAACCGGAACCAACCAGCGCAGCAGCGGCGCCATCCACGATCGCGGAGCTGTTTCCGCCGGTCTGGACACCACCAAAGGCGGGCCGGATTTTCGAAAGCGTTTCGAAGGAAGTGGGACGAACGTGAGTATCCGCGGCAAGATTTTCCACTCCTTTAGGGAGCTGGATACCGCGAGGCTTGTAGCCGCTCAATTCGAAGTTTTCGCTGACGAGAGGCGCGATTTCACCGGAGAGAAAACAGCTTTTCTGTGCAGCAGCCGCACGGGAAAAACTCAACTCGGCGAAGCGGTCCGCGTCTTCGCGCGTGATTTTGTAAGTACGGGCAACCGCTTCGGCAGTGTCACCCATGGTGACACCGGGCGCGGTGTCCAGGAGCGCTTCCCAGAGGAAGTCCTTGAACTCAACCTGGCCCATGCGAAAGCCGCCGCGATGGGTATAGGCGGCGACCGGATTGCGGCTCATGGATTCCGCGCCGACGCACAAACCGAGGTCGATTTTCTGCAGTGTGATGGCGTCAGCGGCCTGACCGATCGCTTCAATTCCGGTGCCGCAGACGCGCTGCACGAGTAGCGCGGGCCGATCGATGGGAACACCGGAGTATAGACCGATGTGACGCGGAAGCATGTAAGCGTCGAAACTGGCCTGGGCCACACTTCCGGCGATGACGGAACCCACGTCCGAGGGAGGGATTTTCGTGCGCTCAAATACAGCGCGAGCCGCCTTGATGCCGAGGTCAATCGGCGAGATGAGGCCGAGGACGGTGTTGTAGTCCGCGAACGGAGTCCTGACGCCGTCCAGCAGCCAGATATCGTCGTAAGCGATGAAAAGTCCGTCTGTCTTCTGTCCCATGGTGCACTTCCCTTTCGAACACAAAGTCGGCGTAAAGATTACTTGGGTGACCAACACCCTTGCCAGTTTACCTGGTGTAGTGTCCCAGAAATATCCCGCAAAAGGCAGAAGAAGCGGGCGGGGCAAGCCCCGCCCCTACAGCGATTTCCGAGGCGCGACAATAATGCTGGGCGAGAAACTATTATCAGCGGCTTGCGGTACAACACACTACACCCGTTAAAGGACGCGAGGCACCTCACCGAGAACCTTGATCAGGCGTTTCATATCCGTTGAGATGGGAACGTCGCCCGCGGTCGTGACAATCGCGGGCCGCAGCGCGGAGAAAAGGCTCTGAAAATTGTGTTGAACGGGCAGATCTTCTGACCGAAAGGCCTCGAGAGGCAGGGAGATGCCGAGTACCGCGCTCTCTTTTGAAAGGTGGCCCGCTTGCTGTCGTGAGGCGATAGCTTCGGCGGGCACACCCACGACGCAATCCCACTGCTGGCGGAAAATTGTGTCCCAATGTTCGAAGACTGCACGCGCATCGGCAAGCTGGAGCACAGGAAGCGCTTCGTAGAAGCGTGCGACATTGATCGTGGGCGCGAGCAGATTCGCCCAAGCGTCACAGTGCTCCGAGGAGAAGATGGGAAGGATGTCCTCCTGGATAAGGAGCAAGTCGGCCCCGGCCTCCAAAAAGGCAGTGGCGATCTGGGTCACAACGGAGGCAGCCAGTTCCTGCGCGTCAGACGGCATGTCGCCGGTGCGCAGGGTCGCTTCTCGATCCAACTGTGTGATGCGAGCGGCGAGGGTCATCGGACCAGTAACGCCGGCTATCAGCAGGAAGTCGCGGTTGGGAAGCACGTTCATTCTTCGGATGACTTCCACCGCGACGGGAACCCGGCCGCTCTGCGCCGCTTCTTCCGGAGAGCGCAAGCCTTCGGACAATTTCCCTTCTTGCGCGGATTGAGGCCAACGGACCGCGGGAGGCTGATTCTCCGAGAAGCGCTCGAGACTTGCGCCCAAGGCTTCCACTTCGAGACAAGGATCGAAGTAGCAGGCAACTCCATCGGCACGCAAAGGACCGCGCATCTGCCGCAAGGAATTTGAAATTTTTGTGGGGTTGTTAAGAAACGCGGCGAGCGGGACGTTCTCCACTTTAGCGCCGAGAGAAAAAACAACCGGCAGAAAGAGCGGCCGGGAAGGCAGCTCCCCGTTCAGCAGCGCTTTCGCGATCTGGCGCGGAGTAGGACTCACTTCCATCAGTTATGGCCTGAAGACAGGCCCCGTGGACTTGGCATCGGGCCAAGTTCCATAATATTGGAGAGCTTCTTTCGGCGGACTCTTCTTGCTCCATTCCTGCAGGAAGCGATCGAAAGGAACACCGCGCGCCAAGCGAGCGTTTTTCTCGTCCTGACGAAGCTGTCTGGTTTTCTCCACATCGACCCTTCGCCGTTCGGGATCGTAGGCGATCTTGTAAATCTGCTGCGCGGTCCAATCGGAAATTATGCTCTTCTTCAGATCTTCCATGACGATCTCCGGATCTCTTTCGAGCGGATCGCCGTATCCCGGGCCGCCACCGCTGAAACCAAAGAGCAAGTCTCCCTCCTGATAGACTTTTGGCGTTCGCGAGACGAGTTCAAATTTCCAATCGCCGTGAATCGTTTTTTTCTCGAGCATATCGCGGAGATCCATGGTGAGCGGCGAATCACCCTGCTTCATTTCCTCGAGCAAGTGCGGCTTGCGCACGCTGATGCCGGGAATCGGCGACGAGGCATAGCCTCCGAAGAGAGGCTGGCCAAGCGGGACCTTGCTCCCGTTGCCCATGCACAGCGAGACCATGTCGCTGACTTTGTGGATCATCCACTGCTGCACGGCTCCGGAGCCGCCGCGATGATGGCCGTGGCCGCAGGAATCCCGCCAATGCTGCGAGAGCATCACGGTAAGAGGCAGCTCGCTTTCGACTTGCTCGGAATCCGGAGCGCGGCCGAAGGCGCACCAGGCGAATCCGTAAGAGTCCATGCCGTCGGTGGAAGCGCGGCCGCCCTGCCCCTGCGTATTCAGCGAGAAGGAGAGCACGTCGGAGACGGCGAGCTTCCACTGCGAAAGGCCGGCACAAATCTGAGCGGTGTGCTGGCTGCCCGGAGAGGCTGTCACCTGGCGCCAAAGACTGGCGCTGGAAAAGGCCATCTTGGCGAAACTATTGTGCGTGGCGCAGCGGCACTGCATGCCGATGTAGACGCAGCAGCTTGTGGCGGCGATTTTATCCGGGATTGAGGATGATGCCTTCGGCGGAAAAACGAAATCGATTGGCGGCGAATGTGGAGCTGCAAATGGGCAGATCGTGGAAGATATATTCATACATGAAATTGGCGATGTGACCGACGACAGCCTGCGAGTGAACGTTGTAGGAAGAGGGATTTTCCGGAGAAGTGCCCTCGAAATCGAAAATGAGCCTGCTCGCCTTTCTTGATAAGCGTCAGATAGCAGGCTCGAACAAGAGCGGGGGTCCAGCCAATGGCGTCGTTGAAAACGACAGCGCGGAATTTCCCTTCCGGCAAAGCCTTTATTTTCTGGCGGGCGCCAGACTTCGGCGGTGTCCACCATCTTGCGGAGCAAACCGATGAGGTATTCTTCGCCGCGCTTTTCGACCAGTTCGAGCAGACGGACGCGAACACGGTCTGCGGTCGTGCAGCGCGCGCGAAGGTCGGAGATGAACATGGCCGGGCGCGCGAAGACCGTAGACGGAATAAAATTCGAGAAAATCATTCCGGATCTGGAAGTTTTCGCCAATTTTGATGGGCGGCATGTTCAGCCCCTCTTCGAAGCGGGACTTCGCGCTGACGGGCATTCCGCCGGGCTCGATGGCGCCGGTTTCGGTGGTATGCAAGAGCAGCGGAAGTCCAGGCGAGAAGCTTGCCTTTGTGGAAGACGGGCATGAGCGCGACCTGGTCCGGATTGTGAATGCCGCCGTAGAGGGCGTCGTTGGTGTACCAGATGTCGCCGTCGCGGATGCCCGGATTTTCCGCGTAATACTTCAGAATGAATTTGATGACGATGGGCTGGATGATGGCGTGCAGATAGGTGCCGCAGGAAGCGTTGATCAGGTCGCCGTTCGCGGTGAAGATGGCGACCATGGAATCGCCGGAGACTCCGAAGTAGCTGCGCGAGGAGCGGACGAAGATTTCCATCGCTTCGTCGAGGATGTCGTTGGTGATCTGCACGCCGATCTCGATAGTCCCCCTGCGGGAGTGTCTTGCGGCGCATTCGTGTTCGTAGGGCGTGGCTCGTGCAGCGGCTTCAGCCATGCGAGTTTTTCGGCTAACGTAGGTATGGGCATGTTTCTCCTTGCTTCCTGCCATGCGCACTTATCTCTTCTCAGAATTCCGAGACTCCGATCATCCATGGAAAACCGCATCGAGGCGGCACGACCAGCGTGGTGTATTCCCCTTCGACAACGGCAGGACCTTCGACACGTTGCCAGGGCGCAGAGATTCATAGGCGAAAATCGGCGTAGTCTGAAACTTTCGCTTCGGTCCAAAATACCGGCCGTTCGCCCTTTCGCGCTGCGGCGCTCGGGATCGCTGCCTTCGAGCTTCAGCCTGGGCAATTCGATTTTCTTTGTGGGCACGATCGCCTTGAGGATGAAGCTCTCGATGAACACGCCGCCCTCGGGATTCACGACAAACGGGACTGAAGGCTTCGCTGAACTCCTTTTCGAACGCAGCGCAGACCGCGAGAACGTCCGCGGTGCTCTGGAGCAGCCAGCGCGGCGAAAGGGTGCGTTTCACGTGGAACTGGCCGCCGTAGAGCATGTCCAGTTCGAGGACGAAGCGCGGCATCCGGCTCAGGCCGTCGGCGACGAGATCTTGCTTGGCTTGCTCGATCAGCTTTCGACCGTGCGGTTGAAGGCCGACGAAGTCCTCGGCGAGCTTCTGGGTCCCGGGCTCCATGAGCGTGATTTTCTTCGAGGCTTCGTAGACGTGCATGATGTCCATGGTGGAAGAGCCGAACGCGCAGAAGACCGGAGAGAAATTGAAGATCACGGCCTTGTGGACGTCGGCCTTGTACCCTTCGACGTGGGTCGCGCCGGCGCCACCGCCGACGAAAAGAACGAAATCCTCCGGGCTGTAGCCGCGCAGGTGGACTTCTTTCATGATGGCCGAGGCCATGTTGCCGTTGACGATTTTGCGGATAATTTCGGCGGCCTGCTCGACTTCGATGCCGAGAGGCTTGGCGATTTTTTCGCGAATGGCCTGGATGGCGGCGTTCTTGTTCGAAGCGCATGCGTACCGCCGAAATAGTAGTCGGGGTTGATGTAGCCGAGCACGACATCGGCATCGGTCACGGTCGGCTCTGTACCGCCGAGATTGAAGCAGGCCGGCCCGGGCATCGAACCGGCACTTTTCGGGCCGACTTGAAGCTGATTCTGGAGGAGTTTGTTGAGCCACGCGATGGATCCGCCGCCGGCGCCGATGGAGAGCGTTTTGATCATGGTGATGCCAACCATCCAGCGATCGATGATGGGCCGAAAATCGTAGCTGCGCACGCTGTCCTTCACGACCAGGCCGACGTCAAAGCTCGTGCCGCCCATGTCCGTCATGATGACGTTGTGGTGGCCGAGGGACTTTGCGACGTGATGAGCGCCCATGAGACCGGAAACGGGACCGCTGTTGAAGGTGCGGCTGGCCGTGGTGCGAAAAACTTCGGCGATGCCGCCGGAGCTCTGGATCATGAGCAGAGGCTTAGTGTAGCCGCGCTCGCGGAGCTTGTCCCACATGGCGGAAAGTTCGATCTGCATGGAACGCTGCAAATAGGCATCGAGAATGGCGGCGAGCGTTCGCTCGTATTCGCCGAGCTTGCCGACGACCTGGCCGGCGAGAACGACGGGCAAATAGCCGATGTGGAATTCCTTGTATTCGTCGCGGATGATCTCCTTCACACGCTTTTCGTGAACGGGATTGAGAAATCCCCAGAGGAGAGAGACCACGAAACCGCGGGCACCGCAGCCAACGAGATAGCGGACTTTGGAGCGGAGATCATCTTCGTCGAGAACACGGATGATATTGCCGCGAGAATCGATGCGCTCCTTCACGCCCACGATCATGTCCCGCGGGATGAGAGGATCGGGTTTTTTCTGGATGGCCAGATTTCTGCGTTCGGCGACGCGTGTTCCATCGATCCACTGAGCGCCGCGGCCGATTAGGACAACGTCTTCGTGACCTTCGGTGGTGATCAAACCAAGGCGCGGCCCCTTGCGCTCGATGAGGCGATTCATCGCGATGGTCGTGGAATAGCGGATCATGTCAATGGAGGGGAGGAGTTCCTCCATCTTGAAACCTAGCGCGCTAGCGCCTTCTTCGATGACTTTCGAAAAACAGACAGAAAGATCGTAGGGAGTGGTGGGAACCTTTTTGATCAGAGTTTTCCCGCCGAAGTTGAGAACCAGATCGGTAAAGGTTCCGCCCACGTCGATATCAATCGAATTCATTCGGCAACCTCTATGCGCTGTGCGCGAATGACAAACTCGCCTTTTCGCAACCTTTCTTTCAGGCTGTCAAGATCGAGTTCAATGTCCCAGGTGATGGGATGTCCGGGCGGAAGATATTCGGTTTCGATCTGTGTTCCGCAACCCGGACAATAAATCTCCACAATGCGCACCCAGAGCGGGTCCGGCGAAAAGTTGAATTCACCCGAAACCAAAGGCGGATGAATTTCACGCGGGTCGCGGTCGTGGAGCAAGCAGCCTTTCTTGTAATTCTCGCGAGCAGGGCCGATGTCGTGTCCGCAGCGATTGCAGAGCCAGCGCTCGCGCTCCACGTCCAAGTCGAGGTATTCGGTGACGCGAAGGCGGCTCTCGTGTTCAAATGCCATGGCGATATCCTCGTTTCTCCCGCAGCGTGCGCTTGGCGAACATTCTCCTTGTTGCTCCTTATAGCCGATTCAGTTTTGCGTTTCCGAATGAGTCAAGGACGAGCGTCCAACCATCCGGAACGAAATAGGTGCTGTTCGCGCCTTCGAGCACGGCGCAGCCATCCACGCGATTTCCCGGCTGGAGAGATTCCCAGTGATAAAGTTGCGCTTCGCCGGTCGAACTGCCCCAGGAAACCTTGCGCTTGCCTTTGATGGCGTGGGACGAATCCGCTCCCTGCAGGGGCTTTTCGGCAAGAGCGGGCTTGGGCATGGCTTTGCGAATTTGCACACGAAGGAGTTCGATTACAAAATTGTCCGTCACCTCCGGCTTTCGCTTCGCAGAATTCGCGGAGACTAGTGGAATCCTGGAAGGAGGCGCCAGGGCAGAGCACGGCCGTGGCGCCCTGGCCGGGGCGAGAGATTTCCAATTCGATCGAATATTCGATTCCCTGGGGCTTGATTCCCTCGCCGAGAAGATCGCGATGGCTCTCCGCTTTGATTTCGCGAAGGAGTTGGTTGAGGCCGCTGACGGCGTCGTCCGAGATGGATGTAATCTGGAGCGCACGCTCATAGACGTGAGAGATGTCAGAAACAGAAGAGCCGAAAGCGCTGAAGACCGGACCGAGAGAAAAGAAATAGACCTGATTCAGGCCGGCCTTCTCCGCGACGCCGCAGGCGAACAAGCCTCCGTTTCCGCCGTAGGCAAAAAGTGAGTGGCGGGCAAAATTTTGCCCCAACTCCGCGCCGGCGTGAGCGATGAGGTCGGCAACGGATTCGAATGCCAGGCCGATGATTTCCCGGCACGCGTCTTCAAGAGAGATGTTCAGTGGTTGCGCGACAAACTCCTGGATCACGTTGCGCGCAGTTTCCAACTGGATTGGTTTGGCTCCGCCGAGAAAATAATCGGGGTTGATCAGCCCGGAAGCGACGAAGGCGTCGGTGAGAGTGGGTTTGTCGCCCCCGAGGTTATAACAAGCCGGGCCGGGAAGCGCGCCCATGCTTTCGGGACCGAGAGTTATTTTCTGAGACGCACCGCTCGAACGGGCGGTGACGACGCTGCCGCCGCCGAGCGCGATGGAGCGGAGATACGGAAGAGAGATTTGCACGGGAATGCCAAAAAAGTCGGAAGGCTTCCTCTGCACGGATTCAGAATTTCGCAGCACGCTCACCTTAGCGGTGGTGCCGCCGACGTCGAGGGCGATGACGTCGCTTATCTTGTATACCTTTGCGAGATGGGCGCTGCCGTGGATGCCGAGGATGGGACCGGATTCAATGGTGTCGATCGCTTTGGTCTTGGCGATACCGGCGACGCCGCCGTTGATGTGGCTGACGAGAAACGTGCCGGCATAGCGATGCTCTTGCCGAAGATCATCCTCGGCTTTGAAGAGCGTCGCGGCGAGCGCGCCGTGCGTGTAAGCGTTGATGATGGCGCAGTAGGTCCGCGTCGCGTCGTCGGCGCTCTTGGAGATGTCGCTTCCGGCAAGGACTGGCACCGATCCCAGGAAGTGATCCGGATACTGCTGTTCAATGATGCGTTTGACTTGAATTTCGCGCCCAGGATTGCGGTGAGCGCCCTTCAGGCTGACGCAGATGCGGCGGACGCCACTCTCAAGGAGTGAGCGGACGCCATTCATGATGTCAATGTCGGTTGTGGAATCATCGATGCCGATGACGTCGCGCTCGGAAAGTATTCTTTCGAGCACCATGCTGCGAGGCTGGTCTCCATAGAGGTCTTTTTCGTGACCGCGCGAGAGCAAGAGGCCGATGCGCGGGCCGCGAAATTCGGCGAGCACGTTGGATGTGATGGTGGTAGACCAGCGAATAAGCTCGAGGTTTTCCAGGAGGGCGTCAACATCGGCGTAGCCGAGTTGGCTGGCGCCCTGAGCGAGGCATTCGAACAGGCAGACGGTCAAATCGTGCGGGGTGGTGTCCACCTTCACGCAGACGAGCTTCTTGTCGTCGATGAAGATACCGTCCGTCAGGGTTCCGCCAATGTCGATATCCGCAGTCAGCACGATGGCCTCATGGCTTGCCGTATTTGAAAGCCGCTAGTAGATCATCGGCGTGGACCGTCCAGCCGAAAAAATTTTCGACGTTGTAGAGCGTTGCTTCATGCAGGGATGCTGGACCCGCCGGCATGGCGCCATCGGCGATCAGGATCGGCCAGTAATCCTGGAAATACGCATCCCGCAAAGTGGATTCGACGCAAACGTTTGTGGCGATGCCCGCGAAAAACAGATAGCGGAGGCCGCGAGACCGCAACTGGGAATCGAGCGTCGTTCCAGCGAAGCCGCTGTACCTGGTTTTTAGTACGACAATATCCACGGGCTGGGGCCGCAGCTCGTCAACGATGGCGAAATCCCACGTGCCTTCCGTGAGAAGCTTCCCTTTCAATTCCGGCCGGCAATTCATCAGATGCATGGCCAGTTCCTTATGCCAGTTGGGTGAATTCGGTCCGCCGCTGTTGCTCAAATCCGGCTTATAACCCATCTGGACGTAGACGACCTGGACGCCTGTTTGCCGCGCCGCGTCCAGAACGGTTTTGATGGAGCGAACAACCCTCGGTGCACCGGAAATGTCCGCGCCAGAGATGTCCAGCATCCCGCCCTTGGTGGCAAAAGCATTCTGCATGTCCACAACGACGACGGCGGACTTCGTCAGGTCCACTTCTAGCGGCTCCGGCTTGGCGTTCAGCTTCAGCATGGCGTCTTCTTGGCCCCGGATCAACGGCGAATGCTAATCGCGTCCAGCCTCCCAAATTTTCTCAGCAAGGCCGGAAGGATTGGTGAACATCACTTCGTGACTCCCGGGCATCTGGACCAGACGGTAGAGGCCTAGCCTGTTTGACATCCGCGGGTGCCAGCCCCATTCGCCGGGGGGCAGGGCGATGTCTTCCGTGCAATTGATATAACTCCTGGGGATGTCCAGAGAATAGAACTTTTTTAAATCCAGCTTGTCCTTGGAAGGCTGAAGCGGCTCGGGCGAGAGTAGCGCATAGGTACGTTTGGCCATTTCCAAGTCGCCATCATTAATAAAGGCCTCTCGCCAAACGGGGAACGGCAAAAGAAACGACCTATCCGGAGATTCCAGAGCCATGCGCTCGAAGTGCGCGGCCGTGGCGGGAGGCGATTCGTCCATTACGCTGTGACCATCACGAACCACGAAGGCGTTCTGGAACACGAGCCGCCTGATTCTTTCAGGGATGACTTCGGCGACTTTGGAGATGAAAGTGCCGCCAAAGCTGTGCCCGACGAGAACAAAATCTGAGAGAGAATTCTTAATTACGAAATCAACGATGGATTTGGCGCACTGCGCGTGAGTGACGTTCTTGTTGGCTCCATTGCCATAACCAGCAGCGGTGGGAGCGAAGGCTCTGTGCCCCTTGCCTTCGAGATGCCGAATCACACCTTCCCACGCGGCTGCGTCATGCCAGGAGCCGTGCACCAAAACGAACACGGCCATCACAGCTTCTCCCGAGAGAGGTCCGACGCCAAGGCGAACTGAAGATTCAAAGTGCAGCCACAGGAGCGACTGTGGGCCCGAGTGCTTCGATCTCTCCTACAAAATCTACTTTCTTACCAAAATCAGCGTCCTCTTCTAGTCACCTGCGAGCAGGGAGGGCGGAGTAAAGCTTATGCTTCGCTCCGCCCTGCTGCCGCAGAATTCCTAGAAGGAATACTTGAGCGACAATTGCAATTGCCGCGGGTTGAACATGGTCCGGGCCGCGCCAAAGATAGGGCTCGGGAACGGAGGACCGGCCGCGGGGCAACTGCCGATGAACGATGTCGGGTTCGACTGAATGGCCAGAGAAGCGGCGTCCTTATAGTGAACCGGAACCTGGCCGCCGCAGAAGTTATATGTGCCGTAAACGGAGGTGACCTCGTTGACGTTAGGCCGGTTGAACATGTCGAAGGCATCCACGGCAAATTCAATCCTCTGCCGCTCGCGGAAATTGAAATGCTGCGAGAGGCGGATATCTACGGTCTTGAAAGAGTCGCCCCAGTAGGAATTGCGGGCGGCATTTCCGACGCGGTCGGTCACCGGGTTGGTGTCGCCATTGGCGTCGAAACCCACGAACATGGTGAAAGGACGCGCGCCCTCGAGGGTGACGATGCCGCTCAGCTCGGTATTGCGCAAAAAGGTCTTTTGCGGGCCGGTGGCGGTGAAGTTGCCCACGAAGCGGTTACGAATGTCCTGGTTGGAGTTGGCGCGCTCGGCCGCCCGGTTGTAGAGGTCCTGAGGCGTGCTGACAAACGTGGTGAACGTGCCGTCGTCCAGCGTTTTCGAGAACGTGTAGTTGGCGTTGAGCCGTGAAATACTGCCCGGCGCGTTCCGTGACGGAGACCGTCACGCCATGGTAGACGCTGTTGCCGCTGTTGTCCGTGTAGTAAAGCAGGCCGACAGGAATCAGAACTCCGCTGAAAGTAGGTCTTGCCCGTGGGGTAGCCCGGCAGCGGCGAAGCTAACGGATGGCGCGCATGAATACAGACCGGTCGTAGCGCCGCCCGGTGGGCAAACGTTCAAGTTCTCCGCGCGAACCTGATGGTGAGCGGAAACAAAGAGATAGCCGACGTTGACGCACCAGTCCGTGGCCGATCTCCCGGTCAATTTCCAGGCTCCCCTGCTCGGAATAGGGAATCTTGCTGTTGCGTTCCACCGTGCCGTCACCCACCGGAGAGACTTGACCGGCAAACAGGTTGGTAACCATCTGAACCGGCTGATAGGTGCCGAATTGGATCAAATTTGCGGCCGCATCCGCCGGTTCGATACCAAAAGGCGAATTCGGAATGTAGGGCAACTGGCTCAAGGAGTAGGTAGCGTTCAACCCACCTGCTCGAACACCCGGCAGCGGGTAGGTCTGCGAACAAGTCAGCGTTCATGCAGAAGGTCACCGCGCGCTGCGGATGGGTCACGAAGAAGAAGGAGAGATTGTAACGGTCGTCAAAGATGCCAAAGCCCGCACGAATGACGGTGTGCTTGTCCGGAGATAGGCAATCCCGACTCGGGGCTGAAACCCGTTGTAGCGAGTCTTGATCTCCTGCTCCAGGCCCTTCTCAAAATCCCACCGCATGCCGTAGTTCAAAGTCAACTTGGAAGTGACGCGCCACTGATCCTGCGCGAAGAACCCGTAATAGCTATGGTTGATATCCGAGAAAGTAATTGGAAGTCTGGTTCGGCGGATACGCGTTCTGCCAGTTGGTATTGACCGGCGGCGGAATCGTGCCGTTGACGACAGAGTTGTTCGCCGATCCGAGCGGCGAGGGCCAGAAGACGACCGGGGTGCCATTCTGGAAATCCGCAGGATTGGGACCAGGAGTTACGGGAAAAGGAGGAAGCGACTGGCATTCTGGGGCCCGAGCGGCAAGCAGGGACACGGCCCTTCGGCAAAATTTGAGGTCAGATAGGCGTTACGGTAGCACCGGGGCGCCTTTGACCTGATCTCACGTAGTTGGCAAAGTCCACAAGGCAGTTGATGCCGGGTAGAACGATGCGCATGGGCGAAAAGCCGGGCCAGATGATGTGATCGTTGACGTAGTTGATAGTCCACACCGAACTTGGCCACGTGCGGGCCCTTGACCCAGGCCACGGAATCCGAGAACTGGCCGCGGCTCTCGTACGGTGGCATCGAAGACGCCGAAGTTGTGGCCCATCAGGAGCGAGTTGGGAAGGTCCAGGTTCGGCTGGCCGGTGGCTCCTGGGAAGGTGGAGTGGCGGCGGGCATACTGGCACGAGTGCGGTGTTGATCAGGTTCGGACTTGAGTTGCGAGGACAGTGTGCCGACCAGGGCCTGATCGCGCAGGAAGTTGTTGTGGGCGCTGCTGGGCGCTCCGATGCCGCCGCCGTCGAGTGTGTCGCCCATCAAGACGTTCAGGTTGCGGGCATCCTCGATGTTGTACCGCAGGGTGAGGCGATTGTCCTTGTTGATCTGATGGTCGAGTTTAACGAGACCACTGTCATTATCCGCGGTTTTCAGGGCCCCGACGTTTTCCGGAAGACCGAGTCCGCAGAGCATCGCTTTGGCCGCATTGATCAACGCCAGGTTGTTCATCAACTCCGGCGACTTGAACCGGAGCCTCGCCGCGGCGCTGGCCTTCGTAGTTCAGGAAGAAGAACGTCTTGTCCTTCTTGATGGGCCCGCCGAAGGTGCCGCCGTACTGCCCCTGCCGCAGGGTGTTCGGCAGCGGAGCGGGTTGCAGCATGCTGCGGGCATTCATGGCGCTGTTCTCCAGGTAGCCGTACGCGGAGCCGTGCAGGTCAGTTGGTGCCGGACTTGGTGATGATGTTGACGATGCCGCCCATGGCCCGGCCCTGCTCGGCTACCAAAGCTATTGTTGACCACGCGAAATTCGCTGACCGCTTCCTGGGACGGAGTGGAGCGCTGCGAGCCGGTGGCGGTGTTGATGGTGTCCGCGCCGTCCACGGTGACCAGGTTGCTCAGGTCGCGCATGCCGCCGAAGGAAATGCGCGTGACTTCCGTTTCCGTGATCGTGGACTGCAGACTGGTGCGGCCCAAGGGCGACACCCGGTGTCAGCAGCGCGAAATCGGTGAAGAGCCGGCCGCTGATCGGCAGCGAGTCGATTTGCTTGGTGTCGATCACCTGGCTGACTTCCGTGCGCGTGGGCTCGACGGGCGGCGGTTTCCGTGGTGACGACAACCTTTTCCGCGGCTGGCAGCGACTTTCAAGTGATGTCAATCGTGGCGACCTGGCCGACGGTGAGCACGATGCCGGTCTGCGTGGATCTTGGCGAATCCTGTAGCTTCGACGGTCAATTCGTAGCGACCCGGAAGCAAATTGGCAAGGACGTACAGGCCGGTGTCATTCGACACGGCGGTATAAGTGCGATTGGTCTCTACTTCCCTTAACGTGATGGTGGCCTTAGCGACGGAACCGCCGCTGTCGTCACGAACAGACCCGTTCAACTGGGCCACGCCGACCTGCGCGAACGCCGGCCTCGCCCAACCCCCGAGAATCACGAACCCAAGGACGGCCAGCAAACTGAGAAGTCGCCTCATGATTCACCCCTTTTGGAACGATTCGCCCCTGCGATTTTGAAAAACAGAAATTCAGATACACCCCGACTGCGTGCACATGTATCGCTTGCGCCCCCTGCTTGTCAAGCCTTTAATCGGGCACTCGTGCGAATATCGCCCAAGCCGAGTATGTGCGCGATTATTTTTCAGTGACATCGGTTTTGCTCCCGGACATCTTGGACCCGGCTACGGACATCGTCGGGGCCGGCTCACCGGAAACTTCCCCTCCCGAAATACCGTGCAGCCCCAGCGCCCCAGATGGGAGGAGCGGGAATGAAATAGTTCCCGGGACGGCTGTCGCGATGAAGAAAATAGTTGATCCAGGAACTCGTTTCCTTCAGGGCGCGGTTCGGCGGCGGGATATAAATCTTGAGATCTTCCGTCCGACCCGAAGCTGAGGCGCGCTCGTAGACGGAAATCCAGATGCAGGGCTTATCCACGACTTCACACAGACCGTTTTTTGTGCCGCCACAGGGTCCATTTCGGAGATTTTTCGGGCAGGTTTGCGGACATACGTACTCCATGTGACCGAGGACGCAGTTTCCGCACGCCTGGCAACCAAAGAGCGGCGATTTGACGGCGAATTCGATTCGTTCCAACACGCGAGCAGCAGCGGGCCGCTTGTCGAACCAGCGGAAAAGGCTTACCAGGAAATTCCTCAGCTTGCCCTCCTGGTTGACCGGAAAAATTCTTCCGAGGGTATCCAGAAGGCGCGGCACAACTCCCCGCTTCCGCGGCGAGGAGTGCCGGGTCTCATAAAAATAGAATCCAATCTTCGGAGCGTAAGTCATCTCTTCGGCAAATTCTTCCCACCGAGGACTCAGCGCCTCTGACCGCCGGATGATCCAACGCACATGATCGGCCTGGTGATCACCGCCCAGATAGGCACCGGCATAGCCGAGGCCACGAAGAATGGCCACCATTCGCGCGGCTCTTTCAAGGCGAGCGGCCATGCCTGAGTCAGGCGCCTGCGTCTCGGAGCGAATCTTTTCCAGGAGTTCCGGAGAAACCCAGCATCCCGGAGGCTCCCCCTTGGCCATCTTCTCCGCGGCCTTGCCATGCAAGACATATACATTCCCCAAGACGGGAATGCGGAGGGAACGCTCATCCAGGTATCGCTTCAGTTCGCGGAATTTCCGTACGTCATAGCCAAGCTGAGTAATTACATAATTCGCGCCAGCGGCAATTTTCTTTTCCAGTTTCAGGTACTGGTAGGCGCAATCGGGCTCCGTGTACTTGAACGGAGACACGGCTACAGCAATCCAAAATTGCATACCGCGCTGGCGCGCTTCGTCGATGAGGTGCACGAGTTGGACGGAGTCCAGATCGAACAGAGCCTCGGGAGGCTGGGGCTCCACGGTCTTGGGATAATCGCCGGTCAAAGCGAGAACATTTTCGATGCCGAGCGCATGGAGATCTTCCAACGTTCTCCACACCGTGGAGCGCTCGCGCCCCACGCAAGTGAGGTGGATATTCGGAGTCAGGCCGCGCGCTCGCGCCGCGGTGCCCACACGAATGGGATCGTGACCGAGGGCGCCACCGGCGTAGCTCGTGATGCTGCCAGCGACGACACCGGGGACTTGCGCCAGTTTGGAGGCGACATCCAGAAGGCGCGCTTCGCGCGTCAGTCGACTCGCAACCAGTTCCACGACATAGCAGAACCGGCCGGCGCTCAAAGATTCCCGCAATGGATTTGGCGCTGTCACGTCAGCTTTTCAATTCCTTCCGGACCATGCGGGCCCCCTCCACCATCGCACTGAGTTTCCCGAAAGCAATTTCTCGCGGAAGGTGCAGGCAGCCGCAATCGGGCAAAACGAAAAGCCGCTCCGCCGGCATCACCTCAAGGGCTTTCCGGATGCGCTCGGCAACCAGGTCCGGCGTTTCGATGGCCTGCGTCTTTACATCGATCACGCCCACACCCAGTTCGAATTGCGGTGGAAGATCTCGAAAGAGTTCCAGATCCTCACCGCCGCGCCGGGCGAATTCCAGGGTGAGCTGGTGGACCTTGGCGGCCAGAATTCCGGGAAACAGATAGCGATAGCTGCCTTCCCAGGAAGGTTTTCCGTAGCGATTTCCGTAGCAGATGTGGACGGCGATCTTGGCGTCCACTCCCTCGACCAGGGCGTTCAGCGCTCTCACTCCCCACGCCAGATCCTCAGGGAACCCGGAGTAGTAGGGCTCATCGATTTGGATGAATCGCGCTCCGGCCTTCGCCAGCGCCTTGAGCTCAAGGTTCATGACCCGGGCGAGATCCATGGCGAACTCTTCTTCGCTGGGATAGTGCTCGTTGCGGATGCGTTTCGACAAAGAATGGGGACCGGTAACGCAGAATTTTGTTTCACGGTCGGTATTGGCGCGGAGGAACCGGAAATCCTCGACGAGTCCCAGGGAAGCCATGGGGAGTTTTCCCTGCACCGTGCTGTTATAGAAATCGTAATAGAATTTTTTGGAGGAGTGGTCAATTTGGACGCCGGGGAGGCGCTCGACAAAATAGTCGATCATATTGTCGCGCCGCAGCTCCCCATCGGTGATGATGTCGAGTCCGGCGATTTCCTGATCCTTGATCGCAGCTTTGACGGCAGTGTCGTGGATCTCATCGAGATCGCGGCGGCTGATGCGCCGGGCGAAATACTCGGTCTTGAGACGCTCGAGCCAGCCGGGCATCGAATAGCTGCCAACGACGGTGGTGGGAAGAATGGGAAGTTTCATCGACGTTACTCCCGTTGCGTGGTGTAGAGGATGGAGGTGCGCGAACCCTTCCGATAGTGAAAAGGCGCGAAGTGTACGTCGTAGCCAGCCCGCTCCCCGACTTCCCGGAGCAGTGCGCCGTTCACCCAGTTCACGATCGAGCCATCCAGTTTTCCCGGCCCATGAAATCCCAGCCGGTATTGATTGAAGTTGGTGACGAAAATGTCCTGCACCTGCAAAAAACCGCGCGGATAAAGCAGTGGAAGGGTGTTGCGGAAACTTTCGAGGGCTCCGGAGCTGAGATGAAAACGAACCTCGCTGGGGGCCCCGCTCAAGATGTCTTCCAGATGACCGGGATGGAGCCCCGCGGGAAGCGAAAGATCCGGCAGCTCATCGAGAGCGACGAGCCGCTCCTCGAGCCGCATGGCTTTCCAGATATCCTGCCAGAAAGCGAGGCCGCGCTGACGGTCGGCGAGATAATCCGGCCCACCCTCGAGCAGCCGGTTTACAGTCCGGAGGATATCTGCCGTGGACAATTGAAAGTCCGTGCTAATCCGGCGAGCGTTCGGCCGACGGGATATAGGCGCGGACCTGAACGGCATAGAGACGACCGTCTCGGCGGGCGATCTCTTCATCGGGAAGGTTGTCGTACACATTGGTCAGATGGATGTGCAGAATTTTGTGGCGGAGAAACGCAAGGTTGTTCAGAGGATTGAGCGCATCCAGAACGACAAAGCTGCAAAGATCGGAGATGTTCGCGGACGGCGGGTTTGGAGCGTTCGAGGGTGGAAAGCGAATAATCGCCCAGAAGAAATCGCAGGCGCGGATAATACTTGGTTCCGCGCTCGTGGTCGAGGGCGCGAAAGCGATCGATCCATAGGCCGGAGCGCGTCCCCATGCCCACGCCAATTTCCAAGACAAATATTTCCGCTGGCAAGTTGTTTGCGGTTTTCCAGATCGCGGAGCAGCGTCCAAAAATCCGCAACACAGTCCGCTACGGCGGCGGGGTGGTTCGCGTCTGATTTTCCACCTGGGAGAGCAGCTTCGTAGGACCTGCCAGTGAATTGCTCCCAATCCGGCAAACGATGCCAGTAGAGCCGGTTGAACTCCCCAGGCGATGCTGTCGCGGAAAGACCGGAAATCTTCCAGGATGAGGCGGCGGCCTGATCTGCGAAGGAGGTGCACGCAATCGCTGCGCCATCGTTCGTAGGATCTCCGTGCGGAGGAACCCAGGCACCACTTGGCGGGTATCGACGTGCACTTCCATCGGAGGAATGCTGTCACGCCGCTCGCTCAAGGCCTTGCGTCACCGTCACGCTTCGCGGAAGTTCTGGCGATACTGAATCCAGTCCAGATGCACTCGCAGGTGCGCAAACTGAGGCTGCTCGAGATGGCCCTCCTCGAGCAGCGAATAAATGGCTCCGACCACGTCCTGCGTCGTGGCTGCAGCCGGTTTCCGTTGCAGATGATTCAGTTGCAGGATCATGATTCTTCTCCGACGGACTTGCGAGAGGTCCATGCACCTCGGACTGACGATCGGCTCTGGTTCTCCTTTCTGAGACCGCGGCGGCCTGTTTGGCCAGCGACGACTTCACCGCCCGGACACGATCTTCTCTTCGTTGGGCAGCACGTAATTTTCCAGCGGCTCGCTGTAGGGAACCGAAGTATCGAGCGCCGTCACCATCTTGACCGGCGCTTTAAGGGTCGGAAGCCGTGCTCGGCGATCTCGCCGGCAATGATCGCGGCGACGGAAGCATGACGCGGGGCCTGATCCACGAGCACCAGCCGTCCCGGTCTTCTTCACCGAGTTCGAGGATGGTCTTGACATCGAGCGGCGCGATCGTGCGCGGATCGATCACTTCGGCGCTGATGCCCTCCTTGGCAGAGCTTCCGCAGCAGCAAGCGACTTTCTTCACCATCCACCCCGTGGCCACGAGCGTGACGTCGCTGCCGGCGCGCTTGACATCCGCGACGCCGAACGGAATCACGTAAGTCCCCGTCCGGCACTGGCCCCTTGTCCAGCGTCAGCATGTAGTGATGCAGATACACTACGGGATTGTCGTCGCGGATCGCCGCGGCCATCAATCCTTTGGCGTCCGCGGCCGTCGAGGGCAGCGCGACCTTCAGGCCCGGAATGCCCATCATGGTGTGGTAGATACAGTTGGAGTGCTGCCCCGCCCAGCCGGCGGCAAAACCGTAGCCCGCCTTGAAAACGAGCGGCACTTTCGACCTGCCCGCCGGACATGTAGCGAAGCCGCGGCGCTTCGTTGAGCACCTGATCCATGGCCACGAGCATGAATTCGCTCATCCACAGCTCGACGATCGGACGCAGGCCGGTCATGGCCGCGCCGACGGCGATGCCCATCTCCGCCGTCTCCGAGATGGGCGTGATGCGGACGCGATTCTTGCCGAACATTCTCACCATCGGGTCGCGATTCGTCATTCCCAGATTTTGTCCATAGAAAATCACGTCGAGTCGCGCTTCATTTCTTCGGTGATGGCCGTGCCGATCGCTTCGCCGTACATCATTTCGCGCGCCATAATTTCTCCCTTCTACGCGTACACGTACTTGAGCGCTTCTTCGGGCGCCGGGAACGGGCTCGCCAGCGCAAATTGCACCGCTTCTTCCATTTCGGCCCGCGCTTCCACTTCGAT
>CAVWHL010000010.1:0-65905 GCA_963754855.1 uncultured Acidobacteriota bacterium
TCAAGAAAATTGCGCACGCCTGCAAGACGCTCCTTTTCGGTAAGGGATGCGGCGCCGTGATACAGCTCGCGCAGGTCCGCGCCTGCGGAAAACACGGATTTCCTCGCGCTTGCAAAGATGCAGACGGAAGTTTCCGGCGCGAGAGCGCCGAACGCAGCAACAAATTTCTCCAAATCGGCAAGCATGGCCGTGCCGATTTCATTGGCGGGCTCATGATCGAGCGTCAGCTCGATCACGCCTTCGCGCCATTCCCAACGCAGCGTCTTGCCGGTAAAACTCTTCATGTGCGCTTCCCGCTCGATGCTTCGCGATTTATCTTTGCATCGTACATGGCATTGATTTCGGCTGTATAGCGCGCGTTCACGGCATCGCGGCGGAGCTTGCCGTTGGCCGTGAGGAGGCCATTCTCCGGCGTGAAGGCATCCGAGACGATGGCGAAATTCCGGATTTGGCGATAGTGCGGCAGCTCCGGATTCACCGCTTCAAGAGCAGCCTGAACGGCTGCGGTTTCGACAGCTCCGCCAATTAGAGCACAGAGATAGCCGCGCCCGTTGCCGACGACGACGACTTGTTGCGCCGCGGGGAGAAGCCGCGCGATTTTCTCCTCGATCGGCTCGGGCGCGATGTTGTGGCCGGAATTCAGGATGATCAAGTTCTTTATCCGGCCGCTGATGCGCCAATTCCCGCGAATGTTCACTTCACCCTGGTCACCGGTGTGAAACCAGCCGTCCCGCATCACGCGGGCTGTTTCTTCGGGCCTGTTCCAGTATCCGGGAAAGATGTGCGGGCCGCGCACGACCACTTCGTCGTTCTCCGCCAGCTTCATTTCGATGCCGGTGACGGCTTTGCCGACGTATCCCGGCTCAACCGGGACGCGCGGATCATCCATCGTGCAAATGCCCGTGGTTTCCGTGAGCCCGTAGGCCTGTAGTACCGGGATGCCCAGCATCAGGAAAAACTGCTGCGTCTCCGGGGCCAACGGAGCCGAACCGCAGATCAGAGCCTGCAGATTGGGGCCAAAGCGTTCCCGGATTTTATTGAAAATCAGTTTTCGCCCCAGGCCGAGCCACATCGCATCCATCGCGCGGCCGCGACCGACATGTTGGCGCTGCCAGGCGTCACGGGCTTTCCTGAAAAGTGTGAGGATCACCGCGGGACGTTTCGAAAGCGCGTCTTCGACGCCGCGGCGTACTCTTTCGAGCAGTGTTGGAACATTCAAGAAGTAGCTTGGAGAGGCCAAACGGATTTCATCCGCTAGTCTGTTCAGATCCGTCGAGAGCGTAAGGATAGTTTCAAGAGTGAGGCAAGAAAGCATCAAAAGCCAGGATGCCGCGAAATTGAACGGTAGATAGTGGAAGACGCGATCGGGAGTCGTGGCATGTGGAGCGTACGTCAATTGCGTCAGCCGCTCGGTCGTGCAGCCTAGCATGTAGTTGAGATTCCCCACATTGAGGCAAACACCCTTGGGCTCGCCAGACGTGCCGGATGTGTAAATGATGGTCACGAGATCGCCGTCTTTGCGAAAATTCGGAACATCCGGTATGAGAGCCTGCAGCAACGGGCGCTCCAATATTCCGTCGAAAAGGATGCCTTTCGGAGCATTCGGCCAGGCATTCGCGACGGCTTCCGCCAGCGCGGCGTCGCTCGTGAAGAGCAGCTTCGGCTGGCAATCCTTCATCATGCCTGCGAGCTCGACGGGCGCTTGGCGGGAATACAGCGGCACGACGATCATACCTTCCGCCATCAACGCCAAATCGAAAACGGCCCAGCGGATGGAATTGGGGGCGAGTAGCGCGCATCGGTCGCCAGGCTGAACGCCGGAGCCTCGAATGAATGCGCGCACTCGCTGAATTTGCTCGAGCAGTTCCCCGCCCGTCACGCTGACAAATTGCCCGCCGCGAATTTCGCGAAGGACGACGCGGCCATCCGCACGCTTGAGCTGGACGAAAATATTTTCAAGGAAATTGGACATGAAGGATCAGCGGCTCGCCGCAAGTACCGCCGGGGTAGCGTCGTAGCGCTCGACGAGTTGGCGCAGATTATCGCTCAGCGGCGGGAGATAGTCTTCCCAGGAGAGAACGCCGGAACGCAATGGAAATTCGGGATAGGTGCGCCGGACGGCGTCTTCCAGGAAGGTCCCCATGCGCGCCATGACTTTCAAGTTGCGGACCACCGTGCGGCCGATGCCATCCCGCACAGACTCGGCTTCGGCCACGAGCGTCTCCATGATTTGAAGGAGTTTCGGCTCCAAATCGGGGTCCTCGACCGTCAGGAAAAGATGTTCATGGCCGCGCTCGCGCATTAGGTTTCGAATGCGTTCGTCCATCGTGACGCCCGCCGAGGCCACAAGGCTCGGCATGCAGGTAACGATTCCATGGTAACGCGAAGAAACCATGTAGGAACAAGCGCGCAGAATCGAAACAAGCTGGAACATGTCGTAATCGTCAGAAGTGAAGACCGGCGTCCCCGGCATCTGCGCGGCAATTTCGCGGCAAGCCACCGCGTCAAGCCGCTCCATCGCCACTAGGATTGGAAACACGCGGTGACGCTGAACGAAGGCCTGCGTGGCCCTGGTAAAACCGGAAATGTAGTGCCGGAATTTCCGGTCCACTGCGGGCCCCGACCCAAAGAAATAAACCGTGCGGTACTGGCTGTTTTTGTACGCGCCCGTTATCGCGCGTGCGATATATTTCGCAATTGAGGCCTCCACCGGCCATACAAAAGGATGAATGGGGCATAGAACCAGAATCGGAGTTTTTTCGTCCCAGCCGGCTTCCCGCAGGGCTTTCCGCCCGTATTCCGGCGGATGGGGCTCAAAGGTCCATGCCGTGTCGGTGCCGAGCTCCGTTGGAATACCGAGCGAACTGAGCAGTGTTCGTGATTCCACATTTCGTGTGATGACCAGCGAATCCTGGACATAGCGCGCGCACATGGACTGAATAAGACCATCCATGTGACCCGCTTCGCCGCCGTAGGCAAGGGAGAGCTTGTTTTCCGCCGAGGCGAGCCCTAGCGAGCCGATCATCATCGTCGTCAGAGCGTTGGCGAATTTGCTCTTGAACATCGAGCCTTCACACGCGAGAACGCCGTGATTCTGGCGCACCTCGCGGAAGAGAAAGGGAGGGTAAACGTCGGGGAGATAAACCTGGCGTGTACCATCGAAGTAGCCCTCGGTGCGGCGGAAGTCCTGTGTCATCACGCTGAAATCAACTTTGTCCGCGCCCAGAACATGCCGGACCTGCCGGAGCATCTCCTGCACGCGGACGTCGCTTCCCGTGTTGCGCGTGCCGTTGTAACCCGCGAACAGCAGCTTCAGTCTTTCGCCCGGAGTCCAACGCTGGTTGAGCCCCAGCATCCAGCCGAAGCGCGTGATCTCGATCAGCGCGCTGACCCAGGCGACCAGGAGAAAGTCCGTCATGCGCGGATGCTCCCTGCGGTAGCACTCTTTTCGGCGCTGGCCGGCCAGGGTTTTGCTGGATACTTGAATTTGTTTTCGCGGCTGAATTTCAGGAGCGGAAAGGCATACGTTGAAAATTTCGCCGGTGATTCGCCGAGTTCCGCGACGACCCGCGAATTATCAAATACCGTGTTCCAGTCGAGGTATGGCCAGAAAACTTTGAGCAGCGAGGCGCCATAGCCAACGCCTCCTCCGCGATTCGCAACCCAATTGACAGTGCTTGAGAAAGGCCCGCCCAGCGACGGCCAAAACCGGGGCCGCCTCATGCCGCCTGCCTGCGCAATAGCTTCCGTCAACTCAAGATACGTCTGCGAGCCAGTGCCGGAGGACAAATGGTAGATGCCATGCGCGGGTGTTTCTTTTTGGTGAATCGTCACGATCGCCTTGCCCACATAATTCGCGGGCACGATGTCGATCTTATCGTGAGGGCGCAGCGGAAGAATAGGCATCTGCGCCAAAACATGGAACGCCTGGACCATGTCGAATTGCGAGGTTTCGGCGCGCCGGCTGTCGCCGAGAACAATGGCGGGGCGAAATATCGTCTTCGGCACGTCAGGCAACAATTGATTCGCCATATGCTCGCAGAATTTTTTCGTGCGGGCGTAGGGGTCATAATCCGAGCGCGACCAGTCGATCGCGGCGTCCTCGGTTACAACCTCGTTTTTCCTCTTCCCGGCAACGGCCACCGTGGACACATGAGAGTAACGCCGCAATCCGTGACGATTCTGAGCGCGCCGCGCCAGTTGAATCACCTCGAGCGTGCCGCGCAGATTCACGTTCAGGCACTGCTTTTCCGATTTTCTATTCAGCGAAGCGGCGCAATGGATCAGAGAATCCGTCGTGTCCACCAGGGCGTGGTATTCCTCATCGGACAGGCCAAAACGCTCGCTTGTCAGGTCGCCGCGAAAAACGCGCACACGCGTCTGAATGTATTCGAGGAATTCCGGAAACTCAAAATGGAGCTGCAGCGAAGTCCACAACCGTTCTCGCGCTTCCTGTTCGGACTTTGCGCGGACGAGAAGGTTCAAGGAGTCGCGGTGCTCGGTTAGGAGTCCCGCTGCAAGGTAACTGCCCAGGTAGCCGGTCGAGCCGGTTACGAAGATCGCCATAAGGGGTCAGACGGCGCCGTGGCTTTGGAGAGCGCCACTTCGCGCGCCGGCTCCGCGGACCACTCCATCGTGCGCGGCGCGCGCGGCTCGAGCGGCCGGCCCTCCATCAATGGATAGCACCAGCGGCGCAGCGCCGGGATATGAACGTTGATCCAGTAGTCCCACCAGTCGATCGATTCTGGGGCGAAGCCGAAGAGTTGGCGCTCCTCCGGCGACAGCGCGGCGGAGAGCAAGCGCGCGTTTTCGCATTCGAAGACGTGTTCGTTGTGAAGGATGAAGGGTTCGTAGAATTCGATGAGTTTTTCCGCGCGGATAAGGTCGCGCTCCGCTTTGGCCAGCGGAGGCTTCTTCATCCGCAGCGAGATAGCGGCACGGTTGATGCCGGAAACGACAGCCTTTTGCATGGGAATCGAGAGCCGCTCGTAGCGCTGCTTTGATACCGGAATCGTCTCAAACTTCACTTTCAGCCAACTGTCGATGCTTTGTGTCGTCCGGTAGTACTTGCGGTGGGCGAGTCCGGTCAACTCAATGCTGCGTCCCATATTGACCGGATTGATTGCGGAGGTCGCAAGCTGGTACATCCGGGCATGGCATCGCCCGATCACCGCGGAAGCGATAAGCGTCATTCCACGGCAGACCATGTCGACGGGAATGACGTCCAGGCACTTCCGTTCATTCGAAGGGAGCTGCCGGAAATTTGTGCCGAGAAGATAGGAAAGCGGCCCCGAGGTATTGATGCCCTCGTTCCACCCGGTGAACGGCGAGCGCTCTGAACTTTCCACGATCGACGGGCGCACGATGGCAATGGGAAGATCGCGGCCGCGGCGCGCGAGAATGGATTCGCCCAGACTTTTTGTAAACGTGTAGGTGTTCGGCCAGCCTAGATGCTGTGCCCTGCGCATCCCCACGCGCACGAGGCGGTTGCGGGCCCAGCGCACACGGTTGCGCTTCAGCACGCCATCGAGTTCTCCCGCGGGAGCTGACTTCTCGTCTCCACCGCGGCCCAGCGCCTGGCGCCGGAGAGCCTTGGAGAGTTCGGGGCTTTCGGCACGCGCTTCGACGCAGCAGATCGTCTCGCGGAGCGATTCGATCTCCCGCTCGGCATCGAACTTGGCGTCGTTTGCGGGATTGTAATTGTCTTGAAGCTCTTCGGTGACCCGGCCGTCGCGCATACCGACAACATAGCAAGTCGAGAGATGCATCAGCCCGGCGTGATCGCATTTCCGCAGAAAATCGAGGAGATGCAACGCAGAGTCCACATTGGAAGAGAGAGCGTCGCGCAAATCGGGATTGAAGTCGGTCAGCCCGGCGCTGTTTACAATGAGGTCGAGTGACTTGGCAAGCCGCGCTTGGGTAGCTTCGTCCAGACCCAGCCCGGGCAGACTCACGTCCCCTTCGACGACTTCCACTTTTTCTTTCAGAAAAGCGCCGAGATTCCGCCCATGCCGCTCTTGGAGGGTGTCAAAAGTGGGGGATTCTTCGACAATTTTTTCAAAGCGTCGTTGCGCCGATGTCGTGCGGTTACGGCGGACAAGCAGCGTGATCCTTCCGATGTCCGGAACATTTTCCAGCAGATCGACGAGCCACACCTTCCCGATAAACCCAGTCACGCCGATTAACAGGAGGTGCCGCTTCGCCAGATTCTCCCGGACCGACAGACGCTCGACGCGCGGCGCCTCTCCGAATAGCGCCACCGATTTGCCTTTGGGCGCCGCAGGACGCGCCGTCGTTTGCACCGCGCATTCGGGCTTCGCTGGATCTCCTGCCCAACCAAGCTGACTCAACAATTTTTCGCGCGAAACGCGGCCCTCCCTAGCGCCGCCGGCAATCCAAGCCAAGGGGCCTCGCGGGCGCACGATGGGATCCAGCAACCGGCCGGTCGCTTTGCCGCCACGATATTCCAGCCGATTAGCGATGAAAGATTGAACCCCAAAATGGTGCGCCAGCGGGCGCAGGATGCTTTCCAGGAGTTGCCCAACAAGGACGACCCGTTCGCCCCTACGGACGGCCTCGATCAGCTTCTCCGCCGCCTCGCGGCGCAACTGTGGTTTCAGCACATAATGAAAATACTCCTCACCCAGAAGATCGAGCCGGTCACGGCTCACTCCACGGAGCAATGTGTGCAGAAATCGTGTCGCAAAAGATCGGTTCGCGGCATAAGCAAACGGCCGTAGCAGCGCCATGCCGGCCATGCCTGCGCGCCGCGCCCAGCGCTCCGAAAAACTCTGAGCGTTCCAGGTGAAGAAGCCCACCGGGCGCATTGCGCCGAGTTCGAGAAGCGACCCTTCCACCCGCCAATAGGTGACCCCGGAGGCCTCCGTTGACGGCAGGGCTTTCTTCGAGTTGGAATTAGCTTGTGCCATGGCTTGCGTACCGCTACCGACCGGCATACTCCTGCAGAGAAAGCTCATAAATGGAGCGATGAGTAATGATGGTTCGCACCTTCAGGTCATGAAGACCTGGAACGGATACAGAGCCCTCATCCGCGTGCACGCGACCGCCTGGTCCCCGAATCCAGCGAGCGGCGGGCTGCTTGGGAAAATGTAAAAGTAGCATTCTCAGCGGCTTCTCGCAAGGAGGACGGGCGGGGAATCATACCCTGCTCGGACGTTTGACAGTCCAGCACAAACAATCATTCTCGCGAGCTAGAACCGGCGGATCGAGAGATGAAATAACGCCAGGAATCGCGTGGAGAAACCGCCTTAAACACCCCAGCCGTAACGCTCGGCGTGCTCGAACGTCCGCTGCATCTCTTCGCGGAGAATTTCCGTGAAAACGGAACCGCCCACCGCTCGGCTGCCCGGTTCAGCGATGTCCGGGGTGCGGTAGCCGCCGGCGAGGGCGCGGACCAGGGACTGTTCCACCCAGTCCGCTTCCAGGGTAAGCCCGAAAGCGTCGCGGAGCATCATCGTCGCGCTTAGAATCGAACCGATGGGATTAGCCGTGTCCGTTCCGGCGAGCGACGGGGCGGAGCCATGGATGGGCTCAAAAAGCGGCGCGGACGACCCAAAGCTTGCCGAAGGAATCAACCCGATCGAACCGACGAGAGCCGCCGCGGCATCGCTCAAAATATCGCCGAACATGTTCGTGCTGAGTATCACGTCAAACTGCGAGGGCCGCAGGGTCAATTGCATTGCAGCGTTGTCGACGTACATGTGTTCGAGCTTTACCGCGGAATACACCGAACTCATCGCCGTAACCGTGCGGCGCCACAACTGCGAGCTCGTCAAAACGTTGGCTTTGTCCACGGAGCACAGCCGCCGCGAACGATTCTCCGCGCGAGTATAGGCAAAAGTGGCGATGCGCTCAATTTCCGGCGTCGAATAGGACTCCGTGTCCCAAGCGCGCTCAACGCCTCTCTCCGTGGTGTTCCCGCGTTCCCCGAAATACATTCCCCCGGCGAGTTCGCGCACGATTTCAAGGTCCAGATCGCCAAGCCGCTCGGGCTTGAGCGGCGAAACTCCCCGCAGCGGCTCGAGCACCTTCACCGGGCGGACGTTGACGAAGAGCCCCAGTCCCTTGCGCAACTCCAGCAGACCGCTCTCCGGGCGCTTCCCCACGGGGAGAGAATCCCACTTGGGCCCGCCAACCGCCCCCAGAAAAACGGCGTCTGCTTTGCGGCACGCCTCCAGCGTCCCATTCGGAAGCGGCGTTCCGGCCGCATCGATGGCGGCGCCACCGACCGGAAATTCAATGAAATCAAATTGATGATTAAATTCGTGCGCGCATTCGCGCAGCACGGCCGCCGCGGCCCGCGTGACTTCCGGTCCGATTCCATCTCCAGGCAGAAGTACAATCGTCTTTTTCATAAAGGTCCCCAGGAAAAAACAAAATCGGCCCAGGCCGCGAGCGCGCAGAAAGAACGTCCAACGCGGCCCGCCTCTCTGCTTGCAATTTCTTTAGAAGCAGAGAAGTCAGGCTGCGGACGACGACTCCGCCGCCATGGCCGCGGGACGGCGCCGGATCACTTCGTGTGCGATTCCCACAATATCACGCGGGCGCACTTGTTTGGCTTCGTCGGCGAGTGCGGTCACTCGCCGGTAGACCTCGGCCAGTTCCGCATCGTTTGCTTCGTAGCCCAGGTCGCGCAACGTCATGCGCAGCGCATTGCGGCCGGAGTGCTTACCCAGAACCAGCGAGCGATTTGGCACGCCGACGGTCTGCGGCGAAATAATTTCGTACGTCAGCGGGTTTTTGATGATCCCGTCCTGGTGAATTCCCGCCTCGTGCGCGAACGCGTTCGCACCCACCACCGCCTTGTTCGGCGCCACCTGCGCTCCCGTGATTTCCGTTAGCATGCGGCTCGCGGGGAAAAGCTCTTCCAACCGGATTCCCGTCGTTACGCCAAAGCTCTCCTTGCGAACGGCCAGGGCAACCACTACTTCCTCAAGCGACGCATTCCCCGCGCGTTCCCCGATTCCATTAATCGTGCACTCGATCTGCCGCACTCCCGCGCGAACGGCCGCCAGGGAATTCGCTACTGCCAGGCCCAGGTCGTCGTGGCAATGCGCGCTGAGTGTAACTCCCTCGGGGTCACCGAGGTATTCACGCACTCTCGTGAACATGGTCCCGTATTCTTCCGGCACCGCGTAGCCCACGGTGTCCGGCAGGTTGAGAACAGTCGCGCCGGCATCCACCGCAACCCGGCACACTTTGCAGAGAAAATCGATGTCCGTGCGCCCCGCGTCCTCGGCGGAGAATTCCACTTCTCCCACATTCTGGCGGCCGTGGCGGATCATGGCGCTGATGGCTTCCAGCGCCTGCTCGCGCGTCATGTTCAGTTTGACGCGGAGGTGCAGATCCGAGGTAGCAAGAAAAACGTGCAGGCGCGGCATGGCGGCGGGCTTCAACGCCTCGATCGCTGCGTTTACATCTTCTTTTTTGGCGCGCGCCAGCGCCGCAATCGGCACGCCGCGAATTTCGGCCGCCACTTGGCGCACCGCTTCGAGATCGCCGCGGGAGGCGATCGGGAAACCGGCCTCGATCACGTCCACATTCAGCGCGGCAAGCTGCCGCGCCATGCGGATCTTCTCCTCGGTGTTCATCGAGAAGCCCGGCGACTGTTCGCCGTCACGGAGCGTGGTGTCAAAAATGCGTACGACGTCCATAGAATCTCCCAGACTCTAGTAACGCACGGCGGGACCTTCGTAGTCCAATTTATCTTTATTCTACTTTTGATAACCTTGCCTTATACTAGATTGCGTCAGGAGGGTTTCTTGGATCTCGGTGAACTGCAAGTATTTCTCATGGTGGCGAAGGAAGGCAGCTTTTCGCGGGCCGCCGAACGCCTGTATCGCACACAGCCCGCCATCAGCCTGGCCATCCGCAAACTCGAAAACTCTCTCGGCCAGCCTCTCTTTGTCCGTGGAGCACGGCCCGTGCGCCTCACCGATGCCGGCGTGCTTTTGAAAGATTACGCCGAACGCCTGATTAATCTCCGCGACGAGGTAAAGAAAGGGCTCACGGAGCTGGAGGGACTGAAGCGCGGCGAACTTTCCCTGGGCGTAAACGAGAGCTCCATTCATGCTCTCCTCCCCGCGCTCGCTAAATTCAGGGAAAAACATCCCGGCGTTCAGGTCCGCGTTCACCGCATGTTTTCAAGGGATATTCCCCACGAAGTTCTTAATTACCGCCTGGACCTCGGCGCCATCTCGTTTGTGCCCCGCGATCCCCAGCTCCAGGCCACGGAAATCTTGAAGGACGAGCTAACGCTGGTCGTGCCTCCCAAGCACCTCCTGTCCAAAAAACGCGAGGTCGATGTCGCCGAACTAGGAAAAGAGAATTTCATCGCGCACATCGTCGAATCGCCCTTCCGCCGCCGCGTCATCGAGCTGTTTGCGCGAAACCGCACCGCCCTCAACATGCCTATCGAAATGCCCACGATCGAGAGCATCAAGCGTTTCGTGCAAATGGGCATGGGCGTGGCCATTGTGCCGCGCATGTGCGTGCAATGGGAGATCGAGCACGGCTGGATGAAAGAAGTAAAAGTGCGCCAGTTGAACATGCCCCGCCACGTCTATCTCGTTTCGCGTCGCGGCGCGCGATTGCCGCATGCCGCCGCGGAGCTCATGCGCATCCTTCAGGAAAAGTGAAATCCCCGGCGTATATTTCCCAAGCAAGTTTTTTTCGCCTCAGGTATGCTTCGGCTTGAGATTCTCTTAAATTCGAAGCATGGGTGTGCGCGATTGAACAGCGGACTCGCCATTTTGGCCATCGGTTTTTTTCTGGGGATGCGGCACGCCACCGATCCGGATCACGTAATCGCCGTCTCCACCATCGTCAGCCGTGAACGCTCGATCGCAAGGGCGGGCCTCATCGGCATCCTCTGGGGCTGCGGACACACGATCACCATCCTTGTGGTCGGCGCGGGCATCATCCTGTTTGGCCTAGCTATTCCGGCCCGAGCCGGCCTGACCATGGAATTTTCCGTTGGACTGATGTTGGTTTTCCTTGGCGTGCTGAATCTCACCGGCGCGTTGAAATGGCTCAGCGAAAAATTTTCTCCCTCGCATCCGCGAGTGACCGGAGAACACGTTCACATGCACGAGCACGGCACGCACGTGCATTTTCACTGGCATACGCATGCCCCCGAAGGGGACCATCATGCCGAGAGTCTCGCCCCGCCCCGCTGGTTTACCCCGTGCGCCCTCCGCGAGGCGTTACCCCGGAGCGAAGCGCAAGGCCTTCGCGGGCACTTCTCCAGACTGGGACTCTTTCATGTGCTGCGCCCGCTGGTCGTGGGCATCGTGCACGGCCTGGCGGGCTCCGCGGCCGTCGTATTGCTCGTTTTGAGCACGATTCGTGAACCGAGGTGGGCCGTTTTGTACTTGCTGATTTTCGGCGTCGGCACCATCGCGGGAATGATGCTGATCACCGCGGCGCTGGCCTTGCCTTTTTCCTTTGCGGGCTGCAGGTTCGCGTGGCTCAATCGAAGCCTGGTGACCACATCGGGTCTGCTCAGCCTCGGTTTTGGTCTTTTTCTTTGCTGGCGGATTGGTTTCACCAGTGGCCTTTTCTCCAGCCATCCCACTTGGACGCCCAGCTGATTCTCATGCAACCCGATTGGGCTTTCCCGGCAGGCTCATCATCGTCGCCAGCATCCTCGCACAATGCGCTTCTGTATCACCAGGCTGTTTCCGCCGGATCCGGGCTCCTTTTCCAAATCGAGTTTCACGGTTTGCATAAGCTACGAAGCGTAGCGCGGAAGACGCCATTGAATCATTTTCCGCTACGTCTTCATCTGGAAAGCCGCTGCAATTGCAGCCGATCCACCTCACGCTGACCCTAAGGTAGCTCCAGTCGCACAGGCTCTCTACCCTGAGCCCTGCGAAGGCATCATCTGTCGGCCGTCACCTGAGCCGGAGCTTATCGCGGCGCCTTTGCTGTCGCCGCATTCCAGTTCAGGTCTTCCAAGTTTTCTTTCTGATTTCTGATCGCTTCTTCCCTTATCCGCACTTCTCACTTCCCCACCGATATCCGATAGATCACTCCCGCCCATCATCCGCCACCAGCAGCGACCCGTCGGGCGCTACCGCCACTCCCGCGGGCCGCCCGTAAACTTCGGATTTGCTGGGATCAGGGACGAGCCCCGTCATGAACGGCACGGGATCCGCCGAAGGCTTTCCCTCCTTGAACGCCACAAACGCAATCTGGTATCCCGCCCGCGTCGCGCGGTTCCACGATCCATGCTCTGCCAGAAACGCTCCGCCCCAATAGCCTTCCGGAAACTGCTTCCCCGTATAAAACGCGAACTGCAGCGGCGCCACGTGCGCCCCTAGCAGCACATCCGGAATGATCGCGCGCGCCACGAGGTCCGCTCTCTGCGGCTTCGCGCGGGGGTCCACGTTGTCGCCAATGTAGCTGTAGGGCCAGCCGTAGAACCCCCCATCTTTCAACGAAGTGAAATAATCCGGCGGAAGATCATCCCCGAGGTCGTCGCGTTCGTTGACGGTTGTCCATACTTCTCCGGTCACCGGCTCGAGCGCCAGCCCCACGGGATTCCTCGAATCCTGTTGCGAATAGCCGCGCGTTCTTCCCATCGGGATCACAGATGGTGACCGCCGCACGCCGCGGATCCTCGCCCGTCTCTACGTTCGATTCCGAACCTACACCGATGAAAAGATGCTTCGCGTCCGCCGAGAAGGCCAGCGATCGTGTGCTGTGCCCGCCCGAAGGCAGATCCAGCAAGTGCTCTTTTTCACCCAGCCGCTTCGACGTCTTCGGATCGTAGCGAAAGCGCGCCACTTCGTTCATATTCCCGACATACACATAGTCTTCGCGGAACGCGATGCCGAACGGCCGGTTCATGCCGTCCACAAAAACTTCGCGCTCCTGCGGCACACCCGAATTCTTCGGATCACGCAGCACGATGATCTTGCCGGCTCCCATATCGGCCAGAAAAATGTCCCCGTTCGGCGCCACTGTCAGCCAGCGCGGCCTCTTGAAATCTTTTGCATACACATTTATTTGAAATCCCGGTGGTACCTTGGGGAGAAACTCCGCAGGAGGAGTCGCCTGGTCCGGTCCGTTCCCGGCCGACTTCGTCTCAAACGGGGCAGGCAGGTGCGGCTTTTGGCCATGGGTTACCTGGGCCGGCATCATCGCAGGGAAACCAATCGCAATCGCTAAAACCAAAACGCTTCTCAAGCGCATGATTTGTCCTCTCTGAAAAATCAAGGTTTATCTCATTTCTTTATGATGCCGCACCGGGCCGATCCGTTCCGTCGGCAGCCATTGCCTTCGCGTGTCAGGCCTCTATGTCTCGTCGCTGACATAGCATTTGCCCCCATCCACAGTCCCGCCTGCCGCATCTAAGAATTACCTGGGAATTGCGAAAGCGATAAACTCTATTAGTTCCGCAAGGGATTGACCATGCATAGCCCACAGATCGGTCGCCGTCTCGCGCTCGCTTTGATTGTCGGCCTCGTCGCCTGGACCGCCGTGCGCGCACTCGGCTCCCGGCCCCCAAAATCTCCGAAATGCCTTTCCCCGCTCCGGCAATCGATATCCCGTTGTCCAGCGTCAGTTCCCCGCAAACCGCCCTTCTCGCGGGCGGTTGCTTCTGGGGCGTCCAGGCCGTTTTCGAGCATCTCAACGGAGTTTCTTCGGTGACTTCCGGCTACTCCGGCGGCTACGTCAAGTCTCCTTCCTACGAAAGCGTCAGCATGGGCGTCACCGGGCACGCCGAAACCGTGCGCATCACTTTCGACCCTTCGCAAATCTCCTTTGGCCAGCTCTTGATGGTGTTTTTCTCCGTCGCCCATGATCCCACGCAATGGAATCGCCAGGGCCCGGACACTGGATCGCAGTATCGCTCCGTGATTTTCTATGCTGGCGAGGAACAAAAACGCATCGCCCAAGCCTACATTGCGCAACTCGGCGCCGCGAAAGTCTATTCACGAAAGATCGTCACCAAAGTCGAGCCCCTTCAAGCTTTCTATCCCGCTGAGAGCTACCATCAGGATTTCCTCAAGCACAATCCCGATAATCCTTACATCATCTACAACGACCTGCCCAAGCTCGAAATCCTGAAAAAAGATTTTCCCGGTCTCTACCGTCCTTAGCGAACGCAATCTCTCTCTTGCGGCCCGCTTTCCCGGAGAACGCAGTTAGCTGCTCCGGCTCGTTTGTTCGCCCGGGTTTCTCTTCTCGCCGTCCAGGCCATTTCTTTGAGAACAAACTGTTCTCTTCGCTCCAATCTTGCTAATCTTGCGCTAGTTTGTAGCGGGGCGTCTTTCCCAGAGAGTCCAAATCCTTAGACACGAATATTCGAGAGGAGATTCAGCATGAAAGCTCTCTTATCAGCCGCGCTGTTTTTGTGCGCCAGCGGCGTGGTTCTTGCTCAGGGAAGTCAGGCCCAATCTGTATCCAAGCCCGTCACTGTGGACATCAAGAATGCGCAGGGCCAGAGCGTTGGCACTGCCGTTCTTACGCCCGCGCCCAAGGGCGTCAAGATCACCATGGACATTAAAAATCTCCCGCCAGGGGAGCACTCCATTCACATCCATCAGGTTGCGAAGTGCGATCCTCCTGACTTTATGTCTGCGGGTCCGCACTTCGCCGCGGGAGGCCATTCACATGAAGGTATGCCTGCCGGCGATATCCCGGACTTCACCCTGCTCGTGGCTGCGAATGGCACGGCCCACGTCAGCACCATAGCTCCCAATGTCACCCTGGGCGCGGATGACCATTCCGTCTTCAGCAACGGCGGTACCGCGATTGTCATTCACGCTGTCGCTGGTAGCACTGGCAGCGGCGCCCCGCCGCGCATCGCCTGTGGCGTCATCACCAAACCGGAGTAATTTCGGGACAGAACTTTCCCGTTTATTCGGCGTTGCCCGGGCGCTCGGTTACGGCTTTGCCGCCGGCGCCCGGCAGCGCTTCTTTTCTGCCGCCCGCCATTTCCCCGTCGAATAACGCCTTCAGGCTTGGATAGGCATAGGTCGTCGGCGCATGATTCTGCATGAGCCCACCGGTGTCCGCCGTCGGCCCGTAGTTGCTGTGCAGGTCGCGCCCCAGCATCCGCAGCATCGCCATCTGCTGCCCCCGGTGATGCGCGGTATGGGCGATTCTTCGCACCACCACCCACGCGCGCGAACGTGGCACATCAAAAAATTTCGTCTCCCACTCCCACCACGAGTCATCTTTCGTGCGCAGCGCTGCCAACCGCTTCCCGCTGTCCTCTGCATAGCGCTTCATGAATTCCAGCCGCGCCTCCTCGGCCGGCAGTGGCGGCGCATTCACGTCGATCCCCAGCATGTTCACGAACCACAGGTTCTCGCTCACGCACTGGTGCACCATCTGCTCTCGCACGCTGCGTCCCCGCGGAATCGTCCTCGCGCGGGCGCACGGCAATATCTTCGTCCCGGAATTCGCTCCACACGCTCAATACCTTGATCCGCTCGGTCTCGTAAGTTTCAACAAGGAAGCTATATCTCATGGCAGGCCATTCGGTTGCAGGGTGTTCGGGCATCATCGCCCTGCCGCGGTTCCCGCGTCAATCAGAGAATATCTGGTGAGCTTCTGGTCCTATCCCTGGTGCTTGACCCGGCGGTTTGTCTTGCCTGTTGACTTGCCCGGCAAGCGGGAGTATTTACTCCTTAACGCGTGCTCTCCTGCTGAACCTCCCTCCCGTTTCTGGCGCACGCACGTCCAACACTTCAAGGAGGCAACCATGCCAAATTCTGTCCGTGCTATCCCCGAGGGCTATCACTCCATCTCGCCGTCGCTTACCTGCAAAGACGCCGCCCGTGCCATCGACTTCTACAAGTCGGTATTCGGCGCGACGGAAATCATGCGCATGCCGGGCCCGGAGGGCAAAATCATGCATGCCGAACTGAAAATCGGCGATTCCGTCATTTTCATCAACGACGAATTCCCGGGAATGGCCCATGCCCCGGCTCCCGGCATTACCCCTTCCATGTATCTTTTCCTGTACCTGGATGACGTGGACTCCGTCTACAACCGCGCTGTTTCCATGGGCTCCAAGGTCATGATGCCGCTCGACGATATGTTCTGGGGCGACCGCTACGGCAAAGTTACGGATCCCTTCGGCCATCAATGGGGTCTTGCGCAACACGTTGAGGATGTCTCGCCCGAAGAAATGAAGCGCCGCCAGAATGCCATGGCTGCAAGCACGGCCAAAGCCGCGAGCCAGAGCTGATCGCGGCCATCCACTTCAAGCGAAAGGCCCCGGCGCGGATCACGGGGCCTTTCACTTTTCTTGAATGCCAAAAGGGTTGCGTTCTGTGGTTCCGTCATTCCCCGCGCCTTCAGCATCTCCTGAACAGGCACACACCCGACCACGGCCGGTTTACCGCCGGCCCTTTTGGCTCCGGCAAATGCGCTAGCAGGCGCAATATGCAAGGGGGCCGCTTGAATCGCGCCGCCGTCTTCAGCAGCCCTTGAACTTCCATCACCTCCCAACCGTGCGGCGCGAAGAACGCCGGGCCTTCCGACGGCCCGAACTTAAACGGCGCGCCCACTTGGCTGAGCTGCCTTCCCGTCGTCCGCTGCATCATGCGCAACAGTCCGGGTGAGGAGAGGTCCAGAATCCAGCGTTGAAAATGCGCGCCTGCGGCAAGATCTTTGGCGAATGCGGCTACCTCTTCGGGGCTGAGATAGATCAACAGGCCTTCGGTAAGCACCAGGATTTTCTTTGCGCGTCGATCGAGATCTGTAAAAAGCGCCCGCCTCGCCTCACTGTCGGATAGATCCAGCCGGATTCGCTCCAATGCGCAGCTTGGTTTTTCGTTCGCAAGAATTCCTTCTTTATACGCTAGGAGTTCCGGCAGGTCGACCTCGACCCATTGCAGTGATGCAGGCAGCTTCATGCGGTACGGCCGCGCGTCGAGCCCCGCCGCAAGGTTGACCACCATGTCCGCTCCCTGCTGAAGCTCCTGCCTGAGGAACTTGTCGAAAAGATAGGTTCGCGTAACCCACGCCCACGCGTGCCTGTTGCCTTCGGGCAGCGTGTTGGCGATCTCGAAGCCGCGCCGGCCAGCCAGGCGTTCCGCGTACGGGTCGCGGAAGAGCGCATCCGTACGCTCGTTTTCGCGGGCGCGAAAAACCGCCGCCCACCGCGCCGTATCGGAGATGTTTTGTACAATTGCCTGCGCCTTTGCCGTTTGCGCTTCCTCCATTGCTCTGCCACCTCCGGAAAGAACCGTCCGCCTCTTCTCACCACGGACTTCGCTCTCCCGCACCACCGCTTCGGCGTCCGACTCTACTCCAGCGGCCACAACCAGGCCGCTCCTCGCACACCGCTTGCGTCGCCGTGCTTCGCGGGAAGCACCGGCGTATCCGCCTCGCCGCCGAACACATAATCCTTCAAACGCGCCGGAACATTCTGGTAAAGCTGCGGAATTTGCGAAGCGCCCCCGCCCAGCACGATCACGTCCGGATCGAGAAGATTGATGACCTGCGCGAGCCCGCGCGTGAGCCGGTCTTCGAATCGCTCCAGCGCGGCCAGTGCTGCGGGTTCTCCCGTGTTGCTCCGCGCAATGATTTCTGGTCCTCGGAGAGCGATGTTCGTCGTGCGCTGGTAGTCCGCTTCCATGCCTGTACCGGAAATCCACGTTTCGAGGCAGCCGTTCTTTCCGCAATAGCATGCCGGTCCTGGATATTCTTCAGCACGCATCCACGGAAGCGTGTTGTGTCCCCATTCGCCCGCCACGCCATTCGAACCGCTGTGCACGCGCCCATCCACCGCAATGCCTCCGCCGCAGCCCGTCCCGAGAATAACCGCAAAAACCACGTGCTTGCCCGCCCCGGCTCCGTCCGTCGCTTCCGAAACCGCCAGGCAGTTCGCGTCATTCGCGCAACGCACCTCGCGTTCCAACGCACGGCTTAGGTCCTTGTTAAACGGCTTTCCATTCAGCCATGTCGAGTTCGCGTTCTTCACCAGCCCGGTCTTCCTGGAAATCGTCCCGGGAATGCCCACACCGACGCTAGAGTTCCGGCCAAGCTGTTTTTCGATTCCCTTCACCGCGTCAGCGACGGCGCGCACCGTGCCTTCGTAGTCGAAGCGCGGCGTCGCCATGCGATGACGGTGCAATTCCCTGCCGCCTCGTTCCAGCGCGACAAATTCAATCTTCGTGCCACCGAGATCCACGCCAATCCGGATGTGGTTGGCTTGCGGCGCAGGCATCGTTGATTTCCCCTTTTCGGACGTGCAGGCATTCTATCCTGCCAGGGCTGGCAGGTGCTTTCCCGGTCTTCGTGTTTTTGGTTATATGGTTCGAATTCTTGTTGGATTAGTTCGAGTGTTGCTATTCGTCGCCGCGGACTTGCCACCACTCCAGTCGTTCGAACTCCGCCATCTTTTCCGCGCCGTGCTCCTGATACCAGCGGCGCCAGGCCTCAGCGTCTGCGGGGAGATTTTCATCCGTGATTTCCTGCAAAGCCAGGAAGCACCAGCCTCGCATCTGCGGTGTAGTGCTTGGATCTGCCGCCAGTTCGATGAACTTCGGCGCCATGCGCAGACGCTGCTTGCGCGTAAAGTTCCCGCAATCGGAAATGTTGCAACCCGCGCGGTCGCGCACGCTGTTGGACGGATCTTCCGTGAACGAAGTAAATAGCTCGTTGAGAACTTCATCTTTGCCCAGGTAGCGCATCCCCTCGACCGCCCATTGCCGCACGGTGGCGTCCTTGTCATTGCGCGCGTAATTGAGAAGTACGCCATGGATCCGATCGTAATCGATAGCCTGCCCCGCGAGCATGCCGAGGTAATACACGGCGCCTGCACGATGTTTCTCGTCCGTGCGCGCCCGCTCGATCAGGAGATCGGCTGCTTGCTCGGTTTTCTGCCAGCCTTCTAGCGCCAGGTTGAGGTCCGCATTCGCATGGCGTACCCGCAAATCCTTCGAATACAAGGAGCGCTGCTCCAGCTGATTCATCCGCGCGCTTCTGTGGATTTGCCAGGTCCAGCCTTCCACTTGTTGTTCGAAGAGCTCCAGCGCTTTTGCGTCATGGCCAATGGCGCGCTCAAGCAGTTCCTCTGCCTGCGCCTGAGCGGGCAGCGCAAGCACGCGCTGAATATCCGCCTCGGTCAACGGCCCGGAAAAGTCGCGGCGCGAGACAGGCTTCGCGCTCGAAGCGGAGGCAACCCGTGAGCTGCCTGCCCGCGACCCGGTGGACAGCATTCTTGAGGCCTGCCACCCGAACATCGCAATGAGCACGCAGACGAAAAGTGCGATGGAGGCGGCCGATGTCGCACGCGGTTGCGGCTTGCTCAGTGCTTGGCCGGCTCCCATCTGCGCAGGTTGTGGGGGTGGACCGAAAGGCGTTTCCACTTCGACGTGGGTATCCAATTTCAGGCCCGCCAATGTCTCGATCTGCGAAACCACCCAGCGCGCCTCCTGGCGGCTCGCGAGCTCATCCGCTAGCGTAAACTTGCGCCCGTCCTTCATCCGCAGCCGGATCGCATACAGGGAGCTTTGCGAGTTGCCTCCCTGCCGCAGGCTGATGACCGGCACAATCGCGGACACCTCGGAAACGGGAATCCGGCGCGTCTGGCCCATTCCAAGAACTCCCGAGCGTGCCAGAATCTCTCCATTGGCTACCCCAATGCGGGCGCTCCCTAGCGCGACATGAAAGACCCCGGCGATCAGCAGCAAGTCGAACAAGCCGAAAATCGCGAAAAAGAAACCCGGGGCAGGCAAATGATAGAGAAGGTAAACCAGGCCGCTCCAGATCAGCGTGAATACAAGAAGCCCAAGCGCACGGCCCGGATTTCGAAACGCCGGAAAATAAAATTCTGTGCCGCCCGAGTGCATCGACACCACGATTTTCGTGTTCGCAGGCTGCGCTACCTCGCTGGAATCCGCCTCGCTTGCTTGTGGCGTTGCGAAACCGAATCCGCCCGCCTCGGAGACTGCCGCCGCTTGGAAATCGCCCGCCGCTTGCGGGGTAGCCGTCGTGCGGAATACCGGAACCTCGAAATCATCCGAATAATCCACTCCCGGCACGTCCGCCTGCGCGTGCAGTTGCCACAATATTTGATCGCTCGGTTGATCGTGATCCGTGACCAGGCTTTCCGCGGGCAGTGAAAAATCCACCGGAATGGCCCGGCCCTGAGGCCCAGGCTCCACCGCTCCCGCGGGAACATTCTTCTCCGCCTGCCAGAGCACGATCTCACTTTTCGTGCGTTGCTTGCCCGATCCCGTGAAGACCCTTCGAATGCAACGGAGGCGCAGATTGATTCCATGCTCCGCGCGGGTTTCGAATTTCAATTGAATCCTGCCGGTCACGCGTTCGCCCGGTGAAAACGGAAGCGCATCAAATTCAAAATAAGTGTCTCCGAACCGCCGGTGGCGAATCGTGGCGCGTACCGCCGCAACCAGAAGAATCGCGCCGACTGCGCAGAGACCGAGGGGCGGGAGCAGCCGGAGGTCGCCCGTGCGTTCGAATTTCGGATAAATCATCGCGGCAATGGGAATCGTAACCAGGTTGGCGAAAATAGCCGCCGCCCAGTAGGTGATCTCGCTTTGCTTGTTCAGGCTCTCCGCGCGGCGCGCCGCCCAATCCGTCTGCCACAGCCACGGAGAGAGCGGATTCGACTCCTCGATGGCGGCCTGCCGTTTCAATCGTCCATGCCGGCAATCGAGGCATAGATGAGTCCCGCGCCGATGAGGACAAATAATGAGGTGAACAGGATGCCGGCGATTGGGTTGGATGGTTTGACATTTCCTTGGCCGCTGAGCTGCCCATAAAGAAAAAAGAGCCCTGCTCCCAGAAACGGCAGTGCGAAGAGGGTCAGAAAAACCGGAGCGGCTTTGGATGGCTGGGCCATTCTCTAATTTTAGAATTGATGAGCCGGGCGAACCCCGCTCCGGCAATTCGGTTGCCCTTGTGGTTATTGGCATAACAGGGGCAGATGCTTGGCGCTGTCGCGCGTGGGGCAGTGATGCGGGAGTCCCGTCGGACGAATCGATTCGTTCAGGGCTCTGCGCTTAGCGGATTCGAATTCAACAGCCCGGTCAGATCCGCTGCGATCTGCGTGGCAATTTTATTGATATCCATCTCGGCTGGTTTTCTATCCAATTCGAAACGGGACACGGGAGCGTAGGAGGTCACTGTGATTACCGGTCCATGTCTGCTGTCTTTGCTGGGCGGATTGGCCAGTTCGTAGAGTGGCTGGTCGGGTCGCGCCAGATCGTTGACGCCCACAAATAAGAGCATCTTGGGGGTGACTGCAATTCCGCCGACGAGGAGGCGTCGCACGCGGTTCTGTTCATCCGGTTCGGCAAAAACTCCACGTATCCTCATGCCCGCGGGCGGACGATCTTCTCCGGCCCGCAAACGCCGCGCTTTGTAGCCGGCCTTCTCCAAGGCTTTCACCAGACTCTCGGACATCGCGTCCACGAGCGCCTTCGCCTGTTCCGTGGGAGTCTCCTCCAGTTGTCTGTTGGCCAGGGATGCAGCGGATTGTGCATTGGAGGATGGGGCGGAGGATGGAGCAGTTCGCGACGTGCTTGGCGCGGTGCCAGAGGGCCTGTCTGAAGATGTGTTGGCAGGGTTGCGGGGCGAAGCGCTGCCTGTTCCCTTGCCATGGAAGATATCCAGCTCGAAATCGCTCACATACACGGCCACGGATCTGGCGGGAGCGGCGCTCGAAGTTTGCGGTTTGTGCGGAGGATCGGCTGTTTTCGCGGAGGGTGGACCTGGATCGGCAATGGCGCAGGAAGCGATCAAGAGCAGCAGCGGAACTTCGCGGCATAACTTCATGAAAGGATCTCCCAGGGCGGGGAAACTTCTCGGAAGTATATTCCAGGGAACACACATGCAGAAAGAACATAAAGGTTGCCGCCGCGGAGGGCGCGCACGCGCCGCCTTAACTAAAAGGAGACGGCGGTGATTTTCAGCGCCGCAATCTTATGCGGCGATCGATTTCGGAGCTGCCTTGCGGCGAGGCTGTCTCTGTTTTTCGAGCAGTTCGCGCTCGGCGCGCGTCCAGTCTTCAAGCGCATTGCCCGGCGCACCGTTGCGCTCAAGGTAGATCTGGTAGGCGCGAAGCGCAACCTCATCCCGTGTTGGCTGGCTTTTCACCGAGGGCGATTTCCCTGCGGGCAGAGAGGGCTCCTTTTTCTTCGGCATCTTCTCCTCCTCACGGCTGGAGCTCTCATTTTACCTCTGGAAAAAGCCGCCGGAATGGAATTTCCTTGTTTCGCTCAGCAAAAGATTCAATCGTTGCAATCGAGGAAACAGATTCAATCGGGAAAACCGCACACCGCGCGCTCACGTGGGCATTCGAAACGCCTAGTAGCCGTCGGTCTGGGCCAGGATGTCGTGCGTTCTATGATTCCAAATGATGAGCCGCGTCCCGGGGTATTGTGCCGCGAGAACCGGCAGACGCTTGCGAGCCCGATTCAAATCCTGGACACTTTCGAGCCGTAGGCGCCGCCCGTCGGCGTCTTCGATCAATATGTCGTATACGGTCTGCGTAAAGGAGGACACTGGTCCTGCCATGATGCACTCCTTCCTATTGAATGGTGAAGGAAACGTTCGAATCGTTTCATCCCACCGCGGATGCCCGCTAAGGCCAGCGGGCCAACTGATTCTTTCCCATGGCCGGAGCAGAAATCACCCGGCAGCGGCGCTTTTCGGCTGCCCCAGCGCGGGAACGGCGCCGAGTTGCTGCATCAAGCCCAAGGCGTCCCAACTGACGTAAGAATCCATGATCTTTCCGCTGGCGATGTGATGAATGGTAATGCCCTCCACGGAGATTTTCTTGTTTGTCGCAGGAATTCCCTGGAATTCTCCTTTGTGAGTACCGGAGATACTCCAGGAGACCACCAACCTGTCTTTTTCGCATATCATGTCTTCGATCGTGAAGCGCAGATCCGGGAAGGCCTTCACGAATCGCGCGACTTGGTGTTTGTAGGCTTCCGGACCAACGGCAGCTCCTGAAATGTTGGGGTCGTGAAGGGCGTGGCTCGGTGAGAGATGCTCGTTCACGATTTCGAGCCGCCGCTTGTTCCAGACTTCCTGATAGAGGCGGCGAACGATGGCCTTGGGATCGGTTGCCATGAGGCTTGTCCTCCTCCTCCGGATGGTTTGATCCGGAATCCTGGGAGATGGGGCCTGGCCTCACGGATGGATCGTTTGAGGGAATGGGAGGAGTGAGGCTGAAGAGAGCGTACTCCCAAGAAGCGCTCTTTTCAATCTTGTTCGATGCGGCCCCGCAGGGCAAAGACCACACGCAACGCGGTTCGGCAGTTTCGATCGAAACTCGATCGAAATTCGCGCCGAAATGCAGAAACAGCAATAGAATGAGCGTGCAAGCTTTTCGGGCAAATTCCTGAGGTTCAGCGGCATGGATGTTCAATCGCATTGGGAGCACATCTACCAGACGAAAAAACCGTCGCAGGTAAGCTGGTACCGCGCGCACCTGGAGAAGTCGCTTGAGCTCATCGTCTTGGCAGCCGGGAGCCGCGATGCCTCCATCATCGATGTTGGAGGCGGCGAATCGACGCTGGTGGACGACCTGCTGGACCGGGGATACCGCCGGTTCAGCGTGCTGGACATTTCGCAAACGGCCATCGATGTCACGCGGAAGAGACTGGGGGACTGTGCGGACCAAGTGACCTGGCTCGCTGGCGATGTCACCTCGATGGAGCTGCCCAAGCATCGTTACGACGTTTGGCATGACCGCGCCGTCTTTCACTTCCTGACGAACCCTGCTGATCGAACGGCCTACGTGCGCCAGGTGGGTGAAGCGGTGAAGCCCGGCGGGCACGTTATCGTGGCGACGTTCGGGCCCGAGGGCCCGCTCAAGTGCAGCGGGCTGGATGTGGTCCGCTATGATGCTGAAACCCTGCATGATCAATTCGGAGCGCAATTTCAGTTGGTGAAACATCTGTCCGAGCTGCATCAGACACCCTTCGGAACCAACCAGCAGTTTCTGTACTGCTACTGCAAACTGAAAAGCTGAAATCAGCTCTCCGGGCGCGGGTCGGACGCAAACTGAGGCCACTAGCTGAGCACGTGTGCTGGCAAATTTTCGTTGCCCCCACCACAGTAACGACCCACCACTTATCGTCCGCCGTGTGGCAGAATACGCTACCCTCTTCCAGACAATACTCGCGTCTTGATTGCATCGAGGACAGTGAACATTTCCGGCAAAGAGAACAAGGCAAACGCATTGGGCGGGGCAGTGCGGAAAGCGGGGCTGCTGCCGTTTGTGTTTGTGATGTACGCGTACGCGACGGGCGGGCCGTTTGGACTGGAAGACCAGGTCACGACGAGCGGGCCTGGGCTGACGCTGCTCTATCACCTTTTCATCCCATTTTTCTGGTGCATTCCGGTGTCGCTGGTGGCGGCGGAGCTGACCACGGCAATTCCGGTGGAAGGCGGCTTCTACCGTTGGGTGCGCGCGGGCTTCGGAGACTTCTGGGGATTCCAGGCGGGATGGTGGAACTGGAGTGCGTCGTTCCTGCTGGCCGCGGCGTATGCCGTGCTGACCACCGATTACCTGAGCTTTTATTTCCCGGCGATTGTGGGATGGAAGCATTACCTGGTGAGCGTGCTCATCGTGGCGGTGATCGCCTGGATCAACGTGCGCGGGATTCGGATGGTGGGCGTGGTCTCCACGGTGCTGGAGATTTTTGTTTTGCTGGTGGTGACGGCGCTGTGCGTGATCGCGGCGTTCCATTGGCGGCACAATCCGTTTACGCCGCTGTTGCCGCCACATGTTCCGCCGTTTCAAGTTTTCGGGGTGGGGCTGGCGCTGGGATTATGGCTGTACTCCGGCTACGAACAAGTTTCGAGCGTGGCGGAGGAAGTAAAAAACCCGCAGCGGAATTATCCGATCGCGCTCGCGGTGGTCGTGCCGCTCTCCATCGCGACGTATTTCCTGCCGACGATGTTTTCGCTCGCGGCGCTCGGGAATTGGGAAAAGTGGCACACCGGATATTTTTCCGATGCCGCGCGATTGATCGGCGGGCCGTGGCTGGGATTTGCGATGACCATCGCGGCGATGATCACGAATCTTGCGCTGCTCAACGCCACGGTGCTAACCAGCACGCGCATGCCCTCGACCATGGCGGAGGATGGCTACCTGCCAGCAGCACTGGCGGCGCGCCACCCGCGCTATGGCACCCCGTGGATTGCCATCATCGCGTCTTCGGTGATCTATGCCCTGCTGGCGCAAAAAACGATGGTGCAGCTTTTGACCGTGTACGTCTGGCTGCGCATCGGGGTGACGATTCTGACGGTGCTTTCGTCCTGGCGGCTGCGCAAAATGCAGCCAGACTTGGCGCGGCCGTTCCGAATTCCGTGGGGAAAGGCGGGGTTGGCATACGTTGTGGTCGCGCCGCTGGTGATGAGCGTGGTGGCACTGGTGGGAAGCGACCCGTTCGCGCGGAAATGGGGGCCGGTGCCGGTGCTGCTGGGGCCGGTAATATATTTGGCTCTCAAGGTCTTCAGGAAGCAGCAGTAGAACGAAGTAAGGAAGTAAGGAGGTAAGGATGTCAGGAAGCAAGGACAAAGGAGGAACGCAGAGCCCAATGCAGCCGCCCGCTCAGATTACGTCGAAAAACAGGAACTACTTTTTCCTTTCTCTTCTCTTACTGAAAACTTAAAACTGAAAACCCGGACACAAGAACCGCAAAGGCGCTCTTCGTCACGAGAACAAATCGAGGATTCGATAGTAGGCGCCGGCGAGAGGGAGAGCCCAGGTGTGGCCACTGCGAAGTCCCAGTGGCGCGGCGGGAAACTTGATGCTATCGAAAGGATTGTCGTTCGCGTCGCCGCAGATCAGCCCGGCCAGCTTCGCGCCGGACCAGGTGGCGGCGGCGACGCCGTGGCCGGCAAAGCCCGCGGCAAAATACATGTTGTCGATTTTTCCCGCGTGGGGCATGACGTCCAGAGTGAAATCGAGAGTGCCGCCCCAGACGAATCCGGTTTTGGCGTCGCGCAGTTGCGGATAAACATCGATCATGCCGCGGCGGAGAATTTCCGCGCTTTGACGCACGGTGTTTTCGGTTTCCGGGAAAAAGGCGGCACGTCCGCCGAAGAGCATGCGATTGTCCGGCGTGAGCCGGTAGTAGTAAAGAAAATGCTTTGAGTCGTAGATCATGCGATTGCGCGGGCTGATTTCGCGGGCGAGATCCGCGGGCAGAACTTCCGTGGCAATGATGTAGGAACCGATGGGAATGATTTTCTTGCGCAGCGCGGGAGTGGCTTCCGTGGTGTAAGCGCCGCTGGCGAGAATTACTTCTCGCGCGGTGATGGCGCCTTTTGAAGTTTTCAGGCGGAATTTGCGCGCGCCTTTGCTGGATTCCGCTTCCACTTTTTCGACGCGCGCGCGATCGTGGAGGCAGGCGCCGGCGCGCTGCGCGGCATGCGCGAGTCCGGCCACATAGCGCGCAGGATTTAAGCCCGCGCTGGTTTCATCCACCATGCCGCCGTAATAGATGTCCGAGCCGATTTCGGTGCGCAATTCGCTTTTCGGGACGATGCGCAGCTCATGATTGAACTCGCGTTTGATCAGCGCGGCGGACTCTTCGTAGCCATCGAAGTGCGCCTGCTTGCAAGCGACTTCCAGGTGGCCGCAACGCGAAAAATTGCAGTCGATTTTTTCCTCGCGGACTATTTGTTCCACTAGATCGATGGAGTCGAGCGACGCGGCATACATTTTGCGCACGGTTTCCCTGCCGTAGCGTTTGATGAGCCTGGGTACGGGCAATTTCAGGCCGGTGAGGACCATGCCGCCGTTGCGCGAACTCGCGCCCCAACCGAAAGTTTCGGCTTCAAGGACAGTGACATTCACGCCGCGCTTCGCGAGCGTGCGCGCCGCGGAAAGTCCACACAAGCCGGCGCCGACGATGGCCACATCCGCGGTGTCCGGCAGATCGCGCGCCGATTGTGCCGGCGGCGTGGTAACGGTTTCGAGCCAGTAGTTTTTTTCCTTGATCGGCATGGAAAGGGCCAGGAGTGAAATCAGGCGGAACGATAATAAAGTGCGCCGCGGCGAGAGTCAAAAAATTGCGGCAATCCCGGCAGTTCCGAAAAGCAGAAGGAGCCTCGAGCAGCGCGGTTACGCGCGGCGGAGGACGATGAAGCTGATCTCCGGCGGAACACCGAGGCGGACGGGCGCACCGACTGTGCCTAGGCCGCGATTGACGTAAATGTGGGCCATCGGCGAAGAGTTCCCGGCAAAGAGCGACGGGGGAGAGTTCCGCGAAGCGGAAGCGACCGAAGTAGCGCGCTCCGTGGGAGCCGGGGCGAAGAGCGGGCGCGAATAGAGGCCGGCGATATAGTCGGTGATGAAGCGCGCGGGGCTCAGACGATGATCGAGGATTTCCACCTGGATCTGGCCACCGTGGGTGTGACCGGCAAGCGAGAGCTCGATGCCGAGTTCGGCAGCGCGATTAAAAGTGTTGGGATTGTGGGAGAGGAGAATGTTGGGCATGTCGCGGCGGACGAGAGGCTCGACATTGGCAAGGGTCTGCTGGCGTTGGCCGCGCGGCGTGCGCTCGCGCTGGTAATCGACGCCGATGAGATTGAACTGCGCGCCCTTGAAGGTGATCTGCGCGTTCTCGTGACGCAGCATCTTCATGCCGGCCTGCGAGTAGAGGTAGGCCGCTTCATCTTCCGCGCGCGCGTAGATTTCATGGTTGCCGTTGCAGCCCCAAACGCCGAGCGGCGCGTGAAGATGACGAATTTCATCGACGCAATCGGCTAGGGGATCACCGGCACCGGTGATGAGATCGCCGGTGACGACGGCAAGATCGGCGCCAAGGCCGTTGGCCATGTCCACGGCGCGGCGAACGTCGTCGCGGGACATGTAGCCGCTAAGGTGAATGTCGCTAAGCTGCGCGATGCGCATGCCGTCCAGAGCGGCAGGCAAATTGGGAATAGGAATTTCGATGCGGCGGATCTGATAGTTCAGGCGCTCGGCGGCGAAACCGTACATCGCAGTGAGAAAAGGAGCGGCGCCGGCGGCGGCGGTGGCGGCGCGGAAAAAATAGCGGCGGCCGGGATCAGGCACGGTATCAACTAAAGGGGCAGCAGAAGAAGCTTCCATGCTTGTTTGTGATTTATTGGCCGCCTGTTTTGCGGCTGCGGTGTGCATCCAGCGCCACACGCGTTCCAGGCCGTGAACGACCTTGACCGCCAGATAGGCAAAGAGCGCACTGAAGAACCAGAGGCCAGTCAGAACCGTGATCATGGAGTCGTGCGGCATGACGCGCCCATGGCTGCGGCTGAAGCCCTGGGCCATCGTCAAGACGACGGTCATTAGGAGCAGGAGATAAGCAGACCGTGAGGCCACGCGGAGCCAAGTGTGGCCCCAGTGCGACGTGACGCGCCAGAGGGCGCGGTACCAAAAACGCTGCGAAAGAAAAAGCAGCGTCAAAATGCTCAATCCGATGGCGATACGTGCAAGTAAAAAGCCCCAATTCACAGTGATGATGCCCCCCAGGCCACAATACAAGCTTACCATGCATGAGTCCGTGATTTTGCATGACCAGGGCGGGTTTACTACGTAAGATGAACCCCGGCGGAAGGCCAGGCGCCGCAACCCCAGTCCGGCTTGATTGGGGGAAACGCCTCGCTGGGCGGGCCGTCTGATGGAGAGAACGCCCCTGCAGTGCCCTCGACAACGTCGGAGCAAGTGGGGCGAAACGGAGGAGAGAAACCATGACGAAGTGGAGCAAGCTGGCTGGTTTGGTATTGGGGATCGGCTTGGCGGCAGTGCCGCTGCTGGCACAGGAGGCGGCGAAGAAGAAGGAACCGCCGAAGTCCGCGCCGAGTCCGTCACAGGCCGTACTGCAACAATGGAATGACATTGGGCGAAAATTGATCGCAATTGCAGAGGATTTGCCGGAGGACAAGTACGACTACAAGCCGAATCCGGCTTCCAGGACGTTTGTGGAGCAGCTCTTGCACGTATCAGCGTCCATGTATTACTTCACGGACGTGGCGCAGGGGCAGAAAGTGCGTTACGGAGACGACCCGAAGCGCGACGAACTAAAGACGAAGGCGCAGGTCGTGGCGTTCGTGAAGAAGTGCGTGGAAGACGGCGCGAACCTGATCAAAGCCAAGGGCGACGCGGGCATGGCCGGAACAGTCGTTGACCCGTTCTCAAACCAGGAGACGCGCTTAACGGATTGGGCCCACGGGATCATTGAACATTCCGGGGAGCACTACGGGCAGCTGGTGGTGTATTACCGGATCAACGGAATGGTGCCACCGGAATCGCGACCGAAGAAGTAGTTTGGGTTTGCCAGCCGCACGATGATTTGCAATGGGCGCGAGAAGGTTTCGCGCCCATTGTTTTTGGGGCCGCCACAGGGACGGTCATTCCGCATCGAGAACAGCAGAGGCCTGGTTTCTAGTTAACCGTAACAACCCCCCCACTGTTTTTTGTAAGTGCGGATTCTAAAGGACTTAACATTTCTGTAAGTCCTTTGTTTTCCGCACTTCCATGGTGTCGTGGAAGTGCGGATTCTAAAGGAGTTATGGGTGCAAATGGAGGAGGGGACGGACTGAAAAGCTTGCCGCACTTTAGGGTCAGTTCACACTGTTACTTGAAACATAAAATACCAGGTCGGATATCTTTTGTCAAGGGACAAAACCGGGTTCGCAAGGCTATAGTCTAGGCGAGAGCGGTGCCTGCGGCGGCGTCTTCGAGAAGGGCGATGAGTTTTTCGGGATCGCTAGTGGGTGGGAGGCAGGTTTGGCCGGAACAGACCACGGCAAGTGGTTTGTCAGCAGGGAGATGCGGGAGAGTTTCTTTTAAGGCGCCCGCGAGATTGATGAGCGAGACACCGGAGGTGAGGCGCAGGACGGATTTGCCGAGGCGGAAGACACGGTAGGCGGCGTCGTAGAGGGCTTGGGCAGTGGGGTCGCCCGCGGGGCCGGTGATGACGACCTGTAGGGGCTGACGGGCGAAGAGGGTGGCGGCAAGGCCGTAGGTGGCGGCGAAGAGGCCGTACTGGGGCGCGATGCCGGCGAAGGCTTCCAGTGTTTTTTGGGCGAAAGCGTGGTAGCGATCGTCGCCGTTGAAGGCATGAAGGCGAATGAGAGCGATGGCCGCGACGGAATTGGCGCTGGGCGTGGGGGAATCCTGGAACGGCTTGCGGCGGAGGTCGAGGCCGCCCATGGGAGCGGCGTCGGAGGGGCGATCGAAGAAGCCGCCGCCTTCGGCATCGCCATAGCGGGCGATACAGAGGTCCATGGTTTTTTGCGCGGCACTGAAGTATCGCGGATCGAGCGTCGTTTCGTACGCATCGAGGAGCGCCAGCACGCTGAAGACTTGATCGTCGAGCGAGCCTTCGAGGGCGGGGCCGCCGATGCGATGGCCGAAGCCGCGGGATTCGCTCCAGACTTCTTTCAGCATGCGATCCAATGTTTTCAATGCAAAGGCGCGACAATCTTCCGCGATCCAGGCTGTGCCGATGACACGAGCGGCTTCAAGATAGGCCGAAACAAACATCGCGTTCCACGAGACGTACATTGTTTTGTCGACGAATGGCGTTGGACGCGGCTTGCGCGCTGCGAGCATTTTCCCTTTCGCCCTGGCGATGGTGAGACGCACGGTGACTTCATCGAGTCCAAGCTGCCTGGCGATTTCTGTGGCGTTTCGGGCAATCCACAGAACGTTTTTGGAAGGGTTGTGGTGCATTTCGCCGTGGGCTTCGACGTCGTAGTACAGCTCCATGATGCGGGCTTCGTCTTCTAGAAGTGCCGATCGCAACTCCTCGAGAGTCCAGGTGAAATAGTCGCCGTCATCATCGAGGGAATAGTCGGCATCCTGGCTGGCATAGAAGCCGCCGTGTTCTTGATCTGACAATACTTTGTTGACCCAATCGATGATGCCTTCGGCGGTTTCGCGAAGAAATGGATTCTGCGTGACCTGCCAGCTGTGCAGGTAATTCCGCAAGAGTTCGGAATTGTCGTAGGACATTTTTTCGAAGTGGGGGACGAGCCAGCGCTCGTCGACGGAGTAACGATGGAAGCCGCCGGCGAGCTGGTCGTAGACGCCGCCGCGGGCCATTTTTTCGAGAGTGGTTTCGGCCATGGCGAGGAGATGTTTTTCCTTCGTCTGCTGATAGCGCTCGAGGAGGAGATCGACGGCCGAAGCGTGGGGAAACTTGGGGGCGCGGCCGAAACCGCCGTTCTTGATGTCGAAGAGCTGGGTGATGGATTTAATTTGCGCGTTGACGACGCCGGGATCGAACTCGGCGCGGGCGCCGGTGAAGACTTCGGCTTGGGCGACGGCATCGGAAAGCGAGTTGGCGGCGCGTTCCAGCTCGGCACGCTTGTTGCGATGTGAGTCGGCGACGGCGAGCAGCACACGGCGAAAACCTGGGCGGCCCATCTGGTCGTCGGGCGGGAAATAGGTGCCGCCGAAGAAGGGTTTGCCATCGGCGAGCAAAAAGCCCGTGAGGGGCCAGCCGCCCTGGCCGGAGATAGCGCTGATCGCGGATTGATAGCGCGAATCAACGTCGGGGCGTTCGTCGCGGTCGACTTTCACGGCGACGAAGTGTTCGTTGATGATTTTGGCGATTTCAGCGTTTTCGTAGCTTTCGCGGTCGATGACGTGGCACCAGTGGCACCAGACAGCGCCGATGTCGAGGAGAATCGGCTTGTCCTCGGCTTTGGCGCGCGCGAAAGCGGCGTCGCCCCATTCATGCCAATCAATGGGTTGGTGGGCAGCAGAGCGCAGGTACGGGCTGGCGGAATCTTTCAGGCGGTTTTCAGGTTGATTGGCCAAACTGAATCCTTTCACAAGAAGGAGCGGGGCGAGCCCCGCCCCTACGAGAGTCGAGCAAAATACAGATGCACTGCATAGCTTACGATGAGATCCTTCGCTTCGCTCAGGATGACAACAAGGAAAAAATGCCGGGGGTGAAGGCCGGCGCTAGCCAAATCTATTGCACGGTACCGCCGGGGCCGAGGTCGCGCGGGTCGAGCGGCTTGCGGCCGGAGAATCCTTCGTCCTGGCGGTGATAAAACCGGATGCGGTCCTCGCCGAGCTTCCAGCAGAGATAAACGTCTTGGTTATTGATGACGGCGGGAAAATCAAGGAGGCCAAGATCGAGATCCTTGATCAGGCAGCCGGTATCAAGAATGTGGTTGAGCGCTGACTTCATAGTTTCGGCGAGCTGCTCGTGCTCCATGCGGAGCTTGGCCAATTTTTCGTAAGGCACGATCACGCCGCCCATCATCATGATGCGCGCGGAAACGGCAGAAAGATCGTTTTCCAGGCCGGAGAGCTTCTTGCGGCAATTCATGGCCTCAACGAGAAAGGGTTCCAACTCCTTGCGGGCGCGTTCCGCCTCGGTCAGCGTGAAGAGGCGCTGCGGCGGCTCCGGAGTTTCGTCCTGTTCCTGATCGTCGTCTTCGTCGGCCATGTTACGTCCGTTCCCGGGGGCACACGTTCTTGATGCGAGGACGGCCTTCCGGCCATCTCCACAAAGCGATGCTAGCGCAAAGTCTGGGTGGGGTCGAGTGCCACCAACGGCGATTGCAAGGCGATGCTAATCACCGTTTTTTCCCGTGGCGGAGAGATTCTGGGTTAGCCGCCGATAAACACCATGGTGCGGGAGGGCGGCGCGAAGCCAGGCTCATTGATGCGATGGCCTTCTTCTTTTTCGTCGACAATGGACCGAATATAAGCGACCAAATCCTCGTCGGACGCACCCTCGCGAAGAGATGCGCGCAGGTCATGGTCGTCCTTGCTGAAGAGGCAGGTGCGCAGCTTGCCGTCAGCGGTCAGTCGGATGCGCGAGCAGTGGCCGCAGAAGGGCTGCGTCACCGGAGCAATCAGGCCGATTTCGCCGGGCGCGCCATCGGCAAAGCGGTATTTGCGGGCGGTTTCGCTGCGGTCGTGCGGAATCTGCACGAGCGGCCAGCGGGCGTGAATGCGCTCGTAGACCTCCGCGGCGGGAACGACGAGATCGCGAGTCCAATGGCGGTCAGCATCCAGAGGCATGAATTCGATGAAGCGCATGATGACGCCGCGCTCGCGGGCGAACGAAGCGAAGGCCTCAATCTCATCGTCGTTGAGGCCGCGGACCAGGACGGCATTTATCTTTGCCGGCGCCAAGCGTGACCTCTGTACGACATCGATGCCGTGCATCACCGTCGAAAAGGATTTGGTGCGTGTGATGCGCTCAAATTTATGAGGGTCGAGCGAATCGAGGCTAATGTTGATGCGATGCATCCCGCAGCGGATAAGCCGGTCGCAGCGCTCGGCCAGCAGGTGGCCGTTGGTGGTCATGGAGAGGTCTTCGATGCCCAGGGCGTGCAGCCGGGCGATGAAGTCCTCGACACCCTCGCGGACGAGCGGCTCGCCGCCGGTGACGCGGACCTTGCGGATGCCGAGGCTCCGGAAAATCCTGGCAAGGCGGTCGAGTTCGGGCCAGGAAAGAATTTCGTCGTGGTCGCGGTAGTTTTCCGGATCGGCGGAACGGCAGTAAACGCAGCGGAAATTGCAGCGGTCCGTAACCGAGATGCGCAGGTCGGTGATCTGGCGGCCGAATTTGTCGTGAAGGGTCATGGGCCAAAAAGAAAAACCCCGAATCGCGGATTGGAATCGGGGGCTGGCCGGAAATACGACACATTTCCGGCTAAATGGCTCCTTTCCAATCGCGGGAGGCCCGAGCATTTCCACTCGAACCCTCAGCCCGGCTTTTGCGCCATTTTAAGGCGTTAGCCGGAGACGTCGCCCCCGAAGCCATGGGTTGTCTCTCCCTAAGGCCGCAGGGGTCGGAGTTACGGGCATAGTCTACGCCGCCAATCGAAAGTGCGCAATCGGGAGCATGGGCTAGCCCCGGCTGCGGATGGTTAAGTGGATTGTGATAGAGTTTTGGCCACGCCATGCGGATCTTCGTTCTAGGGGCCGGGGCGACCGGCTCTCTTCTCGCGCAATTGCTGGAACGGCAAGGACATACGGTCTGGTGTGGAGACCGTGACCCGGAACGCGCGCGGCGCTTCCTGGGAAAGCGCAGTACGATTGCGGTCACGGAAGTGAACGCGCGAAACCTGCGCGGAATCGTGAAGGCGGCCAAGGGCTGCCACCTGATCGTCAACGCATCGGCTTCGGTTTTTAATGAGATTGTGATGCGAGCGGCGTTGCGGCTGCGGGCGCATTATGTCGATCTTAGCTCCCACCTTACGCGTCACCCCTTCAAAGCTGAACAGTTCCGGTATCAGAAAAAATTTGAGGAAAAGAATCGCACTGCACTGATCAATGCGGGCGCGGCGCCGGGCCTGACCAATTTGCTGGTGAAGCGCGCGGCCGATTTGCTCGACGAAGTCCATGCGGTGCACATCCGCCTCTACGAGAGCACCGAAAGCGATGACCCCATCTCGCAATGGTCGCCGGAAGTGTCATTCGACGAAGCCATCTCCCACCCGCGCATTTATCGTGACGGAAAATTTGAACTGGGCAAGCGCTTTTCGGAGATTGAGAAATTTCGTTTCGTGAGCCCCATTGGGACAGTGCGAGTGGTGCTGGCGGCACAGGATGAAGTGGCCACGCTGCCCTACTTCATTCCCATGCGGGAATTGGATGTGAAAATCGGCGGGAAGGAGATCGACCGGCTAAGGCGGTGGCACAAACAGGGGAAATTATCGAAGTCGCGGGGAATGAGGCGGCATCACTTTCCGCAGACGTCGTCCCCGCGCGCCATAGCCAAACTGATTCGCCAGGGCATTCTGCAAAACGCGCGGTTCGCCGCCGCCGTGCTGGTACGCGGAGTAAAACACGGCAAGAAGGAAGACCAGCACCTGTTGATTCGCAGCGACTGCACGTTTCCGACGCTTTACCAGATCCGGCAGCAGGGACGATTTACAACGCCGGTGGCGTATGCGACGGCGCACGTCACCGCGCATGTCATCAAGTTCTTCCCGCGCGATATCGCCGGTGTACTTGCGCCGGAGATGCTGCCCGGCGAAACGCGCAGGGCCATCCTGGCCGGAATTCAACACAACAGCATACGGATCACGCACAAGGCAACCGTCCTGAAACACCACGGCGAGGAAGACGAGGAGTTTTAGCCCAGCAACCGCGCCGCTGATAAGAGGCACGGCGCGATTGCTGGACTTGAGTTCAGCGGAAAACTAGTCGGCGGAAGATGATTTTGCTTTGCCGGAAAAATGGATGGTGATCAGAAATCCATTCGTGTCACTGTAATCGAACTTCTGATCGTGTCCTTCGTAATATTCGCGTTTTGACTTCCACATACGGAAACCGTCATTGGTTTGCGCGTTCCAGTAGCGCAGATTGTGCATGACGACCTCTTCGTTTGGCCTGTCGCCCTTTACGCGCTCAAGAATTACTCCGGCCTTGCCGTCGGCGCGTTTGGCTTCCGCGACGCCGGTATTTTTGTCGATGGACCAGGAAAACGGAGCAGTATCCGTCTTGAGCCAGGTCCACTTGAACGGATAGAGTTGCGCAATGATGTCGTCCAGGGCCGCTTTTTGCGGTGCTGTTACGCCCGGATCATACGTGACGACGACCCAGGAATCCTTGCCGGTACTCCAGTCGCTGCCGAGATCGTTCGAGAGCCACACTTTGGCGCCATCGAGCTTCACGTCCTTGTAGTGACCCTTATCCACGCGAAAGACGAGATTCGCGCGGCAAAAATGTGCGTCCATATGATGATCATCCATATGTTGGGTGGAATGAGTGTTGAAGTAGCAGGGACAGAACATGTCGCAACTGCAGGCTTCGATATAGGTGGAAGTGAGTTCAAAGTCAGAATTGGAAGATTTCTCTTGCGCGGAAGAAGTGAAGAACAGAAGGCTGACGGCAAGCGCAAGAAGAGGAAGCAGGAACAGACGAGGTATACGTCGCATGATCCCTCCAAAAAGAATTGTTGAAAATGGGGGCCTGGCTGGGATTAGGTGGAGTGTATCCCCAGTACCTTAGGGAGGCAAGGTGTACTTGCCTGAGAGTCAGCAGCAGCGGTTGGGGCGAGAATCGCGGCGGTCGAGCTGCTCGACATAGAACTCCGCTGGCGTGAGTGGGCGGCCCGTGCCGGATTGCGTGGCTTTCGATTGAAGATAGCGTTCATAGGCGGAGTCGCCGCACCATTCGCGGAGGCCGCGCCAGAAGCGGCGCAGGAAACGGGACGTTATTGTTGCGGCGTTGCGCATCAATTGTCCCACGGGGCGTCTCACTGGGCGTCTCCGTGGGCCGCGCCGGAATAGTCCTTGGCCCATTGGGTGGCGACGTAGGGCGATTCGTGGAGAATGGGTTCGCGGCGGCGGCTGAGAAGCGCGTACCACTGAACAATCGCCTCGGCGAGCAGCACAAGAATCATTGCGGCCAAGATGGCAGTGACGGCAGCGTCAAGGCGCTGATTAAAGATCAGGCGCTGCGTTTCGGCAATTTTTGCCGCGGGAATTTTGCCTGCGGTGATTTGCGCCGCCATGGCGTTGGCGGCCGCCAGGAAGCCGATCCGCGGATTCGGGTCGAAGATTTTTTGATAGCTCGCGGTCATTGTGATAATGACGAGCCACGCCATCGGCAGCAGGGTCACCCAAATCCAGCGCAGACGGCCCATCTTGAGCAGAATGGTGGTGGCAACCACCAGCGCGACGGCCGCAAGCAATTGATTCGAAATGCCGAAGAGCGGCCAGAGCGAATTGATTCCCCCGAGCGGATCGATTACGCCCTGATAAAGAAAATAGCCCCACATGCCCACGATGACGGCGCTTGACAGCAGGATGCCGGGCATCCAGCTTCTGCGACCGAAGGGCTTCCAGATGCGGCCGCCGAGCTCCTGCACCATGAAGCGCCCGACGCGCGTGCCGGCATCGAGCACGGTAAGGATAAAAAGCGCTTCGAACATAATGGCGAAGTGGTACCAGATGCTGAGCAGGTGCTCGCCGCCAATGGTGTTGGAAAAGATTTGGGCCATGCCGACGGCGAGCGACGGCGCGCCTCCAGCGCGGTTGAGCAGGGTTTGCTCGCCGACGGAACGCGCGAGATCGTGCATGGTTTGGCCGGTCAAGGGATAACCCCAACTGCTGATCGTGGCGGCAGCCGCATCGGCGGTGCCACCCACGATGCTGGCGGGGCTGTTGATCGCGAAATAGACGCCGGGAGTCATTGCGGAGGCAGCGACCATGGCCATGACCCCGACAAAAGATTCGAGCAGCATGGCGCCGTAGCCGATCAGCCGCGCGTGGCTCTCACGCAGAATCATTTTGGGGGTCGTGCCGGAAGCAATCAGCGAATGAAAACCGCTGATCGCGCCACAGGCAATGGTAATGAAGCAGAAAGGGAAGACTTTCCCGGCAAAGACCGGTCCTGTGCCGTCGATGAATCGCGTGAGAGGGGGCATCAGCACCTGCGGACGGACGAAGAGAATGCCCGCGGCCAGCGAAAAGATGGCGCCGGCCTTGATGAACGCACTGAGATAGTCGCGGGGCGCGAGCAGGAGCCACACGGGCAGTGCGGAAGCAGAAAATCCGTAAATGATAATGGCGAAGGTGAGCGCGATGCCGCTCAGCGTAAAGACATGCGACCAGGAAGGAGAATTAGCGACCCATTGTCCTGCGACGACGGCGAAAAGAACAAGGGCCACGCCCATGATGGACGCTTCGAGAACGCGCCCAGGCCGAACGAAGCGCAGATAAACGCCGAGCAGAAGAGCAATCGGGATGGTCATGGCGAGCGTGAAGGTCGCCCAGGGAGAGGATTTCAGAGCGTTGACGATGACAAGTGCGACGACCGCCAGAAGAATGACCATGATCGCGAGCACGGCAATCTGGGCGATGAAGCCGCCACGCTCGCTCACTTCTTCGCGGGCCATCTGCCCGAGGGATTTTCCATCGCGGCGAATCGAGCAGAAAAGAATGACGATATCCTGGACGCATCCGGCGAAGACCGCGCCGGCAATCAACCAGAGTGTTCCTGGCAGATAACCGAATTGCGCGGCGAGTGTCGGGCCGACGAGCGGGCCAGGCCCGGCGATGGCAGCGAAATGGTGGCCGAAGAGAACCCATTTGTTCGTGGGGACAAAGTCGCGGCCATCGTCGTGGCATTCGGCGGGGGTGGCGCGTGTATCGTCAAGAGCGAGCAGTTTTGCCGCGACGAATGCAGAGTAGAACCGGTACGCAACAAGGTAGGAACAAAGCGCGGCGATGACAAACCAGATTGCATTCAGCGGCTCGCCACGGTGCAGGGCGATAGTGCCGAGCCCGCCTGCGCCCAGCACCGCCACGCCTGTCCAAGCAACGATGGACAGGATGCGCTTCATCTTGCGGGGTTAGCCGCCGCGCTGGCTTTGATGAACTGCACAATATCTTGCTTCAGTTTGGCAAGCGACGGCGGGTGAACGTACATCATGTGCCCGGCTTCGTAGTAAGCGCCGCTCAAGTGGCTGCGCAATGTCGGGTCGAGGCCGATATGATCGAAGGTGTAGTCCGCGGCGAAGAACGGCGTGGCGAGGTCGTAGTAGCCCTTGGCCACGAAAACATGCAGGAATGGATTTTGCGTCATGGCCTGGCGCAGCGTCTCCGCGACGTTGACGTAGCGGTTTTCATACGGCGCGTAATTCCACGGCCGGACGCGGCTCGTCAGCACTTCATAAGGCAAATCGCTGTCGAATTTGAGATCGTTGCGCACGTAGTCGTTGAGCATGCCCGTATACGGGCCGATGATCGCCGCGATGCTGGGGTCGAACTCCGGGCGTTCGCCTGCGGCATCGCGATCGATGCCCGTGAAGCGCGCGTCGATGCGGCCGATGGTGCGGCGCTCGCTGCGCAGTAATTCCTTGGTGAAGCGCATGATCTCGATACGCAGATTGGCGCGCTCGACATATTCAGGCGAAAGCCCGGTCAGCCGCGCAAGCTTTTGAGCGATTTCGGTGCGCCGGGCGGCGGGGAGCGCATCACCGGCCATCAGCGCATCGGTGTACTCGCCAACGGCGAACTTGCGCGATTCGTTGATCGCCTTCTGCAAATCAGTCTGCAAATCCGCAGGAAGTTTTTTGTGGTACCAGGCGATGGCGGTGTACGTCGGCAAATAGAGGATGTACGGGAGGTCATTGCCGGTGTCGAATTCCGCCGTCTCGAAATTCAGGATCGAAGAAATTAAAACGATGCCATTGAGATACATGCCGTACCGCTGCTGAAGATAGCCGGAAAGGCCCGCGGCGCGCGTGGTGCCATAGCTTTCGCCGGCAAGGAATTTCGGCGAGGACCAGCGCTTGTTGCGCGTGGCATACAGCCGGATGAAATCGGCGACGGATTGCACATCCTCCTCGATGCCATGAAATTGCTTGGGCGCCTCGCCGGGAACGGCGCGGCTGTATCCCGTCGAAACGGGATCAATGAAAACAAGGTCCGTGACATCGAGGAGCGACGATTCGTTGTCCACAAGCTTGTAAGGCGGCGGAAGGAGCGCGCCCGCGTCGCCCATCTGCACGCGGCGAGGCCCGAAGGCGCCGAGATGCAGCCACACGGAAGCGGAGCCTGGGCCTCCGTTGAAGCTGAACGTGAGGGGGCGCTGGCTCTGGTCGCTGACATCATCCTTGGTGTAAGCGATGTAAAAGATGCTGGCCTTGGGCGTGCCGTCCTCCAGCTTCAGGAGGATGGTGCCCGCCGTCGCCGTGTATTTGATCTCTTGTCCGCCGATTTTGAGCGAGTGCTTGGTCTGAACGATTTTTTCTTCCGGAGCGGGGGTCTTTTTTTCGTCCTTCGGCTTTTCCGGAGCTTTCTCCGGCGGTGCTTGCGGTTGCTGTTGCCCGAAGCAGAAATTCACACCGAGCAAAAGCAACACGGCGGAACTCAGAAAACGAATCGGAAATTTCATAGTCGGCACAACCCCTTATGGATCTTCAGAAAATACAAAATTGAGACGTGCGGCATCGTATGCGAGAGTGCGGGCAGCGTCAATCACCGAGGCAGCCTGCCACAGCCTGCCTTGGCGGCGATTTCTCTTGCTGGCTGCGAATTCACGGATGAAATGTGCCCCGCAAAAAAAATCCCCGCGTCTTGCGCGCGCCAAGAAGCGAGTTTCACCGGGGCGTCCTGTTGCGTTGTCACGGATTTTCTCACGTCCTGGCATCTGCCCGCGCTGCGCCTCTGGGCGCCGTGACGCGAGCCGCCGCTAGTCAGGCGGAACGGGCCAGGATGTAATTGCGAGTGATCTTGTCGATCGAAGTGGTCCCGGCCTGGCGCATGATCGTCCGCAATTCGCGGCGCAGCATTTTGAGCACGGCCTCCACACCCGGCTGGCCAAAGGCGGCCAAGCCCCATGTGGGCGGCCTGCCGACCCCAACCGCGGTTGCGCCGAGCGCCAAGGCTTTAAAAATGTCCGTGCCGCGCCGGATGCCGCCGTCCACGATGACGGGAATCTTACCTGCGACACCTTCGAGCACCTCCGGCAGGCTTTCAATCGTCGGGCGCAAAGTCTCATCGGCGCGTCCGCCGTGGTTCGAAACGATCAGGCCGTCCACGCCATGTTCGACGGCGAGCTGCGCGTCCTCGCGCGTGACTATGCCTTTCAGTAGCAGCTTCACGGTTACCGCGTCGCGCAAACGCTTCACGAAATCCCAATTCATATCCGGCGAATGCAGTGCAGTGACCTTTGAGAGTTCCAGGCCATCGAACATCGGCTTCCGGGCCGCAAATTCGGCAAATCCTCCCGAGCCTGCACCGGGCTTTCCGCGGGCGAAGCCGCTGTAGCCGCTCGAATGGCACGCCGAGCAATCCCGCTTGTCCACACGCTGAGCGCGGAAAAGAGTTTCGCGATTTCCTCCCTCCTGCAGATCGACAGTGAGGACGATCGCGGGGCTGCCGGCGGCCTCGGCGCGTTTGACGATGGCGCGGCCGACTTCCCAGACGTTCGTCGGATAGAGTTGCTGCCAGACGGGTGCGCCGCGGGCCGCGGTCACGTCCTCGATGGATGAGGTCGTCACGGTGGAGAGAATCTGCAGATGGTCTTCGGCGCGGGCGGCGCGCGCGACGGCCACTTCGCCTTCCGGGTGGAACGCCTTCTGGCTGCCAACCGGACAGATCACGATAGGGCTGCTCCAGGTGGTTCCAAAAAGACGGACGGACATGTCGAGCTTCTCGACATTCACGAGCCGGCGCGGCCGAATCTGGATATGTGAAAAGCCTTCGCGATTCGCGCGCACCGTCCCGCCGTCGTCCACGCCCGTGGCGAGATAACCGAAGTGGGCCGGGGGCAAAGCTTTCTTCGCGGCCGCTTCGAAATCCATCACATCGAGGGCCTGATTCGGGGACGAGATCTCTTCGCCGCTTTGCTGCAAATCATCGAACCAGCCGAGGAATCTTTTCTGCGTCACGTCGCCGGCCGCGACGAGACTAGCGAAAGGGCCGCCGAGAACGTGCGGCGAGGCCAGCAGAGGGCTCGCCGACAACATCTGCAGAAATTTTCTGCGGGTCTTAAGCGGGTCGAAGGTCCGGGTCATGGGCTCTCTCCTTTTTTAGTCCGGGAGCGAAGTAAAGCGCAGCAGAGGATAAAGGTCGCGGAAGATTCTGGCAACATCGCGTGGAAACGAGGCGCGCGTGGCCGCTGCAGGAGTGAGTTTGCGGCGGACAATCCACGCCAGAATCTTCTTCCAATCCCCCCGGCGCAGCAGGCCAGCCCGAGTGCTTCGTCCACTCGCCTTTTTCCATCGCGTACCAGTAGCTCTCGTAGCGGCGAGCGAGGCGCTTCTTTTGCTTCTTAATCCACCCGGGATCGGTGATCACACGAGGAAAAGCGATTAGCGCGAGCGTGGACTCTTTTCGTTTCGACCCCGAATAAATGCGGAAGCCCGCGGTGACAGTGTCCGTCGAAAGGCCAACATAGAGCTGACCGCTTTCCCGGTTCCCCGGCGCGGGAACGGAAAATTTCAAATACATTTGCGTTTTATACGGCGTCTTGTCCTTCGCGAAACGGATATCGCGATTGATGCGCGAAAAATTCGGGCCGGTTCGTCCGGAGATGTCGAAGCGCGAATCAAGCCCCAGGGCCGCGGGCGCGAGTTCGTCGAGCAGGCGGCGGAAAGGCTGCACGATCGCGGCCTGATAGCGCTCGCGATTTGCGTCCATCCACACTTTTTGATTGTTGCGGCCCAGATTCTTGAAGAACTGAAATGTCTCGCCCGTAAAAATCGGTTTTGCAGAAGCCATTGGAATCCTCGGTCTCAAGCAAGCTGTGCGGCGCAGAGTTCCTCAGCCTACACGATTCCAATCGAAGGTCAATTGGACTATGCTTCTCCGCTTGCCCGATGGGACGCGGCGGCTCGCTGGGACGCACTTTCGAGACGAGGACGAAGATAATGCAAAGCAAATGGAATGCGATGGGATTTATTCTGGCTGGATTGTTCGCTGTTGTGGCCGTGATGCGTGCCGCGCCGGCCGCGCTGGCTCAGGAAGCGAAACGAACAGCAACAGACGCAGCGGCGAGCGGTACAAAAAAGACCGAGCCCTGGAAGCCGGAGGACTTCATCTACTCGGAGACGGCCAGCCAATATCGCATTTCGTCCGATGGCAAGTGGCTCGTCTGGGTGAAATCCGCCGGCGACAAAGAGAAAGATGCGCGCGTCTCCAATCTTTTTCTCTCCAGCCTGACGGAGAGCCGCGAAATCCAGCTCACGCGCGGCACGGACACCTACTCGCAGCCGGAATGGTCGCCCGACGGCGAGCGGATCGCTTTCCTCAGCACGCGCGCGCGTCCGCAAGGCAAGCCGGATAACGCCAAGATGCAGATCTGGCTGATCAATCCGCGCGGCGGCGAGCCCTGGCCCCTCACGGAGCTTGTGCGTGCGCCCCGCCAGATCGAATGGCTGGACAAAGAGACGCTCATCTTCAGCGCGCAGGAAGACCCGTCGCTCTATGAAGAAGAGCTGAAAAAGAAGAAAGACGATTCCGAAGTCGTCGAAGACGTGGACCACGAGCCGCCGGTTCGCCTGTACAAGATCGGCGTGAAAGACAAGAAGATCACGCGGCTCACGACGGACACCGACTGGATCGAACATTTCGCCGCTTCTCGGGACGGAAAATACGCTATAGCTTCGCACGCCAAGAGCCTGCACTATGAATTCGATCAGAAAACCCCTCCGATTATCGTTTTGCACGACCTTACCAATGCCACGGAGAAACAGATTTTGACGGGGAGCCGTATCCGTCCTTACAGGATGGAGTGGGCGCGGGATGACTCCGGCGTTTACGTGGCGACGCCCTATTCGACTGATCCGCGCTTCATGACCGCCGGGATCACGATTCTATATTTTTATGATGTGGCAAGCGGGAAAGGCCAGCAGGTCAATCTCGATTGGGAAAATGGCCTCGGATACGATTTGCAGGCGATGCCCGGAGGATTTGTCGCATTCCTAGCCGCAGGCAGCCACAATGACATCGCGCGGTACTCCGCGGAGAAAAGCTCCTCTGGATGGACGTGGAGGCGAGCCACGCTCTCGGGCGAACATGCAAAGAATCTCGAAGGATTCACAGTCAGCGATGACGGGAAGACGATCGCGTACGTCACTTCCACTGCCAGCAAACTGCCGCAGCTTTACCGCGCGCAACTCGATGGCGACAAACTTGTCTCGCCCGTACAGGCCGCCAAGCTGAACGAAGGCCTTGTCTCCGGGCGCCCTTACGCGAAAAGTGAAGTGATCCGCTGGAAGGGTTCGAACGACGAGGAAGTCGAAGGCATCCTCTATTACCCGACGAACTACGAAGCCGGGAAAAAATATCCGCTGATCACCGCGATTCACGGCGGCCCAATGGGCGCGGACCACGACCTCTGGGGCGAAAGCTGGGCCTATCCGATTCAGCTGTTCACCCAGCGCGGCGCCTTCGTGTTGCGGCCGAATTATCACGGCAGCAGCAGTTACGGCCTGAAGTGGGCCGAATCGATCTGCTGCGGCAAGTATTATGATCTGGAAACGCCGGACATCAATGCGGGAGTGGACTATCTCATCTCGAAGGGCCTGGCGGACCCGAATCAAATCGCCACGATGGGCTGGTCGAACGGCTCGATTCTCTCGACGAGCCTTATCACCACGTATCCCGCGCGCTACAAAGCCGCCAGCGTCGGCGCGGGTGACGTCGAGTGGCTTAGCGACTGGGCCAACGTGGACTTCGGCCAGTCCTTCGACGCCTATTACTTCGGCAAATCACCATTCGAAGATCCCGAGCTCTACATCAAGAAGTCGCCGTTCTTCAAGATGGACAAAGTGCAGGCACCGGTGCTGATTTTCCACGGCACGGCCGATCGCAACGTCCCTCCCGCGCAAAGCTGGTCCTATTTCCGCGCGCTCCAGCACTTCGGCAAAGTTCCCGTAAAATTCGTGGTCTTTCCCGGCGAGCCGCACGGGCCGCGCAAGCTCACACACCAGATGCGCAAAGTGGAAGAAGAAGCCGCCTGGTTCGACAGATACTTCTTCAAGACAGCTAAGCCTGAAAACGAAGCGCTGAAAAAAGATTCTCTGCTGGCGGATGCGCTGGGCCGGGAAAAGATTGAGCGCACTGGCAATCTCTATGGGGCCCAGGTGACTGGGTTCACGCTCGACAAAAACAAGCGCAATCCCGGCGATACCACTCCTGTAAAGCAGGTGGGCTCGCCCATTGTTATCCCGCAAGTCGTCGCACGCGGCGATTTAAGTATCGGGCGATTCGAAGTCACGCGAGCTCAGTATGCCGCCTTCGACAAAAGCTACAAAGTGGCTCCTGGAACAGAGAACTTCCCTGCGAATGGCATTTTATTTGAGCAAGCTAAGGCTTACGCAGAATGGCTTTGGAAGACGATCGGCACGGGCAAGGACTGGCCGTTTCGCATTCCCTATGAGGATGAGGTCAAAGATCTGTACGAAAACCGTGCCGGCGAAAACACGCTCGATTACTGGGCAGGTTATGCTCCCAATTTGGAAGACACGACGAGACTTCGCGAATTGGCGGATACACTTCCGAACCCCGGCGGCCTCTTGAGGGAAGTCGGCAGCTTTGTTGGTCATAGGAATGAAGGGGAAGAACGGGTTTACGATCTTGGTGGAAACGTGGCCGAGTGGGTGATGACCCGCGACGGCAAAGGCAAGGTCCTCGGTGGTAGCGCCGACTGCCCGGCGGACCCCAATGCAGGTTGCGAGCCCCAACCCGAATATATCGGTTTCCGTGTCATCTACGGTGCGGCGAAGCCGGCGTCTACTGCTTCGGCGCCGCATTGAGAAAGCGAAGCGAGATTCCTCGCTTCGCTCGGAATGAGTTGGTGCGGGGAACCTGAAGTCCATCCAGATTGGCACTTGCCGCGACGCGCCAGCGCCAGTTAGTCTGCCTGCATGAGCAACTTTACTCCCACCGAAAGAACCAAAGTCCGGCGGAAACCTGACCGCGGCAGTTACGACCGCGATCTGATCTACCGCATCCTCGATGAAGCGTTCGTCTGCCAAGTCGCTTTCATCGCCGATGGCTTGCCCTGCGTCGTGCCGACCAACTACGTTCGCGTCGGCGACAAACTATTTCTGCACGGTTCGACGGCAAGCCGCCTAATGAAAACGCTCGCGAGTGGAGCTCCCTTCTGTCTGAACGTCACGCTGCTCGACGCAATCGTCTGCGCTCCGACCGCAACAGGCCACTCCGTCAACTACCGCTCCGTCGTGGTGATGGGCAAGGCCGAGCCCGTCGTGGGCGAACCCGCGAAGCTTGCCGCCATGCGCGACTTCGTCGAATACGTCATTCGCGGCCGCTGGGCCACGGTGCGCCCTCCGAGCGAGCAAGAGTTGAAAGCGACGATGGTTGTCTCCGTGCCTCTCGTCGAAGCCTCCGCCAAGGTACGTACGGGCTTCGCCGTGGATAACGGCGAAGAATATGCCACCAGCGCCTGGACGGGCCTTATCCCGCTCCAGTGGACGGCGCAAGCGCCCATTCGCGATCCGCGCGGCAATCCCGCAATTCCTGCACCGGAAAATATTCTCCACTATGCGCGGCCTCAGTAGTCGCGCGGCCTTATAATTCAGTTTGCCGCGATTGATTGGAACGGCTGCTTTCCTTTTTCGTGAGGTGATCCGTGAGGCCCCGTCTGCGCCAGTTCATTCTCTTTTCCGTGCTCCTCGCGTCTTGTCTGAGCGCTAGCAGCTTCGGAAAGCCCTCTTCGCAGGTTCTTAAGAAGGAAGATCTGACTTTCCGTAAGCTTACTTACACGGACAAGATTGGGCACACGATGCCCTATCGCCTCTTCGTGCCCGCCAACTACGACGCCAATCAAAAGTACCCGCTGATTTTCTGGCTGCACGGCGCGAACGGCCGCGGCTCGGATAATCTCAAGCAAATCTCTGGTGCGAACGAAAACGGCACGCACGTCTGGACAACCCCCGCGAATCAGGCGCAACTCCCTGCGTTTGTCCTGGCGCCGCAATGTCCCGATAGGCATTTCTGGTCGGAACCGGAGCTGAATCAGATTTCGCCGGAGCTGCAGATGGCGCTGGACATTCTCGCTGAGGTGCAGAAAGAATTTTCGATCGATCCGGATCGAGTCTACGCCGCCGGACAATCCATGGGCGGCCTTGGGGTCTGGTCGCTGCTACAGGCCAAGCCCGGCCGCTGGGCCGCAGCGCTGGTGCTCTGTGCCTACGACAATTTCACCGATGCAAAAGCCGTTGCCGGCGTGCCCCTCTGGGTGTTCCAGGGCGATGCGGACATGGTTGTGCCCGTGACCACGGTGCGGCAAATGGTGAAAGACCTGAAAAAGGCGGGAAGCCAACTGCGCTACTCCGAGTACCGTAAAGTGGACCACGACGTCTGGACGAAGGCTTTTGCCGAACCGGACTTGGTGCCATGGCTCGCTTCGCAAAAGCGCGGCAAGTAGCGCAGGCTTCGGCCTGTGCCACGGTGGTGGTGTAGCGCTCAGGCAGCGGTAAGAAGCACCGGCTCGCCCCTTGTTATCACGATGGTGTGCTCGTAGTGTGCCGACAGGCTCCCATCTACGGTGCGGTAAGTCCAGCCGTCGTTATCCAGCACTACATTCCCCGAACCCGCAGTAATGATCGGCTCGATCGTAATGACCAGTCCCTCGGTCAAAAAATGCTGCGCGGAAAAATCCGCGTAATTGGGCACCGAAGGGGGCTCGTGAATGGTGTGCCCGATGCCGTGGCCGCCCAGTTCGCGAATGACCTGGAACCCGCGCCGCCGCACTTCGCGCTCGACCGCACGCCCAATATCTTTCGTGCGGTTACCCGCCCGCGCCGCGCCCAGCGCTTGCCGGAACGCGCGCTCCGCACAATGCGCCAGTTCGCGCGCTTTTCCATTCCTTGTGGCGGGCGGCACCTCGATGCTTACCGCTGAATCCGTGTGGTAACCGTCTTTCTCCGCCGTGAGATCCAGCTTCACCAGATCTCCTGGCTGAATCACGCGCTCCCCAGGAATTCCGTGCACCACCTCATCGTTCACGCTGATGCACACGTCGCCCGGAAATCCGTACACCATCGGCGGCGAAGACCTCGCTCCATGCTCAGCAAGCAAGCGCGAGCCAACCTCACAAAGCTCCGCGGTCGTCACCCCCGCGCGCACTTCCGCCGCCATCGCGCGCAGCGCCTTTCCCACGATCATTCCGCATGCGCGCAACTTCTCAAATTGTTCTTGGGATGTGATGGACATGAAATCTTAGTGGCAGCCGCAACCACCGCCGCAACAGCTCCCGCCGCCGCCGGAGAACCCGCCCGATGACTTAGCTGAGGCGCCATTACTCGCGCCATTCGCCGCACTGAAAACGGAAAGCTGTAGCGTGTTCTTCTTCCCCGCGCACTTCGGGCAGGCGATCTCCTGCGTTTTGTTCAAGACGATCTTCTCGAAGTGCGTCTGACAATCCTCGCAAATGTATTCGTAAATAGGCATTCTTAAACCTCGTCCAACGTCCAAGTTTAATTATATCAATACCGCCATCCAATCGCCGCATGTACAAAAAGCAACGGCTCCGGAAGAGCCGGAGCCGTTGAAATCTGCGGAGTTGGACAGGATACTTCAGTCGCCAGCGACAGCTTCCGCCGTCTTTTCATCCGTCTTCGACGTGGCGCCATTGCCGTTCGAATGGCCGTTGCCGTTGCCATTGCCATTCGCCGGAGCGATGCTGACCGGTTTGAAGTTCGCCGGCACGGCCTTGGCGATGTCGCTGACGCTGCCAATCTGCACGACCGTCGGCTGAGGCTTCTTCAGCACCAGCTCTTCGTAAATCGCGCGGACCTTGGCCTGCTCTTCGTAAGCCTTCTTGCGCCGCGCGCGGTCTTCTTCCGCGGCGGTCACCGGAACGTCGTGGTCCAGGTGCCGCACGCGAGCGGCGTCTTCGGCGTCAATCTTCAAGGAATGTTCAAAGCTCTGCAGGTTGACGGTTTTGCCCTTGGCGTAGATTTCGTGTTTGCCGTGGTTCTTGTACCACTCGGCCACGGTCGCGTTCTTGTGCATGTTCTCGATGATTTGCCGCCATCCCACGCCGGTGTTGTACGCGCAGAAGGAAATCTCGCCCTGCTGCGTGGCGTACGGGATAATGCACATTTCCGTGCGCCGGAAGTCGTAATTGAACAGATCCTGGAACCACATCCCAGCGATGAACAGGAAGTTCCACGGATCGCTCTGGCGCCGCTTCATGGCGTCTTCGTAGGTGCGCTCCGGTGACGTCCGGCCGTACTTCGGTCTCGGATTTCTTCGTCAGCGCCCAGGTCTTGTCAAACTTCTTGAAGAGGTCGTACAGTTTCAACCCCTTCGGTCCCCGGAACGGGTGGTAATTCTTCAGGAGCGCCAGCGCCATCATGAAGTTCGAAAAACCCTTCCCGCGTGCCGCGTCCGTGATCGCCGTAACGTCTTTTGTAAGCCGCTCGGCATCCAGGAACCGCGGAACGGGCGCCCACTCCTTTGTCTCTTTGTTGATCATCAGCGCCGTGCCCACACCGCAATTCGGATGGCATCCGCAGGAGAGCGATCCCCACTGCGATTCGTTGCCCTTCACCATGTCGGAGAAGCCGGCAAACGTGCTGATGAACGAAATCGGGAACCAATCGCGCGTTGGCTCGACCTTGCCGACCTGCGCGCTCACGTCCTTCGCCAGGTGCGAAAGCGTATAGCGCTGGCGCAAGCGGCGTTCCGGCGTGATGTCCTCATCGCGCCCGGTGAACGAAACCGGCTGGAAGCTCACGAACGCGATCTTCTTCGGATTCTCCATCGCGAACTTCACGATCGTTCCGACCTGGTCGTTGTTCACGTTATTGACGATGGTCACCACCAGCACGATTTCGATGCCCGCCTCGTGCATGTTCTCGATCGCGCGCAGCTTCACGTCGAACAAATTCCCGATCTGCCGGTGGCTGTTCGCGTCGTTGCCGATGCCGTCGAACTGCAGGTAGGCGTAGCGCATGCCCGCTTCGAACGCCTTTTTGCAGAACTCCTTGCTCTTGGCGAACTCGATGCCGTTGGTCGCCGCCTGAACGCTGTTGTAACCGATCTTGCGGGCGTAGGCGACCGCATCAAAGAAATACGGGCTCATCGTCGGCTCACCGCCCGAGAACTGCACGGACATCTGCCGGCGCGGCTTGATCTTCAGCGCGTTATCCAGGATTTCCTTGATCTCTTCCCAGCCCAGCTCGTGCACATAGCCAACCTGGTTCGCATCCATGAAGCAGGGGTCGCACATCATGTTGCAGCGGTTGGTGAGGTCCACCGTGAGAACCGACCCGCGTCCATACCGCACCGTCGAGGAGCCATGCTTGTGGAGGTCTTCGTCGTTGTGCGCCGGAATGTCGCGTCCCGGGAACTGCCTCTCGATCCACTCGAGAAACTTTGCATCGACGGCCATCATGTCTTCGTAGTGGCCGTGCAGCGGGCAATCCTTCACCATCCACACCTGGCCGTCGCGCTCGATGATCTGCGCTTTGATCTCGCCGACCTTCTCATGCATCAGGTCGCGCCAATCCTTTTTCCCCGCGATGATCGCTTCGCGCGCTTCTTTCACGCACGCGGGACACAGCGAATCGGTCTGCCGCGGGAAGCCCAGCGTCGGCTTGGTCTTTTCCCACGACTTCAGCAGCGGCTTATCTGACCACTGGGGCGTCACAGACGGATTCGGGTTGTGCTTGTTGAAAAACTGGATCGTTTCGAATGTGATTCCAGCGGCCTTGCATACCGCCCAGTCGATCGTCCGGAAAATCTGCGTGCCTACTTGATTCGGCATAAACCTCTACCCTCTCTTTCGAAAAATCCCTTGCACATGGCCCTTTGAGTTATCTGGAGCCCACTCAATCGTCGGAGCCGAGCTCAAACGACTGCCCCGGGGCTCACTTTTGCGTGCTAAGAAACCGTACCACGAACACCCGGTACGTCCAATAAGCCTTTGGACACCTATAGTTTGACCCTTACCCCAGGACGACGCCAGCGGGTTACGGCGAACGGTCGATTTTGGAGGTTGAACGGCGACATCAGCCGCTGAATGGCTGTTTCCGGAGTCCCGGTAGGGGGTTACTCCTAGTGCGCTTGGGCTGTAAATTTCCCCTTCTGAGGAAAATCTCTGCGCAGGAACTGTGAGTTTTTTCTTATTCGTTCAGCGTGGGACGAAGCACCGCGATCACAAAGTGCGCGAAATGCGAGGCTCCTTCATCCAGTTGCAGCCACCGCACAACGCAATGCTCGGCCAGATACTTCGACACGCGCGACTCCGCGATTCCCAGGTGTTCCGCAAGCTGCGGCTTGATCGAATCCGCGCCTCGGCGGCTCGCACCCCCGCGCAAGAGATTAGCGATGGCGATGCGCAGCGTCTGGCACGCTTCCACGTAGTAATAGCTTGTCAAGTCCGAATCGGTCAGCACGAACACACCCGGGCCGGCCGGCGCGCGATCCGCCTCCTCCAGCTTGCTCGGCGTGCAGGTCAACAATCTCCGGAACTGCATCTCCAATAGCGAAATCCGGGAAGAAAGCCCAGGATCTCCGTAGCGGCCTTTCACACCCGGCCCGCCCGGCTCGCCCACGGACTCAATCGGCAGCGTCGGAATCGCATGGCTGTGCGTCACTCGGGGTGGCGTGGGTTCGGCCGGCTCATGAAACGCCGCGGGGGGCAATTCCCTGCGAGTCGCCGGAGCTTCTGCGGAGCGTGGAGCGCGTTCGCCCGCCGCTTCTCTCGCGGCGCCGCCTTTGTGGCGGTTCCGGCCGCCACGTCGGCCCCGCCGGCGCCGTTTGTCTCCAGCCTCCGAAGAAACAGGCGCGTTCGCGGAATTCTCGGCAGCCTGCTGGACCTCGCTGGTCACTGCCACCATCGATTCGAGCGCTTCTGGATTCTGTTCGAATGGCAGGCCCGGCTCCGTCATCGTGGCCTCGGGCGGCGTCAAAGCAAACTCTTCCCCGGCCGCGGCCGGAGTTTCGAGCGGAAGCTCTCCGGGCACGGCCCCAAGCCGCACCGCGGCCTCCTGTGCTTTAGTCTTCCAGTCGGCACGGCGGAATCGCTCTGCCGCCGCGGAATACCATTTCGCTGCTTCGGCGTTCTCGCCAGACGTCTCAAAATATTTCGCGAGTTCGAACGCCACCATCGCGTCCCGCGTTTTTTGGTAGAGATTTGAAAGTTGTCCAGCAGGATCCTTGCTGGTGCGCGCGCGGCGGATACGGGCGGTAATCTGTTTCCAGTCGGCCATGTGCTGGCTTGCATTGTAACAGCGGAGGGCCTTATCGGCTAGCAAGCCTGTTCCGGGTCGGGGGGACGATACATTTTCCGCACCACTTGGCGTTTACCGATTGACGGCGCGCAGCATACTCGGTATCCTTTCTGTGGCCCTCTTGGAGGCGTGGATGGTGCGTTTGCGCGTTGTCGGTCGCTTGGCGATCACCAGAAACGTTGACTCTTCGGGCTTTTTCAAAAGCTCGCTTGCCGTTCTTTTATCTCTCTCCCTCCTGATCGCTCCTGTTTGGGGCGCTTCCTCCTCTCCCATCGCCACCGTCGTTTTCTCTAATCGTGCCTCTGTCGGCACGGCGGCTGCATCCGTTGGCACCACTCTTTTTGGCGGCGACAGGTTGAGCACCGATGACGTCGGCAGTGTTCAGGTTCGCGCCGGTGCGGCCCGCCTGCGACTCTCCAGTTCGAGCAGCGCGGTTTTGACCAAGGACGATTCCACACCCGCCGCCACTCTGACCATGGGCACCGCGACTTTTTCAACTGCCAATTCGAAAGCCTTTGCGCTGCATGTGGCTTCCGCGGTTATTCGCCCCCGCACCGACCAACCCACCGTCGGGCAAGTCACCGTCTTAAACCCCAAGGAACTCGTCGTCCGCAGCAATCGCGGCTCCCTCACCGTTGCGGTTGATGACGACGTGCGCGAAATCCCCGAAGGCGCCGCCTTCAGGATCGTTCTCGATCCGGCACAGCCTGCGGATCCTCAAGGGCCTCGCGGAGCGGGTTCGAAGGGTCAAGGTGGTCCGCCCATCAAGGCCGCGAAAAGCAAATTTATCTGGTACGCCATCGGCATCACCGCCGTGCTCACCTGGATCGGTGTTGACGAAGCCCTCGAAAGCCCCGACCGCCCGTAACTTTCACCGTCTAAATTCCCGGCAACTTGTCGATCACCGCCCCTTCCCCTACAACATCGCGATTGCTTCAATCTCTACCAGTGCGTCCTTCGGGAGCCGAGCCGCTTGCACCGTCGAGCGCGCCGGCGGCGCCGCCGTAAAATACTTCCCGTACACTTCGTTCATGGCCGCAAAATCGTTCATGTCCTTCAGGAACACCGTCGTCTTCAATACGTGAGTCAGCTTCGAGCCCGCCGCCTCCACGATCCCCTTCACATTTTCCAGCACGCGCTCCGTCTGCTGCCGGATGTCTCCGCCCGCCATCTCTCCGGATTTCGGATCCAGCGCCACTTGGCCGGAGACGAACAGAAATCCGTTCGCGCGGATCGCTTGCGAATAAGGTCCGATGGGCTTCGGGCCCCGGTCGGTCAGAACGATGTCTCTCATGGTGTGGTCTCCTTCAATGTGTTAGCGGCCATCTAGCCCGCGCGTGGTTCACACTAGTAGAGTTTCCTACGATCTCTCTCGCGAATCCAGTGGCCACGCCGCAAAAACTTTCGGTTGCGAATTCTCACTCCGCCGCCGCAAATCTCTTCATCAGCTGTGAAATCGTCTATCCAATGAGCAGCATGACGGCCAGCACCCCGCTCATCCGGCGGGCGGAGCGAACGCGGGCACGAAGGAAAATGTCGCGCCGGTAAGATTTGCGCCGGTCACCTGGAAGCCCGTGATGGTGAGCGTATTCAGCGCCAGCGTGGGGCTGACGGAGGTAATCACCGGGCTGGCAAGCACGGTGAAATTGCTGCTCGAAGTTGCCGTCGAGGTTCCCACCGTCACGGAGATCGGCCCCGTGGACGCGCTCGCGGGTACCGTCACGGTCAGGCTGTTTGCCGTGGCCGCGGTTACCGTGGCCGCGGTGCCGTTGAATTGCACCGCATTGCCGCTGGGCGTGGCGCTGAAGTTTTGCCCCTGAATGGCTACGGTTTGTCCCACGCTGCCTTGTGCCGGGCTGAAACCAAATATCGCCAGCGCGCTCGGAGAAGTCGTGGTTCGCGTGATCGAAAGCAAATTCCCAACCGCATCGTAGTTGTAGGTCGCCACGTTCCCGCTTGGATCAATGACCGTCGTCAATCTTCCCAAAGCGTCATAAATGTATTGGACCGGGTTGTTGCTCTGCGCCCACAGCGGAGACGCAATGCCGAGAAGCAACAAGAAGATCAGCCCTGTCAGCGTTCTCTTCCGCATCATCGAACTCCCCGCTGCTCCCTGCTCAATCGCCGTTCCGCACGTGATTCCCAACACCGCACGTGGCTACCTGGATCGCATTCGCGTGCTTGCATCTAACGCAGAGACCAAATCCCAAGGTGTGCGCCACCTAATTCAAAAGCATGCCCCCCGCCATGCGTCTGTTACCAGCGCCAAACCCTACACTTCCGGAATCGCAGACCCCCGTACGGCTCTAACCTTCATGCGGTCCAAAACCAATCATTCAAACGGCGCTCCTTGATTACTTCGCCTCTACTCACCTGATTCATGAAACTCCAAAATCTGCCTGGATCGGGGGAGAACGAAGAGTTCATATGCCCCCCCAACTCGAATGCTTCTCCACGAATACTGCAAGTAGTAACTGTTGGTACTATTTCGCAATCGTACTGATTGGTTGAGAAACCAGAGTCCGCCGAAGGGAACTGATTTATACGTTATTGTCCCAGCAATTCTTATCGGCTTCTCGCCGACTAAAAGGTGAGAGAGGTCCGACGCAAGCGGTAGGGTGATCTCGTAAGAGAAAAAAACTCCGAATGCGATGATAAAAATGCGGATTCCCTTCTCGATCTGCGGGCGAACTCTGTCAAATCGTGGCTCATTTAATTTTCCAGCCGCGCGAATCATCCTTGACTTCGGGCTAAGGCCGAACCAAAAGATGAATAGTGGAAAGAAAAACACAAAAGAAGACACTGCTACGACGCGCCCTAACCCAGCCGGCACACCCGGCAGAGCGACCATTGTAAAAGGAAAGACGAAAAAGAAAAGAACTGCCACCCAATAAAAGATTCTCGTCTTGTTCTGGGGATTGACGGTTCTCGCATGGACATCTTCCGACTCTTCCCCAACAGTCCTGGGCATGTCCATCCTGATTTCTCCTGGAGTCCCCTTACGCCGCCCGCCCGCGATCGCTCGCGGGAGCAAGGCGCCCAATCAGCCTAGCGATGGGCTTGCGTCCACCACCCCAACCAAGACCCTAGCCCGAAATACAGGACCATACTTCCGCCAAAAAGAGTCATCAAGCCACGCTGAACAAACTCTCGTGTCTTGAGCTCTTGCTCATTCACAAAGATCACGCCGCCGCCTTTGGCTGGTATCTCGAATACCCTTCCGGTTTCAGGTTGCGGGAATCGCGGCATCACCGCAGCATAATGAAAGGGAAGATAGATATTGGCACCGACAGTAAGTAAGGCAATTGCACAGATAAGACTCGTAGAAAGTTGCTTAAGAACCTTATTCTTTGCGAATTGTGGTATTAGGGACAAGACTTTCTCCCGATGAGTGGTGTGACGGATGTTATCGTTGCGTCGAGATAAGTTTGTGCACCACCTCCAGATGCCAGCACTGACACTTCCTCCGCCAACGATAGTCCTGTTATCTTCGTCGTATCCGGAATACGCGCTGAAACCTTCCGTAACACCCGCTCCAGCGCTTTCTCCTGTCTCATAAAATGGCCCGGCAAACCCGCAGATGGAATGAGCAGTGGAAATACCTGCTGTGAGGCTAAGGGAAGTTTCTGCCCCCACTCCTGCGCCAAACCCACCGGTGTTATATACACCTATACTAACGTCCGATCCGATGACCACACCCCCGGAGTATTGTATGTGGATGATGCCAGCTTGAAAATTGAGGTTACCTCCGAGATTGATGGTCCACAGCCCGAATGGGTCCTTGGAATTCGTGGGACTATTGCCTGCGTACGAGTAGAGATTGGTTGAACCAGCGCGGTGCCTTAACCGGTCCTCGCTGATGAATCGCTGAAACCCGGGGTTGTAGTATCTGGCGCGGTAGAAGTAGAGGCCGGTGGGGTCGAGTTCGCGGCCGGTGAAGGCAAAGCTGTTGGTCGTGGCTGCGCCGGTGACAGCGGTGTTGCCGAACGGCTCGAAGGTGTAGGGTTTGCGTCGTGCCCGTGGAATCCGCCAACGCCAGCGTGCTGCCGAGAGCATCGGTCAGGAAGTTCCGCGCGCCCGCCGAATCCGTCCGCTGGAAATATTCGTCCACGCCGCCCGTGAGCAGATTCGCCGAGGCCGTCGTGCCGGAGATTTCCTGCACCGGGTTTGCCCCGTCGTAGAGATATTGCGTCGTCCCGCCAATCGCCTTGCTCACGCGCCGCCCGAACGCGTCATACTGAAAACTCGCGGACGCTCCGCCGCTGATGGCCACCAATTGATTCCGCGCATTCCAGGTGTAGGTATTCGTTCCGTCGCTGGTCAGGTTCCCGTTGGCGTCGTACGCGAGGCTCGCTCCTTTCCATTGCGTGAGCTGATTGTTGGCATTGTACGTGGCCGCCGAAGCCGCCTGCGGCGTGCCCGTCCGGGCAAAGCTCCCGCCAACGACCGTCCGCCGGCCCGCAGCGTCATACGCGTAGGTCAAATTCCCCAGCGTGGTGCTTCCTAAGGTGTAGGTGATGCCGGTTAAGCGCGAGGCCGCGTCGTAGCCGTAGCTGGCGGTCACGCCGTTCGGCAGGGTCATGGAAACGCGGCGTCCGTCCTGGTCATAGTTGAGAGTCACGGTGGCGCTGCCCTGCGAGATCTTCGTCAGACGATTGGCGTTATCGTAGGAATAGGTGACGGGACCCTGGCCACTCACGGCCATGCTCGTCCTGCGGCCAGCGGCGTCATAGGCATAGCTCACCGAGCCCTGCTCGTCGTGGTCCCGCCGCCGTCCTCATACCGCGCGCGAAACTCTTCGGGCACTCCCGGCCGCTTCATCCACACGCGCACGAACTCCGCGGCATTCTGGTGCGTCTCCTGATCGAAAGCCGCGATCAGATCGTCGAGTTCGAACCCGCGCTCCCGCCGGGCATACAGCATGTGACGAATCGCGTTTCGAAACACTTCACGCCCGTAGCGGTCTTGCAACGCATAGAAAAACAGAAAACTCTTTGCCCGCAGGATCGCCGGATCTTCGGGATGGTGATGCTCCGCCTCTTTGGGAATCAAGCGAAGGACGCGCCGGATCGTTTGCGTGCGCGAATCCCCGCCTTCCGCGGCCTCCCGGCCGATCGAAGCAGCAAAGGCTGGAAACGCGGAAAGCGGCGGCTCCTGTTCGTAAAATCCGGGGCTCTGCGCGTAGCCCAGCCAGCTCGACGCAAGCGACGGAGCCGCCGCAGCCGCAAGTTTCGGCGCGCCCCCGCTCAGGTCCACCACCATCGTATCTAGGGAAATCATTTCGGCTGAGGTTGGTTCCATTGTGTCTTGGCCCAGCAGGTTCGCCGTCGCACGGCTGAAATTCGTGAAGCATCCCGCCAAGACCGGGCACTCCACGATCCAGGTCGAAGAAGAAGCGCTTGTGCGCGCCCCGAAGACAGAGTCATAGGCTTGAATCGTGCTCGCCAAAGCTTCGCTCACCTGATGCATGCCGGAGGATTCCTGCGCCTTACGTGTCCAGAGATAAATCTTTTCTTTTCCGCTGCTGATCTGCACGGAGGTATAGCGCCCGGCAATCACGAACGGGTATTGGTCTTTCGTTCCCTGCGCCGCGCGGACCGTCAACCCCTCTCCCTTGCGCGAAGTCTTCTTCTGCTTGCCGCTGGTGTGCATCAGAAATCCCTGTGGCACGCGCACGTTCAATTCCCATTTTTCCGGAGGCACGCCGCCCGTGGCAAAGAGTCCGCGGCAAGGGAGCAATTCCGGGCTCCAGCCCTGCGCGGGCAGAAAAAAGGCGTCGCTCGAAAAACTCAGAGCCGCTTGGCCGGGCAACGCGGGCAAATACTCCACGGAAAGATGCAAAGTGTGGCGCGCGGACATCATCCACGCCTGCGGAAATGTGATCAGGGCATTTCGCGGATTTTCTTTTGAAATTCCAAATGTCAGCGCCGTGCCGTCCCAGCTCGCGCGCGGCTCTTCATAACGAAAACGCCGCCGCCCTGGCAGACGCAGCTCGATTTCGCCCAGCGGCTGATTGCCCGTATTCCTCAGTTGGTAGTCGGCGTCGATTCGAATGCGCGGCTCCGGCCCCGCCACGAACTGCACGCGGACCTCCTGTTTCTCGATGGTGTAGCCGGGGCCCAGCGGCGCGACGCAGGACGTGGCCCAGAAGCCTGAAGCCGCGAGGAAAATCGCGAGCGCAAAACGTGAATGCAATCGCAGAACCAAAACGCTCTGATTGTAACGGGGAAATGCCGGAAGCAAAAGCGGCGCTTTAGCGGCCGCGGTTCGAATGATTCAGGTTCGCGCAGCCGCCGTTCGAAAGGTTCAGGTTCGCGCAGCCGCGGTTCGAATGATTCAGGTTCGCGCAGCCGCCGTTCGAAAGGTTCAGGTTCGCGCAGCCGCGGTTCGAAAGGTTCAGGTTTGCGCAGACACTGGGCCGTTCGAAACCCCTGCGCCCGGCGCATTCGAAACTCTTGCAGCCCGGCGCATTCGAAAGGCTTCGAGCTCTCGCAGCCCGGCGCATTCGAAACTCTCGCAGCCCGGCGCATTCGAAACTCTTGCAGCCCGGCGCATTCGAAACTCTCGCAGCCCGGCGCATTCGAAACTCTCGCAGCCCGGCGCATTCGAAACTCTCGCAGCCCGGCGCATTCGAACCGTTTCCGGTGATCGCGGTGTGTAAACGCAAAATTCGAACGATTAAAAAAATGTGCGCGGAAAGAGGAATTTACCCAGCTACGTCAGCGGGCCCGCCGGCCGTGAATGCGCACGAATCCGGTCCCCGCATGCGCGCGCGCTGCTTCGCGCGCAGACGCTTCCTTGTCGGCCTGCGCGTCGGTCATGCCTTCATTGATGCGCTCGAGGATCTGCTTTTCGCTGAGCCCGGTATTTTTCAGGCGTCCGATTTCCGCGCTGCTGAGGGTAGGCTGCCCCTGCAACCGGCGGCGAAGGATCAAATTCACGGCGGAATCGGAAAGCCCGACCAGCCGCAGCATGACCGCGTCTCCGCTGATCACGTCGAGCTGATCCTTCTGCGCAATCTCCAGAATTTGCGGTTCGGTGTAGCCGGCGCGAACAAGGTTGACCGCGGAATCCGCGCTGTTGAAGAGGTGCTGGCGCTGGTGCGCGCCGGTAATCAAAGTCACGCAAGCGTCGTCGCTGATACCCGCCTGTTTCAGCTTGACGAGTTGCGCGACTTCCGCGTCGGATGTGTTCAGCGTTTTGAGTTGTTCAACGCTGCTCGACCACATCCCGGCCTGATCGAGGGGACGATAATCCGTGAGGGGATGCTGGTGGCATCCGCTCATTCGAAAGAGGACGAGCACGCCGAGAAGCATGAGCTTGTACCGCATGAACCCATTGTATCGGGGACAACCGGGAAGGCTCGATGGTGTGCCGTGGGCGATACCCGTGCGAAAGGACAGGCCGGACAGTCAGGCCGGCCGAGAAGTGAAAAGAAGAACCGCTTGATCGTCGAAAGAATGCAGCTTGCGCAGCAGCGTTCGAGAACATGTTTGGGAGACTTCGTTTGCGGGATTGCGATTGGTCCGCATTTCACTGGCCGGCTTGATAGACGCGTTCGACGCCGTAAACGCCGGAAATTTTCCGGATGTTGGCGAGGATCGTTTCGAGCTGCCGTTTGTCGGCAATTTCCAGGCTGGCGTCAATGCGCGCGTTGGCACGATCGGGGCGGCTTTCCAGGCTGTGAATGTTGGAGCCCGCGCCGCTGATGACGGCGGTGATTTCCGCGAGCAATCCAGCACGGTCCTTGGCGCGGATGGAAAGTTGCACGGGAAACGTCGCCGCGCCTCCCCCGCCCCATTCGACCGCGATACGGCGTTCGGTCTGATACATGAGGTTCTGCACGTTAGGACACGTGCGCGTGTGAACGGCGACGCCGCGTCCGCGCGTGATATATCCGACGATTTCGTCGCCGGGGATGGGATTGCAGCATTTGGCGCGGTAAACAAGCAGGTCATCGTAGCCCTTGACGATCAGCGGCGCTTGGCCAAAGCCAAACATGCGCTTGACGGTCTTGACGAGGGTGGGCCTGGAATCGATGGCTTCGGGTTCATCGGCTTTGGCAGGTTCGCCGAGGACGCGACTGAGGACCTGGCGCGCCGAATATTTTCCGAAGCCGACAGCAGCGTAAAGGTCCTCGATTTTGGAAAGGCCGGATTCGGATGCGACTTTGAGCATGTCCGCTTCGGGAATTTTCTTCAGGCCACGGCCAAAGTGGCGCGCTTCGGTTTCGAGAAGCCGCTTGCCCATTTCCATGGCTTCTTCGCGCTCTTCGACGTTGATCCAGTGGCGGATTTTGCTTTTTGCCGACGAGGACTTAACAAAGCTGAGCCAGTCGCGGCTGGGGTGATGGCCTTTTTGCGTGAGAATCTCCACCACGTCGCCGTTGTTGATTTCGTGGCGAAGCGAGACCATCTGTCCGTTTACTTTCGCTCCAACGCAATGGTGACCCACCTCGGTGTGCACCAGGTAGGCAAAATCCACGGGCGTGGCGCCGCGCGGGAGTTCCAGCACGCGGCCCTTCGGCGTGAAGGCATAGACTTCCACCGGCGCGAGATCCACTTTCAGAGTGGAGAGAAATTCTCCCGGTTCCTGGAGTTCCTGGGACCACTCGATGAGTTGCCGCATCCAGGAAATGCGCTGATCATCTTCCGATCCCGGCTTGCCGTCCTTGTACTTCCAGTGCGCCGCAACACCTTCCTCGGCAAGGCGGTGCATTTCCTGCGTGCGGATTTGCACCTCAAAGGGCTGTCCGGCATGCAGCACGGTGGTGTGCAGCGACTGATAAAGATTCGGCCGGGGCATGGCGATGTAATCCTTGAACCGACCGGGCACGGGCCGCCAGATGTGATGGACGACGCCGAGGGCGGCGTAGCAGTTGCGCTCGGAATCGGTGATGACGCGCACGGCGAGCAAGTCGTACACCTGTTCGAGGCCGCGCTCCTGGCGCACGATCTTGCGGTGCAACGGAATACAGACTTTTCACGCGCGCTTCGAGCTCGGCGGGAATTCCGTTCTCGACGAGCTTTGACTGGATGGTGGCCTGCACTTCCTCGAGAAATTTTTTGTGGAAGGGCGCCTTTTCGCTGACCTCTTTTTGCAAGGCGAAGAACGCTTCCGGCTCGAGGTAGCGGAACGCGAGATCTTCCAGTTCGCCACGAATCAAGCCCATTCCCAGGCGGTGCGCGATGGGCGCGTAGATGTCCAGCGTCTCGCGCGCGATGCGCTGCTGCTTGGCCGGCTCGAGATACTCGAGGGTGCGCATGTTGTGCAGCCGGTCGGCCAGCTTGACCAGAACGACGCGGACGTCGTTCACCATGGCCAGCAGCATCTTGCGGACGTTTTCGGCCTGGCGCGCTTCTGGCGCGGTCATGTTCAGGCGGCCGATTTTCGTGACGCCTTCGACGAGAAGGGCGACTTCCGCTCCGAAACGTTCTTCGATGCGCGAGACGGGATACTCCGTGTCTTCGATGGCGTCGTGGAGAAGCGCCGCGGTCAGCGTGGTGGCGTCCATGCGCATGTCGGCAAGGATGTGGGCGACTTCCAAGAGGTGCGACAGGTAGGGCTCGCCGGAACTGCGAAACTGATCGTGGTGGCGCTCCGCGGCGATTTCGTAGGCGCGGCGCACCATCCAGGGGTCTTCCGAGGGGCGGTTTTTGCGGAGCTTCTCGAGCAATTCTTCCAGGCGCACGTCAAGCTGGCGCACCGCGCGGTCGCGGTTGAAACTGAGCGGCAGATTGCTCGGGGACGGCATAGTTCAGTTTACGCCCGAAGGGGCGCCTCCGGCGAGGGGGTCGGCGCAAGGGCGCGGGAGAGCCCCGCTCGAACCAGCAGCGCGGAGTAAAGTCGTCGTAAGAGACCGTGGGGGCAAGCCAAAATGGGAAGAGAGCGCAGCCCATCGCTGGAGAGACCCCTCGCTCCCTCCGGTCGCTCCCTGACAAGACCGGACAAAAGCCCTTTCCGAGGGGGTCGAAATCCCTGCGGCCGAGCCGGAGTCTGTGGTCGATCGCCGGGTTTCTGGTTAACCATAAGACCCCCACCCCCTAAGTTTTTTGTAAGTATTGATTCTAAAGGAAGATGAAGTTGTTTGTTTTGATACAGTTTTGCAAGTGTTGATTCCAGGGGACTTGGAAGGAAACATAATTCGGGGGTTAGTAACTAGCGAATGGTGAATCGTGAATAGCGGCGCGGAGGCCTGGGGCCAGGAGTCTAAACTCGAAAAGCGAAATACGAAACTCGGGGGCGAACTCCGCAGAATTTGGGGTAGCCCCTTCAAAGTCCGGGGTAAACGGTGTGAATGGAGATCGGTTGTGTTAAACATAAAGATATTATACCAGTTAGATAGATTTCGTCAAGAAATTTGTAAGTGGTTTGTCCCGACGAGGCGTGCGGGATGCAAACCCCGCATTTGGTGTGAGATAGCAGAGTGTTTGCGGGGACTGGGACGTAGAAAGACGGAAGTGGGTGCGTGTCTGGAGTGAGAGCCGTGGCGTGCTGGTAGAGGTGCCCCGGGCGTGCGGATTGGGTATGAGCGGGAGAGAAAAGCCCCACGCTTCGGTCCCCGAAGCATGGGCCACCCAGGATTAGGCCGGCGCATTAAGCCCGCGCCACCCGCGCAGGATTACCCGATTGACACGAAGTTCGCAAAATGCGAAGATTCGTCATGCGGATCGTCAGCCGAAAGGCGATTCGAGAAGCGACCGCCAAGCACAGCGAATGGGGCGCATCTCTAAACTCGTGGTACAAGATAGCGAAAAACGCAGATTGGAAGAACTTTGCCGAGGTTCGGAACAGTTGGAGAAATTCAAATGTCGTCGGGCGGTTTGTGGTTTTCGATATAAGCCATAACAAATGCAGGCTGATTGCCACCATCCAGTACAAATGGAGGATGGTGTACATCCGGGGCATTGTGAGTCACGCCGAATACGACGAGAAGGATTGGCAAGAATGATGATTCAGGTGTCCGAAAAATATGCGCTGGAAGTGAGCTCGCCAACACCGATCACATCGGAGCGCCAGCATGAGGAGTACCTATCCGTCCTGGACAAATTGGCGAGCAAAGAAAATCCAACACGTGAAGAAGAGAAGTATGCCGAAGTTTTGATGACCTTAATCGAAGCGTACGAGGAAGAGCATCATGCCATCCCTGATGCTTCGCCGGTTGAGGTTCTGCGCGCGCTGATGGACGCCAATGATCTCCGCCAGAAAGACCTGGTTCCAATCTTCGGATCGGAAAGCATTGTGTCCGAAGTTTTGCACAGGAAGCGTGACCTCAACAAAGCCCACATCGGGAAATTGAGCAAACGATTTAAGATTTCTCCAGCGGTGTTTTTCCAGAGCTAAGTCGATACTTTTCGTCGTCATCATGGAAGTGCGCCGCGCATGCAGTTTGGGAACGAGCGCGAGAGAACGGCCCCACGATTCGCTCTGCGAGGCAAGGACCACCCAAGATTATATTGACGGATTAAGCCCGGGCCAGCCGCCTGGAAAAGAAATTACTGAGTCATCCGGGCGGCTTCGGCATCCAATAAGCGCGGACGTGAGACTGAGACTCTGTCGCCACGCGTGCCCCTCTATTCGCCGGCCCCGGCATGGTCTCTGCCGGTTGCTCTCCGCGCGCGCATCGGATTTCTAAAACCTCTGCGGACTTTATCGAATTTGGAGGTACAAATCGGATGGATTCTCCAGGAACAAAACAACAAGCTAGCGTTGGAGGCTCCATGGCCACAACGGAGAATGTTTATTTTCGGCAAGAACTCGAGCGCCGCCGCGAACGCGTGGCCGCCGCTTCCAGGAGCAATGTAACCGACGCATCTCTCCCCCAACTGCTCGCCAGCGTGGACGCCGCGCTGGCCCGACTGGAAGCGGGCACGTTCGGAATTTGCGAGCAATGCCACGAATCGATCGAGGCGGAGCGCTTGATTTGCGATCCGCTGGTGCGCTTTTGCCTGGACCATCTTTCCGTCGAGGAACAGCGCGCTCTGGAACAGGACCTAGCACAAGCGGCGAGCATTCAAAAAGCGCTCCTGCCGCGTCCTGACTGGTCGGTGGACGGCTGGCGGGCACACTATCACTATCAGCCCGCCAGCCTGGTCAGCGGAGACTATTGCGATCTGATTGAATCTGATGGGGGATTTTTGTTTTTGCTAGGAGACGTGGCCGGGAAAGGGGTGGCTGCGTCCATGCTGATGAGCCATCTCCACGCGACGTTCCGGAGCCTGGCAGGACTGCATTTGCCGTTAGAAAAATTAATGGAGCACGCAAACCGGCTGTTCTGTGAAAGCACAACAGCAGGGCAATTCGTTACCATGATCGTAGGCAGCGTTCAGGCGGATGGGAAAGTCGAGTATGTCAGTGCAGGTCATCTCCCCCTCTTGCACATTTCTTCTGAGGGCGTAGTGGCGTGCGCGGCTACGGGCGTCCCGCTGGGGATGTTTTGCACGACCACTTTCCTGGTCCGCGAGCTAGCGATGGGTCCGGGCGACAAACTTCTACTCTACACCGACGGGCTAACGGAAATGTTCAATGCGGCGGGCGATGAATTTGGCGTGGCCCGCGTTGCATCGCTGGCCAAGCGTCATGCGGCCGCGGAACCGCCGATCATGCTGGCAGCATGCTTGGATGAAGTTCAGAGCTTTTCGGGGGCGACAAAACAAACGGATGATCTTACGTTGTTCGTCTTGCACCGCACCCACTAGCCAGGCTAGTCAGGCCGTTTGAAACGGTCTTTTCTGGACGGGGCTGGACAGGTGTTCGCGTGGCGTCGGCATAGAAGTGCGCCGCGCGTGCAGTTTGGGAATGAAAGCAAGGGAAAAGCCCCATGCTTCGTTCCGCGAAGCATGGGCCACCCAAAATCGCATTGGCACATTAAGCCCGAGCCACCCGCCCCGAACCGTGAGGCAAGCTCCGGTGTCGGTCGCAGGGCAGCGTTATGTGTCTCGCCGGACAATCTTGGAAACGTGTTGAGTCAGCAACTGCTCAAACAATTGCTGCTGTTCAGCATTCTGAAATACCCGCTTCGGAATCACTGTGAACTGACGAGAGCTGTAGTAGAGCACATAGGAATGCTTATCGATAAGGGCCCTTGAATAGATGCTCCACCGAAGCTGCGAGTCGATGTGCGTTGTGCGGAAATGGATTCCATCCTGAGAAAAAGTGAGTGAGTAGTCGTCCCGGAACTTCGCCTCGCTACGGAAAGCCAATGGTGGGATTACAACGAAAGCCGCAAAAAGCATAAAAACGAGAACGAAAGAGGCCACCAAGCAAACTACGCTAAGCCAATGGTAGTCCGGTGAACGCCAAGAATAAACTCCAAGCAGCGCAACCACGATGGCGGCAACGATGTCGAGTCGAACCCGCAGGCGCGAAGAGTAATGCGCCCGCAATGCCCGGACGTAGTCGCTTTCCGCGTAACGAAACAACAGACTGACCGTCTCGCTCATGGGACAACCCACGTATATAACGCTTGGTGTTTCAGGTCAAACATAACTCCGGGGGGGCGGAATTGTCAGCGCAACAAAACATCAAGTCCTGATAAGTCGTGCGGGCTCAATGAGTCGGCGGTTAGCTGGTCCTTGTTCGCGATTGTTTCCGAGTTGTCGACTTACCAGCCACTAGCCGTCCACGTAGAATTGGCCGAGATGAATGGAGATCCCATGAAAAAATTGCAATTCAGTAGAAACGCTCGGAGGCAGTTGCAGGATGCTGGCATCGACCCGAAGTTCTTTGACAAAGTATCGCAGTTCGCACATTTCTTCACGATGTACTCGCTCGCACTGACTCTCGGGCTTATCGGCAAGCGAACAGACCACGCGGTGCTGTGCTTCGCGCTGAGTGTGGTCGTCTACATCACTTACGCCGCGATTCACGAGTTCTATTGGGATCCGCGCCATGAGAACGCAGCGACGCGCGGTTCGGATCTAAAGGATTTCGCATTCCTGATCGCGGGCGGAATCTCAGGGAATTTAGCAACGCTATTTTTAGCTTAGAAACGAGGCCGAATCGATTTTTTCTGACGATGAAATCAATGCCGATGATGTACTCCTCAATGGCTGGGGCATAGCTCGCGTCATGACGGCGGTTCTTGAGGCGGCAGGGAACGTAGGGAAGGAATCTGAAAGGAGTTAGAACTTCTACTCCGCTGTCGATAGCGGCTTGTGAACTGTTCTGGGTGCGATGATCCAATTCCACTTGCCAGATCGGACAAGTTCGTTCCCGCACCCCTTTGTCCGGTGATGCCT
>CAVWHL010000011.1:0-353702 GCA_963754855.1 uncultured Acidobacteriota bacterium
AGCAAAGAGTTCACAACGCAGCACGCGGAAATGATCGAAAAACAGTTGCGAAGGCGCGGCATCACGGATGCGGCGGTGCTTGCAGCGATGATGGCCATACCGCGGCACGAATTCGTGCCGAAGGAATTGCTCCAGCGGGCCTACGACGATGCGCCCTTGCCGATCGGCGACGGTCAGACCATTTCGCAACCATATATCGTCGCGGCCATGACTGCGGCGCTGCAGTTGCAGCCAAGCAATCGGGTTCTGGAAATCGGCGCGGGCTGCGGTTATCAGGCCGCCGTGCTTTCCTGCCTGGCCAGAGAGGTATTCACAATCGAACGGCGGCCGGAACTTGCGGCAAGTGCTTCTGCCCGTCTTGCGCGGCTCGGCTACTCCAATGTGCACGTCCACTGCGGCGATGGCACGCTTGGTTTGCCTGAGTGTTCGCCCTTCGACGCGATCCTCGTGGCCGCCGCCGCTCCCGCGGTTCCTCAGCCGCTTCTTGCACAGCTCGCCGAAGGAGGCCGGATGATTCTCCCCATCGGCGACGCGGAGCATCAGGAACTGCGCCTGATCCAGAAGCACGGAAGTGGCTTTCCGATGCGCGCACTGGAAGAATGCCGCTTTGTGCCGCTCATCGGCCACCATGGCTGGCAGGAACCTCCGCGACGATGAGCCCGGCCGCTCCCGATCTTTCCATCATCATTCCCGCCTTCAACGAGGAATTGCGCCTTCCCGGATCTCTCAACCGCATTGCGGAGTACATTCAGGCTTCCGGGCGTGAAACGGAAGTGCTCGTGGTGGACGACGGCTCGAAAGACCGTACGGCAGCAGTTGCGGAGTCCTTCCGCGGCAAGATTCCCTCGCTGCGCGTGGTTTCGAATGGGACGAACCGCGGCAAGGGCTATAGCGTGCGGCACGGAATGCAGAAAGCAAGCGGGCGCATCGCACTGTTCACGGATGCGGATCTTTCGGCGCCGATCGAAGAAGCAGGAAAACTCCTGGACGCGCTGGAAACCAATGACATAGCCATCGGTTCTCGCGCCATGGACCGCAGCCTGATCAGCGTGCACGAATCGCGTTTCCGCGAATTCGCCGGCATCATTTTCAACAAGATCGTGAGAATTATCTTGCGTCTGCCGTTCGTCGATACGCAGTGCGGTTTCAAGGCGTTTCGCCGCGAGCGCTGCGGCATCATCTTCGAACAGCAGCGCATCGAGCGCTTCGGCTTCGACCCGGAGTTACTGTACCTGGCTCGGCATCATGGATTACGCGCGGTGGAGATTCCCGTGCGCTGGGGGCATTCCCCGGCAACCAAAGTGAACATGCTACGCGACAGCATCCAGATGTTCCTGGACGTGTTCACGATCCGGTGGAACGCGCTGCTGGGCCGCTATCCGCGCAAACCCTGAGCGAAAAAGGGATATAACTTTGCAATACAAAGTACTTGACAGGCCTGGGCGAGCTCGCTAGTCTTTCCTCCATGGCCGCCCCTGGTCCGCTGCGTTCTGCCAAGCCCGCCCCGATTCCCATCGACGCTCGCGCCGCCGATCATCTCCGTTACATCCGCGAAACGATGGAGAGCGCGGCCGAATTTACCGCTTTGCCGGGCTGGGGCGGTGTGGCCATGGGCGTCACCGCCCTGATCGCGGCCTTTGTGGCGGCGCGGCAGGCCGCGCCGCGCGCCTGGCTGGCAGTCTGGCTCGTGGAAGCATTGGTCGCGGTGGCCATTGCGGCGCCGGCGGCCGCCACAAAAGCGCATCGCGCCAATTCCGCGTTGTTTTCCGGGCCGGGACGCAAATTCGTTCTCAGCTTCGCCCCGCCGATTGTCGTCGGCGGGCTTTTAACGTTTGCTCTTTATCAGGCCGGCGTTCTCGCCGCGCTTCCGGGTGTATGGCTCTTATTATATGGAACCGCCATCGTTACAGGCGGAGCGTTTTCCGTACGCGTCGTGCCGGTGATGGGGTTATGCCTGATGCTGCTCGGCGCTGCTGCCCTTTTATCTCCGCCGGCCTGGGGGGACGCATTCATGGCCGCGGGGTTCGGAATTGTGCAGATCGGCTTCGGCTGGTGGATTGCCCGGCATTACGGAGGCTGACAGGAGAGCGCATGGCTAAGCCGTCTACAGCGCGCCAGGAACGTTTGCAGAAACCGCGTGAGCGCGATGCTTCCTTGGAAGCGGTGCGCAATCCGGCCCGGGAAACTACGCCCGCGGATCTGGACCGCCTGATCCACGAACGCATCCGCCTGGGGATCGTCAGCGCGCTGGCGGTCAACCGCTCGCTCACATTCAATGAACTGAAAGCGCTGCTGAAAACAACCGACGGCAATTTGAGTGTTCACGCGCGCAAGCTGGAAGAAGCCGATTACATCGTGTGCACAAAATCCTTCGCCGGGCGCTTGCCGAAGACCGAATACCGGCTGACCGCGGCAGGGCGAAGGGCCCTGGAACGCTACCTGAATCACATGGAAGCGTTGATCCGCGCAACGCGCGAGGGCTGAGGGCAAAATTTTTTGCGACTGTACTTTATATTGCAGAGTAGTTTATGACACTTCCTTGCGGCGGAGAAAGCCCATGCTCATGCAGCAACTTCCGGTACGCCAAATCCCCACGGTGCAGCCAGCCGTCGCCCAGGCTGCGCGGCTCCACGTCGCCATCATCTCGGACGGCAACGGCCGCTGGGCCACGTCGCGCGGCCTGCCGCGTTCCGCCGGGCATCGCGCCGGGGCCGAAACAGCCCGCCAGATTATCCGGGCTGCGCCACGTCTCGGTGTCCACACTCTCACTCTATTCGCGCTATCTTCCGCCAACTGGAAACGCCCCGCGGCCGAGGTCCATGCGATTCTCCGGTTGCTCCACGAATATTTGCTCACGGAGACCACTCACTGCATCGACGAGGGCGTCCACCTAAGCATTATCGGGCGCCGCGACCGGTTACCCGCCACGCTTCGCCAGGCCATAGCCGATTCGGAAGCCGCCACGGCAAAAGGCGCGCGCCTGCATTTGCGCCTCGCGGTGGATTATTCGGCCCGCGAAGCGATTTATCACGCGGCCTGCCGCTTCTATAAAGTGACGGAGCTTTCGCCGGAATCCTTCAGCAGCGTCCTCGCGGAAGTTCATCGCGGCGGCTCGACCGAGGTGGATCTGTTGATTCGCACCGGCGGTGAACAGCGTCTCTCCGATTTTCTTTTGTGGGAGTGCGCCTTCGCGGAATTTATCTTCCTGCAAAAGCGCTGGCCTGACTTTACTGCCGCCGACCTGGAGGCAGCCGTGAAAGAATTTGGAAATCGCGAACGCACGCGCGGCGCGTTGCCGGATGCCATCGCCGGATAATCGCAATCCAATCGGCGCGGATTTCTTTCGGCTGGATTTCTTCCGAACTGTCCGTCACCTCGACGGGTAGCCTCGGGGGCGACACTTTCAACAGGACCATCGGTTCAGGCGGCTGCCAGCTTCAGCTCACGAATTCCAACGGGAGCATGGAAATCGCCAAAGCCAGTGACACCCTGCCCCATCAACTAGCCTCACGGCGCGCCCGGTCCATGGCGAACGCTTTTTTCAGGATACGCGTCGCGGTTTCCGTCAGGTGAAACCTGGCAAGCTCCTCCTCGCGCGCGAATACCACGTCGGTAGCGTCGCTCCCCGGGCGCGGGTCTCCGCTGATGCGCTTGCAAAAATAGTCCGCGATAACGTAGTGGAAGCGCGGTCTTTGTTTACCTTCCGGGCCTCTGGCGGGATTGCCCGGGTAAATCCGGTCGAACACTTCAATCAATTCGAGGACGCTCACCTCGAGCCCGGTTTCTTCGCGAAGTTCGCGAGCCACGCCTTCTTCGAGAGTTTCGCCGATCTCCAGCGTGCCGCCCGGAATCGACCATTCTCCGAGCAGCGGCTCAGTGCCGCGGCGGATCAGTAGCGTACAGCCCTGATCGATGACCACGCCGCCGATGCCGACGATCGGCCGTTCGGGATATTCTTTGGAGGAGGCCATTCGTAAACTCCCGGGATCCCTGACGCTGTGGCGTTCCGGACAGCCCGGCCGCGCAGGGGAGTTGACTTAATCCCACGCGGTATATAATACGCTGCACGGTGGCGGGCACGTTCCTCGTACCCCCATTGTGCGACAGAGTGTACGGAGGATGGAGCCGTGATTCGCTGCCCTGAATGTTCCGCCGAAATCGATGTGGATGAAGACGAAGTCGAGGAAGGCGAGATCCTGAGCTGTCCTGAGTGTGAATCCGAGCTCGAGGTCTCGCAGATTCATCCTGTCCATCTGAACGTCATCTCCGATGATCTGGATGAAGAGGAGGACGAGGAGGACAAAGGCGAAGTAGGCGAAAACGGCGACCTCCTCGACGAAGACGAAGAAGACGACGAAGAAGAGGAAGACGAGGAGTAAAAGGCGCACCCCACTCCGCCTGGCATCCTCTGATGCGCATTCCTTCATCTAAATTTACAAGGAGCAGCACGATGCGTCGCCTTTGCTGGGTCACCGTTGTCTGCACGGCTGCTCTTTCTGCCGTTCCGGGGATGGCATCTTTTCAAACGCAATCGCCCGCACCCGCGCCACCTCCCTCCGCCCCTGCCCCGCAAACGCCCGCAGTTGCAAACTGCAAGCCCGGCAAGACGAAGCATAGTCATGCCAATGATTTCCTGATCCGCGGAACCGTGTTCAATGAGAAGGCCCTGGCGTTTCCCGGCGTGCGGCTGCGTATCCACCGGGCGGGCGAAAAAAAAATTCGCTGGGAAACCTACACTAACTCCCGAGGCGAATTTGCAGTTCGTGTTCCCCAGGGCGCAGACTATGAGGTCGTAGTCCAGGCGAAGGGGTTCGTGGAACAGAAGCGCGCCATTGACGCGAAAAACAAAGAGAACGAGGAATCCATGGCGTTCCGTCTGGAGCCTATTTCAGGAGGCAAGAAATGAAGGCGCGGCAAAGCTTCTGCTGTCTGGCTGTGATCCTCTTCTTCTTCGCAGCCTCTACCGTGGCTCAAGATAAAAAACATGAAGCGCAGCTTCGGACCGTTCGCGGCGTGGTCACGGATAAATCCGACAGCCCCATCTCCGGCAGCGTCGTTTTTCTGAAGAACATGCGCACCAATTCTGTCCGCAGCAATTACACCGACGACACAGGGAGCTACCGCTTTAGCGGGCTTGACCCTAATGCGGATTACGAGGTGCATGCCGAAAAAGAGGGCGCTAAGTCTCCGGTGAAAACCGTTTCCAGTTTCGACAGCCGCAAGGACATGGTTTTGAACCTGAAGATTGAAAAGAAGAAGACCTGATCGCCTTAGCGCACTCCATCGGACAGGGCTCGCGGCTTATGGCCAGGGAGCGTGCTAGTCTCCCGAATCGGCTTCTGGCCGGTTCACTAGCACATTGGCAGGGGAGAAGCTCCGGACTCCCGGCCTGATTGCTTGCTTTGTGCCACGGAGATCTTCTCCGGTGTGGCGAGAGCTGGGATTGAATTTCCGTTTGCGCTTGGTGATACCATTCTTTCAGGCTTCGCATCTGAATGAAATTCTGGTCTCTTGGTGACCGCGTCGTTCCATTTTTCCGCAAATCAGATCCCTTGGGGGACAGCCGGGCTTACCTATGACGAGACAGAATGGGACGCGCCTCTTTTCCTCTTTCCTGCTTCTGCTCGCCGGATCGCTCATGGTTTCACCAAGCCCGGCGCAACAGCCACAGCAAGAACCGCAGCCCCGGCCAACCGGGGAGTATTCGTCGAATCCCCAGACATCGAACTCGCAAGATCCCAAAGCTAAACCGGACGAAACCATAGGCAAGAGCAAACTGGAAAAGGAGACCGGAACCGTAAACGATCGAATCTTTGAAGTCCTACCCAACTATGGCACCGTCGAAAATGCCAAGGCCCTTCCGCCTCTGTCAAGAGGACAGAAATTCAGATTGGCCACCGCCGGAGTTTTTGATTGGGGATCTTATCCATTTAACGCCCTTCTCGCCGGGATCGCCCAGGCAAGAAATGACCCGGCAACCTGGGGGCAGGGATGGGACGCCTACGGCAAGCGTTACGGCGCATCGTTTGCTGACAACAGCATCGGGACGTACATGACCACCGCCATTTTCCCCAGCTTGCTCCGCGAAGATCCGCGTTACTACCAAATGGGAAAAGGCCGCTTTGGACACCGCGCCTACCATGCAATCAACCGGCTTTTTATCACCCGGACAGACTCCGGGCACGAACGGTTTAACTTTTCGGAGTCCCTGGGCAATGCTTCCGCGGCTGCCATTTCCAATATCTACCATGTGCAGGAAGATCGCGTGGCTTCGCGGAACGCAAGCACCTTTGCATTTCTTTTTCTCTTCGACGGCATGAACAACGAGTTAAAGGAATTCTGGCCGGATATTCGCCGCAAGATGTTCCACAAGGACACGCCCTGACATGTTGCGGGGCACAATGGATGGAAACCTTAGCGTGTCATCGGCGCCAGCACTCGTACGGCTTTCGGGATGACTTCGATTTCGACAGGGGTCGGTCCCAGAATTTCCCCGTCGCCATGAAACAGGCTTGGCCGGTCCGTCGTCAGACGCACGCGCGGTACACGCCACCTCTTCACGCGTGAAGTCCGAAGTTCACCGCTGCCCATGAGCCGCGGAAGCAGTGCCACTACCCCGAACAAGCTGAGATCTTCAATCAAGACAATATCAAGCAGCCCATCCTCGATGTCTGCTTCCGGAGCGAGCTGCAGTCCCCCGCCGTAGCTCGGCGTATTCAGCACACCCGCGAGTAGCGCTTTGCTTTTCATCTCGTCCAGATGGCTTCCGGGAAAACCAACGCCCACTTCGATCGGCTCGTAACCTGCCAGTGCCCGCAGCGCGGACGCAATGTAACGGAAACGACCGGGGATATGGCGATAGGCGCCGCTCGCGTAGCGCACGGCTTCGGCATCCAGTCCTACTCCACCGCCGCCCGCGTACAATCGCGTAAGCCCATCGGCGGTGCGGACTCGAACCAAGTCCACCAGGCGCGTCGTCCCGTGCAAGACGGCGTCCGCCGCTTTGACCGGGTCATCCGGCAACCTCAACGCCGCGGCAAAATCATTTCCGCCTCCGGCCGGCAATATTCCCAGGAGAACATCGGCGCCGAATGCCGCATTCACCAGTGCTTGAAACGTCCCGTCGCCACCCACTGCAAGAAAGCATTTGCGCCGGTTGGCGATTGACTGCCGAACGTGCGATTCGAGTTCTTCCTTGTTCTCCGTTACGTGGAACTCAACGGGAAATTGGTTTTTGGAAAATAGGTATTGAAGCGAGGGCAAGCACGTGATCGCACGCCCTCCACGAGCAGCGGGATTCACGACAACTACGGCAGGGCAATCGCGGGAAGCAGGAAGTGAGTCAGCCACTTGGTCCGTCATGCTGCCGAAGAGTAGCCGCCTCTGTCAACCGAAACGGTCTGGGCCCTTGCCTCGCGGACTTTCGAAGCTAAACGCGGGCCTTGCGCGGCGGTGCAGGGCGCGTAGGAAACGGATGCCTTGTTCGGGTACCGGTGTCTTCCTGGAGCAGGACGAATCTGGTGCCGGCGGGGGGAATCGAACCCACGGCCTAGGGATTATGAGACCCTCGCTCTACCACTGAGCTACGCCGGCATCGAGCAATTCTCAATGCTACGGACTCGCCCGCGAATGTGTCAAGGTGTTGGGACTGCCTAGGACAATGAAATGGAGCTCAATTCCATCGCTCCTCACTGGTGACGGAACAAAAGCTTGCTCCCGGCGTTAGTCCGAATTTCTCACAAGTAGTTCACAGCCGCGATTCTGAAACATCCGCGCCGCTTGTCATCCTGAGGCGAACCGGCGACGTTCACCGATCGAAGATTTTGGCCTTGCCGGAAAGGCTCTCAACTTACACGCTGTGTCGGAAGTGCCGGTCGAGATACTTCGCCCACCCTCGCCGGAGAGGGGGGAGTATGCCAGGGATGCCGTTTTCGTTATTCCCCATGCGGCTCTCTCGGGACAAATTAGTGTTCGTTGTTCATGCTTCGAGTCTATGTGGAGGAGTTGGGCAATTTCTTGCAGGTTGCCACAAGGGCCAGGTCCGCCAAGCCAGTCCTATAAGAATTAGTACTACTGTACTGTTGACCGCTTCAGTCCCAAATCCTACCCTGCTGGGGAACGAGAACTGTCCCACCTGTCGGGGTAGGCGAAAGCCTATCGAAAAGATGGGACGGCTGGGTATGTATAGATTCGATACAGGCTCTTAGCCTGAGATACTTGACATTGGTGGATTAAGGGATAGAGTGCATCCGGGGTTGTTTCTACCTCGGAGGCACAATGTCACGTAAACTCACGGTTATTTTCCTCGCCCTGCTGGTTCTGGTCGGGGCTATGAGCCTGAAAACGGTGGTTGTCGCGCATAGCGATGGCGCCGTAATCATGGCAAACGGCGGCGCTCCGGCTCCTCCGGTGCCATGGAAGAACGGCGGCGCTCCAGCTCCTCCAGTACCATGGAAGAACGGCGGCGCTCCGGCTCCTCCGGTGCCCTGGAAGTAGCTTCACACAGCCGAAGATCTTAACCAACTTCGGCGTGGACCAGGGCACATCTGAAGGTGATCGTGCCTGGTCGTTTTGAATATTTTGTTTGGATACTTTGCACTCTTCTTGAGGCCGGGGTGGTGGTGTGTGCGCTTAAGTCGCATTCCTTCCGGCGCTATTTCTTCCTGAATTTGTACATGGGTCTTTCCTTCCTGGTGAGCGTCGGTCGTTTCCAGATACTCAACCACTTTGGGAAGGAGTCCTTGGAATACGCTTATTTCTATTTCTACTCCGATGCACTGCTTACCATTGGCCTCTATTTCGCGCTTCTGAGCCTCTACTCCCTTGTGTTTGACGAGATGAAAGTTGAGCGATACCTCCGCTTGGGAGCAATCTTCCTGCTCGGAGCCACTGCCTGGTTCTCATATGAGGTTGTAAATCAATCCTCCCATCGAATGCTGTCCCATTTTGCTTTTGAAATGTCGCAGAACCTGTATTTCGTTGGACTTGTCCTCACCTATGTCCTGTGGGGAGCCATTCTTAAGCTCCGGGAAACCCGCGCAAGGCTGATCCAACTTGTCTTGGCCCTGGGTATCTATTTCAGCGCTTTTGCTGCGGATTATGCGCTGCGAAATCTGTACCCCAACTTGCAGCCTGTTTGGCACTTCGTGACGCCGGCACTTGGCTGCATCCTGCCTGCTGCATGGATGTTTGCCTTCCTACATGTCAACGAGGAAGCGCGTCTGGCGCCTGCTCGCCTCACGGTGGTGCCGCGATGATGGCCGGAATCATACTCGTCTGTTCGGTCGTCCTGCTGCTGCAGTTCTTCGTGTCCTATTGCCGCTCGCTCATCGCGGCGTCTGCGAAGCAGGCTCTTTCTCCCGAGGTGCAGGATGTCACTGGAATTGCCAAGATCGCTTCCGGGGAAGACTTCGTTCGCGTGATGCAGCTCCTGCGCCTTTGCCCTGAACGTCCCGAAGATCGCAACGGCATTCAGGCGATTGGAGCGTACTTCAGCCTTCTCAATCTCCTGAGGACCACCCTGGCTCGCCTTGTCCCTTCCATGCAGACCTGGACGGAATCCGAGCGCGGGCATTGCGCCTATTTCGCCGCGGTTGCCCTGGAACGGCGCATCGCCTTCAGCCGGGATATGCTCGCAGAGCAGATGGATACTTAGCGATCTTCCCAGCGCCGCTTTCCGCGGACTTTCTTCCCTGCTTTCCCTGCTGCCTGATTCGCCACATCTCCCTTCCATTCTTTCCTTGACTTTCCCGCGGCATGGTATCTTTCTCTTGTTCCCTCCTCACCGGAGTGGAAGCGTCCGCAGCGCAAAACTTACCGGTGACAAAAACATGCTCGCAGTGTGGCGCTGTATTGCCGTCAAGCGTACGCGCCTGCCATTTTTGTGATTCATCTTTTTCCGTCGGTTTTTCTTCCTTGGAAGATTCTCCGGACCTTCACACGCGGGGAAACCTTGCTCTGAAGGCGGATTCTGCCCGGGCTGGGATCGATCCTTCCAGCGCCGGCCCCTCTGACACGCGCGAAACGCCGCAGGACCCCGCGTGGAGGGGTGAGCTTGCGCACCGGCTTGAGGCTTACCGGACACGGCGTCGGAAACTCACGCCCAACTCCGCTCAGCCGCAGCTTCCCTTCGACGCTCCGGTTGCCGCCGCGCACCCCCAGAGTTCCGTCGGCCTCGCGGAATCACCGGCGGCTGTTGAGAAAGATTTTTCCTTTACCATCGCCATTGGTCGCCCTTCCCAGAAGCGCGCTCTTGAAGACTCGCGCATGGTGATTGACGTCTCCCAGCCCTCGGATGCAGAAACCATTGCGCAAACGCAATCCACGGAAGGTGAAAGCTATTCGCAGAAGGGGCTATTCCCCGTTGCCTCCATCGACGACCGCCGCCTCGCTGCTCTCATTGATGTAGTCTGTTTGCTCTTTGCCTATGGCGGATTCCTCGCGCTCTTCGGCTCTCTCGGCGGTGAGTTTACGCTGAGCAAATTGAGCGCTGCGGTGTACTCCACAACGTTCGCCATCGTGTACCTGCAATATTTTGCCCTCTTCACCATCTTTGGTGGCACCACTCCAGGCATGATGATGCGGGGCTTGCAGGTCAGCAGCTTTTCGGGCGAGCCGCCATCGCCCAGGCAAATGCTCTTGCGCAGCGCCGGCTATTTACTCTCCGCCGGGACCTTTTTTCTCGGCTTCCTTTGGGCCATGTGGGATGAAGACGAGCTAACCTGGCACGATCGCATTTCGCGCACCTATCTGAGCGCCACTCAGACCTTTGCCGATATCGAGTCTTCCAGCATCGCGCACGGCCGTTAATTTCTTCCGGGTCATTTCCTTGCGGCGGGAGACGCCCATTGCTCGCTTCAGGATGGGAGCGGCAGAATTTTCCTCTTACTTTTTCACAACCGCTTCATCGGAAGCGATTTTGCCGTCGCGGATGAAAATGATGCGGTGGGCATGTTGCGCGATGTCATGTTCGTGCGTGACGAGAATAATCGTGTTCCCCTGCCGGTGCAGGCTTTCAAAAAGGGCCATGATCTCTTCGCCCGTTTTCGAATCGAGATTTCCGGTAGGCTCGTCCGCCAGCACGATGGAGGGGGAATTTACCAGCGCCCGCGCAATAGCCACGCGCTGCCTCTGGCCGCCGGATAGCTCATTCGGTTTGTGGCTCATCCGGTCCATCAGGTCGACGCGTTCGAGCGCCTTCTTCGCTTTTTCAATCCGTTCTTCGGAGGGCGTGCCGTTATAAATAAGTGGCAGCTCCACGTTGTGCAGCGCCGTCGCACGAGGCAGCAGATTGAAAGTCTGAAACACGAAGCCAATCTCCTTGTTCCGGATGTAAGCGAGTTCATCATCATCCAACTCGCTTACCAGCCGCCCCGCCAGCCAATACTTTCCAGCGCTCGGCGTATCCAGGCAGCCGATCAAGTTCATGAGCGTGGATTTGCCGGACCCCGAAGGACCCATGATGGCCACGTATTCGCCCTTGCGGATCTCCACATCCACGCCGCGTAATGCGTGCACCTGCTCCGCGCCCATTTCGTAGACTTTGGTGAGCGCTTCGGTCTTGATCACAACACCGGAGCTGACCAGGTCTTCCCGGTAGGAATCTGTGGCTGGTGTCTCGACAGGCATTCGTATCTCCCTCGTCCTCGGGTCCGCGTCAGCTCTGCTGATCTTCTTGCTTTTTCGGAGCGCTGTTGTCCACCTTCACTTGAGCCGTCGGCTTCAACGTGCGCAGCGCCTTGTAGCTGCCGACGACAATTTCGTCTCCCGGCTCCAATCCCTTGGTGATCTCGATGTCCGTGACGCCCGCGATCCCTGTTTCCACCGGGCGAAATACCGCCTTCTTGCCGTTCACCACGAACACGCCTTGGATTTCATCTTTTTTCGGATCCCCTGATGCCGTAGGCGGCGGCGCCGCCAGCGTCACGCCTGAACTGCCCTCTTTCTTCGCATTCTTGGCCGCTTCCTCCAGGTCCTTGCGTGTGCGTACGGCCAGCGCTTGAATGGGAATCGCCACTACGTTTTTCTTTTCCGCGGTTTTGATCTTCGCCGTCGTCGAAAGCCCGGGCCGCAGATTCTCCGGCGGGTTCGTCAGCGTTACCACCACCTTGAAGTCCTTCGCTTCCTGCGTGCTGGTGGTCGTCTGGGTGGTCGTCAACCCCGAACTTCTCAGCACCGCCTGCGATCCAATCTCCGTCACCTTGCCCTTGAAAACCTTTCCGGGCACCGCGTCGACCGTCACGTCGGCTTCCTGCCCCAGTTTCACGTTGACGATGTCCGTCTCATCCACCTTTACTTCGGCAGTCACCACGGACATGTCCGAGAGCGTCATGAGGAAACTGCCATTCGAATTCTGAATGCCGGGCACCACGTAGTCGCCCACTCGTTCCGGGAGGTAGCTCACGATCCCGTTGATCGGGGAAGTGTAGGTTGTCTTTTGCAGGATGTCCTTCGTGCGCACCAGCACCGCCCGGCTCTGGTTCAACTGCGCCCGCGTTTGCTCCATTTGCGCTTTCAGAGACAGCACACGAGACTTTGCCGAATCTACTGCCGCCGCGGCCGCATCGTAAGTCGTTTTCCGCTGATCGAAATCCTGTTTGGGGATCAGTCCGTCCTTGTACAGGCCTTGTCCCCGGTCATAATCCAGTTTGGCCTTCTCCAGATTAGCCTGCTGCGAGGTCAAATCGGACTGCGCTGCTTTGTAGCTGGCTTCCGACGCCTGCACGCCGGACTCCGCCGAATTCATGGCCGCCGATTGCGCTTGCACGTCCGCATTGGCCTGCACATTCTCCTGCAACAGCAGCTTGTCGCCCTTCTTGACGTGGTCGCCTTCCTTGACCAGGATCTCCGTGATTCTTCCAAATCCTTGGGCGGTCACGTTCGTGTACGTCGTCGGCTTGATTTCACCCGAAGCCGTTACCTGCGATACCAGTGTGTCCTGCTTCGCCACTTTCGCCGTCTGCACGGTGACCACGCCCTTGTTCGCTTGGTTCACGCTGTACAGTACTATTCCGCCAAGCACCACGGCGGCGCCCGCGCCGATTCCCACCTTCTGCCACGTCTTCATTCGATTCCCCTTCAGACCACCTTGCTGCCGCTTTTTTGCTCGATTTCCGCCGCGGAACTTTCCCTAGCCGGTCGCAAGCCGGCCATGTCGCACAGGGACAGAGGTTTGCTTCACACTGTTTCTATTCATAGATACGCCCATCCGGGTCAAAATGTTTCGCGGGAGGGTCACTCCACTTTAACGGTTCAGGTTTCGAAACAGGGGACTTAAAGGAGCCGTTCTCTCCAGCGGTGTCCTGCGCATCCCCTTTCGAGGTGCGCCTTGCCACCCTCTCATTTTATGGTCAAAATACCCGAAAGGAAAGACTGGCTATCCCGCCAGGGCGGGACTCTCCCTGACAACCGGCCCACTAGGCTTTGACGCAAGAAATAAGGAATTGGTCAGCCCGTTACTGGCTTTTCTCGGGAAAACCGATCCCTATCGTCCCCTCCATTTAATGCTATACTGCGTTTATTCGGCCGATCCCATTCGGCCGGTCCTTCGCGGAGAGGTGGCCGAGTGGCTGAAGGCGGCGGTTTGCTAAACCGTTGTACGCGCTAAAACGTGTACCGGGGGTTCGAATCCCCCCCTCTCCGCCAGATTTCTTTCCTTCTGTCTTTTCCAGGCTCCACTCTTCGACTATCTTTACCGTGAACACTTTCGGACGCTGGAATTCTCGTGGGGTGCCCGGATGTTGACTCAGCCAGACCCGCAAGACGGTTCCATCATCAGGAATCCGATGCTCTACTCTTCCGCAGCAGTCCTCGTCGCCATGCTCGTAGTCGGCTGGATTCTTTTCTCCCGCTGGCAGGTAAACCGCGATATCGAAAGACGCGCGAAAGAGGAGCAAACGCAGAAGCAGCAAGAGCAAGACCGCATCGCACTCGAACAACTCGGCGGCAAGGATCTCGCCATCCAGAGTTTCTACGCGATGCCAGGGGTGGTTCATCGCGGAGAAACCGTCCAATTGTGCTACGGCGTGGCCAACGCCAAAACTGTCAAGCTCGAGCCCCAGTCCAATCCCGTCTGGCCCTCCCATTCCCTCTGCGTCAATGTAACGCCTTCCAAAACAACAACTTACACGCTGACCGTCACCGGTGCTGCCGGCCAAACCCAAACGCAGAGCATCGTCGTAAACGTGCGTTAGATGGGGACAAGCCTCCTCCGGCAGCTTTTGTCACGATGGCCGGTTTGCTCCGGATTCAACCGAATAATTGCTTGCCTGTACGTTTGAACGCTTCCCCTTGTGACTTGAATTCACTCGCATCTATAATAGCTACTTGAGCGGGGTCACCGGCGCCTTTCAGGGGGCCTGGACCCCGCAGACCTGTTTTAACTGACTACGGATCTACAACGAGAACTATGTCCGATCCACTCGCCAAAATTAAGAAAAAGCTCCAGGACGAAATCGACCAACTCTCTCACGAGCTGAATGTCGAGCTCCCCAAGGAAATCGCCGTAGCCCGCGCTCACGGTGACCTCTCGGAAAACGCCGAGTACAAGTTCGCCAAGGAGCGCCAGGGCTACGTCAATGCCAAGATCGGCCATCTCAAGAAACGCATGGGCGATCTCGGCATGCTCAATCTGAGCAACATTCCGAAAGACCGCTCGGGATACGGCTCGCGCATTGTGGTTCTGGATATCCACCGCGAAGTAAAAATCGAATATAAGCTCGTCAGCACCGAGGAAGCCGACGCCGAGAAGGGGCTCATCTCCACGACCTCGCCCATCGGCCGGGCTCTCCTCAATCGCAAGGTCGGCGACGAAATCGAGGTCGCCACTCCTGCCGGCAAGAAGGAGTTTGAAGTCGTCCGCCTCGTCACCATCCACGACGAGGAGTAACCTTTCGGCCGTTCCCGGCGTCCCACTCAATAAGCCGTGTTGGCCGCTTGCGAGGGATTATGTACTGGGGATCAGGCCCGGCGCTCGGGCTTCTCACTTTTTTCGGCTACCTCCTGTTTGTGATTGGCGCTTTGCTCATCTGGCGCAATCGCGAAGACGTTTCCGTGTGGATCCACGATGAAATTTCCATCTTCCGCCGCGCTTTTTCGCGCTATACCACGATCGGGCCCTTTTACACCCTTCGCGAAGAATCCCGCCTGAAGGCCATTCCTTCGTGCTTTGTAAGTTCGCTGGGCCGCATCCCCCGCGCCCGCCTCTATCCGGGCGCAATTCTGCTTCTCATCGGACCGCTTTTGTTCTTGCTCGATTTCTTTATCTGATCTCTTTCTCTTCTCCGATGCCTTATCTGCTAAATTCTTTCTTCTTGAAAAATTTGCCGCGTCTCTCTTCTAGACAAACCCTGGGGCCTTTGCGATTCTCATCTCGATGACACCTTCTCTCATTGTGCATGGCGGTGCGTGGGACATCCCCGACGAAGCCAGTGACGCCTGCAAATCCGGTTGTCACCGCGCTCTCTCGACTGGGTGGACCATTCTCTCCCGCGGCGGTTCCGCTCTGGACGCCATCGAAGCCGCCATCACCGTTCTCGAGGACGATCCCGTCTTCGACGCCGGCTACGGCTCTCATCTTAATCTCGATGGCCGTGTCGAATGCGACGCCATTGTCATGAACGGTGCGACGTTGCGCTCCGGCGCTACTGCTTGCTTGCAGCGCGTCAAGAACCCGATTCAACTCGCCCGTAAGATTCTTGAGACCTGCCCGCACATGATGCTTGTCGCCGAGGGCGCGGAGCGCTTCGCTGTCGAACACGGCATCCCGCTCTGTGCACCGGAAGAATTGATCAGTGAAGCGGAGCGCGAAGCTTGGATGAAATGCAGGGAGAACAAGCACGCCGCCGCGCACCATCGCGGCCACGAGCAGGGAACTGTCGGCGCTGTCGCCTTCGACCGCGCTGGTAATTTATTCGCCGCCACTTCCACCGGCGGAACTTGCTGCAAACTTCCCGGGCGCGTTGGCGATTCACCTCTAATCGGCTGCGGCTGCTATGCCGATTCCGAGGCCGGCGGCGTCTCCTGCACCGGCTACGGCGAAGCCATCATGAAGATCGTCATGGCCAAGACCGCCACCGATCTCCTTCGCCGTCCCGCGCCTTGTGTGGACCCATCTCCGTTCGCTCCCCACAACTCCTCTGCTGCCGATCTTGCGGCGCGCGAAACGATTCACCTTCTCGGCAAACGCACTCATGCCACCGGCGGCCTGATCCTTCTCGACCGTGAAGGCAATCCCAGCTTCGCCTTCAACACTCCGCGCATGGCCTGCGGCTACGTCGCCGCTGACGGCACTTTCGTCACCTCCGTCTAGCGCCGCGGTCTCCCTTCAAATCGCTCAGTCGTCGTCTTTTTCGGCGCGGCCTTTCTTGGCCTCTTCCTCTTCGGCAATTCCCAGCCGCATCGCCTGGTACGCCGGCAATTGCACCGCTTGGGGAACCGCTGATCCGTTTCCTTTGCAGGCGAACCAGATCGCGCCATTCAGAACTTTCGGATCGGCCATGTCCGCATGCGAAAAGTCCTGCTGCGTCGATTTCTTCATCCACTCCGCCGTGGCCTTGTCTTTCGGCTTTTGCGTCATTAAATTGCCGGCCGCAATCGCCGGCAGCGCGGCCTTGTAGGGCGTCAAATCCGGCGTCTCCTGAAAAATGTCCATCGGCACGGCCGAGGCATCCAGCTGGTTCATGGGCGCGATGCCCAGCAGCATCTCCATCGTTCGAATCAGGCTCACCGTGCTGTGAAACTGATGGATTAACGCCCCGGGCCGGTTATACGCGCTGATCACCAGCGCCACCGACCGGTGCGAATCCACGTGGTCCGGCCCGGACTGCGCATCATCCTCCACGATGAAAATCGCCGTGTCCTTCCAATACACGCTCGAGGAAATCGCTTCCACCAGGCGCCCGACCGCATAGTCATTGTCGGCCACGAAGAATTGCGGCGTCGGAAATCCGTTCTTGATGCCCGTCGTATGATCGCTGGGAAAACGCACGATGCTCAGCCCCGGCATCGGATCCGCCTGGCCCGCTTCGCGCTCCGCCACGAAGCCGTGAAACTCTTCCAGCCATTCTCCCAATCTCGAATTGCCCCGGCATTTCGCGTTCAAATTCTCCCGCGTGACCGCCGCATCGGAAGCTCCTGCGGGATCCGATGCCGCTTTGTAGCAATCCACCGTCATGCTGTCCGGCGCCGTCAGGTCAAAACTCCGGAAGCTTGCGCTGTGATGTTTCTGCAGCGACTCTTTGTTGGCGATCGCGCGAACCGCGTTTGAAAGATCAGGATAGCTTTTCTTTCGCTTTTCCTGCGCGGCCTTCACATCGTTTTCTGAAATCACGGTTACGAATTCGCCGTAATTCCGGTACGTCACGTCCGCGCGGGCCGCGGCGTCCCACAGATACAGGCTCTTCGGCTCGGCCAGATCAATGAATCCCTGCAGGTACGGAAGATGCTTTTCGAGCAGGTCCGTCAAGGCTTCCAGCGCATCGCCGTTGTGCTTTTTTAGATCCAGATTCCCCGGCGGTTCGTAATCGGGCAGGCGGTTGTAACCTTCCCAATCGTACGTGCGCCCGCGGTCGGAATACTCCCAGCGAAACCCTTTGTCCACGTAGTCCGTCGAGAATGCCGCCGTCGACCAGTTGTGGCCATCCGGGCTCGCTTCCGAATTCACGAAGAACCTGTCGAAAAGTCCAAATCTCTGCGCCAGCGCATGATGGTTGGGGGTTACCGCCTGTGCCGTCCCGTCCGGCCGCCGCGCTGCCGCTCCATTTCCGAAAATCGCAAAGTCCGGCTGCCCGTCCGCGGCGTGCCCGTCACCCGATGTTTTCACGTCGCCGAAAACCTGGTCGTAAGTCCGGTTTTCCTTGATGATGTACACCACGTGTTTGATCGGGCTTTTCCCCGCAAAAAGTCTCGGCATCGCAAATCCCATCAGCCCGTCGTTCTGCATGGTCTGCTGCGTATAGCGCGCCAGCGCCCGCTCGTCGGGCAGCCCCACCATGCTGAGGTTCCCCGAAACGATCGATCCGCTATACTGCCCGCCCTGCCGGTTCTTCTTCTCGTTCGGAGGGAACGCCGCGTTCGGCGGATTCGGTGTGCGCCCGCTGCTATTCACTCGCATCGAGGACGCTTCGAATCCCGTCCCTTTCCCGTTTCCGATGAACAATTTTCCGTCCGCCGCTGCAATGGCCGAGGGGTATTGCCCGGTCGGTAGGAAGCCCAGGATCTTCGTCTTTTCCGCTTCTCTTGTTTTCGCCTCGGACTCTCCGCCGCGGGCTCGTTCGGAAAGCGCGACCACGGCGACCGCATTGCTATGCGCATTTGCCACGTACAGCGTCTTCTCGTCCGCACTCAGTGCCGCTCCCTCTGGGCTCGCTCCCGGCAACGCGTTCTCGGCCAATCGAACATCAATCCGCTCGATCTCCTCATTTCGAATCGTGTCGATCACCGAGACGCTGTCTGCATCCGAGTTCACTACAAACACTCGCGTCCCCTCGGCATTCGAAATCATCGCCGTCGGGTGCCGGTCCACCCGGATGAACTCTCGCACCTTGGCCTTCCCGTTCAGCAATATCACCGCAACCGACGAATCGTTCCAGCACGACACATACGCGCGCGCATTCTTGCCCTTTCCTATCGCCAGCACACCGTACGGATAGATGTACTCCTTCAGCTTTCCCGGTGGATGCAAATCCAATCGCTCCATCCGCCGCGCTCCGCCGAGGCCGCGCACGATCGTCACGTCGTCTCCCAAATTGTTCGCCGTCACCAGCGTGTTCCCGTCCGGCGTCACCGCCAGCCCCGTCGGATAAAGTGCTGCCTTTCCTTTGTTGTAATCCTTTGGCGACACCTCGCCTTTCTTGCTGATCACAAAAAATGGCGCTTCCACTTTCGTGTCCGGCCCCGGCGATCCCGGCTGGATCGGCTCCGCCCCTTTCGGGTCGAAATGGAAAATCCACACTTTGTTTTCAAACCCGCCGGAAACGTACAGCTCAAATTTCCCATCGGCGCTCGGCGCGGGCGAAAAAGCCAGGCCCACATTGGCGCTCTGTGGCGTTGGGAAATAAACATTCTGGATGACCAGCGGCTCCGGGCTGGCATTTAAATCGATCACCGCCATCGATTGCTGCGCCTTATTCGTCTCTTCGCTGAATTGCACCCCGTACCCGCTGTTCACCACCAGAAGATACCGGCCCTTCCCGTCGTGCCCGAGCGCGTCCGGGCTGCGGTACATGGCCACGGGCAGCGCCCCCACGGCCGGCAAGTGCGTCGCTTGATCCATTACCAGAGACCCGGCCGGCGTGATGGGGCGCCCTTCTCCGGCAGGCTCTTGCTGGCACTGCGCGCTCCTGCAAAAACTCATGCACAGCAGGAGCAATCCCGCCCTGGTTTGCATTTTCATAGGCCCGCATTCTCGTTTCTCGAGGTCTGTTCTTCTTCCGGCCCTCGTTCCGACTCCAAATCTACCCGCAACCCAGTCTAAGCAAAAATGGTTTCGCAATCGTTAACAAAAGTGCCGCATACCACCGCCCTGCCTGGCAACGCATTTGACCCAAAACGCTTCTACTCCTAGGATGAAAGCGCGGCGCGCCCCGCAATCGCCGCATTGCACAAATGAGCCGCAAATGAAAACGAAAACTTTCTGCATCCTTTTGCTCGGCTTTGTTCCCCTGACGGCCGGCGCGCAAACCGCCGACGACATCGTCAACAAGTCCCTCGCCGCCCGCGGCGGCGCCGATAAGATCAAGGCGGTTCACTCCGAACGCGTCACCGGCCGAATCTCGTTCGGCCCCAATTTGGAAGGCTCGTTCCTTGTCGAACTCGAGCGTCCCCACAAGTTGCACATGGAAATCTCCATCGAAAACCAGAAAATCATCCGCGTCTACGACGGAATATCCGCTGGCTGGACCGTCAATCCCTTCGCTCCCAACAAGGACGTCCAGCCCATGTCCGCCGAAGACCTCAAAAACATTTCCGACGAATCCGACTTCGACGGCCCGCTCGTCGATTACAAATCCAAGGGCAACCAGATCGAACTAATCGGCAAAGAGGATCTCGAGGGAAAGCCCGTTTATCGCCTCAAACTCACCAACAAGAATGGCGGCATCCGCTTCTATCTCTTCGACGCTTCCTCGTTCCTGTTGATGAAGTGGGAAGGCAAGCGCAAGGCCGAAGACAAGGAAATCCCCTGGGATTCCTTTTTCTCGGACTACCGTGAAGTCCACGCCCTGAAATACGCCTTCAAGATCGAGTCTGGCAGCCCCGGCACCGACATCCAGCAAAATCTTGCCGCCGACAATATCGAAATCGATCCGCAAATCGACGAAACCCATTTCGCTAAGCCGGCTCCGCCCGAAGCGCCTGCGGCTCCCGCCTCCCCTGCGCCCCCGGCGAACCATTGAGGCCGAGCCGCCACCGTCTCTTCGCGGTCAAACGTGACTGACTCTTCCTCACCTCCGAGCCATCCCTCCACCGCCGGTCTTTGCGCCTCCTGCACCTACGCCCGCCACATCGAAACCGACCGTGGCTCGGTCTTTTTTCTCTGCGAGCTCTCTGTCACCGACTCCCGCTTCCCAAAATATCCCCGCCTCCCCGTCCTCTCCTGTACCGGCTACGAGAAAAAGCAATAGCCGGGCTTTTGCCCAGCCTTCTGGATTTTCGTTATTTTATACGTATCCTTGTGGTAAGATTTCGGCGGGTCTACCCGTCCGGCGAGGTCTCCGCATGCCTTCCCGCTCCGAACTCTCTCTCTGCGTGACTTTGCTTCTAGTCGCTTGCCCCTCGCGTGCCTTCGCGGACAAGCTTCAAATCACCAGTAACCCTCCCGGCGCGGCCGTGGAACTCGACGGCGTCGCCGTAGGCGTCACGCCCTTCGAAAAAGACTTCCCCGGCGGTTACTTCCACAAGCCACGCACTTCTCTCAGCTCCCGCCTCGAGCATCCCATGGTCGCCCGCCTCAGCCTCGCCGGTTACGCCCCCAAGGAGCTCACCCTCACCCAAGGTCCCATGAACTGGGTTTCTCTCAACGGCAGAAACCGCGGCCAATACTGGCTCCTCAAAACCACCCACTTCCATGTCGATCTCCCGCCCATCTCGGAGACCTTCACCGGCGCCGTTACCGCCAAAGTTTCCGCTGTCGGCGTCGGCCTGCAGCCGGAGCTTTCTCTCGAGGAGCTCGTCCGCCAGACCAAGCCCGCTGTCGTCTACCTGAAAGGCTTGGACAAAGCCGGCTCGGGTTTCTTTGTCACCCGCACCGGCGTCATCGCCACCAACGCGCACCTCGCCCGCGGCGAAGAAACTCTGCTTGCGCTTCTCCCCACCGGCCAGCAACTCGAAGCCGAAGTCGTCTATCTCGACCCCGACCTCGACATCGCCCTCGTCAAAGTCCAGGGCGAAAACCTTCCCCATCTCACGCTTGCCGATGCCGCTGGCGTTCGCCAGGGCGAAAGCGTTCTCGCCATCGGCAATCCCGGCGACGCCATGCTCTTCAGCGTCACCAAGGGCATCGTCAGCGCCGTGGGCAAATTTCCCAACGCTGGTCCCGGCACCTGGATTCAGACCGACGCTCCCATTAATCCCGGCAACAGCGGCGGCCCGCTCCTCAACTCCCGCGGCGAAGTCATCGGCATCAACACCCAAAAACTCATCAAGAAAAACGTCACCGGGATCGGCTTCGCCCTAAGCGCCACCGATCTCCTCGAAGTTCTTCACCGCTTCTACCCCAACTCCGTGCCTCTCACCGAAAAGCTCTCCTCCCCGCCTGGACTCCAGCAAGCAATTCCGCTCCCTCCACCCGCCGAAGCGTTCGGTACCGTCGTCTTGAACGAACCCCCCGGCGCTGAAATCTGGCTCGACCAGGCCTTTGTCGGCAATATCCCCGCTACTTTGAAAATCACCGCCGGCGCTCACCGGATTGTCATCAAGGCTCGCGGTCGCGCGGACTGGATTCACAACCTCACCGTCTTGAAAGACAGTCAGGTCACGCTCCACCCGGAGGAATAGAATTTTCATCCGCGCCATCCTTCGGGGATGTGGACGCTCTCGAAACGCGCCAAAAAGAAAAGCAGGGCGTCGCTGGGACGCCCTGCCGGACACGCTGATTCTTCCCTATTGCTATGGTTGGTTGGGACTCGGCGGATTCTGGCCCGTGGCCTGCGGGTGTGCCGCCACCGGAGTTACGCTCGCTCCGCTCGCCGCCGCTAGTTCCGACGGTCTGTACTTTGGCGCGCTCACGTACCCGTGAACTAGGTTCTTCTCGATCCGGTTCACCACCACCTGCACCGGCTGCGCTTCGTTTTCCGCGTGAATCCAGATCGGCTCGTATAGGTTCACTTTCTTCTTGGTCAGCTGATTGTCGTCCACGATCATTTCCAGGTCGTAGCTCTTGTGCTTCGTGTCCGCTTTCCGCAGCGACAGCGTGAGCGGCCCCACCCGCTGGAATTGTTTCGATTTCGTCAGGTCAAACTCAAAATAGCTCCGTTCGCCGCGCTTCGCCAGCGCCACCAATTCCTCATGGGTCTTGGCGATCGAGCCGTTCAGTTCGTCGCGCGTCGAATTCAGATTTCCTTCGAGGTCCGCACGGTTCTTGGCCACCAGGTCCTGCGTGTCCCTCAGTTGCTTCTGCTGTTCCTGCAATTGCGCTTGCAGTTGCTTGTAGCGCTTGTCGGCAACCGCGCTTCGCTTGGCCGCGGGATGCGCTGCCAGTGCGGACTTCTTCCCCGCTTGATTTTGATTCTGCGCTTGAGCATTCGCCGTAGCCTGCGCTGCCGCTTGCGCCGCGTTCATTTCGTTCAGCTTTGCCGTCAAGCTATCCAGTTGCCCTTGCATCTGGCCGATCGTCGCGTTCGCCACTGTCTCTTCCGCCGTCAAATGGCCAACCATGATTTGCTGCCGGTAACCATAACCGAAGGCCACGCCGGCAATCCCCAGCAGCACTACGACGGCGATCGCCATCCACCGATTCGCACCGGTCGGCCCGGTTCCCATCTTGTTTCCGTTCTCATTGACATCCCCGTACTCTTCCATCTCTATCCTCCTCAATCTCTCGCCTGGTTCCCGCGAAATCGCCGCGACAACTTCAGTCCCGCTTCGGAGTCTGGCAAAAACCTCTGCCGCTCACAGTCCACACGGAGACCACTTTCCCCATTCCCTTCCTCGCACGACAGGGGCCGACCCCGTCACTTCCCCGCCGCCTCTAAACCTTGCTCTAAACCTCGCGCCGCCAAGCACTAACAACGCCGCCCGCCAGAATCGTCATTCCCATCGCAGTACTAGTCCTGGAAATTTTTCCCTGCTCTACGCCTCCTTTCTCTACTTGCCATCTCCGCGCCTTTCCGATTTCCTGCCCCGCTCATTGCCGCCAACTCCTCCCCTGTGTTAGCATCCGCCCGCTAGGAGATCGGACCAGGGATTATTTGTTCGGCCTTCGCCCCCGCACGGGGACCCAGGTGCAGCGGCCACGTTCTCCTCCCTCAGTTTCAACTTGCCCGGCGCAGGCCCGCGCCCGAATCCTTCAGGACGGACCTCGCCCATTGGAGGCTTGTATGAAGACCTATCTCACCAAGGACATTCGCAACGTTGGCATTGTCGGCCACGGCGGCACCGGGAAAACGCAACTGGTGTCGTCGTTGCTCTTCACCGCGGGCATGACTCCGCGCTGGGGAAAAGTTGCGGAAGGCACCGCCCCCACCGATTGGGACGACGAGGAAATCGCTAGAAAAATCTCCATCCAAACCGGTCTCGCCTACGCCGAATGGCCCGCCACCCCGGCTAGCCCCTCCGGCTCCTCCGACAAAGTCAAAATTAACCTCATCGATCTCCCCGGCTACTCCACTTTCATCACCGAAACCAAAGCCTCGCTCATCGCCGCCGACGCCGCTCTCATTGCCGTTGATGCCCACGTCGGCGTTCAGGTCACCACGGAAAAAGTTTGGGACTATTGCACCGAATACGATATCCCCCGCGCCTTCGTTCTCACCTGGATGGACCGCGAACTCTCCAGTTTCGAACGCTCCATGGAATCCCTCGAACAGGTCTTTGGCCGCAACGTCGTCGCTTTGCAGTTACCTATCGGCAGCGAAAGAGGTTTCCGAGGCGTCGTTGATCTCGTCGCCATGAAAGCCCATCTCTACAAACCCGACGGCGACGGCAGGCCCACCATCGACGAAATTCCCGACGCTCTTGCCGACGAGGCCAAGGAAGCCCACGAAAAACTCGTCGAAATGATCGCCGAAGGCGACGACGAAATGATGGAGGAGTTTTTCCGCGAAGGCACCATCCCCATCCACGACCTCATTCCCGCCGTTCGAAAGGCCATCGTCGCCGAAAAAATATTCCCCGTCCTGATGGTCTCCGCGCTCCACAACATCGGCACCGCCAGCCTGCTCACTTTTCTCGCCGACGTCTTCCCGCATCCCGATGAGCACGCCCAGGTCGGCTACAAAGAGCCGGGTGCAAAGGGCGACCGCGTCGAGCGTAAGTATGACGACAGCCAACCCCTCTCCCTTTTCGTCTTCAAAACCCTTGCCGATCCTTTCGCCGGCCGCATCAACTACTTCAAGGTCAAAAGCGGCGTCCTGAAAAACGACGCCACCCTCACCAACTTCAATCGCGGCATTCCCGAACGCTTCCAGCACACTCAGGTGGTCCAGGGCAAGCAGTTCACCGAAGTTGGCGAACTCCACGCCGGCGACATCGGCGCCATCGCCAAGCTGAAGGAAACCATCACCGGCGAAACCCTCGGCGACAAAGCCTCGCCCATCTTCTATTCGCCGGCTAAACTCCCCGAGCCTTCCATCACCTTCGCCATCGAGCCCAAAACCCGCGCCGATGAGGACAAAATTGGCGTTGCTATCCACAAGATCATGGAAGAGGATCCCGCGCTGCGCTTCTCCCGCGACCCGCAAACCAAGGAATTTCTTCTCGCCGGCTCCGGCCAGCAGCACATTGAGGTCGTCGTCGCAAAACTTCACAAGCGCTACAACGTCAATCTCACCCTCAAGCCTCCAAAAGTGCCGTACCGTGAAACCATCCGCGGCAAAGCCGACGCCGAAGGCAAGCACAAAAAACAGTCCGGCGGCCACGGCCAGTTCGGCGTCTGCCGCATCAAGATGGAGCCTATCGAGCGCGGCAAGGGCGTCGAGTTCGTTGACGATGTTTTCGGCGGCGCCATCCCCAAGAACTGGATCCCTTCCGTCGAAAAAGGCATCCGCGACGCCGCCGCTCGCGGCTATCTCGCCGGATTCCCCGTCGTGGATTTCCGCGCCGTCCTCTACGACGGCAAGTATCACGACGTGGATTCCTCCGACATGGCCTTCAAGATTGCCGGCTCGCTCGCCTTCAAGGAAGCCATGAAGCAGGCTCGCCCCGCGCTTCTCGAGCCCATCATGCATGTGGAAGTCTATGCCCCTGATCAATACTCCGGCGATCTCATGGGCGACCTCAGCTCCCGCCGCGGCCGCATCGCCGGCAGCGAAGCCCGCAGCCACAACGTCGTCATCAAAGCCCAGGTGCCGTTCGCTGAAATGCTCACCTACGCCAACGACCTCATCTCCAAAACACAAGGCCGCGCGAGCTACTCCATGGAGTTCTCGCACTACGACTACGTCCCCAACGAACTCGCCGAAAAAGTCATCGCCGCCCACAAGGCCGCCCACGGCGAACAACTCGTCGAAGAAGAAGCCTAGATCGATGGCTTTCCAACTGGCGTTGGGTCGGAAATTGCTCTTCTCTCAATGTGATGTTAAGGGGAAGGCTATGATCTTCGCCCAATGCCGCAAGGTTCGCATGGCGCTTTGTATGGCGGGCGCGGCGGTTGCTTCTTCTTTTTCACCATACACGGCCTTTTCGCAAGGAATTCCATCCGGCGAAAAACAGAAAATCGCAGAAGGCCAGTACGTTCGTCTAAAAGACAACTTGAGAGTCGAGGGTAGCGAGCAAAACTGGATTCTATGGCGCCTGCCGGATGGCAGTTTCGAATTGGAGGATCATTTCCTGAAAGACCCGGATGCGGCCGCCTTCCTGCTTCTGCAGATCCCGCTGGCTATGCCCTCTGGAGTAAGCTCCGAGCTTCGCAAACAACTCAAGGAAATTGTCTACCGGACAGCTCTGGTCGTGCGATTCGATCCCGGCTTTCGGCCAACGGACCTGACGGTAACTGGGAAGAAATTCCCTCGCGGTGGTTTCGCGGAAGCGACGAAGTGCCGCGTGGACACGCAGATTGTCCGATGCCAAAGCACCGGCCACGACACGAAATTGCCGCTTGGCGATTCCGGCGAGTTTTTCTATAGCTTTCCGTTTCCCATGCTCTTCACTGGCTGGCTCCGAGCGGCCTCCGTCGCTCCGGCTGAACTCATGACAAGGAACTTGGTTTTCTTTCAATACCTCGGGAAGCCGGAACTGACGGTTGCGGAAGCACGTGTTCAGATTCTGGACGACGAGCAAATAACCGTGGGCGACCACCAATTCCGCACCCACAAGGCCCAAGTCACCTTCGCAATGAAAAGCAGTCCACCCCGGCTATTCACGGTTTGGTATGGCAAAGCCGGCCAGGTCTTCGCCACGCAATCTGCGAGCGAGGGAGACGAGCGCTTGGCGCTAGTGCAGTACAAAAAATATTCGGATTTCTGACTCCAATGTACATGTTTTCCGCATCATCCAGTAAAAAATTACGCTGAATAGGATCGTAATTTCTCACATTCGAGGCGTGGACACCCTAAAATCACCATGGCGCACCATTTCCACCCAGCCCTACAAGTACACATGCGGAAGGAGCCAAACCTCGTCTGATGGCCGGGCTCTGATATGATGTGAGCATGGCGGCGCGTGGGGCCGCTCACCAGACTCAAGGATAATCCTCCTATGATTTTTCATGTTTCACTCGAACGTGCAGAAGATGGCTGGATTGTGGCCCATTGTCCGGCGCTGCCCGGGTGCGTATCGCAAGGGCGCGATGAGAAAGAAGCGCTCGAGAACATCAAGGAAGCGATCACTGCCTGGTTGTGGGCCGAAGATCAAAAAGCCGTGAAGGCGCTAGGCTCCGATCAAACGCCCGTCGTCGTTGCCGTTTAACGAGTATCCACGAGAGCGCTCATGGGTCGCCTCGGCAATATATCCGGCAACGAAGCCACGAAAGCCTTTGCCAAGGCCGGATGGCTGGTGGTGGGCCAGGTGGGGAGCCATGTCGTAATGACCAAGGCCGGCGTGCGCGCCAATCTTTCGATCCCACAGCACAAGGAACTATCGATTGGAACGCTCCGGGCCCTGATCCGTGCCGCCGGCATGACCGTTGACGAATTCCTCGCGCTTCTCTGAAGGCGCCTTCTGCGAACCGCGCACCAATGAATCAATGGAATTTTTCCCTTACGACTACGTCCCCAACGAACTCGCCGAAAAAGTCATCGCCGCCCACAAGCCCGCCCACGGCGAACAACTCGTCGAAGAAGAAGCCTGAACCCGCAGTGGACTAATTGTCGAAGACGATGCCGCTCAGCGGTCCATGCGTCCCGTACGTCTCCGCGGGACCGGACGCATTAGGTCGGTTACTTCCCGTCTCGGCGGGTGGATCACCCTAGGTGCTTGGCATTCAATCGGCTGCCCCATCCTCCGAAGGAGCGCCTGTCCTGCATCCCGATCCCGGGAGATGCGCACTAACAATCGCGCCCTGACACCATATTCCGGCTGACGGCCGATGCCACGACCGACGCACTGCTTCCTTAGGAGAATTCTGTCTGCGTTTCCTATGGGGTATGCTGTCAGCACGCAGGGCTGGAAAACCTGAAGCCCCTGGGAGACTAATGATGGAAAGTGCCCTCAGTTTCATTGGTGCAAGTCGCGACTCTCGGGAGCGACCTTGGTGATCTATCATCTGGAAGTATTTCTCATTGGGGTCGCCGTGGGGTTTCTTGGCGGCCTTTTCGGCAAAGGCGGCAGCGCCATTGCCACGCCGCTCCTCAGCCTCGCGGGCGCTCCCGGCTATATCGCCGTGGCCACCCCGCTTCCCGCCACTGTTCCAGGAACCCTGGTCGCCGCAGCCGCCTACTGGAAGGCCCGCCTCTGGAACCGCTCCATTATTTTCTGGAGTATCCTTATCGGCTTGCCCTCCACCACCCTTGGCTCTTTTCTGTCCAAGTTTACGGGCGCGAGGCCGCTCCTCTATCTCACCGGTTTTCTCATCCTCGGCTTTGGTCTTTCTTTCCTGTTCAACATCGGAGGGATCAGCGCGGACCGCCAGGCATCGAGCACAGCGGAGGAACTTCTTCCGTCGCATTGGAAACTCCGCCTTTCGGCTGTGGCCGTGGGCGTTGGCTTAATCTCGGGCTTGCTCGCCAACTCTGGCGGCTTTTTGCTTGCTCCCAGTTTCGCGAAATTTCTCAAACAGCCCATCAAGGCGGCTTTCGCCAGTTCGCTGGTCGTGTCCGCCTTTCTCGCTTTGCCCGGAACCGCCGTGCACTGGTATCTGGGCCACATTGATTGGCGGGTAATGTTGGTTCTGGCCACGGGATCCGTGCCCTGCTCCTACCTCGGCGCAAACGTTGCCTTGAAAGTTCGTTCTGCTTTCCTCGAACGCTTGTATGGCCTCGCGCTCACGGCCCTCGGTTTTTTCTTCCTCAGTCGCCTGTTTCTCGGCGCACACCTCCACATCTAATCGCTCACGCTTGCTCGGCGTGACGGCGGGCGTCGAGGTGTGGGTCTCGCGCCGATGCCCCGGCGCCACGACGCATCCCGGTGTTGGCTGGGCTTTCCCAAGAAGAGTAATCTAAGCAAGTGTTCTATTGGAGCTAAGTCTTTGCGCAGCTTCGGCCCGTGATTCATATATGCTCCGGATGCTCTCAATGACCGCGCGCTTAATTTGGCTGAACGAATGGGGCATGTACTCTCTTGAGATTCGCGAAGGACCATAGATGAGCTTCAAGAAAATTCTCATTGCAGTCGACGAGAGCGCCTTCGCCGCACATGCTGCAAGTGTCGGCATTGAGCTTGCCAAATTACTGGAGGCCGAGGTGGCCTTCGTGAACGTGGTTGACTCGTCGGCCGCCCGCGGTGCGCCGGAGGTCGGCGTTCCAGCGGACAGGTTAATTGCCATGGCGAAACAGGAAGCCAAGGACCTCCTTGCGGCATTTCGAGCGCGCGCAGCGGCCAGCCCGCCTGCCCTGGAGTTCGTTGAGTTGGGCAAGCCGGCCGACAAGGTCGTGGAGGCGGCAAAGAACTGGCCCGCTGATCTTATCGTGCTCGGTTCTCACGGGCGTGGGGCGGTTCTGAACCTTCTGTTAGGGAGCGTTGCCGAAGGCGTATTGCGTCACGCGCACTGTCCTGTTCTTGTAGTTCGGGCAGAGGCTTAAGCATCTACAAAGAGCGATCCCAGGAAACGTAGTTTTCTCAACCCTTAGAGTATCTTTGGAGCAACGCTCCAAGGACTGCAAGACTTTAAGCGCAACCGAAGCAACGATTTAAATTTAATTTTCCCTCGCTTTGCAAGCAGCGGGCAGGACACAGAGAAGCTCTAGGTACCAGTAAACGCGTCAACCGGGGAAGCGGGATCGCCGCGCAAGCAATTGCGAGCTTCGGCCCCAAGCGGAGACCTTGAGCGCGGAGGCCCTCCGTCGTAGAGTCCTGTCCGGCTGCAGAATGAAATGAGGCCCCCGAATTGATGCTTCTGGGTCCCTTGACAGCAAGGGACTTTGTCTATACTGTCCTGCTCTTTAAAGTCTCCAGGTCGGTAATATTATCCATGCGCGCAAATCCTTCAATGCATCAGGGGAGGGGCACCGGCGCTTTGCGTGCGATCGATCGAGTTCTCTCCTACTTCTCTTTGCAGCCTCAGAGGACGGATTTGACTTATCGACGCTCACTCAAGTTTGCGGCTCTGCTGCTCGCCGCGTCAGTCTGCTATGCCCGGCCGGTGAGCGCCGGCGATGAATGGCAGCCGGTTTCTCAGGAAGAATTGAAGATGGCCAGCGAGGCCAGGGCTCCTGGAGCCGCGGCCATTATCCTCTACCGGCAGGTTGATCGCGACGACAGCACGCGGCCTTTGCATGAATACAACTATGTACGGTTGAAAATTTTCACGGAGGAAGGCCGAAAGTACGCCGACGTAAGGATTCCATTCCTTGAGGGAAACGAAAAAATCTACAACATAAAAGCCCGAACGATACATCCCGACGGGACGATCGTCGATTTCAATGGGCAGATCTTTGAAAAAGTGATTGTAAAGGCGCGTGGGTACAAGTACCTGACCAAGACGTTTACACTCTCCGACGTACAAACGGGCAGCATCATCGAGTACCAATATAAGGCCGACCTTCGTCTTGGCTACCTCCACAACAGCCACTGGGTACTGAGCCAAGACCTTTTTACGAAACACGCCCGGTTTTCTCTCAAACGATATCCGCAGCTTTTTGCACTTCAGTGGACATGGCCCAATGGGCTTCCGGAGGACAGCACGATTCCTGTCAAGGAAGGGGACACTATTCGTTTGGACTCTCGAAACATACCCGCTTTTGAGGTGGAAGACGACATGCCCCCCGAAGACACCATGCGATTTAAGGTGGACTTCATCTATGCCGACCCGTCGCTGCTGGGTGATCCTCAAAATTTCTGGAAGAAGCTGGGGGTACGGTGGAACGAGCAGGTGGAGGCGTTTATCGGGAAGCGCCAGGCGATGGAAGAGGCCGTTGCGCAAATAGTTTCCCCCGGCGATGCCCCGGAAATGAAACTACGGAAGATATACGCGCGAGTGCAGCAGATCTGGAACACTTCATATGAGCAGGAAAAAACGGCGCAAGAACAAAAACGAGCAAAAGAAAAAGTGATCAAGAATGTTGAGGATCTCTGGAAACAGGGCCGGGGGGATTGGGTACAAATTACTTGGGCGTTTCTCGCGTTGGTGCGGGCGGCAGGATTTGACGCCTACCCCGTATGGGTAGCGCCAAGGAACGAAACTTTTTTCAATCCCAAGTACTTGAAGGCGTCCGACATGAATGCAAACGTGGTGCTCGTCAAATTGAATGCGAACGACCTGTATTTCGGCCCCGGGACCATTTTCACTTCGTATGGTTTGCTTCCTTGGGGCGAGACAGGTGTACAGGGCCTGAAACTCGACAAAGATGGTGGGACATGGGTAAATACGCCGGTTCTGGAGAGTTCCGTTTCGCAAATCGAGCGGCGAGCCGACCTAAAAATCAATCCGGAAGGAACCTTGGAAGGAAAATTGACGGTAACCTATTCGGGAATTGAGGCTGCGTGGCGCCGATTTGTGGAACGCGACGAGGACGAGAGTCAACGCAGGAAATTTCTTGAGGATGAGATCTCGGAATCGGTTCCCACCGCTATCGAAATCGAGCTAACAAACAAACCAGATTGGACAAGCTCCGTGCCAACGTTCGTCGCGCAGTTCAATCTAAAAGTGCCCAACTGGATTTCTGGCGCGGGACGCAAGGCGCTTTTGCCGGTTGGCCTGTTCAGTGTGCCGGAAAAGCATACTTGCGAACATGCTAAGCGGGTACACCCGCTCTATTTTTCGTGGAAGTATCAAAAGGTGGACGACATACGAATCGAACTCCCCGCGGGATGGCAGGTGAACAATCTGCCGCAGCCTCAAAATAGTCAGTCAAAATTCGCAGGCTACCGTCTGAATGTTGAGAATGACAAGGGGGCGGTGCATGTCGGACGGATTCTTCGATCCGATGTGATTTTACTCGAGGCCAGTGAGTACGAGACGCTTCGAAGTTTTTATCAAGCGGTGAGAACCGGTGATGAACAGCAAATCGTGTTGCAACCCGGAGGGGTAGTGGCGGGGAATTAACGCTGCTGGATTCGCGCTATTCTCCACACCTCTAATAGTCTCTTTGTACGGCGAAGCACCGCCGGCTTGAGAGACGAGAGAATCTTGTCTGAGATTCTAAACGTCCGGATGCGATTTCCCTGACCGCGGCAGCTCGTCTCCAATTGGCTGACAGCGGTAACTGGACAACTGAGTTCACCACGAAGACCCTTGCAAGCCTCGGCCCTTGGCAGAGACCTTGCGCGTCGCGCCCGCCGGGCTTATAGTTCTGGCGGATTCAAATCCGAAATGAAGTTTCCGAACCGATGCTCCGGGCCTCATCCAATTTCATGGCGAAAGACTTCTTCCTCGCGCTAGTCGCTCTTTTTACCGTCGTCTCCCTTGCGGCGGCACAAACCAGCAAGCCCGGCTCCAAATCCTGGACTGGCACCATTGTCTACAGCAGTTGCAACGCCGACGAAGCCTTTGCCGAATCTCCCGAGTGCTTCAAGAGCGCGCCGGGCGCCAGGTTCGCCCTCTATGACGACACCAACCGCGTAATGTATGACCTCGAGCCGCAACAGCTCATCGGCGGCCATCTCGGTGACACCGTCACCGTCCGCGGAACGTTCGACGAAGATACCGATACCATCCACGTCACTTCCATCGGGTTACTGTCCGTCGGTCTCGCCGTCGGCCAGCAGGCCCCCGCATTCTCGCTTCACGATCAGTTTGGCCGCACGCAAACTCTCGATTCCCTCAAAGGACCGAACGGCACCGTTCTTCTCTTCTTCCGTTCCGCCGACTGGTGACCCTTCTGCAAGGGGCAGCTGGTCGAGCTGCAAAGCGCCATCCCGCGATTCGAAAAGCAGGGCCTCAAGTTCGCGGCCATCAGCTATGATTCGGAAGCAATCCTCAAGTTTTTTTCCGATCGCCACAAGACCGATTACCCGATGCTCGCGGACCCGGATTCGAAAACCATTCGCGCGTATGACGTCCTGAACACGGAAGCCACCGGAATGCAGAAGGGTTTTGCGCGCCCGGGTTATTACTTCATCGATTCGAACGGCATCATCCGCGAAAAGTTTTTCGAAGCCAAATACCGCGAGCGGCTCACCGGCAATGGCCTGATTGCCAAGCTTTTCCCGGAACTAGGCCAGGAAGTCGTGGATACCGTCGAAGCCCCGCACCTTCAACTAGCCCTCGAACAATCCGATCGCACCGGCGTTCCCGGCACGCGCGTCACTCTGGTCGCCGAAGTGCGCCTCCCTCCCGATGTGCATGTCTACGCGCCCGGCACGCAAGGCTATAAGCCCATCAAGCTGGTCCTTGATCCCCTGGGCGAAATCGAGCTCAAGCCCGCGGTTTACCCGCCGTCCAAAATTCTATTTTTGCCTGTCATCAAGGAAAAGGTGCCCGTCTTCGAGGGGACCTTCCGCATCAGCCAGGATGTAAAAGTCGATTCCGGGTCAGGGTTCTGGGGCTCGCTCGGAAAAGACGGGAAAATCCTCAACATCACCGGAAAGCTCGAGTATCAGGCTTGCGACAAAACCATGTGCTATGTGCCGATGTCCGTCCCGGTGAAATGGCAACTCCAGATTTTTCCGCTGGACCGCACTCGCGCTCCGGTGGACATTCGCCACAAATAGCGGCGCGATTTGGAAATCCGGTACGTATGATCCGCCTCGCCGCAACAATTACAGGTGATCAAGCCGGCGTTCTATCCCAGCGGAGTCGAGAGCGGACGTGCGCGTCTCTCGCTTTTCCATGGTTCGTGGAATCCGGATCAGGGGCAACGAGTTATTTCCGCACTCTGCCAATTTGGTGCTTGCCCGTTCAAGAAGCGCCGCCAAAATGGAGCGCATTATGAAAAACAAATCCGCCCGCAAACTCGGCCCGCAAACGCAAGCCATCCACGGCGGAGAACCCGCCCGTCACGGCGTAAACGGCCCCGTCGTCACGGAAATTATCCGCTCCTCGACTTTTACTTTTTCTTCCACCGAGGAAATGAAGCTCTGGGCCGAAGGAAAAAACAAGGCTTACATTTACACGCGCTACGGCAATCCCACGCTCGCCGTCGCCGAAAAGAAAATCGCCGCGCTCGAAGGCGCGGAAGCCGCCGTCGTCGCCGCTTCCGGCATGGCCGCGATTTCTTCCGCATTGCTCGCGGCGCTGAAATCCGGCGACGAATTAATTTCTACCGCGCAAGTCTACGGCGGCACCTACCGCTTGATGCGCGATGTTTTCCCCAATTTCGGCATTACCGTCCACCATGTCGAAACTGATCTCGCCGGCATGGAAAATCTCGTCACGCCGCGCACGAAAGCTCTCTACGTCGAGACGCCCACGAACCCGACGCTGCGTCTCGTGGACATTCACAAAGCCGTGGCCTTCGCCAAGAAACACAAACTCGCTTCGATCATCGACAACACTTTCGCCACGCCCGTCCTGCAAAATCCCATCGCCCTCGGCTACGATATGGTCGTGCACAGCGCCACCAAAGCTCTCGCCGGCCATTCCGATATCATCGCCGGAGTCGCTGTTGGCAACGCGGAGTGGATGAAAAAAGTCCGCCGCATGATCATTTATCTCGGAGGCTCGATGGATCCGGGCGCCGCTTATCTTTTGATTCGCGGCATCAAGACGCTGGGAGTGCGCGTGGAGCGGCAGTGCGAAAACGCCATGGCCGTCGCGAAATTCCTCGAGAAGCATCCGAAAGTGGAGCGCGTGCATTATCCGGGATTGAAGTCGCATCCGGATCACAAACTCGCCAAAAAGCAGATGCGCGACTTCGGCTCGATGCTCGCCTTCGACATGAAAGGCGGGCTGCCCGCGGCGCGGCGCTTCTGCGATCGCGTGCGGCTTTTTCTGCTGGCCGCGAGCCTCGGCGGAGTAGAGTCGCTCGTCATTCTTCCGATTTACAGTTCGCACTACAACATGACGAACGAAGAGTTGCGGCGCGCCGGCGTCAGCCCGGGAACGGTACGCGTTTCGATCGGCCTGGAAGACAAAGCGGACCTGATCGAAGATTTAAAGCAAGCGCTCACGTAAATTTTACGAGCGTCGCGACAAAAGCAAAAACGAAACAAGTAACCGCTGGGCGCTACAAAAGCCAAAAAACAAAAACGCCAAATTCTGCGCCGCGCGCAGAGCGAATTATTTCTTCGCGCCAGCGGGTACGGGAGCGACCGCGGCGGCGGATACCGGCGCCGGGGCTTCCCATTCATCCTGCGAGGGAAGCAGGGACTTCACGATATCTTCCAGTTCGTGCGAGCTCTTCACATGCTCGGGATAATTGTGCGCGGTGATGTCAAACGCGCGGCCGTGTTTAGCGCGGACGTCTTGCAGCTCCTCCTGCAGCCGGACGGCGATGCGCTTGGCGTTTAGGACGTCCGTCTCCGGCAGAACCATAGCAAAGAGATCGGTCGCGAGGCGGTAAATGGAATCCGACGGGCGCAGCTTGCGGGACATGGCTTTTGCGGCATCGCTCCAGACTTCGGAGTTTTCATCATTGTTTGGGGACGCCGACGCGAGCTTGGCCTTTACGAGCAGAAGTGAGAGCGTCTTCTGCATGGTCATGGCGCGGCGATATTCCATGGTGAGGCGATCCCAGAAATGATCCTGGTTGGGCATGGTTTGCAGTAAATCCACGCTGGCCTGATGTTGCAGCGTGACGTTGCGGTCCAGCTCCGCGAGCAAATGTTGCTTGAGCTGGCGGACGGTGCGCTGGCGCTCTAGCAGGTAGCCCACAAAAAGCACGGTCAGCGCGCAGAAACCGAAGAAGGCGACGCGCAGCGTCCACTTATTGCCGACGGGGTGGAGGAAGACCAGCGGATACATAAACGCGGCGAGTCCGCCGGCGAGCACCAGCACAATCACCGCTGCCAGAATCGTGAGCTGCAGCTCGCGCCGTTCGAGTTGATCCAATTCCTTGCGGTTCAGTGTACCCATATGGTTTCCAATAGCGGCTCTAAAACGGCCGGCGTATTCAGCTCCTGACGAGCAGCAGGCAATCGCGGGAGGCAGGATTCGCCCCCGCTGCATTCCATCGTCGGTCCTGGAATCGCCGCGCACAATGGGCGCGGAGTACTGTGTGGCGGAAAAGCCAACGGCGTCGCGAAGAGGTAACGAGATAAGGAAGTAAGGAGGTAAAGAAATTGGAGGACGGGGATTCGTGACCTCTGAAAGGAATGAGGTATCGAGGTAAGGATGTAATGAGACAGTGAGCGAAAGGTTACCCGAGCGTATTGATAGGAAAGATGGCAAGTTAGCAAGATGGCCCCTCTCCGCGAAGCGCGGAGCGCGCGGGAGTAGCAGCGCCCCCACCACCCGGTTGTTATTGTGAAAGAGTTCGGAATTTGTTGAAAGGAAACGAGTTGAGTTTTGCACAACTGCAAAAGAGTTCGCAAGAGTGTGAGCATAAAGGAAATAGGTCGGTTGCGGGTGGGAATGTTGGCAGGTTTGGAGGTTGAAAAGTTGAAGAGATCCCCTACACCCCCCATGAAAATGGATGGTTATCAAAACAAAGGAGTTGCGAGAGGAGCATTTTGTAAGCCATTGAAAACTAGGGGGATGGACGATGGTTGTTTCGTTCATTGGTGAGCCTAATGGCCGGGGTGAACGCCCTGCGCAGCGGCAGTGCAGGGCAGTTTGTTTCAGAAGGGTACGCCGAGGGATGGAGATTTCAGGTAACACGGGAAAGGATAGCACGGAGAGTATCAAGTGGTTAAATGTTATGCAGGGAGCGGGGAGAATTGAGGGTTGGACGGCAATGGGGCAAGGTTAACGGTACGGTGAGGCGGCAAGGCGAACAAGAAAAAGGCTAAAGTCAAAATCCCCACACGCGAAACCCGCGTATTGATTGGATAAGAGCGAAGGCTCCGTTCGGTCCCGCGGGAGCTTCCGGGATGCAAAGAGCGCAAATGATGGGGCTGTGGGCGGGGGCGGAGGGCAGGCGGAAGGCCGCCGCTACAAGGGCCGAAGAGGGGCACAATGTATCGTGCCCCTACAAACGGGGATCCCGACGCGGCAGGCAAGATGCCGGGCTCCCCGACCCGGTCGGGATAAATTCCGCCCGGCGCTACAAGATACGAAGAGCGAGGGTGGCGAAGGAAAGAAGCGAAGAACGGGTCTTCCCGGCAGAATACGCCGGGACACAAAAAGCGTGAAAGACCCGGCAATTTTGAATTACTAACACGAAAGAGGATGAAAAAGAACGGGTCTAAAGACCCGCCACTACAAGGGCCGGTAGAGATGGGCAAGAATCCTCTGGACATTCCACGAATTTCCGTCCATACCAAGAAAAGCCCATCCCGAATATCCCCCAAGGAGAATGGATCATGCGAATGAAGAAGTTTGGCGTTTTGGTGACGGCACTGGTGCTCGTGACCCTGGCTCTAAGCGTGGCAGCCCGCGCCGGGGATCAGCATTCCGGGACCTGGAAGATGAACCCCGCAAAGTCAACGTACAGTCCCGGGCCAGCCGCGAAAAGCGCCACCGTGAGGATCGCCTCTGACGAGAACGACTTCAAGGTCAATTCCGACGGGACGGACGGCAATGGAAATCCGACGCACGTGGAATACAGCGCAAAATTCGACGGCAAGGATTACCCGATTAGCGGCGTTCCCAGCGCCGATACGGTGTCGGTGAAGCGCATTGACACCAACACGGTCGAGTCCACATTAAAGAAGGCCGGCCAGGTGGTGATGACGGTGAGATCGACAGTCTCCAAAGACGGAAACACCCGGACGTCGGTATTCAAGGGCAAGGACGCGCAGGGGCGTGACGTAAACAACGTCGTGGTGTACGAAAAACAGTAAGACGATTTGTTCCCCGATTGAGGATGGGGCCGAAAGCCGTTCGCAGGATCGCGAGCGGGAATACGGCGAGGCTTGCTCAAAATGAAGAGGGGGAGCGAAAAACAAAACGGGCGCCCCGAGTTGATCGGGACGCCCGCGATGTATTTTTGTGAAGTGAGGCTGGTTCCGACCGGGCCGGGGTCTTGCGACCGCGGCCAAGCCGGACTCAGCTGTCAATTAGAGGGGCTGTACGTTCGAAGCCTGCAGGCCCTTGGGGCCCTTGGTAACTTCGAATTCAACCGCTTGGCCATCGTTCAACGACTTGTAGCCATCAGCCACGATCGCGGAGAAATGGACGAAAACGTCCTCACCGCTCTGGCGCTGGATGAATCCAAAGCCCTTGCTGGCATTGAACCACTTCACTGTTCCTTGTTCTTTACTCACTTTTTTTACCTTTTTCTGTCAGCCGGGGTGCGGCTGAGCATTACAAATTAAGCTATCTGATGCCTCAAGTCCCGAGCCCCTCAAGAGAGCCGCGGCCGTCTTCAAGCCTCGTTCCACATGCCCACTAAGCAGGCGCATGGAACAAAAAAAAGGCCGCAAGTTTGACCCTGCGACCGCTTTACAACCCAAAGGCGATACAAGAGCAACAAACGCAAAGGAAGAATACCACGGGTTGGGCGGCGTGGCAAGGGTTATCTTCCTGGGGTTTTCTTCCTGGGCCAGCCGTGGAGTGTAGTGAGAGGGTCACCCCCTGTTCGGCGGAAAGCGTTGACCTGGCGCGTGATGCGCTCCTTACCATGGAGAGATGAAGCAAGGCCTATGTATTCTGGCGAGTAGCATCCTGTTTGCGGCGTGCCTAACCGGCTGCGAGGACGCGGGGAAAAGGCCGGCGCAGGCGCGCGTCCCGGCGCTCCAGCCGGGAGGGGCCACGGCCGCAACGCAGGCCCCGCCCACGCTTCCATCCTTGCCGCTGACGAATGCCTCCGCGCAGCCACTCATCTCGCTCCGGCCGCCGGTTCCCGGCGGAAAGGAGTACCTGATCCAAAAGGTTCAGGAGAGATTTGCCTCCGGAGAGCAAAACTTCAAAGCCGGGCACCTGGAAGCGGCGCGGAAGGATTTTGACGACGCCGTGGACTGGATGCTGGAGAGCGGCTACGACCCGGAGGGCGACGCCCGAGCTGAGCGAAGTGTTTCACCGCGTGGTGGACACGGTGTACTCCTACGAACTGCAGGCCTTCCGCGCCGGGGATGGATTCAGCGAAGTCGCCGGCCGTGCCGGCGGCGATTGACGAAGTCGCGGAGATGACGTTTCCGGTGGACCCGCGGCTGAAGGAACGCGCGGAGGAAGCGGCCAAGAACGTTTCGCACGACCTGCCGCTGACGGTGAATGATGAAGTGCTGTCGTTTGTCAATTTTTTCCAGACGCCGCGCGGCCGGGCCATCGTGGAAACCGGGTTGCGGCGCTCGGGAGCGCTACCGCGAAATGATTTCGCGCGTTCTGCGGGACGAGGGAGTGCCGCAGGACCTGATTTACCTGGCGCAGGCGGAGAGCGCCTTCCAGCCGCTGGCGCTGTCGCGCGCGGGGGCGCGGGGGATCTGGCAATTCGTGGCGTACCGCGGACAGGAGTACGGGCTGCGGCACACGTGGTGGATTGACGAGCGGCAGGACCCGGAAAAGGCCACGCATGCGGCGGCGCAGCATCTGCGCGATCTTTATAGATTATTCGGCGACTGGTACCTGGCGATGGCGGCGTACAACTGCGGCCCGGGGAACGTGCAGAAGGGCATCGAGCGCACCGGTTACGCGGATTTCTGGGAGCTGTACAAGCGCAACGTGCTGCCGCAGCGAGACGAAGAATTATGTGCCCATCATCATCGCGCTGACACTCATCGCCAAGGACGCGGCGCACTATAACATTCAGGCCGACCCGGAAGCTCCCGTGCCCGACCGATGTGGTGAAACCGGGACGGGCCATCGATTTGCGGCTGGTGGCGGAAACGATCGACGTGGACGTGGAAACGCTGCGCGGGCTGAATCCCTCGTTGCTGCGGCTGGCCACTCCCGACGATCCTTCGTTCGAATTGCACCTGCCGCAAGGGACGGCGGAAAAATTTTCCGCGGAGATCGCGGACATTCCACCGGACAAGTGGGTGAGCTGGCGGCGGCACCGCGTGGAAGCGGGAGAAACGCTGGTGTCCATCGGCAAGAAATACCGAGTGACGTCCGCGGCCATCGCCGATGCCAACAACCTGGAGCGCAATGCGGCGCTGGACGCGGGGGAAAAACTGATCATCCCGGCGACGCAGGCGCCATCGGAAACGAAACGGCGGCTGGTGAGTTACCGGGTGCGCCGCGGCGACTACGCTGGGTGGAATTGCCGACCGGTTCAGCGTGAACCCCGAGGATATACGCAAGTGGAATCGCCTGAAGTCCAATCGGGTTGGCCGCGGGCATGGTGCTGCGTATTTACACCATCGGTGGCGCGCCGGAAGCGAGCAAGCGGAGCGTGCGATCCCGGGCGAAGAAAAGAGCCCGCGCCCGGCGACAGCGGGTGCCGGGGGCGGAGCGGCCGCCACCATCCATAACTAACATATTTGTTTTCAGCATATTAGGACCAAGCCTGGGTTGCCGCAGGGCGCGGAGTTCCTTTCGTGCCGACGGCGCTGTCCGGCAGAATTCGATCTCCTCGCGAAGACCCCTGCAGAAGGCTTGACAACTTCCAGCGAGTACGATAACAACGGCGCGAGGGCGGAGCGGCCTTTCGAGGATCTCCCGCCAGAACAGCGGCCCACGGGGCCCTTTTCAAGCGGGGGCCCCATAGATACCCCCAGGGGAGGATGGAATGGATTTCGAGAAAGACAATTTCGAAGATGACAATGAGCTGGCCCGGCTGGAAGACGACGAGGAGCTCGGCGGCGGGACCGAAGAGATCGTCGAGACAGAGGAAGAACTGGTGATCGTGGGGGAGGAGCCGGAAGAAGAGACACCCGCTCCGGCTGCGAAGCCCGCCCCCAAGACGAGCCGCGAAAAAAACCGCGAAGAAGGCGGCGAAGAAAAAAGCGGCGCCCAAGAAGAAGAGGGCGAAAAAGGCCAAGCCAAAGAAGAAGGCGGCAAAGAAACCGGCGAAGAAAGCGGCAAAGAAAAGAAAGAAGCGGTAAAGCCGCCGCAAACCGGGGAGAACTTCGCTTCAGAAAGGCCGGGACGCGCGTCCCGGCCTTTCCTTTTGGGGGAAATGCAGATCCCAGAGTGAGAAGGATGCCGCGCGGCGCGTTTCCCACCTTGGACCCTGCCCCGTTTCATTCAGGAATGCCGCGAACCGTCCGATGCGCGGCGCTTGCCGTCGAGAGCAAGTACCATTAGCATAACCACGCATGTTGCGGGCGCTGGAACAGATACGGCGGATGAGGGGAGGGGCGCAATCGCACTTGATGCGCTGCTCGGACGGGCAGTACTACGTGGTGAAGTTCCAAAATAACCCGCAGCACCGGAGAATCCTGGTCAATGAACTGCTGGGAACGAAACTGGCGGCGAGGCTGGGGTTGCCGACGGTGCCCGTGGCGGTGATCGAGGTGTCCGAGGAGCTGATCCGGCTGACGCCGGAACTGGCGATGGAGCTGCCGCGAGCGCGGATCCCGTGCCAGCCCGGACTGCAGTTCGGCGCGCGCTATCCTGGCGATCCGCGAAGATTGACGCTGCACGATTTTCTGCCCGATGAGCAGTTGCGGGGGGTGGTGAATCTCCACCAGTTCGCGGGAATGCTGGTCTTCGACAAGTGGGCGTGTAACACCAACGGACGACAGACGGTGTTTTATCATGGCGGGGACGGCAGCGGTGGTGGGAAGGCGGAGCAGGACACGGCGCGCTACGAGACGCGCATGATTGACCAAGGCTTCTGCTTCAATGCCGGCGAATGGAACTTTCCGGATGCGCCGCTGCGCGGGTTGTATGCGCGCAATCGCGTCTATGAAGGCGTGACCGGAATGGACTCCTTCGCTCCGTGGCTGGAGCCGCTGGAAAGGCAGATGCACGAGCGCGTCTTCGACGAGATTACGCGGCTGATTCCGCCGGATTGGTATGAGGATGACTACGATGCGCTCCTGCGGGTGCTCGAGCAACTGCACCGCCGCAGGACGCGCGTGCCGGAGCTGATCCTGGAAGCCAAGCGGTCCAACCGGCAGCCGTTTCCGAACTGGAGATGACGCACGGACGGAAATCCTGATGGAAACTCCGGCGGGAACTCCGGGCAGGACCCGCCCCGGGAAGGAACGTGAACGATGACGGAAAGCATGGCTGAAATTTCTGGCCTCACGCCGCCGCCGGGAGAGCGGGCCTGCGCCTACCGCATTCTGCGCTATACGCCCAGCCTTGTCCGCGATGAGTGGGTGAATATCGGGGTGCTGGTCTTTGACCCGAAGACGGGAGAACGCCGCCTGCGCTTAATCGAGGAAGAGGAGGAGTACCGCCGCGTGCGGCGGCTGCACCCGCAAGCCGATGAGAAGCTGTTGCGCGGGCTCCGCGAGGATCTCGAAGAACGCTTTCAATCCGCCGGTGGCGCGCAATGGAGCGGCGGCGATTGGCAGCAACTGCTCGCGAAGTGGGATGACACGCTGGCGAACGCGCTGCAGTTGGCGCCGCAGAAAGGCGTCTTTGCCGCGGACCTGGATGCCGAACTCGAGCGGCTCTATGCCGATCACGTTGCGCCGCAGCGAGCGCCCAGCCGCGCCGGGGTGGCCGGCAGCCGGGCGCAGATGCGCTCCTACTGTTCGCAGGTTTTCCGGCAGGCGCGCTTGTGGGAACGCATCGAAAAATCGGTGCGCACCGCCGAGTTCACTTTCCCGGGAGACCCCATGCGCCTGGACTACAGCTACCGCCGCAACGGCACGCGGGGATACGTGCAGACGCTTTCCGTGAGCCGGGCCCCGAACGACTCCAAGCTTTACGCTTACACCGCGGAGCACATCGCCGCCAAGGCCCGGCAGAAAACCGAATTTGCCGCGGTCACCGATGTGGCCTTGAACGCGGAAAACGAGCGCCACCGCTTCGTGCGGGACACGCTGCGCGACGCGGGGATCGAGCCGGTGCCGATGGAGGGTTTTGCGGTGTGGGTGGCGAAGCTTAAGCCGTTGTTACAGTGATCCGCGATCCGTTCTCAGCGATCCGTAAGAACAAAGTAGCGGCTAAAGATCCATGTGGTGATGCCGGCGCGCTTTGGGGATCCAAAACACCAGCGGGCAGCGATTGTGCGGTCATTCCTGTGCGTTCACTTGACGGGAAGCAAGCACCCCGGATGATTCGCGCCGAGCGCTTTTTCGCCGATCACTGAGAACCGGCTCCTACAATACGGGTTCCGACCAATTTTCCAGCGTCTCTTTTACTTTGTGGAGGAATTGGTGGGCAATCGCGCCGTCCACCACGCGGTGGTCGTAGCTGAGCGTGACGTAGCACATCGAACGGATGGCGATGGAATCATTGATCACCACCGGGCGCTTCTCGATGGCGCCGAGGCCGAGGATGCCCACGTTCGGCTGGCTGATGACCGGCAAGCCAAACAGGCCGCCAAAAACGCCGGGGTTGGTGATGGAGAAGGTGCCCTCCTGCACTTCCTCGGGCTTCAGCTTTTTCGAACGGGCGCGCTCGGCGAGGTCGTTCATGGTGCGCTGGATACCAAGAAGGTTTTTTTCGTCGGCGTTTTTCACCACCGGCACGAGCAGGCCCCAGTCCAGCGCCACGGCGATGCCGATGTTGATCTCCTTGTGGAAGACGACGTTCGTTCCATCGAGCGAAGCGTTCAGCGTCGGAAAGGCGCGCAAGCCGGCGACGGCGGCCTTCACAAAAAAGGGCATGAAGGTCAGCTTGGTCTCGTAGCGCTTTTCGAATTCGTCCTTGGCCTTGGCGCGGATCGAAGCGACCTTGGTCATGTCAATCTCGTCCACGGAGTAGACGTGCGCCGAAACGCGCTTCGAGGCGACCATGTGCTCGGCGATGCGTTGGCGCATGGCGCTCATGGGTTGCACTTCGTAGTTGCCGAAGTAGATCTTTTCGCGCGGGACGGCCGTTTCCAGCGCCACGTGCGCCACGGCGCCGGAAACGCCGGGAGCCGCAGGCGGCGGCAGGCGGAGGAGGAGGCACGACGCGCGCCGGGACGGCGGGAGCGCCATAAGCCGGAGCAGTTGGTATGCCACCTCCGGCGATCGCAGCCTCGATGTCCTGCTTGCTGATGCGCCCGCCAGCGCCCGTGCCCGGCACGGTGGAAAGGTCGATTCCATGTTCCTTGGCCATGCGGCGCACCAGCGGGGAGCTGTGAATGCGCTCACCGGCGCCAGGCGCTGCGGCGGCAGGAGCAGCCGCGGCTGGAGCGGGAGCTGGTACAGGAGGCTTGGGAGCAGGCACCTCGGCAGCAGGGGCCTTTGCGGGTGCGGGCGCTCCGGCCTTTGCCGGAGCCGGGGCCGGAGCAGCGGCCGCCGCCCCCGCAGCGTCAATCACGCCGACAACCGTCTGGATCGGCACGGTCTGCCCTTCGCCAAATTTGATCTCCTTCAACACGCCAGCAGCCGGCGAGGGAATTTCCGCATCCACCTTGTCGGTGGAGATCTCGAACAGCGGCTCGTCGCGCTCGACCTTGTCGCCGGGCTTCTTCAGCCACTTGGTGATAGTGCCTTCGAAAATGCTCTCGCCCATCTGGGGCATTACGATATCTACGGCCATGATCGCTCTCCTGTACTGGTTAAAATCCTAATACCGCGCAAGCTCCTTCGCGGCGGCAAAAACTTTTTTGGCGTTCGGCAGAAAATATTCTTCCAGCGTCGGCGCATACGGCACCGGCGTATCCAGTGACGTCACGCGCATCAGCGGCCCATCCAGATCGCCAAACGCTTTCTCGCAAAGAATCGCCGCGATTTCACCGGCGATCCCGCCGGTCTTGGTGTCTTCATGCACCACGAGACATTTGTTGGTCTTCCTGACCGATTGCAAAATCGTCTCTTCGTCCAGCGGCAAGAGCGTGCGCAGATCGATTACTTCGGCTTCGATGCCTTCCTTCGCCAGCGCGTCCGCGGCTTCGAGCGAAGTGTGCATCATCGCGGCATAGGAAAGGATGGTCAGGTGCTTCCCCTCGCGGCGCACGATGGCCTTGCCGATCGGGACGGTGTAGTCCTCGCTCGGGACCTCCCCTTTGATGCGCCGGTAGAGGAATTTGTGCTCAAAAAATAGCACGGGGTTGTTATCCCGCACGGCGGCCTTCAGCAAACCTTTCGCATCGTACGGCGTCGAGGGATAAATTACTTTCAGGCCCGGCGTATGCACGAAATACATCTCCGGATTCGCCGAATGGAACGGCCCGCCGTGCACCCCGCCGCCGGACGGCCCGCGCACCACGATGGGAGCCGGCGCGTTCCAGAGGTAATGGCCCTTGGCCACGAAATTCGTGATCTGATTGAACGCGCACACGATGAAATCGATGAACTGCATTTCGCAAATGGGGCGCAGACCCAGGTAGCTCATCCCGCAGGCCGCGCCAATGATGGCGCTTTCGCTGATCGGAGTGTCGATCACGCGTTCCCAGCCGAAGCGCTCCAGCAATCCTTCGCTGGTCTTGAACGCCCCGCCGTACACGCCGACGTCTTCGCCGAGCAAAACGACCGCGGGGTCGCGCTCCATCTCCTCGAACATGGCCTGCTTGATGGCTTCGAGAAAAGTGACTTGCTGCGTTGCGCTAGAGGCGCCCGCGTGCGCCGCGGCTCCATTCGGTTTGGCCATGGCTACCTCCGCGCCTTTCTCGAAGCGCTCGCGGCGCCCTTCACCGTTTTCTTGGCGGCGGCCTTGGCCGCAGCTTTCAGCGCCGTTTTGCCGGGGCCGGCGGGTTTTGCTGCACTCGCTGAATTCTCCGCCGCGGGCGGCGTATCGCCAAAGTGAATCGGGGCATTCGCGCCGCCCGAGCCTTTGCCTGAGCCGAATCCCGGGACGGTCCAGACGGCCGCGACGCTCGATTTCGGCGGCGTCACCTCGGAGATGGGCCGCTCCCACTTCGCGCGGATTTTGTGGCAATCGTCGCCGGTGCAGTAGACGCCTGTTTCGGCAAATTCCGGAGGAGGCAGCGACGAATTTTCCGCAAAGTCCCGCTCCTTCGTGAGCAGGGCGTCGATCTTGTCTTCGATTTCCTTCTTGCCCTTGGCGTCCAGAAGTTTTTCGCCGGTCAAAAACCCTTCGTACAGCGCGATGGGATCGCGAGCTTCCCAGTACGCGCGCATCTCTTTCGGAACATACTCGGCGGGATCATGCTGCGCATGGCCCATGCGGCGGAAACTCTTGGCTTCAATCAGAATGGGGCCTTCGCCCGCGCGGGCCCGCTCTACCGCTTCTTTCGCCACGGTGTAGACCGCTACGACGTCGTTGCCGTCCACGATGTAGCTGTCAATGCCATACGCCTTCGCGCGGTCCGCCAGGTTTTCCAGCGGCACTTGCTTGCGGACCGGCGTCGAATATGCCCAGAGGTTATTTTCCAAAATCAGCACAAACGGCGCCTTCTGCACGGCCGCGAGATTCAGCCCTTCATGAAACACGCCGGTCGAGCTGCCGCCGTCGCCGATCCACGTCATGGCGACGATCTTCTGGCCCAGATAGCGCCCCGCCATGGCCACGCCGGTCATCACCGGAATCAAGTCGCCCAGCATGGAAATCGGCGAAACGATGTGCAGATTGTCCAGGTCGCCGAAGTGGCTTGTGCCGTCCTTGCCCTTGGTGGGCGAGTCGTACTTCGCCATGTGCTGCATAAAAACGTCGCGCGGCGGCACGCCCTTCACCAGCAGCGCCCCGATGTTGCGGATCATCGGCGCGAGCCAGTCTTTCTTCTCCAGCGCGTACGCCGTGCCCACCGAAATCCCCTCCTGCCCCAGGCTCGAGTAAAGCCCGCCGACAATCTTGTTCTGCCGGAAGAGCTTCACCATGGTGTCTTCCACGGCGCGGTTCAGCCGCATGTAGTAGTACAGGTCCAGGTATTGTTGCCGCGTCAATGCCTTCTTCATCCGTGCTCCAGGTCCTACGCCGATGCCGCCACGAGCTGTTCCGCTTCCTGCAACTTTTCGAGCAACTCTCTCCGCGATATTTCCTTCAAGTCCAACCCGAAGACTTCGCCCAGATGCCTCGCGATCCTCGGGACCACTTCCTTTTCCTCAACATTCCGTCCCAACAACTTTTCCAGCGACGTGGCCTTGCGGTCCGCGATTCCGCACGGCACGATCAAATCGAAAAACCGCAAATCGGTGGCGACGTTGTAGGCGAAACCGTGCGAAGTGACCCAGCGGCTGATATGCACGCCGATGGCTCCCAGTTTTTCTTCGGCGTTTCCTTTTTTCACCCAAATCCCCGTTTTCCCGGCAACGCGCCCGGCTTCAATCCCAAACTCCGCCGTGGCCCGGATCATCGCCTCTTCCAGCATGCGCACATACCAGACGACGTCGCGCCGGATTTCGCTGAGGTTCAAGACCGGATACCCGACGATCTGCCCCGGCCCGTGATAGGTGATGTCACCTCCGCGGCTGGTCTCGAAATATTCGACGCCCTTCTGACGCAGCACATGCTCGCTCGCCAAAAGGTGTTCGCGCTTGCCGTTTCGTCCCTGCGTGATCACGTGCGGATGCTCGCAAAGCAGCAGCACGTCCTCAATGACGCCGGCTTTGCGCGCGGCAACCAAACGCTTCTGCAGTTCCACTGCTTCGGCGTAGCCCATCAGCCCCAGATCGATTTGTAAAGCTTGCTTCATTGCTCTTTCAATTGGCTCGGTCCAACCGGTCTCGGGAGTTTTCAGTGATCCGTAATCAGTGATCGATTCTCAGCGAAGCACGGAACTTGAAAAAAGTTCGTCTTGTTTTTCACTAAGAACTCAAAACTGACCACGAACAACCATCCATCGGCAACTACACGTTGATCTGCAATCCCCTTACGCTGGCGAACGCGTCGCCCATCGCTTCCCACACCGTCGGGTGCGCATGGATCATGTTCATCATGTCGTCGACGGTGCCCTCGAGGTTCAGCACCGTCGCCGCTTCGGCCAGAATCTCCGTGGCCAGCGGCCCGATGATGTGAATTCCCAGCACTTCGCCGTAGGTCTCTTCCGAAACCACCTTGATGAAGCCGTTGTGGTTCCCCAGGATCGTCGCCTTGCTGTTGCCCACGAACGGGAACTTGCCGATCTTCACGGCATGGCCCTCTTCGCGCGCCTGCTTTTCCGTCAATCCAATGGAGCCGATCTGCGGCTCACAATAGGTGGCATTGGGAATCCTCGTCTTGACGATCTGGTGCGTGGGCTTGCCGGCGATATGCGTCACCGCCACGATTCCTTCCATCATCGCCGCGTGCGCCAGTTGCGGCATCCCCGCAACGATGTCGCCGATGGCGTAAAGCCCCTTCTCCGCCGTCTCCATGTTCGCGCCGACTTGCACAAACCCGCGTTCCAGCTTGGCCTTGGACTTTTCCAAGCCACAATTCTCGGTCATCGGCTTGCGCCCCACCGCCAGCAGCAACTTCTCCGCTTGCAGCGTCTGCGCCTTCCCGTCTTTGTCCTTGAACGAAACCGTGACGCCCTTGGCATCCTTCTTTACCGATTCCACCGCGCAACTGGTGAAAACCTGGATGCCTTTCTTCTGATACGCCTTGGCGAGCTCCGCGGAAATTTCTTCGTCCTCGACCGGCACGACCCGCGGCAGCGCTTCAAGAATCGTCACCTGCGTCCCGAACGAATTGTAGATGGACGCGAATTCCACGCCCACGGCGCCCGCCCCGACCACGATCAGAGATTTGGGAATCTCCGGCAGCTGAATAATGGAGCGGTTCGTCAGGATGGTCTTGTGGTCCGGCTCGATTCCGGGCAGCGCTTTCGCCTCCGACCCGCTCACGACCAGGATATTCGCGGCCTCGATCTCCGTTTTCTTGCCGTCCTTCTCGACGCTCACGCGTCCCGGCCCCTCATACTTTCCCCAGCCTTGCACCCACTCGACCTTGTTCTTTTTGAAGAGAAACTCGATGCCTTTCGAATGCTTCTTGACGATCTTGTCCTTGCGCGCCAGCACATTGGCCCAATTGATTTTCAGCCCGCTGACTTCAAACCCCAGCTCCGCGCCATTCTTGAAGTGATCGTAGACTTCGGCGTGGTGCAGGAGCACCTTGGTGGGAATGCAGCCGACGTGCAGGCAGGTCCCGCCCAGAAACGGGTCTTTCTCGACGACGACCGTTTTCAGGCCGAGTTCGCCGGCTCGGATCGCCGCCACGTACCCGCCCGGTCCACTTCCGATAATTGCCACATCGTACTTTGCCACTCGTAGTCTCCCTTCCGCAGGGGCCAGGACCGGTGAGTTGGGCACTACCGCACCGCAGTCACACTCGAAAAACTCGAGGGGGTCAGGCCGATAAGACGGGGCGCCAGCCGTTCGCGGAACGAACGCCATTCCAAACGGAGAAAAAGCCGTCCGCGCTTACGGCGCAGACGGCTGCGTCCCAGCAAACAAGAAATTTTAACAGCCGCCCGCCCCCCTCGCAACCTCCGCCCGGCAAATCCGGAGGGCGCGGCTTTTCCTCCCCGCCGCCACTGTGGAATACGCAATTGCCGCGGCGAAGACAAGGAGAAAGCTAGCGCGGCTTTGTTCTTACCTCAAAGCCAGCCGGACGGTTCGAAAGAGCCTTTAAGAGTACTAGTTATGTACTTCAATAAACTTAAAAATTCTGCTTGCTTTTGAATTTACTCTCCGATACATTCTCTATCCCCTAACCACGGGCCCGACCTGAGATCGCCCTTGCGGACAATCCCAGCCGTTCTTGCGAAGGGAGGTATGGGGCCATGCTGATGAAATCCGGCGAGCGCTGGCATTGCATAAATCCAGCGTGCCGCTGCATCATTCTGGTGGAAACGAATGGCGAAGTCGAAGGCCAGAACCCACGCTGCGCCTGCGGCAGCGCCATGAAGAAGGACTATTCTCCGCCCGTCTTCCGCTATCTGGAATTTCTGCGCTTCCCGGAGCCCGCGCTCGTGTTTCGGGATTCCAACGAGGATTGACCCATGCGCCGCGAAATTCCGAATCCCGCCCCGGGTGTGCGCCATTCCAAGGCATTAGTGGTTCGTGGGGGAGTAACCCGCACTTTCGGAGGCCTTGCCAGCTTCCTTGCGGTGACGTTTTTTTGCAGCGGTATGTATATCCTCGAAGACGCCTTCGCGAATCCTCTCTCCGCGCAGGCCGCCGCACTGATTTTCGGCGCCTTCATCACCGCACTGGCGACCGTTCTTTTCTACTTTCTCCTGCGGCCTGGCAAGAGAACGGGATTGGCGAGGCGGAGGCACGTGAATGATGCCGCCCCGGCTGCGTCCCGGCCAAGCTTCACGGCAGCGCCGGCAGCCATTGCTCAAACCGCGGCCCGCGAGGACTTACCCTATCAGCGCGTTTACGTGGATCACTCCCGTATCCGGTCCTGAATCCACTCCTTGATTCACGCGCGGGGAATGGCGGGGAAATAGCGCTCTTCCAGAATGATCCGATGGTGCATCTGGTGGCCTGCGGTAATGAAGGCCAGCGCGCGCACGGTCACTTCTTTCTGGTTGGCCGAGCCGCGCCGCGGCCAGACTTCCTCGCCGAAGGAACGATACAGAGCGATGCTCGCGCTGCGCACGGCCCCGAACTCTTCCGCCAGGCTCGCGAGCGTCCGGCCGCCAAAGCCGCCGTTCTTTACGTAGTCGTCCTGCTCGAATCCGGGAAGCGGCGTTTCATCGCCGCGCGCGAACCGCAGCGCCCGATAAGTAAAAATGCGCTCCGTATCCGTGATGTGCCCGAGAACTTCCTTTACGGTCCATTTCCCCGGCGCGTACCGGAAGCTGCCGTCCCGCTCGCTTCGCCCGGCGAACAACTGCAGCATTTGCAATTTTTGCGATTCGAGAACGGCCAGCACATCCGTGCCTGGAACCTGCGCGATATAGTTCGCGTAATACTCGGCATATTCCGTCGCTTCGGGTCTGTTCATGGAAGAACCTCTCTTCTGGTGCCGGGATTATACCGCTGGGAGGAATTCAAACATACTTCCAGGCCGGCGAAGAGCGCGCCGAAGCCCGCTGAAAGGATGGATTTCCACTTTGGCTGGCGACTTGAAGCGATTCTCTGCTTTTTGTTTTGCGGCACTTCATGCAAGATAGCGCCTGCCTATGAGCGTTTCCGAACGCAAGACGATGCGGGTCGCCTTCCAGGGCGAGCCCGGTGCCTTTAGCGAAGCCGCCGCCATTCAGCTTCTCGGCGGTAGCATTACAACCGTGCCCCGCGCCACCTTCGACGCCGCCTTCCGCGCCATCGGCGAAGGAGCAGCGGATGCGCTCCTTGCCCCGGTAGAAAACACGCTCGCCGGTTCGGTCGTGCGTGTCTATGACCTTCTCCTGCAGAACCGGCTGGTCATCGTCGCGGAGACCATCCTGCCCATCGAACATCATCTCATCGGGTGCCCGGGCGCCACTTTGCCGGACCTTCGATCTGTGGCCTCGCATCCCATGGCGCTCGCGCAATGCGAACATTTCTTCTCTTCCCACCCGGAACTGAAGCGCGTGCCCGCCGAGGATACGGCCGGCAGCGTCCGCGAAGTGCTCACCCGCGGCGACAAGTCCTGCGCCGCGATTGCCGGACGCCGCGCGGCCGAGCATTACCACGGGTTGATCCTGGCCGAGAGCATTCAGGATAATGCCGAGAATTTCACCCGTTTCGTCCTTCTGCTCCCCGAGGAGCAAGCTTCGGCATGGGACACCCCCGAGGCCCGCAAGGTTTCCCTCGCCATGCGCCTCGCCCACCGCCCGGGTGCGCTCCTGGCTTCCCTCGAACCCTTCGCCAGACATGGCGTGAACCTGCTCAAGATCGAAAGCCGCCCCATCCACGGACGCCCGTGGGAATACCAGTTCTTCCTCGATGTGGAAGCCGGCGATCTGGCGCAACTCCATCAAGCCCTCGCCGAAGTAGGCCAGGCCACCAGCGAACTTCGCGTCCTCGGCCGATATGTCGCCGCGCATCGCTGAGTCTTGTCCCGCTCACAAGCCCACCCAAAAAAAGCGGCGGGGCCGTATTCGCCGGCCCCGCCATCTCTGGCTCGACAACTGGATGAGCTGTTTATTTGTTTCCCGCCGCCTGCTTCTTCGGCTGTGGCAAGTCCGCCGGTGCATCCACGTTGGGCGGCAACTTCCCCGTCAGCGACTCGAGAAACGCCAGCAAATCGTCCCGCTCGTCAAAGGTCAGAAAATCCAGCGCGTGAATTTCCTTGTCGAGATGCGGATTCTGGTTTCCGCCTCCGATATAGTGTGCCAGCGCGTCCTTCAGCGTCGGGAAAGTTCCGTCATGCATGTAGGGCGCTCTTTGCGCGATGTTTCGCAGGGTCGGAGTCTTGAAGGCTCCCTTGTCGGCTTCGAGTTTTGTCTGCTCGTAACGGCCCAGGTCGGTCATGTTCCCGCGGGTATCCGCTCCGATGCCCAGATTGTGAAACTTGTTGTCCGTGAACAGTGCGTATTTTTCTCCGATGGTATGGCAGACCTCGCAGTTGCCCTTCTTGGGATCCGTGAAGATCTTCAGGCCCCGCTGCGCGGAAGCCGAAAGCGCATTCTTGTCGTGCCCGTAATAATAACGGTCGAATGGCGAATCGCCGCTCAGCACCGTGCGTTCGAACGAGCCGATCGACTTTGTCACCATGTCAATGGTGATCTTATCCGTGCCCCAGGCCTTCTTGAACATTGCCACGTACTTCGGATCGGCCTGCAGGTTTTTCACCGCGCCTTCCAGTGTGTGGGCCATCTCGACGGGATTGGCCATCGGCCCTTCGGCCTGCTTCTCCAGGCTGGGAGCGCGCCCATCCCAAAATTGCACCGGGTTGTAAGCGGAATTGATCACTGTCGGCGCGTGCCGTGTCCCCTTTTCCCGCCGACTCCCAACGAGACCGAATTTCGGTCCGTGAATCCGGCCTCCGGCGAATGGCACGAGGCGCAAGAAATTGTTCCGTCCGCGGAAAGAATCGGATCGTAGTAAAGCCTCCGGCCGAGCGCAATGGTATCGGCGGTCGGCGGATTGTCCGCCGGAATCGGAACCGGCGGCAGGCCGAGCGGCGCCTTGATCTCCACCGTTTTCCCCACGGGCATGACCGCGGCGGCGCCTTTTTCTTCGGTTGTCGCGGCTTGCGCGGCAGGGCGATTCAAGTTCGCCGCGGAAATAATTCCCGCGGAGAATGTCGCAAATACGATGAAATAGTTCCCCATAGACTTCATGAGCTGTTACCTCCGTCCGCCACACATTTTAGCAGAGCGTGTAGCCGGTGCGGATGTGACGCCGGTCACCGCTTACAAGAGGGCGGCCTCCTTTCGGAATGATCCCAAATCGAGGGGTGGCCGCCCGCGAATGCCGCTTCCCCGGCCCCTTTATTGCCGGTTGGCGCCGGTCACGCCGCGTGTCGTCTCTCTCCCAAAAGAAAAAGGCCGGCGGATGCCGGCCCTCCTCTCCTCTACGTCCTGTACTTCATTACTCAGCAATAGCTGCACTCCGCGTCACCCATTCCGCCGGTGATGTCGTCCTTCATCCGCCGCAGACGACGCCCCAGCCGCTCGGCCAGTTGGTGCCGCGCGCGCCACAACCGCGCCTTCAGCGTATTTTCCGTTACGCCAAGTTTTTTCGCCGCCTCGCCTGTCGAATAGCCCTGCACTTCGCGCAGCACGAATGCCGTGCGCAGCAGCGGCGAGAGTTCTTCCAGGTTCTCGCTGATCATCTCCCGCAGCTCCGTCCCCGCGAACATCTGTTCCGGGTTCGGCGCGTCATCCGCGAAGCGCTCCGACGCGGGCAACTCATCCCCTCGCGGCGACTCGTCAAGCGATATCGCCGGGCGCGCCTTCGCGCTTCTCCGCCGCATCAGCGCGGCGTTGATCACGATGCGCGTCAGCCACGTGGAAAACTGCGAGCGCCCTTCGAATCGCTTCAGATTGCGGTACGCCGAGAGCAGCCCGTCTTGCAGCGCGTCTTCCGCATCTTCCGCGTTTCCGAGCACTCGCAACGCCGTCTGGAACAGCGGCCGCTGGTACCGGCGAAAAAGCGTTTCGACCGCCTGTTGGTCGCCCCTCTGCCCCGCGCGGATCAGCTTCTCTTCGCTCGGTTGTGTTCCTACTGCCAACTGTGTTCCCACTGCCACTTGCGTAGCCATCGTCTCCCCCCAATTGAACCAAATCCTTTTCTGCACCCTGCGCGCGAAAACTTTTCTTTCTCAGTGCACCGGCACGCCGCCGGGCCGTGTCCTCGGCTTCTTCATCAACAGAAGAATCGGGATCACCGCTAAAAAGACCACCCCGAGCATTTTGAAATTGTCGAGAAACGCCAGCATCGCCGCCTGGCGCACCACCATCTTGTAAATCATTCCGTGGGCCTGCGCGCTGGCGTCCGCCAGGCTCGAGCCAGCCGCCAAAAGTCTTACCTGGGTGCTGTTCAGCATGCTGTGATATGCCGCACTCATGTCGTTGATGTTCTCCATGAGCCGCGCCTGATGAAATTGCGTGCGCCGGTCCAACATCGTGGTCACCGTGGCAATCCCCACGCTCGCCCCCACGTTCCGCGCCAGGTTGATGATTCCCGTGCCCATGTTGGTCTTTTCCTTTGGCACGTACGCGAACGCCGCCACGTTGATGGGAATGAACAGGAACGCCAGCCCAAAGCTCTGCAGCATGCGCGCGCGCACCGCATGCCCATAATCCAGCCCTAGATTCCAGCCCGCCATCACGAACAGCGCCGACGCCGACACGATGCACCCGAACGTGATCAGAATCCGCGTATCCACCCTCGACACCAGGAGGCCTACGACCGGCATCATGCACATGATCACCGCCCCGCCCGGCGAAAGCGCCATTCCCGCCAGTTGCGCCGTGTATCCCAGCAGTTGCTGCAGAAGCTGCGGGATCAGCACCGTGCTGGAATACAGCACGAATCCCAGAAAGAACATGGCCATTGTGGCGATCGCAAAATTTCGCTCCTTCAGCATTCGCAAATCTACGACCGGCTCTTTCTCGCGCAGTTCCCATAGGATTCCGGCAATGATCCCAATGACCATCAGCAGGAAAAACACGCGGATGAAATTCGACGAGAACCAGTCCTCGCGCTGCCCCTTGTCCAGGATGATCTGCATGCTTCCCAGGCCCAGGCTGATCAAACCAATGCCGATGTAGTCGATCCGGAACCCGGCCTTCACGCTCGCCCGCTTCATGTACGGCGGGTCGCTGACCAAAAAGTTCGTCAGCAAAATCGAAATGATTCCCACCGGCACGTTGATGTAAAAAATCCATCTCCACGAAAAATTATCCGTGATCCACCCGCCCAGCCACGGTCCAATCGTTGGCGCCACGACCACCGCGAGCCCGTACACCGCAAACGCCATGCCGCGCTTTTCCAGCGAAAATGTGTCATTCAGGATCGCCTGCTCGCTTGGCTGCAATCCTCCGCCGCCCGCCCCCTGCAAAATCCGGAATATCACCAGCACTCCGAGGCTCGGCGCCAGCCCGCATAAAAACGAACTCACCGTGAACAGCGCCACGCAGGACATGTAAAACCGCTTCCGCCCGATCAGCCCAGAAAACCATCCCGAAAGCGGCAGTACGATCGCGTTCGAAACCAGGTACGACGTCAGCACCCATGTCGATTCGTCCACCCCAGCCGAAAGGCTCCCGGCGATGTGCGGCAGCGACACGTTCGCAATGGACGTGTCCAGCACCTCCATGAACGTCGCGAGCGTCACGGTAACGGCGATCACCCAGGGGTTGACCGTCCCGTCCGGCATCCGCAGCTTCGCTAAGATCTTGTTTCGCATCGCGTTCGAATCTCTGGCTCCGCTTCCTCTACCTACTACCGCTTTGCTCCACGCCTCTATTCCTTCTTATTTCGTGATTACCGTCGCCTCCACGTTCATTCCCGGCCGCAGCACCGCTTTCTCCGCCGGAATCGGGTCCAGCACGATCTTCACGGGAATCCTCTGCACCACTTTCACGTAATTCCCCGTCGCGTTTTCCGGCGGCAGCAGGCTCAACACCGATCCCGTCGCTCCCGCGATCGAATCCACGTGCCCGCTGAAGGTCTTCCCGTAAGTGTCCACCTTCACTTCCGCCTTCTGCCCCGGCTTCATCTTCTTCAATTGCGTTTCCTTGAAATTCGCCGTCACCCACACGTCGTGCAACGGCACCACCACCAGCAGCCCTTGCCCCGCCTGCACGATCTGTCCCGTCTCCACCTGTTTGTGCGTCGCCACGCCGTCCACCGGCGCCGTGATTTCCGTGTAGCTCAGGTTTAGTTGCGCCGCTTCCAGCGCCGCGCGCGCTTGTTCCACTTTCGCCAGCTTTGCCTGCGCATCCGCCGACTTCATGCTCACCGATTTGACGTCCGCTCGCGCCCCCGCTACTCCTGCCCGCGCCTGTTCCACGCGCGCCTTCGCCGCGTCCAGTTGCGCCTTGGCAACGGCCACGTTGCGCTGCGCCTGTGCCTGCCGTTCCTGATCCGCTTTCAGCGCGCTGCCGCTGGCATCGGCGTTGGCCTTCGCCGCGTCGTATTGCTGCTTTGAAATCTCGCCCTTCTGCATCAGCGGCGTGTAACGCGCCAGATCCGCCTGCGCCAGTTCGGTATTCGCGCGGCTCTTGTCCACGTTGGCTTGCGCAAACGCCAGGTCGGCCGTCTGCGCCTGGTCGTATGTCGCTTGCGCCCGCGCCAGGTCCGCCTGTGCGCCCAGTAGCTGCGCGTCCGCGCCCGACGTTCCGCTCGCCACGCTTTCCCGCGTCCGCGGCACGTCCACTCCCGCCGACCGCGCTTCGCTTTCCGCCAGCGCCAGCGCCGCTTTCGCCTGATCCAGCGCCGCCTGGTAATCCCGCGGGTCGATTTTCACCAGAACTTGCCCCGCCTTCACCGCCTGGTTGTCGTCCACCAGCACCTGCGCCACGCGCCCGTAAACCTTCGACGCCATCGGCGTGATGTGTCCGTCCACTTGCGCATCGTCTGTGGATTCCCGGTTGTGGTAATACGCGAACAATCCCACGACCGCCGTCAGCACCACCGCGCCCCCCGCGAACAGCAACCACTTCACTTTCGGATTCGCTAAGCCCTTCGGAGCTTCCTCCAGCGGCAGCTCTTCCGTGACCCGTGGCACTTTCGCCGCATTTTCCAGCCCGACTTCGATTTCGACGCTCATCGTTTCCCCGCCCTCACTTCGCGTAAACCTTTTCCATCTGCCCGGTCGACCGCGCCAGGTCCGCGCGCGCCTGGTTGAAGCGGTACAGCGCCGCGATCTGATTGTCATTGGCCCGCGCCAGCGAATCCTGCGCCTGGATCACTTCAATGTTGTTCGCCACTCCCGCCTTGAAGCGGTCGCGCGACTGATCCACTTCTTCCTTCGAAAGCTGCACTCCCAGGTTGGCCACCTGCACTTCGTTCCGCGCCGACTGCAGATTCAGCAGCGCCGTCTTCACATCCAGCGCGATCTGGTTCCGCAAATCGTCTTTTTGCTCCTCCAGCTTCCGGATCTCCAGGTCCGCTCGCACGATTTCCGCGTGCGTCCTCCCCCCGTGAAGAGCGGCAAATTCACGCTGGCCTGGTAGGTGTAAGTCGGCACCGTGGTGTTCGACGAAGTCCCCAGATAAGCGAAATCGCCGTTAAACCTCAGCGATGGCAGCCGCGACTCCTGCGTCGCCTTCTTCTGGTATTCCGCCGCCTTCACCTGCGACTCCAGCGCCTTCCACTCCTGCCTTTCGGCAAGCGCCGCTTCGATGCTCGGCTCCACTTCCGGCTGCGGTGTATCGAAAAAACTCAGCGAATCCGCCAGCTCGATGGTTTGGCGCGGATCCAAATTCAACAGCCGGCTCAAGGCATACTGCGATGTCTCCCGGTCGGTCTCCGCCTCGATCCGCCGCTGCTTTTCGTTTTGCAGCTCCACGTTGGCCCGCAGCGTGTCGATGCCCGTGCCCACTCCTTCTTTCTGCAGATCCGCCGCCTGGTCATAGAGCGCTTGGGCCAGCTCCACACGCGATTGCGATGCCTGCACGTTTGCCACCGCACGCAGCGTCCCGATGTACTGCGAAACCACTAGCAGGATCACTTGCTCTCGCGTCGTAAGGCTGTCCGCCTTGCTCGCGCTCATGCTCTTCTGCGCCGCCTGGTATCTCCGCCACAGCGTCAAATCGAAAATCGGCGCGCTGAACGTCGGGCCCGCCGAGAAGATCTGGTACGGCCCGAGCGTCTGCGGAAATCCCGGGAACGGCGTCTGTCCGCCGAATTGCGCCCGCAAGTTCACTTTCTGCGCTTCGTCCGAGATGTTCGCGCTTGCCTGTGGCAATAACGCCGCCCGCGCAATGTTCTTGTCCTCTTCACTCTGCGCCGCCGTCAAGATCGCGATCTGGGCCGTGGGATTCTGCTTCAGCGCCAGCCCCACCGCCTGATCCAGCGTCAGACGCAGCACCTGTGTCGGCGCATTTGCCGGTAGCCCGCTCCGTTTCTTGGTTCCCTGCGCTTGCGCCAGCACCGGGCTCAACAGCAAGCTGAAAAACACCACGTAAAAAATGATGTGCGAACCTTTCCGCCGCTCTTTCTGCCCCTCGCTTCGCGGCTCTTTCTCCTGTGCCCGGATCTCCTCCACGATCGCCTGGTTCAGGCAGCCTTCCGCGATCAACCGTCCGCCTTGCCGATGGATCTCCTTGAGCAGCACTTTGCCCGCGGCGTCGATGAAGCTCACTCCACAGAGATTCACGTGGAACTTTTCGCCCGGCGCCCCCGCATGCAGCTCGCGCCAGCACTGTTCCAGGGCGCCTACCCAGGGACCTGCTAGCCGTCCCTCCACCCCCAAAATCGTCTTCCCGCGCTTCTTTTCGGTTGTAATTCTAAGCATGGAAATCCTTCCTGCCGCCATGGCTAAATGCATGACCACAGCCATTCGACGTAATATTTTGCTCATATATAAGCGGTTTATTTTTAATAATTTAAGGGAACATGCCGAGATAACCAGAGCTTGTAAATGACTATATATGGACATATAGCTATATATGGGCATTATTGAAATGACCATATATGGGCTATTGTCGCCCACTTCAACTTTCCTGCTTCGGCCTGTTGCCATGCAATGGAGCCTATCCACGGCTCCGCGTTAGAGGTTTGCTGGGGCTTTCGTCCGTCCGGAGGCTGTCTTGCGCGCGAGATTCTTTCTCTATCTACCGCTTCACTGCGATGGCCTGTAGCTCAAAATGTCCGCCGCGCAGGAGTGACCCTGCCCCAATAAACTCCCGCGCCGGCAAGTCCTTGGTCGTGAAGTAGCTCTTATAAATCGGATTGAATTTGTCGAACAGCGATAGGTCCGTGCACGCGATCTGCACGTACACCAAATCATCCATGCTCATCCCCGCCTGCGCCAGCACTTCCTTCTCGCCGTCCAGCAGCAGCTTGATCTCATCCTCGATCTTCTCCGGCGCTTTCCCCGTCTTCGGATCCAGCCCGATTCGTCCCGCCATATATAGCGTGTTCCCCGTCAGAATCGCATCGCTGAACGGCAGCTGCGCGGTTGCCTCTCCCCCCAGCTTGATCGCCTTTCGCGTGGGCTGTACCGTAACCTGCGAAAACGCCCCGCGCACCGTAAGAACCCCCGCCACCGCCAATACCACCGCCAGAAAACTGATTCGACGATTCATGTTTTTCCTCCGTGCTTCCGCATTCCCCGAGATTCCGCGCGAGTGTAGTACCCAACGCGCTCCCCCGCAAGTCGCTGGCACGGATTCGAGTCGGTGCTCTTCGCCTCAGCAGAATTTCAACCCAGGAAATCGCAACTCATCCCATTGGTGCTATGATTCGGCCTCTTTCCGGAGGTAGCTCCATGTTTCGATTCACGAAAATGTTTTTCATTTTCTTGGCACTCGCGATCTACGGGCCTATCTCTCTGCACGCTCAGGGCGAGTTGGACCAGCGTATCAACAAGGATATGGACTCCCTCCTCGCCACCTACAAGCACCTGCACGAAAATCCTGAGCTGTCCACGCAGGAAAAGGAAACCTCGGCATTAATCGCGGGAGAATTGCGCAAGCTCGGCTATGACGTGACCGATCACTTCGGCCGCTACGATGAACCGAATCTCGTCGCTTATGGAGTTGTCGCTGTTCTGCGCAACGGTCCGGGACCCACCGTGATGGTTCGCACCGACATGGATGCTCTTCCCGTCGCCGAAAAAACCGGGCTGCCGTACGCCAGCAAAGTCCACGTGAAACGCGCGGACGGCGCCGATGTCGGCGTGATGCATGCCTGCGGACATGACATTCACATGTCCGTTTTTCTCGGCACCGCTCGCATGCTCGCCGAGCTCAAAAATCAATGGAGCGGAACGCTCATTCTGATCGGGCAACCCGCGGAAGAAATGGTCAGCGGCGCGCAGGCCATGCTCCGCGCCGGTCTCTTCACCAAATTTCCCAAACCCGATTACGTCCTCGCCCTCCACGACACCTCGGCTGTGCCCGCCGGGAAAGTTGCCTGGCATGAAGGCACCATGCTGGCCGGCGCCGACTCGGTGGACATCACCGTGCGCGGTTACGGCGGCCACGGCGCGGCCCCGCAAGCCTCCAAGGATCCCATCGTGATCGCGTCGGAGATTGTCGTCATGTTGCAGACGATCGTCAGCCGCGAAATGGATCCCCAGGTTCCCACCGTCGTCACCGTCGGCTCGTTTCACGCCGGCACCAAGCACAACATCATCCCCGACGACGCGCATCTGCAGCTCACCGTTCGAACCATGAATCCGCAGCAGCGCGAAAAAGTTCTCGCCGCCATCAAGAGAATCACCAACGGCATCGCCGCCGCTGCCGGCGTTCCCGCGGACCGCGCGCCCGTCATCGAAGTCGCCGCGGACCACGTCCCTGCCACCATCAACAATCCGGAACTCACGCGCCGCGTCGCGGCCTCGCTCGAGCGTTCCCTCGGAAAGGAAAATGTGCTGCCCGGCGAGCCCATCATGGCCAGCGAGGATTTCAGTCTCTTCGCGCTCGAAGATCCCAAGCCGCCCATCAGCATGTTCTGGCTCGGAGCCGCCGATCCCGCGAAACTTAAGGAAGCTCAGGAAAAGGGAACGCGCCTGCCCGGCCCGCATTCCAGCGAATTCGCTCCCGTGCCCGCACCAACCATTCGAACGGGCGTCAAAGCCATGACCAGCGCCGTCCTGGACTTGATGAAGAAATAATTGTTCTGTTTCAGGAATTTTTGCGGGGAATATTTTTGCGAAAGGGAATGGGAAAACTTATTTTTTTTCCGGAACTTTTCCGCCGCAACGAGGCTTATTTTTCTTTCCGGATTTTCCCGCGAATTTTTGGAGAATTGTTTCCAGGGAATTTTTCTTGCCAGAATTTTCCCCGCTAAAAGGCGATGAACCCCGTTCGAATGAAATAAAGTGAAGTAATCCCCACCACCAGCCACAGCAGCACGCCCTGTAGCAGAGGCCGCCAGCCCACTTCTTTTAACGTGGAACGGGAGATGCCCGTGCCTATCAGAAAAAGCGTTGCGGTAAGTCCGAGCCGGCCCATGGTGAAAAGGGATTTGGTGACATGCGTGAGCAGAGGAATATAAGTGTTCAGGACGGCGGCGAGAACGAAAAATAAAATGAACCACGGAAACTGAATGCGCGAGCGGCTGCGCTTGATGGCCGCGGTCACCAGCGCCAGCGGCACGATCCACAGGGCGCGCGCGAGCTTTACGGTGGTGCCGATGACCAGCGCTTGCGCGCCATATTTCGAAGCGGCGCCGACCACCGAGCTTGTGTCGTGAATCGCGAGCGCGGCCCACAAACCGAATTGCGATTGTCCCAGGTGCAACGCGTGTCCGATCGGCGGAAAAATCAGAAGCGCGACCGAATTCAAAATAAAAACGGTGCCGAGCGACACCGCCATTTCCTCTTCATCGGCATGAAGGATGGGCCCGACGGCGGCGATGGCGCTGCCGCCGCAGATCGCCGTCCCCGCGGTAATCAGAAAGGAAGAATTCCCGCGAACCTGCAGCAACTTGCCGAGCGTCAAGCCCAACAAAAGTGCGAAGGAGATTCCCATCGCGGTGTAGAGAAATCCGCTGCGCCCCGCTTTCACGACTTCGTGCAGATTCATTCCGAATCCGAGAGCCACGACGGAGGCTTGCAGCAGAAAACGCGCGAGCGTGCGGCCGGCTTTTGCGAACGGATGCGTGAAGCTGAGCCCGAAAATAATTCCTGCCGTGAGCGCGATGGGCGGAGAGATCAGCCCGCTGAAGGAAATAATCAGCGCGGCAATGAAGATGGTCTTGGAATTTATATACATGCGTCGCGGTTACCATGGCCGATGCGCGTATTCAACGCACGGGCTAAAACAACAAGTGTGAGGCCGCGGGGCGGCCGGCGTCCAAGCAGGAATTCTAATGCGAGATGAGGCGCGCTTATCGCGGAAGGGTGCGGCTGGGGAACTGTTCTTTGGCGTTTCGCAGAAAACGGAGGAAGGTCCCGGCCGCTCCGGCGGGTTCGGGCCCAAGGCGATGCATGAGAGTGAAGAGCCGTTCGATCTTCAATCCTTTGACGGACACGAGCTGAAGAGATCCGAGCTTGAGTTCCTTTCGAATCGCGCGCTCGGAAACAAAGCCAATTCCCAGGCCGGACTCCACGGCCGACTTGATGGCTTCGGTGGAATCCAGCTCCATGGCGATCTTCGCCGACTTGGGCGGCAAGCCGGCGTGCTTAAGGGCCTGCTCGACGACGCGGCGCGTGCCCGAGCCTTCTTCGCGCAAGATGAGATCCGCGGAGGCCAGATCTTTTATGGCGATCACCTGCCCCGCCCATTCATGGCGTGCGGGAACGATAACCGCGATCGTATCGGTCAAGAAGGGCTCGGTCTTAATCTGCCGGCTCATGGAAGGGCCCTCGATCATCCCGAGAGCCAGGCGGTTATCGAGCACGCCGCGAACGATGGTTTCGGTATTTGCGCCGAGTACGGAAAGATGAACTTTGGGATGAAGCCTCTTGAACTCACCCATCAATGCCGGGAGGACGTATTGCGCGATGGTGGTGGAAGCTCCTAGACGCAATTCGCCTTGCTCCTGCCCTTGCAGCATGGAAATTTCCCGTTCTGCTTCCGCAGCGATTCGCTGCATTCCCTTGGCATGCTTCAGGAGCTTGGCGCCCGCGTCCGTGAGTGTGATACGGCTGCCGGAGCGGTCGAAGAGTGAGGTGCCGAGCTGTTCTTCCAGAGCCTTGATTTGGAGGGTCACGGCGGGTTGCGTGAGAAAGAGCGTGTCGGCAGCTTGGCGAAAGCTTCGCTTCTCCGCGACGATGCGGAAAACTTTCAGCCGGAAATTTTCCAGCATGCTCATCCTTGTCTTTTCATTTCCACCGGAATCACAATTCTGGCTTTTCGGGAAGGGCGGGGCCGGGTTGGGAAAGTTGTGGGGAAGCGGGAGAGGCGGCGGGAGCAGGAGCGGGCGACGGTTTCGGTGGCTCGGCGGGATGCGCAGGAACAGGTGGGGCGGCGGGAGCGGGCGCAGTTGCGGGTGCGTGGTGAGGGGAGGCGAGGGCGGCGACGATTTTAGCGGTGGCGGCCTGGCTGGTTTTGCAAGCGGAATCATAGATGCGGCATTGCGCGAGCGTGAGCATGCAGCCGCAGGTACAGGATTCGGCGTTGAATTTGTGAAGCGCGACGGTTTTTTGCTCCGGCGTGAGCTTCGAGAGATCAACGCCGGGAAGCTCGGTGGCGCGCGCGGCGTTTTTCAGAAAAATCTGTCCGGTGTCGTCGAAGGTTTCCACTTTGACGTCGCCGATGGGCAGGCCGAGAAGCGAGCGAATTTCGGTTTCGTAAAGAACCGGGTCGCGGAGGCCTTCGTGTTTCTGGACGATGCGGCTTCCGGTATCGACCATGAAGGAAGTGGGCAGCGCGGGGATGCCGCCATATTGGAAGCGAATCGCGTCGGTGGCGAGAGCAACAGGATAGTTGATGCCGAATTTTTCGACGAATTTGCGGATGGCGTCGAGGTCGTCGTCGTCGGTAACCAGGCCGATGATTTGCAGGCGGTCCTTGTATTTTTCCTGGAGCTCGACGAGGTCGGGAACTTCCGCGCGGCAGGGTCCGCACCAAGTGGCCCAGAAATTCAGGAGGATCACCTTACCTTTGTATGCAGCGAGGGAGACGGGTTTGCCGTCGAGACCAGTGAGCTTGAAGTCAGGGGCGGTTTCGGGATTGCGGACAAAGCGGATGGTGGGTTGGTCGCCGGACTGCTGAGCATGGGCGAGGATGGGAAAGAAGCAAAGAAGTAAGGAAGTAACGGGATAAAGAAGGAAAAAGCGGCGGAGTTGGAGAGCAAGGTTCATGGCGTCCCTTCTAGGAGAACACAAAGGAGGAAAGACGCCAAGCGGGGGTTCGAGTGGAGAAATGGCACCCGCCACCCGGTCATTTTTGCAAAAGCGGATTCTAAAGAAGTTACGGCGTCACGGTGACGGAGCATGTTTGTAAGTATTGATTTGAAAGGGGTTGCGGTGAGCGGATTTTCGTCACAGTGACGGATGTGACGAGAGCGAGAGGCGAGGCAGGACGGGAAAAGGATGGAGAACCGATGATGGCTTCTGCCAGACACGGAAAAGGATAGCAGAAGTATATAGTATTTGTAAATTACTTTGTTGATATCATTGGAATGGATGAGGAAGGTGCTGAAGAGAAGGCACTTAGGATGGGCGAGGCCGGCGGCAAGGAATTGCTCGGCGGAGCGGCGGGAGCAGGCGCGGGGTGAAGCTGCAGGGTCAGCACGATTTTTTCGAGAGTGCGAAAGATTTTGGAGACGTCGGCGGGCTTGGTCTCGGGGCCGAAATCGAAATTGTCAGAGGCCACGACTTCGATGCGAAATTCGTAACAAGTATCGTTGGAGAATCCCGCGTAGTCACGATTTTTGTAGGTGGCCCCCAGGCTTGTTGAACTGTCCTCCTGCCAGTAAAAAGTGATGCCTTGAAGGGTGACCGTGCCGGTGGTGCCGTACCAGTCGGAATCGGGAGTGTTGGCGAATTCGCGGCAGGCTTCCGGAGTGGCCTCGGAATTGACAACGAACTGAAGGGCGCCGCTGCGGAAGGTGGTATTGGGATAGGCATCGCCGGGGATCGAGATGGTAGCGACAAGGAGAGCGCCGGGCTGCTCAGCGGTTAAATCCTGCTGGGCCTGAGCCGCGTCCGCATCGGACTCGTCGGCCTCGGATTGCTCCTGCAAGGCGAAGTTCCGGGGATAGCGAAATGCGACGCCGTAGTCAGGATTGTGGTAGACGGAGAAGGCGGAATCGCGCGGGGGATGCTTGGGGGAGACGCGGGCCTCCTGTTGCGCCACAGGTGGGGCGTCGGGCAGTTTGGTGGCCGGAGCCACGGAAGCGGAGGCGCGAGAAGGCAAGAAATTGGAGTGGCTGCCGGGGCAGCCGGAGAGCGTAAAGATGATCGCGATGAGAGCGAGTGGGGTGAATGGTTTCCAGTGAAGCATGTGAGTGCCTCCAGGTGGCGGCGTACAACGGGAAGAAGGCACGCGGGCAGCCGGTGGCTAGTTAATTGATTCTATTGATGATAGGGCGATAGCGACGACGAGGAGATGTGGCGTTCCAAACACAGTGTTGGCGGCGGGACGCGAGGTACCGTGCGAGAGGAACCCGGGCGGAGGAAAGCAAGGAGGCCGAAGTGGCTGTAGACATGGCGGCATGCAAGTGGCGAGCCCATTCGGCTGCGCACGGCGCAGGCACTTCAAGGCTCAGCGTAAACCCTTCGGAGTTCAGGGCAAGCGGCAGGAGCCGAAGCTGGGGATGCCTAGGTCCTGGGCAGGCAGCGGGGCGAATTTGGTTGACATGGGGGGAGTAGGGGCATAAGGTCAGCGCACATTGGCCGGAGGCCCGAGCGCGGGCCGATTCTTCCAGGTTCCCCACAAATCGAACGCCGTATCCCCGCACCTTACGCAAACTCTGCGATTTGAGAGACGAGGAACGACCTTTCATTGTACTGCGCTGTAGCTTGCCGGCCCGTCCAGGAGGACACGATGTTCAAACGGATAGCAGGTTTACTTGTGGTCGCATTGGCATTGATCAGCGTACCGGCGGCGCTTCCGCAGATGGAGCCGGCGCAGACGGTATACACGTATGTAAGCCAGTTCCAAATCCCGCGGGCGAATTGGGCGCAGTTCTCGGAGGAGAATGAGAAGACGTTCGTACCTGTCGCGGAGAAAATGATGGCGGACGGAACGATTATTGGCTGGGATACCTTTGAGAGCATCGTGCATACGCCGGACGGGTATACGCACGGGGCGTCGTGGTCATCGAATTCGATCGCGGGGCTGATGCACGTGCTCGACGAACTGCGCAAGGGCGGCGCGCGGCCGGGCCAGATTTCGGCCACGAAGCACGAAGACTACTTGATGCAGTCGACGATGTACCACGCAAGCAGCGGCAGCGGAGCCTCCGGGTATTTGCGCGTGGTTTGCACGCTGGCGAAGGCGGACAAGCCCAGCGAATACGCCGCGTCACTCAAGAAATTCCTGGTGCCGACGTTCGAGGAACAGTTCAAGAAAGGCGTAGCCATGTCCTACGGCCTGGACGAGCAGTACGTCAACAATATGGCGCCGTCGACGCGGTGCCTGGTCGTCACCTACCCCAATGCCGAGGGCATGGACAAGTGGGCCGCGGCCGTCAATGCGACTTTTGGCAAAATGAGCCCGGCGGAGCGCGAGGCTTTCGCCGGTACTTCGGTGGCGGACAGCCGGCGGGACATCCTGGCGCGGCTCACGCACTACGCACATAAGTAGCTGATTTGTATCCTTGGCAGTGCCGGGCGGGGAGATGCGCTTCCGCGGTATGGGAAGTGTGTCTCTCCGTTTTACGTCTCAGCCACCCTTGGAGAGAGGTCCTTCGGCTCCCGATGGTCGCTCGGGACAGACACCCTTTGTCGGGTGTCTGGTTAACAATAACATCCCCCCACCCCTTGTTTTTTCATAAGTGTTGATTCTAAAGAAGGTTAAAGTTGTTTATTTTGTTACACTTTTGCAAGTGTTGATTCTAAATAAGTTAGCCGGGAGGTGGTTTTGCTCCCGACAAACGTGATCGAACAGAAGCGCCAACGGGCCTCCGAGCGTTGGGCGGACCGGGATGTTTCCCGAAATACAGACTTGGGTTGTAGGCGAGGCGCGCGAAGGCGAGGCGAACTACTTAACGGTAGTAACATACCAGAGTCGTAAACGTCTTGTCAACCAAGAACTTGGGACGAAACGGGACGGCGACGAAATGGCGGGGGAAGATAAAACCCGCAGCGTTTAAGTCGGAAGATGCGGCATTCGGCGTTCCTTGCGAGTCGGGTTGCAATCCTACTTTAAAAGGGATACTTTATAAGTGATGACTTGGCAGGTTGATTTCTTTGTGGATGAGCGCGGCCATGCGCCGGTGGAGGAGTATCTGGCAAGCCTAGCGGTTCAGCACCGGGCGAAAACCCTGGCGTTGATCAAGCTGCTGGAACAGGAAGGACCAAACTTGCCGTTTCCTTACTCTTCGCAGCTTCGGGGCAAGCTGAGGGAGCTGCGAACACAGCAAGGGAAGGACAAGCTGAGGATTCTCTATTTCGGGGACTCGAGAAGGGTGTTTGTTCTCCTGCACGGCATCGTGAAACGAAGCATGACTCTGCCCGAGGAAGACATTCGCATTGCGGAAGCGCGGATGGAGCTGCATGGGCGGCGGATGGAAGGAAAAAGGAAATGACGACACGATGGAAGCGGTTCTATCAGAAACAGATGGAGGATGCGAAGCTGCGCGAGCTGGTGGAAAGCGAGCTTGAGAATCTCCAACTGGGAGTGCAGATCGCGAAGCTGCGGGCGAAGGAGAATCTGAGCCAGACAAAACTGGCGGCGAAGGCGGAGATGAGCGCGCCAAAGATTTCGGCGATGGAGAATGAGCCGCGGAATCTGACGATTGGGACGTTGATCCGGGTGGCGCATGCGTTGGACAGCAGGGTCGAAATTAAATTGGTTCGGAGGAAAGGAACGAAACCGGGACGGGGGAGAAATGGCGGGGGAAAGGTCAAAACCCGCAGTCGTTTAGACGAAGGCTGTAGCACCCGGCCAGTACTCTTGAAGAATGTGCTGCCGGCGCTAGACCACCTCCAGTCCTGGGGCCGTTCAACGAGGCCGGCACGCACGGGATTCCATTCGATGTAATGACGGATGCGCTCGAATTCGGCGGAGTTCCGCACCCAGTGATCGAAAGATTCGTCCTGCCAGAAGGGTTTTCCTGTGCGACCCATGGCGCCATTCGCATCGCGCGCAGAGACCCCCTTGATGACGCCAGAGATTTTGGCAAGGGGGAGACATGGGTCCAAGAGAATGTGGACGTGGTTGGGCATGACGACGTAGGCGTGCAAGACGAAGCGGCCGAGATCGGCACCGCGCCAGATGGGGTATTCGGCGTAGTCGGCAAGCTCGGGGTCGGCCAGCCAGAGCGGACCAAAACAGGGGGAGTCGAGAGCGGCATCGAGTATCCTGAATCTCTCACCAGGAGAAGCATTGGAGTCAGTGTCAGATGTGTTCGTGGCACAGCCACTCTTGGCGGTGCGAATTTTCTTAAGCGTGGAGGCGGGCAAGGAGCCGTAAAGCCTCCAAGTGATGAAGATGGTTTTGCCTTCGGGGTGCCAGTGGGGGAGATTGCGACGGTAGAAGGTCATAAGAAGCAGATTCTAAAGGAGCGGTTTGCGATTGGCGAGCCCTCGTCCGGACTGGGTGCTAGCTTACGGCAGCACAGCCAAGAATGGCTGTGCCACCAAAACCGATGAAATCAAGTTGGTCCGCAGGAAAGGGACAAAGGCGGGACGGCGGCGAAATGGCGGGGGAAAAGTCAAAACCCGCAGCGTTTAGACCGAAGGCGGCGGCACCCGGCCGAGGAAGGTCGGAGGCCATAACGATCTCAACAAAAAACCCGCGGCCTTTAACCCCAAGGCGCGGGACCTGTCAAAGAGGTTGCAATGCGCCGTGTTACAACGTATTATGCAGTATTATGAGCACCTTAAAAACGATCAGTTTCCGCATGCGGTCGGAAGCCGTGGAGACTCTGGACGCGCTGGCCGAGACGATGGATCGAGACCGGACCTACCTGCTGAATGAGGCGGTCGAGCGTTACTTGGAGCTGAACGAATATCACATCAAGCTGATCGAAAAGGGCCTTCGCGCGGCTAAGGAGGGAAAACTGGTCTCGCACGCGGAGGTGAAGAAAATGATCAGCAAGATGGGCCGTTCCAAGTAACCGCGAGCTAATGGTCATCTGGTGGAGCACGCCCGCCACGCAGCAATTAGCCGCTGCGCACGAATACGTCGCGGCTGATGATGAGACCGCAGCCACCGAAACCACAAACCACATCTGGGATTCCGTAGACATGCTGGCGCGCCACCCGATGGCGGGCCGGGAGGGGCGCGTGGCGGGCACACGCGAACTGGTCATTTCAGGCACGCCTTTCGTGGTGGCGTACCGGATAGAGAAGAATGAGGTGCGCATTCTCGCGGTTCTTCATGCCGCCCGGGAATGGCCGGAGGAGTTTTAGCGAGCATCGCCCATAAAGACGGCAGAAGATCCAACTGATGCGCAGGAAATGGACGAAAGCGGGACGGCGGCGGGATGGCGGGGGAAAAGTCAAAACCCGCAGCGTTTAGACCGCAGGCGGCGGCACCCGGCTCCTAACCCTTCGAGCGAGCGGCATCAATCACCGAGACCAATTGAGACGCCAGTAGAGATTCCAGGAGTTTTTCCATTTCTGCGAGATCGGGTTTGCCAGCAGCATTTGCAGTATCTGCGGCTTCCAGAGCCTGATAGTACGGAGTTTTGTTTTTTGAGATTTGTTCTGGAATAGTGATCGTTCCTGGTAACACGTAGCCCAGGCGAACGCAGAGAACCAGATAGGATACAACGCGCGATGTCCGGCCGTTGCCGTCAACGAACGGGTGAATCCAGTTCATACGCCACAACACGTACGCAGCCAGGTGAAGCGCGGAAGACCTGCTCCAGTTGTCGTTAACGTAGTCGCATAGCTCTTCCAGGCGCTCGGGCACGAGATGGGCACCGGGAGGCTGGTGTTTGCTGCCTTTGATTTCGATTCCACCGGGACGGAACACTCCGGCGAACGAACTGATCCCTTCCAGGGCGCGGCGATGAAGGCTCAGGATCGCGGAGATGCGCAGCTTGAATGGCCGCTCGGGCTGCAGCCAATAGTTGATTTGCTCGATGACCTCGTCGAATTGCCGGAGGCCGTTCCTTGCTTCCTGGCGAGCCCTTTCTTCCGGGTCGGAGATGAGCTCGATTTCGAGAGCCTTGCTGTGACGCTCGTCGTCCGGCATTTTTGGCGCTAGCAGGCCTTCTTTAGCTTCTCGGCCTCTTGATCAACGGTTTGACGTGTGATGCGCGGGTTTTCTATGTTCGTGTTGCCGTAAGCGAAGCTACGCCGCTGCTCCTCTTTTTGTTCAGGAGACGCTTCCACGCGTTTAGCCTTTTCTACTAGTTCTTTCAAGTTGTCAGTCATAAACATGCCTTTCCTTGACTAGGGATGACGGCACGTCTGCCGCAGCGAGGAATGGAAATTTCATCGTGACATGCGATGCGTGGCTGAGGCAAGAAGAAACTTACCGCCTAGGTTAGCCGATATTCTCCGGAGCCGAGGAAATCGAGGAGGCCGAGGTCGCGGAGGACTTGTAGTTGCTGGCGAATTTTGTCGCGGACGTGGAGATTTTGCGGATGCAGTTTTGCTAATGCGCCGGCGTGAGCGTAGACGTCGGCGAGAGTGAATTCGAGTTTGCCTAGGGATTGCACCACTTGAAGCACATTGAGGGTCCAGCCGCGTTTTTCTACCCGTAATTTTTCCAACGGACGGAATCGGTCGTAGGAGCTGCGCACTTGGCGTGGAGTGTGCGGGACTCCTTCGCTTACGACCGAGATGCGGGCATGCACGGGAATCTTATCCAACAGAATGTTGCAACCAACCCATCCGGCGCGACGGGCAGTCGGGGCAAGAGGCTTGCGGCGTTCGACAGCAGATAACGCGAAAGCAAAATGAGGAACAAGGAGAACCGTGCGGACTGCCCACGTATCGAGGTCGTAGTGCAAGACGAAGAGATTGGGAGTTCGGTCTTCGAGGATGGCGCGCTTCATTTCGGAGTAGGCGGCATCGACGATTCTGATGCCGAGTGGTCTTGATTGGCTTTTTAGCTGGAAGGGGGAATCGCAAGAGGGGCAAAAGTAGTCGATCGCGGCGGTGCCTTGTGGCGATGAGCGAAGGCGCGGTGATTCGCAGGCGGGACAGAAGAAATTTGCAGCACCCCAGGATTCGGTGCCCACGCGAGCACGCTGTGAGGCGCTCTTGTAGCGGTCGAGGCCAGCAGTGGGAAGGTGCAGGTCCACGCGGGGATTAGATCACGATTAAGCAAGAGAAAGGCAAGAGAGATTTCTCGCTACGCTCGAAATGACGGGTGTTCGGTGTGTGGGTACTTGGTGGGTCAGGCGAGATAGATTTCAGTTTCCGTCTTAATGATGAAGAGGGCGTCGGAGTCGGGGCGGCCGGAGGCGCGGAATTTTTGGCGGGCTTCGTCGAGGGAGTCGGCGAGGACGGAGAAGATGACGCGGCGGTCGGTGCGGCCGATGAAATAGAAGCGGCGCTCTTGCTGGACGAGTTGGAGCTGAGGCGACATTCGAGAAAAGTTCCGACCCTCACAAACCGACCGCGACGCACTCAGGCAAAGAGAAGAGAGATTCCTCGCTTCGCTCGGAATGACGGTGGGTGGTTGGGCGCATTTGGATCGATCCATAGGATCGGGAAACGGATCAAGGGAAAACTGGACGCAGGTGAGAGAAAGATCGACCTGTACCAGATTGGAACAGATGCGGCGGAGGGAGAGGCTGAGGAATTCGGCGGAGAGTTCGCAGCCGAGGGCGTGGCGGCGGAGACGGAAGGCGGTGAAAAGCGTGGTTCCGCCGCCTGAGGAAGGGATCGAGGACGAGGTCGCCTTCGTTGGTGGAGGCGAGAAGGATGCGCTCGAGGAGGGCGACGGGTTTTTGCGTGGGGTGCTTGCCGAATTTTTTCTCCCAGGATTCGGGCGGGCGGATTTCCCAGACGGATTTCATCTGCTTGCCGCGATTGATTTCCTTCATGAGTTTGTAGTTGAAGGTGTGGCGGGATTTGGCGTTTTTGGCGGCCCAGATGATGGTTTCGGTCGAGTGGGTGAAGTAGCGGCAGGAGAGATTAGGCGGAGGATTGGGCTTGACCCAGGAGATGTCGTTGAGGAGCTTGAAGCCGAGCTGCTGCATGGCGAAGCCGACGGAATGGATGACGTGGGCGGTGCCGGAGACCCAGATGGAGCCGTTGGGTTTGAGGACGCGCTGGCAGGCGGCGAGCCAGGCGCGGTTGAATTCGTGATTGGAGTCGGGGCCGCGGGATTTGTCCCAGTCGCCTTTGTTGACGCTGACCATGCGGCCGGCGTGGCAGGTGATGCCGCCGTTGGAGAGGAAGTAAGGCGGGTCGGCGAAGACGAGGTCGACGGAGGATTCGGGGATTTTGGCGAGGATGTCGAGGCAATCGCCGTGGTAGATGCGGAGGTGGTGTTTGGGGTCGTCGAACACCAGCGCCGCCTTACCGGCGTCGGTCGAGGCGGGGGTTGGGAGAGCATTGGTGGCGAGTTTGGACATGGATGGTTGATCGATCGGGATCGTTGATCAGAAGGGCAAGGGTGTCAAGGGAGGACAAAAAGAGGGAAAAGGAATTAACACAGAGAGCACAGAGAACACGGAACGCAAAGCAGAGGACACAGAGAACACAGAGAGCAAGAGCGGAGAACACAGAGAACACAGAGAGCGCGGAGAACACAGAGGACGCGGAGAAGAGAAAACAGCACAGCCAAGAGTGGCTGTGCCACGAAGACGCAAGGCATGCAAGGCGCAGAGAAAGGCACGGGTCTGAAGACCCGCCACTACGCAAGAAGAAGGGAAATCGCAACAATTCAGGGGCTAGAAGGAGCCGCGGGGCTTGGTGGATTTGATGTAGGAGACGCCGCAGCGGAAGAGCTGCTGTTCGGGGAGCTCCTCGACGTAGACGATCTGGGCGGGGACAAAGATGGCGGGCTGGCCGGGCTGGTAGGGGACGGCGACTTCGATGAGGGAGCGTTCGTAGTAGCGCTTGGGGCTCTTGAAGCGCAGGCCGCCCTTGGACATGTCCTCGCACTGGACGATTTCGTCGCCGCGTTCGTAATGGCGGATGCAGGCGGAGTAGGCGACTTTGACGCGCGAATGTTTGCGGCGATTGGAGGCGGGAGCGGCGGGCTTTTCCGGAGGCGGGAGAGTGAGCGGCCGCGAGGCTCGGGTGAACGCGGATTGCGAAGTTGAGGATGCCGGGACGGACGAGGGCGGGAGGGTTGCGGCGAGACGGAAGAGGCGGAGGATAGGCGCGGAAGAAGGGGCCGAGGCGAGGAGCCGCCGGAAGTGCGCATCACGAGCACGGGCTCGGGCGAATACCACATGGCAGGCGCGGGAGAATCGGCGGAGGGCAGCGGCGGCGGGGCCGATGGGGAAGGATTGGAGTCTGGAAAAGTGGAGAGCACAGCGCGGGAGAGGCAGGCGTGCGGGCGTGGAGAAGGCGAAGGCGCAGGGACGGGAGGGAGAGAAAAGCGGCAATTGCGAGGAGGGAGCGGGAACGGATTCCTGATTCATGAGGCTGAGGGCCGGTTTCCAAAGAGTGGAGCAGCCGCAGCGCTTGCAGTAGCGGATGACGCCTTCGTTGGTAGCGCAGACGTCGGCTTCGATGCCGGAGTCGTCGAATTTTTCCATGGTTTTGCAGGAATTGCAGACGAGCGAGAGAGAGGCTGGCTTCGATTTCAGAGGGAGTGAGAGGAGGAAAATGGATGTCCCAGAAGATGAGATTTGGATCGATGAAAGCGACGCCGTAGGTGTAGACACCGGCGTGGGAGCCGATCTGACCGACGACGCGGACTTCGGCTTCTTTGTTGCGGTCGGGGATGCGAAGGACGAGTTCCTGTTCGGGAGAGAGCTTATGCGAGGAGACGATGCCGGCGCCGTGAAGGCTGAGGAGGACGGTCTTTGTCGGCTCAGAGAAAACCTTGCCATCCAGATCGCTGCCGATGAGGAGGATGGGAAGTTCATTAGGAATGCGGCCGCTGCTGCGCACAACCTGTGGTGGCAAGCGAGGAGCCACCGAGAGGCGTGGCGGGGGCCAATTTAGTACCAAAGAATTTCAGAAGCGATGAGAACGTTCCAATCTGAAACGAATGCAGTGGCTGACTATTTCTCCTGGATGGAATCGAGAAAGTCAGTGAGATTGCGGACGCGCTGGCGCACGGCGGCTTCATTGTAATTTTCGAGGTATTGGAAAATGGGGCCCCAGACAGGCATTTCGGGCGAGCCGTGAGCAGCGAAACCGGGACCGAAACGCAGGACGCTCTCGACGTATTCGAACGGGAATTTGCCGCCGTGGCGCTTGGAGAGAGTGGTGAGATCGGGGACGCGGACGTTGAGCGTGGGAGTGGCGGGGCCGCGGCCCTTGCCATCGGCACCGTGGCAGGCGGCGCAATATTGCTTGTACATGGTTTTCCCGGAAGGGACGTAGGACGGGGGAAGCTGGTTTCTGTCCACGGCGGGATCTTCCTGAGCAGCAACAGCGCAGACGAAGAGAAGCAAAACACAGAACAGAAAAGTGTGGCGGATGGTCATGATCTTCTCCAGGCGGGTTCTCGAGGTACGGAGAACCGGTTGGCGCGGAAGAGGAATCTCCCGGGGAGCGAGCAACTAAGGAGACTATAACAGGATTGCGGGGGAGTGGGGGTTAGGAAGAGAGCGGAGGGTGGGCCGAGGAGAGCGAGCGGAAGAGAGGGCGGAGTGAAATCCGCCCATAAACGGGCGTGAAGAAGGGCACGATGTATCGTGCCCTTACAAGATGGAAGAAGGATGATGGCGCGGTTGGCTACTGCTGGGAAGCGGGCGCGGCGGAAGCCGTGGCAGTGTTGCCGATGGCGTCGCCATTGACGACGAGCTCGACGCGGCGGTTGCGCTGGCGGCCTTCGACGGTGTCATTGGAGGCGACGGGTTGCGTCTTGCCGAAGCCGCGGGCGGTGATGGCGGAAGCGGGAACGCCTTGTTCAGCGAGAAAATCGCGGACGGAATCGGCGCGGCGCTCGGAAAGCTGCTGATTGAATTCATCGCCGCCGACGCTGTCCGTGTGGCCCTCGATCTCAAGGGTGAGGCCGGGATGCGCGAGGAGGATGCCGGAAATTTTGGCGAGCTTTTCGCGTGCGCCGGGCTTGAGCGTGTAGCTGCCGGTATCGAAGAGAACGTCGGACATATTGACGATGAGGCCGCGAGCGGAATCGCGGGTCTGCAAAATGGAATTCAACTGACTGAGAAGTTGCGCGCGGAGCTGGGCTTTTTCGGCTTCGGCTTGCGCGGCGGCTTGACGCGCTTTTTGCGTTTCGGCTTCGGCGGCGGCGCGGTCCTTGACGGCCTGTGCGGCGGCGGCTTGCGCGGCTTGCTGCTGGGCTAAGGCGGCGGCGCTGGCCTTCTCGGCTTCGGCTTTCTGGCGCGCGGCTTCCGCGGCGGCCTTTTCCGCTTCCTGCTTCATGCGCTCGGCTTCGGCTTTGGCGGTTTCGGCCTGCTGGCGAGCCTGCTCGGCTTCCTGGCGGCGCTGGGCTTCGGCCTGGGCATCGGCGCGAGCCTTGGCTTCGCGCTCTTCAGCGGCTTTCTTCTCGGCGGCGACTTTAGCCTGAGCGTCCTCTTCAGCTTTTTGTTTTACGGCCATGACGCGGGCTTCTTCGGCGGTGCCGACGGCTTCGCGCGCGGCGGCTTCAACGGATTTTTTGTCGCTCTTGCGCCCGTAGGCTTCCTCGGCGCCGCGGAGCTGCTGCTCGGCCTTGGCAAGAGTGGAGGCGGCGTATTTGTCGGCAAGGGCGATGTGGGCGATGCGCACGGCGTTGCGCGCTTCGAAAAGTTCAAGAGGCGTTTTGCGGTCGATGCCGAAAATGGCGTTCTCGATTTTGGTGTTGGAGGAGGAGTAGACGCCGCGGCCGAGGAGCTCGTAGCTGGCGTCGATGTTTTCGACTTTGCCGAGCGTGGCGGGGCCGAAGACATTTTCGAGGACGACGGTGTTGCCCGGCTGGGTGACCGCGAAATAGGGCTCGGCGGTGACGAACATGCCGAAGGTCTGCATGTCCGTGATGGCTTTGACCTGGCCAGCGCCGTTTTTCAGGACGACTTCGCCGAGGTTTACGGCGCGGCCCTGCGGGGAAACGGCCCACAGGACGTAGGTCAAATATTCGAGGCCGAATTTGGTGGCATCGTCGAGGCCTTCGAATTTTGCTTCAATCTCGATGCGGTTGCCCTTGTTCTGGACTTTGGCTTCGCCATTGGCCTGCTGCATCAATTCGGTGCCCTGAAAATCGATCTTGGTGGAACCGCCGGCGCGGCGGTAATTGACCGCTTTGGTGGTGCGGGAGACGTTGGCGGTGGGGCTGGCGGACGGCGGCGTTTGCCCGAGCGCGGGACCAGCAAGAATGCCGAGAGTTCCAGTTGCCGCGAGAAAAGCCGATGCAAGTTTCACGTCTGACCCCCAATCGCCGTGGAAGGCGAGAAAATTCCGATCGCCGCGGTGCGGCTAGAATTCTCAATAAAAAGGTAACGACACGCCCGGTTCCAGTGAGAGCTCAAGAAGCAGTCCGAGGCGGATGTCGTTTCTTATCTATAGGCTAACAAAGAGAAGCTGGAGTTAGGGCGGTGACGAACGAGGGTTTGCGCAAATAATCACCATGGCGGACGGGTTGGACACGGAGGATGACCAGGAAGGAAGGCCGTTATTGTGTGAAAGACGATTGAAAATAAGACCGGGCACCTAACGCCATGCGAGGAGGCGACCCTTATCAAACCGGGCGGCGGATGCCGAGTTTGCGCATGCGAGCCTGGAGAGTGGTGCGCTTCATGCCGAGGAGAGTTGCAGCGCCTTTGGGGCCAGCGATGCGCCACTGCGTTTGCTTCAACGCGCGAAGAATGTGCTGGCGCTCGGCATCTTCGAGAGTGGTGATCGGGGAAGTTAAGGCAGCAGAGGAAGGAGAGGTAAAGGAGGAAGAGGTATCCGCGCCCGGAGTGGCGGCAAGCGCCTCGGACTTAAGTTCAGAAAGAGGGACGCGGAGTTCCTTGCCGGGGGAGAGCAGGACGGCGCGTTCGATCAGATTTTCGAGTTCGCGGATATTGCCAGGCCAGGAATAGTGGGCAAGGGCATCCATGGCATCGGCTGGGATGTACTCGACAGCCTTGTTGAGGCGGCGGCTGATTTTCTGGACGAAGTAGCGGACGAGAAGCGGAATATCCTCGGAGCGGTCGCGAAGGGCGGGGATGTGGATGGGAAAAACGTTGAGGCGGTAATAGAGGTCGCTGCGGAAAGCGCGCTCGGCCACGAGTTTCGAAAGATCGGCGTTGGTGGCGGCGACGACGCGGACGTCCACGCGGTGGGTGCGATTGCCGCCGAGGCGTTCGAATTCCTGCTCCTGAAGGACACGGAGAAGCTTGGGCTGCAGCTCGAGCGGCAGGTCGGCGATTTCATCCAGGAAAAGCGTGCCGCGGTCGGCCAATTCGAAACGTCCGATTTTCTGGCTGATCGCGCCGGTGAACGCGCCGCGCTCGTGGCCGAAGAGCTCGGATTCGAGAAGGCCGGAAGGAATGGCCGCGCAATTGACTTTGACGAAGGTGCGGTCGCGGCGCGGGCTAAGATTGTGAATGGCCCGGGCGAAAAGCTCCTTGCCGGTGCCGGATTCACCGAGGAGCAGAACCGTGGTGCCAGCGGGAGCGGCAAGCTCGACCTGGGCGAGGGCGCGCTTGAGCACGGGGCTTTCGCCGACAATCTCCTCGAAATTGAATTCGCTGCGAATTTCCTCTTCAAGATAGAGCTTCTCTTCCGCAAGCTTGTTTTTCAGGGCGTCGATTTCTTCGAAGGAGAGCGCGTTTTCCACGGCGATGGCGATCTGCGAGGCAACTTGTCCGACAAGCTCGATGTCCTGCGGGGAGAAGGCGTCGAGGCGGCGGCTGGCAAGATTGAGCGTGCCGAAGGCCCGGCCGTGGGTGATGAGCGGGACGCAGCACATGGATTGCACGCCTTCTTTGCGGAGAACGCGGATGATTTCGTTCGGGTAACGGTCGATTTCCGCACCGCTGATGAGGAGCGGAAGGCCGCTGGCGATGGCCTGACCGGAAGGGGAAATGTCCCGGGGAACGGTGATCTCCTTGCGGATGAGGTCCTGGCCGCCGGGAAAATCGAGAGAGTGAATTTTGAGCAGGCCGGTGGCGGAATCGAGGAGCGCGAGGCTGGTGTAGTCGTGGTGAATGACGCGCTCGAGCGTGGAAATGATGCCGCGGAAGAGTTCGGGAAATTCGCGGCTGGTGACCAGGACGTTGTTGATCTCGAGGAGCACGCGAAGGCGATCGCGCTCGCGGGCGAGCTGAGATTGATAGGCCTGGGAAGTTTCAAAATTGAGAGCATTGTCCACCGCGACCGCGACCTGGCTGGCGACGCGCTGCATGAATTGGAGTTCGGTGTCCGTGATGCGCTGCGGAACGATGCGGCCGAAGCCCAGGGCGCCGAGACGGCGCTGCGCGGTGGTCAAGGGGATGAGCGCGAGGGAACGCACGTTGTATTCGCGAAGCCGCCGCAGAATCTCGGGGAAGCGTGTTTCCTCTTCGATGTCGCTGACAACGAAGGACTGCTGTGTCTGCCAGACCCAGCCGGCGGGATGGCCCTCGACCGGAGTCTCACTGCCGGTGGGCTTTTCGCCGGGAATATGAGTTTCGAGGATGTGCAGGCGCATGACGTTGCGCGCGGGGTCGTGAAGAACGAGCGTGAGGAAGTCGAAGTCGATGACGGCGTGCAGGCGCGCGGCAAGGTCGTGGAACAGCGCGGGAAGCTCGCGCTGCTGGGCGATGGCCTCGCTGACTTCCAGCAAGGCTTCAAGCTGACGCCGGGAGTGTTCGAGCGGGGATGGGAACGCCACTTCCGGCGGAGAAATAACGGGGTCCGCCATAGAAGGCAGGATAACACCCGGGTTGGCGGGGGCTCAACCGAAGGAGCGCGTACGGCGGATCAGCCTGCGTGAAGGGGGCTGAACAGACATTAGGGGATTAGCCGGTGATAGACCTTGTTGCCGACAGTTGTCAGGCGGTTCCTCAGTTTCCGATGAAGGAGTTACGATGAAACTGGCGCCGCTCAATCCATAGGGTTATTGTCCGCAGCGAGCGACTTGGGGGCAAGGATAAACGAAAAGCACCCGGCCAGCAAAAGCGCCCAGGCCGTCCCAAGCAATATGCCACTGACGACGTCGCTCGGGTAATGCACACCGAGGTAGATGCGAGATGTTCCCACCAGCAGTATGATCGCCGCCGTCATCATCAGGATCGCGATTTGATGGCCGATTTTTTGAAGATGGCGACACACAAGAATAGCGACCGTCAAATAGAGCGATGCCGCTGCCAGCGAGTGCCCGCTAGGATAGGAAAAACCCGAAACCTGGATGAGCTGTGTAACTACTTCAGGGCGGGGCCGGTCGATGAAGTTTTTTACTGCACTCGTCAAAATTCCCGCACCCAGGGAAGCTGCCACCAGTTGCAGCGCGCCCATCCGGTCCTTCAAGAGAAGAAGCACACACAAAGCTACGGTCGAAATCAGCACCACGAGCGTGACCGACCCCAATGCCGTCAAATCCACGGCCATTACCGTTAGCCAGGGAGTTCGCGCTTTCGCGACAGCAAGCAGAATCGCCCGGTCCAGGCCAGACAACTCGTGCTCCAAGAGTTCAGAAGTGATCTTGATAAAAATGGCAAAAACCAGCGCCGCCGCCCCCAACCACCAGGCGATCTTTACAGCGCGGGACGAGAATCGGGCCGGACTCGCTTGCATGGCGTAGCTTACGTTACATCTTCGCACCCGCTATGTGAACCGGAGCCAGGCCAGGAAGGTCTCGCACTGCAGGGCGCCCCTTGTGCCGGTGGAGTTTAGAGTCCCCTATGCTGGAAACTATTTGTGCGGTAAATGCTTAAATCAGGCGCTGGCCACTTCACTGGTGATCATCTCAGCGACAACTCGTCAAAATTCGCAACGAGAGAATTGGGGTCCGAAAAACGGCTGACCGTCAGGTAGTCAGCAGGACCCGGCCTAGGCGGCTGACTGAGCGATCCTGGGTTCCATAAAGCGCACCATCTGCTCTTTCAATTGAGCATCCACCTCATCGGCAATGGTTACCACATCCCGCAGTACCTTGCTGAAATCCACCGATGCCATATTTTTGTCAAGCGTCTTGAAGATGCTGACTTGCAGGATTCGGGATTCCTCCACCACCATGGGAACGGTGTAGCCCTGCTTGCGCCGCAGAGATCCATGGTCCCCGGCGGCGATGGAGACAGGCGCTTTCGTGCCTTCGTGAAGACGCAGACGGCTTATCAGGTCTCGCAGCAGTTTTGGAAGATGTCCGGTGCGCTCCTCGAAGTTGAGGCGAATCACCTTCAATTCTTCGTCTTGTTCCACAAGTTCCATCCAGGCCCGAATCGTGGAATCGGATTCGCGCTCCAGGATGGCGGCCACGCTCTCCTTCTTCGCCGGTGTGGCATCCTTGGCTTTCGAAAGTTTTCTATCAATAATCTCAGTGATGGCGGCGATTCCGATGGGTTTCACAAGGACTTCATCCGCTTGCAATAAAATAGCGGACATAGCCTCCTGGAGCGCCGGATAGCCGCTGAGCACCAGAGTAACGGCCTTGGGGTGCGTCCGGCGCATCGCGCTGACGACCGTGAAACCATCACCCGCATCCGGCATGTGCAGGTCGGAAAGCAATACGTCAAAGCTTTCCGAAGCAATAAGTTGCAGCGCTCCACTTACTGTGGCGGCGGGGACGACTTCAAACCCGCGGCGCTCTAAGCCTTCCCGGAACACGGCGCGGATGTCTTCGTCATCATCGACGAGCAAGACTCTGAGTTTTGACATGGCAAACCAATCCTCTCTTTTACAGCAGTGTGCACTCTCTGTCGTTTGAGTTATGTCCAATACCAGACAGATTAAAGATAATTAATATAGACAACATGTGGGGGAGCGCTAGATGTCCGCGTCCCGTCCAGGGGGACAGATGCTCATAAATGTGCCTCCCAGCGGTGAACCGCTGCTTGGATGCTCGGCCAACTCCCGGTAACTCGGATGGCCGGACAAGTAAAGAGGGAGGGCCTGAGGGGGCGGGGGGATAAGTTCAGCGCAAACCTGGCCCGCCCGGGGCGTTGAGGCTGGGACTAGTAGTTTTCGCGCTTGGTGTGGGCGGCTTCCTGTTCGCCCTTGTAAGCCTTCCACGCCTGGCTGATCACGTAGGCATGAATGGCGTCTGCGTCGGCGACGGTCATGTGCGCATTTGGGAATGCGAATTTCGGCGGGTTGGCGAGGCCGGGCATGCCCTTTTCCCAGTGCGTGCCGCCCATGACGATCGTGTACCAGTCTTTATGAACTTCGGGCGGGGCGTAGCGAAGGTCGGGAATCGTGCCGTCTTCGACCCAGGCGCCGCTGCCGTCAATGCCCGGCGAGTGGCAGCCTTCGCAGTAGAACGAGACGTAGAGCTTTTCACCCTTGCGAATCGTTTCCAGGCTGGCTTTTTGCTCGGGCGGTTTCGGCACCGGAGGAACCTCGATGCGCGGAAATGGAAATGGCGCGTTGCCGCCGAGCTTGAAGGCGTAGAGGCGCACCGGGCCGCGCTTCGATTCGGGCGTGGCCATGGTGCGCGCGGGAGCAAACAAACGCGAGCCGGAGCCCCAGCCCACCGAAGTGATGACGTACTGCTCGCCATTCGCGGAAAACGTGACGGGAATCGAATCGATGGCGGACTTTGTCTGAATGGACCAGAGCTTTTTTCCGGTATCCGCGGCGTAGGCGGCAAATTCTCCGGTGCCCTGCCCCTGGAAAACGAGATTGCCGGCGGTGGAGAGAATCCCGCCATTCACGGCGATGGGTTCTTCGATGGACCAGCGCGCGGATTGCGCGACCGGATCCCACGCGATGAGCCGGCCGAAGAGGTCCTCGCCGCCTTCGCCTGCTTCGACGGCGGATTTGGAGTCAGAGCGGCGATCGGTGGCCGGGATGTACACCAGCCCGGTCATCGCATCGTAGCTCATGGGCCACCAGTTGTGGACGGTCCACTGCTTGCCGCCGCCTTGCGCAGCGGGAATCAGGACGGGGCGGCCGGTTTGCAGATCGTACGAACTGGCCCACGTGGTTTTCACCAGCGGATTTGCCGAAAGCAGCTTTCCCGTCTTCGCGTCGAGCACATAGAAGAAACCGTTTTTCGGAACGGTCATGGCGACATGGCGTTTTTCGCCGTTGAGGACGAGGTCGGCCATCACGATTTGATTGTTCTCGGAATGCACGCCCTCGGTGCCGGTCTGGAAGTGCCAGACGTATTTTCCAGTTTCCGCGTCGACGGCGATGACGCACTGGGAGAAGAGTTTTTCACCGGTCACTTTGATGGCAGACATTTCGCCGTAGTCCACGCCTGCGCCAGCGTTGCCGAAAATGACGAGGCCGGTGGCGTCATCGTAAGTGATGGCGTGCCAGACGTCGCCGCCGCCGATGCGCCACCACTTGTCGCCGGACCAGGTCTTCGCGGCCATCTCGAGCTCTTTCGTTTCGAAACCTTTCGCGGGATCGCCGGGAACGGTCCAGAAGCGCCAGGCTTCCTTGCCGGTTTCCGCGTCGTAGGCGACCAGAGCGCCACGAATGCCATCGTCCGAGCCGTTGAAGCCCATCAGGATTTTGCCCTTGGCAACATGAGGCGCGCCGGTGATGCCCGTTTGCAGCGGGTCGCAGACGGTGGCTTCCCAAACTTGCTTTGCGGTGGCGGCGTCAATGGCCACGAGGCGGCAATCGCCAGTGCCCACGTAGACTTTGCCGTTCCAGACGGCCACGCCGCCATTGGTGCGAGCGGAATAGGAGCCGTTCAGGGCTTGGTTCAGGCGCACTTGGGGATCGAATTTCCAGACCAGTTTTCCGGAGGCGGCATCCACGGCATATATTTTCGAAAGCGGCGCGCTTACGTAGATCACGCCGTCGACGACGAGCGGCTCGGAGACCACGCCCATCGCTCCGTCGTAATCCAGATACCAGGCCAGGCGAAGCTTACCGGCGTTCGAATCGTTGATCTGCTTGAGCGGGCTAAAATGCTTCGAATCGTTGGTGCGGCCGTTCACGAGCCAGTTGGTTCCCGTGGCGAGGTCGGCCGCGATGCGCGCGTCATTCACGTCGCCGGGTTTCACCGTGACGTCCGCCGAGGAATGAGAAAAATGCAGCGCGATGGCCACTGCAGTGGCGAGAATCACGAGAGTTAAGCCCAAAATTCGCCTTGTTTGCATGACAGAGCACCTATCCCCGGAGTTGCCGGAAATCCGCCGCGATGACGCTGACCCGTCGGGCCGATTTTGATTGGCGTGGAATTTCCGAGTGTCATGGTAGGTGCGGCGCTCGGAAAAAGTCAACGCGCGACTTTTTCTGCTACGGCGGCTGGGACTTGGCCTTTGCGGAGACTGGCGCAGTTTCCAATCGCAGAGACTGCGAACTCCGCAAAAATCAGGCTTGGCGCTGCTTCGGGGCGCGGAGCTCGCCCCACATGACGAAGATAAAATAGACGGAAAGCAAGAGAAGCTCTGGTTCGATGGCGTAGCGGTATTTTGCGACGCAATAGGCGAGGTAATACGGAAGCGGATAAACCAGGAGCGCGGCGGCAAACAGAATCCAGCCGCGCGGACGCCGCGTGAGCACGAAAAGAAGGCCCAGCCCGCCGCCCAGCGAAAGCGGCCAGAATTCCCACGGCTTCCACCATTCCCGGGCTTGATAGTGGAGCGGCGTGCCGTCCCAGAACCACAAGATGCGGTGGAGCGTCAGGTCCACGAATTCAGCGGGATACTCGCGAACGAACCGAAGGCTGTCTTGTTTGTAATAGTCGATATAAGGCAACTCGCCCCAGGAGGCATATTTCTGGAGCTCCGCGGGGTTGTTCGAGGGGTGCTTGCCGCTGTAGCCCATTCCGTTGCTGAAGTGGTAGTTGCCGAGGTGAAATTCGAACCAGAAATTGCTGCGAAAGAAAACCGGGTGGCCGAAAACCAGGTCGTTTCGAATCAGCCATGGAGAAACCAGCGCGGCGAAAAGAACGCCGGAGAGCGCCAGGGAAGCGAACCACGGCCGAAACGAGCGGTGATTCACGAAGATGACGTAGAGAAACGTGAACGGCATGATGCTGAGCAGTGCGGGATTGGTCAGCGCGATCAGCGCCCAGAGCGCGCCGAGCGCGAGCCAGAGCTTTCTGGAGTTGTGGGCCGCGGCGTCGAGCGTAACGATGAATGCGGCGGAAACGAGAAAGGCGCTGGCGGCAAAGTCCCAGATCCAGGACACCGGCCAGCGGAAAAAAAACGGGCTGAGCGCCCAGATCCACGCGGCGCAGAATCCGGCGCGCGCTCCGAGCGTGCGGTGGCCCAGGGCATGGATGGTGACGCCCGTTGCCGCGGCGAGGGCACACTGGATGCCCAGCAGTACGAGCGCCGAGGCGTTCGAATAAATTCCCAGGATTCTAAAAACGACGGAGACTAAATAAGGATAAACGGGCGCGACCCAGGCGGTGGGGCCGGTATCCAGAATGAACGGCGAACTGAAACCTTTTCCACGAACGATATGCTCGGCGATGCTGCAGATCTCGGCTCCGAAAGGAAGGATCGAACCGGGAGCGCGAAGGTAGGTCTTCTTCCAGAGGACAAACCCGAACCGCAGGATGAATCCGCAAAGAAAAAGCAGAAAATACAACTTTCGATAGGAAGGGCTCTCGGGCAGAGAATCGGGCTCCGCAGGAGCTTCCGGAGAGAGGACGGGCATGGGAGTTATTGTGGGAGACAATCTCGGGTACCCGCAAGGTGCAGTTCGAGCGGGGCATTCCAATGCAGCACTGGCAACGCGCTTGTGTAATCCTAGCAAGGGCAGTTCCCCATCGGGCGGAGTGAAATGAAACGACAGCTACAGGTGATGAAATTTGGCGGGACGTCGGTGGGCGATGCTTCGTGCATCGCGCGGACGGCGCGGATCATCGCGCAAGCAGCGCGGCAGAGCGGCTGCATCGCGGTGGTCTCCGCCATGAGCGGGGTGACCAACCGGCTGATCGAAGCGGCGAAGCGAGCGGAAGCAGGTGACAGCGGTGCCGCCGCGGAGCTCGTTGAGAGGCTACGCGCGCAACACGAAGCCGCGCTTGTGACCCTGGTCCCCCGCGAAGACGAGCGCGTTCGAATCCGCCAGAAGGTGGAGGAGGTGCTGGCGGAAGGCCGCAGGCTCTGCGAAGGAACGGCGCTGCTGCGGGAATTGACTCCGCGCACACTGGACGCCATCTCGAGCCTTGGAGAAAGACTTTCCGCTCCTCTGGTGGCTGGGGCGGTGCGGGAACTGGGGCTGCCAAGCGAAGCGATCGAGGCCACGGAACTGATCGTGACGGACGCGTATCATGGCGGAGCAGAACCGCAGATGGAATTGACGCGGAGAAAATCGCAAGCGCGATTGCGGCCCCTGCTGGAGAAAGGAATTGTGCCGGTGGTGACGGGCTTCATCGGCGCAACGGAGGAAGGGCAGTTAACGACCTTGGGGCGGGGCGGCTCGGACTATTCGGCGACGATTCTCGGCGCGGCGATGGAGGCGGAGGAAGTGATCATCTGGACGGACGTGGATGGCGTGCTGACGGCCGACCCGCGGCTGGTCCCGGAGGCGCGCACGATCCCTGAAATCTCCTACCGCGAAGCGGGGGAGCTGGCTTATTTTGGCGCAAAAGTGCTTCATCCGAAAACGCTGAACCCCGTCGTTGAAGCCGCGATCCCTGTGTGGATTCGGAACAGCTTCGCACCTGAGCGGCCGGGTACGAAGATCACGCGCGAGGGCCGCAGCATCGGAGGCGGCGTCAAGGCGCTGACGGCCATCCGGGATGTCACGCTGATCAGCCTGGGCGGTCCCGGGATCGTGGGATTGCCCGATGTGGTCGGCAGGACGTTTTCGACGACCGCGGAGGTGCGCGCGAACGTTCTCTTGATTTCGCAATCCTCCTCGCAAAACGACATCTGCTTTATCGTTTCCACCGCGGACGCGCGGCGCACAATCGAAGCCCTGCGCAAGGAGTTCGCGCAAGACCTGGCGCACCACAAAGTGGAGCACATCACCGCGGATTCGAATATCGCGATCGTAGCGGTTGTGGGCGAGAACATGCGCGGAACGCCGGGAATTGCCGGCAGAACGTTCAACGCGCTGGGGCGGGAAAACGTGAATATCATCGCCATCGCGCAGGGTTCTTCGGAGTGCAACATCTCCTTTGTGATCGAAGAGAAGGCGGTGAGAGCGGCCTTGGCCACAACGCATCGCGAGTTTGGCTTGGACGCTTCGCCGAGATGATTCGCGCTTCAATCCACAACCGCCTTCCCGAGCCAGCAGCATTTCGGGAAACGCAGTCATTTAAAAGTTGAACTTGGAGGAGCCCGGAGAATTGCAGCCATCGTGAAGCGCTAGAGCGCGGATCGGATGAAATGCTTCGCCTCGCTCAGGCGGATAATGCTCGCACCACTGCATCCGGCATGGATTTTTCACATCCTGTGACGCGTGAGTTGCGGAGCGGGGGGTGTAGGAATGGTAGGCCCGTGGGGACTCGAACCCCAGACCTCTACCGTGTCAAGGTACACTGAACCAGTATTTACAACAACTTCCACGAACGCAGGGCAACCTCTAACCCCCTCTAAATACGTCTAAGACGGGCCAATCACGGGCTGGAATCGCGGTCCAGAAAAATAATTCCTCCGTACTATTTACTTATTAGTGCTTCTTACGCTATGGTAACCACGTTCCAAAGGAGGAACGCCAAAGCCGCGCCGCTTCCAAAATAACAAATACTTAGGTATTTACAAAAGTATTCCGCCACTGTAGAATCCGATCGGATAACCCGAGCACTTGGATGGTGTCGGAAATGATTCAAGCCGCAGCCGCTGACGAAGTTTTTCACGCCTTGTCCAACTCGACTCGGCGGAAAGTCCTGGAGCGACTGTCTGTCGGACCAGCCACCGTCAGCGAACTGGCGGCACCGTTCGACATGCAGCTCCCGTCGTTCGTGCAGCACCTCTCGGTGCTCGAACAGAGCCGACTGGTGAGGTCGAAAAAGCGCGGGCGAGTGCGGACGTATGAGATCGCACCCGAACGGTTCAAGGTCGTTGAAGACTGGCTGACCGCGCGTCGTCAGTCGTGGGAAGCTCGACTGGAGCGGTTCGACCAATACGTCAAACAACTCAAGGAGAAGGAATCAGACTCATGAGCAAGCAATTCACGATCAATCCGAAACTTGACTTCGCGATCGAACGGTTCATCGACGCTCCCACGCGGCTCGTCTGGGAAGCGTTGACGAAACCGGAGCATCTCAAGGAGTGGTACATGCCCAAGCCCTGGGGGCGTGTGGTGCGAACCGAAATGGACGTGCGACCGGGCGGCATCTTCAGCATCGACATCGCAATGGGAGACGGTCAGGAGTCTCCCAACCTCGGCTGTTTCCTGGACGTTGTTCCGATGGAGCGACTTATCTGGACCTCCATGTTGTTTCCTGGCTATCGTCCGGCTGTCTTTGACGACATTCCGATCACCGCCATCATTACGATGGAACCCGTGGGAACCGGCACTCGCTACGTCTTCACGGCGCTGCACCGGGATGAAGCGGACCTCGAGAAAAACAAAGCATCGGGCTTTTACCAGGGCACCGAGATCGCCGTCGATCAGTTCGTGGAGCACGTGATCGCGATGAAGTAATGCTGGGCGACTACGCGCTGGAGTTTGGATAGCTCCCGCCTAACGGCACAGCGTTGACCGAAAACGGATCAAAGCGATTCGTCGGGTTATGCGAAAGCAACCCTGGAACCCATCAGCGCTTTGCCTTGCGGTCCAGAAACGGCAATGTGGGAAGCTACAGCCGGGTCACAGGGGAATCGTAGGTAACTCTTACATCGGGACTATTTAGGGTTGTCCGTGGCGCAAGACCAAGTGATGGAAGCCATGCTAAAGCACTGAGTACGCGGAATCACGGGCTGGAGAATTTTGGCAATTCTCCGTATCCCTATGAAAACGATGGTAGGCCCGTGGGGACTCGAACCCCAGACCTCTACCGTGTCAAGGTAGCGCTCTAACCAACTGAGCTACGGGCCTGAATTCTATAAAGTTTAGCACGACTCGCCGCCCAAAACGCAGCAGCGCCGGGCCGCACGGGGCACCTTGCGGGGAAGCAGCCGGTGGAACTAAATTCCCCAATCAGAATTAGCCACCAGTTTTCTTTCTGTGTTCTTCATTGGATGCAGATCCGCGCCGGATCGCGGAGAAGCGAATGGATGGAAGGCGCAGCCCGCGGAATCATTCGCCAACAGACTGCGCAGAGCGGCGGTGTGATCTATCTCACATTGAGGGCCTTCGTTGTGCGCACATACGCATGTGCCGAGGAACCGCGGCAAGAATTGGGAGGAAACGCGGACCATTCCGGTCCAAGAGGACCAGATCAGTCCATCTTCCATTAACCTGGAAAGTTTTTTACTATTCAATTATTTTTCAATTGACAAGGCAAAAAGATCGTGTAACTTAGCCTTTATCCTTTCGTCCTTCCCTGCTTTTCATCTTGGGCGTGAATTCAGTCATAGCCCGGGCCCTCGCTCGCAAGAATCGTTGGCATGGCAAACCCGAAGTTCAGAACGAGGGTTAACGAGCGCCTCCTGATAGGTCCGCTCTTGCCTATTGCAGAGCTGTCAGATATCACGTCCAGATGTGATGTATATCACCGCACAATCCGTCGGACGCTACGAGAATTGGCCCAAGCAAACATCGGTTTAACCTGACCGTGTCTTTTTCGATCGGGGTGTAGGAGAAAAAACAATGCGTTTCTCAGGCAGGGACATCGTTCGGCTCTTCACCTTAGTCGTTCTTCTCGGCGGCTTGGCGGTCATGGGATGGGCCGCCGGGGACAAGAGCAAGCCCGCGGACCAGGAGAAGAAGTACGTCCGGCCGACGGATCCTTCGCTGTACGTCGGGGAGGAAACCTGCAAGACCTGCCACGAAGACATGCCTTCGAAGGGCTTCATCAAGACGTATGAAGATTCGCCTCACTTTGTAACCACGCTGGATACAAAGAAGGGGCCGGAGTGGCACGGCTGCGAAGCTTGCCACGGGCCGGGGAAGGAGCACGTGGAGGGAGGCGGCGACAAGACCAAGATCTTCACCTTCAAGAACGCCTCCGCCGCGGAAATCAGTGCGCGCTGCCTGGATTGCCACCAGTACGGCGAAGAGCACAGCAACTACTCCCGCTCGGTGCACCTCCAGAATGGAGTCGCTTGCACCGACTGCCACGATCCCCATCACCCCAAGGAAAGCCAGTTTTTGATGAAGGACAAACAGCCCGCGCTCTGCTACGGCTGCCATCAGGACAAGAAGCAGCAGTTCAACCGGCCGTTTCACCATCGCGTGAACGAGGGCCTGGTGACTTGCTCCGACTGCCACAATCCGCACGGCTCATTCCTCCCGCGGCAGTTGCGGGCGACCTCCTCGCAGGACCTCGTCTGCTTCAAGTGTCACGCGGACAAGGCCGGGCCGTTCGTCTATGAACACGAGGCCGTGAAGATTGAAGGATGCGTGGCCTGCCATATGCCGCACGGGTCCTCAAATCCGCGGCTTCTGAAACGCGCCCAGGTTAACTTGGTCTGCCTGGAGTGCCACGCCTTCCCGGTTGGCGTGGGTCCGGCGGCTACTCCCACCTTCCACAACCAGGCACAGAAGTATCAAGCCTGCACCATGTGCCATACCCAAATTCACGGCTCGAATGCCAATGAGTTCTTCTTCCAGTAGGGGGCGACGATGCGAAATATGAACATGACTCACAAATCTGAATTTCACACGCGGATAGCATCGCTGTTCCTCCTTGCGCTTGCGGTACTGCTGACTCTCGCGCTGCCCGCAGCGCGCGCCCAGCAGGAAGAGGAACAGAAGGGCATTGACCAGGGGAATTACAATATCAAGCAGTCCATCGAGTTTGGCGGCCGCTTTACGAGTGTCGGCGGAAACTTCCAGACCTACGATAGCTTTGTCAATTTGCAGCAGGGCCCGCGGCTCCTCGGTTTCACCATGGAAATGCGTTCCCTGGATCACCATGGAACGCTTTTTGATAGGTTCTACTTCAGCAACTTCGGATACGGCGGCGACCCGAACATGGCGAGCCGGCTGCGCATCAGCAAGAACAAGTGGTACAACTTCGACGCCTCGTTCCGCAAGGACGAGAATTTCTGGGACTATTCGCTGCTGGCAAACCCGTACAATCCCACCACGCCCTTCGCCAACGGGCCCACAGGGTACGCCGCTCCCGCTTGCATCAGTTGCGTTCAGGTCACCTCCCCGCACCTGATGAACACGCGCCGCAAACTGGGCGATTACAACTTGCTGCTGTTGCCGGAATCCAAGGTCAGATTCCGGGTGGGCTACTCGAGGAACATTGTCGAAGGCCCGGGCTTTTCGACCATCCACCAGGGAACGGAACAAGCGCTCTTCGACAACTACAAGTCGACTGTCAACACCTACCGCGTGGGAGTCGATTTCAAGCTCCTGCCGCGCACGAACATCAGCTACGACCAGATCTGGAATTATTTCAAGGGAGACACAGGGGCGACCGACCCGTTTGCCAACCCCTTGTTTTCGCTGTCCAACGGAACGCCCGTGGACCTAGGCGTGTCTTTAAATGCGGGAGCCGGTCAGCCTTGCAGCGGAACGTTTCTGTCGACAGGTTTTGTGAATCCGACTTGCAGCGCTTATTTCAGTTATTTCAACCACTCAAGAATCCGTACTAACACCCCAACCGAACAGATCAGTCTGCAGTCGAACTACTGGAAGGATTGGGAGATTTCCGCGCGCGCCAGCTATTCGGCTGGAGACATGAACGTTTATGACTACAACGAAACGATCTTTGGCCGCGAGGCGCGTACCAACCTGAGGAATGACCAACTCACCGGGCCGATACAAGGAAGGCGCGTGGCAGCCACCGCCGATTTTGGAGCGACCTGGCATATCACCACCAAGCTGAGTTTCACCGATTCTTTCCACTTTGAGAACTGGCATGACCCCGCGCAGTTCTACTCTTCCGACTGTTCATTCTTCAGTCCCAACTTGTTGACCCCGGCCAATGTCTTCGCCTCCACAGCAACCCTTCCCGTGAATTGCGCTGCTCCCGCCGGCACGGTCGCTGGCACGCCGGTGCACTCCACCAGCTCTGGGCCGGACGTTGCTCTTCTTTTGAACGCCAATTTCCTGAAGCAGGACGAGAAGACCAACATTGCGGAATTGGAATATCAGTTCAATCGGAAGGTTGGAGCAAGGCTGGGCTACCGCTTCCGCCATCGCGCCATTGCCGACAACTTCTACAGCACGGCAGACCAGATTTATTTCCCGAGCAATGCCGCGCGCGGATCTTGCGCCCTCGTCGGTGGGGTTCTGCCCGCCGGCTGCACGCAGAACACCGACGGCTCCATCAGCTACGTCGTGCCTGCCGGCCCTCCCGACCCCGCTGGCCAGATCTTTATTAATGAGCACGCTGCACTTTTCGGCTTCTGGGCCCGGCCCACCGACAACTGGAGAATCAGCCTTGACGGCGAGTTGACGAGCGCGGACAACGCCTTCACGCGCATCAGCCCGCGGCAATCCCAGGAATACCGGATCCGGACGAAGTACAAAGTCGCCGACTGGTTGAACCTCAATGGAAACGTCAACATCTGGGAAGGCCGGAATAACGTCGCCACGGTGAATGACCTCCAGCACGATCGAAGCTACGGCGTTTCCGCGATCTTCCAGCCGGTGGATAAAGTCGGGTTCGAAATCGGCTATAACTACGATGACATCTTCTCTCAGGTTCTGATTTGCTACACCAGCACTGTCACCATTGGCGGCGTCGGCGTCGTGGGACCGGGCATCGGCCCGTGCCCAAACGTTACCGGGTTGGTCCAGCAAGTCTCCACGTACACCAACACCTCCAATTATGGTTATTTCAATCTGACGCTAACGCCAGTCAAGCGTCTGACCGCCAGGCTGGGCGCGGATCTGACGGGCACGAGCGGCTCGCAACTGCGTCTTGATCCCCAGGCGCCCTTCCCCAATGAGGTCACCGGCCCGCTCAACTCCAAGTGGCTCCATCCCTTTGGCGGCGTAGATTACCAGTTTGCTAAAGGTTGGACCGGGAAAGCTTATTGGGATTATTACGGCTACCACGAAGACCCCACAGCCGGAGCCATCATTGACATCTATGGCCCGCGAAATTTCCGAGCCAATCTGGTCACACTTTCGGTAAGATATGCCTTCTGAAGAGAAACATGCGGGCATGAGCCGCTAAGAGATAGAAAATGAAAACACTGGAGGGTATGATGACAAAGGTAACTTGGGGTCTGAGCAAGTTGATGTTGGGCGTTTTGACGATCGGTGTGGTCCTTCTGCTCAGCCTTCCAGTGCGGGCCCAGGAAACCGGCGAAAGCCTCTTCAAGGGGAAGTGCGGCATGTGCCACGGGCCCGACGGGTCAGGCAAAACCATGATGGGGGAAAAACTGAAAATTCCCGATCTGCTTTCCGCCGATGTCCAGAAAAAATCTGACGCGGATCTGAAAACCATCATCACCAAGGGCAAGAACAAGATGCCCGCGTACGAAACGAAGCTGAGCAAGGAACAGATCGACAAGCTGCTGGCATACATCCGGGACCTGGCGAAAAAGCACTGATTCGCATCACTTAGCAATCAAACAAACAGAAACTACAACTTCTATGGAAACGAAAGAACCCGCAAGGATTCAGCCGGTGCGGCGCCGGTTAGTCGAAATGCTCCTGGGGGGCGGCATATTCGCGTCGATCGCCGCCTTCGTCTATCCCGTCCTGCGCTACCTCGTTCCACCACCCGTGGCGGATCTGGGCGGCGATGAAGTGGTGGCCGCCAAGATCGGCGACCTTAAGCCCAACACCGGCAAGATTTTTCGCTTTGGCAGCCGCCCCGCCTTGTTGGTGATGACCGCCGAAGGCGAGTATCGCTCCTTGTCTGCTGTCTGCACCCATCTGGGCTGCACCGTGCAATACCGCAACGACCTGCACGAGATCTGGTGTGCCTGCCACAACGGTTTATACGACCTCAACGGACGCAATATCTCCGGCCCGCCTCCGCGCCCGCTTGAAGCTTTCCAGGTGCACGTCCGCGGCGACGAAATCGTCGTCAGCCGGAAGCGGGAGGCTTGAGGTGAGTTTGTTCACCCGCGTCCAGAGCTGGCTGGATGAACGCTTCCATTGGGCGGAGATCATCGGCCCGCTGAAGAAAAAGACTGTCCCCATCCACAAGCTCTCCTATTGGTATTTCCTCGGCGGCATCACGCTCTTTCTCTTTATGATTCAGGTCTGCACCGGCATCCTCCTGCTGCTCTATTACCGCCCCGGCGCCAATGAGGCTTTCGAAAGCGTGCAGTACATCATGACTCGCGTGCAGTTCGGCTGGCTGATCCGCTCTGTTCATTCCTGGGCCGCAAACCTGATGATTCTCACCGCTTTCGCCCATATGTTCAGCGTGGTTTTCTTGCGCGCTTACCGCAAGCCACGCGAGCTCACCTGGGTCAGCGGCATGTTGCTTCTCTTCCTGGCCATGGGATTCGGTTTCAGCGGTTACCTTCTTCCGTGGAACACGCTGGCCTTTTTCGCCACCAAAGTGGGCACGGATATCACCGGCCAGGTTCCCCTTGTCGGCCATAGCATGATGGTTTTCCTGCGCGGTGGCGAAGAAGTGACGGGCGCGACCCTCACTCGCTTTTTTGGATTTCACGTCGCCGTTCTGCCCGGAATCACCACGGTTCTAATCCTCTTTCATCTCGTGCTGGTCCAGTATTTCGGCATGAGCGTCCCGCCGGGCGTCGAAGCGCGCTGGAAAGCCTCTCCCGGTGAAGCCCGTCAGATGAAATTCTTTCCCAGCTTTTTCTTGCGCGAGATGATGGCCTGGTACATCGCACTGGGAGTTCTCGGGGGGCTGGCCGCGATTCGTCCCTGGGAATTGGGCACCAAAGCCGATCCTTTTGCTTCCGCCCCCGCCGGCATCCGGCCCGAATGGTATTTCATGTTCATGTTCCAGACGCTCAAGAAAATTCCCGCAAAGATTTGGTTTGTGGACGGCGATGTCTTCGGCGTTCTCGTATTCGGCCTGGCGGGAGCCCTTTGGATGCTGCTTCCTTTTTTCGACCAGGTGGGACGCGGCCGTGGCCGCAAATTCCTCATGGGCGCGGGAGTATTTGCGCTCAGTTACATCATCGCGATGACAATTTATGGATACATGGCGAAATAACATACTCCGCGGAGCGCTGCTCGCGTCGCTGCTGCTGATTCTTTGCGGCGGCGCCGCGCGCGCGCAAACCCAGAACACCTGCCTCGACTGCCACGCCTCCCTCGATCCCCCCTACCAGGTGACCGCGGAACAATTCGCCCAGGACATCCATTCCGAAAAAGGGCTGACCTGCGCAAGTTGCCATGGCGGGAATCCCACCATCGCCGGTCCCGATGCCATGAGCAAAGCCGCCGGCTTCCGCGGAAAAATCGACCGCAGCAAGATCCCCGCGCTCTGCGGAAGCTGTCACTCCGATGCGGCGTTCATGCGCAAGTACAATCCTTCTCTGAGAACCGACCAGTTCAGCCAATACAAGACAAGCGTTCACGGCAAGCTTTTCGCCAAGGGCGACACCAAAGTCGCGGTCTGCACCGATTGCCACGGCGTGCACGACTTGCGCCCCGCCAGCGACACGCGTTCGAAAGTCCACCCCCTCAACGTCGCCACCACCTGCTCGCGCTGCCATGCCGACGCTGCGTACATGAAAGGATATTCGATTCCCACGGATCAATTTGAAAAGTACAACAGCAGCGTCCACCATGAGGCCATGGTCGTCCGCGGCGACTTGAGCGCCCCGACTTGCACCACGTGCCACGGCAACCATGGCGCGGCCCCGCCGGGAGTGAACTCCGTCCAGAACGTCTGCGCCACCTGCCACGTCTTCCAGGACCAGATGTATGAAAAAAGCTCGCACAAAGCCGCCTTTCAAGCCGCGGGGCTTCCCGGATGCGTCGTATGTCACAGTAATCACGCGATCATCCATCCCACCGACGCGAAACTTGGCACCGGGCCTCAGGCCGTTTGCATGCAGTGCCATTCGCCCGGCGATAGTTGCGACCAGGCACGCAACGAAATGCTGGCCAACTTGCAGCGCCTGGACGGCGCCATCAAGGAGGCCAACAAGGTGCTCGCTGTCGCCGAATCGTCCGGCATGGAGGTCAGCCAGGCCCGCCTCGACGAAGATCAGGCGCGCGATGCGCTGACTAAGGCGCGCGTCACCATCCATAGCTTCCAGAAGGATCTCGTGGATCAAGATATTCAGGAGGGCCTCAAAATCGCGGCGAAAAACTTGCAAGCCGGCAAGAATGCATTGGCGGAGCGCGATTACCGCCGCCGCGGTTTGGGCTACGCGCTGATCTTCATCTTGATCGCCCTCGTGGGGCTTTTTTTCTACATCCGGCAGACGGAGCGCGGGGCGCCAAAAGCTTGACGAATTGGGAAAATTCAACTGCCGGGAGAAAGAGCCGGATTCGAATCCGGAGACGGGAAGGACAACAGGCATTCGGAGCTGATCCAGGAATCTTCCTGGATGACCTTCCGCTCCGAGAAGGAAGGCGCGGGGAAACGCGCTAGGTTCTACGATCATTTTGCAGGAGGAAGAGGATCATGCGGAAAACAATGACTTGGATGGAAACGACGTTGGTGGCTGCAGCGGTGCTCGCGGGAGTTAGCTTCCTTAGCGCGCCCGCCAGGGCCGGCGACGCGGCCGAAGCAACGTACAAAGCGAAGTGCGCGATGTGCCACGGCCCCGACGGCAAGGGCGAAACCGCCACCGGCAAGACCATGAAGGTGAGAAGCTTCGCCTCCGAAGAAGTGGAAAAGATGAGCGACGCCGATCTGACCGACGCCATCAGCAAGGGCAAGGGAAAAATGCCCGCGTACAAGACGCTGACGCCGGAGCAGGTGAAGGATTTGGTCGGCTATATCCGGGCGTTCGGGAAAAAGAAGTAGCCCGGCGGCCTGAAAATATTGGCTTCGGACGCGGAGCTGGCCCGTTGACGGTCGGCTCCGCGCGATAGAAGTGTGTTTGTGAACGGAGGATGTCATGGTGAAGCGAATCAGTATATTGAACGGGCTGGCGATCGCCGGAGCTCTCATCGCCACGATGTGCCTGTTGTCCGCGGGGGCCAAGGCGCAGGGCGAGGGAGAGAAAGTTTACAAGGCGAAATGCGCGAGTTGCCACGGCGCGGATGGCGCAGGCGCGACACCCGCGGGGAAAGCGACAAAGGCGCGCGACTTCTGTTCCGACGAAGTGAAAAAGGAAGCCGACGAGGAGTGGACCGCCATCATCGTCAAGGGCAAAAACAAAATGCCGGCCTACGATAAGAAGCTCACCGAGGCAGAGGTCAAGGACGTCATTGCTCACATCCGCGGGCTCTGCAAGAAGTAAAGCGGCGGGGCAAGGAAATTCAGGCGAAACCATTCTGTTTCTCCCCGAGCCCCGGCGCACCACGCGCCGGGGTTCATCGTCTAGGGTGAGTTTGCCCGCACAAAGAGAGGAGGCTGCCGAGCGCCGGGGCACATGACACTTCGCGACACCATCCGTGGCTGGATCCGGCTGCTCTACTTTCTGGGACAGAATCCCTTAACTCTGGCGGGCGCCGTGCTCACCACGAGCAGCGCCGTTACCCTCATCGCCTTCTGGTTTTATGAAATTTTCCTCCCCGGCCCCCCGCATCCTTACATCGGCATCCTGCTTTTTCTGATTCTGCCGGGAGTCTTTGTCTTCGGGCTGGTGCTCATTCCCATCGGCATTCTGTTGCGGCGGCGCCACCTGCGGGAAAAGGGCGAACTCCAGGACATCTATCCCGCGGTGAATCTGCGCGAGCCGATGGTCCGGCAGGGATTTTTCCTTGTTGTCATGGCGACTTTCCTGAATGTCATTATTTTTGGTACCGCCTCCTATCGTGGCGTCGCCTACATGGATACGACGCAATTCTGCGGGCAGACCTGCCACACGGTCATGGAGCCGGAATTCGCGGCCTATCAGGGTTCGCCGCACGCCCACGTGGAATGCGTGGAGTGCCACATCGGACCGGGCGCGGGATGGTTCGTTCGTTCGAAACTCTCCGGCGTGCGGCAGGTTTTTGCCGTTACCTTCCATACTTATTCGCGGCCGATTCCCGCGCCCGTAAAATATCTTCGCCCGGCGCGCGAGACTTGCGAGCAATGCCACTGGCCGCAGCGCTTCACTGGCGACAAATTCGTCGTGAAGACCACATATAAGGATGACGAAAAAAATACGCCGCAAACCACGGTGCTGCTGATGAAGGTGGGCGGGCGGACCTGGCAGGGCTCGGTGGGCATTCACGGGCGGCACCTGGATGAAGGCTCGCGCATCCGCTATATCTCGATTGACGCGCAGAGACAGGTCATTCCCGTCGTCTATTACACCGACGACAAGGGAAAAACGGTGGAATACGTCTCCAGCGACATTCAAGCCACCAAGCAGCAGCTCGATGCCGGAGAGCACCGCTCGATGGATTGCGTCGATTGCCACAACCGGCCAACGCACGCGTTCGAACTCCCGGAAAATGCCGTGAACAAGCAGATGGCGGCGGGATTCATCAGCCCTGAGCTTCCCTTCATCCGGAAAAAGGCGGTGGAACTGCTGAAGGCGGACTACCCGGACCGGGAAACCGCGCAACAGCGGATCATCGAGAGTATGAAAACCTTTTACCGCACAAATTACGCGAGCATCTACGACTCCAGGCGCGCGCTGGTCGAACAATCGGCGGAAACTGTCGCTAACATCTACCTGCGCAATATTTTCCCGGCGATGAAGGTGACTTGGGGCGTGCACGCCAACAATATCGGGCACAACGATTTTCCGGGATGTTTCCGATGCCATGACGGGAGCCACGTCAGCGCGGACGGCCTGGCCATCACCAACGATTGCTCGGCTTGCCACAATCTGCTGGCGGTGGAAGAGCAAAATCCTAAGGTGCTCACCGATCTTGGCTTGAAATAGTAAGTTGGAAAAGTCCGGACGTACTGAAAATGAGAGCAGGGCAGATTCCGAGGTGCGCGGGTGAGACCTTTCTCGCCGCCCTGCTCCTGTTCTTGGCTTCTCCACTTCTCCTTGCCAAGAAACCTGCGCCCGGCGGCGCTAGCCCGCCTTCTCAGCCGGGCGAAGAATGTCTTGCTTGCCACGGCGAAAAAAGTATGACCACGACGCGAGCCGGCAAGACCGTCTCGCTGTTCGTGGACGTAAAAAAGTTCTCTTCCTCCGTTCACGGGAGCTTGGGGTGTACCGGTTGTCACGCCGACCTCGAGGGGAAAGATCTGCCCCACGAGACTCCCCTGGCCAAGGTCAACTGCGGGACATGCCATCCCAGCGAGCAGGAACAACATGCACGATCGCTTCACGGGAAGGCCATCGCCCGCGGCGATCCTCTTGCCCCACGCTGCGTGGACTGCCACGGTAATCACGACATCCTTCCCGTCAAGGACTCCCGCTCCGCCGTGGCCCCGCTGAAAGTTCCTTTTGTCTGCGGCAAGTGCCACCGCGAGGGAACGCCGGTTCAGTTGAATCGCCCTATCCCCCAAGCGAATATCCTGGAAAATTATTCGGAAAGCATTCATGGCGAGGGCCTGTTAAAAAAGGGCCTGATCGTTGCGCCTACTTGCGCTACCTGCCACACCGCCCACTTGATCCTCCCGCACACCGATCCGGCCTCTTCCATCGCCCGCCGAAACATTGCCGCCACCTGCACCAGGTGCCACGCGGAGATCGAAGCTGTGCATCGCAAGGTCATTAGAGGCGAACTATGGGAAAAGAAAGCGAACGACCTGCCTGCCTGCGTGGACTGCCACCAGCCGCACAAAATCAGGAAGGTCTTTTACTCCCAGGGCATGGCCGACGCCGACTGTATGCGCTGCCACGCCAACGAGCGCCTCAAGCGTGCGCGCGACGGGTTGTCTCTGTATGTCCGCGTGGCGGAACTCGAGAAGTCGCGCCATGCAAAGGTGGCGTGCAGCCAGTGCCACTCGGAAGTGAACGCCTCCCATGTGCGCCCTTGCGAGACGATTACGCGGGAGGTCGACTGCTCCTCGTGTCACGACGAAATCGGCAGGCGCTACCTGCGGAGCACACATGGCCAGCTCCTCAGCAAAAAAGATCCCAATGCGCCGTCTTGCAAGGAATGTCATGGAAATCACTCCGTGCTCGGCAAGACGGACCCTCAATCGCTTACCTTCCCTACCAACGTTCCTAAACTCTGCGGGCGATGCCATCGCGAGGGGCAGAAGGCGGCCGTCCGCTACACTGGACGCCAGCATGAGATTGTCGAACACTACACGGAAAGTATTCACGGCAAGGGGTTGCTGAAGAGCGGCCTGACGGTCACCGCGACCTGCACCAGTTGCCACACCGCGCACCAGGTCTTGCCCCGCTCCGATCCTGAATCCAGCGTGAATCCCAATAATGTGCCGGCAACCTGCGGCCGCTGCCATCACGGGATTGAAGAGCAATTCGATAACAGCATTCACGCCAGACGAGCGGCGAACTCCGGCAAGGAATTGCCGGTCTGCAGCGACTGCCACACGGCCCATTCCATCCGCCGCACCGATGAGAGCGGCTTCCGGCTCGATATCATGGCCACGTGCGGTCGCTGCCACGAAGAGATCGCTAAGACGTACTTCGACACTTATCATGGCAAGGTGTCCCGCCTGGGGTACACGAAAACCGCGAAGTGCTATGACTGTCACGGAGCCCACGACATACTTCCGGTTACAGATCCGCGTTCGCATTTGAGCCGTGCCAATGTGACGGCGACCTGCCAAAAGTGCCATGCCGGGGCCACCCGGCGCTTCGCCGGATACCTGACTCATGCCACGCATCACGATCCCCGCAAATATCCATTCCTCTTCTACACATTCTGGGGAATGACGGCTCTCCTGGTAGGCACGTTTGTTCTCAGCGGCGTTCATACCCTGCTCTGGCTGCCTCGTGCTTTTCAAATGCGCCGGGAACTGCGCGCCGCCGAGGCGGAGAAGTGCCGCGGAGATTCAGGCAGAAACTCCAGAAGGCGCCGGGGACTCCCCCGGACAAGGAGGATACAGGTGCCTGAGAGCGGTTCGGAAAAGCGCGAGTTCATCCGTTTCACGAGGCTGCACCGCATCATGCACGTCGGCATGATTATCAGCTTCATGAGCCTCGCGCTGACGGGGCTGACGCTGAAATTCTCCTACACGGGATGGGCGGCCGTGCTGTCCCATCTGCTGGGTGGGTATGAAACCGCGGGGTACATCCACAGAACCGCGGCAGTGGTGATGTTTTCTATCTTCGCCGCTCATCTGGTGGACCTCTACCGCATGAAAAAACATGAATATGGCTCATGGCGCGCCTTGCTGCTCGGCCCAAACACCATGCTCCCTACCCGGCGAGACTTGACCGAACTGGTGGCTACGCTGAAGTGGTTCGTGGGGCGGGGCCCGCGGCCCGCCTACGGCCGCTGGACATACTGGGAAAAATTCGATTATTTCGCTGTGTTCTGGGGAATCGCCATCATCGGCTCGACGGGCCTCACCTTGTGGTTTCCGGTGTTCTTCACGCGGCTCCTGCCGGGCTGGTTCATCAACGTGGCGACCATCATTCACAGCGACGAGGCTCTGCTCGCCACCGGCTTCATCTTCACCGTCCATTTCTTCAACACCCATCTGCGGCCGGAAAAATTTCCCATGGACATCACCATCTTCACGGGCCGCATGCCGCTGGCGGAATTGAAGAGAGACAAACCTCGGGAGTACGAAGCCCTCGTTGCCAGCGGGAAGCTCGAGGAAAAAATCGAGGAGGCTTACCCGCCGATCGTCATCCGGGTGATCAGGGCCTTCGCCTGGACGGCCTTGGCGGTGGGATTCAGCATCGTGCTGTGGATTCTGTACGCAATGCTGTTTGCGTACCGGTAGCGGAGACTTACCAATGGACACCGAACCCGCCAATCTTCGCACCCACAAAGCAGTGCTTTCCGGATTGCTCATGGCATTCGTTTGCATTCTGGCGCCGCCCTATGGCCATGCGCGGGGCGGGAAAGCACAGCCTCTCCCGCAGGACGAAGCCTGCCTGGCGTGTCACGGCCAGGCCGGAATGAAGTCCGAGGCCGGTAAAGAGATTTACATTGATCCGGGCAAGCATGCGGCCAGCGCCCACGGAATTCTTGGCTGCAAAGATTGCCACACTAGCATCAAGGAATTTCCGCATCCGGCGAAGATCGCGAAGGTCAAATGTTCGACGTGCCACGCGGAAGAGTCCTCAGACCTTCCCAAGAGCGTGCATGCGGCGCTCGGAGAGGCGGCCTGCTCTTCGTGTCATGGAAACGTGCACGAAGTCGCGCCGGCAGCAAAGATTGCGCCGGCGAAGTGCGCGGAATGTCACGCGCAGGAAGCGAAAGAGTTTCATGAAAGCATCCATGGTCAGGCGGAGAAATCCGGCGATCCGGATGCGCCGGGGTGTTCCAGTTGCCACGGCCCAGTTCATCGGATTCCTGCCTATGGCGACGCGGCTTCGCCGGTGTCCAAGAAGAACCTGCCGGACACCTGTGCTGCCTGCCACAGCAACAGCGGATTCCTCTCCCGCCACAAGATCCCCATTGCCCACCCGGTCGAGAAGTACCGGCAGAGCGTGCATGGCCGTGCCGTGCTGGCGGGGAAGAACGCTGCGACCTGTTCGGATTGTCACGGAAGCCATGCGATCTTTGAAGGACGCGATTCCCGGTCGCGGATCAATCACTGGAATGTCGTTGAAACCTGCGCGCAATGCCACAAGGAAATCGCCAGGCAATTCAACGAGAGCGTGCACGGCGAAGCCTTGAAGGCCGGCGTGCGCGATGCTCCGGACTGCACGAATTGCCACGGGGAACATCTGATTCTTGAGCCTTCGAATCCGGCGTCAGCGCTAAATGCGGCGAGCGTTTCCATGCAAACCTGCGGGCGGTGCCACGCGGATGCGCGGCTGGCGCGGCTTTACGACCTCCCCGCGGATCGCGTGCCGTCCTACGCGGACAGTTACCACGGCCTGGCGCTGCGGGAAGGATCTCTGACGGCGGCAAACTGTGCGTCGTGTCATGGCGTGCACGATATCCTGCGTTCGAACGATCCGCGATCGACGGTGAACGCCGCAAATCTGCCGAAGACCTGCGGTCAATGCCACAAGGGAGTCGGAGAAAAATTTGCAATCGGGCCGGTGCACGTGCGGACCACCACGGGTCCGGCGCATCCGGTCGTTCAATGGATTCGCAGAATCTACTGGGTATTGATCCCGCTGACGCTCGGATTCATGGTGCTGCACAATCTGCTGGATTTGCTGGCGAAACTGGTGCGGCGCCGGCCCCGGCACGAGACGTCGCAACAAGTTGTGCGGATGAATCTCTGGTTTCGAATCGCGCATTGGGGAGTGATGCTGAGTTTTCCGACGCTGGTGTTCACGGGATTCGCGCTGAAGTATCCGAGCAGTTGGTGGTCGGCGCCGTTTCTGTTGTGGGGAAAGCAGGATGCGTTCCGCGGGCAACTGCACCGCGCGGCGGCGGTGGTGCTGATCGCGGCGACGTTATATCACTTCGTCCACCTGGCGCTGAACCGCCGCGATCGCGTTTTCCTGTGGGCGATGCTTCCGAAATGGAGAGACGTGAGGGACTTGACCGGCGTGCTGCTCCACAATCTCGGCGCGCGCAAGGAAGAGCCGCAATTTGCAAAATTCAATTACGCGGAGAAGCTCGAATACTGGGCTTTCCTGTGGGGCACGGCGGTGATGGCGCTCTCCGGTTTTCTCCTGTGGTTCAATAATTTCGCGCTGCGGCATTTTCCGAAGTGGATTACCGACGCGGCCACGGCGGTGCACTGGTACGAAGCGCTGCTGGCCACGTTTTCGATTTTGCTGTGGCACTTCTACATGGTGATCTTCGATCCGCTCGTTTATCCGATGGATACGGCGTGGCTCGACGGAAAAATCTCCGCCGATCACTACCGGCATTCGCGACCGGAATATCTGCGGGCCCTGGAGAGAATGGGGCTCGCGGACCCAGCGCCTGAATCGAGTTCTTCCGCGGACGCGACGAACAGCGGAGATGCGCCGTCCGACAAATCCGAATCATGAGGCGCGGCGAAACTTTCCGCAATTCAAGCGCTGTTCAAGACCTCGTCCAGTGAACTATGCTGCCGGAAAACCATACCTCCGTGTGTTAGTGTGTCCGAGGGAGAAAGAGAATAGGGCATGGCTATCAAGACGATTATCGAGCCGTTCCGGATCAAGAGCATAGAGCCGATTCGCCGCACCACGCGCGAGGAGCGAGAGAAACTCATCGCGGCGGCGGGGTACAACCTCTTTCTGGTGGCGTCCGAAGCCATTCTGATCGATCTGCTGACGGATTCGGGAACGTCGGCGATGTCCACGGAACAGTGGGCGGCGATGATGCGCGGCGACGAATCTTACGCCGGGTCGCCGAGCTTCACGCGATTCCGCGATTCCGTGCAGAGCATTTTCGGTTTCCAGCACGTGATTCCCACGCACCAGGGTCGCGCGGCGGAACGCATCCTGTTCCATGTGATGTGCAAGAAGGGCGACATCGTGCCGAACAACACGCATTTCGACACGACGCGCGCGAACTGCGAATTTACCGGCGCGGAAGCGCTGGACCTGCCCATTGGCGAAGGCAAGAGAACCCGCGCGCGTGCATCCGTTCAAGGGAAACATGGACACGGCGCAGTTGGCCGAAGTGATCGCACGGGAGGGCGCAAAGAAAATTCCGCTGGTGATGCTGACGATCACAAATAATTCCGGCGGCGGCCAGCCGGTTTCGATGGAAAACATCCGCGCGGTAAAGAGCATCTGCAAAAAGCATGGAATTCCGCTGTACATCGATGCGTGCCGGTTCGCGGAAAATGCGTACTTCATTAAATTGCGCGAGCCGGGCTACGCGGAAAAAACTCCGCGAGAGATCGCGCGAGAGATGTTCTCGCATGCCGACGGCTGCACGATGTCCGCGAAAAAAGACGGGCTGGCCAATATCGGCGGGTTTCTCTGCACGAATGATGATTTGCTGGCGGAGCAGGAAAAAGATCTGCTGATTTTGACGGAGGGATTTCCGACGTATGGCGGACTGGCGGGACGCGACCTGGAAGCGATCGCCGTGGGATTGAACGAGGCGCTCGAAGAGGAATATTTGAAATACCGCATCGCTTCGACGGCGTTTTTGGGAAATCACATCGCGAGCGAAGGCGTGCCCATCGTGCAGCCGCCGGGAGGACACGCGATTTATCTGGATGCGCGGGCGTTCCTGCCGCACATTGCCGTGTCGCAATTTCCGGGAGTAGCACTGGCGAATGAACTGTATCTCGAGGGCGGGATTCGCTCGGTGGAAATCGGATCGCTGATGTTCGGCGAACACGCGAAGATGGATCTGGTGCGGCTGGCGATACCACGGCGCGTGTACACGCAGAGTCACATCGAGTATGTTGTCGAGGTGATTCTCGACGTTTGGCGGAAGCGCGAGCAGATCCGCGGATACGAATTGACGCACCAGGCAAAGTTTTTGCGGCACTTCACGGCGAAGCTGAAACCAATTCCCTCCTGAGAGACCATGAACATAATCATTGATGCGGAGTTGAAGAAAAAATGTCCGCGGACGGCGCTGGGATGCGTGACGGCGCGCGTGGAAGCGGGCGCGCCGCCGGAAGCGCTGCTCGAAGAGATGAAAACGCGCGAGATGGAAATTCAGAAATTGCCCTTTCCGCGCGGCGTGCTGGAGTCGGCGCAGGTGGAAGCGACGCGGAAAGCGTACAAGGCGCTGGGGAAAGATCCGGCGCGATACCGCGGGTCGGCGGAAGCGCTGCTGCGGCGCATCGTTGCGGGAAAAGGGTTGCCGCAAATCAACGCGGTGGTGGACGTGATCAATCTCGTGTCGGTGGAGAGCCGGCTGCCGGTCGGGCTGTACGACCTGGGGCACGTGGTGGGAGAAATTGTTTTTCGGGCGGGACGCGCCGGAGAAACGTACAAGGGAATCGGGAAGTATGATTTGAATCTGGAAGGGCTTCCCGTTTTTTGCGATACCGCCGGGCCGCACGGGAGCCCGACGAGCGATTCGGAACGAACGATGGTGACGGCGGAGACGAAAGAGGTGCTCGCGGTGATTGTTTCGTTCGGCGGCACGGAGGGACTGGACCGCTGGACACAAAGACTCGCAGCGCTTTTGCAGCAATACGCCGCCGGGACGGAGATCGCGACGAACATTGTAAGTTGAGGATTTGCGCGCGGTGAGCGGGCGCAAGGGATACCCCCCACCCGGGTGTTTTTGCGAAAGAGTTTGGAATTGCTTGAAAAGAGGGGAGTTAGCATTTTGCACGATGCAAAAGAGTTCGGAAGAGTATGAAAATACAATGGATAGGTCGGGAGCAGGGTGGAATGTTGGCAGATTTGAAGGTTGAAAAGTTGAAGAGACCCCCCATACCCCCATGAAAATGGATGGTTATCAAAAGAAAGGAGATGCGGAAGGGGCATCGCGCAAGTGGTTGAAAAGAAAAGTGAATGCGCGGCGTGTTTTTGGGCGATATGTTTATAAGAAAGTAACTGCTTGAGGCCTGATGATTTGAAAGGAGTTAGAAGGACCGCGTGGCGGGAGGGCATGGTTCGCGGGGCACGGAAGAATCGCGCCGACTTAACGAAATCATTATAACAGATTGGTACCTTATGTCAATGATTACTTGCAAGTGGTTTGGATGCTGAGGGATAGCGGGGTGTCTGCGCGGGTTAGGGCCCGAGGCAAAACGGAAAAGCCAACCATTTCTGGTGCTAGGATGCTGCAACCGAATCCGCCCATAGACGCCCATGGGTAAGGCCGACGCGCGGGACACCCGGCGCTCAAACTGAAAGCCGTCCTCCCAGTTAGCGCGATTCAGTCCGATTACGCCACCGTTCGCGCGTAACCTCGTCTTCACTTCCTACAACCCGGTTTCTGGACCATGAGGGCAACATGTCCGGTTCCGCGGGTGGTCTCAATGGGTCGACGCAACACTTTCTTGAAGTTTACTCGCAGGAGTCTGAAAACCTAAAGTCTTTCGTGGGCGTTGATTTAAGCGTAGCGCCACTTTGTCCAGATCCGACTGGGTATAGTCGGACAGGTCTGTTTTCTTCGGGAAGTATTGTCGTAATAGCCCATTGGTGTTCTCGTTCGAGCCGCGTTGCCAAGGACTCTGCGGATCACAGAAGTAGACTTTCACGTCCGTGGCCACTGTAAAGCTCTTGTGTTTGGCCATCTCCAGACCGCGATCCCACGTCAAGGAACGGCGCAGGGCCGCTGGCAGCTTACGAACATGCCGAGTCAGTGCGGCGACAACAACCGCCGTGTCTTTGCTGGGGACTTTTACGAGCGCGGTAAAACGCGAATGGCGTTCCACCAAAGTCGCGATGTGACTGTTGCTTGAGCCGCGCAGGAGATCGCCCTCCCAATGACCAGGAATGGCGCGGTCCTCCGCTTCAGCGGGCCTTTCCCTGATGGAGATGGCCTCCGGGATTTGACCGCGCGCGTCTTTAAAGATGCGAGAGTGCTGCGACCGGCGTATGCGACGCTTGGACCGCAGGTGCTCCAGCAGCTCCTTTTTCAACACACCGCGCGCTTGAATGAACAGGCTTCGGTAAATGGTTTCGTGGGACACACGCATGCTCTCATCATCGGGATACTGGATTTTCAACCATCCGGAAATTTGTTCCGGCGACCAGTCCAGAATCAGTTTACTCGCAACGATGTTCCGCAACTTCACGTGGATGGAAAGAAGGCAGCGCTTGGGCCGCAAGGCCGACTGCCAGGCTTCGCCGTCCGCTTGACTGGCTCGATACGCAGGACGGCCACCATGCCGTGCGACCTCCCGGCTCACGGTCGATACCGTTCGGGCTAAACATTTGGCGATCTCACGGATCGACGAACCGGAGGCGAGCCCTCGAGAGATTTCCTCGCGCTCACGCAGCGTGAGCGCGAGGAGTGACCGCCGCCGCACCGCCGGAACAATCCCTCCGTGAAGCGACACCAGACAGCGAATGGAAGTATGTGGCTTGCCGAAAGCCCGCCCGATCTCATGCAACGTCTGCCCTGCCTTCCAACGACGCCACACGTCGATCTTCTGCTCCGCCGAAAGCCCAAACCGTTTCCCTGGCTTCATAAACACCACCTTTGAAAACAGCGTTATACCAGATGGTGTTGCATCGACCGTCTGAACCCGCACGATTTATCAGGAGTTAGCGAGGCAAGAGAACAGACAGGTTCCCCAGACAGCGAGGATCCCAGGAGCCGAATGAATTGCGAACGCGAATTTCTGCGCTGCTAACTTACCAGGAGTTAGCCCGCCACAGCCAGGGCAGATTGCTCGTGGTGATCTTCGACTACTATACAAACTGTCCACAATCGCACATAAATTCCCACACCGAGTGTGGTACTCACTTGTCCATGAAAACGGCACTTCACCAAGATGAAGAGCCGGGTCTTTGAGGCCACAATGACTCGTCGACAGCAAAGGTCTTTTCAACCGGCGGCATTTCTAACAAAAATGTCCGCGAAAAGCGTTATCGCCCTATTTCGCGAGGGGCAGGCCATCTGTTCACAGGGCGACGCGGGCAAGGAAGTGTTCTATATCGAGAAAGGGCAAGTGAAAATCACAGTTAGGTCGAAGCGGGGTAAGGAGACGGTCCTCGCGATTCTCCATCGTGGAGCTTACCTTGGTGCCGGATGCATGACGGGTCAAGCTTTCCTCACGGCGACCGCTACGGCAATTACACGATGCAGGATCCTGATTATCGAAAAGAAGGAGATGACGCGCGCTCTCCACAATGGCCATGAGTTCTCAGACCATTTCATCGCCTGCTTGCTTGGACGGAACATCCGGATCGAAGAGGACCTAATCGACCAACATTTAAGCTCCTGTGAGGAGCGGTTGGCTCGCGCACTATTGTTAATCGCCCGCTACGACAAGATACGCAAGCCAACTGCGGTTATCCCTAAGATCAGTCAAGAGACACTCGGGGGATTGATTGGCTCCACCCGCAGCCGCGTCTGTCACTTTATGAATAAGTTCAAGAAGCTCGGTTACATCGAGTATGGGGAGAGATTGCGAGTTCACAATTCTTCGCTCAGCGGGGTTTTGCAAGACTCGATTTTCTCCGACTTACGTGCTTCGCGACCGAACTGAATACCTGGGCGCAACTTGGGCGCAAAACAGGCCCGATGCATCTTGCTCAGCAGCTAATTCCCAAAGGCGCTGGAAGACTGCTATTTCTGTGGCTGCCAGTGTCGTCAACAATCTCTCCGAGCCGATCTCTAACAAAGGCTCAACATATGGTTTGCCCCAAGGGGGGCAGTTTAGTTTGAAATCCGCTGTGCTGCCCTCTTCCGATGCCGGCGTGGCATGAGCCTATGCCGAACGGGCAGTAGCTGCAGCTCGTGTCGTTAGGCAAAGCTTCAGGTCTGGTGTCTAATCTTGAACACGTCAAGCGTCCACTTCTTGGGGCCGGGGACACTTCCGCCCGCTTTTTAATTATGTTCCGGCCTTTGGACACTGTTCTATTTTACACATGGTTAGGCTATAGTGCGGCCATGCCGCGCAAGCTGGTATGGATTGAGAAGCAGAACTTTCAGGGCTTCGGTTGCTCCGCGTGTAACTGGATGTTTAAACCTTCTGATGCGCTCGTTGGCCAATCGCTGAATGAGTTGAAACAGAAGTACGAAGCCCAGCGTGAGAAAGATTTTGCTGCCCACGTTTGTGTCAAGCACCCAAGAGCCACAAATCAAAAGATTGAATAGGTCGCAGCGGTCATTAAGGACATTGTAGGTACAAGCTACGAACATGCGAGACGAAGAGTGGACCAAAACACTTGAAGACGGCAGGAATGTGAAATTCATCTACCAAGAACTTCCGGGAGATGGTGCGTTTCTCACCGCGCAGCTTGCAGGGAATGAGGTCGTCTATTCGGTCGTATTGACCAAAGCAAAAAACCCGCTGAGTCGTGAAGATGTTGAAAGTCGTTTCAAGGGCGAGCTTTCAAAGAAGTAGCACCACTCATTTTGGAACACGATCCGCGGAGCAATCGATTCAAGCTAGACCGCCTCCAACCAGTCAAAAACTCCTTGACTAGAACGAAATGGTTGGGCTACATAAAAAGGGGGGTGTCTCTATGCGGGCATCCACGAGTTCCGGGAAGATCAAATCCAATATAAAACTCAAGCAGAAGCTCGCCTTTGACGCGCAAGCTTTTCTCGATTCAGCCGATGTGGCGAGAAAAGTTGTGGAATATCGAAGATCACAGAAGATCTACTCTCAAGGTGATCCCGCAACGAGCGTGATGTACGTTCAAAAAGGCGGCGTAAAGCTCTCCGTTGTTAATGAGGTCGGCAAAGAAGCAGTCCTGGCGATTCTGGGACCAGGTGACTTTTTTGGTGAGGGGGGCATGGCAGGTCAGTCTGTTCGAATGGGGACAGCGACCGCGATTACACCCACGACTTTACTCGTTATTGAAAAAAACGAGATGATTCGCGTGCTCCACGCTGAACATGCTTTCTCCGACCGCTTCGTGTCTTATATGCTTTCACGGAACATCCGAATCGAGGAGGATTTGATCGACCAGCTTTTCAATTCGAGCGAGAAACGGCTGGCTCGGACTCTTTTGCTGCTCGCTCGCTACGGCAAGGAACCCCAACCGCAAAAGATGCTTCCCAAAGTATCGCAGGAGATGCTGGCGGAAATGATTGGCACAACGCGGTCGCGGGTGAATTTTTTCATGAATAAATTCAGGAAACTGGGCTTCATTCAATACAACAATGGCGGACTTCAGGTCCACAGCTTCCCTCCTCAGTGTTGTCCTGCACGAGTAAGCACCAACTTTCGCGCTTATCGTAAAGCGGCATACTTCCAGATCACTGTTGGTAACAGGGCTTACCACCGCATATCTCGGATTGTTGGCCGGAAGGGGATTTATCGACGTCCAGGACCACGGGGAATTCTTTTCGTCTCAATCGCCTCAGCCGCGGAAAGCTTCCGGTCTACGTGTGGTTCTGAGCGCGGAGCACCTGAATGGAGCACACAACGCTTCCCGGTAGCGGCACCACACGTAGGACAGGGGACAGAGGATCAATTGTTTTGCCGTCAGGTCGCTCATCTTCATTCTGGCAACATGCTACTACACCCGGCCGCGATTCTGTGACGCCAGTTACACAATACCGTGCGGCGTGTCACAAGTATGGGCAGTCAAATCGGTGCTCTTGTAGGTGAGTGCCTGATTAACGCTTACCGGACAACTGCCCCCTGGCTCGCCAGAAGTCCCGTTCTGGGAAGTAGAAAACTACGCCAACCTTTGCAATTGATTCCGAGTCAAGACTGACTTTCCTGACACTGCGCCCGAGTAACGGAGCACTCGGAAACGATCCACGGTGTCGTAAAGCGCGCTAGCCGAAAGCTGAGCGGCTGCCAAGTAGGACGCGGTGGTGGGACCGAGACCTTTGCCATCTGCGCGCGGAGTTACCCCTGAACCAAAACTTTGCCGGAAGATTGATCCGCGACTTTACGACTCTTGAGGAAGCCGCGGGCGGGGACGGGTTCGGCGTTGAGGAAGGCGGCAGCGGCTAAGCCTGGGGGTAGAGCTGCCAAACCCCCTAGGGGCGCAAGACGGGGGCGTGCGGGCGTGTTGCGACCATGCGTTGGAATCCGCGCGTAAGAGCGGTTGCGGGGAGGAGACTACTTGCCGAGGACCACGCCGATACCCGATAGGAGCAATTCCAGCTTGAGACGCGGCAGCTTGCCGACGCGCGAGGCGAGGAAAGACTTATCCACGGTGACGATTTGGGACACGTTGGCGACGGAGTCCCTTGGCAGGCCGGTGAGACGCGCGGAAAGACGGACGTTGCCCGGGGCCAAAGCCCACTTGAGGTTGCTGGTCAGGGGGACGCAGACGACGGTGGAGATGCGGCTGCGGTTCAGGGCGTCGCATTGCACGACAACGACGGGCCTGCGGAAGCCGGGACCGGAGCCGACTGGGTCCGGGAGATCCGCCCACCAGATCTCGCCTTGGGAGATTACCATTCGGTGCGCTCGAGGACGCGGCGGGAGGCGGAGGAGACGAATGCGTCTTTCGTTTCGCCGGTTTCGGCGATGGCCGTGTTCATGGCTTCGGTTACCTTGTCGGGTGTGTGGCGGGCCAGGTATTCCTTCAGGGCGTCGCTGAAGAGGCGGCTGCGCGACCTCTTGGTCCGCCGTGCAAGGCGTTCCGCGCCCTCAAAGACGTCATCGGGGATGGACACGGCCGTTTTCATACTCTGAGTATAACCACCGGGAGACCACCAGACAAGGAGAGTCTCAGCAAAAAGGGCGCCGCGGTCCCGACGAGGGTCCAGAGAAGGCAGACGGGCGGCCTCGGAAGGCGGGCCCTACAACGAGCACGCGAGGATGCGCCGCGAGTTAGCGGGAGACGGGTTTGGCGAGAGGGGACTCGCTCGGGGGACGCGGCGCAATAAAGGCAAGGAGAAGAGAGATTTCATCCCGCAAACGGCGCGGGATGGGGAAGAGGTCTTACTACGCAGGGCGACCCTTCACGGGAGTGAAGGGGAAGAAAAAATCGGTCCGCTCCGGCAGCCTATTCGTTGTGCCGCGGGTGAGAGCAGCGTACGAGGCACAAGCCAGAGGTCAGACCGGAAAATCCGGTCTGGTATACTGTTCGCGGCTTGGAAGACCGGAAGGAATGTTTCGAGGCGCCCGGCCCTAGAGAGCACGACGCCAGGAGAGAAAACATGTTGCGAATAAACGACGAAGCCCCCAATTTCACCGCCGAAACTTCGCAGGGCACGATCAACTTCCACGAATGGATCGGCAATGGCTGGGCCATCTTGTTCTCGCACCCCAAGGACTTTACGCCGGTGTGCACCACGGAACTGGGTTACATGGCCGGGCTGCAGCCGGAATTCGAGAAGCGTAATTGCAAGATCATCGGATTGAGCGTGGACCCGGTGAAGAATCACAGCAAGTGGGCCGTGGACATCGAAGAGACGCAGGGCCACAAGGTGAGATACCCGATGATCGGGGACCCGGAACTGAAGGTGGCCAAGCTTTACGACATGCTGCCAGCGGAGAGCGGAGACACCTGCGAGGGGCGCACGGCAGCGGACAATGCCACGGTGCGGACAGTGTTCATCGTGGGCCCGGACAAGAAGATCAAGCTGATGCTCAGCTATCCCATGAGCACGGGCCGCAACTTCGACGAAGTACTGCGCGTCCTTGATTCGATGCAACTCACGGCCAAGCACAAGGTGGCCACGCCGGTGAACTGGAAACCCGGCGACGATGTGATCATCCTTCCGGTGGTTTCGGACGAAGAGGCTAAACAGAAGTATCCCGGCGGCTGGAAAGCGCCACGACCCTATCTGCGAATCGTTCCCCAGCCGAAGTAGCAGTCCGAAAACAACGAGGATGGTGCAGCGTGATCTTTAAGCAGTTCTATCTGCCGTGCCTGGCGCATGCTTCCTACATGATCGGGGACGAGGAGACGGGCACGGCAGCCGTTGTCGATCCGCAACGCGACACGGACCAATACATTGCGTTTGCGGCGGAGCACGGGCTCAAGATCAAGCACGTATTCCTGACGCATCTGCACGCCGATTTCGTCGCCGGACATTTGGAGCTGCGCGATCACGCGGGCGCAACAATTTATCTCGGCGCGGCGGCTAAAGCGGCGTACGAATTTACCGCTCTTCGCGACGGCGACATTCTCGAATTCGGACGCGTACGCCTGAAGATGCTGGAAACGCCGGGCCACACCCCGGAGTCCATCTCCATCCTCGTTTACGACCTCGGAAGCAGCGATACGCAACCGCATGCCGTCCTCACCGGGGATACCTTGTTTATCGGCGACGTAGGGCGGCCTGACCTGCGCGTGGCGCTGGGCTGGACGGCAACCGAACTGGGCAGCCTGTTGTTCGATTCGCTGCACAAGAAACTGCTGGCGCTGCCGGACCAAAGCCTGGTCTATCCGGCCCACGGCGCGGGATCGCTGTGCGGGAAGGCCCTCAGCAAGGAGACGGTATCAACCCTGGGAGAGCAGCGGCGATTGAACTATGCGCTGCAGCCGATGAGCAAGGAAGCATTCATTGAGGTGGTGACGGCCGATCAACCGGAAGCTCCGCCCTACTTCACCTATGACGCGGTGCTGAACAGCGAAGAGAGGCCGACACTGGCTGAAGCGCTGGCGCGCGAGATGAACCCGCTGACGCTCGACGCCGTGCTGGCATTGCAAGCGGATGGCGCGCAGATCCTCGACACGCGTGATCCCGACGAATTTGGGGCAGCGCACCTGGCGGGCAGCATCAACATCGGTCTCGGCGGCCAGTATGCAACATGGGCGGGAACCGTGCTCGATCGAACGAATCCGATCGTAATCATCGCGGACCCTGGCCGGGAGAACGAATCGGCCATCCGGCTCGGGCGCATTGGGTTCGATCACGTGGCTGGATATTTGCAAAACGGATTGCACAGCCTCGAATCGCGGCCGGAACTGGTGGCCTTCACCGAACGCCTGAGCGCACAGTACGCCGCGGAACTCCTGTCATCGAGACAGCCGCCGCTGGCAGTCGACGTCCGCGCGCCGCGCGAGCGTGAAGAGAAGCACATCGAAGGCAGCCTGGGCATCCCGCTCAATCGTCTGGTGGAAAATCTGGAAACGCTGCCGAAAAACCGTCCGCTGCTGGTCTACTGCGCGGGCGGCTACCGGTCGTCCATCGCCGCGAGCTTGTTGCAAGGCAGCGGATTTGATTCCGTCCGTGAAATCGCCGGCGGCATCGCAGCGTGGGAGTCGGCGAAATTGCCCATTCGCAGCGCCCAAGTTTAGAGAGCTGCGACGCGTAAGAACGCCACCAACGCGCTTACCGCTGAGCTGGAATCGCCCCAAGAATCTGCGGACAAATGTCCGGTGGTCCAACTTATCTTGGGTTAGCCCGCCACAACTCGCGACCCATCACTTACGATCGGCGTACGGGTGACCGAAGCTGCGAGGATTTCACAACTCTTGGCTTCATCGTGCCGCCGGCGGCTCCTGGCCGGTGGGAATTCCAACCAGGTGGCGATAGAACGCAACGGCCCGGTTGACCGCGGAAGACTCATTTCCCGCGAATAGCCGATTGGCGTTCTTTCCGATGCGCATGATGCTGTAGTAGCGCCAGACGTTATCCGATTCGCGATCCAGAAAGTAGATCGACTGCATCTCACCTGGGTGAAGGATAGCTACGTGGAGATAGCGCATCGTGCTGACGTTTTCGACATCGAAGACGAGGCGGTCCGCCGAAACCTCAACAATGTGCATTCGGTAGATGGCTTTGCCAGAAAGGTTATCGACCTGTTCGAAGTAGAGGACCTTTCCTTCCTTCATGTCATCGGGCGCGAAGTCTTCGCGGCGTTGACCCTGGTGCAAGCCGGTCAAAGCGTAGGCCTCCACAATTAAAGTTTGCCACTGCTTGTGAGTGGTCGACCAGTAGCGCATGCCCGCGAGTTCCGAAATTGCGCCGATGTGGCGAAGCAAGCCCTCAGCTTGCGAGGTATGGCGAAATCGGGCGACTGTGGTTACCAACCTCGTAAAGCCCACGGCAACCCAACCGGTGCACGCGGGCGGCCGCCAGTCGCGGCCGAAATCAGACTCGCTCCAGGACTTCACGATGGGCGAATTATCCAGACCAGGATAGGGCGGAATGGGTTGCTTTCCGCAGGGAGGCTGCGGTTCTAACAGAGGCTCAACACCGATGGTGCGCGCCGCCTGTAGCGCAGAGGGAGAAAGCTGGAAGCGATCCGCCTGTTGGACTGGACAGAGCGCAGGCAAGACCAAGAGGAGCACCGAAAAAGTCCGCGCACCACGAAACCGGGATAGGCAATTCTTAGTTCGCATGTTGACCATTCTCTGTCGTCTTCTGGACAAGTTTGCGTTCTGCCTGACGCAGCCGATGCTGGAAACTGGCGCGGGACACAGTCCGAGCCCGCGGTGCAGGGCATCGATTGGCTAGACTGCAGGGCCATTGTCGAGAGGATACAACCAGACGCTCGTCCAGCGCCTGATTAACGGACTTATCGAACAAGCCGATTTCATTTGTCCGGCAAGCCGAACACTGTACCACCCCGTGCTGGTGCAGGGGCCTGAGAGATGCCACCATCTCCCCGCTCTGGCCCTTACGTCCACGTCCGGAAGAAGAGCGCCTGCCGAGCGATCGGCTCCGTCCTTTGCTCCAGCGCGGCCATTTGTTGCTGCGTCAGTGGCGTGAACTCCCTCGCCAGCCGCACATTCTCCTCGAGTTGCTCCACGGAATCGCACCCGATGATCACCGTGCTCACGGCGTGCGACAGCGTGTAATACATCGCCTCTCTCATGGCCAACACGCCCGGACGCGACGCCGCTCCTTCCCATCCTCCCTGATTGCTCGCCGTGGGCTTCCAACTTTCCAGAATCCTTCCGCGAGCCGGTATCTTCATCCCAATGATTCCCATCTGTTTCTCTACCGCCATCGGCAGCAGCTTTTCCACAAAACTCAGACGATGCCGGTCCGCCGCATTCACCGCCATCAGGATCTGATCGAACGGAAATCTTTCCAGGCACTGCATCAGCACGCCGGGATCCGCATGTCCCGTCACGCCAAGAAACCGCACCATCTTTTGCTCGCGAGCCGCCACCAGCGCCTCAATGGCGCCACCCTTTGCAAAGATGTGGTCCACGTCGTGTTGGGTCGTCACATGATGCAGCTGCCAGGCGTCCAGTTGATCCGTGTGAAGGAGTCTCAGGGATTCTTCCAGAAGCTTCAGCGAACCGTCGCGCGTCCGGTTATCCGTCTTGCTCGCCAGATACGTCTCTTTCCTCCTCCGCTTCATCACTTCGCCGATGTACCGCTGGCTCCAGCGTTCTCTCCCGCCGTACATCGCCGCGGTATCGATATAATTGATCCCCAGGTCCAGCGCGCGCTCCACGATCGGAACGGCCGTTTCTTCGTTGTGAGGCTGCTCCACCGCCGCCTGTCCGCCGAGGCTGAAAATCCCGACTTTGTATCCCGTTTTGCCCAGATTCCGCGTCGGCATTGCCTCCGCTGTCTCCGGATTCAACGGTAGCGGCGGCATGAAAGCCGCTGTGCTGTCCGTCATTCCGGGCGTAACCACACCCGCGGCCACCGCGGCCGTCATCGCACTCGTCTTTTTTAGAAATTCGCGTCTCGAGGAAGGTTTGCTTTCGTCCGAGGAGTTTCCCATTGCAGGCCTCCTGCTTCATGCGCCATCGTAGTCCCGCGCTACTTCCGGGTCAAATCCCACGCCATGGGCTTTGCCTGTTTCCGGCATGATGATCAGGCGCCAAGTGGGGATCTACGCCCACTTGCCCAGTTAAGGCACAACCCGTCCAAGCGCCCCATGGCTGCCCAGAAGTCCTGTTCTGGAAATAGAAAATTGCGCCGACCTTTGCAATTGATTCCAAGCCACGACCGGCTTTCCCGACACTGCGCCCGAGTGAAGGCGCGTTCGGAAGTGATGCGGCTGACTGTAAAGCACGCCAAACTATAAGTAGCCGGCTGCGGATTTTCGAAGAGGGCGGGGCAAGCCCCGCCCCTACAAAATGCCGAGCGAAGAGGCGCCGCGGGTTATCGGGAGACGGGTTCGGGGTGTTGGGACTCGCTCGGGGCGACGCGGGGCTCCGAGACGTCCGTCGCCGGCGCGCGAAGTTACCCCTGAACCAAAACTTTGCCGGAAGATTGATCCGCAACTTCGCGGCTTTTGAGGAAGCCGCGGGCGGCGAGGAGTTCGGCGTTGAGAAGAGCGGCACCCGCGGCGCCGCGGACGAGATTGTGGGAAAGCAGGGTGAGCTTCACGTCGAGCAGAGGGCATTCGCGGACGCGGCCGACGACAGCGGCCATGCCGTTGCCGGCGTTGAGGTCGCGGCGAGGCTGGGGGCGATTTTCTTCGTCGAGGACGATAACGGGATGACGGACGGCAGTGGGAAGCGAGGCTAGCTCGGCGCTGACTTCGAAGTTGCGGAGGGCTTCACGGACTTCGTCGAGGGAGGCGATTTTTTTGAGGCCGATGGAAACGCATTCGAGATGGCCGTCCACGATGGGAACGCGATTGCAGTGAGCGCTGAGGCCGAGGCCGGCGTCCACGAAACGCGAGCCGTCCCATTTTCCGAGGAGCTTTTGCGGCTCGGCTTCCATTTTTTCTTCTTCGCCGCTGATGAACGGAACGACATTCGCCTGAATGTCCAGCGCCGGGACGCCGGGATAGCCCGCGCCAGAGATGGCCTGGAGCGTGACGACAAAGATTTTCTCGAGGCCGAAGGCGTCGGCGAGCGGTTTTAAGACGAGGACGAGGCCGGCGGTGGAGCAATTGGGATTGGTGACGATGAAGCCGGCGTCATAGCCGCGATTCTTCTGCTGCAGGGGGATGGCGTCGAGATGCGCGGCGTTCACTTCTGGGATGAGCAGGGGAACGTCTGGATCCATGCGGTGATTTTTGGAGTTGCTGACGACGGGATAGCCAGCGCGGGCGAAGTCTTCTTCAGCGGAGCCGGCGACGGAAGAATCGAGCGCGGAGAAAACGAAGTCGCAATCGAGAGAAGGGTCGAGGCCCTTGACGACAAGATTGCGAGCGACATCGGGTATGGGCGAGTCAAGTTGCCAGCAAACGGCTGCGGCGTAGGTCTTGCCGGAGGAGCGCTCAGAGGCGGCGACTTCGGTGAGTGTGAACCAGGGATGATTGGCCAGCAATTGAACGAGACGCTGACCGACAATACCGGTGGCACCGAGAACGCCGGCGCGCCATTTTTTCTCCGGCCGCTTGGAATGCATGTTTTCGTCTCCATTATTTTAAATTTGTGAATTCATGCCGCACCGCCCGGCTGGGAAGGCACGGAAAAGTCTTGCGCAGGCTCCGGCAAAGCCCCCGAGCAGCTCGGGGCAGGTGGAGCAGGCCCGATGCGCGTGCCGCGGGCGCCGGGATTGAAGGTGTTGCGGACCCAGACAACCATTTCGGTTTCGGCGGCGAGAGGGAGAACCTTGGCGTGAAGAACCTTCGCGCCACTAGCGGCGAGAAGGTGAGCATCCTGGTAGCTGAGCTCGTGAAGGAGCCGAGCTTCGGCGGATTCGCTGGGATTGGCGGTGTAGATGCCGTCGACATCGGTCCAGATGATGAGCTCCTCGGCGTCAACAAGATGAGCGACGATGGCGGCGGAAAAATCCGAGCTGTTGCGGCCGAGGGTGGTGATGCGGCCGTCGGGAGTGGCGCCGATAAAACCGGTGACGACAGGGACGATGGCTTCCTTGAGAAGCGGGAGAAGAATTTCGCGGCCGCGCTGCCGGGTTTGCTCGAAATGCGGCTGGGCATCGCGAAAGGTGCCACAGGTGAGGACAAATTCAGAAGAGGAAACGGGGACGGCGGGGACGCCCAGCTTTTCGAGCGCGGCGGCAAAGAGACGCGCGCTGAAGCGTTCGCCGAAAGAAGCGAGGCGGTCATAGAGCTCGGCGCCGGCGGCAACTTGGCCGCGAGCGGGGACTTCATGAAGAAGATCGCGGCCGAGGAGCTGCAATTCACGGCGGACGCGGAGGTCATCACTTTCCTCGAGTTGCAGATCGCGGAGGACATCGAGATGGAGAGCCAGGACGGCTTCGGCTTCGCGGCGGGCGTGGGCGAGCTTGCCACCGGCGAGAGCGTGGGCAACGGAAAGAAGATGATCGGTGACGCCTTTCATGGCGGAGACGATGACGGCGACAGTGGAAAGCAGCGCGGCGTCGCGGACGATAGCGGCGGAGTGAAGGATGCGACCGGCGCCAAGAAGAGAGCTGCCGCCAAACTTGAAGGCGACGGCGTTCCTGGGTTGCTTGCTTACCCCGCCGGAGTAGCACGCGTCTTCTTCAAGCGCGGCCGCGGAGCGGCCGACGCGAATGCCGGCGGGGCGGGGTTCCGCCACCAAATCTTCTGGTACGTTTTCGAGACTCATGGCCTGCGCTCCCGTGTTTTTTATTCCAAGTGCAACTCCGACTTGATCGGAGTTGACCCGCTGGAGCGTCTCTGGAGGGGGTTAAAAGAAGAAACCCACCGCCAGGTTCGCTTCCGGCGGTGGGTTGGAAACTTTTTCTAACTTGCTAGCTGTTTCTCCACGCACCGGAAGCGGAAATAGTCTTCTTAGCCGTAGTCGAGGTAGTCGACGTGGACGGCATGGAAGTAATTCGCTTGGCGGCGATGGACAACATATCGAGGAGGAGAATAGCACGGGAGGGGAGGGACCGGAAGCGAATAAATAAGGAGCTGCAAAATGTGCCGGAAGGATTACGAAGAAGGGAGAAAGGGTGGGGGCAAGAAGAGGAGAGACGGAAAGGTGGTTTTGGTACCAATGTGATATCTCATTGAAAATAAATAGTTTGGGTACCGCGACTTCTTGGCTGGTTAGGGGTTTCAACGCGTACGGGCCGGTGGGTGCATGGGGCTCCACCGGGGGTGGTACAGAAGGAAAGGAAAATATCATGAAGCCCAAGAAGTGGATGAAAGGTTTATTGGCAATCGCGCTGATCGCAGGGACGAGTGGATGCGGCGGCGGGATGTCTTCCCCGGTGATGCAGACACAGTCGGGGACGGTGTTCGTCACGGGAACGGACGCGCCGCTGCCGAGCGTGGTTTCATTCCAAGTGGACATTACGGGAATAACGGTCACGGACGCGAACAACCATTCGCAATCGGTGTTCAACGGAACGCAGACCGTGGATTTTGCGCGATTGAACGGTTTGCGGACGCTGCTGGACATCAACACGATCCCGGAAGGGACGTACACCAGCGTGACGGTGACGCTGGCGAATCCGCAGATCGGGTATCTGATCGTGGCGAACCCGCAGACCAATCCGCCGACGCGGCCGACGGTCAGCACGTTGAACGGAATGACGAGCCCGGCGGTGACGCTGACGGCCTCGAGCGTGACGATTCCTCTGGCCAATCCGCTGGTGGTTAGCACGGAAAACATCATCGGCTTGAAATTTGAGTTTGATATCCGCAAATCCGTGGCGGTGGATCCAAACACCGGCCAAATCACGGGCGCGGTGACACCGACGCTAGACCTGAAGGCGATTACGCCAAGCGACGCGGATGCTTACATTGATGACTTCACCGCGGGCGTAGTGAGCGTGAACGCCAGCGGCAATTCGCTGATGATTCAGGGGCCGCACGGGCACCAGTTCCTGGTGAACGTGAATGGCCAGACCGAGTGGGAAGACAACGCGAGCATCACGGACCTGACCAGCACGTCCGTCGTGGAGATTTCCGGAACGCTGGACCGCACCACCGGAGCGATTCTGGCGGATTCGGTGGAGGTCGTCTCGCAGGACAAATTTTTCGCGGGCGGGCTAATCACGTTTGTGAATCCGCCAACGAACACGGCAACGGATTTCGAGCTGTACGTGCGGAGCGTGTTGCCGTCCGGAACGGGCTTTAATTCCGGGCAGATTTCCACGATCAACCTGACGGGCAACGAGAATTATTTCATCTATTGGATGCACAACAGTTTCAGAAACAAGCTCACGAGCATCCTTTTTAATTCAGCGCTGCTCGTACCGGGACAGCACGTGGGCATTGGCGGACCATTCAGCAACGGAGCGGTCACGGTGAAGCGCGTGGTGCTGCTGCATGAAGGACATACGGGCACGTGGGTAGTGGGCAGCACGAACGTTGGCGCGAGCACGTTCCAGTTCAATTCGAACGGGCTAGCGGGCGTGCTATTCAACGGACCGGTAACAGTATACGTGACGCCGTTCACGCGGTTCGGCGGCGGGCTGACAGGAATCGGCGACTTGCAGGGCACGACGGCAATACCCATGCGAGTTGTCGGGCTGGTACTGAAGGATCCGATCAGCGGGCAGCCGGTGTTCGTGGCGCGAAGCGTGGAAGAGTTAACGAACTAAGACCGCAAACGACAATCGAACAAAAAAAGCAAACGGCTAGCCCGGTGCAGCGGGCTGGCCGTTTGCTTTTGAGTGGAGCAATGGCGAGAGACGAGACAGGAATGGGCAGGCGCAGAGCCGGCGGGGCCCCGAGCGGTCCGGGGCAGGCAAGCCCCTCCCCTACGAGTGGGGCGCTTCGAACAGGAGGCTGGAGCAGGTGAGGCCGGATTCGGCCTTTTGGAGTTCGGAAATGTCGAGAGGAGTGAGGTGAAAACCACGGGCTTCCATGCGCGCACGCGTGCGAGGAAATGAGGCGGGAAAGATGATGGTACCGCCGAGAGCGAGTGCGTTGGCGGAGTGGGCCTCGGCGGGATCGACGTCGATGAATTCGAAAGCAGAGAGGGGCGCGGAATCGAACCAGGCACGGTTGGCGAGGAGGGTGTTGCGGCCGAGATGGGTGACGGCGGACTTCAGATGCAGGCAGCCGGTGACGGGAACGGCGATGACTTCATAATTGTGCGGAGCGAGGAGAGCCGCGAGCTGGCGGATGCCTTCGGCGTTGCTGCGTTTGGTGAGGCCGACGAAAAGCTTTCGGCCGATGCGAAGGACGTCGCCACCTTCGAGAGTGCCGGGAAGAGTGATGTAGGAGAGCTTGCGAAATTTGGCGAGCGCGCGGGCGAGAGAAGGAGCTTCGCGGCGGCGGGTCTCCGTGCCAAGAGGCAGGATGACGGCGAGTTCGTCGAGGACGATAGCGGGGTCTTCAACAAACATGGAATCGGGGAGATCTGGTTCCGCCGGAAGAGAGATGACGCGAACGCCGAGTTTTGCGAGGAGCGTTTCGTAGGCGTGGTGCTGCTCCTGGGCTTTCGCGAGATGGATGGGCTGGCGATCGATGAAAGAGAGTTCGCAATTGACGATGGCGGGACTGACGGCACGAGTGATGGCGGTGAGCATGGGGAAAAGAAGAGTTTACACGAGAATGGCGCGGCTTGAGGATTTGCAGGAGAAGGTCAAACGAAGGGGCGAACAAAAAGGATGAATTTCAAAGAATCGCGAATTTCGAAAGATGGGAGAAGAGAATGCCAAAGGGGAATGCGGAAGCGGGTGAAACGTGGAAAAACCATAGCCGCATAATTCCGGCGCCGAGCAACATGCCGGCGAGGATCAGGCCGATCACGCCGAGGATAATCCAGAAGTCGGCTCGTAAGAACTTGAAGCTATACGCGCCGCCAAGAGGTTCCTTCGCGGAAACAGCAGATGACCGATAAGGCGCGAGTAAAGTGGCGCCGGGTTTGTCGGAGACATCGGACCGCACCAGGAGGCAATAGCCTTTGCGGGGGATGGTTTCTATGTAGAGGGGATTTTCAGAAGAGTCGCCAAGAGCCTGCCGCAGCTTGTTGACAGTGGTATTCACATTGGCGTCGTAATTGACATGCGTATCGGCAGGCCAGAGCCGCATGCGCAACTCCTCCCGGGTGACGACTTCACCCGGTTTCTCCAGGAGTGCGACGAGAATCTGGTAAACCTTGCCTTGCAGTTTGAGCTTGGCGCCATCTTGTGTGACCTCCTGCCGCTGCTGATCCAAAAGAAAAGGACCAAAATGGACGTAACGTCCTGCGGACAGGACGATCCGCTCGGAAGCCGCAGGCTCATCCGGTTCGCGCATGGAGATCACTTCCGATGCCATAAACGCCCACCCCTTAGGGTAGATAGACGCACAAAGCAGACCTGTCGTTTGCTAGTAGTACGAGAAATCTCAAGAGAAAGTTGCGTGAATACACGAGGAAGCGCAGGTGGGCGGGAATGGGCAAAAGGAATGTGGAAATCGGGATGACCCGGAATAATCGTGTCTAAATTTGGATTGCGATTATATGAATTACTGGAATTCCAGGGCACCGTCGCGAGGAGGTGAGGAGCGGAGAAGCAAATTATGGCAAGTCCAGGTCGAGCCCGTAAATGTCCGTTAAACCCTTCTCAACCATGACGTAGAGAGTGCCGTCCTTGCCGAGTCCGCTGAAGATGCAGTGGGAAGGGCTGCTGCGAAGGATTTCGCCGCAACTGAAGACTTTCTCAACTTGATGATTGGAGATCTTCACGCGGTAGATGGCTTGCTCGTTGTCGAGCTGGTCCTGATAGTAAATTGCGGAGGAATCCGGCGCCCAATAAGGAGCGCTGAGAAGTCCACCCGCCGCCAAATCGCTCCATTTTTCGGTCTGAAAATCATAAAGAAGGAGCCGATGGCTTTTTTCATCGAGAGCTGCAATGTATCTCCCATCGGGAGACCAGCGAGGTTCAATGAGGCCACGGGAGTCAGAAAGCAAGGTCCACTCACTGGTGCTGGGCTTGAAGAGGTAGATTCCGAATTTTGGCTGGGTCTTCTGTTCACGCATGCTGACGACGATTTGGGTGCCATCGGGCGACCAATCGGCGTCGGAAGCTTCGCGGCCTTCCGGGAGCACGGCGCGCAAAGCGCCGCCGTTGGAAGAAAGAATGTAGATCTGGCGCAAAAAGCCAGGACGAACACCGGTGAACAGAATCTGATTGCCGTCCCGCGACCAATGAGGGGCGGAAGCGACCATAGGAGGCTTAGTAAGACGAAGACGTTGCGTGCCGCCGATGCTGCTGCGCCAGAGCGAGCCGTCAGGACGGTCGACGTATAGAGCCAAGCGGCCATCGGGAGAGACACCGGCTGCCTCGGCATTGACATTGAGCATCACGGATTCGGCATGGTGGGATTGCGGTTCGATTTTCTGCAGCTCGCGGTGCGAACGGAAGCTGAAAGCGAAAACGCGCGAGCCCGCTTGCGTGGGAATGGAAACGTGCAGGGAATCGGGACCGTGGGTGAGCTGCACGGGATCGTGATGCGAGCGGCGGAACCAGTTCCAGGCTTCCCGGATACCCCAGAGATTACAGTCGTAGTTATCGCATCCGGAGAATAGAAAGTACCTGCCATCGGCAGTCCATTGGCCAGCGGATTGAGAAGACGGATGGCGTCGCAGAGCAAGAATGGGGTGCAAGCCGGAACCATCAGCGGCCATTTCCCAGATGGCCTGGGCGCCATCATCGCGGCGGTCCATGCTGAAACGAATTGTTTCACTGTCAGGAGACCAGGCAGGAGAGTGCGGGAGGCCGGGACCGTGAGCAAGCTCGCGAAGCTGGGTTCCATCGGGATGAACGGTGTAGAGACTGCGGCCGCGAACGAAGACAATCTGGCTGCCGTCAGGAGACCAGGCGGGATCATGGCCAACGGCTTCCCCCATGCGGCGCGGTTCACCGCCCTGCACGGGCCAGAGCCAGAGGGGCATTTCATCGTCGCGGCGGGAAAACTGGCCGATGAGAAACTGAGAATGATCGGGCGAGATGGCGAAGATACGGGTGTTTTCAAAGGGCGCGGACATCTTCTCGGCATTGCCGCCTTCGACCGAGGTTTGCATCAGATTCCAACGACCGCCATCACGCTCGAGAAAAAAAATTCGGGTACCGTCGGAAACGACGCCGCCCCATTCATCGATTCCTCCGGCGTTGGTGATGCGGATCATGCGCTGCACGCCGGGGCGGGGAACGGGGTAGAGCATGAAGAAAAGGAGCCAGGAGGTAAAAAGAATGGCCACCGAGAGAAACGTGAGATCGATCCATTTCGCAGCGCGTTCCGCTTTTTTCTTTTCCTTATAAAGCTGAGCTACCCGCTCGGGAGAGAACTCTGGATGAAGGCGCATGCGGACTTCGAAGGGCTCGCCGAGGGCATCCGGTGGAACAGCCGGGGGAGGGGCAGCCGGGACGAGGGAATCGTTGACGAAGTGGATGGGAGCAAGAAAGCGATAGCCCTGACGGGGAACGGTCTCGATAAAGCGGGGATTTTCCGCGTCGTCCTGAAGGGCGGCGCGAAGTTTCTTCAATGCGGCATTGAGGCTGCCATCAAAATTGACGTGCGTGCCTTGGGGCCAGAGCGCCTGACGGAGCTCTTCGCGCGCGACGATTTCTCCGGGCTTTTGAAGAAGAAGGGAAAGGATACGAAAGGGTTGTTCCTGAATTTTGACGCGGACGCCTTGCCGTAAAAGGATACCCTGAAGCAGATCGACCTCATAAAGGCCGAACCGAAAGGCAAGTTTAGGGCCTACACCTGGCTCCACGGAGGATTGGTCCCTTAAAACAGCGGAGCGGACTATATCACGTGATTTGAGGCAAAAAAAAGAAAAAAGTTCATGCTAACGCTCAAGCGCTTGAATACAAGGATATTATATGGTCATAACGGTTTCAGAATTAGTTCCTTTGACGTTGGGAGCAGCCGGCATTCACGATATCACCAGAACCGGCAGTGGGTGCCGCCATTCCGTCATCGGCCTGCTCCGGGATCCTTGTAGCTCATAGGAGGACTTGGGAGAACAAACTCTTTAAAGCCCGTAGTCCCAAGAACCATCGAAATTCCCGCGTCCGACCCCTCTGAACCAAATCCTACCTAGAGTCGGGCGCGGGCATTTCGATCCTGCCTTAAAGGCCCACTCGGCTTCTCGCAAATTCAGCGCTTCGCGTATTTGAATCAGGCCCTGCGGCGGCTACTTACTCCGTGGGAGTAAGATTGCAGTCGTCCACGGACGTGAGCGGAGGATTTCATGACATACGCAAAGAAGATGCTGGTGTGCCTGGCGTTTTGCACGTCCGTGCAAATCCTGCCGGCGGCCGCGCAGGATCAAACGAAAACGGGCGCGGGAAATGCCATGGCCATCGAACTCAGCGAAAAATCGCCGATGGTGAAAACAGCACAGCGATTTCTGATCGACCAGGCAAAACGGATCGAGAACGATGCGGTGCGAGAACAAACGCTGGCGATCCTGACGAAGAATGACCTCTGCGTCGAGCATCGCGCGGGAGTGAACGCAATGAAGAAGCAGGCGCTTTTGCAAGAACTGCTGGCGGCGGGGCTGGCGGATCCAAAGGATAACGCGACGATTCCGGGCGGGCTGCTCGCGGGAGTGTTTCCGCCACTGGCGGATGACGGGACATCATGCCCGCACCTACCCCAGAAATTCACCTCAGCTCCGGGGAGCAATTTCGGCGGCCACCATTCCTATCCCGGCGGGCTGACGATCCATGAGGCTTTCAATGAATTGAGCGACCTGAATTTCGCCAATGGATACCGCTTCGTGTATGGACACCCTCGCGCCGATGGCCTGCCGGTTCTGCCTCCCTCAGACCTGTACGGGGAGCCGACCAAGCACGGGGACGAGCCGCCGAACGATCTTGGCTTGAGCCAGGATGTCATTCTGGCGGCTCCGATCTGGCATGACTGGGCGAAAACGATGGTGTTTCAATGGAACGCCGATGGAACGGAGTTTCAGGAGCTGAACTTCGGCGGGAATGGCGTGACGGATGCGTTCAGGGCGGCAGGCAATTCGAAGACTGGCGCGCATCACATCCTGAGCATCGCCGAAGCGATGAAGCGCGGACTCCCGGCCGATCTGGTGATCGCGCAAGCTTCGGCACACTCGACGCCCACGAATGGAAATGAGTATAAGGTTGTGAATTGGCTGCGGGCGGGGGCAATTGTGGCACAGATCGATGCGGTCGCGAAGGGTTACCTCGTGAAGGACGCACACGGGAATTTTCGTCTGCCGGCGCTGCGAAAACTCGGAGATGTGAATTTACTTGAGGCAGCACCGTCGCAGCCCAACGTGCTCGCGGAAAACGTGCTGCACAATCTTTCGGACTCCGATTACAGCCTGACGGGACCGGCGATGGCTGTTGTGCAGATACTGCTGGCGAAACTCGCGCCGGAGTTCGGCTACAACTCAGCGGACGCGGCGAATTACAACAATAAGTATCGCAATCCGGTGCTTTCGTTCTTTTCGGCGGAAAGGCTGCTGATCCTCTATAGCAATGGCGGGTTGAGCGCGGTGCGTGGAGAAGTCCAGAAGCTGAGGGACAAGAAAATTCTTTGACGGCAATGACGAACGGGCGGGCAGGACACTGGCGATACTGGGCTGACAGCCGCTGCAGGGAGGGGTACACGAGGAAAATCGCGCGTGACTGCGGCTAGCCGCCCTGCCGCGCGTCTGTTAAACTAGGGTTAGTTAAACCGCACCTGAGAAGTTGACTCCGGCAGGGCCGGAGTCGGACAGAACGAACAAAAGATTCGTCCGGGCTGCTGGTTGTTTCAGCAGCTATTTTTGTTTTTAGAGGACCGGGCCGCACGGCGGCCGAGAAGAACGGAAATCATGAGCCAAGAGATTCGCAACATCGCCATTATCGCGCACGTGGACCACGGCAAGACCACGCTGGTGGACGCCATGCTGAGACAAAGCGGGATATTCCGCGCCAACGAAGCCGTTATCGAGCGCGTGATGGATTCGAACGACCTGGAGCGCGAGCGCGGCATCACCATTCTTGCGAAGAACACGGCGCTTTTCTTCCACGACACAAAGATAAATATCGTGGATACGCCGGGCCACAGCGACTTCGGCGGCGAGGTGGAACGCGCGCTGCGGATGGTGGATGGAGTTGTTCTGCTCGTGGACGCCAGCGAAGGGCCGCTGCCGCAGACGCGTTACGTGCTGCAGAAAGCGCTGGCGGCGAAGCTGCCCCCGGTGATCGTGCTGAACAAGATCGATCGCGCAGACGCGCGCCCGAAGGAAGTCCTGGACGAAATTTACGATCTTTTCATTGACCTCGACGCGACGGAAGACCAGCTCGATTTCCCCGTGATTTATACCAATGCGCGCGACGGCGTGGCGCATCGCACCGCGGGGGACGGCTCGAAGGATTTGCTGCCGCTGTTCGAGGCGATCGTAAAGCATATTCCCGCGCCGCCGGGCGATCCGAATGGAGTTTTGCAGATTCAGGTGATGAACCTGGATTACAGCGAATTTCTGGGAAGAATCGCGATCGGGCGGGTATTTAACGGGACCCTGAAGCGCGGCGCGGATGTGGGCATCAGCAAGCTCGATGGCAAACTGACGGCGACGCGAATCACGAAGTTGTATACGTTTCGCGGCCTGGAACGCGACGAAGCCGAAGCCGTTGCCGCAGGGGATCTCGTGGCGATTGCCGGCGTCGAAGGAATTCAAATCGGCGAGAGCATCACGGATCTGGCATCACCGGCGCCGCTGGAACCATTGCTAATTGACGAGCCGACGCTGGCGATGATATTCACGGTCAACAGCAGTCCGCTATCCGGCCGAGAAGGAAATTATCTGACTTCGCGCGACTTGCGCGACCGGCTGCAGAAGGAGCTGCTGACAAACGTCTCGATACGCGTGGAAGACACGGACACGCCGGAATCGTTCCGCGTGCTGGGGCGCGGCGAGTTGCAGCTGGCGATCCTGATCGAGACGATGCGGCGCGAAGGCTTCGAGCTGATGGTGGGCAAGCCGGAGATTGTGGTGCGCACGGAAAACGGCAAGAAACTTGAGCCACTGGAGCGGCTGGTGATCGACGTCCCCGAGAATTTCATCGGCATCATCATGGAAACGGTGGGCAGCCGGCGCGGCGAGATGATCAAGATGAGCAATCACGGCTCCGGGCGCGTGCGCATGGATTTTAAGATTCCGTCACGCGGATTGATCGGACTGCGCAGCCAGTTGCTGACGGACACGCGCGGAACCGCGCTGATTCACTCGATTTTTGAAGGCTGGATGGAATACGGCGGAGAGATGGCGCTGCGTCCAACGGGCGCGCTCGTGGCGGACCGCAGCGGTCCGTCAACGGCGTTTGCGCTTTGGAACATCCAGGAGCGCGGCGAATTGTTCATCGGGCCGGCCATTGATGTCTATGAAGGCATGATCGTGGGCGAAAATTCGCGCGAGCAGGACATGGACGTCAACGTCACGAAGGAAAAGAAGCAGACGAATATGCGCTCTTCCAGCGCGGACGAGGCGATCCGGCTGATTCCGCACCGCGAGCTGAGCCTGGAGCAAGCGATCGAATTTATCGCGGACGACGAGTACGTGGAGATCACGCCAAAAACCATTCGCTTGCGGAAGAAGGTATTGCAAGCCAACAAGCGCCCGCGCCGGTGGCAGGAAATCCGCGCCAGCCAGGAAGCGGCGAGTTAATCGAGTCCATGCCGGTTTTTTAGCGCGCTGATTTTTCCAAAAGTTCTGCTAAGTACTGCTTCCACACGGCCGCGCGCGTATGCGTGCCGTGGCCGCGCGTTTCGCCGCTGATCGGAATGAGCACGAAGCGGCCGTTTTTCACCTTTTTGATTTCGCGGTCGGCGATGCCCAGTTCAGGCGGGTTGATAAAGTCATCCGCAGAATTGACGTACATGACGTGCGCGGTGATTTTTTCGAGCTGCGGCGACGGATCGTAATTGCGCGAAGCGTTCACCTGATACAAGAGGTCGTTGGCGTCGAGCTTGGCAAAGCGCGCCTTGAAATAATCGTCGAGATATTTGTCCGCGGCATCGCGTGTGGGCAGTGTTTTCTGCATGTACAGCGGCGCGCTTCCCGCAATCAGCAGCATGTCGAGCGCGGTGCGGAGCGCTTGCTGCGGTTCAGCCGAGTATTCTCCCCCTTTCCACTCGGGATCATTGCAAATGGCGTCCATCACCATTTTGCGCCAGATGCGATTGCGGCCGGCGATCTGCACGGGCTGGCACGCCAGCGGCATCAGCGCATCCATGAAATCGGGATAGCTTTCTCCCCAAACAAAGGAATGCATGCAGCCCATGGACGTACCCATGACGAGCCGAAGATGATTCACGCCGAGGCCTTCGGTGAGCAAGCGGTAGTGGCCGAGAACCATGTCGTCGTAATCGTATTGGGGAAAATGAGCATGAAGGCCGTCGCTGGGCTTCGAGGATTTTCCGTGGCCGATGCCGTCGGGAAGAATGATGTAGTAGCGCGCGGCGTCGAGAAGCTGGCCAGGGCCAAACAGTTCGCCGGCAAAGATGGGCTGCAGGAATTGATGGCCTGAGCCGCCAGTGCCGTGAAGGATGAGGACGGCGTTGGTGACGCGGCCCTGCGGGTCGCGGGCGGGTTTGCCAAGCGTTGTGTAATGAAGGCGCAGCTCCGGCAGAGATTCACCCGACCGGAACTTGAAGTTCTTGACGACGAAATCGCCCTCGGTTGCCGCCGGCATGGCGGTTTGCTGACCGGCTGAGGGAAGACTCCAAAAAACGGATGCCGCGGCCAGAAAAACCAAACAGCGAAACAATGATATTTTCATCAGACGCCTCCCGGGCATTTTACACATGCAAGGAAGAATACTGCCAGGAATTGCTGGAATTTTGCGGCGAGGCCGGAGGTCTATTCCCGCGGACGGCAAGTATCAGGCGAAGAGCGCGGCGGCGCTCGCGCAAAATGGTGCGTTTTGCATGGCGGATGATGTAGAGTCTTGTTCTCGAATGCAGCCCGCCCCGGAGTGGCTGCATCCAAATGGCTTGCTCCGGTATCGAACCTGCTCTTCCGGCGCTGTCCCTTGAGGAGACTAATGGAACCCGCGAGTCATCGATCCACCGAAGTTGCAACAGGATCACCGTGCACGATCGCCGCGACGGCCACGGCGCTGCCACCCTACACCATTACGCGTGAGGACGTGAAGTACTACATGGGCCGCGTGTTCGACATTCCGGAACGCCGGCTGGAAGCCATGATGAGCATCGTGGACAACGCGCAGGTACACAAACGCCACGCGATTTTCCCCCTCGATTACACGATTGAGCCGCGCGCCCTTTCCAAAACGAACGAGGAATACATCGAACACGCCGTGAAGCTCGGCCGCGAAGCCGCGGAAAAATGCCTGGAGCACGCGGGCCTGAAGCCGGATGAAATTGACCTGATCATCACGGTGTCCTGCACGGGCTTCATGATTCCCTCGCTGGATGCGCACCTCATCAATTTGATGGGATTCCGTTCGAACGTGCGGCGGATGCCGTTCACGGAACTGGGCTGCGCCGCGGGAGCGATGGCGCTGGGACGCGCGGCGGATTTCCTGAAGGCGCATCCGGGCGGCAACGTGCTGATCATAGCGGTGGAGCTGCCATCGCTGACGTTTCAGCGGAAAGACATTTCGCAGGCCAACCTGATTTCGTCGATCCTGTTCGGGGATGGCGCGGCGGCGGTGGTGGTCACCGGAAAACCGGCCCGCGGGCCCAAGATTCTCTCTTCGGAGACTTATACGTTTCCCGATTCGCTGGGCGCCATGGGATTCGACCTGCGGGATTCCGGCTTCCACATCCTGCTGGCCAAGGATGTGCCGGAAATGATCGGAGAGAAGATCGGCGGTCTGGTGCAGGGCTTCCTCGAGCGGCACGGCCGCAAGCGCGAAGAAATCAAGGGCTGGATCCTGCATCCGGGCGGAGCGCGGCTGCTCGGAAACGTGGAAGCGGAACTGGGCCTGAGCAAGTGCGACACGCAGCCATCGTGGGACATTCTCGGCAACGTCGGAAATCTCTCCAGCGCGACGATTCTTTTCATCCTTCAGGAGTGGCTGGAAAAGCGGCCTCTGAAAGCCGGGGAATACGCCATGGCGGCGGCCTTCGGGCCGGGCTTCAGCGCGGAGTTTCTGCTGCTGCAGTGGGCGTGAGTTTTCATTTCATGCGCGACAGCCTGACGGTCTACGCATTTCTTGGCTTGCTCCTCCTGGTGGCGCTGCTGCGGCTCGCCGAGCTGCGCGTCTCGAAGCGGCATCAGCGGGAAATGCTTGCGCGGGGCGCGGCGAAGGTTGCGGAACCGAAATTCCGCTGGATGGTCGCGCTGCACACCGCGGTGCTGCTGGGGGCGGCGCTGGAAGTTGTCTTTTTGCAGCGTCCGTTTATTCCCTGGCTGGCGGGGCCGATGTTCGCGGTCTTTCTGGCGGCCAATGGCGTGCGATGGTGGGTCATTCGAACGATGGGGCAGCACTGGAACGTTCAGGTGGTGGATTCCACGCGGCTCGGCGTGGTGACATCTGGACCTTTCCGCTACGTCCGGCATCCGAATTATGCAGCGGTCTTCGCGGAGATGCTGGCGCTCCCGCTAATACACACGGCGTGGATCACCGCGGTGGCAGGAGCGATGGGGCACATCGCAGTTCTGGCGCGGCGGATCGCCACGGAGGAGCACATGCTTTTCGCTAATCCGGACTACCGCGCGGCGATGACCGGCAAGCCGCGATTTTGGCCGGGGCTCTTCTGAAGAAAAGGCTTCGAATGTACCGGAGAATTTGCAGCGCGGCGCTTTTCCTGTTTCTAGCGGCAGCGGCCCGCCCGGTGCGGGCGAACCCGGACGGAAGCAGTCCCGCATTTTCCACTGATCCAGAACTTGAGTCTGGTTTTCATTTACTCTACGCGCAGGATTTCGCGAAAGCGCGCGAAACGTTCGCAGTCTGGGAATCGCAGCATCCCGGGGAGCCTTTCGGCCAAGTGGCCATGGCGGCCAGCTACCTGTTCGAAGAGTTCTACCGCCAGGGCGTGCTGAGCAGCGATTTTTTCCTCAATGAGAAACGGTTCCTGAACGGGATTGAAGGCAAACCCGATCCCGGGCGGATAAAGAGTTTTCAGGGGGCCATCCAGCAGGCGAGAGGGCTGGCAAAGCAGCGCCTCCAGAAAAACGCCGGGGACCCGGAAGCGTTTTTCGCCCTTGCGCTTTCGGCAGGAATGGAATCGGACGCGGACATGATCCTTATGAAGCAGCATGTGGAAGCCTTGAAGCGGCTCAAGGAGGCGAACGAATACGCCAAGCAATTGCTGGCGGAGCAACCAGACGCGGGCGACGCGTACGTCGCGCTCGGAGCGGCCAATTACATCATCGGGAGCCTTTCGGGCGGAGCGCGTTTCATGCTCTGGTTCGGGGGAATCCACGGCGACAAGAAGCTGGGCATGGAGCAACTCGGAAAGACCATCGAGAATGGCCGGTACCTGCAGCCGTTTGCGAAGATTCTTCTGGCGCTGGCGGCACGCCGGGAGAAACAGGACGACCTAGCCCGGAAGCTGCTGAAGGAATTGAGCGAGCAATTTCCGGGGAGTCCGCTCTACGCTGCCGAATATGCGAAAGCCATGGGCCGGCCGATCCCCGCGGAGATGCACCCCTGAAAAGCATGCCCTGAAGAGAGCCGTCATGGGCGGTGGAAATACCGGGGGAATCTTGCGAATAGGATGGTCAAAACCGGTCACGAGGAAGGGTAATTTGACGCGCTAGGGCGAAGCGGCAGTGCGTCTTCCCACGCAGAGCTGCGCCTCGCCTTTCCCCCGATTTTCCACTAACCCCTGCATTTTCAATCATTCAGCTTCGTTTTCGGCGTGGCCGATGACTTGCACTTTTTCTTTTGCTTCGTGCAGGACACGATAAATGCTTTTTTCAGGGTCAGAAAAGAAATGAGGCGGCCATGCAACTGAGGGAAGCGTATCTCCAACGCGCCGTTAGAGAAGTGGAAGAGCTGGCGGCCCGAGTGGCGTTGCTCAAGTCGGACATAGCGAAACAAAAGGTCAGCATAAGACTCCAGTATTGCTGGGAGTTGGAGTATGTGCGCAACCGCTTTGCGGAGTTTAAGAGGCGCATTGAAGAGCTTGAGGATGCCAGCGACGAACGGCTCGAAGAAGCGCAGCAAGCGACGGAACTCGCCTGGAAAGACCTGCAACACGCGGTGGATACGCTGCTTGCCGCCTTGCCTTAGGGCAAAGAAATCACGCAGCCCCGGGCATGGCGGGGAAAGAAGGCTCTTATGAAAAAGATGGGAAAGGCCGGTTTGGGACATCTGAGGAAGATGGAGAAAAAGAGCCGGCAGATGATGATCGGCCGCGCCGTGCTGGCGGCTGAGGCCGACACCAAGAAAGTGGAACGCAGAACTCGGCGACGCTACGGTTCGTAAACCGCGCGCCGCATCAGAGGACGGGATGGGATCAGGTCCCCATCCCGTTTTTGTATCTCCTATCGCCGAATGGACCATAGAATTTCGTTCGAAAAAGACTTACAGATTTGCCCCAATGAAATAGAATCCCGCTTCCGGTGGGTGACGACCCTTCAGTCATCCTCGCGAGGTGGTGAACCGTGTTCCAGCAGGACTTGTTGAAAGGCCGGGCGATTTTCCTGACAGGTGGAGGCACCGGACTCGGGCGTTCAATGGCGTTGCGGTTCGCGGAACTGGGCGCTCGCATGTTTCTTGTGGGACGGCGCGCGGAACCGCTGAATGAAGTCTGCGAGGAGATTCACCGGGCCGGCGGCGCCGCCGCCTTCACTACCTGCGACGTGCGCGAATACGGAGCCGTGGAAGCCGCGGCGGCCAAGGCCGAAGAACAATTCGGAGAAATCAATGCGCTGGTCAACAACGCTGCCGGGAATTTCATGGCACGGACGGAAAAACTCACGCCCAACGCGTTCAACGCCGTTGTCAGCATCGTACTGAACGGGACATTTCACTGCACGCAGGTTTTTGCCAGGCGCTGGATCGCGCGGAAGCTCGGCGGAAACGTATTGAACATCACGACCACGTACGCGGCGGCGAATTGCGGATCGGGTTTCGTGGTACCGTCGGCTTGCGCCAAGGCGGGAGTCCTGGCGATGACCACATCGCTCGCCGTGGAATGGGCGAAATATCACATCCGGCTGAACGCCATCGCGCCGGGTCCATTTCCGACCGAGGGTGCGTGGTCCCGGTTGATGCCTTCGAAGCCGTTCGAAGAGCACGCCAAGGACAAGCATCCGATGAAGCGCTTCGGGCGCCACGACGAACTGGCCAACCTTGCCGCCTTCCTGCTCAGCGACTTGGCCGAATACATCAACGGCGAATGCGTGGTGATCGACGGCGCGCAATGGCTGCGCGGCGCGGGCGAGTTCAATGATTTGCTCATGCTGCCGGAAGCAGCCTGGGAACAGATGGAAGCGGCGCGGCAGAAAAAATCCTGAAGCGGTTTACTGGGGTAAGGCGCGTTTCCGCAGTTCCAGGCGAAAATCATGCCAGATTGAGACTCCCAAGATTTTGATCGCTGGACGTTGTTGATGGCCATGCCCGAGAGCGCCTTGACCAGGGTGGAACTCGCCGATAAGCTTAGTGTTTCTCCTTCCAGGTGAAGACGAACATGGAGCCGATTCACATCACATTGCCGGATGGCAGCTTGCAAGAGGTGCCGAAGGGCACGACCCCGGCGGACATTGCGCGAAAAATCTCGCCGCGGCTGGCCGATGCCGCGCTCGTCGCACGCGTCTCCCAGCCCAACAACGGTGAGGGCGAGTTGGTCGACCTGCGGCGCCCGCTGGAACAAGACGTGAAGCTTCAGATCCTCACGGAGAAAGATCCCGACGCGCTATTTGTGTTCCGGCATTCGGCGGCACACCTGCTCGCGGCGGCGGTGATGGAACTCTACCCGGACGTCAAACTGGGCATCGGCCCGCCGATTGATACCGGGTTCTTTTATGAATTTCTGCGCGATGAGCCGTTCACCCAAGAAGACCTCGCCAAGATCGAAAAGAAGATGCACGAGCTTGCCGCACAGGATTTGCCGAACGAGCGCAAGCTCATTCCCAAGCCGGAAGCGCTCGAGCTTTACAAAAAGAGCAATCAGATTTTCAAGTGCGAGCTGATCGAGGAAAAAGCCGTGGAGCCGATGGTTTCTTTCTACACCACGGGAAAATTCATCGACTTCTGCCGCGGGCCGCACATCCCTTCGACAAAGCGCATTCAGGCGTTCAAGTTGATGAACGTCGCCGGCGCATACTGGAAGGGACAAGAAGGCAACCCGCAACTCCAGCGAATTTACGCGGCCGCTTTTTTCACGCAAAAAGAACTGGACGAGTACTTGCACCGCCTGGAAGAGGCCAAACGCCGCGATCACCGCAAGCTTGGCGTCGAGCTCGAACTCTTCAGCATCCAGGAAGAAGCCGGGCCCGGCCTCATCTTCTGGCATCCCAAAGGCGGGCTCATCCGCAAGATCGTCGAAGATTGGCTGCGCGAAGAACTGCTCAAGCGCGGCTACGATCTCGTTTACACGCCGCACATCATGCGCCTCGACCTTTGGAAGACCAGCGGGCACACGAATTTTTACCGGGACAATATGTTCGGCGCCGTGGAAGTCGAAAAAGCCGATTACCAGCTCAAGCCCATGAATTGCCCGGGTCACATCCTCATTTACAAATCGAAGCTGCGCAGCTACCGCGACCTTCCCGTGCGCCTCGCCGAACTCGGCACCGTCTATCGCTACGAGCGCAGCGGCGTGCTCCACGGCCTGCTGCGCGTCCGAGGCTTCACGCAGGACGACGCACACATTTTCTGCACGCCCGGCCAGATCGAAACCGAGGTCGAGGGTTGCGTCGACTTTGCTTTCGCTGTCATGAAAAATTTCGGTTTCGACAAATTCGAAGTCGAACTTTCCGACTGGGATCCCGCGCATCCGGAAAATTACGCCGGCAAACCGGAAGACTGGCACCGCGCAACGGCCGCGCTCGCTAATACCTTGGAGCGCATGAACATTCCGTTCAAGAAAATGGAAGGCGAGGCCGCGTTCTACGGTCCAAAGATCGACGTGAAGCTGATTGATGCGATCGGCCGCCCCTGGCAGCTCACCACCGTACAGTTTGATTTCAACTTGCCCGCGCGCTTCGGTCTGCAATACGTCGCGGAAGACGGCGCCAAGCATCAGCCGCTCATGGTGCACCGCGCACTGCTGGGCTCCGTCGAGCGCTTCTTCGGCATTTTGATCGAGCATTACGCCGGCGCATTTCCGCTCTGGCTCGCCCCCGTGCAAGTCGAAATCTGCCCCGTTAGCGAAAAAGTGGCGGATTACGCCAAGCACGTCACCGAAACTTTGAAGCGCCACGGCCTGCGCGTGCACCTCGACGACCGAAATGAAAAACTGCCCGCGAAAATCCGCGACGCACAGCTACAAAAAATTCCCTACATGCTCGTGGTCGGCGGCAAGGAAGCCGAAGCCGGCACCGTCTCCGTGCGTCATCGCAGCAAGGGCGACCTCGGTCCCAAGCCTCTCGGCGAAGTCGTCGAGGCACTTCAGCGTGAAGTCGAATCCCGCGCCATCAGTTGAGCGAGCATCATGCGCGGGCGCCGCAACGGCAGGCCAATGACTGCGGCTTCACGCTCTTGCCGCTTGCGGTTGCGCCTCATCCGCATGCTATACTTTGAAGCCCGTCCCTCGGGGTTTTTACGCCGCGCGGAGATGGGGTGGGTTCACCCCGGCATGGCCGGGGTGGCAAGAATGAGTAGTCCAGTCGGGGCCAGCTCCTGGGTGAACCGGGGAAAGCAGGCGCCTGTCGGCCGCTTCACGGCCGCAACCATTGTTGTTCTTGAGGGGGATTTATCGCTGAACGGAGCTTCCGGCAGAGCGACCGCATCCGCGTAAACGAGCGGATTCGAGCACGCGAGATCCGGGTGATTGATGAAGAAGGGGGCCAGCTTGGCGTCATGCAGCCGTTTGAAGCGGTGAAGTTGGCGCGCGAACGGGGACTTGATCTGGTGGAAATTTCGCCCACTGCCGATCCTCCGGTTTGCAAAATCACCGACTACGGCAAATATCTTTACCAGCTGAACAAGAAGGCGCACGAGCAGCGCAAGAGCAGCCGCGGCTCGCAATTGAAGGAAGTCAAGTTCCGGCCGGCCACCGCGGAACACGATTATCAGGTTCGCAAGAATCAGATCATCCGGTTCCTCGGCGAAGGCCACAAAGTGCGCGCGATGATTTTTCATCGCGGCCGCGAAATGGCACACCAGGAAGTGGGCCGCGCCAAGATGACCCGCTTGCTCGGAGAAATTGGGGAGCACTGCCAGATCGAGACGATGCCACGCATGGAAGGCAACGTCCTGGTCGCGCTGTTGGCCCCGAAAAAGGGCGCCAGCGTCCCCAAGCCCGCGGGACAGCCGTCGGCCAGCGCTTAGCACTGGCAATAACCGGATCGGAGCATCGCGCCCCATTGTTTTTGTAAGGGCAGCCTTCTTAGGCCGCCGCTTCGAACTCAGGAGAGGATTTCCAGCAATGCCAAGGAACGCATCGAAACCAAAAATGAAATTGAAGACCCACCGTGGCGCAAGGAAGCGCTTTAAGGTGACGGCCACCGGCAAGTTCAAGCGCATGCACTCGGGTAAGCGGCACTTGATGGGCACCAAGGCCCCGGGCCGCATGCGCAAGCTCAAGAAGCTGACGCTGGTGAACAAGGCCGACGTGGCCAGCGTCAAGCAGATGCTTCCCTACGGATAAAAAGTTTCTTTTACATGGTGACGAGGTTATCTCTCGCCAGTGAGAAGAAAGCGCGAAACGAAAATTTCGCAAATCGTGCCAGGCAGCGCTTCACGGGTGCCTGCCGGCCGAGCCGCCCCGACCTGGTCGGGGCAATTGTAGAGGCCGGGCTTTAGCCCGGCGTTTTCTGGCACCGATTCACAGGTTAGCCGGAAATTCCCGCCGCAAGGCGGCTTCTACGAACGCATCACCCCGGAGACAAACCCGTTGCGTGACGCGTATTTCTTGCGCGCCCCCGCAACCCGTCTTGTTTCCCGCCAAAAAGGAGAAACCCCATGGCTCGCGTAAAACGAGGCACCAAGCGCCGTGCACGGCGCAAGAAGTACCTCAAGAGGACCAAAGGCTTTTTTCTCACCAAGAGCAAGCTTTATCAGTCCGCACAGGAAGCGGCCAATCGCGCCGATCGCTATGCGAAGCGCGACCGCCGCGTCAAGAAGCGCCAGTATCGCCGTTTGTGGATTCAGCGCGTTGGCGCCGCCGCGCGGCAGAACGGCCTGACCTACGGCCAGCTGATTCATGGACTGAAAGCCGCGGGCGTCGCACTCGACCGCAAGGTCTTGGCGGATATCGCGGTGAAGGACGCTGCGGGCTTCGCGCAACTCGCGGACAAAGCCAAAGCCGCCGCGCCGCCGCAAGTCAAAACGAAAAAGTCCTAAGCGTTCGGCGCGAGCACTTTGTAGGGGCGGGGCTTGCCTGCCCCGGACTGCTCGGGGCCCTGCCCGATCGTTGAGTCTTGGCTTCCGACGCGTGTGCTATTTTCTTCAGTAGGGGCAAGATAATTTGCGTCCTTACGGTGTAATCTATCTCGCGATCATGCCAACTTCTGACATCGGTCTCGACAAAACGCTCGCGGCTCTCGGCGTTACGCAACCCGATCAAGTCGCGCCGTTCTTCGCCCGAGTGCGCGAGCGTTTCGACGCCGCATCTCAATCGGTGCAGGACGAGCCGTCGTGGAAGCAATTCCGCGACTCCTGGCTCGGCCGCAAATCCGGCGTCCTCACGCAAATCACCGACAATTGGCTGAAACCAGCCACGCCGGAATTGAAGCGTGCCGTCGGCGCTTCTCTCAATGAATTGCGCGCGCACGTGGAATCGCAAATCGAATCGCGCCGCGCGGCAATCGAAGCTGGCGCCGAAGAATCCGCCCTCGCGCGTGAGCGCGCCGACCTTTCTCTGCCCGGCGTGATTCGCCCGGTCGGTTCACGGCACCTCATACGCCAGGTCTTCCAGGAAATCGAGGATATTTTCTTCTCGATTGGTTTCTCCGTTGTCGAAGGCCCCGAAATCGAAACGCCCTATTACAATTTCGAAGCGCTGAACATTCCGGAATTTCATCCCGTGCGTGACGACATGGACACGTTCTACCTGCAATTGCCGAAAGGCGCCGTGACTCCACTTCTGCTCCGCACGCACACTTCGCCCGTGCAGATCCACACCATGGAAAAACAGAAGCCGCCTGTGCGCGTGATCGTTCCGGGCAAAGTGTATCGCCGCGACAATCCCGACGCGACGCATTCCTTCGCCTTTCACCAGATCGAAGGGCTGGCGGTTGACACGGATATTACCTTCTGCGATTTCACCGGCACCATCGAGTATTTCGTGAAGCAGTTTTTCGGCCCCAGCGTGAAGACGCGCTTCCGGCCAAGCTATTTCCCGTTCACCGAGCCGTCGGTCGAGTTCGATGTCTCCTGCATCTTCTGCGGCGGGAGCGGAACGGGAGCAACTGGCGGGACCTGCTCGAAGTGCAAAGGCGCCGGCTGGATCGAGCTGTTCGGCGCGGGCATGGTTGATCCCGCGGTTTACGGCTTCGTGAACTACGACGCGAAAAAAGTTAGCGGCTTCGCCTTCGGCATGGGCATGGATCGGCTGGCGATGCTGAAGTACGGAATCGACGATATTCAAGTGTTTTTCCAGAATGACGTGCGCTTCCTGCGCCAATTCCCATGAGCACGCGCATACCAGTATTGCAGAAGTGTAAGCAGGCCCCGGCTCGCCCACAAATCACGAGTCGCCAGTCACGAGTAACCTGATGACTTTTGCCGACGCCAAACAGCGTTTCTCAGACCGCGTTGCCGATTACATCCGCTACCGCCCCGGGTATCCCGCGGCGGTGCTAGATCTTCTGCACACCGAATGTGCTCTGCGGCCGGACCAGGTGATTGCGGACATCGGCTCCGGAACGGAGCTGCTGAGCGAACTGTTTCTGAAAAACGGCAATCGCGTTTTCGGCGTGGAGCCCAACGAAGCCATGCGCCATGCCGGAGAAGAATACTTGCAATCTTACGATCGCTTCACGAGCGTGAATGCATCGGCAGAAGCTACGTCGCTGTTGAACGCCAGCGTGGATTTCGTCACTGCGGCTCAGGCTTTCCACTGGTTCGAACCTCTTGCCACGCGCCGTGAATTTGTTCGCATTCTCAGGTCCGGCGGCTGGGTCATTGTGATCTGGAACGAGCGCCTGACCGATTCCACTCCCTGCATGCGCGAATACGAAGCCCTGCTGCAGAGGTTTGGCCGGGATTACAACGAGGTGACCTCCAGCTATCCCCGGCCGGAACAGATGCGCGCTTTCTTTGGGAAGCGCAAACAATTCCGGCGCGACCTGCCTTACCTGCAGGAGTTTGATTTCGACGGATTCGCGGGGCGCCTGCGCAGCAGCTCATATGTACCGACGGAAGAACATCCGGATTTCGCTCCGATGATGGCGGAATTGCGGCGCATCTTCCAAACGTATCAACAAAACGGATTGGTGCGCATAGACTATCTCACGCGAATTTATTTTGGGCAGCTAAAGGACGACTCACAATGATTGGGCCAGGTCTTGCTTTCACCGGCAAAACCAACAAACTTGTCATCCTGAGCGAAGTGAAGGATCTCAGCCGACCGAACTTTTCAAATACAAATTCGAGCACGCTCCTCTGCATTAGGACACGCGCATGAAGGTTGTTTACGGTTGGCTGAAGGATTTCGTGGACGTTACGGCGGCGCCGCAGGAGCTCGCGTCGCGCCTCGCGCTTTCCGGAACGAATATTGGCGGTGTGGAAAACGGCGCGCACGGAGCGGTGTTTGACGCGGAAGTCAGCTCGAACCGGCCCGACTGCCTCGGTCATTACGGAATCGCACGCGAAGCCAGCGCGATTTACAAGCTGCCGCTGAAGCATGTCAGCCCGAAACCTCCGGAAAGCGCAGCGAGAACCAGCGATGCTGTGAAGATTGAAATTCAGTCGCCGGAATTGTGCGGACGATTCACCGCGCGGGTGATTCGCGGTGTGAAGGTTCAGCCGTCGCCGAAATGGCTGAAAGACCGGCTGGAGGCTTCGGGCGTCGCTTCCATCAACAACGTCGTCGACGTGACCAACTATGTGATGCTCGAGCTGGGCCATCCGCTGCATGCCTTCGACTACGACACGGTGCGAAACCACAGCATCGTTGTGCGCCGCGCCAAGCAGAATGAAAAGATGAAAACGCTAGATGGCATCGAGCGACAGCTCGATCCGGGCATCTGCATGGTTTGTGACGGCGACGGATCGCGCGCGGCGGGCATTGGCGGAATCATGGGCGGCGCGGAAACGGAAATTTCGTTTTCGACAAAAAATATCTTGATCGAGTGCGCCTGGTTCGATCCGGTCGCAATCCGTCGCGCCACGCGCTTTTTGAAATTGCACACGGAAGCTTCCACGCGCTTTGGCCGCGGAGCGGACCCGGAAATGGCGGAGTTGGCTTCGCGCCGCTGCGCGGAATTGATTTTGCAACTCGCGGGCGGCGAACTGCTTGCCGGTGTCGTTGATGTTTATCCCGGCAAGCGCGCGCCGAAAAAAATCTCCGTGACGCGCGCTGAACTTTTGCGCGTGATGGGCGCGGACGTCCCGGACAAGGAAATCGAAGCGTGCCTTAGTGCGCTCGGTTTCGCTCCCGTTCGAATCGACCACAATCGCGGCGCGCAAGGCTCGCTGCTCGCGGCGTGGGAGTGCACGCAACCTTCGTGGCGAGCGGAAGTCGAGCGCGAAATCGATCTCATCGAAGAAGTAGCCCGCATTTATGGCCTCGATAGATTTCCACCGCGCTTGCCCGCCGCGCGGCAGGGTGCGGCACGCCTGCCGCATTACAAAGCGGAAACGCGTTTGCGCGAGCGGCTCATCGGTCTCGGCTATCGCGAGATTCTGACAATTCCTCACGTTGCGGAAGAACGCGACGCGTTGTTCCGTGCGGAAGGCGTTACCCCCGCGCGGCTTGCCAATCCGCTTTCGGAAGAAGCCAACGTACTGCGTTCGACCGGCATCACGACGATGGCTGCGGCGATCGAATGGAACCTCAATCACGGCCAGCGGAATGCGCGGCTCTTCGAAATTGGCCGGCACTACCGGTTGAATGGAACCGAGTCCATCGAGACACGCGTCCTTACAATCGGCGCGACCGGCGAAGCGCGTGAAAAAGGACTTTACGATGCGGCCCGCGATTTTTCTTTTGCCGACCTCAGGGGCGACCTCGACGCCATCGGCGAGTTGGCGGGCGGAATTACCTGGCGCGAGGGCGGAGTGGAGTGGCTAAACGCAGCGCGGCGCGGAAAAATTCTACTCGGCGCTGAGGAAATCGGCGCTGCCGGACAACTCACGCGGCGCGTGGCCGATCGTTTGAAACTCCGCCAGGATGTTTTCCTTGCCGAACTCCGGCTCGACCCTGTTTTTGCCGCGTTCGCAGCGGCGAAAAATGCAAGACGGTATGAGCCGCTTCCTCGTTTTCCGGCCGTGGAACGTGATTTTTCGCTGTTACTCGCCGACGGCACGCGTTTCGCCGAAGTGACGAAAGCGATTCAAACGCTTGGCTTCGGCGAAATTATTTCCATCGAAGCAGTGGATCTCTTCCGGGGAAAGAATGTTCCGGCTGGAAAATATTCGCTGCTCGTGCGCGTGACGTTTCAGAGCCGCGAAGCCACGCTGACCGAGGCGCAGATTAGCGATTACAGCGGCAAAATCGTCGCGGCTCTCGAAAAAAATCTCGGCGCGCAACTCCGCGCAAGCTGAACCCTATTTTTTCACTCCTATAGGCGCCGTGTTGCTTTTCGGAGTGTGGCATCCCGACAAAATCGAGACAGGTGCCGCGCCCCTAGGGAGAAAATTTGTGTTATGTTGGCCCGAGAAGGCCAAGGATCCAAACGATGAGCGGGCCGGTGAAAGTCGAGATTTTCGGGCAGACGTACGCCATTCGTGGAGAGCTGGAAGAAGCTTACGTGCAGAAGCTGGCGAAGTTCGTTGACGAAAAGATGCATGCGATCGCCGATGTGACGAAGACGGTGGATACGCAGAAAGTCGCGGTGCTCGCCGCGCTGGCAATCGCGGATGAGTTGCACGGCATGCAACGGGATCGAAACGATCACGAAGAATTGCTGCGCGAGCAAGCCGAGCGTTGTCTGACGCTGGTGGAGCGAGCCTTAAAGCAGACGGCGTAGTAATAATTCGGTTCGGAAAGCTCCCTCGCTTCGCTCTCGACAAGCGAGCCCTGCCTGACAGAGCGGCCTGGGGGAGGCCCTTCGCTTCAATCCCGCGTTTCGTAAACCCACAGCTCCGCGCCACGGTTCGCGCGCCCTGGAACGGCCAGATACAGGCTGTTGTGTTTTCCTACCTGCCCGGTATACACACTGGTGCGCGCGCCGATCGCCGATGGAATTTTCGCAATTCGCTCGTATCGGTCCGCATCGATCTGCTGGTAAACAAATATGAAACCTTCTCCGCTTGGGACGTAGATGCGCCTGCGCGATGAGTCATACCACATGTCATCCGTGTCCGCCGCTCCGGGCAGGCTGGCAATCTCCTTGCCCGTATCCATATCCAGCACCAGCAGACGCGCGGGCCGCCGCGCCGCGACGAACAGCCGGCGATGGGCCTCGTCCAGCGCCATCGGAAAATTCGTCCCCGCTTCTTCCAGTTTCCATTTCTCGATCTTGCGCGTCTTGCGGTCGATCACTGCAATTTGGCTGACGGAGGCCAGGTTCACGAAAATCCTCGAGCCCTTTTCTTCCAGCTGAAATGACTCCGGGTGCGCCCCGAGCTCAAAATCGCCGTCGACCGTTCGTCCCGTAGCGGCGTCGAAAGCCCCGATGGCCCCGTCGCCGTAGCCCACGTAGACTCGATTCGTCGCAGGATCGAAGCGGAGTTGATCGGCATCGTCGGGATATTTCACCGTCTCGATCGGCTTGTACGTTTCGCCGTCAAGAATCTTGCAGGCCCCGTCTCCTTCATTCGTCACCACCAGCCGGTTTAGCTCCGGAATATACAGCGACATCTGCGGCTTGATGAATCCCGCATGGATGCTCGCGACCCTTTTCCCCCTCGCCGCGTCCAGCACTTCCACGCTGTCATTTCCGTACACCGGGGCAAATACTCGCCCAGTCTTAGCGTCCACACTCATGTGGTCGAACCGCCCCTGCACGTCCGCCATCGGGATGATCCGCACCAGCACCAGCGGCGCATACTCATCATTCGAAGGCGCCTCTTGCGCCGAGGCAACCCACCCAAGTAAAGCGCCGAGGGCAATTCCCACGCTCAATCTGACTACCCACGCGTTATTCATTTCCGCTCCCCCTTGATGCTCTTTTCCCAGGCGACGTTCAATTCTCCGCCTCGTAGGCCCAAATCCGGGCGGGCTCGCTGAGCAAGGAAATATCCGGTGTAATATTCTGCCGTTCAAAATAAACACAGGATAAATTTGCGCCGCCTCTCCAGAAAAAACGGGCTCAAAGCCATCCGTCTATTCCACCACTTTGGGCGACGGAGGACTCATTGCCGTTAACGAATCGCGCTTGTTGGGTTTGAGGGTCGAGGAGTATGCTGCGCAGGGACGGAGAAGGAGGCAGGAATGAAGATGGGTAAGGGATGCATGTTGGCCGTGATTTTGGTGGCGGGGATGTTGGCGACCGGAAGCGCGCGGGGGCAGATGGCGGCGCCGGCGGAGGCGCAGAAGACGGCGGAGATGGGGCCGGTGGCGAATCCGGTGAGCACGATGGTGAAGGGACAACTGCTGGGGCGGTTTTCGAAGAACATGGTGGGCGCGGCGGAATTGATGCCGGCGGAGAAATATGGGTTCCAACCGACGCCGGAAATGAATTCGTTCGGGCACCTGGTGCTGCATATCGCGCAATCGAACTATTTCCTGTGCTCGAAGATTTCGGGGATGGCGGCGCCGGACGTAAAGCTGGTGGATGCGGACGGGAAGGACAAGCTGGTGGCGGGGCTGAAGGCGTCGTTCGAATACTGCGGGACGGCGCTCGAAAAAGTGGACGATTCGAAACTGGGTGAGCAGGTGACGCTATTCGGCAACCGGCCGTTTTCGCGCGCCGGGGCGCTGATCATTCTGAGCGGCGATTGGTACGATCATTATGGTGCGCAGGCGATTTACCTGCGGCTGAACAAGATTTTGCCGCCGACGGCGCAGCCGAAAAAGGAATAAACGCCGGCGCGGACAGGCGCGACAACCAGAGTTGAAGATGCCGCCCTCCCGACTTCACCAAGAGAAGCCCCAGGCGGCGCTACAGAATTCCATCGCTACTAATCAACGGCTCCCTGGTGCAGCCAAGACTCAACCATGATGAGGCTGGGCGACCTAGACCTTGAGGACGTCGCCGTCGCGTGCGACGATCTCGTAAAGGACGGGGTTGACGAAGAAACCCAGGAGAAGGCGCGAGAGGAGGCCGGCGACGACGACGATGGCGAAGGGCTTCTGCGTGTCGCTGCCGACGCCGGTGGAAAGAGCGGCAGGGAGCAGGCCGAGACAGGCAACCAGCGCGGTCATCATGATCGGGCGGAGACGGAGGAGCGAGGCTCCCATGGTGGCTTCGCGGACGGATTTGCCCTCGAGACGCAGCTTGTTGATATAGCTGACGAGAATGACGGCGGTTTCGACGGAAACGCCGAGGAGCGCGAGCAGACCAAGAATACTCGAGACGCTGATCGGCGTGTGGGTAAGCTTGAGGGCGATGAGGGCGCCGACAGGCTCGGTGAGAACGACGCCGAGAGCGATGCCGATGGGAAATTTGAAGTTGCCATAGAGAGCAAAGAGAATCAGGAAAATCAGCAGTATAGCGAGCGGGCCGATGACGAAGAATTGCGCCTTGGCTTCGAGCAGTTCGCTGTATTCCCCGCCCCAATCGAGTGTGTAGCCTTCGGGAAGTTTTACGGATTTAGCGACGGCGGCCTGGCCGTCATTGACAACACCTTCCAGGTTGCGGCCCACAATCGAAAACTGAATGCCGATGTAACGCGAATTATTTTCGCGGTAGATGAAAGAGGCACCGGAGCTTTCCTTGATGGTGGCGAGCTCGGAGAGCGGGATTTGCTGGCCGGCAGGAGCTGGGACGAGGAGATCGCCGATCTGGCGAGCACTGGAGCGGAATTGCGGCTCCATGCGAAGGATGAGGTCGAAAAGTTTTTCACCCTGGATGACTTGCGTGGCGGCCTGGCCGCCAATGGCCGCCTGAACGACGGCTTCGACGTCGGCGACATTGATGCCGTAGCGGGCGATTTTTGCGCGGTCGGCGTCGATGATCAGGCTGGGCTGGCCGAGTTCGCGGACGACGGTGAGTTCGGTGAAGCCGGGGGTCTTGTCCAGAACGTTCCTGATTTCCACGGCCTTTTTCTCGAGAACATCAAGATCGGGGCCGAAGATTTTGACAGCCAGGGCGCTCTTGAGTCCGGTGAGCGCTTCGTCGACGGCGTCTTCAGCGGGCTGGGTGTAGTTGAAGATGACGCCGGGATAGGTTTCGAGCTTCTTCTGGACGTCGGCGATGAGCTGCTCTTTCGAATGGACCGAGCCTTTGTTTCCAGGAAGCATCGCCGTAGGGCTTCAAGCCGACATAGAACTCGCAGTTGAAGAAGCCGGTGGGATCGGTGCCGTCATCGGGGCGGCCGAGCTCAGAACCGACAACGGTGACTTGCGGATATTTTGAGAGCAGGTCGCGAATTTGCGGGGCAAATTTCGCGGCGTCCTCGAAAGAGATGGTGTAGGGCAAGGTGGCGCGGACCCAGAGCGCGCCTTCGTCGAGGTGCGGCAGAAATTCGCCGCCGATGAAGGGGAGAAGCAGGAGCGTGGAAGCGAAGATGACGGCGGCGACAAGCAGAGTGGTCTTGGAGTGATTGAGGCACCACTCGAGACGAGTGGCGTAGCCGTCGCGGATCCAATCGAAAATGCGGTTGGGCTTTTCCTGAACACCGTTCTTGAACCAGTAGGAGGCGAGAACTGGGAACAAAGGTAAGGGTAAGGACCAGGGCGCCGATGAGCGCGAAAGCCATGGTGTCCGCCATGGGATGGAAGAGTTTTCCGGCGGGACCGGTGAGCGCATAGATGGGAAGGTATCCGGCGATGATGACGGCGACGGAGTAGAAGATGGGGCGGTCGACGTCGCGAGCGGCGGCGAGGATGACTTCGTTGAGCTTGTAAGTTTTGCCCCTTGCGCAGGCCGAGTTCGCGATAGATGTTCTCGACCATGACGATGGTGCCGTCAATGATGATGCCGAAGTCGATGGCGCCGATGGACAGAAGGTTGGCGGCTTCGCCGCGTGGCGTTGAGGAAGATGAAGGCGAAAAGCAGAGCGAGCGGAATAGTCAGCGCGGTGATGACGGCGGCGCGGACGCTAACAAGGAAAAAGATGAGGACGATCAGGACGAGAAGCATGCCGCGGAGGAGATTTCCCTCGACGGTGTCGGTGGTGACGCGGACGAGGTCGCTGCGGTCATAGAAGGGGCGGACCTTGACGTCGGGAGGGAGAAGGGAGCGATTGAGTTCGAGAGTTTTCTTTTCGACACCAGCGAGAACTTGTTGCGGCTGTTCGCCGCGGCGCATGAGGATGACGCCTTCGACGGCATCGTCGTTATTTTTAAATTTGTCCTGAAAGCCGAAGATGCCAAGACGCGGGGCGTGGCCGATTTCCACGCGGCCAATGTCCTTGACGCGAATGGGGACGCCGTTAGTGCTGCCGACGACGACTTCGCCGATGTCATCGGTGGATTTGACGAGGCCGAGGCCGCGAACGTAATAGAACTGGCCGCCCTGAGTGTAGAAGCCGCCGCCGGTGTTGGAGTTGTTGGCGCTGAGAGCGTTGAGAACCTGAACGACGGGGAGATGGAAACTGTAGAGCTTTGCGGGGTCGAGGAGAACCTGATACTGCATGGTGGGGCCGCCGAAGCCGGAATCGTCGGCGACGCCGGGAACGCTGCGATAGGCGCGCTCGATGATCCAGTCCTCGTACGTGTGCAGCTCCATGGGAGTGCGATCCGGGCTTTCGATGACATAGCGGTAGACGAGGCCGCTGGGACTGAAGAGAGGCGCCATGCTGGGCGTGACGCCCTGTGGGAGCTGGGCGTCGCTGAGGCGCTCGAAGACAACTTGACGCGCGAAATAAGGGTCCACATTCTCGTCAAAGGTGAGGCGCACGTCCGAGAGGCCATAGAGCGAGATCGAACGCATCACTTTCAAGTGCGGCGTGCCGTTCATAGCCAGCTCGAGCGGGAGGGTCGTGAGGCGCTCGACTTCTTCCGCGGCATGGCCGGGCCACTGGGTGATGAGCTCGACCATGGGCGGAGAGAGATCGGGGTAGGCATCGACGGGCATGCGCTGAAAGGAGACAGCGCCGGCGATGATGATGAGACACGGTGACCATCAGCACCAGGAAGCGCTGCTGCAGGGCGAATTGGACAATGCGATGGATCATTGTGAGTTTTCCTGGCGCGGCTCCGTTTAATGCTGCAAGGAATTCTTGAATTGCAGGAAGAGGCTGCCGTCGCCGACGACGCGCTCACCTTCTTTCAATCCTTCCGTAATTTGGGTGCGGCCAGCCAACGCTGTCGCCGATCTTGACGAGGCGGCGGGCGAATTGGTTTGCGCCGGACTGGACATAGACGAACGGCTGGTTTTCGGAGTCGCGGAGCACGGCAGCATCGGGAACGGTGAGGGCATCGCGAATCGCACCGGCTTGTACGGTGGCGGTGACGTACATGTCCTTCTTCAGTTTCTTGCCTGGGTTGCTCGGTGACGATGCGCGCCTGGAGCGTGCGCGTGTTGGGATCGAGCGCGGGAGCGATGTAGGAAATTTTGCCGTGAAAGACTTCTGGGTAGGAGTCTGTCGTGATATCGACAGAATCGCCCACGTGCACGATAGGCCAAATCGCCCTGGTAGACGTTGACGAGCACCCAAACCGTGCTCATGTCGGAAATGGTGAAGACCTGGGTCGCGCCGCCCTGCAGCAATTGGCCGGGGCCGACGAGACGCTCGACGACTTCCCCAGCAACGGGAGCGAGGACGGGGATCTGGGAAGTCATTTTCGGGGGATTCTTGACGACGGCTTCGGGGTCAGCGGAGGCCGAGCGCGCGCAAGGCATCTTCGCTGGCTTGCAGATCGGCCTGGGCCTGGATGCGGCTGGATTCGGCTTGCTGAAAGTCGGCTTCGGCGATGGCGCCGTGGGTGTAGAGGTCCTGCGCGCGGTTGAAGATTTTGTCCGCGAGGGAAAATGTGGAGCGGGCCTTGATGTAAGCGGAGCGGGCGGCAGAGTAGTCCGGGCTATTGACGGTGAGCAAGCGGCTGTCCGGCGCGGACGGTTTCGCCGGGCGCGACGAGGATTTCGTGCACGGGACCGCCGATGGCGCTGAAGACGGGAGTGGTTTGGAAAGCGTTGTAGGTCACGTTTCCAGTCAGGCGAAGGAAGCGCGGGAGCATCGTTTTCTCGACCGAGACCACTTGCACGTGAGCCATCTGTTCCTGAGGAACGCTGAAGAGCGAAGCGGTGTCCGCCCGGGTTTCGGTGGCGGAATAGGAAGTCATCTTGGATTCGGATTCCCCCGGGCCGGAGCCGCAGCCTGGGAGTACAAGAGCGGCCACAAGCGCCGCGGCAGAGAAGATGAGAGCTGGCGAAAGCATTTTTCTCATGGAAGAGTCCTCGTTCCCACGGCTTGGCGCATCTGTTCGAGCGCGGTCATGTAAGTGGCAAGAGCCTGGCGATACGCAAGCTGGTTAGCCCGGTAGGTACGTTCGGCGTCGAGATAATCGAGCAGGCTGGCGGCACCGCGTTTGTAGGCGTACTCGCTGATGTCGCGCGACTTGGCTGCTTGCTCGACATAGCCGCCTTGATAGAGCTGCACGATTTGTTCACTGGTGCGAAGCGCCTGGAATGCGTCAACCACGTCGGTGAGAACCTGCTGGGAAGTTTCACTGGCAAGTTCCTGCGATTGGGTAATGACGGAACGGGTGCGGGCGATTTCTCCCTGATTGCGGTCGAAAATGGGGAGTTGGATGTTGAAGAAGAAAGCGCCGGTGTTGGTGGCGGCCACGTGGGAATAGTTGAAGCTGACGCCGAGGTCGCGCTTGCCGTTGGCTTCTGCAAGTAATTCCGCGCTATGCGCGGCGATGACGTTCCGCTGGGCGGCCTGCAGGTCGGGACGCGTGCGCAAGGCCAGTGCCTTGAGATCATCGAGACCGGCGTGCACGGCCTGATAATCGAGCGAGCCTTCGACGTCGTAATTATCCGGGACGGATTCGAATCCGAGGAATTGGCGCAGGCCTGCGAGAGCCTGCACCTTGGCGAGCTTGGCGGCAAAGACATCGCTCTGGAATTGCAGCATTTGCAGTTTGATCTTGAGGAGGTCGCCCTCGCTCATATCGCCGGCCTTGTAGCGTGTTTCGCTGATGTCCACGGTTTTCTGAAAGCTGTCGAGATCCTGCTGGGTGAAATCCATGGTGGACTGCGCGAGGAGCGCCGCGACGAACTGTTGAGAAACGTTGAAGATAAGCTGGCGCTCATTGTCAGCCACGGTGGAGCGCGTCACCGCGGTCACATCCCTGGCGGCTTGCAAGCGATGCTGGCGTTTCCTGCCGCGCTCGAAGAGGTAGCCGAGGCCGAGATCGAATTGCGCCTGGTTGTCAATGTAATCGGAACTGAACTTGTTGGGCTGGAAGATGGGGAGAAACTGCGCATCCCAGGAAAGAACGGGGTTGGGGCGAAGATTGGCGGTGGTCTCGAGGGCCTGGGATTGGAGAATCGTGGAGCGCGCAGCGAGCAGGGCATGATTGTGCTGGAGAGCGAGGCGAATGGCCTCATCGATGGAGATGCGAGCCGCGGGGGGCAACGTAGTTGCTGCCTGCGGCGGCGTGGTTGCGGGGGACGGAGGGTTCTGCTGCGCCGAAGTCAAAGCCGGCGCGGCCAGCAGAGCCAGACCCAATGCCAATCCTATTCTCAAGTGGATACTCCTCGCGCGTCCCGGCAAAAAGAGGACGACCAGCAACTGTGAAAGGGAGCCAACCAGGGTACCGCAGGGTGGTTAGAGAGCGGGAGGCGCGCGCGGAGAGATGGCGCGCGGAACGGCAAAGAAAATCGAAAAAACCGAGGAAGCGATTTCGAGGCGATTCGTGACGGGGACGATCGCAATGCTCGGGGACGGCGTGGTGACAACGGAACCCGCGGCCGAGCAAACCGGGCAGAGATGCGAAGCGGACGGTGAGGCTGTCAGGTCCGTGCAAAAATGAAATTGCGCTCCCAGGAAGATGACTCCGAGGAGCAACGCCAAAAGCCGAATGCGCTGTGCTTTGCCGTGCATGAAATTACTAGGACGAAGCTTAGGCCGGATTGGTTGCAGGGTCAAGCAAAGCGTAGGAGGAAAGTGCCTATTTGGCGCACTTCGCCTCGACTCGACCCGAGCGTAGTGCTACAGTCGAATCTGGTTTCATGTACAAAGCGCACACCATTTTTGGGCGCGTGAACATGCGGCGGGCAGTGGCGCTGCTCGCGTGCGCCGCGTTGCTTTATTTCGCAACCGGCGGAACGCTGCTCCATCAACACACGCAGGGCCCCGAGACGACTTGCCACACCTGCCAAGCGCTGCACATGCCGACGCTGGCAGCAGCACGGCTAGATCTCATCAGCGCACCGGAGTTCGTCGCGTGGTATTCTTCTTTCCCTCAGCAAGTCGCGTCCAGCGATTCTTTTTCGCTGCACCGCGCCTCTCGCGCACCCCCCTCCGCGTAATCCCCTCACCATCTCGATCTTTCTGAAAACCGCGCGTTGACACCTATGCGGTGGCCTCGCAACCGCCACATTTCCAGGCGGGCTCTATCTACCAAAAGCACGCTAGCCCTCAAAGGGATGGAGAAGAAATGCCGAAGAGTTGGAGCATCTACGCGATTTTCTTTGGGGGGATTGTCTTGTCGGGAGCAGCCGACCCAGTGCATGCGCAGATCGGCAATTCCGGCTCGATTGTAGGAGTGGTGAAGGATCCGTCTGGGGCCTCGGTGGCAAACGCCAAGGTTGAGATCTCGGACCCCGTGAGCGGACTGCACCATGAGACAACCACGGATACGGACGGGGCCTTCAAGTTCACGAACGTCCCGTTCAATCCGTACCACTTGGCGGTGACGGCGGCGAGTTTCGAGGCGTTCGTTCAGGACGTGGGAGTTCATTCAGGCGTGCCCGTCAATATGCAGGTCACCTTGAAGATTGGGACAGCGGTAACCAGCGTGACTGTGGAAGCGGAAGGCGCGGATTTGGTGGAGAACGATCCGACGTTTCATACCGACGTGGATCGCGAGCTATTCAAGAATGTCCCACTGGAAAGCGCGTCCTCCTCTGTCAGCTCGCTAGTGACATTGACAACGCCAGGAGTAGCAGCAGATTCGAACGGACTGTTCCATGGCCTCGGTGATCACGCAGAGAATTCGTTTTCCGTGGATGGCCAGCCCATCACGGATCAGCAGAGCAAAGTGTTTTCCAATCAGATTCCTTCTGAATCGATTCAGTCGATGGAAGTGATTTCCGGCGCGCCTCCAGCGGAATTTGGCGACAAGACAAGTTTGGTGATCAAGGTGACCACGCGGTCCGGCCTCGGGGTGGATCAACCCCACGGCAGCGTTAACGCTTCCTACGGCAGCTTCGGCACGCCGAGCTTTTCCGCGGATTTCGCGTATGGAGGCGAGAACTGGGGGAATTTTATCGCGCTCAGCGGACTACGATCCGGCCGCTTCCTCGATCCACCGGAACGAATCGCGCTGCACGACAAGGGGAACGAAGAGAACATTTTTGATCGCGCGGACTATAAATTTTCCGATGCCAACACGGTGCAAATGAACCTGGGCTACACACGTTCGTGGTTTCAGACGCCCAATTCATTTGATGCGCAAAGCGCTGCCGGCTGGGCCGGGGCCTGTGCGCCGGGGCAAGCCGCTTCCTGCGGCGGGCTGGGGCCTGACGGCGCCTTGGTCGGGCCACAGGATCAAGTCTCCAAGATCGGAACCTTCAATGTCGCTCCGAGCCTCGTGCACCTGATCGGCACGAACGCGGTCTTCACGATGGGAACGTTCGTTCGTCAGGATCAATTCAAGTACTACCCAAGTTCGAATCCTTTCGCGGATCTGACGCCTAACCTGCAAAGTGACAGCATTGCGCAGAGCCGGCGGCTGACCAACGCAGGACTCAGGTCAGACATTTCTTACGTGAAGGGAATCCACAACGTCAAGGCCGGGGTCACTTACGGGCAGACGTTCTTAACGGAGAAAGATTCGTTCGGAATTGTGGATCCAGCGTTGCTGCCGTCGCTGACGGACGCAAATGGAGCACCTTGCCAAGTGAATGGCGTGAACGTTGCCGCGCCCTGCACGACTCTGGCTCCCTATGACCTGACTGCGGGAGGAAAGTATTATTTTTTCTCCGGCCACACAGACGTGAAGGAGTTGGCGCTTTACGTCCAGGACACAATTATAAAAGGGAATTGGGCGTTCAACCTGGGGATTCGCGGCGATTTGTACAACGGAATATCCAGTGGCCGGCAAGCGGAACCAAGGCTAGGAATTGCGTACAACGTCAAACCGACGAACACGGTTTTACGTGTTTCCTATGCACGGACCTTCGAGACACCGTTCAACGAAAACCTGGTGCTGGCTAGCACGGGTTGCAGTGATAGGGTGGTGAACGCGTTGCAGGCCGCGCTCCAGGGTTACCCATGCATCACGAATCCGTTGAGCCCGGGCTGGCGAAATGAATTTCATGCCGGCTTCCAGCAGGCGTTCGGAAAATATCTGGTGATCGATGCCGAGTATATGTGGAAGTACACGCATCTGGCATACGACTTCAGCGTGTTCGGAAATACGCCGATCACGTTTCCGATCGAATGGCACAACTCGAAAATTCCCGGCTACATGCTGCGCGCCAGCGTGCCGGACTTCCACGGATTTACAGCGTATTTCGTGGCTTCCGGCGTGTCAGCGCGATTCTTCCAACCGCAGGTCAGCGGCATTGGCGTGACGCCAGCGGGAGAAGGTGGAACGCGGGTCTTCCGCATCGACCACGACGAGTTGTTCAACGAGACGACACACTTGCAGTTTCAGCCCTGGAAGCACGGGCCATGGGCCGGATTCAACTGGAGATATGACAGCGGCCTCGTGGCAGGAGCCGTGCCGTTTGCGACGAGTGGCGATCCCACGAGTCCCGGCTACCAGGTGGATCTCACGGGTCTCACGGCCGATCAACAGGTTCAAGCAGGGTTGTTCTGCGGGAACGTTTTCCCGAGCTACGGTGCGCCGCTGACGACGTGTCCTGGGAACTTGTACGGCTCAACGCTGGTTCAAATCCCGAAGCCGGGCACGGAAAACGCTGACAAGAATCCGCCGCGCATCCAGCCACGGCATTTGTTTGATCTTGCCGTCGGCGACGATAACTTGTTCAACGGCGACCACTACAAGTGGAGCTTGCGTCTGACGGCGGTCAACCTCATGAACAAACTCGCGCTCTACAACTTTCTATCCACATTCAGCGGCACGCATTTCGTGACTCCGCGAAGCTACACGGCAGAGCTGGGCTTCCACTTCTAGAGCTGACGGTGGTCAGTTTTCAGTTGTCAGTCAGAACAAGCCGGAAGAAGGCGGTGCTGGATGGGTCTGGGGTCGGCGGGACAAGCAGGGCTGTCGCGCCGGCCCAGTCCATAAAGGGGGATTGATGCTGCGGGCCCGCCTCGGGAAGTGACAACTTAGATCGTGAGTTTCCAAACACACAAGAGCGGAAGAAAGATGCGATTCACGGGGAAAGCTCCGGCAGTGGCCGGAGCTTTCGGCACGGAGTACATGAGCCTGAGAGGGTGGCAGGGAGAAGCCGTGATCTCACAGTTGTTTCGAGCAAGTATCGGAGTGCAAAGGGCATTCGATCGGTGCTTCGCGCAGACTGGTTTGACCGCGCAGGAAGCTGCGGTGCTGGTGCGTTGCGCAGAGGCAAAAGAGATTTCGGCGGGAAAGCTTGCGCAGGTGATGGGGCGGGACAAGGGCAAGATTACGCGCTTTATTGACCGCTTGGAGGCCGGCGGCTTTGTACGGAGGGAGAGCGATCCAGGAGATCACCGGCTACTAATCATCAAACTGACCGCCCGGGCGCGCCGCGCTGTACCGCGATTAAAGATAATTTTTGACCAAGTCCGCGAGCAGTTCTTCGCGGGGATTCAGAGCGACGATCTCGGTCGGCTTAGCTCGGTGCTGTCGCAATTGCAGGAAAACGCGGGGCACCTGTATGAAGGCAAGACCAGCCGCAATCTGCAAAGGAATATGAGGCGACGAATTCCAGGATAAGCAGATACGGTCGCATGAGCGGCGTTTGCGCGACACTCTGGTTTCGAACTGGAAGCGCACTGAACTGCGCCCCGGATTACGGATGGCGGTGCAGGACGTGGACGGCGATGTCCGGCCAGAACTCGCGAAACGCATTTGTCGCTGCGTCGCGCATGATGGCGTAGCCGAATTTGGCGCTGATAGCTCCAACGGTCCGCGTCTTGCTCGGGTAGTAGGTGGTCGAAATCCCCTGAGCGATGCCACGGCCCAAGAGTTCGGAAGTGTTGAAGGTGTTGTGTCCTTCATAGTTGGGAGTAATGACGACGCGAGAGAGCGAGTAACCGATGCGCTTCCAGATGCCGCCCTGGCCCATGGCGTAGTAACGCTCGTCCTGATGAAGAACGGTAGGCAGGGCGAAGAGAACGAGATAATTGCCGTCTGCCTTATCGACGAAGCCTCGCCAGTAATATCTGCCGAAGCCAGGCAATCCTTTTCCAAGTTGAGGATGAGTGTCGTTCCCCTCGGCTATGAGCGAGGTAAATCCGGTGAAGATGAAGGACGAATAGTCAAAAGTGTTCTGGGTGGCGATGATGAAAGCTTGCTTTGGCGTGGGCGGCGGCGGGATCGCGCCGGCGCTGACGGCGCGGAAATTGGGCATGACACCCATGATTCGCTTGGGCTGCTCTTTCGAAGGGGAGATTGCCTGCTCCGCGGGCTTCTGGTCCGCTGGCTTGGTTTGCGCCTGCTTCGCATCGCCTGCGTTATCGGAGGCGCCGGACTGGGCCGGGGGCGGATTCTGGGCCTGGCTTTGCTCATCAGGAGATGCCGGTTTAGTTGCTTCCAGCGATGCGGGAGGCTCTGCCTGGGGACCGGGCGTTTGAGCGTAGGCACAAACTGCGGGAAAGAGGAGTGCTAACGAGAGAAGAAAACGCAAAAAGTGGCCTCCACGATCTGGTATTTAAGTGGCCGGAATTTCCCGTTTGGTTGCCCGGCTAGGAAAGTATAGCTATTCTTGCCACGAATCACGCAATTTGCGTGGATGTGGTGTGTCCTTACCATGGGGCGAACCGCAGTCAACCTGGGCAAACGTGGCGGAAACAAAAAGAAGCAGTTATTTTCTGGCGAGTATGGTTTTCGCTTCGACCAATTCGGGACGGTCGGCGCTCGGGGAGCAGATGGAGGTGAGCTTGGTGTAGTAAGTCTGCGTGGCACCCGGATCGCCGGAGGCCTGAGCCGCACGGGCGGCGCCCAGAACGGCGTCGAAGCGATTCGGCGAATTCCTGAGGACGGTCTTGTATTCGGTGAGGGCCTCGGCCGGACGCTTGAGTTCCGAAAGCATGTCCGCGAGCATCTCCCGCGCGGGGATACCGACGGAATCACCGCCGTTCTTGTCCTGTTGATCGGCGGCAGCGCGTAACTCCTTCAAAGCTTCCTCGGATTTACCCTTGACGAAGGCCAGCCAGGCTTCGGCTTCGCGGAGATCGGAGGGCTTTTCGGTGGAGACGCCGTAGCCACTATTCTGCGCACGATACTCACGAGCGGCCACGAGCGGGGTGAGTGCTTTCACCGCGGATGCCGCGCCGGCCACATCGCCGCTGCGCGCGGCGCCGATGGCGCGGGCCCAGTAGGTCGTGTCCAGCGATTCTTTGAGTACCGGCAGGACCGGCAGAGTGGCCGCTTCCTTCCAGCTATGCAATTCGAGGGCAGTTCGGGCCGCCAGATACGCGCGACGGCCGGCTTTTTCCTCATCGCTGGCTCCAACAACATGATCGGTTTGTTCGATCACTTCGCGGGCCTTGGCCTCCTGGCCGCTCTGCAGATAGGAGTAGCTGAGGAAGTCCATGGCGTGAGTCTGATAGTGAGACTCCACGAGGTGCATTTCCGCGGCGTGAGCGGCGGAGGCGTTGGCGGCAATGTTCGAAGCGATGGAATCCTGCCAGAGACCGAGACGCACGAAGATGTGCGAAGGCATGTGCAGGGCGTGGGCTGAGTCCGGAGCGATCGCGGCGTAACGGCGGGCGGCTTCGAGGCCTTGCGATGCGAATTCGGGACGGTCGGTGGCGTGGATCAAGTAGTGCGCGACGCCGGGATGATCCGGGTGCTGCTGGAACAGTGGGGTGAGAATGGAAATAGCTTTCTTTCGATTTGCAGTGGCATCGACATTTTCTTCGGCGAGCGCCACGAGCGAAAGAGCGTAGAAGGCGCTGACTTCCAGGTCGCCGGAAAATTTGTTTTGAAGATTCTCGAGCGCAGAGGAATAGCCCCGGACGCGGTCGGGGTGGGATAAGTTAAAGTCTTTGACATAGAAGGCCGCGGCGGCGGCGATGAAGCCCTGCTCGCGCGCCGTGCCGGGATGGAGTTTCTGTGCTTCTTTGACCTCTTGGCGGCCCTCTTTCAGGGTTTTGGCATCGGGGAAATCCCAAAGTTGGTGATAGAGGGCCATGGCCTTGCCCCAATGGGCCATGGCGCAGTTCGGGTCGCTGGCCGCCGCGCCGGCAAAAGTCTGCGCGGATTCCTTGTATTGAAAGGAGTGCAAGAGCGCCACGCCTTTTTCGATCGACGCCTGTACTTCCGCTGAGCAGCTCGTGGGGAAATTCACTTTGCCCAGTTGAGCGGGTGGAAGCGGTGCGCCAGGCGAGGCGATCGTGCGACCTCCGGAGAGTAGCAAAGCGGCAACGGAACAAAGGGCTCCAAGAATTGAGGCCGAGAATGTCAGGCGGCGCATGGTTTGTGCTCCAAATATCTTGGTGGAATTCTACTACTGGATCGGCCAGCAACGATGCTTTATCCGGCACTTTTCCTACAGTGCCCTTAGATCGCAAGGTGCGGTCACCCCCAGGCTCTTGAGTGCACCGGTTGGACGGAGATTCGCCGCGAAGGATACAATAGAGATGGAGCGGTACTTCGAAGCAGGTGCGGTAGCGAAAGCCGTTTGAACCGTAACGAATCTCTGGGGCGCTGCGGATAGACAGCCTGTGAGCACGGCCTGTCCCGCCGGCGGGTCTCAACGAAGAAGCGATTAGACGCGCGGGCGGGGCAGGAAAGCCTAATGGCTGGCTCGTGGCGCCCACCTTATTCAGAGGTTCACGGCCTAGTTCCTCACGGCCAAGCAGTCCGCTCCATTTGAGTTTTCAGTTTTCGGTCCTAAGCTCTAAGTTAAAGGCGAAAGCCGGCTGTGCTGTGGAAAGTGTCGCGGTCTGCCGGGCAGCCCAAACAGGAGTTGGATGGCCTGAGCGATTGCTCTTTGGCAAAGCCAATTGTCCCCTTGCTTCACGAAATGCCGCAGGGAAACCGCAGCTTGGGGATAATCCCTGCAACCGAAAACTGTCTTGACCCGATAACTGACGGCTGAAAGCTGAGAACTATTCCATGCGCGTACTTTTTGTGGGAGACATCGTCGGCTCGCCCGGACGGCAGATCGTTCAGGATCGCCTGGCGGACGTAGTGGCGCAACGGCAGATTGACCTGGTGATCGCCAACGGCGAAAATTCGGCGTCGGGATTTGGGATCACGCCGCGTCTCGCGGAAGACCTGCTGAAAATGGGAATCGACGTTTTGACCGGCGGGAATCACAGCTGGGACCGCAAAGAGATTCTGGAGTTCATGCCGCATGAGCCGCGGCTGCTGCGGCCATCAAATTTTCCGGAAGGCAACCCGGGCGGCGGGCTCTATCTCGGAACAGCCAAAAATGGCGTGAAATACGCCGTGCTGAATTTACAGGGGCGCGTGTTCATGACCGCGATCGATGATCCGTTTCGAAAGGCGGACAGCGAACTGGGGAAGATTCCGGCTGACGTGTCTTTCGTGTTCGTAGACATGCACGCGGAAACGACGAGCGAAAAGGTCGCCATGGGACGGTATCTGGACGGACGCGTCAGCGCCGTCGTCGGCACGCATACCCACGTCGCCACGGCCGACGAGCAGGTCCTGGCCGGGGGCACCGCGTTCATCACGGACGCAGGCATGACCGGGCCGCACGGCGGCGTGATCGGCATGGACAGCAAAGGTATCATCGGGAAGTTTCTTAACGGGCTGCCCACACGTTTCGAGGTCGCTTCCGGCGACGTGCAAATGAATTGCGTGCTGATCGAAACCGACGACGAAGGCCCGCGCAACACCGCCGGGCGGCTCCGCGCACGCTCCATCGAACGCCTCCGCTTCCGAATTGACTAAACTATAGAAGGACCGGCCGCAACGCGAAGCAACCTGCGCGCGTTACTGGTAATCTGAGGGTTCATGCGACAAGGGATGGATCCAAGTGTGAGAGTTCTGGTGGGGCTATGTCTGCTGGCGTGCGTTGCGGGAAGCGTGCTGGCTCAAGACGAAGACCAACTCACAGCCAAGCAGCGGATTTTCCCGGGGGTCGGTCCTGGGCTGCGCGCGTTGAAGCGGGGAGGGGACGGCCGCCTCTATATCCTAGCTTCGCCCTCGCCTGGTTTACTGGTGTTTGACACCCAAGATAAGCAAGTTCTATCCATAGGCGAATCACCGATTGCCTCGGTTGCAGCCAAGGCAGCTCGCCCGTTGATCACTTTTGGGGAAGATTGCGACGCCGGGGCAGACGGCACGATCTACGTCGCGGACCGCGGCGCGAATCTGATCCAGGTTTTCTCCCCAGCCGGTTTGCCCGTGCGGTCGATCGAAGTGACGGCTCCCGTCGCTGTGGCGGCGCTTCCGGAGGGTGAAGTCGCCGTGGCGACGCTCCGAGGACCGCATCTGGTGATGGTCTTCGACAAGAACGGGCGAGACGTGCGGGAGTTCGGCGACCCGGAACCGATCGCGGAGCGCGCGGCGTTGAATCGCTATCTGAATATCGGAGAGCTAGCCACCGACGCCCAAGGGCACCTTTACTACGCGTTTTCCTATTTGCCGGAACCAACAGTGCGGCAATATGACCGGCTGGGCTACGCGCGACAGGACATACAATACACAGCACTCGAGGCGATGCCGGCGGCACAGGCGGCTCGCAAGGAGATTGAGCGGCAGGAACGCCGTGGCGACCAGCCCTCGTTCAAGCGCATCCTCACCGCGGTTGGCGTGGACCCAACCAATGGCGAGGTGTGGATCGCGCTCTATAACACGCTGCTGCACTTCGACAAGGACGGTAACCGGCGCGCGAGCTACCAGATCTACACGCCGCAAGGCGCGCGGCTGGAGGCCAACACCATCCTAGTGGAGAAGGATCGCCTGATCATCGGGAGCGACCCTCTGGGCATCTACGAATTCGACCGGCCAGACAAAAAGAATTCGCAATAAGGTGAGTTTTCCTCAGGCAAACTTGCACGATTCTTGTGCGAGATTTTCCTCGCACTCGGAAAAATATCGAAAAATGCCGTGGAAAATTGCGATCTTGCGATAATTTGCACATTTTTGTGCTTGTGGAAAAGTTGTGAATGGTGTGTGAATGCCGGTGAACTCCTTCGCACACTTTTCGCTTGCCCCCCGCGTGTCAATCGGAGACAATCCCGCGCGGTCTCAGAGGGGCGGCACACGGGCTGACATCTCCGGATGGCTGCGCAGGGAACGACAGGGGTGAGGTGGTACGTTCCAGCGCAGGCAAGATCCCCGAAGCCTGAAGAATGACGCAAATGGGCTTGCTTTCCACAGCTTTTTCACATCTGTGGAAATAGCCAAGGATTTTCTTTTCTCTTCCAATGACAACAGCAACCCAAACTGGGCGTGAGCGTGAAGCGGCAAACCCCTGGGACAAATTTCTCGAGCGGGTGAAGTCCCGGGTCAGCATCAACACCTATACGACGTGGTTCCAGCCGACACGCTTGAACCGGGCCGATGGTGACACTGTGTACGTTCAGATCCCCAGCGCGGTCTTCCGCCAGGTTCTGACGCGCACCTACGGCGATATCATCAAGGCGGTCTTCCATGAATTGGGCACGCCCAACATGAAAGTGCTTTACGTCTGCACGGAAGAAGAGCCAGTGCAGGCGGCTCCGGCCGTTTCCGGCGGGAAACAGGCCAAGCTGGATTTTGAGAGCAGCGACCATCAACTGAATACGCGCTACACCTTCGATACGTTTGTCGTCGGCAAGTCCAATGAGTTTGCGCATGCCGCCTCGCGCGCGGTGGCCGAGCAGCCATCGAAGGCCTACAACCCCCTCTTCCTGTACGGCGGCGTGGGCATGGGCAAGACGCACCTGATGCATGCGATCGGGCACACGATCAAAAAACGTAATCCGGCAATGCGGCTGAGCTACGTGAGCGCGGAGAAATTCACCATCGAAGTAATCAATTCGCTGCGCTTTGATCGCATGATCAGCTTCCGCGACCGCTTCCACACCGTGGACGTGTTGCTGGTCGACGATATCCAGTTCATCGCGGGAAAGGAACGCACGCAAGAAGAGTTTTTTCACACCTTCAATGCGCTCTACGAGCAGCAGAAGCAGATTGTCATCTCCTCGGATTGCCTGCCGAAGGATATCAACTCGATCGAGGAACGCCTGCGCTCGCGGTTCGAGTGGGGATTGATCGCGGATATCCAGCCGCCGGACCTGGAGACGAAGATCGCCATTCTGCAGAAGAAAGCGGAAAACGACCGCTTCGGTCTGCCGGATGACGTGGCGGAATACATCGCGCGGGCCATCAAGTCCAACGTACGCGAGCTTGAAGGCGCGCTGACGCGCCTGATGGCATATGCTTCGCTGACCGGAGCCACGGTATCGCTGGCGACAGCGCAGCAGGTTCTGCGAAATATCATTGCTTCACAGGAAAAGCGCGTCACTATCGACCTCATCCAAAAGCGGGTGAGTGAGCATTTTAATTTGCGCGAACAGGATTTGAAGGTCCGCAGCAATACTCGCGCGATTGCTTTTCCGCGGCAGGTGGCGATGTACATCGTGAAGCAGCTCACCACCGCTTCGCTTCCGGAGATCGGCCGGCAGTTCGGGGGCAAGCACCATACGACGGTGTTGCACTCGATCAACAAAATCGAAGAGTTGCGCCGCTCGGACAAAGACTTGAACCGCGTCATCACCCGCCTGATGGATGCCTTGCAGTAAGCCTGCACCGCGCGTTTCCCTTGCGGTTATATAGCTGCTCTAAGGAGAAGATTTGGCCCGGCGCAAGCATCCGTCTGCGGAGCTGTTCCTCTTCGGGCTGTTGCTTGAGCCGTTCCGATAATGAGGTACTTACACGCTTCAAATACTGTGGAGATGCTCTGTAAAAGACGTAGAGATATTGTTAATTCTTGAGGATCAAGTTCTTAATTTCAATACCAATCGGACAACTACAGCTTCGTTTTCCGAGATTCCCACAAAACGCCACTTTCGATTCCTCGCCGCATGTCACTTACGGCATTGTGGTTTCCGGGGCTTTCCACAGATTCACAGCGCTCATCACAACAACAAGCTTTACCGTTTTAATATTTTAGAGAAGCCCTTGTAGCTTTGATGATGGCTGTTAATTTTAGGTTTAGAGGCTCAAAGATGCTGGCCTAATAGCGCAATGAGTTTCCCACGTATTTCCACAATGGGTGGGCCTTCAGCGGACTTTATACTTTGCCAAAAAGCGAGTAGAGTACGGCAGCGGTAGAATTGAGACGGACAAGGGCCGTATCCCCCGCCCTGAACGAGGGTAGACTTCACAATGACCGCACCTGGAACGGCACGCGAGGAACATCAAGCGATGGAATTCAGTGTCACAAAATCCGCACTGTTGAACGAACTCAGCACGACGCAAGGCGTCGTTGAGCGCAAGACCACCATCCCCATTTTGTCGAACCTGCTTGTCGAGGCCAAGGGAAGCCAGTTGACTATTACGGCGACCGACCTCGAACTGAGCATTCGCACGTCTTGCGAAGCTAAGATCAAGAAAGAAGGCGCGGGAACCATCCCCGCCAAAAAACTACTGGAGCTCGTGCGCCTGCTTCCCGAGGGCGAGATCAAAATCAAGCTACTCGAAAATCATTGGGTGGAAATTGTCAGCGACAAAAAAAAATACAAGCTCGTCGGCATGGCTAAGGAGAATTTCCCAGCGCTGCCGGCAATGCCGCACACGCTGGTAAAAATTCCCGCCGCAATTTTGGAAAGCCTAATTGCCAAAACGAAATTTGCCATCTCAATGGAGGAATCCCGTTACACGTTGAATGGCGGCTTGCTGATCCTGAAGCCGGACACCCTGGCGATGGTGGCAACCGACGGCCACCGCCTGGCGCTTGCGGAGACCGATCACAAGCTCGCGGGACTCAATGGCGAAGTGAAAGTGCTCATCCCAAAGAAAGCCATGGATGAAGTCGAAAAGCTATCCAGCATCGCCGGCTCCGACGCGAGCTTCGATTTTGCGAAAGATGAAAGCCATCTTTTCTTCCAGGCCGGCCATCGGCTGCTGATTTCGCGCATTCTCACTGGCCAATTCCCGAACTACGAAGCGGTGTTGCCCCGCGACAACAACAAGAGCGTGGTGATCGAGCGCGCCGAATTAAGCGACGCGGTGCGCCGCGTCTCGCAACTTGCCGATCAGCGCTCGCACGCCGTGAAACTGGCCGTTTCGAAAGACGGCATCGAAATTTCCGCGTCGAGCCCGGAGTACGGCGAAGCGAAAGAAAACATCGAGAAAGAATATAAGGGCGATCCCATCGCCATCGGATTTAATTCCAGCTACATGCTGGATTTTCTCGCCGCCGCCGCCGATGGCCCGATCAGCATCGAGTTGAAGGACGAACAATCCGCCGGCCAGATGCGCCCGCTCGCCGACGAATCCTACCGCTATCGCTACATCATCATGCCGATGCGCATCTGAGACGGTGACGAATAAGAACCTCCCGCTCAAAAAGGCGCTTTTCGTGGCGCCTTTTTTAATTTCCAATCCAGAATCGGCTGCATCTTCTAAATTAAAGGAAACAAACGGCTTATTCCATAAAAATGGGCTGTCTCTCCCTTGAGAAAATCGCTTGGATCGGGTATACTTTTTTTGTTGTCGATTCGCATTTGGATACCTCCAAATCGGCACGTCCGCCAGGCAAAGTTGACCCGAAATTCGGCTCTGCGCCAGGAGCCCGGGCCAGCGGCCTGGAGAAACATAAGTCTTCGCCACGTCTCGCTGCGCGGGACGGGATGGAGCAGGAACCCTACGAGTTTCGGATTCGCGTGGCGAGTCCTGGAATCAAAGGGTGAGGCGACGAACTGGGAGATTCCGCAAACTTCACGCCTTTCCTTGCTTCACCAAAATTGGTTTTGCAGCATCGCCGTCGGGAATCCGGATGTGCGCCGGGCAGCTGTCCGCACGATGGATTGCCGCAGGCATCGCACGTCAGGAGAGAAATGGGCGACAAAGGAAATCGGTGACGGGAAAAGTCGGCCACCAAGTACGACGCGAAGTCCATCAAGGTGCTCGGCGGGCTCGAAGCCGTGCGCCTGCGTCCCGCGATGTACATCGGCTCGACCGGCGAGATGGGCTTGCACCACCTGGTGTGGGAAGTGGTGGACAACTCCGTCGACGAAGCGATGGCGGGCTTCGCGGACGAAGTGAACGTCACGGTGCACGCCGACAATTCCGTGACCGTGGTGGACAATGGCCGCGGCATTCCGGTGGACATGCACGCCACGGAAAAGCGCCCCGCGGCGGAAGTTGTGCTCACCGTGCTGCACGCCGGCGGAAAATTCGATAGCGACAGCTACAAGGTTTCCGGCGGACTGCACGGCGTCGGCGTTTCCGTCGTCAACGCGCTTTCGGACTTCCTGGAACTCGAAATTCAGCGCGATGGCGCGGTCTGGGAGCAGAGCTACGAAAAAGGCAAGCCCACTATCCAAGCTCAAGCAGACCGGAAAAACGCGCAAAACCGGCACGAAAGTCAAGTTCCATCCGGATCCGTCGAATTTTCGAGAAGACGGTATTCAGCTATCGACACCCTGGCCACGCGCCTGCGCGAATATGCCTTCCTGAACAAAGGATTGAAAATCACGCTGAACGACGAGCGCACGGAAAAGAACACGGAATTCCGGTTCACCGGGCGGCATCGCGGAATTCGTGAAGCACCTGAACCGCGGCAAGACCACGCTGCACGATTCGCCGATCTACATGGAAGGGAAGAGGGGCAACGTGGAGATCGAAATTGCCCTGCAATACAACGACACCTACGGCGAAAACGTCTTTGCGTTCGCCAACACCATCAACACCGTGGACGGCGGCACGCACCTCTCGGGCTTCCGCTCGGCGCTGACGCGCTCGATCAACAACTTCGCCTCGTCGGCCGGAATGTTGAAGGAACAGAAGGACGAGGTGAGCATCTCCGGCGACGACGTCCGTGAAGGGCTCGTCGCGGTGGTCAGCGTGCGCCTGCCGCAGCCGCAATTCGAAGGGCAGACCAAGGGCAAGCTGAACAGCGACATCAAGGGTGACGTCGAACAACTCGTCAACGAAAAGCTGGGCGAGTGGTTTGACAAGCATTCCACCGTGGCGCGGCGCATCATCGGCAAGTGCATCGACGCAGCCCGCGCTCGCGAAGCCGCCCGCAAGGCCCGCGAACTGACGCGCCGCAAATCGGCGATGGATTCCAGCGGCTTGCCGGGAAAACTGGCCGATTGCCAGGAGCGCGATCCGGCGCGCTGCGAGTTGTTCGTCGTCGAGGGTGAATCGGCCGGCGGCTCGGCGAAGATGGGCCGCGACCGCAAATATCAGGCGATTCTGCCGCTCAAGGGCAAGATCCTCAACGTCGAGAAGGCGCGCTACGACAAGATGCTCGGCCACGAAGAAATTCGCGCCATCATCACCGCGCTCGGCACCGGAATCGGCAAGGACGATTTCGACGCCGGCAAGCTGCGCTATCACAAGATCATTTTGATGACCGACGCGGACGTGGACGGCACCCACATTCGCACGCTGCTGCTGACGTTTTTCTTCCGTCACATGAAGGAATTGATCGAGCGCGGCCACGTCTACATCGCGCAGCCGCCGCTCTACCGCGTGAAGCGCGGCAAGAGCGAGCGATACATCCGCGACGAACGCGATTTCGCCCGCGAACTGATGAAGCGCGCCACGGAAGACCACGTCGTGAAGGCCAAGGAAGGCGTGAACCTTGAAGGCGCGCGGCTGACTTCGTTCCTGCTGAACGTGCAGGAGTACGAAGCCGCGGCGGCGAAGCTCGGCCGCCGGCTGCGCGAGCCGGCACTGGTGGAACTGCTCGCGGAAAGCGGCCTGGAGAAGAAGACGGACTTCGAGGACAAAAAGGCGCTGGAGAAACTGCTGAAGGAAGTCGAAAAGTCCAAGCTGAAACTGGAAGGCAAAATCGTCTTCGACGAAGAACACAGCCTGTACGAAATCCAGTTTGGCGCGCCGCACAACCAGAAGATCAGTTGGGCAGTGGCGTCGACAGCGGAATACAAGCGGCTGCGCGCGCTCGCCAAACAGATCGAGGAGTTTAATCATCCGCCGTTCACGGTGGCGCGCAATGGCGACAAGGTGACGAAGGAAAAGGCGACCGACGTACTCAACTACGTCGTCGAAGACGCCAAAAAGGATTTCACCATTACGCGATTCAAGGGCCTGGGCGAAATGAACGCCGAGCAGCTGTGGGACACGACGATGAACGCGGAAACGCGCACGTTGCTGCAGGTGAAACTGGAGGATGCCGTCGCAGCAGAAGATATTTTCACTACGTTGATGGGCGAAAACGTCGAGGCGCGACGGAAGTTTATCGAGGAAAACGCGCTGGAAGTCGTGAACTTGGATATTTAGTCAGATTCCGATGGTTTATCAACTGGGATGGACGACATTGCCGGGGCTTCGGGGGTTGAGCTGCAGCGAGTTTCGAGCCACGCCGACTTCGGCGCCTGACAACGAGCGCGGTGTGGCGATTGAGCTTGCGAGCGACGATGAACGCGGCGCGTTCTTGCGACAACTCGAAGAGCATTTCGCGGCGCGGCGATTTACAAATTCGGCGGACGCCTACGACACTGTGAAGGCGTACGTTCTGGAACACGCGGCGAAGCGCTAGGGAATTTCAGCAACAGCGAGGGGAAATGGCAGACGAGACGAATACATCGGTACTGCTTCCCATTGATATCGAAGCGGAGATGCGCAAGTCGTATCTCGACTACGCGATGAGCGTGATCATCGCGCGCGCGCTGCCCGACGTGCGCGACGGGCTGAAGCCGGTGCAGCGGCGCATCCTCGTGGCCATGAACGACCTCGGCCTGGCCTCCAATCGCGGCTACCGCAAGTGCGCGAAGATTTGCGGCGACACTTCCGGCAACTATCACCCGCACGGTGAAGCGGTGATCTATCCCGCGCTGGTGCGTCTCGCGCAGGACTTCAACATGCGCTACCCGCTGATCGACGGTCAGGGAAATTTCGGCTCCGTTGACGGCGATCCCCCGGCGGCCATGCGGTACACCGAAGCGCGGCTGGCCAAAATTTCGGAAGACATTCTCGCCGACTTGGAAAAAGAGACCGTCGATTTCATTCCGAACTTCGACCAGACCCGCGAAGAACCGGTCGTCCTTCCGTCGCGCATCCCGAATCTGCTGGTCAATGGCGCCAGCGGCATCGCCGTCGGCATGGCCACGAACATTCCGCCGCACAATTTGCGCGAGATCGTGGACGCCGCCATTCTCCTGATCGAAAAGCCCGACACCACGCTCAAGGAAATCATGAAGATTGTGCCGGGCCCGGACTTTCCGACCGGCGCTTACATCGCGGGCAGGGAAGGCATTGAAGCCGCCTACCGCACGGGCCGCGGCAGCTTCATCATGCGCGCCAAAGCCGCCATCGAAGAAGTCGGCAAGGAACGCGAAAATATCGTCATCACCGAGATTCCCTACCAGGTGAACAAGGCCAAGCTGATCGAGCGCATCGCCGAGCTCGTGCAAACCAAGAAAATCGAAGGCATTGCCGACGTGCGCGACGAATCTTCCCGCGAAGGCATGCGCATCGTCGTCGAACTGAAGCGCGGCGAGGAATCCCAGCTCATCCTGAACAATCTCTTCAAGCACACCCAGATGCAGGAATCCTTCGGCATGATCCTGCTTTCCATCGTCGCCGGGCAGCCGCGCGAACTCGGCTTGATCCCGCATGATCAAGCTCTTCATCGAACACCGCATGGAAGTGGTTCGCCGCCGCACGATTTTCGAGCTGCGCAAAGCCGAAGAGCGCGAACACATTTTGGTCGGCTACCAGATCGCGCTGGATCATCTGGACAACGTCATCCGCGTCATTCGCGGTCCTCCGCAGCCGCGCCGACGCCAAGGAAAACCTGTTCAAGTATTTCACCGAGCAGGACGTCACCATCACCGAGAACGGCAAGTCCAAGAAACTCGAAGGCGTGAAGCTCGACGGCCGCAAGTACCGCTTTGCGGGCGCGCCGGAAATCGAAGCCGCCGGCCGGGGCGCCGCGGGCTCGGGCTCAGTTACGCGCAGATCGACGCCATCCTCGAACTGCAACTGCACCGCCTGACGCAGCTCTCCATCGACGAAATTCTCAAGGAATTGAAGTCCATCCGCGACCTGATCACCGAGTTGCGCGAAATCCTGGCCAGCGACAAGAAGCTCAAGCAGGTCATCACCGCGGAGCTGCGCGAAGTCCACAAAGCCTACGGCGATGACCGCCGCACGCAGATCGTGGACAAGGTGGACGAGATCAAGCTCGAAGACCTGATCGCCGACACCGACATGCTCATCACCGTGAGCCATGCCGGCTACATCAAGCGCACGGCCGTGGAGACTTACCGGCACCAGTCGCGCGGCGGCAAGGGGCGCATCGGCGCGAAGACGAAGGAAGAAGATTTCGTCGAGCATCTCTTCATCGCCTCGGCGCACAGCTACATCCTGCTGTTCACGTCCAAGGGCCGCGTGTACTGGCTGAAGGTGTACGAACTGCCGGAAGCCGCGGCGGCCACGCGCGGCAAGGCCATCTCCAGCCTGGTGAAATTCCAGGAAGACGAAAAGCTGACGGCGCTGGTCGCCGCGCGAACCTGGAAGAAGAAGGCCGCTTCGTCTTCATGGCCACGAAAAGCGGCACGGTGAAGAAATCGGCGCTGACGGAATTTTCCAACCCGCGCTCCACCGGCATCATCGCCGTCAACCTCGAGGACAAGGACGAATTGATTGGCGCGAAGCTCACCGACGGCAAGAAGATGATTTTCCTCGCCAGCCACGAAGGCCAGGCCATCCTGTTCCGCGAGACGGAAGTGCGCCCCATGGGCCGCAACGCCGGCGGCGTGAACGGCATGGACCTCGACAAGGACGATTACGTCGTCAGCATGGACGCCGTGCAACCGGACTTCGAGATCATCGCCAAGGAGCACAAGACCACCTCGCAGAACCTCGAGGAACTCGAAAACGAGCACATCAAGGACTCGCTCACCACGCTGATGCTCACCGTCGCCGAAAAGGGCTACGGCAAGCGCACGCCACTCGCCGAATACCGCATCACCTCGCGCGGCGGCAAAGGGCGTCGTGAACATGAAGACTACGGATCGCAACGGGTCAGTCGTGGCCACACTGCAGGTCACCGAAGAGTCCGACGTCATGATCATCACCCATAACGGCAAGGTGATCCGCGTGCATGCGAACGAGATTCGCGAAGCGGGCCGCTCGACGCAAGGTGTTCGCCTGCTGCGCCTCGATGACGACGATTCTGTCGCCGCCGCCGCGGTTTTCCAGGAAGAGAGCGAAGAGGAAAAGAAGTAAGCCCTTTTCCGGCAAGTCCACCGGCTCGGCTGGGATACTAGTCCCCGCTTGAGCTACGGCACGCAAAGCCCATTGCGTCCCGGCGTTTTTGCGATACAATCCCCGCCACTATGGCCAAGCGCGAAGCCAAAAAGAAGGTGCGGAAGCCGTCCAAGGCCAGGGGACCCCAGCGCGCAGCCGGCGGCAAGCTGCCAAAAGATGCCGTCATGCTGATCGTGATTCTGCGCGCGCGCGAAGGCCAGGAGACGCTCCTCGAAGCTGAACTCCGCGCGCTGGTTGGCCCTTCCCGCAGGGAAGAAGGCTGCTTCACGTTCGATCTGCACCGCGCGGTGGAAACTCCCGGGGCTTTCCTGTTACACGAAATCTGGGCCAGCCGCGAGGCCCACACCGAACACATGCGCACACCGCATTTCCTGCGCTGGAACGCCCGCAAGGACGCTCTCCTCGCCTCCCGCGATGGCACGTTCTGGAAGCAGTCGATGTGAGTTCGTGCTAATCCACTAGGATTCAGGTTCAGCGATGTAATAGCCCGGCCGAGCACGAACTTTCAAATTCCTGTCTTGGCCCTGAACCAATGTGACCTTGATCTCGTGGTAGCCGGGCGCATCCGTCCCGGCCGGCATGTAGCTGACGTTGTATTGCGAATGCAGCTCGCCGCCAATTTCGTCGATGGCTTTCTCGATGGAGCGATCCTTAAAGGTCGCCAAATGCGCACCCCCGGTGCCTGCGGTAGCGATTTTCAGCGGATTATCCTTCAATTGATCCTTGACATGCTCGACAGCCCAAATGATGGCGCCCATCAGATCGCCGCTGCCGTAGCGGTACTCCTCATTGGTAGGCGTTTGGGGCACGCCGGGCTGTGGCGGCATGGGAAACGTGCCGGGCGGCGTGATTTGCGGGGTGGTGTCCTTAGGCTTGGCTTGCATCGCGGCGCGCGTGGTCGAGAGGCCGACGCTATAGATGGTCACGTTGGCAAGCTGGGCCTGGCGCAGCACGGTGCCGAGCTTGGTTTTGCTGCCTTCGTCGGTTGCTTCCGAAAGGATCAGCAATACGCGGCGCCGGCCGGGCTTATCGGCAGTGGGTTGAGGCCGCCCGCTCAGCATCTCTACGCCAATTCCCATGGCATCGTAGAGCTTCAACCCTGACGTTCCTTCCTGTAAGTGTGCGACGGCATTCTCGATCAGGTCGCCGTTCGCGGTGAAGTCCTGCAGTTTATCCACCGAATCGTTGAAGGTTACGACGGCAGCTTCGCCGCTAGGGCCCATCACGGTTTGCGTGAAGAGAATGCCCGTCTTGCGGATCTCCGGCAGGAGGGTCTCGATGCGCGAGCTGGTTTCGATCAGGACCACCAGCGAAATTGGATCCCCGCCGAGGTCGAAGTGGGAAATCTTTTGCGCCACGCCGTTATCGGTAATCTGAAAATCCTTTGCCTCCAGGTTGTGAATCATCTCCCCGCTGGCACTGCGCACGGTCACGGGCGTGTTGACCAGCGCAACTTGTACTTTGACCTTGGCCTGGGCCTCTTTAGGAGGCTGTTGCAACTCGACGCCAGGTTTGGGTGTCAACGGTCCGGCAGGCGCCTGCGCGCGTGCTGGCACGCAGACGAAAGCCAGTAGAGGAATAATCCAAACGCTTAGAAGTTTTTTCATTGCGATTTCCCGACGGCACAAGCTTTAGCCTGTCACACTGGAGTGTACTCGATTCGACGCACTTCCGGCGGAAGGCGTTGCTGCGGACCGCGCGGATTCCTACAATCAATGTTCGCATAGAACGGAGAGAAGACCTATGGCCGACGGCCCCAAACTGAAACCGCAACACGCGCCGAAAGCGCCCCACGAAGACCCAAAGTTTCTAAAAAGCACCCCGGCGCGGCCGATCCGTATTCTCGGCGAATACATTCACCCGCTGGTGCAGCTCAAGAGAGAGGGTATCGGCGACACCATCGTCATGTTTGGCTCGGCGCGCATTGAATCTCACGAAACCGCGCAGGCGCGCTACACGCGACTGAAGCGCGAGAATACTTCCAAGATGTCTGAGGCCGTCCTGACTAGGCACCGTGCCGATCTGCGCCACGCCAAAAGCCTGCTGGAAATGTCCCGCTATTACGAGGAAGCGCGCCAACTTTCCCACAAGATCACAACCTGGGCGCTTTCGCTGGGGCCGAAACCGCGAAGATTTGTGGTCTGCTCCGGCGGCGGACCGGGCATCATGGAAGCGGCCAATCGCGGAGCGCACGAAGCCGGCGGCAAATCCATCGGCCTCTCAATCGAGCTTCCGCACGAACAATTTGCCAATCCCTACATCAGTCCGGAGCTTAGCTTCAATTTCAAATATTTCTTCATGCGCAAACTGTGGTTCGCGCAGATCGCCAAAGCCCTGATCGTTTTTCCCGGCGGCTTCGGCACGATGGACGAGCTCTGGGAAATGCTCACGTTGCTGCAAACACGAAAACTTGCCAAGCACAACATCATCCTGATTTATGGCCGGAAGTATTGGGACGAAGTCTTGAACTGGAAAGCCATGGTGCGCTGGGGCACGATCAACGAGGACGAATATAAGATGCTGCAATTCGCCGATACCGTTGACGAAGCCTTCGACCATATCCGCTCAGGGCTCGAGAAATACCACATGGGTGTCGACTCCTTTCTGCAAGCCTACTGAGGTAATAGCTCCAAAACATAGGATTAAAGCATTCATCTACAATTACTTGCGGTAACTGTCCCATATGCGACACTTTCGGAGCGCCACCGTGTTTTATATTCGTGGGTGCTCGGCCCACTCCAATCCCAGAACGGACGCAGGAGGGATGAATTGATGAAGATTTTTCTGACGAAAAATATCAAGCTGTTCGGGAAAACTGCGCTGGCCACGGCCGCACTGGGCGGATTCCTGCTCCTTGGTGGAACTCCGCGCGCTGTTGCGGATGCCGATGATTGCCAGCATCGCACTGTGAAGGCCGATCACAGGCTCCACGAAGCTGTTGAGCATCATGGCTGGAACAGCAAACAAGCGGACCGCGCGCGCCAAATGCTGCATGAGGCCCGCGAGCGTTGCTGGACCAGGTACCACAAATGGTGGGACGAAGACGCCCATCGCTGGCACACCGAACGCGACTGGGACGATCACGACCACGACCGCCACTAATTCATGATTCGGAGTTCTTCTGAGCGCCCCTTCCTCTTTGGGGCGCTCTATACATTTCTACTGGCGTTTGCCTGAACCAGCGCGGCCTATATCCAGAACTTGCGCGAACAAAACCTTTTCTATGTCAGGCTGTTTGATGAATAAGAACGGGGCGCAATCCCAGGATGGTCACCGCGACAGAGACCGCGACAAACGCACAGCCCAGATTTTTCGGGCAATAAAAATGGGGCGCAAATTTTTGCGCCCCATTTTTATTGAAATTAAGAAAAATTAGTGCGAAGTCACCAGTTGTCCATTGGAGAAAACAGCTTCGAACCGCCGCGTTTCATCCTGATCGTGCAGCATCACGATCGGAACAACACGCAGGTATTGCTTGCAGGAATGGCATTGCGTCACTTCGCCCTGTAAATCCTGCAAAAAACCATCTGTGAAGTGATACAGCGCACGCTCGCGCCGGGCGTTCTTCTGGTCTTGTGCGCCGCAGTGCGGACAGATAAATTCCACGGTGTCCTGCTGCGGATCGCGGTCCAGAGCGGCCCAGCCGGTGCGGCGCACACCAATTGTTTCCAAATTACGCCGGTCCATGGCGGTAACCCTCCTAAGATCCATGTCCTCAAGCCATAAGATGCACCAGGGAGCCGACCGGATACAATTCCTGTAATCCCTTCATTTCAGTCCACTTACAACAACATTTTGGTCCAGAAAGCACACCGCACCTCCTTGAAGGCGAGTCCTCTTGGCGGCCCAGGGAACTTGTCTCCCCACCCGGTGTCCAACAATGTGAGGACGCGCGCACCCTCACATCCCTGCGAGCGCGGCGCCGGTTTTCTGGAGAACTTGAGCAACCCCGGGAAATCGGCGTCGCGAAAGTTTTTACCTCGCTCGCAGAAATTTCTGGAGGTGTGTGATGCGGCGCGAGCCTGAAGATGATCATCAAGGACTCCTCAAGCAAAATCCTGGTTCCCTCAGCGGATGCCTCATCGAAGGAGATGCGGCGCAACGAACGCAAGAGCGCCGCATCCGCCGCCGGTCGCTTGCCCTATCGATTGTTGTGCAGGGCGCGGTTCTTGTGGTGCTGGTGCTCTTCCCGCTCTTCGGGAAGCCCGGGCGAATCGTGCTGGGCAAGGAATATGTTCCCATTCCACCGTACGGCCACCGAAGTAGTCATCTCCGGAGCAGCGCCAAGCCAGCCATTCCGAGGCCCAGCAATCCCGATTCACGCTTCAAGTTCTCTACGCTGATGAACAGACCTGTTCATGATTCGGTCGTGAACGGTAGCCCGGCTCCTCCGGGTGATGATCATTTCGTGGGGAATCAGCCGGCCGTTGGCCCGGATTGCGCGTGGTGCGTGGACATCGGTGGCAAGAACAGCGGGCCCCGTCCGCCGCAACCTACGGCCGACACTCCTCAAAATCCTCGCGTCGTTCAAATGACGCAACTCGACCCTGCGATGCTGATCCGCCGTGTCGAGCCTATTTATCCGCCCTTGGCGATGCAGGTGCACCGCGAAGGCCGCGTGGAATTGCGCGCCGTTATCGGAACGGACGGCACGATTCAGTCGTTACAGATTGTTTCCGGCGACGCGCTCTTCGAGCAGTCGGCGCTGCAAGCCGTCCGGCAATGGCGGTACCGCCCGACGATCCTTAACGGCCAGTCCGTGGAAATCGATACGTATATCACCGTCATTTACACTATGCGGCACTGAAACTCATGTTCGCCGCTCGAATGGGCTGCAAAAAGAGGAACCTCGTCGGGAACGTGGCGGCTTTGCTTCTGGCCTGGATGCGGATCGTTCAGGTTACGGCCGGCAAAAACCGGCGCAACTCCGGCAGCATAGAGTTCCATGAACGGTGCAAAGGGCCGCGTCTGCCTTGAACGCGGCCCCTCTGCCTGCACCGGGCAACCGATGTCGTGAATCTGCGTTAGAACCGGAAAACGACACCGGTGGAAATGCGCAGATTATTTTGCGTCTGCCCCGAATTTCCGGTCTCGGAGAATCGGGTCATCAGGTAATCCACCTTAATCGGGCGAATCGCAAAGTGATCGGTCAACTTGTAATCCACGCCGCCGCCGAGGGTCATGGCGAAGGCGTTATCGGAACCGTTGGTTCCAGCAAAGTCCGCGCTGCCATGAGCCACGCCGAAGAGCACTTCACCAAATGGCGTGAAGCGCCCAAAGTGGCGATAGGAAACACGCGGTCCGAAGAGGTACGTCGAAAGTGTTCCGCTGGCTCCCGTGCTGAGAATGTTGCCGTTGTGGTAGACGCCGAAGTCCGCCACGCCACTGAGCCAGTTATTTACGTTGTAGGCAGCGGATGCGCTGCCGCCATTCATGCCGAAACTGCTCACGCCCGCCGTGCTGGGGTTCTCGCGCAAATAAGAATAGCCCGCGAAAATGTCCACTTTCGGCGTGTCCTGTGCGAAAGCCGCCACGGCGGATAGCGAAAGAAATGCCAATAGAGACACCACTAGCTTCAACTTCATAAACCCTCCAATGAATTTAGTTTTCTGCGCAAGCCCGCAGAATCCCAGCGTGGCCGCGCGTTTCGCGGTGTGCCTTAGGCAGGAAGGCAGCGGTCCGCATCTCTCTCTTTATTTCTCCCCATAGAGATGCAGCGATGCAGGGTGAAGTTGTAAGTCCTCTGAAATATTTCGTGTGTAGATTTGTTACCGCGTAGTATCAAGGAACTACGCGGCACGTTCTCGTCTCTCTAATTCCGCTGGAGAGAGGAGGACGCCTCGGTCAAAGGAGAAGCTCGCCGGAGTGGCGGACCACGGCTTCACGCGTAGCATCGCGCAGGCGAATCAATTCGTGCCATCCGGAAGGATCTTCATTATCCGCCGCGTTTGCAATCGTGCGCGGATAAATCGGTGGCAGAACCGTGATCGTCACGTTGCCCGGCCGCGGCAAGTACGTGCCGTCGCGCAGAATCTTTCGCGTCCCCGCAAGCGACACTGGAACAATCGGCGCGCCCGTCGCCACCGCTGCCTTGAAGGCGCCAAGCTGGAACGGCCGCACGCCATCTTCTTCCGTGAAGGTCCCTTCCGGGAAAACGAAAACGGAATCACCGTTGCGCAAGAACTCTTCCATCTCCTGGGCCTGGCGCAGACGCGATTCCGGATCCGTGCGGTCGAACTTCAAATGGCCCATCTTGTTCAAGAACGTGCCGATAAACGGCATCCCGCTCACTTCCATTTTCGCGACGAAGCGGTAAGGAACGCCCAGTCCCAGCATCAGCGGCAAGACGTCGAAGTAGCTGGTGTGATTCGACGCGAAAATTTTTGCCCCCGGCGTTTGCATGTATTCCTTGCCAACCACCCGCACGCGACATCCCACCAGTGCAAAGAGGACTTTCAGGGCAGAGGAAGTAAAACGTCCCGCCGCGCGATGATCCTTGATGAATTGCACCATCACCCAGGTGGGAACAATCCAGAGAAAAAACACCACGATGAAATAAACGCCGTACAAAATATCGAGCCCGCGCTTCAACCCGGCAAGTAATTCGCGCGCGAAGTTGCGAACGGCGCTTCCCGTTCCGAGCCGCGCGATCTGCACCCATGCCGGTGCCTTTGAAGCGGAAAGAGTGCCCGCCAGATAAAGCTGTTTGGTTTCTTCACGGCGCAGCTTTCCGCTCGAGGTCTTCGGAATGCTGCCCGGCGGGATCAGCTCCACGCGATCCGGCGGAAGCCCCAATCCCTGCGACACGAGTTCTGTTACCGAGCTGGCCAGCGCCGCGCGCCGCGCCGCGTCGCGCTCTCGCGTCTCCGCGACCACCACCAGTTTCTCCGTGCCTGTGCCTTCGTCTCTCAGCCCAAACGCGACGATGCATCCCTTACGGATGCCCTCCGCGCGCGCCGCCAGCTCTTCCACTTCGTGCGGATATAAATTCCGTCCGCCCTTGATGATGATGTCCTTCACGCGCCCAGTGACGTAGATTTCTCCGGCAGCGCGGTACGCGCGGTCGCCCGAGTTCACCCAGGCGTACTCTCCCTCGCTGCTGGACGGACCAACGGGAAAAAGCGCCGCGGTCGCTGCAGTATTGCGGTAGTAACCGCTGGTTGCCGATGGCCCGCGGAACCACAGGAATCCTTCCGTGCGATCCGCCGCTTCATTTCCATTGTCATCCACGATGCGCACTTCATGCCGTGGCACCGGCGGTCCCGAAGATACAAACGCGATTGCTGTTTCGTCCTCTGGCGCCGCGGGCACGGCGAGCCCTTTCGCCGTGAACGTCTCCCGTTCCACACGATCGACCAACGGCCCACGATTCAATGGCGGCACCGTGACCGCCAGCGAGGCTTCCGCCAAGCCATAGACGGGAAGCTGTGCTTCACGGCGAAAACCGTAAGCGGCAAATCGCTCCGCAAAGCGCTCCAGCGTTTCCGGATTCACCGGCTCCGCCCCATTCAGAGCCGCGCGCCACGAACTGAGATCAACACCTTTGATGTCTTTGTCCGCAATCTTGCGCACACAAAGTTCGTAGGCAAAGTTGGGCGCCGCCGAGATCGTTCCCCGGTGTTTGTGAAACGCCTGCAACCAGCGCTCCGGCCGCGTCAGAAAAGCGAGTGGCGACATTACCACCAGCGGGGTGCCGAAATGCAGCAGCGTGAGCCACGCGCCGATCAGTCCCATGTCGTGGTACAGAGGAAGCCAGCTCACGCCCACGTCCTCCGGCCCGAGTTGCAACGCTTCGCCAATCGCGCGCATGTTGGCGAGCAGGTTCGCGTGCGTCAGCATCACCCCCTTGGGATCACCGGTTGAACCGGAGGTGTACTGCAGCAGCGCAATGTCGTTTCCTTTGCGCACGCGGCTGCCGGTGAGATGCAGTGGAAGTGCTCCTGGCGCGGGTGGAGGAGCCTTGTCCGCCGCTTCGATTAATTTTTCCGCGTCGGCAACCGCGGACAGGGAGCGCACGCGGGGTCTTAGAAGTTTTGCGACTGCTTCCGCGCGGCGGAACGTTAACAGCAAACAAACTTCCCCATTGTTTAGAATCGCCGATTGCCGCGCTGCGTATTCCTCGATGCGGTCCGCGCGGAACGGCGGATAGATCGGCACGGGAATGGCCCCCGCGAGAAGTATCCCAGTGTAGGACACGAAGAAGGCCCGCGACGTCGGCAGCATCAGCGCCACGCGTCCGCCCGCGGGCACGCCACGCCGCGTCAGCTCCGCGGCGCAGCGCTGTCCCGCCGCATACAAATCGCCGAAAGTCATCGTGATACTGCGATCCCCGGCATCGCCATCTTCGGTGATCAGCAGGTGCGCGCGTTCCGCATCGTGGGTCGCGCGATACCGCAGTACATCGAGCAGTGTCTCCGCGGAAAAAACACCAGCATCTGCGGATTCGCGCCGCAGCTTTTGGGCCGTCACCGAAGCGCGCAACGCCGACCCAGCTTCCTCGTCCTCTACATGCTTTCCCGGTGCCGTCAGGATCGCCCGCGCCAGATCCTCTGGCGTGTTCGCTTCGGAGGCGATGCGGTCCGGCAGACGGACGTTAAACGCCGTTTCCATTCGCGCCAGCAATTCCACGCGCTCCAGGCTGCCCAGTCCCAGGTCGCGGTCGAGTTGCGAAGCGCCGTTGAGCATTGGCAAAGCGCCCTGGCTTCCCAGTTCCTCGAGGAGACCGCGGATTACGTCCAGCACGCGTTCGCGCACGGCCGAGCGGTCGAGTTGTGCCGTAGGAGTGGCCAAAGGATTCACGAAGGGGTACGTTTTCTTCCGCGAGAGGCTATCACGCAGCAGAACGGATTGCTATCCATGAGAGGTCGCGGGATTCAGGCGTTCTTTTTCGCTGCCTGCCCTGCCGAGTAGCCCCGGGGCAACAGCGTGGTGGAGAGGTTTACCCCGGAAAGATCCGCACCGCTCAAATCCGTCTCCCGCAGAATCGCCACTCCCATATCCGCGCCGGAGAATTTTGCCCCATTCACATTGGCAAGACGCAAATTCACGTTTCGCAAGTGCGCGCCCTGGAAATTCACATTCGAAAGATCGCAGCGAAAAAATTCCACGCCGCTGGCTTGCGCTTCGCTCAAATTCGCGCCTGGCAGGATCGCCTCCGTCATGTCCGTGTTGCGGAGATCGGCTTTGCGCAGGTTCGCGCCGGAGAGATCGGCGCCCGGGAGTTTTGCCTTGCGCAAATCCGTGCCCTCCAGGTTCGCGTTGCGCAGGATTGTGCCGCTCAAGTTTGCGCCGCTCAGATCCGCGTGGGAAAGGTCTGCACCGGTTAGATCGGCGCGCGCTCCGCCGTCCTTGCCACTGAAAAAGCGCTCATGCCCCTCCAGAATCTCCGCGAGTGACTTCCCATTATGTTTGATATTTTTCGGTTTTCTGAGTCCCATGCCTCATCCGCCACCAATGATTTCAGTCCTATATGTTACTGGAAGTGGCGGCCGCGCGGAACTCCGCACCTTCGTTTTCCCGGAGGTTTTAGCGAAGCAGTCCGTTCCGGACCCCTGGCAACGCTCTACCGTTCCGGTCTCTCCAATGTGGTAGTGTGAATCCTGCGTGCTCCAGTTGCCCGGATGGCCCCTTCGAAACAAGTTCCCGCCGGGCTCACGCGGATTCGCTGCTGGCCATGCCGAAGTCCGCAGCGCCAGCTGTCCCGCTCGAAAATTATGCCCAACGCGTTTTCCATTCGCGCTCCACGACGACGCCAGCCGCGCCAGCTTCAAGGCGTGCTGTTCCTCCTGCTGCCTGTTCTTCTTTTCGCTGCTCCCATCCCATGCTCCGCGCAGGACCGCGAGGACGAAATCGTCGCCAATCTCGCGGGCGGCCGCGTTATCGTCGACGTGGCCAGGGACAGCATCATCTTTGCCGCCATTGACCAGCCCATCGAAGTGCGCTCGATTCCCCCGCGCGTGATGAACCTCGACTTCACGCATATCGGCGTTCTCTTCGGCGCCTCGGAGTGGCGAATTCCCGCTGACCCCAAGCCCGTCCGCTTGGACCGCAATTTTCAGCGCATCAGCGCCAAGGATCCGCATTACCAGGGTTATGCCGGCGACGCCGAGCCGGATCTCGAGACGGTCGGCGTTGCCTTTCTCGAAAGGCTTCGTCCACTCGTCGCCCAGCTTCATCACAAACTTGAATTTGCTCCGGAGGACGCGATCTTCCAAGTCGTCATCATCGGGTTCGCTCCCGACAATTACGGTCCCGAAGTGTGGGTCGCGGAATACCGCATCGAGCAGGAGCAGATCTCCACGCGCGCTGATTATTGGCAGACCCGCATTCTCCGCCCGCGCTTTACGCAACTCTATCCTCCGGAAAAGCACGCGCCGCCCACACTGGTGGAAAGCCGGTACCCAGCCGGGACCAAGGGCCCTACCTTAGCCGAGTTGATCCAAGGCAAAGATCCACGCATCGTGCGTCTCGGCTCCAGTGAGCCGCGCTTTGCAAAGGTGATCGAAAACATCGATCGCGGCCAGGCACAGAAGGCAGTGCCCGCCGATTCCGCTGATTTCCTGCGCGCGGTGTTGCCCATCATTGCCGATGGCGCCCCCTTTGTCCTCGGCACGATGGAGGAGCAGCATGGTTTCGAATGGATCGTCCCGCCGGAGGAGCCAGTTGAAAAGGTGCAAGAGGACAAGAACGCCCCGCCGGAGGCGCCATCGCTCCGCCGCAAACCCAAGCCTTAATGCTGAAGAAATGATAGTCAGGAAAGTTTTTCGATGGAGTCGCCGCCGCGAATCATTCCGCCCTCGATCACCCGGCACAGCATCCCTCGCCGTCCCCACAGCTCCTTGCGAAGCCCCGGCCGGATCTTCTCCATCAGGTCGCACGGGGTGCACACCGCGCTGACTTCAAGCCGTGTCTCGCCGATGCGGAGTTGCTGCCCGATCTTCAGGCTGTTCACGTTCAAGCCGTCGGTCGTGATGTTTTCGCGCAGGATGCCTGGCTGAAGGCCCATGGCATCCAGTGTCTCCCGGTCCACAAGCAGTACCTGGCGTTTTCCACCCGGCCGCGAATGAGCGCACCCTTCCAAACCAGCATCCGTCACCACCCGCGCCTCCGTCAACTTCTCCATCGGCAAGCGCTTCTTGGCGGCCCGGAACAGAGTCAGCACGTTCGGCATGTTACTCAGTCTCCCGCAGCCTGCAATCGTGTCGCATGAGCACCGATATCTTTCCGGTAGTGCATCCCTTCGAAATGAATCTTGCCGGCAGCCGCGTAAACTGTCGAAACGGCGGCTTCCAGCGTAGCGCCCGTTGCTGTTACGCCCAGCACACGTCCGCCGTTTGTGGCGATCACTTGCCCCTCGCGTTTTGTCCCCGCGTGGAAGACTTTTACACCGTTAACTCGCCCTGCAGCGGTTAGTCCCTCGATGCGCTTCCCATTCTCGAATTTTCCCGGATATCCGCCGGACACCAACACCACACAAACGCTCGCTCCAGGTTTCCACCTCAGTTTCGACGGCTCCAGCTTGTCCGCGGCGACATCACTCAGGACCTCAGCCAAGTCAAAGTCCATCCGTGCCACAATCGCCTGCGTCTCCGGATCGCCCAATCGGCAATTGAATTCCAAAACCTTCGGACCGGACTTCGTCAGCATCAATCCTATGTACAGAAATCCCTGGTACTTTATTCCATCCTCCGCCAAGCCGCGAAGGGTGGGTTCGACAATTGTCGAGATCACCGTTTTCCGCAGATCATCCGGCAACAAATCATCTGTCGAGTAGGCTCCCATTCCTCCCGTGTTCGGTCCTTCGTTTCCATCGAAAACCCGCTTGTGATCGCGCGTGGGTACAAGCGGCGCGTAACGCTCGCCATCCGTGAGGATGATAAAGGACAATTCCTCCCCCTCGAGCGTCTCCTCCAACAAAATCCGTCTTCCGCCGGGCCCCAGTTCATTCTTTTCCATGACGCGCTCGAGGAAATCTCTCGCTGCGTCCGGATCAGGCGGCAGAATACCCCCTTGCCCGCGCACAATCCATCCGCTTTGATCACCACAGGCCCGGTCACTGTTTGGATCGCCGCGTAAGCATCCGCGGGCGAGCTGTACGCACCGTACATCTTGGCCGTGGGAATATCGTGTCGCTGCAGGAATTCTTTCGAAAAAATCTTGCTGCCTTCCAGCTGCGCCGCTTGCCGCGAAGGCCCTACAATCGCCCATTTCCGCTGGCGAAAAGCATCCGTCAGCCCGTTGACCAGAGGAAGTTCCGGCCCCACGATTGTAAGGTCCGGCCGGATCCTTGCCGCCAGCCCGACCAGCGCTGCAACGTCTCCCGCGTCCACTGCCACGCATTCCGCTTCCCCGGCGATCCCTCCGTTGCCCGGAGCGCACCAGATCTCTTCCACCCGGGGGCTCTGCTTCAGCTTCCACACCAGCGCGTGCTCACGCCCTCCGCCGCCTATGACAACAATCTTCATCCACAGGACCTCGTCGACAACTCTTTCGAACGATAGTCGCCACTGCCAGAGGTGTCAACCCAGGTACGCCGGATTCCGATTTTCAATGCCGCTGAACCGGCCCATCTCCTTTGCAAATTCAAATTGTCTTGCCTGTGACCACGGGCCGCACGTTTATCAGTTGGCCATACCCTGTCCCAATGACCAGTTACACCACATCCTTTTCGCTCTCTACACTGGTCAAATATTGTCTCTTGTCTCTTTGAAAAGAAGGGGGTTGTCGCGTGCTACTTCCGCTCCGCCACGAACACATGGAAGGTCGCCGTTGGCCGGTGGTCACCTTCGCGCTGATCGCCCTGAACGTTCTCGTCTTTCTTGGCACCCATTGGAAGATGGAAGCACAAGCTCCCGAGCGGGCGGAAGTGCGGACCCACATCATCCTTCTCGCCGCCATGCATCCCGAATTGAAGCTGCCTGAGGATGTTCAGCAATTTGTCAGCGATATCCAGACCAAGTTCTCCGGCCAGCTCTGGAAACAATTGTCTTCGCCCAATCGCAAGATCGAAGACGCGTGGGACGCGAGAATCCGCCTCATGGATAGCCCGGAGCAGCTCCAGACCGAGATGGATTCATTGTCCCAGCGTTTCACCGAGGAGGAGAAGAACTCTATTCTCGGAAACTACGGCTTCGTTCCCGCGCATCCACGTCCTATTACTTATCTAACCTCTATATTTCTGCATACAGGTTGGCTTCACCTGATTGGCAACATGTGGTTTCTCTGGCTTGCCGGCTTTATCCTTGAAGACAACTGGGGACGTGCCATTTACCCTTGCTTCTATTTCCTTGCTGGAGTGGCAGCATCCCAGTTCCACGCTTGGTTCAATCCCGGGAGCATAGTTCCTGCTTTGGGGGCCTCGGGTGCTGTGGCCGCCCTGATGGGTGCTTTCCTGGTGCGATTCCCAAAAGTCAAAATCGAAATGATCTGGCTTTTTGGTTTCTTTTTCCGTTCCTATCGCTTCAAAGCCCCTGCGTATTGGCTCCTGCCGCTTTGGTTGCTCACGGAAATCTTTTACGGTTCGTTGTTTGGTCAATCATCCGGAGTGGCGCACTGGGCCCACGTCGGTGGCTTTCTCTTCGGCGCCTTGGCGGCGCTCGTCATTCAACGCACCGGTCTGGAGCATAAAGCCAACGCCGCCATCGAGGAGAAAATTGGCTGGACGGCCGACCCAGCCATCGTTCAGGGCACAGAACTTATGGAGCAGGGAAAAGTTGACGAGGCCATCGCAGTTCTGCAAAAGCACATTGCTGCGAAGCCGGACGCCCTCGACGCCTATTCCTTGTTGCGGCAGCTCTATTGGCGCAGGAACAATCTGCCCGCTTATTACGATGCCACCGCCAAGCTTTGCCAGTTGCACATCAAAGGGCACGACCCGGAAATTGCCTGGCAGGACTATCAGGAATATCTCAACGCCGGCGGCGACCGCATGCCTGCGCCCACATGGCTTGAGTTATGCCGTATCGCCGAGGGGCGGCAGGATTTCGAACGCGCGGTCGCCGAGTACGCTCGCCTCGCCGAAACCTTTCCGTCCGAGCGACAGTCCCTCCTTGCGCTTCTCTCTGCAGGCCGCCTCTCGCTTAAGAAGTTGAATCGTCCCGCGGATGCCCTCCGTTTCTACAAAGCCGCTGCGGATTCTCGTGTTCCACACCTAGATTGGGAAACAAATATCCAGGCCGGCCTCAAGGAAGCAGAAAAACTGTGCGGTGCGCCCGTCGAGGTAAATGCCAGGCTCTGACCGCGACTGGCCGATAAGAATTGTCCAATTGCCGCACTGAGCGGGCCATTCCTCTTTTGCTCTGCGATTCGAACGGCTAGTATTGTTCAGGTATAAACTGAAGAGAGTCCTGGAAGATCAAGCGTTGCTGGCCGCGCGAATCGGAATCGTCACGGCAGAGGCCGTATCCGAGGATGCCAGCATGTGGCACCGGCCGTCAAAAATTCCTCCGGGATCGATGACCATGCAAGGTGCGTGAACTTCTCCGGTAACCACGCCCTTCACTTGAATCTCCACGCGGCCCTTTGCGAAAATCACGCCATCGAATCGTCCCGCAATCACCACGCGATTTCCTTCGATCTGTCCCTCGACTTTGGCGCCTTCACCCAGAATCACGGTCTGTTCTGAGATGATGTTGCCCTTCACGTTTCCGTCGATGCGGAATGTGCCTGTGACCGTCAGCGTACCCTCAAGCGTCACGCCCTGATCTATAAATCCCGTCCATTCCTCACTGGTTCCATTCTTTGCAGCGCTGGGCCACTTCCATGCCATATCGAAATCCCCCCCAAGTAGACTCTTCCACTCTAGCCGCACTGGCGCACAAGTCAACGTAGCTCAACTCGCGAGTTGTCGAATGTAACGACTGAACGAACGGTCAGTTGCCGGAAGGCAATACTGCGGCGTTACTTCATCAGTCGATCGTAAAGCCCCATCAATTGCGCGTCCTCGTAATACTCCAGCACGAGCTGCCCCGGACGCATTTTTGTTTTCTGCCGCAGTAGTACCTTGGTCCCCAGGTGTCGTTGCAGCTCTTCCAGTGCGGATCGAATATTTGCATCGAGGTGGACTTCCGTGGGTGCATGGGTGCCTCGCGACCGTCGAGAGGCCAATCGCTCGATCTGGCGGACCGTCAATCCCCCGCGAGCTGCCCGTTGCGCGTAGCGCATGCGCAACTGCGGATCCGCTACCGCAAGCAGCGCACGGCCATGTCCTGCGGTCAACTTGCCTTCTTCAATCCAGTCCTGGATGGTCGGCTCCAGTTTCAACAGGCGAATCGAGTTCGCCACCGTGGCTCGATCCTTGCCGGTGCGTTCCGCCACGGCTTCCTGCGTCAGTTGAAATTCCTCCATCAGCCGCTCAAAGGCCCGCGCCGCTTCGATCGCATTCAGGTCTTCTCGCTGGATGTTTTCCACCAGCGTCATTTCCAGCGCAAGCCCGTCAGGGACTTGCCGGATGATCGCGGAAACCTTGTTCAACCCTGCGCGCTGCGCCGCCCGCCACCGGCGTTCGCCGGCAATCAGTTGAAATCGCGCGCCAATCGGCCGCACCACCAGCGGTTGAATGATCCCGCTAGCCTGAATCGAGCGTGCCAATTCGTCCAAGGCTTCCTCGCGAAAGCGTGTTCTTGGCTGATATGGGCTGGGCTCGATCAGGTCGATGTCGAGTTCTTGTGGTCCAGCGTGCACAGCTTCGCGTGCCGGTGCTGCAGCGGCGCCGCCTGGCGAGATGGCTTGAGGTTGGTTGGAAGCCGGTTCTGGCTGAACTTTTGGCTCAGGCTCCCGAATGAGCGCTCCTAGCCCCCGTCCCAGCGCGTTTCTCGGCATTGGCAATTACCTCCTGGGCAAGCTGCGTGTAACCTTCAGCGCCCTTACTGTGAATGTCGTAAAAAATAATCGGTTTACCGAAACTGGGTGCTTCTGCGAGTCGAACATTGCGCGGAATCACACTCTGAAACACCTGCGTCCCGAAAAAACTGCGCAAATCCGTGGCAACCTGCCGCGAAAGCGTCGTTCGCTCATCGTACATCGTGAGTAGAATGCCTTCAATCTCCAGGCTGGGATTCAGAGTGCGCCGGATACGCATCAGCGTGTCCAGTAACTCCGAAACGCCTTCAAGCGCCAAATACTCGCATTGGATGGGCACCAGCACCGCGCTGGCGGCAACCAGGGCATTCAATGTCAACAAATCCAGCGCTGGCGGGCAATCCAGGATGATGAACCGATACTTGTCCTGCAGAGGTTTCAGGGCAGCTTGCAGCTTATATTCGCGATTTTCGGTAGTAACCAGCTCGACCGCCGCTCCCGCAAGGTTTTTGTCGGCGGGGACGACATCTAACCTATCTACTTGGGACTTTTGGATGAGTTTTTCGAATGGTTCGTTCAGAATGAGGGCGTGGTACAGAGTCCTTCGCGAAGGATCTTTCGTGAACCCGATGGCGGCCGTGCTGTTCGCTTGGGAATCGCAATCTACGAGAAGTGTAGGCTGCTCAGCGGCAGCGAGGCACGCGGCCAGATTCACCGCTGTTGTTGTCTTTCCGACCCCGCCTTTTTGGTTCGCAACCGCGATAATTCGAGCCAAACGCTTCTCCAAGAGCGAAAATCTAGCAAAACAATGCTTCTGTTGCAAGTTGTTTCACGTGAAACATCGATTTCTGACATAGAAATCTCTAAAAATTGATGAATTGTTCCATGTGAAACAATTCTAAGCTGCTAATCGTTGTTCTAATCGCAGTTTGTTCCACGTGGAACACCCATTTCTAGATTCTGGTTTGGAAGTTCAGCCACTCTTACTCGCACCCAATTTTTTACTTGAATTATGTCGTTCCACGTGGAACATTCAAGTCCAAATAAAAACATCGCATGCAGCACGTTGAAACAGCAAAGGATTGCAGCGATTGATCGTAAAATGACACCACGTGCAAACTGCACAGGAAATGGAAAAAGTCTTTTGCTTTCAAGTCGATGCGCCGACACTCAAAGCCTTCTTGGTGCCGACCAGCAGCAGTCGCCGCAACGAATGAGGTACGGGAATAGCCTGGCGCCACTCCCAATTCGAAATCTTCTTGATTTCCTCGAGGTCACGCGCCCCTATCCAGAGTATAACCTGTTTGGCTGCTATCTGTTGCGAGCCAGCCCACGCCAAAAAAGACCCGAATTCCCCTAAAGCTCGCGAACAAACATAGTCAAGCGGGGCAACCTCTTCTCCCAGCTCCTCATACCGGCGCACCAGAACCTGCGCATCCGTAAGTTCAAGCTCACGAATGACTTCTGCCAGAAATGTGGCCTTCTTTATGTTGGATTCGATCAGAAACACCTGGAGGTCTGGCCGGATTATCTTCAACGGCACGCCCGGAAATCCAGCCCCTGACCCAACGTCGGCCAGCCGACCTTTTTCCACAGGCACCGCCATCGCAGCATGCATGCTCTCGCAGAAATGCCGATAGAGGATCTCCAATGGATCGCGAATCGCCGTCAGATTTAACCTCTCATTCCAGACCAGCAAAATCCTCATATATTGTTGAATTTGAAGCACTTGCTTGTCAGTTGCCGTGAGTTGAAATTCGCCTAACGCTCGTTGAATGGCTTCTGCGGAAGGCATGGCTGGGGTTACCATTGGCATATAAGTAAATTTTCATTTCCTGAAATTCAATTTGTCTCGCCGACCCTCACCGCTGGCGGCCGCAGCAAGTACCGCGGCCCAGCAATTCCGGCCACAACGTCCACCGCGCTATGCCAAAAGATCACTGGAACGAGGCTATCGTACGCTATTCGGCCCGTTCCGAGTATTAGTCCAATGGCCAGGGTGCTCACCAGTCCGCCCTTTCCCTGGTAAAGATGGGCCAAGCCGAATAAGATCGACGAAAGCACCACCACTAGCCAGGTCTGAATTCCGAGCCTCCCCAGCACTGCCATTGCAAATCCTCGATAAAGAAACTCTTCACAAAGTCCGGCGGTAATCGAGAGTGCAAGATAGGGAAGCAGCTCCACCGTGGATTGCGGCAGTATCCGTTCGGCCACCGCTTGGAGCGACCCCCGCGCCCCCACGGGAATCCGGCTCACGCGCCGCAAATTCAACCACTGAAGTATGGCAATCGTCGCAGCGCCGACAATGGAAGCTAAAACAATCTTAGTCCTGTCGGGCAGCGTCAGCCCCAACTGGAAGGCGGTGTACTCGTGAGCCCAGGCCCGCCACGCCACCACCGCAACCGCCAGCCATTGGAAAGCAATTGTCGAAGCGTAAAGCGTGAGCCGCTCAATCGTGCTGACCTGCGGCATCGCCAGCAGCTTCTTCATGCGCGCGCGCCCGCGCCACGGCACTACTACGGCAAGCAGGAAAAAGATCAGCCAGATGTCCCACGGCATCCGGCGATAAGAACATTTTCCGTATCCCTCGCGCAAGTGTCCAGAGATCCAGGTCGCGGATCAATTTGGGGTGAAGTGGTCATTTCCCAGAAGCGGACTTCTGGGGAGTAAGCGAAATTTCAGTTGTCCGGTTAGCGCGTTCTCTATAAAAAAATTACTTCCGAGTTCGCCGTGATCCAGTCATGATTTCGAAAGGCGCCACCACTCCACTGCGAACGAGGTCACTTCTACCCGTAGGCAAGATCCCATGTGCATGCTGACGGGGTTCCCGTGAGCCGCAGTCTTCGGAGGCCTCTTTCCGTTCCTGGGGTACAAATATCCGGGTCATTCGGGTATTGCATGAAAGACGAAATTGACAGTATGTGTTTCGCTGCCAGAGATAGTGACTTCCTGGCTCTGCGTGCCGTAGGTCTCATGCCAAGCCGTAACGGTGTAGGTGCCAGGCGGAAGGTCCGGGAGCCTGAATAGACCGCTCTCTCCTGTAACTGCAAAGTGGCCGGTCTTCAAAACCACAAAATAGCCCTTCATCCATGCGTGAATATTGCACTTTACGGTGATGAACTCCTCGTTTGCGTAGGAGTATGAAAAGGGCGGAGTACCTGCTGGCTGTATCCTGTTCCACTCACGGTTTATTTTCGCGAGGGGGTGAATATTGTGCGATAGGGGGTCGCTGTTCGAGATACGCACATCCTGCCCCACGCGAACTGCGAGCACGTGCGTGGTATAGTGGCAGCCCTTCTGGTCGAAGTTCACGGCAGTTGCAGGCACCGGGGAGGTATCCGGGGCACCGGCGGAAATGTACACGACGACATTCTGTAGCGTATTGCCAGGACCTGTGATTACGCTGTCTGTCATGAGCCTCTCAGGATGCATTTTGGCGCATTCAGGCTCCTTGGACATGTCAATGGGCTTTGCTTTTGCAGGAGTCCCAGTGTAGGTGACTTTTCCGGTGATGGCCCCGACGCCCGGGCCGGAAGAGACCACGGCCGGAGCTGACATCAAGCATAGGGCAGCAATACAGAGTCTTGACAGTTGCATTCCCGTTTTCCTTCCTGTCTAATTTAGGAAACCGCAGCAGAATGACCTGGCCTGGGTCCCGTACGGCCTACGGCAAGAGAGATGGATGCTCGAGGGCGCCCATTCAGCGCCGAAACCTCCGCTATTGAGAAATTCTACGACCCGCGAAACGAGCAGCGTCGAAGCTCTTCTAGGGGCAACCCTCAATGAATTATTAACTTTTTGGGTCCGCGATCCATGCGGGTAACTCGCCTTACCGGACATCGACAGCCGGGTCCACATACTTGGTCCTGGGAGGCGGCGGCCCTCCTGCGCTAACTCCCATAGGCCCCTACCGATTTCCATTGTGCGCAAGCACGAACGGCCACTCCCCGCTATAATCAATTCGCTTTACAGCGAGGTGCGGCTTGACCCAAACCGTGAAACTCACGGCCATGGTCAAGGCAGCGGGTTGAGCGGCCAAGCTCAGTCCAGGGTTGCTGGACTCCGTCTTGCGCCGTTTGCCGCGGCCAACTGATCCCAACGTGCTCGTTGGTTTTAATACCAACGACGACGCCGGAGTGTATCTGCTCAGCCCTGAAATGGCGCTGGTCCAGACCGTCGATTTCTTCACGCCCATCGTGGATGACCCGCACACGTTCGGACAGATTGCCGCTGCTAATGCTCTGAGCGATGTCTACGCCATGGGCGGCAAGCCGATTTCCGCGCTCTCGATTGTGGGTTTTCCAGACAAAGGTGATCCGGAAATCCTCGAGCAGATTATTCGCGGCGGCCTTTCCAAAATGACCGAAGCGGATTGCAGCGTCATCGGCGGTCACTCGATTCGCAACGACGACATTCAATTCGGTTATGCCGTCACGGGCTTGATCCATCCGCAGCGAGTTTGGAGAAATGTCGGCGCGCGCACGGGCGACGTCTTGCTCTTGACCAAAGCCATTGGAACGGGTGTCCTTTCCACAGCGCTCAAAAGCGACCACGCCGCACCCGAATTTCTCCAAGCGGCCATCGCCTCGATGACCGAGCTGAATCGCGTGGCTTCCCAAGCCTTGCAGGAACTCGAAGAGAAGGCTGGACCCGCGCGGCCCGTCCACGCCGTCACGGACATTACCGGATTTGGTTTGCTGGGCCACGCCCGCGAAATGGCTCTCGGCGATTCGGAACGCGGCATCGAATCCGTGTCCCTCGAGATCAATCATTCCACAATCCGTTATCTTCCCGGCGCCATCGAAGCCGCTCGCGACGGATATCTTCCCGGCGGCCTCAAGAACAACCGCGATTTTGTTGGCGATTGCGTCGCTTTTGCCGAAGCTGTTCCTCGGGAATACCGCGACCTTCTCTTTGATCCCCAAACATCCGGCGGCCTGCTGGCTGCTATCGCGCCGGAATTTGCTGACGCGGCTATTTCCTCTCTCAATCGCCACAGCATCGCCGCTCGTCACATCGGCCGCGTCGTCGAAAAGAAAACTTCGCTTCTATTTGTTCACTAGAGTGAGAAAGGGACATCGCAGCGCTTGAATCTCACCGATGGACACCATCACACACGGCATCGCGGGTGCATTAATCGGCAAAGCGGTCTTCCGTGGCGAGGATCTGTTTGCCTCGCATCCCATGAATCGCGGCCGCATCGTCACCTGGTCCCTCATGCTGGGCGCCATCTTTCCGGACTCCGATGTCATCCGCGACTTTTTCTCCAGCGACAAACTTCTCATCATCACTTGGCACCGCAGCATTACGCATTCGCTGGTCATGCTTCCGCTCTGGGCCTTGCTTCTCGCGGTGATCACGCGCGCCTTCGCAAGCTCCCGAAAATGGGAAGCTCCTGCGTTCCCGGCCCTATTCGCCATTTACGCGGTGGGCATTCTGAGCCACATTCTGCTCGACCTGGTCACCACCTTCGGCACGATGATCTGGTCGCCGCTGGGATGGTCCCGCCCTGCATGGGATCTCGTCTTCATCGTGGATTTCACGCTGACGGCGGTTCTACTTGTGCCGCAATTGCTCGCCTGGGTTTATTCCCACCCTGAAAAAGCCAAGCGGCGCGCCATTGCCATGTGGTTGGCTTTCCTGCCTGCGCCTTTCCTCATCGCAAAAATTGGTCAAGTTGTCGGCGCGCCGATTTCGGATCAAGTCGTCCTGGCGGCCATGATCATTTTCGCCGTGGCCTTTTTGCTCCCCGCGCTGCGCGGCTGGGGTTTGAAGATTCCCCACGACAAATGGAATCGCGTCGGGTTGGCCACCGCGCTCACCTATATCTCGTTCACCTTCTTCGCCCATCACGTGGCCCTCGCCCGCGTCAAAAAGTTCGCGGAATTGGATCATCTGCAAGTCCAGTCCATCGGCGCCTTGCCGCTTCCGCCATCCCTCTGGCATTGGGACGGGCTGGTGCGAACCGATCATGGCGTCTACGAACTCCGTATGGATCTCGGCGATAAGCATTTGAGCGATGCGGATTTGCTCTCCCAGGAGCATCGCTACTTTCCAGATGCTTCCCCAAATTCCTACATCGACGCCGCCAGGCGCCTGCCCCAGGTGCAAAAGTTCATGTGGTTCGCGCGGTTTCCCGTCACACGCTTCCACAAGGAAGGCGACCAAGCCATCGTTGAAATCTCCGATGTCCGTTTTCCGCGGACCCGCCCGGGGCAGCCCGCTTCCTTTACCTATCGTGTTCGTTTTGGCCCAGACGGGAACGTTCTCGCGCAAGGCTGGTTCACTCGGTAGGTAGCACAGCCTTTAGGCTATGCCTGCGTGACTTTCAGCGACTGCCGGCCAAGATGCGCGGACTTATGCTCTCAGTCCCAAGCCTGGCTTGTGTGAGTTGCTTCTGAACAGGGGTTTGCCGCGGCTATCTAACGTGAAGGCTTGCCGTCCGCGGGATGGATGACCACTTGCCGCTCTTCTCCCACGCCGACGCTTTCCGTCCGCACTCCGGTCATCTCCTTCAGCGCAAGATGCACGATCCGTCGCTCTCGGGAAGACATGGGATTCAGCCGGAACGGCTGGCGCGAGCTCTGCACGCGTTCCGCGGCCACACGGGCTGTCATACGCAGTTCCTCGAAACGCAGCGCGCGGTATCCGCCGCTATCGATGTGAATTTTTTCGTGGTAAGCAGGTTCCAGCCGCAGCGCCTTGAAGGCCAGGTGCTCCAGTGCCTTCAAAAGCTCCGCACCACGCTCCAGCAGAATCTCTTTGTCCCGGCCGTCGAGATCGGCCAGCACTTCCGCCTCGCCATCGGCGCCCGCTCCGTCGCCTGAAACCGCTCGCACGTTCACCTTCAATTCGAACCCCGAGGTGCGCACCATCTCTTCCAGAAATTGGCGCAAAGCCTCGGCCGTCGCTTGCCGGTCCAGCTTCCCATCGCGAATGAGATCCTGCGTCATAAAACGTTCGGTCGGAAAGAGCGTCGTGCGCCCCTATGAAACGATTGCCGTTACGGCTTTTTCCCGCGCACCAGCTTCGCCGGCGCGGGCACGGGGTGCGCCCGGTTCAGGTACCACTGCTGGCCGATGCCCACTACGCTGCTCGTGAGAATATACACTGCCAGCCCGCTTGAAATCGGCGAAATCATGAAAATCGCCGCCATCGAGATCGGCATGATTTTCATCATCGCCACCTGTTGCGGATCGGTCGCCGTCATCGGCGTCATCTTCGATACCAGATACATCGAGAGCCCCATCAGCACCGGCAAAATATAATATGGATCTTTCGCCGAGAGGTCCGTGACCCACAGCCAGCTCGCGTGCCGCATCTCGATGGCGCCCCGCAGCGCCGTGTTCAATCCGAACCACACCGGCATCTGCAGGAACATCTGGAAGCAGCCGCCCACCGGGTTGATCCCTTCCCGGCTGTAGATGGCCATCACTTCCTTGTTCATCTCCGCTTTCTTCGGATCGTTCAACTTGTACTTCTTGTATCTCTCTTGAATCGCCTTGATTTCCGGCGCCACGCGCTGCATTTTCAGCGTCGTCTTGTAGCTCGAGATGCGCAGCGGGAAGAGCAGCATATTGATGACTAGCGTCAGCACCACGATGGCCCATCCCCGGTTGGGAATGTACGTGTGCAGCCACTTCAGCGCGTGGAAGAGCGGCTCGGCGATGAATTCCATCCAGCCAAAATTGATCAGCCCGTGCAGCGGCGGATTCATCTTCTTCAAATCGTCGTAGTCTTTCGGGCCCACGAACACCCGCAGTTCCAGCGGTTGCGCCGCGGTGGCCGTGGCCACTTGCGGCACCGGCTCCTGCGTTTCCTGGCCGTTGGCCTGCACCGTTCGAAATACTTTCCAGTAGCGCGTCTCCAGCGTCCCCGGAGTGGCGCCGTTCGCCGGCAGGAACGCCGCCGTGAAGTACCGGTCCTCGATCCCCGTGAAATCCTTTCCTCCTTGCCAGAGTCCCGGAGCCCACTTGTCCGGACCTTCCAGCTTCTTGTACGCGTAATTCGTGATCTTTCCGCCTTCGCTGTAGTATGTCGTGACCGTTTCAATCGGAGCGGGATTCGAAACCGTCAAATCCCCGAAGCCCCCAAGCCAGGCAATTCCTGCAGTGATTGGTCTGCCGTTCAATTTGGCGGAAGTTTCCACGCGCACCACGTAGGTATGGTCAAAGTGGAAGCGCTTCGTGACCTCCAGGTGGCCGTCGCTCCACGTAAATTCCGCATCCGCCGGGGCCTGCAGCCTGCTCTCCGCGGAGGAAACCTGATACAGCCCGGCATTTGCCGCATTCTGCAATTGCTCGTCATCGAGCACGATCGAAAAGGGCCAACCGCCGGTCTGCTGCGAGACCTCCGGATGCACTACGTCGAGCACGCGCTGCGGCTTTGCGTCATCCTTATACTTTTTGAGCTGCCAGCTCTTCACCACCGCTCCGCGGTTGGACATTTCCACGCGGTAAAGATCGTTTTCGATCACAATCGTGCGTTCTTGCGAATCGCCCTTCGGCGCAACGCTCATCGGCGCGGCCGGTGCCATCGTCGCCGTTGTCGCGGGTGTCTGGGCTGTACTCGCTGCCTGCGATGCCGCCGGACCAGGCGTGGCCGGAGCGCTCTGTGCCGGACGGTTTGCTTGCGGCGATTGAACCGGCGGCTTTGGCCCGAAATATTTTGCCCATAGCAGAATCACGCCCATGGACAACAGGGACGCCACGAGAATCCGCATCTCCGGGCCGAATTTCTTTTTTTGCAGCGGCTCGATCACGAATGCACCTCTTCAGGTCTTGCCGCGTTCATTTCGGTTGGCATCTCTTTCCATTTCTCCGGAACCGGGTCGTAGCCAAATTTTCGCGAGAGCGGATGGCAGCGCAGCAACCGCTTCACCCCCAGCCAGATTCCCCGCGCCACGCCGAATCTTTCAATCGCTTCGTACGCATACCGCGAGCACGTCGGCTCAAACCGGCAGCTTCCTGCAAACAAAATTGACAAGTACGTTTTGTAAAACCGCAGCGCCAACAGCGCCATGCGCACGCCTAAATGGGTCCCATCGCCCGTAGGGGCGGGGCTTGCCTCGCCCGTTTCTGCTACGGGTTGCAAGACGGGCGCGGCTTTCTGCACAGCGGCAAATTCATTTCTCATGGGCTCTTCACCAGCCGCAGCAGATCCGCCGTCAGCGCTGCAAACTCCGCGCGCGCCACAGAACTTTTCGGATGTATGACGATGTCCCATCCCGCGGGTATCTCCAGCCGGTGGCAGCGCACGATCTCGCGCAGCCGCCGCCGGATTCGATTGCGCACCACCGCGCCGCCAAGCGCCTTCTTGATGCTGAATCCAAAGCGGCTTTGCGGCAGTTCGTTGGCGCGGAAGAAAACAGTGAAGTGAGAGCTTGAGCGGCGCTTTCCGGCGCGGTACACGGCATCAAATTCTCCGCGCCGCACCAGCCGCGCCTCGCGCGGAAACGCTTTCCCGCTATGCCCCGATCCCGCCGGGGTCAACGGGCTCCCCGCGCTATTCGGGGGTGAGCCGATGGCGTCCCTTCTTGCGGCGTGCCGCCAGCACCTTGCGGCCGCCTTTCGTCTTCATGCGTACGCGGAACCCGTGCGTCTTGGCGCGCCGGCGTTTGCGCGGTTGAAATGTGCGCTTTGGCAAAGCAATCCCCCTTTTGATTACGCGCTCGCAGAGCGATCCATTTCACCTGCGAAGCGGACCGGCGAACCGCCTTGCGGCCACCGGCGAATCGACTAGCCTCTTTAGCGGCTGGTTTCGAATTTCTTAGTGTATTCGACCCTTATCCACACGGTCAAGAAACAGCGGTCGCCAACGGTGGCTAGGCAAATTCACCAGCCGCCAAATCAGGCGAGCTTCCTCTCTCGCCGGTATTCCTCGTACGATGCCAGGAACCGCTCCACATCCTTCCGCAACAAGTAATACGGTGTGCAAAGCCGAATCTTGGAAGGCCCCCCTCCGCGAATGCGGATCTTTTTGGTCTTCCACATCCAGTTCTCAAGCTCGTAAATCTGAATTGGCGGCACGTTCACCGACGCAATCGCGCATCGCAGCGCCGGATCGGGCGAAGTCCACGACACCGCACCTCGTTGCACCATCTCCTTGAGAATGTAATCCGCCATCTGCCGGTGTCTGCGCTCAATCTTCTCCATCCCGATCTCGTTCGCCAGTTGTACCGCCGCGCGCAATCCCCACAGCGAGGGCACATTCGAGCTTCCGATCCGCTGGAAGCGTTCCGCGCGCAATTTCGGATCGTCCCAGCCCGCGGTAACAATCGTGTTCCACAGCCGGTCGATCACTTCGTCGCGCACATAGAGAAACCCGCTGCCCTTCGGCGCCTGCAGCCACTTGTGCGGGCTCGACGAATACATGTCGCACCCAATCTCGCGCAGGTTCAGCCGCATCATTCCCGTGACGTGCGCGCCGTCCACCGCCGAGAGAATCCCTTTCGAACGCGCCAGCGCGCACAGTTCCTTCGCCGGCAAGACCACGCCGGTCGCCGTCGTGATATGACTGAAAAACATCACGCGCGTTCGCGGCGTAATCGCACCATTAAATAAATTCATCACCGCCGCCGCATTCGGCACCGGCACCGGCAGCGCCACTTTCTTCACCACGATTCCGTGCCGCTTCGCGCGGAGCTGCCACGGCTGCTCCCCTCCCGGATGCTCCTGATCCGTCATCAACACTTCGTCCCCGGCCTTTAAGTCCAGCCCGTTCGCCATGTAGCTGTTCGCTTCCGTGGCGTTGCGCACCAGCGCCAGTTCATCCCGCGTGCAGCCCACGAACTCCGCCAGCGGATCGCGAAACTCGTTCCACGCGCCGTATCCCCAGATCGGATAATCTTCCGGATCGCTCTGCGCCATCTTCTCCGTCTCGTTGTACCCGTCGAAAATCGCCCGCAGCACCGGCATCGGTGACGACCCCACCGTCCCGTTGTTCAAATAAACCTCATCCGCCGGAATCAGGAACTGTTTGCGCAGCTCCGCCCAATACTGCTCCTCATTCGAACCATACAGAGCCGCCTCCGGCAGCTTCGGCGCTTCCTGTCCAAGCGCTGCAGCCCATTTCGGTGATAATCCCAGCGCGCCCGTCGCCCCCGCCACTCCCGCTATCGAACTCAAGAATCCGCGCCGGTCCATCATGGCCAAACCTCCCCAAATGCGTCGCGCGAATTCTACGCGCGATGCGCACCTCCAACAACCACCATTCTTTGCAGTATCGCTTGCAGTCCCGCGCGCCTCAGTCTATCTTTTCCCGGCGTCACTTCGCCTCGAGAGGTTGGTAACCATGCGTCTTTCGAAATGGATTTTTGCTGCGATCTTCACTTTTTCATTCTGCTCTTCGGGCCATCTTTCCGCACAGACCAAAAGCAGCGCAAAGCCGCGCGCCAAGCTGCATTCGAAACAAGCGCCTGTACCGAAAACCACCTCACCGCTCGATGACGTCTTTGCCGCTCTTTTTGGCGCGCACACTTTCCAGCAAGCCGCCATCTCTCCCGACGGAAAGAAAATCGCCTGGGTCGAAACCCTCCTCGGCAAGGACGGTGCTCCCGACGGCAACGCCCGAATCTTCATTCACGAAATCGCCTCTGAAAAAACGATTCCTCTCGGCGCCGGCCGCCGCATTGCTCATCCCGCCCCAGGAAAATCCGCCTCACCCTCGTTCGAATTCGCGCCCCACGCCGAAGGTTCCGTCGCCTGGTCCCCGGACAGCCAGCGCCTCGCTTTCCTCTCCGACGCGGAAAAGCCCGGCCAGCTTCAGCTTTACGTCGCGAATCCCGCTGCTCCCGCCAAGAAAATCACCAACGTCAAGGGCCTTCTCGCCTCGCCCACTTGGTCCCCCGACGGCAAAACCATCGCCATCCTTTTCACCGAAAACGCCGTCCGCGCCGCCGGTCCGCTCGTTGCCGAGCCTCCCGAAACCGGCGAAATCAAGGACGCCTTCTTCGAACAGCGCCTCGCCCTCGTAGACGTTGCCACCGGCGGCTTCCGCCAACTCTCTCCCCCGGACATGTATATCTACGAATACGCCTGGTCTCCCGATGGCCAGGCCTTCGCCGTCACCGCCGCCCGCGGCAATGGCGACAACAACTGGTGGATCGCCCAGCTCTACTCTCTCGACACCGGCCTCGGCATGATGAAGTCTCTCTACAAACCTTCTCTCCAAATCGCCCGCCCCGCGTTCTCCCCCGACGGCAAAAAAATCGCCTTCGTCGAAGGCCTGATGAGCGACGAAGATTCCGTTGGCGGCGATGTCTTCACGGTTTCCGCTCTCGGCGGCATCGCGCAAAACGTTACGCCGGATATGAAAGCTTCCGCTGCCTGGCTCTCCTTTACTCCCGAAGGCAAAATCCTTTTCGCCGGTTCCGTCGGCGGCGACGCACGCTTGGCAACCGTCGACCCTGCCACCGGCCGCATCGACCCGCTATGGCGTGGCGAGGAGCAAGTCTCCGCCGGCCTCTGGGGCACCAACATCTCCGTGGCCGCCGACGGCAGCAACTCCGCCGTCATTCGCAGTTCCCTCAGCGACCCGCCCGAAATCTGGGCTGGCCCCATCGGCTACTGGAAGCAGGTCACTCACATCAATAGCGCCTTAAAACCTGCCTGGGGTGAAACCAAGAGCATCCGCTGGAAAAGCGATGGCTACGACGTTCAGGGCTGGCTCACTTATCCGAAAGATTTCGACGCCGCGAAAAAATATCCCCTGGTCGTTCGCGTTCATGGCGGCCCCGGCGAAGCCGTCCAATCCGCCTGGCCGGACTCCTGGGATTATGCGATCGCCCTCGCGGGGTCAGGCTTCTTCGTTCTTCAAGCCAATCCTCGCGGCAGCTTTGGCCAGGGTGAAGCCTTCACCCGCGCCAACGTCAAGGACTTCGGCTACGGCGATTTCCGCGACATCCTCGCCGGCGTTGACGAAGCCCTCCGCGTCGCTCCCATCGATCCCAACCGCCTCGGCCTCACCGGCTGGAGCTATGGCGGTTTCATGACCATGTGGGGCGTCACGCAAACCAATCGCTTCAAGGCCGCCATGGCCGGCGCCGGCATCGCCAACTGGCTCAGCTACTACGGCGAAAACAAAATCGATCAGTGGATGATTCCCTTCTTCGGCAAGTCCGTCTACGACGATCCCGAGGTCTACGCCAAAAGCTCCCCCATCACTTTCATCAAAAACGTCAAAACGCCCACGCTCATCATCGTTGGCGATAGCGACGGCGAATGTCCCACGCCGCAGTCTTACGAATTCTGGCACGCCCTGAAAACTCTCGGCGTTGAAACTCAGCTCGTCGTCTACGAACACGAAGGCCACATGTTCGTCAATCCCCAGCACCAGCGCGACCGCATCCGCCGCACCGTCGCCTGGTTCGACTCCCATCTCCGCTGACCCCGCCGGATTCCTCTGTAGAGCCCGGGCTTTCGCCTCGCTCGGTCATGTGCCCCATGGAGAGCTCCTTTACTCTGCGCTCTCGGGCTTTGAGATGGTCACAAAGGTTTGAAAACGCCCTTTCGGCGTTGGCCCTGGAAGGTATCCTCTTCGATGCGTTACTCCTCTCCGTAATCACGATCACAAAGTCTTCCCGGATTCGCGTCACCATCGATTCCCGCCCTGCGGACGGCATAGTTTGCTGCGAGGTGCTCCCGTCCAACAAGTTCATGAGATATCGCCAGGGAAGGCCGGACTGCGCGGCAGACCTGGGTATGCCCACTGTTTGTTCCGATAACGCACGATCGGTTCTTAGGCAAACGCACGTTGTTGCTCGCTGCGTGATTGGATTAGAATCACGCGCGAGCGGCTCTCCTGGCGGATTGGGGGGAAGGAAATCAACATCGGCCACTCCTTGCACTTTGCTAAATTTTTAATGACTCCGTCAATTTGTCGAAGGCCGGCGCTTTCGGCCATGAGAATCTGAGAAATTCATGCAATCTAAATCGGAGCCCAAACGCAATCGACGGAACTCTCCGAAGGCGCGGGTCGCGCTGCCGCGCGGGCAGGAAAAAGACACTACTATTGTGGCTATTGGAGCCTCGGCGGGTGGCATCGAGGCTCTTAGGGATCTACTGAGTTACCTCCCCGCCGACACGGGAATGGCCTTTGTCCTTGTGCAGCATCTGGACCCCAAACATCACAGCATCCTCACGGAGTTGCTCGCCAGGAAGACCGCGATGAGCGTAATGGAAGTGTCGGATGGCCTGTCTATTCAGCCCAATCACGTCTACGTCATCCCGCCAAACGCCACGATGTCCATTTCCGGCCACTCGCTGCGTCTCGGCCCGCGCGAAGAATCGCACGGGATGCACATGTCCGTGGATTACTTCATGCGTGCGCTCGCGGAACAAAAAGGCAACCGGGCCATTGGCGTCATCTTGTCGGGTGCGGGCTCGGATGGAACGCTGGGAATGGCCGAAATCCAGGCCCACGGGGGAGTAACCTTTGCACAGAACGAAGCGACGGCCAAGTATGACGGCATGCCGCGAAGCGCGGTCGTCGCAGGCTGCGTGGACTACGTGCTTCCTCCCAAAGGCATCGCCAAGGAACTGGCGCGGATCGCCCGGCATCCCTACCTTGCTCGCAAAATTTTGTCCGGCGCTGCCGAGGTTGCCCCGCCGCCCGGTACGGGACTGAACTCCATTTTCCAGGTTTTGCGAAAGGCCACGGGTGTGGATTTCACGCATTACCGGCAAACCACCATTTTGCGGCGCATTCAGCGTCGCATGGTTGTTCACAAGATCGACGACATTGAGGAGTACGCCAAGTTCGTCCTAAGCAGGCCCGCGGAGATCAAGGCCTTGTATCAGGATATGCTGATCAACGTCACCAGTTTCTTCCGCGGCCCAGGGGTTTTTGAAGCCCTGAAATCAGTGGTTTTCCCCGCCATCCAGAAAAACCTCTCCCGGAGAGCCGGCATTCGCGTCTGGACTCCCGGGTGCTCTTCCGGGGAGGAAACCTATTCGGTTGCGATGGCCATGATCGAATTCCTGGGTGAGAGAGCCTCGCAGGTTCCGATTCAGTTTTTCGGAACGGACGTGAGCGAATTGAGCGTGGTGAAAGCCCGCAATGGCGTCTATCCGGAAAATATTCAAGCAGACGTATCGCCACAGCGGCTTCGGAGGTTTTTTACGAAAGTCGAGGGTGGCTACCGGGTCAGCAAGACCATCCGGGACATGTGTATTTTCGCGCAGCACAACGTCCTGAACGATCCTCCCTTTTCCCGGATGGACCTCATCTGCTGTCGGAATATGCTCATTTATTTTGAGCCGGTCCTCCAGAGCAAAGTTATTTCGCTGTTTCACTACGCCCTGCAACCGGGCGGCTTTCTGGTGCTGGGAAGTTCCGAAGGTGTCGGCACAACAACAGGCTTATTCACTGCGGAAGACCGCGCTCACAAAATCTTTTCAAAGAAAGCCGGAGCGGCTCGCCAAGCGGTTGCTTTATCGCTTAATTCCCAGGCAGAGCGCAGGGAATATGGCCCCGTCCGGATACCGCCGAAGCAAGTGGATTCCAGTTGGAATTATGCCGAAGCGCAAAAAGAATTCGACCGCCGTCTTCTGACGCAATACGCTCCTGCAACCGTCTTTGTTAACGAGGACCTGGAAATCATTCACACCCGGGGCAATGTGAACCGCTATCTCAAGCTCGCGCCCGGCCGGCCCAGCCTGAGCCTCCTGAAGATGGCTCGTGAGGGACTCGGCGTCGAACTCCGAAACGCGATTGGCCGGGCCAGGAAGGAAAACGCCGTCGTCGGAAAGCGAAACCTGCAAATCAAGAATGGAAATGGAATCGAAAGTGGCGAAGGATCACCGGCAACGGATTCGACGCGATTCGTAAACTTTGACGTGATTCCGGTCCTGCTGGGAAATTTGAAAGTGCTGTACTTCATGATTGTGTTTCAAGAAGCGCCCCAGGAGCCGCCACGGGAGACCTCACCCCGCCGCGCCCGGCCCAGCGAAGAAACAGAATCGGCCTTGAAACGAACGGCCAAGCTCGAACAGGAACTGGCTGCAACGAAAGAGTATCTTCAATCCGTCATCGAGACCCAGGAAGCTACGAATGAGGAGTTACAGTCCGCCAACGAGGAGATTCTTTCCAGCAATGAGGAATTGCAGAGCACCAACGAGGAGATGGAAACAGCCAAGGAAGAGCTCCAGTCCGCCAATGAGGAATTGAACACCGTTAACGACGAGCTTCGAAGCCGCAATCTGGAGATTACGCAAATCAACAATGATCTGATCAATGTGCTCTCCAGCATCGATATCGCGGTCATCATGATTGGCAGCGATCTCACCATCCGGCGCTTCACCCCCAAAGCGCAGAAGTTTCTTGGCTTGATCCCCGGCGACATCGGCCGCCCGCTCTCGAACCTCAATCCCACCATCGAAATTGCGGACCTTCAGGCCATGGTTCTACAGGTGATGGCGGATTTTCGCACGCTGGAGAGAGAACTTACGGACCGCCTGGGCGTTCATTATCAGTTTAAAATCCTTCCCTATCGGACCCTGGAAAACAAGATTGACGGAGTGGTGATCACCATCGTTGATATTGCTCCCGGCAAACTCGGGGCACAACCCAAGAACCCCGCGTGATCGCAACCTTTGGCAGCATCGCTTCTTCCGGAGCCCGGCCCCGAATTTCCAGACCCTATCCATGCACTACCTTTGCACTATGCGGTACTTACTTCACGCCTAGTTGACCAGGAGACCATCCTTATGTATAAGGAATCCGGCAATTTTGAGGTGTTGCCCATCCCGCGGAAGGGGGAGTGCATGGCAGATCGGTTTGCGTTCACCGCAAAATATTGGGGCGATGCGGCTGTGGTGTGTCGTGCGGTTGAGGAGCGTCCCGGGCCTGTCGTTGACCAGGAATTTGGACAATTCGAAACTTGGACCCAGGCAAATGAGTTTGCCGCGCGTCTAAACGAGGGCTTGGAAATCCTTCCATCCGAAGCGGAACAAATCGTAACCAGTTCGATCCTCCACGCCAGTGATCTTTTGTCCGCGGTCCATTCTCAGGAGTGTGGCTGCCATCAGCTCGGCGGTCCGGTTGCGCCAAGGTCGATCCGCGTGCAATTCCTTCTCGCGGAACTCGATCTCGCCGTGACGTTTTGCCGCATCGTTCGCTCCAAACCCAGCCGGCACACCGGCCGCTTGCTTCGAAATGCCCGCAATGCCCTTTTCAATGCCATGCATTACGTCGTTCATTCCCATCTCCCCACCTGCGACTTGCAAGCCATCACCGCAAGATTGGAGAGGCTGCACGCAGCCTTTCAGGACTCCTATCAAGAGCAAGAACACTCGACCCTATCCACCGGCGAAGGCTTGACCTGACCCCTCCAGCGTTTTCGCCTCTCTAGCGCCGTCGTCTTGCCGGCATCCCGTGACTGTACTAGCGGCCCCTTGCCCCGGGAGTCGCCGAAAGATCGTGCCCGTTCTTCGCTTCCGTGGCACAGCCATTCCTGCTTGTGCTCGTTTATCTAAGGACTTACTATCCCCCGCGATACATTTATCCTCCGCCCACGCTATACTCACTCCTTACGTCATGCTTAAACCATCCTTCAAGAACATTTCCGGGAACGCCAATCTCCCGATTGGCGCTGTGAATGCCGCCCTTCCGGCAAATGCCCCTCCCGGCTGGCACAGCCGCGGCTATCTCCCCCACTTTGAAAGTTCCGAGGCTACGCAGCACGTGACCTTTCACCTCGCGGACAGCCTTCCGCAAACTGTGCTCCTGCGATTGGAAGCCGAACTGAAGACTCTCCCCGCCGAGAAGCGGGATCTCGAACGCCGCAAGCGCGTCGACGCCTGGATCGACGCGGGCCACGGCTCATGCCTTCTTCGCAACCCAGCCCTCGCCGCCATGGTGCAGGAATCCTTGCTTACCTTTGATTCCCGGCGTTACCGGCTGCTCGCGTGGGTCATCATGCCGAATCACGTGCATGTTCTTTTCCAGCCAATGAACGGATGGACCGTCGCGAAGATCGTGGCTTCGTGGAAGAAGTTCACCGCCCGCAAGATTTGCGACGACCGGCGGGATAGCGGCGAAGGGCCCGGCGCCCCGGTTTGGCACCGCGAGTATTGGGACCGCTATATCCGCGACCAGACACACCTCCAGCAAGTGATCGAATACATCCACAGGAATCCAGTGAAGGCCGGCCTGGCGGCGACGCCCGAGAGTTGGCCCTTTAGCAGCGCATCCCCCGGGAACGCCAATCTCCCGATTGGCGGTGTGAGCGACGCCATTCCTGAGATTGGCGCTGTGAATGCCGCCACTCCGGGGAAAGGCCTTCCCAGCCGGAAACCATGAGCGACTCCGAAACCAGCCACAAGCACATCGCCCCCGCCCTCAAGGCCGCCGGCCGGAGCATCGTCGAAGGTAGTCGCCTCCTGCGCGAGTATCCCATCACGCCGTGCACTCTCTTGGCCATGGTCGGCGCGCTGGCATCTCGGCGCGAACTGGAACGCCGTCGTCAGCATTCGCACCGGCCCGTACCGCGCCTTTCGCCATCCCCCTGTAGCTCAGGCCTTTAGGCCTGAGGTTTTTCTCTTCGCCGATATCCGCATGTCGCGCCGGCCTTCTTAGGCCGGTCTCCTGGTTTTGTAGGGGCACGATACATCGAGCCCTTCTTCGGCTCGAAATCCTGGGAACGCCAATCTCCCGATTGGCGGTGTAACAGACGCCATTCCGGCGATTGGCGCTGTAAAAGATGCCATTCCCGCGATCGGCGGATGGTCCACCCTTCCCGCGTTAGAACGATTCCGGATGGCCTACCCTTTGCCCTGTTGTTCTTGCGCTCCTTTTGCGTCCCGGAGGATCTTGCGGGACATAGGGCGGGACATTCTCCGCATCGTCTTACCTCCGCCACACCGTTCATCTCGCCTCCAAAACCATCCAATCCTCAATTCCGACCATTCCCTGCTTAATACTTAACCATTCGATACCGGCGTGCTATCCTCTCCCGTGTTACCTGAAATCTCCATGTGTCGTCATTCTCTTCCGTACCTCGCTTCTCCGCGAAACCTCTATTTCCTCGGCGTCTCTGCGTTAGATTTTTCTTCTCGCCCACGCCCCTGCGTGCCCCAGCCCGGTCGCTGTCACACTCCTCACTGTGACGGAAATCCCGCTTCCGCAACCCTTTTCCAATCAACACTTACAACCATGCCCCGTCACCGTGATGCTGTAAGTCCTTTAAAATCCGCTTTTACAATAAATGCCGGGTGGCGCCTCTCTCCGTTCCTGCAAAACGCAAATCTGCTCACAAATTTGATGCTATCTCTTTTATTTTCACACTCTTCCAAACTCTTTTGCACTCGGCAAAATCGCAACTCTTTTATTTTCAAGCAATTCCGAACTCTTTCACAAAAACACCCGGGTGGGGGGTGAGGCAAGATGCCTAGCAAACACACCTTCCCGTTGCAGACCACGCAAGCGCATTGGCGAAAGAATGCGGTTTGTGCATCCCGGCGGGGACCAAGAAGTCCCCGTTGCCGGGATTACCTGTCCCGAGGGAGTGCATCGGGCGTACTATTGGCGCGAATTCGTTGCTCCGGCAAACTTTTGTCAGGCCACATTTCCAACCTTGCAGACATCGTGGGAGGGTGTGATGGGTAAATTTTCTCGCAGTTGGGAGCTCGTCAAGCAGAGCTTTGCCATTCTCCGTTCCGACAAAGAATTGATGCTGTTCCCGGTTCTCTCCGCGCTTTCGTGCCTATTTGTTACGGCCATCATCGCCACCGGCGGCACGCTCGCCATGTTGCCGGCTATTGCCTCGGCAGCCGCGAGCGGCGAACGCTTCAATCCCAATCAGTCGCCGCTGTTTCTGCTCGGCCTCTTTGCGCTGTACGTCGCCAACTATTTCGTCATCGTTTTCTTCAACGTCGCCCTCGTCGGCGTCGCCAATAGCCGCCTGATGGGCGGCACGTGGACGTTCCGCGACGGCCTCGAACTGGCTTGGGCGCGCAAGGGCACCATTCTTCAGTGGGCGCTTGTCGCCGCCACCGTTGGCGTCATCCTGCGCACTCTCGAAGAGCGCATGGGCCTCATCGGCCGCCTCATCATGCGCCTCATCGGCATCGCCTGGGCGCTGGCCTGCTACTTTGTCGTGCCCGTGCTCGCCTTCGAAGACCTCACCCCGATTGACGCTGTGAAGCGCTCCTCGAAACTCTTCCGTGACACTTGGGGCGAAAAAGTCATCGGCGGTTTCAGCTTCAGCCTGGTCTCGTTCCTTCTCCTGCTTCCGGGCATCGGCTTGTGGATCGTCGCCATCATGCTCGGCGGAATCAAGGGCATGCTGGTCGGCATGGCGGTGATGATTCTTTACTTCCTTGTGCTTTCGGTTTTCATGTCCGCCGTGCAGGGCGTCTTCAACGCGGCGCTTTATCGCTACGCCTGCTTCAAGCAGGTGCCCCCGGCCTTCAACCATGACCTGGTCGCTTCCGCCTGGGCGCCCAAGAGCTAATTTTTACCGGGGTGGGCTGACACCCTGTCGGCCCGCTCCTCTCCTCGTAGTTATTGAAAACAAAGCTGTTAGGACCCCGCGCCGCCAAATCTCGAAGCACTTGAAGCGCCGCGCTGCTAAAACGGAAGGTTATTGAAACCCGAGTTCCTGCTGCCGCATCCTAAACTCAATCGTGTGTTGGCTTCCCTTTCATGAATCGGTTCGATTGCCAGGTACATAGAGTCGTCTGCTTCTATTTGCTCTTCTCGCTCATCGCGGCTCTTGCTGCCCGCGCGCAGGATTTCCGCGGATCGCTCCTCGTCACCGTTGAGGATTCCAGTGGCGGCCGCATTCCAGACGCGGCCGTCTCGCTCTCCCTGGATAAATCCGGAATCGTCCGCACCGCGAATTCGAACGCCCGAGGCGAAGCGCGTTTCGAAGGCCTGCAACCCGGAACGTATACGGTCTCGGTCAGCGCCGGCGGCTTCGCGGGAAAAACGATGGCGGTCGTCGTCGCGGTAAGCAGCCAGCCCACTCTTGTGGTTACGCTTACACCGCAAGCCGTGCGGGAATCCGTGCAAGTGCGCGACCGCGGCCCTTCGCTCGCCAGCCAACCGATCGAGACCACCAGCAGCACCATCAAAACTGTCATCACCTCGGCGGATCTGGACGAAGTTCCGCTTTCCGCGCGCAGTTTCGCCAACATTTCTTTTCTCGCGCCTTTCACCGCTCCGGTGGAACCCTCCGATCCGACCAAGGCGCGCATCACTGCCGTGTCCTTCGGCGGAAGCTCCGGGTTGAACGTGGATTTATCCGTGGACGGCGGCGACAACAACGACGATTACATCGGCGGATTTCTGCAGAATTATTCGCCGGAAGCGATGCAGGAATTCGTCGTTCGAACGTCGCAATTCGGCGCGGACACTTCGCGGACCAACGGCGGGAGCGTGATTATTTCGACGCGGCGCGGCACGGACGACTGGCACGGCAGCTTGTCTTACTATTATCGCGGCAGAAATTTGAACGCGCGCAACGCGCTCGACAACCCGGAGCCCAATCCGAAGCAGCCTTTTTCGCGGCAGAACGGAGTAGCCACACTGGGCGGCCCAATCAAGCCCGGGAAACTCTGGTTCTTCACGTCGTACGAATACATTGACGAAAATGCGAGCGTGGCCTACAGCGCCAATTCCCTCTCCGAATTCAACGCGCTGGCGCAGATCGCGGTCGCCGGGAATCTTCCGAACCTTACCTCGATCGGCGCGATTCCGTCGTCCGTGCCTGCGCCTTTCCGCGACACGCTCTTTTCCACGCGCGTCGATTGGGCGCAGTCTTCCCGCTCGCAATGGTTTGTGCGAGGCTCGCTGGACCGCAACAACACGCAGAACGATCTTCTTCAGCAAGGAGCTTTGCCTTCGACGGGGGCCACGACGAACTCGAACTACTACAACGTGCTGGTGGACAACCAATTCCAGTTCACACCTTCCTGGTTCGGCACGCTGACGCTCGAAGCCAGCGGCTTTCATCACACGAAAGTGCGCAACTCGACGATCGGCGAAGCTTTCAATTTTCCCTTCACCGTGAGCTTCCTCACCACTTCCGGACTCGAGACTTATGGGGACAATCAGTTCGCCACCGCCATCACCGCCTTTCCGATCGAGCGCGACCAGCAGAAATATCAATTCCGCTACGACGTTTCCCGAGTCTCTGGCGCTCACGCGGTCCGCTTCGGAGTCAATTTAATTCACGAGCCCGTCCTTCGCGGCGCGCTGGCCAGCAATCTCGAAACCGTCTTCACCTATCCGCAGAACCCCAGCTACTATCTCGCCAACGCCGGCGTGCTGGCAACCTGCTCTACATTGAATCCTGACCCGAACTGTCCGAGCGTCGATACGACGGGGCCGTCGGACGGCTCGTTTTCGCAAAGCGTCCGGCGGCTCGGCTTCTACGCCGAAGATTCCTGGCGCGTCACGCCGTCCTTTACGTTGAATGCAGGTTTGCGCTACGACACAACTTTCGGCTTGTTCGTCGCTTCGGGCCACGACCAGAGCGTCAATCCCGCGCTTGCCGGCAATGGAGTTGTTGCCGGGATTCCACACGATTACCGCAAAGCGTTTGCCCCGCGCCTGGGCGTTGCCTATGCGCCGCACGGCTCCTCAACGACTGTCTTTCGCGCCGGGGCGGGACTTTATTACAACGACCTTGCCCAAAATGGCTGGGTGGACGCCTTCACCGCTGTCAATAATTTCAATCTTGCTCATGGCAGCAGCACACCGGCGCTCATTGATCCCAACTACCACACACCGTACGCGCTTACGGCCAGCGCCGGGTACGAACACGCATTTCGCAATGATTGGCGGCTCAGCGTCACCTACGAGCACCAGCAAGGCGTGCACCAATACCGGCGCTACGAATATCCTGGTTTTTCGCTTTTTCGCACGGACAATCGCTCGATCTACAACGGGCTGGCGGTGCAGCTACAGCACAGCTTTTCGCACCGTTTCGAATTGACGGCGAATTACGTACTTGCGCACGCGACAACGTGGGGCGCGACGGTGGGCGAGCTGTTTGATTACGTGAACGGCGTTTCGAACGTCAACAATCCGTTTGGACCGGGCGATCACGGCCCCTCGGGCGAGGACATCCGGCATCGTTTCGTGCTCGTGGGGGTGCTGCAACTGCCGTGGAAACTTGAGGCGTCCACCATCGCGCAATTCGAAAGCGCGCGGCCCTACACGATGACGACGCCGTTTGACGTCAACGGGGATGGAGTGGCCAACGACCGAGCAGTGGTCAATGGAGTGCAGACCACACTGGACGAATTCCGCGGCGCGCCCTTTTATCAAGTGGATTTTCGCGTCAGCCGCAACATCGCCCTGGGCGAGCGTTTCACGCTGCGCCCCTTCGCGGAATTTTTCAATCTGTTTAATCGCCAGAACCCCGGGAACAATTACGTTCCGGATATTTCCTCGCTGCCTTTGGCGGTGAACAACGTTGCGAACGCCACGGCGTTTTGCCTCGATCCCACGTGCACGCAAACGCGCCCGATTACCAGCCTCGGCCAGTTGCGCACGCCCGCGGGAGCGCTGGGCGACTTTTTCGGCCTCGGCACCACCGTGGGCATCCCGTTTGCCGCGCAGCTGGGAGTCAAACTTACGTTTTAATCTACGTTTCTGACGCCGCAAGAAATTCCAGGTTTGTGCTTCGTTCGGATTCTGCATGTCGCGAATGTCCGTGCCATAGCTAGGCACTCCCGCGTTAAGTCCAGCGATGGTATAGTCCTCCTCAACCAAGTCGAACGTCAGGAGAATCGCCCCGTGTCTCGCGCAGCTCTTTCCGTTTTTTTGGCATTTCTCTTCTGTTTGCCGGTTGCAGCACAGGAAGCCTCCGATCCCGTCACGCAGGCACTTGCGCAGGGAGATCTCTTCGCGTCAAAAAGAAAATACGAGTTGGCGCTGGATGCTTACCACAAAGCGGACAAGCTCTCGCACCACTCCTCCGCCGCATGTTATCTAAAGATCGCTTCGGTGGAGCGCAAGACGGGAGATTTTTCCTCCGCGCTTGAGGACGCGAAGCGGGCGGTGAAAGCGGCCAGCGACAGTAAGTTTCTCGCCACTCAAGCGCATCTCTTCCGCGCCACGCTGCTTAGCCAAATGGCCGGGAAGCCAACAGACAAGAAGCTCAAGGAAGCGGAAGAAGAAATTCGCCAGGCACTTGCCGTGGATCCCACCAGCGCCATCGCGCACTACGACCTGGGTTTCGTGCTTCTCAAGCAGGAGCGGGATCAAGAGGGAATCGCGGAGCTGAACAATTACATCGGATTGCCCGGCGCGGACTCGGCCACCATTGCGGAAGCGCGCCGCTTCATCGCCAATCCGATTCGTGCCCGCGCGCCCTTTGCCCCGGTTTTTTCCTTCACCACGCTCGAAAATCAAAAGCTTTCGAATGCTGCTCTTCGCGGGAAGGTAATTCTCATGGATTTCTGGGGCACCTGGTGCCCACCCTGCCGCGAATCGGTCCCCATGCTTCGCAAGCTGAACAAGAAATATGCAGGAAAGCCCTTCCAATTGGTTGGCGTGAGCTCCGACAATGATGAAGACGTTCTGGAAAACGTTTATCGCGGCGCAGCACATGGACTGGTCCGAATATATCGATCTGCCGGGAGAGGTACTGAATGCCTTTAAGGTCGAATCGTTTCCCACCTACATTGTTCTCGATAAGGACGGCGTCATCCGCTTCCGGCAGTCCGGCCTGGGCGACTCCACCCAGGGCGATCTCGAAGACGCCATTAACAAGGCGCTGAAGCGCGAGTCCGATCCCAAGCTGGCTGCTGCGGCGACTGCAGGGGAGCAGCCCGCGTCCGCCCCAAGCGGTCCTGTCAAGGCATCAGGCGCCGCTCCCTCAGCCACGGCAAGCGCGAAGCCGGATGCGGCCCCTGCATCGCCCTATTCCGGGATCGAGGGCGGGATCGTCTCCGGAAATATCTACAAGAATGCGGCTCTTGGAATGACCCTTCCCTTTCCACAAGGCTGGGTTACAACCAACGCGGAGTCCCTTCACGCCCTCAACGAGCGCACCGAAGCTGGCGCCAAAGCCGCAATCCTCCAGCAGCACCCGGAGCTTGCGAATTCCTTGAATTTATCGGTTCCCAAGACAGTTTTCTATGCGTCTCGCAAGGGAGAGTGGGACGGCCAACGCATAGCCATACCTTCCATCCACATCAGCGCTATTCCGTCGCGGCTGGATGAACTCAATCTGGACGCATTCCAACAAATGGTGGCCAACAGAACGATCGCTACGGGCATGAAATTAGTGAACCCCGCTGCCGAGTTCCGCGTGAACAAGCATCAGTTCGTCCGCGCGGATTTCGAACGCAGCGTCGGCACATTACGTATCTATCAATCGTTTGTACAGACCGTGGCCGGCGACTACCTGGTGACCATCGAGATTTACGCCTACTCTACCGACGAACTCCAGCAGGTGGCTGCTTTTCTTCAGTCCGTGTCCATCACCGAAGAGGACAAATGAACGCTCGCTGGTGGCACAACTAATTCCGGCGGTACTTCTGCCCGCGCCCGTCGCCGCGAAACACAGGCCACGGGCTTGCTGGTGCGCAGCCACGCGGGGAACTGTTATCCTTAAAAGGAGAGTTGAGAGGGATTCGCGGGAACCATGTTTGAGAACCTGACAGAAAAGCTGCAAAGAACGTTCAAGAATCTGCGCGGGCAGGGGAAGCTCACCGAGGAGCACCTGGACGCGGCGCTGGGGGAGATTCGCGAAGCGCTGCTCGAAGGCGACGTCAACGTGGGCGTGGCTGACGAGCTGCTCGCCAACATTCGAAAAAAGACCATCGGCAGCGAAGTCATGCTGCAGCTTTCACCGGACCAGCAAGTGGTCAAAGTGGTGCGCGATGAGCTGGCCGCGATGCTGGGCAAGCATGCCAAGCCGCTGTTTGCGTCGCGGCCGCCTTCGGTGTGGATGATCGTGGGGCTGCAAGGCTCCGGCAAAACGACAACGACGGGCAAGCTTGCGAAATGGCTGGCGCAGCACGGGCACCGGCCGCTCGTGGTTTCCACGGACGTGTACCGACCGGCGGCGCGCGAACAGCTCGCGCAGGTGGCGAAAGCGGTGGGCACGGCGATCTGGCCGGGGGCGGGGACGGACAAGCCGCTGGAAATCGTGAAAGGCGCAATCAAGGAAGCGAAGCTTTCCGCGAGCGACGTGATCCTGGTGGATACGGCGGGCCGCCTGCACATTGACGATGAATTGATGGGCGAACTGAGCACGCTGAAGAAGGAACTGCAGCCCAGCGAGATTCTTTTTATCGCGGATTCCATGATTGGCCAGGACGCGGTGCGCTCGGCGGGGGAGTTTCACAAGCGCCTGGGCCTGACCGGCGTGATTCTCACGAAGTTGGATGGCGACGCGCGAGGAGGCGCGGCGCTTTCCATCGGGAAAGTTACCGGCGCGCCGGTAAAGTTCGTGGGGTTGGGAGAAAAGTATGATGCGCTGGAAGGTTTTTATCCGGAGCGCATCGTGTCGCGCGTTCTTGGAATGGGCGACATCATGTCGCTCATCGAGCGCGCCGAGCAGGCGGTGGACAAGAAAGCCGCGGCGGAACTCGAGCGCAAGCTGCGCAAGCAGGAATTCACGCTGGAGGATTTTCGCGATCAGCTCAAGCAGGTGCGGAAGATGGGCCCGCTCGAGCAAATCGTGGACATGCTGCCGAAGCTCGGGCCGCTGGCGAATTTGCCGAAAGATGCGCACGTGGACGAGAAAAAACTGAAGCAGGTCGAGGCCATCATCAATTCGATGACCAACGAAGAGCGGCGCGACCACAACGTGATTGACGGGAAGCGGCGGAAGCGAATCGCGATGGGGAGCGGGACGAGCGTGCAGGATGTGAACACGGTCTTGAAGCAGTACCTGCAGATGCGCACCATGATGAAACAGTACGGGGCGCTGGCGGCGCGCAGCAAGATGAAAGGCCTCGGGAAACTCTCCGGTTTGTCGTAAGCAATTGCTCCGCAACAGCGGTCGCAGTCTGTGCCTCGATAAAAGAGGAAGAGGCAGGCGCTAGTGTCTTCAAAATTGTTTAAGGTGCGTCGAGAAATAGGTTCGCGGTCTGCAAGGCCAGTTTTTCCGGGTCGAGGTCGGTGCGGTTACAGAGAACAAAGATGGTCAGTTGATCGGCGGGGAAGCGGACGATGTAGGTATGAAATCCCCTCGTCTCGCCGTAATGCCACATCCGCGTGTGCGCGCGATAGGGATCGAGAAACCAGCCAAAGCCGTAGGAGACGGGAGTGCCGGCTGGGCGGTCGGAATCGGCTGGCCATTTCGGCTGAGACCCATCAGCGAGTTTCACCGGGATCAGCGCCGGCTGCATTTCCTCTTCTGTGAGCAAGGTGTGGCTCGCCAGCGCCTCATCCCACTTCGCCAAGTCTTCAAGATTGGAATAGATGCCGCCGTCGCCGAGAGTGGCGGAGGTCGGACTCTGATCGGTTTCCAGCCAAGTACCGTTTTCGAGGGTATGTCCAAAGGCGCGGTTTGAGACGCTGTTCTTGCCCTTTTCGAACGCGATGGTGTGATCCATGTACAGGGGCGCGAAGATGCGCCGGCGGAGGAATTCGCGGAAGGGTCTGCCGGAAAGCTTTGCGACAATGAGGCCGAGGACGACGTAACCGGAATTGCTGTAGGACCAGCTCGTGCCAGGCAGAAACTTTCCTGATGTTTGCCGCATCAAGAGAGAGAGCACTTCGTCGTCTTGAATCTGGCGTTCAGGAGTCCAAACCGGCCCTTTCTGTTTCTCCGCTGTTTCCATCAGATCCTCATAGTCGCGAAGACCGGAAGTGTGATTGAGGAGGTTTCGAACGGTGATGGATCTTCCGTAGGAGGGAAAGTCCGGAAAAATTTCGGTGAGCGATTCGTCGTAATGCAATTTTCCGTCGTGGACGAGCAACATGATGGCCAGGGCGGTGAACTGCTTGGTGAAAGAGGCCAGGCGGAAATTGGTTCGGGGATCAATGCTGGATTTCGTGCGGAGATCACGAAGGCCGTAAGCGCGTTGGAAAATGGAACGGCTATTTTTGCGGACGAGCACGGCGAGTCCGGGCGCGCCGGGTGAAGTGACGGCGGAAAAGACGGCGTCGATCCTCTTGTCCAGGGGCGGGGTTCGAGGCGGCATTTGCGCTTCCGTGGCTGGGGATGGAACGAGAAGCGCCAGGAAGGCCGCCGCGAAAATGAGGAGCTTTTGACGCACGAAGCCTCCTGAAGATGAGCCGCAGAATACCATCCCGGCTGGATTCGACGCAGGCTGTGCGGGGCGGAGTGCCGCGGATTCGCGAGGTTGCAGCCGAGGCAGCGCGCCGGCGGAACGCCGCGAGGGAAGCCGGGCGGGCGTTTATACTGAAGAGAGTTTGATAGCTGAGGCATCAGTTTTTGGCGCTGAAAGAGCGGCGTGGGGCATAACGAATGCAACCGTATGATCTGATTGTGATTGGTTCGGGACCGGGCGGGCAGCGCGCGGCGATCCAAGGGGCCAAGGCCGGGAAACGCGTAGCGGTGATCGAAAAGCAGACGGCCATCGGGGGAGTGTGCATCAATACGGGGACGATCCCGAGCAAGACGATGCGCGAGGCGGTGCTGCATCTCTCCGGCTTCTACGACAAGAATTTTTACGGGACGAATCACAGCGTCAAAGACAACGTCACGATGGCGGATCTCAATTTCCGGGTGCAACACGTGGTGGAAAACGAGATCGACGTCACGCAGAGCCAGCTCAAGCGCAACGGGATCGACGTGATTCACGGAATCGGGCAATTCGCGGATTCCCGCCACATCCGGGTGGAGAACAGCAACGGGTTTGCAGAATTCGAAGCCGAATATTTCGTCATCGCCACCGGCACAAAGCCATCGACGAATCTCAAGGTGCCCATCAACGGGCGCAACATCATCAACAGCGACCAGATCCTGCGAATGCCGCAAATCCCGAAGACGCTTATTGTGGTAGGCGGCGGGGTGATCGGAGTGGAGTACGCGTGCATGTTCGCGACGCTGGGCGTGCGCGTGATTATCGTGGAGAAGCGGCCGCGGCTGCTGGAATTCGCGGATGCAGAGATGGTGGAAGCGCTGATGTACCACATGCGAGACCAGCGCGCGACGCTGCGGCTGAGCGAAGAAGTGGAAAGCGTGGAGGAACTTCCGGACGGAAAGGTTGCGGCGAGTCTGATCAGCAAGAAACGCATCATTGGCGACGCACTGCTCTATGCCGTGGGCCGGCAGGGGAATATCGATGCATTAAACCTGGCAGCAGCGGGCATCGAGGCCGACGAACGCGGGCGCATCAAAGTGGATGCGAATTACCGTACGGCGCAGCCGCACATCTTCGCGGTGGGCGACGTGATCGGTTTCCCGAGCCTGGCTTCGGTGTCCATGGAGCAGGGACGGATCGCGGCGGCGCGGGCGTTCAACCTGGACGTGCAGACGGACCCGGCGGGATACCCTTACGGGATTTACACGATCCCGCAGATTTCGTTTATCGGAAAGACCGAAGAACAGCTTACCGATGAGGACGTGCCGTACGAGGTGGGTGTGGCGTACTACCGCGAAATTGCGCGCGGGCAGATCAGCGGGCACACGGATGGGCGGCTGAAGCTGCTTTTTCATCGCGAAACCCTGGAATTGCTGGGCGTGCACATTTTCGGCGAAGACGCGGCGGAACTTCTGCACATCGGGCAGGCGGTATTCGTGTTGAAGGGGAAGATCACGTATTTTGTGAACACGGTTTTCAACTATCCGACGCTGGCGGAATGCTATAAGGCAGCGGCGTTCAACGGCCTGAACCGGCTCGGATGAACGCCGGCCGCGGCCGAAAGAGACAAGCCGAGGACCAGCAAGGGAATTGGTCTACTGTGATGGGTACGGTTTTGAATCCTCGACGTTTACCCCCCAGTTGAGTTAGAGTTTAGGGAAGGAATCAGGACCGAAGGGCGGCCTGAGTAGAACGCTTCAAGTGAGGAATATCCATGATCATAGGCGAACGGCTACGCAGCATGCGGGAACAGAAGGAATTATCGCAGGGAGACATTGAGAAGCGTACAGGGTTGTTGCGGTGTTACATATCGCGCGTGGAGAACGGACACACCGTCCCGGCGGTGGAAACACTGGAGAAGCTGGCGCGGGCATTGGACATGCCACTGTATCAGCTGTTGTACGACGGGGACGAGCCACCCAAGCCGGCGGCTACAAGCCTGCGAACGGCGTCGGGAGAAGTATTGTGGGGAGCAGCGGGGAAAGACGCGCGGTTTTTGAGGAAGCTGCAGCAATGCTTGTCCCGCATGGATGGCGAAGATAGAAATTTGCTGCTGTTTGCGGTGGAAAAGATGACCAAGCAAAAGAGGCGCGAAAAGAATTAGTGAAAGAAGAGCGACGCTTCTGTAAGCCTGCCGAAGAGTTTGCAAACCCCGCCATTCGAAGGGATTAGTTCCGCCATTCTTCGAGATCCCGGATCTGCCGGATCATTTGGTCGTAAGAATGCATAGCCTCGTCCACGAGCGGCCTGGCGGTTTCGATCGCTGAGAGCAGGTTGCTCTTGTACTGGTCCATATCCTCGGGTTCTTCCAAGAGAGTTCTTCGGATGGCGGCCACATCGGTCATCAGGGCGCTGAGGGTGGCGTGCAGCGTCTTCACATGCCTGACTGTAAATAGCAGGAAGTCCTGTAAATTCTGAACATCCTGGACTTGCAAAGCTGAATCTAGCATGACGAATTCCTTTCTTTTGCACTTCTTCGGAGTTATCCCTATTTAGTTTTCGAGGGAAACCGAACCTGGCCGCGAGAAGAGCAAAAAGCAGAGAGCGGGAGAGCCGCGCCAGGAGTACTGGAGACATCCGGAAAAGGGGGAACCACTCGCAGGGCCGTCAGGAAGTTCCGGAGAAGAAAACCGGGAACGAGGACACGCGGGTGCGCAAAGAAGGCCGGGAATGCAAAGGCTGGCCCGCGAGCCAGGTATAGCGCCGAGAGCATAGGTTCCCCCACGTAGGGGGGCATATTTGAGATTCAGGGGCCTGGTAGCAATGCCTAGGTTTACGTACGTTAGTTCCGCTACCGGAGGTAGCCACCCGTGGCCGGGCAAATCCAGGCGGAGATCGCGTATACAGCAATACGGGATTGACTTTTTTGATGTAGAAAATTAACGTACGTAAATCCAGGCATACTGCTGTTTGCGTTATATTTATAATAGTCTATTTTAAAATATAAATATACTATAAGGAGTAACTTCAAGTAGAAAAGCCTCAGCAGGAGAGGGAGGATGCCAATGAGCGCGATCCGAGAGCTAATCTCCTCCAATGGTTTCATGCCACACGGCGTTTGCTATCAATGGAAGCCACTTCTTATCTGGCTCCACAGCCTATCCGATACCCTGATGGCGATTGCTTACTTGTCCCTCCCGCTCGTTTTGATCCCTGTAGCGAGAAAAAAGCGAAATATTCCGTTTGACTTGATGTTCGTTTGTTTTGGAATCTTCATCGTTGCGTGCGGGGCGAGCCATTTCCTGGAAGTGGTGACGGTTTGGATCCCCGTGTACTGGATTTCGAATGGAGTGAAAGCAATCACGGCTCTTGCCTCCGTACCGACAGCGATCTTGCTTGCGCGGGTCATTCCCCAGGCTCTTGAATTACCGGGCGCCGATGAATTGCGGTGCGCAAACGAGGAGTTGAAAAGACAAGCTGCAATTCTGCGCGAACAAGCGGTTCTCTTGGATCTTTCTCAAGATGCGATTCTCGTCCAGACGATTGACGGAAAAAATCTGCTCTGGAATCAGGGTGCGGAGCGCATGTATGGCTGGCCGAAAGCAGAAGCAATTGGCCAGCTCAATCATGAGCTTCTGCAAACAAATTTCTCGCGACGGCGGAATGAGATTATCGAGAAGTTTCTTACGACGGGGTATTGGGAAGGGGAGCTGCAGCAGAGCAGGCGCGATGGACAAAGGATCATGGTGTCGAGCCGTTGGGCATTGGGGAGAGGTTTGGATGGCGGCCCGCAAACCGTTTTGAAGATCGATACCAACATCACGGAGCGCAAGCGGGCGGAAAAGGCGCGCCGCCAGAGCGAAGAGCTGCTCCGTGCGGCATTCGAACAGGCCGCCGTGGGCTTCTCAATGACCGACAAACGGGGCCGATTCGTCAAAGTGAACGAGGCGTATTGCCGCATTACCGGTTATTCCGAGGACGAGCTCTTGAGCATGGATTTTCAGTCGATTACCTATCCGGAAGACGGTCCCTCGAATCTGGCGCAGATACAGCGTCTCCTTAATGGAGAAATCAGCACGTTGGTCTATCACAAGCGCTATATCAGGAAATCCGGCGACCTGGTTTGGGTTCAGAATAGCGTCTCCGCAGTGCTAGATGAAGATGGTGCGGTTTCCGGCCTCATGGCATTGACGGAAGATATTACCGAACGGAAGCGGGCAGAAGACGGACTTTGGAAGCTTTCCGGGCGTCTGCTGCAGTTGCAGGATGAGGAGCGGCGGAAGATTGCGCGAGACTTGCACGACTCCACGGGCCAGGATCTCGTGGCAATGTCAACGACGCTGGGCCATCTGCTCGCGACGATTCCCTCGTCGAGCCGGAAGTTGCGAAAATCCGTTTCTCAGTGTCAGGCGGTGGCGGACCGCTGCATTCGAGAAATTCGTACGCTCTCTTACCTATTGCACCCGCCGATGCTGGATGAGGCCGGGCTGGAAGATGCAGTGCGGCACTACGCAGCGGGATTTGCGGAGCGCACGGGTATCGAAGTGGAGCTGGAAGTGTCACCGAACTTCGGAAGGATGTGGAGAGAGACCGAGATGGCGCTGTTCCGTGTGATGCAGGAGAGCCTGGTGAACATTCATCGTCATTCCGGAAGTTTCAGCGCGCGAGTCCGGCTGGACCGCAGCCCTTGGGGAGTGTTGCTGGAAGTGAGCGACAGAGGACGTGGAATCCCGGGCAAGGAACAGGAACGGATCAACGGCCACACCGTTGCGGCGGGGGTGGGCATCCAAAGCATGCACGAACGGATGAAGCAAGTGGGTGCGGAACTGGAGATCGAATCCAGCGCGAAAGGGACCACGGTACGGGCAACGGTACCCGCACATGACTAAGGATGCGAAGAAACTGCGAATCGTGGTGGCGGACGACCATGAACTGGTCCGCCGGGGCATACGCGATCTGCTGCAGGTTCAGCGTGGATGGAAAGTGGTGGGCGAAGCCGCGGACGGCACGGAAGTGGTGGAAAAAGTGAAGAAACTGAAACCTGATGTGACGATACTGGACATCGCGATGCCGGAGGTGGATGGACTTGAGGCTACGCGCCGGATCCGTAGGGAGGAGGTTGAAACACGAGTACTCATCCTGACGATGCACGAGTCAGACCAAATGGTCCGGAGGGTGCTGGAAGCAGGAGCGCGTGGGTACGTCCTGAAGTCCGACCTGGCAAAGCAATTGGTGAGCGCCGTGAGAGATGTAGCACACGGCAAAATATCACTGACGCCAAAGGTGTCGGAGATCGTCCTAAAAGGGTTCCTCAAGTTAGGGACGGAATTCAAACAGCCGGAGCGTGCCCAAGCCCGTCCAACGGCCCGGGAGGTTGAAATCATCCGCCTTTTAGCGGAAGGAAAAGCGAACAAAGAGATTGCAACGGCGCTGGGAATCACCGTAAGAACGGTGGAGACGCACCGGGCGAGAATCATGATGAAGATGGGATTCCATTCCCTTACCGACCTCATTCACTATGCCATCCGCGACAAGATCGTCTCGACATCGGGCTTTTGAATTCGAATGCCGAAGTTGAGGGAAAAGAAGGGTGAGGCGACCCCGGAAGGCTTGAAGCAGACTGGTGACTCGCGACTTCTGCAAACGCCTCTCATCACGTGGCGGGAGGCCATCTCCTTTCGCCTCCTTGGATTTACACGCTTCACCTCTGCCAGGGGGTAACACCGTACCCTTCCAATTCCACTTGCAGAGTTTGATTGCCGCCCGGTGGCATAGCACGCTAGAATAGATGGGTTTAGGAGGACTGACTTAGTGTTAACGATTCGTCTGTCAAGGATAGGCAAGAAGAAGAAGCCCTTTTACCGCGTGGTGGTCATCGAGAGAACCCGGCCGCGGGACGGCCGAGTGAAGGAAGCGGTGGGCACATACGATCCGCTGAAGAAGCCGGCGGAGATCAAGCTCGACGCAGACCGCATCAAGTATTGGCTCGGCCTGGGCGCGCAGCCCAGCGACACCGTGCGCAGCTTCCTCCGTCAACAGAAGATCGCGTAATCGCATCGCCCTCCTGAAATTGGTGCGCCCCGGGCGAACCGGGGCGCCATTCCCAGGCGCCCGTGATTGGCTTTCTTCGCTCATCGGATAGCGAAGGCCACTTATGGATTGGTGGTTGAGGGCTGGGTTCGGGGTTCTACTCGACTGGAGGTGCCCGATGAAGGAGTTGGTCGAAGCCATCGCCAGGGCCCTCGTTGATCATCCCGAGGATGTGCAGGTGAACTCCGTCGAGGGGTCGCAAGTGACGGTGCTGGAGCTAAGGGTCCATCCCGAGGACCTTGGGAAGGTAATTGGGCGGCAGGGGCGGACGGCCAAAGCGATCCGAACGCTGCTGGGCGCGTCGGGAATGAAGCTGCGAAAGCGCTTCACGCTGGAGATCCTCGAAGATTGATCATTCGGCGAGCATGCTTTCTATTTATCGCTCGGCGCCCATTCTTATCCATAGGCCGGTTTGCAGCCGCGAATACCATTGAGCCCTGAAACTCCACGCTGGATCCTGGTTGCTCGTGTTCTTCGCGCGCGCGGCAATAAGGGCGAGGTTGCCGCCGAACTGCTGACCGATTTTCCGGAACGCCTCACCAGATTGAAGGAAGTGTATGTGGGCGAGGCTGGCGGCAAGGGGGAGCCGAGGCCGATCGCGCTAAAATCGTGCTGGCTTAGCCAGAATCACCGCGGGCAATGTGTTTTTCATTTCGAAGGCGTCACTTCGATTTCGGAGGCGGAGAAACTTCGAGGTTTTGAAGTCCTGCTGCCGTTCGAAGAGCGCGTCACTCTTCCAGCGGGAAAGTATTTTGTATCCGACTTGATTGGATGTTCCGTCTTCGAAAATCCCGGCGCTCCCCCTGCTGTTACTTCTTCGCCCTGCTCTCTGGCGGAAGCGCCGTCACTTTTGGGAACTGTTCGCGACGTGCAATTTCCGGGTGAAGCCATGGGCGGGACGCCGTTGCTGGAAGTGGAAACGTCGAAGGGCGAAATTCTGATTCCCCTGGCGGTAGACATCTGCACGAAGATTGACACTCAAGGGCGGCGCATTGATGTGGTTCTGCCGGAAGGCCTTCGGGATCTGAATCCAGCGTAAGGAATTCCGTTGGCGGGCGTCACAGTGCATAATGCCAAGCCTTGACGAAATGACATGCGATTCGACCTCATCACGATATTTCCGGAGTTTTTTGCAGGGCCGCTGGAGCACGGCATCGTGCGTCGCGCGCGCGAAGCCGGAATTGTCGAAATTCATGTGCAGGATTTGCGGGAATTCACGAAGGACCGGCACCGCACGGTGGACGACCGTCCGTTCGGCGGCGGCGCGGGAATGGTGCTGAAGCCGGAGCCGCTTTTTGAGGCCGTGGAATCGCTGCTGGGTCATAGTGTGGGCGACGCAACGCAGAAATTAGCGCCCGACCCGAAGACGGCGATTGTCCTGATGTCCGCGGCGGGAAAGCGATTCAACCAGGAGACCGCGCGGCGGTACGCGGAACTCGAGCGCATTATTTTCATCTGCGGGCGATACGAAGGCGTGGACGAACGCGTGGCGGAGCATCTGGCCACCGAGGAAATTTCGATCGGGGATTTCGTTCTCAGCGGCGGCGAGCTCCCTGCGATGCTGGTTCTCGATGCGGTGACGCGGCTCCTGCCGGGAGCGCTGGGGAATGAAGCTTCGTCAGAGGAAGAATCATTCAGCGTCTCCGTCTCTTCGGCAGAAATGCAGCTTGGTGCTGCGACGGCCGCGGGCTTCGGAAAGCGAGGCACGCAACACCTCCTCCTCGATTTTCCTCACTACACGCGCCCGGCGGAATATCGTGGTTGGACGGTCCCGGAAGTGCTCATCGGTGGGAACCACGCGGAAGTGGCGAAATGGCGCCGAGCCGCGGCAATTGAAAAGACCCGCCGGAATCGTTCCGATTTGCTGCTCCGCGAAGCAGATTAAGTTGCTCCGGTGGAGTAACTTCACCATTCGCCGAGTGCACCGAAATCCGCTAGGAAAAGGGCGGAGATTTGTCTATAATTGTGGATTGTCTCTGAAGAGTTGGCCCCGCCAGAGTGGGTCTAAAAGGAAACAGGAACATGAATCCGGTAATTCGTAAGCTACATGAAGCGCAACTGCGCAAAGACCTTCCCGAGTTCCGCGCGGGCGACACCGTTCGCGTCAATGTCCGCCTGCAGGAAGGCGAAGGCGAGAAGGTGAAAGAGCGCCTCCAGGCGTTCGAAGGCGTGGTGATTTCCAAGAAAGGCCGGGCGTCCGGCGCGACGTTTACCGTGCGTCGCGTCAGCTTCGGAGTAGGCATCGAGCGCATTTTCCCGCTGCACTCGCCGACGATCAGCTCGATCGAAGTGGTCGGCAAAGGCAAAGTTCGGCGTGCGCGCCTGTATTACCTGCGCGATTTGAAGGGCAAGGCCGCCCGCATCAAGCGAGCTGGCCGCGAGGAAGTGGCGGCTGCGGCGACCGCCGGCAACGAAACAAAGGCGTAAGAAACTTCGCGCACTTCCGAAGAATTACTCAGAGAGCCCCGGGAAGCCGGGGCTCTCTACTTTTTGCGATGCAAATTTCACGTGAAGATTTTCTTCGCTCGCGAATACTAGCAAACGTAAGGGTTGAGGTTCTTTGGGCATCCTCGCCGGATGCCCAAAGAATGACAATCTACAGCCATTTTTGCAGCCGCTACGGCTGAACGTTGGTGAAGCCTTCGGCGCCGGGCTTCGGGAAGTGTTTCTCGTACCAGGCGATGCTGCGCTCAATGGAATCGATGATGTGACCGGTTTCGGAGAGGCCGTGGCCTTCGCGGGGATAACGCACGAAGACGGCTTCCGTTCCCACGTCTCTCAGCGCGATGAAGAACTGCTCGGCTTCGGCGATGGGCACGTCATTATCGTTTTCGCCATGCAGGAGCATGGTGGGCGTATGCGCCGCGGCCACGTGTTTCAGCGCGGAGCGTTCCCAGGCGAAATCCATCAAATTGCCCTGGTGCAGGAACTGGCCAAACTCCATCTCTTCATACTGGTTGTAGTAAGTCATGTAGTTGTAGCTGATGAGGTTGGCGATGCCGGCGGTGGGAATGGCGGCTTTGAACTCATTCGTTTGGGTAATCAGCCAGTCGGTGAGCTGGCCGCCGTAGCTGACGCCCTCGATGCCCATGCGCTCGCGGTCGATCCAGAGATATCGCCGCACCGCCGCGCTCACACCGTATAAAACATCCTGGCCTTCGTATCCGTCCTGATCGCCGAAGACGGCGTCCGCAAAGACCTGTCCATAGCCCGTGGAACCGCGATAGTTGACGTTCAACACGGCCCACCCGTGCGCCGCGTAAACCTGGTTCTTGAAATTGAAGGCCGGGCCATTCTGGCCGTGAGGACCGCCGTGAATGTTAACGATGAGCGGGTACTTGGAAGTGGCGGTCATCCCCAGAGGCTTGGTGAGAAAGGCCTCGACTTCGAATTTGTTGTCGTTGCTGATGAAGGTGAAGGGCTCGACCTCAGCGATTTGTTTTCCTGCAAGCAACTCCGCATTCAAGTCCGTAAGTTTGCGAGGGGCGGCGCTGCCGGTCTTGAGATAGAGGTTCGAAGGTTCGCGCGGCGAGGTGAAGCTGTAGGCCAGCGCGCCATCCTTGCCCACGGACCAGCCAAAGACCGAGCCGGTGTCTTTCAGGACGTAGTCCGGCGCACCTCCCGAAAGCGGCAGGCGCACAAGATAGTTGCTGCCGCGCTCCTGAACGGTGAAGTACACCGCGTTGCCGTCCGGCGCCCACTGAGGAGGACCCTGGCGGTCGTCGAGAACCGCGCCGATTTCACGCCGATCGCCGCCGTCGGCGTTCATGATCCAGACGTGGGTGTCTTCCATGGTCGTTTCGCGGTCGGTGAGCCCGCGGCGGGTGCCGCGATAGACGATGTGCTTGCCGTCGGGAGACCAGAGCGGTTCGTATTCGTTGTATTCGGTGGCCGTCAAGCGGCGAATGCTGTTGTCCGCGACACGCAACGCAAAAATGTCGTAATTGAAAAACTCGTCCTGATTGGGCTCGCGATTCGAGGCAAAAAGGATTTCCTTGCCGTCGGGCGACCAGTCGATGGAATGCTCATCGAATTCGCCCTGGGTGAGTTGACGGATCTGCTTGGCGGCCACGTCCACAACAAAAATGTGTAACCGCTGATTGTCGTTGAAGCGCGTCATTCCTTCGCCGGCGTCCGGCTTATAGAGATATCGCGTGATGACCCGGGGATCGCCATCGGCCACCGCGGCTTCCGTGCCCGGTGTCGAGGAGATGAAGGCAAGCTGTTTGCCGTCGGGCGACCAAGTTACATCCTTGCCGGTACCTGGCAGCGGGCTGTTGGTGCCGCTGAGCGAGGCGAGAAACGTGACATCGGAGCCGTCCGGTCGGGATATCAAGAGGCCATGCTTGTCTCCCTGCCTTCCCAGGAACGCCAGCCATTTCCCGTCGGGGGACCACAGTGGGCTGCCGCCGGAATCCTTATCGCCGCCAACGCGAACGGGCTTCTGAGTGGCCAGGTCCATGATCCAGAGCTGGCCCCAGGGTCTGCCCGGCCGATCGTGCATCACCACGGTATAGGCGATACGATGACCGTCAGGCGACAACGCCACGCTGCCCACGTAGCGCAAGCGCGAAAGGTCGTTGCTGGCCAGACCTTGCGCGCGGCTCGACGCTGCGAGGGCCAAAAAGGATAAGGCAAATAACAGAAAGCAGCTAAACCAAGAACGTCCAAACCAGTTGCGGTGATGCATGAATTCTCCCTTACCCCGAAGAACGCACTTTGTGCGCTCCGACATGCTAGGCTGGGTGCGTTCCCCGGTCAACTTGTGTGCCAAGAAGATAAACGTGCGGAGCTGCGCTTGGGTTCCGGGTGTTCTGGCTTCGTACCTGCGCGATGCGAGCATTTACTTGCATTGCCGGACGGCGTCCGCTGGTGTTGCGAAGAGGTCTGCAGCGGCCATACCCCATGCGTGTTAGAATCACGCGGAAATGAGCCGGCTCTGCTCTTCCCGTTTCGAGCGAGCGGCGCGCAAACTGGGGTGGACGCGCATCGCGGGCCTCGATGAGGCCGGACGGGGCGCGCTGTTTGGCCCGGTCGTTGCCGCCGCGGTGATTCTGAATCCCAAGCGGCGAATGGTCGGCCTCGACGATTCGAAGAAGCTTACTGCCGAGCGGCGCACGGAGCTGGCGGCTCGCATTCGCGAACACGCCCTGGCCTGGGCGGTCGCGGAAGTGGATGCCCAGCGCATTGATGCCTGGAACATCTATCAGGCATCGCGCCAGGCGATGACGGCGGCTCTCCAACTGCTCACCATTTCGCCTGATTACCTGCTCATCGATGCCATGCAGCTCGATGTTTTGATCGAGCAAAAATCCATCATCAAGGGCGACGCGCGCAGCGTCTCGATTGCGGCGGCTTCCATCCTCGCCAAAACCCACCGCGACGCCCGCATGGAAGAGTGGGACGCCGTCTACCCGCAATACGGCCTCGCGCGCCACAAGGGATACGCCACGCCGGATCATTTGGAGGCCCTGCGGCAGCATGGCCCATCGCCGCTTCATCGTCACTCCTTCGCGCCCGTGCGGGAGTCGGCCTGCTGGGCCGCGGGCGCGACGCAGACTCCCCTCCCCCTGAAGATGTAAGGCTTTCTCTCCCCCTGAAGAATTTCCAGGCCGGAACGGGGATAACTGCATGCTCACAAGAGACTTTGCGTTCGTTGACTTGGCTTTTTCCCGCCTGTTAGCGTAACGAAGTAGCGTTACGTGCCGTTTGGCTACCGCAGCTTACCGAGGAGAACGTCTGGGACAGACTCCCGTGGGAGATTTGTCCCTGTTCGCGCATGGCTTATAACAAAAGCAAAAACGTCGAAGCCGCACAAAAGCTGCTGAACCAGGGCAAAGTCGCTCAGGCCATCGCCGAATACCAAAATATTCTGAAGTACGAGCCGCGCGATCAGGTCACCCTCATGACCATTGGCGAGCTCTATATCCGCCAGGGCGAGACGTTCCAGGCCATCGATTATTTCGAGCGCCTCGCGCAGATCTTCGTCGGCGACGGATTCCTCACCAAAGCAATCGCGGTCTACAAACGGATTGCGAAACTCGCTCCCGAAGAAATCCGGCCGCTCGAGAAGCTTGCTGACCTCTACGTCCAGCAAGGCGTGATGAGTGAGGCCCGGCCCCTCTTCCTACAATTGGCGGAAATTCACCTGAAGAACAACCGGCAGCCGGAAGCTGTGGGCCTGCTGAAAAAACTTCTTCAGGCGGAACCGGATAATCTGCGCATCCAGATCCGGCTTGCGGATTTGTACCAGGCGATGGGGCAGACTCGGGAGGCCATCGACTCCTACGTCTCGGCTGCGCAACGCGCGCTGGCCCGTGGGGACCAGGCGGAGAGCGAGAAATTAGCGGACAAGGCGCTGAAGCTGGAGCCAAACAACCTGGCCGCCGTCATCGTTAAAGCGCGTTCCTACTCTTCCCAGGGAAATCTTACGAAGGCCGCGGAGTTGCTCGAGGAGGTGCCCGACCTCGAAAAGGGCGGCGAGCAGACCGAACTCCTCCTTGACCTCTATCTCAAGAACTCTGATTGGGACCAAGCCACCGCGCTTGCGCTGCGTGTGTTCGAAGCAGACGAAAAAAATTTCGGGCCGACGCAAAAAGTGGTTGAAGCGTTGCTGGCGTCCGGCCAGAGCGAAAAAGCCATGGGCATTCTGGAGCGCTGCCGCGTTCCGATGATCGACGCCGGAGAGCATGAAGTGGTGGGGCGGCTGCTCAACGATCTTGCTGCACGCATGCCTGGCCGCATCGAGCCGCTCGAATGGCTGGTGGAAATCTACGGCCGTACCAGCGACCCCTTCCATTTGTGTGACGCGCTGGCGCATTTGGGCGATGCCCTCGTCGCGAACAACCAACTCGAACGAGCCAAGAAGACCTTCGAGCAACTCGTAGAACGCGAACCCGAGAGCGATTCGGCCAAGCGCAAGCTGAACGGCGTGCTTCGCAAGATGGGACTTCTGACGGCGGAGGAAGCTCCCGAAACTCTAGAAGTTCCAGAGGAACACTTGCAGGCGGAGATTCCGAAGCCGCCCGCCCCGAAGCTGCGTTCCGAGACGGAAGAACCTGCGCCTGAAATCCCCGCCACGGCTGCGGGGACATCCAGTGAACCCGCGCTCGATGAAGAGACACAAAAATTCATCGCCCAGTCGCTCACGGACGTGGATCTATTCGCCAGCTATGGCCTTACGCAGAAAGCCATTGGATTGCTCGAAGCCATTCTTCGGCGCGCGCCGCGGCACACGCCGACGCTCGAAAAACTTCTCGATTTCGTGCTTGGCGCGGGCGACGACCGGCGCACCGCCGAACTCGCCGCGCAACTCGAACAGATCCATAACGAAACCGGCGACAAGCGCAGCGCCGAACGATTTGGGGAATTGCGGCGCCGCTTCCAGCGTGCCGCCGGCTTGACAGATGAAGAGCTGGCGATTTCTTCTGCGCCGAAAGCGGCTGCCCCGCAGGAGACGGCGGCCGTTGAGCCCGGGGAAATGCCAGTACCTGAAATCTCCGCGGTGCCAGCAGCGGAGCCCGCTCCGCCCGTGCCCGTGGAAGAGACACAACCCGAACCGGTGGAGATCAATGCCGCCCCGGCCTCGCCGGAGGTGCAGGAAGTCGATCTCTCCGATGAATGGGCGACGCTCCTCGAAGAATCCCGTAAGCGCGATGCCACGGCCGAAGCTCCCGCCGCCGAACCCGTCAAACACGCAGCACAACCCGAGCGGCAACCGGAACCTGGATCCGTCGAAGAGTTCCATATTGGCGAAGAACCAGCCATCATTTCACCGGCTGACGCGCCGGCTGCCGCCGCATTCGATGTTCCGAGTGAGGCTCCGGAGATCCCGCTGGAGCCCGTGGCCCTCGCGGGAAAGCCCGCGGAATTTCCCGCGGAGAAACATCCAAAAGAGATTCCGGCCGCCGGGACTCCGCAGAAACCGCCAAAAACAAGCGAGCACGAATTTGAACTCGATCAGGAATACGAGCTTGTGCTGGAGGCTGAGCCTCTGGTCCCGGCGCACGAACAAAAGCCACCTGAGACTCCGGTTGCCCCTGCGGAACCTGCTGCGGTCGGGAAGAATGCCGCGTCCGCGCCTCCCGCGGGCAGCGGCTTTGCCTCCGACCAATTCCTGGCCGATCTGGCCAGCGAGATCGATCAACTCGGGATTGGCGAGCTTTCACCAGGATTTTCCGGAACCATGCCCAATGCCCAGCCGCCTGTTGCGGCCAAGCCGGTAGCACGGCCCGCCGAAACCGGAGAGGCCGGTCCCCTCAAGGAAGTTTTCGATGAATTCCGCGCGGAACTCGGAGAGATGGGCGCCGAAGACGAAGACCTGGAAACACATTACAACCTGGGCATCGCGTTCCGCGAAATGGGGCTCCTCGAAGAAGCCATCAGCGAGTTCCAAAAAGTAGCGCAAGCCAGCGACCGTGGACGTGCCTTCCGCTACACCATGCAATGCTGCACGCTTCTCGGCTTGGCTTTCATGGAAAAGGGCCAGCCGGGGATCGCCGCCATTTGGTACGAGCGCGCTCTGAAAACTTCCGGCATTGATCCGGAAAGCACGCTCGCCTTGCGGTATGATTTGGGCGTAGCCCAGGAATCGGCGGGCGAGCTGGAAGCGGCGCTAAAAAGCTTTTCCCAGGTCTACGCGATGAACATCGATTATCGCGACGTGGCCGAACGCATCGCCGCTCTTCAGAAGCCCATTCGCTGAGCCTGCGCTCTTCCTGACGGGACGGGATTCGCTCACCGATGAACCGGATTTTTCGCGCACTCCAGGTGGTTCTCGCGTTCGAGATGGGCGCGATCCTCCTCTATCTGCCCTGGTCCGGCTACTGGGAGCAGAACTTTTTTCTGAGCCATTTTCCTTCCCTTATTCCCATCGTGCTGCATCCGTCCTTCCGCGGCGCCGTGAGCGGAGTGGGTGTGCTGGATATCCTTGCGGCCATCGGCTGGATTGGCTCGCGCCCGGAACCTACCCGTGTCCCGCCCCAGTAATTCGCTTCGCGCGCCGATCCTCTGCTATGTGACGGACCGGCAAATTCTCTCCGTAGGTAAGGCTTCTGATCCGCGGGAGAATCTTCTCTCCAAAATTGGCGAGGCCGCGTCGGCGGGGGTGGACTGGATTCAGATTCGCGAGAAGGATCTTTCTGGAAAGGATTGCGCGTTGCTCACGCGCGATGCTCTGAAGCGAGCCGCGAAATCGTCAGTACACGGCGCAAAGGCAGCACGCATTCTCGTGAACGACCGTCTCGATGTAGCTCTCTCGGAACATGCCGGCGGCGTCCATCTCGGGGAAAAGAGCATGGCGGTTGCGGAAGCCAAGCGGCTGGTAAAACTGCAAGACCCAAGCGCGGATTTCCTGATCGGCGTTTCGTGTCATTCCCTGGAAGCTGCAAAATCCGCGGCAAAGGACGGCGCAGATTATCTCTTCTTCGGACCCGTCTATGCCACACCTTCGAAAGCGGCCTACGGTGCGCCCCAGGGAATCGCATGCCTTGCCGAGGTTTGCCTCGCGGTTTCGGTTCCGGTGCTCGCCATCGGGGGCATCACCCTGGCGAATGCCAGGGCCTGCTTCTCGGCAGGTGCTTCAGGCCTTGCCGCGATCCGGCTCTTTCAGGAAGCTGACGATCTCACCTCGCTTGTTCACACATTGCGTCAAACCACTCCATAAACCGCTAGTTACCCATCGGGATTACATGCGGGTCGAGGTCGATAACGCCACTGCCGGTCACGACATGGATCTTGTACTTGTACGCCTTCGCGCGGAAGTTCGACGGAAGGGCGTCTACTTCGCGGTCTGGCGTCGGATTCTGCGAGTCTCCTGAAAGCTTTGCTTCGAATGGCTGTTTGAAAGGCCACTCCTGATTCAGAAAGGACACTTCCAAGGTCTGGACCCCGGTTCCGGCCTTCCAATGGACCTTCTCGCCTTTGCAGACGAAGATGGCTTCGTCTTCCAGAGCGATTCCATTCGTGGCATCCACCAGTATTTCTGTCTGTCCGGGATAATTCGAATCGTGCTTCTTACAGTCGACATTGTGGAGATTGTTGTTTTTCGAGACTCGTGCTGTCGTTTTCGGATTCGTGCAGCCCAAAAAGACTACGGCGAGCCCTAAGATACAGATTTCGGGAAACCGCTTTCGGAAATAATTTTTCACTTCCATTTCTTCCTCCCTCACTTTGTCTTCTTCCGAGAGATCAGGGCCTCAAACTGTGGATCGTTTTCCAGGGAACCGAAATTTGGCGTGTCCCTTATACTCGCTGCCGGGTAACCAGCCGTGACGGCGCGCCCCAGCGCTTCGATGGCCTTTTTTTTCTCACCCAACTGCGCATAAACAAATCCCGCGTAATACAGCACTTCAGGATCCTGTGGCGCCAGCCGCAGTGCTTCGCTGATTCGGCCATGCGCCTCGCCAGCCTCGCCCAGCATGGCGTGATATCCGGCAAGATAACTCAGCATGTGGGGGTCGCGCGGATTGATTTTTCGTTGCGCCTCCCCGAGAGTCAGCGCCTTCCGGTACGCCAAGCCGGATTTTTCTCTCCTTCCCGGCGCCCAATAGTACGCATCACCCAGGTTCCCCCATATCTCGTAGCTTTTTGCGTCGAGCGCTGTTGCCTCTTCAAAAAGTCGCGCCGCATCGGCGTAACGCTTGGCCTGAAAATACGCCGTGCCAAGGTTTGAGGTGGCACTGCCTGTCTTGCGAATCTCCAGCGACCGCTCCAACGGAGGGATCGCGTCCGTATAGCGCCCCTGCTGGATTCGCGTGACGCCCAGGTTGGCGTATCCCGCGAAACTGTCCGGCACGAGTGAGATCACCTGCGAATACATTTGACCGGCTTCCTCCAGCTTTCCGTGCCGCAGGTAAAAGGTCCCAAGCCGGTTGTATCCCGCCCAGTAGTTCGGCCGGAGCGCAACGGCCGCCTTGTACGCTTGCTCTGCCTCCTCCAGACGGTTCAGGCTTTCGTAAGCACTCGCTAGTCCTGCGGGTGCGGCATCGAGCGTCGGTTTGCGTCGCGCGGCTTCCCGATATTCCCCGACCGCCTGTTCGTATTTCCCCGTCCCTTGATAGATGAGGCCGAGGCACGCGTGACTCTCGGCAAGCCCAGAATCTTTTTCCGCCGCATTCTGACACGCGCTTGTCGCCTTGCTCACAAGCGCGCTGTCATGTGTGGATTGGAACTTCCGCCAGTAGGCTTCACCCAATCCCGCATAGACCGCGGGAAAGCCCGGATCTTTCTCGAGCGCGCGGCGGAATACCATAATCGCGTTTTCGACGTTTTCTTGTTTGTCGTAGTTCTGCAGATAGCCGAGCCCCTGCAAATAAAAATCGTACGCCGCTGGTTCGGTAGTTCCGTGCGCGGCAAGCGCCTTTTTCTCCTGCGGCTCCAACTCCAGCTTGAGCGTTTCCACGACTTGAGATGACACCTGATCCTGCAAAGCAAAAGGATCGGACTCCGGCGCGGTGATCGTGCCCCCGCGAAGCTGCTGGTGTGAGCGCGCATCAACCAGCGAGTAGTTCACCCGCACCTGCCCCGCGGCGCGCTGGATATTCAACACCAGGCCGTGGTTGACGCCGAACTCCTGGCGGGCCGCATCCAGCGATTGCACATGCCGCGAACGCATTTCGCTCGCGGGAATGACCGCCAGGGGATGGCGTTCCGTCAATTCCGTCAGGTTGGATGTCAGCGTTTCGACGAGTCCGCTGTCAAAGGCGGCTTCACCCGGTTGTGCACTTGCATCCGGCAATAGGACAGCGAGCTGTACTTGCTCGGGATGTGGTTCTGCCTGCGCGCGCCCAGGGGTTGATTGATTTCTCTTGGCCAGCCACACGCCGCCCGCGGTCAAGACCCCCACGGCCAGAACCGAAATTGCCCAAACGAAAATCGTCAGCGTTCTCCGGATGGGCACCGGCGAAACGATGCTGACGGCACTCGATGGCTCAAGCGCTTCAAGCGCGGCTCTCACTTCGCTCGCCCGCTGATAACGTCGCGCGGGCTCTTTTTCCAGGCAGTGCCGGATGACCGTCGCAAGTCCCGGCGGCACATTCTCTGGGAGTGCTGGTAACGGGTCCTGGATGATGGCCGTGCACAGCCGGTAGAGATTCTCTCCGCCGAACGGCCGCAATCCCGAAGCCATCTCGTATAACACCACCCCGAGTGACCATATGTCGCTCCGCGCCGTCGCCTCTTTGCCTTCCAGTTGCTCCGGAGACATGTACGGCATCGTGCCCGCCAACCCGGGAGAGCTTTCCGTGGGAGCCGCCTCCAATGTCTTGCGAGTGACCTCACCTGGATCGCTCCGCTTTGCCAGCCCGAAATCCAGAATCTTCACGTTGCCTTCCGGTGTCACGATGATATTCAGGGGTTTCAGGTCACGGTGAATGATCCCGCGGCCATGGGCATGCTCCAGCCCCGCGGCGATCTGTCTTCCGTACCTCAGCATGCTGGAAACCGTCATTCCGTTTTCGCGGATGTATTCCGAAAGCGGCCGTCCTTCCACATACTCCATGGCGATGAACAACTCGCCGTGTTCCTCGCCCACCTCGTAAATCGTGCAGATGTTGGGGTGATTCATTGCGGATGCGGTGCGCGCTTCCTCGCGAAGGCGCTCTTTGCGATGGGGGTCGTGGCCGATCTGCGGGGAAAGGAATTTGAGCGCCACCGTGCGCCCTAAATCCGTGTCTTCCGCCCGATACACCACACCCATTCCGCCGCGGGCCAGCGGGTCGAGAAGCCGGTAGTGAGATACAACGGAGTTCGGCAAGGGGCACCGCCGGGAGACTACGCAGGAACGAGCCGGGAATCACTATCCGACGGCTGCGCACCGAAGCCGCCGGTGAGCCAAATGTTAGGCCCCGCCATCCCTCAAGTCAACGCAAGCAGGTGATCCGCCGCGTCTATGTGCGCCCTTCACGGTCCCGCGGGTGAGCCAAATCCGAATGCGCCCTCACTTTCTCCCTCGGGTGCTGACCGCCGCATGCCGTCCCCGGCGGGTTCCAGTTCACTTTTCCATGAGTCGGCGCAAGAGCCGGATCTGCCCGGCATGATAGACGTCGTGAAAGGCGACTCCATAGAGCATACGAAGAAGTCTTGCAGCTCGCGGGGTGCGCAGAACGCGGGCGATTGTTTGGTGCAACGCGCGGTGTTCCCGCTCAAGCAATGCCTTGTCCGTGCGCCACGCCGCCTCACTTAACCTGCCTTTCTCGGGCCGCGCAAAGAAGTTGCTGCCTTTCAGGGCGAATGAGCCGCGCTTCCCGCCTTCGATTCTCCGCCGCACCGCGTATTTCCAGTACGCAGCGTGCAGAGTCAGTTCCCAGATGTTGTGGCGGCCTGGGCCGGGACGCCAGGCGGCTTGCCGGGCAGTCACTCCTTTGATGGATTGCTTAAGGTTTGGACCATGCCAGGTCTTTTTTTCATAGCCTTCATCCAGCAGCGCGAGTATCAGATGGGCGGGAGCCACATTTCCTCCTGGTTGCGGAGATCAGCAGGGCAGAGACTCCCGCAAAGAATGTCGCCATCAGTTGATGCTTGTCAATGCGATGCTTTTTGAAGGAGCTAGCCGGGAGCTGTCACGCTCTTGCGGCTCGACTCTTTTTTGCGGCAGTAGAGCTGCCGGTTCGCGGCTTCGATGACTTCCGCGGGAGTCCGTCCATCGTCGGTATAAATCCCGATGCCGATGCCGATGTTGACGCTGAGTATTGGCTCCTCGGGATCTATCCTAAGTCCCATCCCAATATGGTGCGCGACCTGCCTTGTCATTTTCTGGGCGGAGTCGATCAGGATCACGGCGAATTCATCACCGCCATAGCGCGCCGCATTTTGTTCGAACAGCACTGCGCGGAATCCGGAGCGATTTTCTGGATTTTGACAAATGGCGTCGTTCGAAAGGGAATGCCCGTGTGGTCGAAGCTGCCTGAGCCGCAGCGCTGGCAACTCGTCAGTTATATCAAATCGCTTGGCGCCGCGATGCCAAAACCGGAGGCACCGTCGCCGGCAAAGTCGCAACCGCCCAAGACTACGGGTGCATCTTCGCCGCGTCGTTGAGCAGCATGGCCAGGCGCACGCCCGCCTGCGCAATCTGTTCTTCGACCACCTGGGCGGCTTCCTGCTGATACGCTTCGCCGAGGACAATGTGTTCGTGCAACAACCGCTCGCCGATGTTGTTATCGTCCGCGCAACTGCGCACCGACACATTCGGCTCAATCGCAATCTTCGGTGTCAGCGCCCCGTAGGTGGTGGTCTCCGCGTGCTGGTGGCTTTCCCACGCCCAATCGTCCAGATGGATTCCCGCTTTTTGCCAGCCTTCGATATCGGATATGTAGGAAGCATCCAGCGTGTCTGCGTATTCGGCGGGATCCGCGCCTTCCATGTCACGTTCGGGAATGGCGGTATCCCACAAACTATGCAGGTTTGGCGAAAACGAATGGCCGTGCTCGTGCGGCCGGCGGCGGAAATATTTCACCGGCACGCAATTCCCGCCCTCATCGGCATTTGTGATCGCGTGCAGAGGCTGATGCAAGTCGCCGGTGAAGTGAATGACGTAGCGCAGCGCATCGGCGCGTTTCGCGGGCTGCGCTTTGAGATCTTTCAGAATTGCAAGCTGCTCCGCGATGGCCTTCGTGACGCAGCCTTCTACTCCACAATAAGCGTCCACCGGCCCGCGCGTCGCGCCTCGCGGGATATCGATGTAGTGCCACGGGCCGTTTTTCTTCTCGCTCCGCACGTCGTCAGCCCACGTCGCCGCGTCGGCCATCGCGTCTCGCACCGAGTCGCCGCAATAGCGCTTCACTTTGGGATCGATCGGGTTGCCGCTCAGCAGAGTCTGGACCATCTGCCTGGCTTCGGGCGTCAGATGTTTTTCCGCAATCAAGGCCACTGCCTGATGGGCCTTGCAGCCCCAAGCGTGAGCAGAGGGAGCGGTGAGCGTTAGGAGCAAGAGAGCGCCCGCAAGCTGCAGAGTCTTCTGTTTCATTGAAATTACCTCGATCCGCGCACCGCGGTGTGGACAGGCGGAAAAAAAGATAGACGTGCGTTGCGCGAACGGCGGTTTCAGGCGCTGAGCCAGCGCCCGATCGGCTTCCACGATTCCGTGTGATCGCAGATGACCCGCAACGTCGCGGTAATGGGGATCGCCAGCACCAATCCCATGCCCCCCCATACCCATCCCCAGAAGAGCAAAGCAATCGTAATCGCTACGGCATTCAATCGTACGCGCCGCCCGACCAATTGCGGCGCCACCAAATTCAGCGCCAGCAGATGAATCCCGGTGAGCCCGCCGGCGATCAGGGCGAACTGCCCGATGGTTTGCCACTTGGCGAGGGCAATGATAAAAGCCGGCAGCCACGCCATCACGGCCCCAATGTAAGGCACCATGTTCAGTAGTCCCGAAACAATGCCTGTCAAAAGTGGGTAGTCGAGTCCCAGGAGCCAAAAGAAAAAACTGCTTGCCGCAATCACAAGAAGGGTGAGGACCGTCATACCGATCAGGTAGTCGCGCAGCACGTCCCGCAAATCTTCCAGTGTTTCTTTCACTTGTGTCCGCCGCGACGCGGGAAAAAGTTGCAAGGTTCCGTGCCAAACCTCTCGTTTTTCCGCCAGCATGAAAAAGACGAGGAAGGGCATGAACGTGACTTCCAGGAAGAGCGCGTACAGCGAGCCGATTCCGCGCAAAATCAACGTGTGCACCATTCCGGGCTCCACGGGCGCACTCGCTGGCGATGCGGCGCCCTGCTGGGGTGCGATCTGCGAAACCTGTCCCTCCAATCCCCGGATCTTTCCTTCCACCGTGGCTGCCGCTTGTCCGAGCACGTTGCTGTACTTGGGCCAGTTCGCGGCGAAATCCGAAGCACGGCTCCACAGCCCGTAGCCCACCGCAACCAGCACCGCGATCAGGATCAGCACGATGACCATCGCGCCCAACGTCCGCGGCACGCTCAGCCTTTCCAGAAACTCCACCGCCGGGTCCAGGAAGTACGCTAGCAGGATGGAAAGCAGCAGCGTAATCACCACGCCCGCTGCGTAATAGAAGAAGAGCAAAATAATCGCGGCCGCGATCATGCGCATGCTGAAGCTGGAACTTGTGAAACGGGCAATGGATGGCGGCGTTTGTGTTGCGGACACGAGTGGCTCCGTTCCCCACACGTTAACATACTCGGGTAAACTCTCCAGGATTCCTGTGCGGCTGTTTCGAGGTTGTATATCAGCCCAACTGTTTCACTATTCTTTGTTGCAGTCTGGTTGACAGAAAAGGCATCTTTCCGGCCGCGCCTCAAAGTCACCCTTTTTCCGTGTGCTAAGCTTTCCTGAAACTGGCCCGCAAACATCGGCGCTCGTAGGGCCGCGATCGCATTCGAGGTAGACTGGCTTTTCCTTATGGCGAAAGAACTTTTCGGAACCGACGGCATCCGCGGCGTCCCGGGAACCTCTCCTCTCGACGATGGCACGCTCTATGCCGCCGGCCGCTCCCTGGGCGCCTATCTCCAGCGTGAACATGGCGCAGCCCATGTTCTCATTGGCATGGACACGCGCGAATCGGGCCCGCACATCGCTGCCCTGCTTGCCGCCGGCCTTGCGCAAGCGGGTGCCACGGCGGCCTTCGCCGGCGTTATTACCACTCCCGGCGTGGCCTGCCTTGTCCGGCAAGGTGATTTTCAAGCCGGCGTGGTCATTTCCGCCTCGCACAATCCGTTTCACGACAACGGAGTAAAGCTCTTTTCCCATGCGGGAATGAAATTCCCCGATGCCGTCGAGGAAGTTCTCGAAGCCGACATTTTCAAGCATCGTGGCGAAGCCGTTCCCAGGAATCTTCCAAAGCTTGCCGCCGATGAATCCCTCGACGCCGAATATCTCGCCTTTCTCCAGAAACGCTTTCTTCCCGGCGCCAAATTCACCGGGTTCCGCATCGTTCTCGATTGCGCCAACGGCGCTGCCTACAAACTCGGCCCTGAGCTTTTCCGCTCGCTCGGTGCGGACGTAATAGCCATAGGTGTTTCTCCGGACGGCCGCAACATCAACGCGGGATGCGGTTCCCTGCATCTGGAAGGTTTGCAGAAGCGGGTTGTTGCCGAAAAGGCCCGTCTCGGTGTGGCCTTCGACGGCGACGCCGATCGCGCGCTCTTTGTTTGTGAAACCGGGAAAATCGTCAATGGTGATGGCGTGCTCCTCGCAGCCGCGCGCTTCCTCAAATCGCAGAACAAACTCGCGGGAAACCGCGTCGTCGCCACTTCCATGTCGAATCTTGGGCTGGAGCGCGCCCTCGCCCGCGAAAATATCAGTCTGGCCCGGGCCGCTGTCGGCGACCGTTACGTTCTCGAGGAAATGCTCCGCAGCGGCTGCGTGCTCGGCGGCGAACAGTCCGGCCACATCATTTTTCTCGACGATAGTCCTGCTGGTGACGGCCTGCTCACCGCCGTCAAGGTCGCCTCGCTCGTCTCCCTGCACGGCAAAATCGAATCCCTCGTCGAAGGCTTCAAGGAATACCCGCAAATGATCGTCAACGTGAAGGTGCGTTCGAAACCTCCTCTGGACACGCTTCCAGAAGTTTCCCGCGCGCTCGCCGAAGCCCAATCGGCCCTCGGCGACAATGGCCGCGTTGTACTCCGCTACTCTGGCACCGAGCCCCTGGCTCGCGTCATGGTCGAAGCCGAACACGCAGCCGATGTCCAGCGCTTCTCCCAATCCCTTGCCAGCGCCCTCCGCTCCTCCATTGGCGCATGAGCCCCTCAAGTTTCCAACCTGAGACAATCCTTCAAAACTGCCAGAGCCCGGCCTTGCACAGGCGTGCTCAACCTCTCGTTCGTTCGACTTACACTCCCAAAGAATGTAGGCTTCCCTGAAGTTTCTGTGGGATTTTGTAGGCTTTAGTTGTTCGCAATGATGTTTTTAGCTCACATTTCGACCTAACTGCTGTGCTTTCAGTCAGCTTTCGGATTTCTTCCGGTTTTCATTGCCTGGCATCTGATTTGCTCTCTTCTTAGTAACTTACAAGATTGGCTTCCCGGGGTGGCCGGAACCGATCCTCGACTCGGTTACCGGTTTTGGGGCGTCAATTAAGAGAGAGGGGGCTTGCACCAGCCCCCTTTTTCGTTGCCAGTGGCTGTTTTTCAGCCGACGCATCGAGAGACAGCCTAAAAGTTCCTGCAGATTAGGTGGTTAAATCAAAATTCCGCGAATCGCTCTGGCCCGCCGGGCCGGAGCTGTCTTCCTCATCCTATCCAACTGACGCACTACTTGTCCGGCCAGGCCGGCACTCTTGCCTTCCTCTTCAGCCACCCGGGCGGAATATCAACGAAACAGCGGCCCGCCCTGGCTTTCCCTGTTGAGCCGGTCAATTTTCAATGTTGAGCAAAAAAATGAGCGGCCGGTGGGGGGACCGGCCGCTCGGGCGTGGGGGATGGAGGGTACCGTAATCCGAAGTTAGCTGGGTTCTTCTGGCCGTTCCGCTGCGCTCGCGAGCAGCAGTACGACACACAGGAGCAAACAAGTCACAACCATTGATACTCCAGGAGGCCCAACAGCTCCCGACTACATCCCCAGTTTGCGTGCTCCCTTTTTTTTCGTCGATAGCTCGCAGGGTTCATTTTCTCCAGTACTTCCCGCTCCCACCGATGTACCTCATCCTTGGTACGGAAGTACTCCGCTTTCAGATCTTGCAGCTATACCCTTCCCAGGATGCCGCTCTTGATCTTTCTGATTTATGTCTCATCCCTCTTGTAGTCTGAGCAAAGCGAAGAATCTGCTTCTTGCAAAAGGCGGGAGACAAGAAATGCCTCGGGCAAACCTGGCTCTGGCAAGGACACGGTCAGGCGCTTCTTGCCAACCTGTTAAAGCCTTCGGAGGATTTGTTGCAGAAGCTCCGTTAGCGCACTCAACTTCTCTAATTCTGCTTGGGTTAGGGACGAGAGCGCCTTCGCCAGCGATTTGACCCGGCGCTTGCGCCCCTCCTGCAGGATTTTCCTTCCTTTGGCGCTGGCCTCTAGACGGACCCGCCGCCCGTCTTCGGTGGCGCGCCGGCGGACCAAACCCGCGCTTACGAGACCGGCAACGATGCGGCTCATGGTTGGCGGCCGCACCTGCTCGGCATTGGCAAGCTCACCGAGCGATCTGGGGCCGCCGAAGACCAAAACGGATAACGCGGAAAGCTGCGCCGGGCCCACGCCGCTTTCGCGGTCGCGCACCCGCAACCGCCGAAGCAGGTGAATGGCCGCGGAGTGCAGTTTGTCGGCAGTCTGCAAAGGCTCGTGGCCCGCCAGGCCCTTTTTCTTGACACTCATCATAAAATATAGTTAGCTATGCTAACAAATATCCGCTCGGAGGGATATACCCATGAGCCTGCAAGAGAATGCCGCGCTGGCCCGCGTCGGGCAGATCGCCATCAACGCTCACGACGTGGACCGCGCGACGGCATTTTATCGCGATGTGTTGGGATTGCCGCATCTGTTCCGCGCGGGGCAATTGTCGTTTTTCGATTGTGGCGGAGTCCGGCTCATGCTGGACAAGCCGGAAAAGCCGGAGTTCGATCATCCCAGTTCGATCATTTATTTCCAGGTCGCCGACATTCAGGCGGCTCATCGGCGCATCAAGGATGCGGGAGCTAAGTTCGAGGATGAGCCGCACGTCATTGCGCGGATGCCCAAACGTGATCTCTGGATGACGTTTTTCCGCGATAGTGAAGGCAATCTGCTGGCGTTGATGAGCGAGGTGCCGCGCCCTGAGTGAAGTTTCTCTGCTCGCGACTGCCCATTGAAGGCCGGCGCTTCAAGGCTCACTCCGATTACGGTATCCTTTCCTGACCATGCATGATCTCAACTACTTCCGTGACCACCTGGATGTTTTCGCCGAAATGGCGAAGAAACGCGGCATCACTCTCGATCTGGACGCCTTCCGCAAATCGGACCGCGAGCGCCGCGAACTTATCACCGCCAACGAACAGCGCAAGGCGCAGCGTAATAAGGCCAGCGAAGAGATTGCCCGGCTGAAGAAGGAAAAACAAAGCGCTGATGCGCTCATTGCCGAAATGAAGCAAGTCTCCGAGCGCATCAAGCAATCCGATGAATGCATCGCTGAGCTCGATGTCGAGCAGCGCCAACTGCTGCTCTCCATTCCCAACTTGCCGCATTCCTCCGTGCCCGTCGGCGCAAGCGCCGCCGATAACCTCGAAGTCCGCCGCTGGGGCGCGCCGCCGAAATTTGATTTTCAGCCCAAGCCGCACTGGGAAGTGGGCGAACGCGCGGGAATCCTTGATCTCGCGGCTGCCGTCAAGATCACCGGCGCGCGATTTGCCGTATATAAGAGCTGGGGCGCGCGCCTGGAGCGCGCGCTTGCGAATTTTTTCCTGGATGTCCACACGCGCGAGCATGGCTATACCGAAATTCTCCCGCCATTTGTTGTAAACAGCGCTTCGCTCACCGGCGCGGGTCAATTGCCCAAATTCGCCGCCGACCTCTTCAAATTGGAAGGCACCGACTTCTGGCTCACACCCACGGCGGAAGTCGAACTGCACAATCTGTATCGCGACGAAACCATTCCCGAGGAAAATCTGCCGATTCACGTTACCGCCTGGACGGCCTGCTTCCGTTCGGAAGCGGGAGCTGCTGGAAAAGACACGCGCGGCATCCTCCGTCAGCATCAATTCCAGAAGGTGGAACTCTTCAAGTTCACGCACCCGGAGAAAAGCTACGAAGAGCATGAATCCTTGGTGCGTAATGCCGAAACCATTCTGCAAAAATTGGGTCTGCACTATCGCACCGTGCTGCTCTGCACCGGCGATACGGGCTTTGCCTCCTCCAAGACTTACGACATCGAAGTCTGGCTGCCTTCCAGCAACGAATTTCGTGAAATTTCTTCTTGTTCGAATTGCGAAGCCTTCCAGGCTCGGCGCGCCGGCATTCGCTTCAAGCCCAAGTCCGGTGGCAAAAGCGACTTCGTGCACACATTGAACGGATCCGGTCTCGCCGTGGGCCGCACTTGGATCGCGGTCGTGGAGAACTATCAGCAAGCTGACGGCTCGATTGTGATTCCCGAGGTCCTTCGCCCATACATGGGCATTGACCGGATTCCAGCGGCAAATTAGGCCTCTTCTGTGGGGACCAAGGAAAGTGCTCTTGAGTTGCCTTATGTCATTGAAAATAAGTTAGTTAGACATGCTTCGGCCTCTTTTTGCCCAAAAAGGAAGCATACCATTCGCCCCGCAACCCCTTGAATTTACACGTTTTCGTTTGACTCCCCCTTTTCGCCTTGCATACACTCCCCTCACTGGAAGGTAAGGGGAATTCCAGGGTCGAGCCGCGATAGAATATTCCATGGCCTTTCTTGCGCGAATTGTGCGGTTTCTTTTCTGGCTGTTCGTGGTTTCCTGGAGCGTGTGGCTACTGCGCCGCTTCGTTGGCAGGATGCTGCGCAAGGCCGCGGCAACTCCGCAGTCAACAGCGGATGACGCCTCTTCGGCCCCGGGTACGGCACGCCACCTGGTGCGCGACCCGGTCTGCGGTATGCATGTGGACGAAACGTTGTCCATCCCATTGCGGGATGGGACTGAGTTGCTGCATTTTTGCTCGATCGCCTGCCGCGAGGCCTATGCGGCAGGCTCGAAGAAGTTCGCGGCCAATGGATAAAAAGGTTCCTGTTCCCAGGAATTTTGAAACTAGGCCCCGTGAAAAAAGCATCTTTTAAATAAAACGAGTACACGAAAGGACCGACGCCGATGGCCACGGTCGCAAAGCCGACAGCCCCGACAAGACAGATTGGCGCACCGCCCATGGTGCCCCGCATCGCTCCGCGCGAGGACCTAAATCCCTTCCGCATCGCACAGATTCAGTTCGACATGGCTGCGGAATTCCTGAAACTGGATCCCGGCCTTCGCCAGATTTTGCGTACTCCCAAGCGTGTGCTCGAAGTTTCCCTGCCGACTAAGATGGACAATGGTCAGGTGAAAGTGCTGACGGGTTACCGCGTCCAGCACAACGTGGCGCGCGGCCCGGGAAAAGGCGGCCTCCGTTATCACCCGAATGTCACGCTCGATGAAGTGAAGGCGCTCGCGATGTGGATGACCTGGAAGACCGCCGCCGTAAATGTTCCATTTGGTGGCGCCAAAGGCGGCGTGATCTGCGACCCAAAGCGTATGTCCAAGAGCGAACTCGAGCGCATGACGCGTCGCTATGCCAGTGAGATTCTGCCCATCATCGGGCCCGCCATGGACATTCCCGCGCCGGATATGTACACCGACGCGCAGACCATGGCCTGGATCATGGACACCTACGCCATGACCGTAGGCCACTCGGCGCACGGCGTTGTCACCGGCAAACCTGTTTCCATCGGTGGTTCCGAAGGACGCAACGAAGCCACCGCGCGCGGCCTGCTCTATGTGGTCGAGGAAGCCTGCAAGCTGAAAAAGATCTCGCTGCGCGGCGCCACCGTGGCGATTCAGGGATTCGGAAACGCCGGCGCCACGGCCGCGCGTCTTTTTGCGGAGAAAAAAGCGAAAATCATTGCCCTCAGCGACACGCGCGGCGGCGTCACGAATTCGCGCGGCATCGATCCCATCAAGGCCATTCGCTATAAGGAGCGTTCCGGAACCGTCGTCGGCATGCCCGGCGCTTCGCGCATCACCAACGACGATCTCCTGACGATGAAGTGCGACATCCTCATTCCCGCGGCGCTGGAAAACGTCATTACTCTTCACAACGCCGAAGCCGTGAAGGCTCGTATTGTCGCCGAAGCTGCCAACGGCCCCACCACCCCGCACGCCGATGAAATTCTAGCGCGCCGCGGCATTACCGTCCTTCCGGATATTTTGGCCAACGCCGGTGGCGTCACCGTGAGCTACTTCGAATGGGTGCAAAACCAGGAAGGCCTCATGTGGGACGTCGAGGAAGTGAACGCGCGTCTGCAGAAAATCATGGTGCGCGCTTTCCACGAGATGGTGGATACCATGCGCAAGCATCATGTTCCGCCGCGCGCCGGAGCCATGATTCTCGCCGTCGGCCGTGTCGCCGAAGCCACCCTCGTCCGCGGCTTGTTCCCCTGAGATCGCAGTTCGCCGTTCGAACAGCGGGCTCAAAAAGAATTCAAAACTCGATAGAACACGGGTCTGATGGCTTTGGCTTCGGCTCTCGCCGCGAAATTTCCCTTGCACTGACCATTTAGCGCGCGTACATTCGCAGTTGCCGGTCCGTTTTTTGACGCGACCGGCTATTTTCTTCGTGTGAGCAAGAAAAAACGATGACTACGAACGGACACGGGCCAACGGCGCCTCCAATTCTGCTGACGATCGCGGGATTTGATCCCTCCTGCGGCGCGGGGACGGCGGCGGATCTGAAGACATTCGCGGCGCACGGATGTTATGGAGTCGCGGCGATTACCTCCCTCACGGTGCAGAACACCCAGGGCGTCGAGACCGTTCACAACACCCCGAGCGCGGAGTTGCGCGAACAGCTCGACGTGCTCGCGAAAGATTGCGACATCGCCGCCGTAAAAATCGGCATGCTGGGGAATCGCGGCAATGCCGTCGCCGTCGCCGAATTTCTTGATGCGCACACGTTTGCGCATGTGGTCCACGATCCAGTGATGAAATCTTCCTCCGGCGCGGAGCTCCTCGATGCCGGAGGAATTAAGTATATTGCAGCGGAGCTGCTGAAACGCGCCAGCGTCATCACCCCAAACGTGCCGGAGGCGGAAGTTCTCACCGGCCTGACCATCAAGGATGTCGCCGACATGGAAGCAGCCGCCCGCAAGATCGTCGAGATGGGCGCGCGCGCCGTGATCGTCAAGGGCGGCCACATGGACCGCGCCGTGGACGTGCTCTTCGATGGCAACGAGATGGTGCAACTCGGCGGCGAACGCGTCAAGACCGACAATACTCACGGGACCGGTTGCGCCTTTGCTTCCGCTCTAGCTGCGCAGCTTGCCCTCGGACGCTCGCTGATGGAAGCCGCCACGCTGGCGAAAGCCTACGTCACCAAAGCGATCGAGAAGGGCTACCCGATTGGCAAGGGCCGCATTCCCCTCGATCATTTCTACCGCCAGCGCATCGAGCCTCCCGCGCGCGGCATCCACGAAGTGCCCCAGCACGGCATGCATCCCGCCGCCGAACCCGCCGCCCACTGAGAACGATTCTCAGTTTTTACTGCGCAAAAACGGGGACCGCATCAAGAGGTTTCGGCGGGCTCTCCAGCGCTCTATTCACAATCCCGGATCTGTCTGGGCGCCACGTTATCAAGCTTGGAATTCCAAACTATCCTTTATAGACAATCTTGCCCGCGACGATCGTCGCCGCCGGCGCGCCCTTGAACGTGCGGCCATCGAACGGTGAGTTGCGGGATCTGCTCGGAGATTCGCTCACCTTGTAGGTCCATTTGCGATCCGTTGAAAAAATAGTGAGGTCGCCGGGCTGCCCCGCGGCGATTTTGCGTTCGATTCCCAGGACGCGCGCGGGCCCCGTCGTGAAAAGTTCAACCATGCGCATCAGCGAAATTCGCCCGCTCTGCACCAGTTGTTCGAGCGCCAGCGCGAGCGCCGTTTCAAAACCCAGGATTCCGAAAGGAGCCTTGTCGAACTCCACGTCCTTCAGCGCAGGCTCGTGCGGCGCGTGATCCGTAGCGATCGCATCCACGGTGCCATCCGCGAGGCCCGCGAGCAGCGCCTCCCGGTCTTCTCGCGCGGCCAGCGGCGGATTCATCTTGAACCGCGAATCGTACGTCACATCCTCGTCGATCAGCGTGAAGTGATGCGGCGTCACTTCACACGTGACGCTCAGCCCGCGCGATTTCGCCCAGCGCGCTTGTTCGAGCGATGCTTTCGCCGAAAGGTGCGCGATGTGCAGCCGCGCGCCGGTCAATTCCGTGAGCTGCACGTCCCGCGCGACGCACACCGATTCCGCCGCCGCGGGCATCCCGCGCAAGCCCAGCCGCGAGGACGTGACGCCTTCACGCATCACCGCTCCCGCCGCCAGCGAAACATCTTCGGAATGCTCGATCACCGGCAGGCCGAGCGACAGGCAGTACTCCATCACCTGCCGCGTGAGCTTTGCCGTCGCAATCGGCTTCCCGTCGTCGGAGACGGCCACGATTCCCGCTTCTTTCATCGCCGCGATTTCCGCAATCGCTTCGCCCTTGCTCCCCACCGAAGCCGCTCCGATCGGCCACACCCGCACGCTGCCGGTCGCTTTCGCCCGATCGAGGATAAATCGTGTGACGGAAGCATTGTCGTTAACGGGCTTCGTATTCGGCATGCAACAAACAACCGTGAATCCGCCGCGCGCCGCCGCTCGCGTTCCGGTTTCAATCGTTTCCGAGGATTCCTGACCGGGCTCGCGCAGGTGCGCGTGTATATCAATGAAACCCGGCGCGACAATCAGGCCGGCGGCGTCAAAAATCTCGGCGTTCTGCGCCGCAGCGATCTTTCCCGCCGCCGCGACCTCCTTTATCTTTTCGCCGTCCAGCAAAACATCGAGAGCCGCGTCGGTCTTGGATGCCGGGTCGAGCACGCGCCCGTTCTTAATCAGAAGCATTGGCGGATTCCTTGGGTTTTGCTTCCAGCGCCGGGTGCGTTTCCCCTTCCGTGGCGCCGGTAATCAGCAGATAGAGGATGGCCATGCGCACCGCAACCCCGTTGGTAACCTGTTCGAGCACGCACGATTGCGGCCCGTCTGCTACTTCCGGTGTGATTTCGATTCCCCGGTTCATCGGCCCGGGGTGCAGCACGATGGCGTTCGGTTTGGCGCGGCGCAGCCGCTCGGCATTCAGCTGATAGCCGAGCACATAATCTTCCGAGGAGATCGAGGGCTCGTGCAGGCGCTCCGTTTGCACGCGCAGCACGAGAACCACGTCGGCTCCTTCGAGCGCCTCCTCGATTCGAAAAACACGCCGGATGGACACGCTTGGCCCCGCAATTTTTTCCAGTTCTCGCGGAACCCACATCGCCGGACCGCAAAGCGTGAAGCGGCAGCCGAATTTTCCCAGCAGATGAATGTTTGAACGCGCCACGCGGCTGTGTTGCAGGTCGCCGAGAATGGTCACGTTGAGATTTTCGATTGTGCCCAGCCGGTCGCGGATGGTCAGCGCGTCGAGCAAGCCTTGCGAGGGATGCTCGTGCGTGCCGTCCCCCGCGTTGATCACCGGGATGTCCAGGTGGCGCGCAACAAAGTCCGCGGCGCCCGAGGAGGCATGCCGCATCACCAGGCAGTCCGGCTTCATGGCATCCAGAGTCTGCACGGTATCGAGGAGCGATTCGCCTTTTTTCAGGCTGGAGGCCTCGGCCTGCAGGTTCATGGTGTCCGCGCCAAGCCGCGATGCGGCCGCCCCGAAGCTGAGCCGCGTGCGCGTGGAGTTTTCGAAAAATGCCAGCGCCACGGTCTTGCCGCGCAGCGTCGCCAGCTTTTTCAGCGGATGCCGCTGGATTTCCTGAAACGGCTTGCTCTGGTCTAGTAGAAAGGTAAGTTCGTCCGCTGTGAGCGGTTCGAGGGCGAGCAAGTCGCGGAATCGGTGCGTCAAAGTTCCTTCTAAGAACCGGAAGCAATCAATTTTTTTAAATTCCAAAACTAGTCCACGCGATCCACCAGGACGACGCGCTCTTCCTGGTCGATTTCGCGCAGCCGGACCTCAATAATTTCCGTGTCGCTCGTTTGTACGTGCCGCCCGGTGTACTGCGCCGCGATCGGCATTTCGCGGTGGCCGCGGTCCACCAGCACGCAGAGCGAAACGCGCTTTGGCCGCCCAAGATCGAAGATTCCATTCATGGCCGCGCGAATCGTGCGGCCCGTGTAGAGCACGTCATCGACGAGCACCAGATCCATGTTATCCACGCCGAATGGAATGTTTGAGGAACGCAGCACTGCTTGCGGCGCCACTTTCGAAAGATCGTCGCGATACAGCGTGATGTCCAGAATGCCCACGGGAACTTCCACCCCGTCAATTCCGCGCATGGCCTGCGCGATTCGCTGCGCCAGCGGCACGCCGCGCCGCACAATCCCGATCAGCGCCAGGTCCTTCGTGCCGCCGCTTTTTTCCACAATTTCGTGGGCCAACCGCTGCAGCGTGCGGTCGATTTCCGGCGCGGACATCAACTGCGTTTTCTCGACGATGCGCATGGTCGGGTAATCGTATCATTGGTGACCGCCGAGCGGTCAATCCGGCATCCACCACCTAAGCGGTGATTAGGGCGTGATAGACTTCGACGCTTAGCCGGGAGGTCAAGTCGGCTATGATTTGCGGGGCGCTACTGAAAAAACAAAGAATGAGCCATTTGGCTGTGCTGCTGGCAGCAATCCTTGTCTTCGCGCCTCAGGCCGGCGCGCAGTCCCAGGCGCGGGCCGCCGCTTCGGCCAAGCTGTCCGGAAAGCCCAAGCTCGTCGTCCTGCTCGTGGTGGACCAAATGCGCGCCGATTACGTTGAGAAATTCCGCGCTCAGTGGACCGGAGGATTAAAGCGCCTGGTCGAGGAAGGCGCGTGGTTCCGCGACGCCGCTTATCCGTACGCGGCCACGGAAACCTGCGTGGGACACGCCACGATCTCCACCGGAGCCTTTCCGGCCACCCATGGAATGATTTCGAATGAGTGGTGGGATCGCGATCTGCAAAAGGACGTGACCTGCACCGCCGATTCGAACGTGAAAAATCTCGGCTACGGCGGCGCCGCCGTGAAGGGCGGCGATAGCCCTGAAAAGCTGCTCATTCCGGCTTTCGCGGATGAATTGAAATTTCAGTCGCGTTCGGGAACGCGCGTGGTCACCTTTTCCCTCAAGGCGCGCGCCTCCATCACCATGGCGGGGCACCAGGGCGATGCCGTCACGTGGTTCGATCCGGCCGCGGGAGCTTGGACAACCTCGAATGCCTATCCGGTGGCGGCGTTTGTCGAGGATTACGCCAAGACGCATCCGGTCTCCGTGGACTATGGCAAAACCTGGGCGCCACTCCTCCCCGATTCAGCTTACCTCTACGACAAAACCGCCACCGGTGCGATCGCTCCAAATGGCTACAACGCAACTTTTCCCCATCCCCTCCGCGGCAAACCCAACAGCACCGCACCCGATTCCGCTTTCTATTCTCAGTGGCAGACCAGCCCCTTCGCCGATACGCAACTCGAACATCTTGCGGAAACGGCGATCGACAAGCTCAAACTGGGAAAAGGCCCGGAAACAGACTTTCTTGGCGTGAGCTTTTCCTCGGTTGACTACGTGGGCCATGCCTTCGGCCCGCGCAGTTGGGAAATTCAAGATGTTCTCGCGCGGCTCGACCGCGATCTTGGTGAACTCTTTGCCTATCTGGATCGGAAAGTTGGAAAGGGCAATTACGTCGTGGCCTTCAGCGCCGATCACGGCGTGGTTCCCATTCCCGAAGACATGCAAAAAACGGGCATGAATGCGGGCTGGCTGAATGTCGAGCAAGTGAAAGAGCGCATCGAGAAAACTCTGGACACATTTAACTACGCGAAGCCCGCCGTCGCGGAAATTGGCGCGAGCGACGTCTACTTCACGCCGGGAACTTACGACAAACTAAAATCCGATCCCGTGGCGCTGCGCGCCGTATTGGACTCCATCCAAGGTGTCCCGGGCGTCGCGCATGTCTATCGCGCGGAAGAACTGGAAGATCGTCCGGCCACAAAGAGTCCCATTCGAACGGCGGAAGCGGATAGCTTTTTCAAGGCGCGCAGCGGCGATCTTGTGATCGCGCCGAAACCATACTGGACCTGGGATTTTTCAACCGCCAAGCGTCCGCGCCAGTACGGCACCACGCATGGAACTCCTTATTACTATGACCAGCATGTGCCCGTGCTTTTTATGGGCTGGGGCATTCAGCGCGGCGAATATCACGGCGCCATAACTCCTGCCGACATCGCGCCTACGCTCGCTTCGCTCTGCGGCATCACTCTCGCCACTCATGATGGTCGCGTCCTCGCCGAAGCTTTGAAGAAACCTGCCGAGACGCACACTCTCTCTCAGCCCGCGCCACCAAAATCCGCACCTGCGTCGGCTCCAAACACAAAACCCTGATGCAACCTTCCGCCTTCAGCAATATTTCGTCGCGTGCGCCAATCTCAAGCCACGGGTTTTGTGTTGTCGGTAAGTTTCCTGCTAGCTTTTCGGTCGGAAACTCAGTTTAGTAGACGGGCCGGGAAGTTCCGGTCCGGATGGTTGCCGTTGAATTAAGCTCTCGCGGGCGAACCTGGGAGTGTCTACCTCTCATGGGGTTTCAGCGACGACACCTCGGGGCGTTAAAATCGCAAGGACAATCGCTACAAAGACTAGCGCAGGGATATCTCCCAACAGGTGACCATGTTCTGCAGGGGCTTTGATTGCTTGCACGGTCATAATCCCTGCATGTACAAGGCTAGACCAAACGGTAAACCAGATCAGGCTTCGGTGCTGTAAAGGTTTCCGAGAAGCAATGAGGAGAAATACTCCGAGAGTTGCATAGACCCCGAGAATCATCTGTTCGTACTCGGGCTGATTGGGTTGCCAGCGCCAACCGGATGGCCACCAGGCCATCATCAGCGGGTAAACACCTAGAGTAAAAATCAAGCCAACGAGAACCAACACCAAACGCAGATAGCGCAGCCGCGTCGCATCATTCACTTTTCACCTCCTCAATTTGTTCGTCATGGGGAGTCGAACTTGAGCGGGAGGCTAACAGCCGCACTGAGGCACGTCAAGTCGTTGCCATACCATCTAGGTGTTGATGAATTGTTTCATCATCAGTCATACAGCCTGGCGACGCCGGGCTAACTCCGGGTAAGTCGGCAAACCGGAAACTGACGGACTTCCAGATTTTGCGCGGAGTAGGAACCGCTTCGTGCTATCCTTTTGCACGAAGTGACTTCCGCTGGCGCCGTTGACCTCAGCGTAAATATTGGCGCGTTGCGCCTGCGGAATCCTATTCTCGCTGCCAGCGGAACTTTCGGTTACGGCCTCGAATTTGCCCACCTCGTTGACCTGAATCGTCTCGGCGGCTTCGTTACCAAAGGCCTTTCGAAGGAACCCATCGAAGGCGCCCCCGCTCCTCGGCTCTTCCCTACCGCCTCAGGCATGCTCAATGCCGTCGGACTGCAGAATGTCGGGGTCCGGGCCTTCGTAGCCGAAAAACTCCCGGTACTGCGAAAATTCGATACGGCGGTGATCGCCAACATTTTTGGCTACTCCCTTGAGGACTACGTCGAGGTGATCCGGGCCCTGGAAGACGCCGAAGGGCTGGCCGGGTACGAGCTGAATATCTCCTGCCCGAACGTCAAGAAGGGGGGTATGCAGTTCGGGAGTGACCCCACCTTGGTGGCCGAGGTGGTCGGGGCAGCGCGAAAAGCCGCAGTGAAGAGGCCCCTGTGGGTGAAGCTCTCCCCACTTGTTACAGACATTGGACTTATCGCCCGGGCAGCAGAGAGCGCCGGAGCCGATGCCCTGACCGTAGCGAATACCTATCCCGCCATGGCGCTCGACTACCGTACTGGAAAGTCGCGTCTAGGGAATCCAACTGGTGGATTATCCGGCCCCGCGATTAGACCTATCACTTTGAGGCTCGTCTGGGAAACGCGGAAGGCCGTCAGGACACCAATCATAGGTCTCGGCGGCATCGAGACGGTAGAAGACGTGCTTGAGTATGTGGCTGCAGGAGCTTCGGCAGTACAGGTCGGGACGGCCAGCTTTACTGACCCGAGGGCCAGTCAGCGGCTAGTTGAGGGTCTTGAAAGCACTCTTTCCGATGCTAAGATGTTTACTTTGAATGAGATAAGAGACAAATTTCTTATAGAAAACGGTTGACATAATGAGGTTTTTTTGCTACACTTTTTTGGATTTGAGTAGCACAAAGAACACACTATGAGACATCGACTTTTCATGATCTGGGCTGCACTCCGCTGGGTGCCTCTTATGTTCCTCATCGCTCCGGCGATGGAGGCTCCCCTCGTGGCGCATCTGAATCAACCGGTAAAGCCGATCAAGACCTGGGTGGGCAACGCCAGCTGGTATGGCCCCGGGTTTAACGGGCGAAAGACCGCCAACGGGGAACGCTTCGACAGCGAAGCCTTGACGGCGGCGCATCCCAACCTGCCTTTCGGGTCTTTGGTTCGCGTAGTGAACCCCCGGACAGGCAAATTCGAGCTGGTACGTATCAATGACCGGGGTCCCTATCAAGAAGGGCGCGAAATTGATGTATCCTATCGTGTCGCCCGGAAAATCGGCTTGATCCATTCCGGCGTTAGCCAGGTACGACTCGAGTTGCTTGAAGTGCCCGTGAAGCACTGACCCCGAGGGAGTCGGGGTCGACCATGACCTTGACCTTCGACGCCCATCCCCGCAGCAGCCTGATCGTCGCGCTCGATTTTGACTCACTACCATCTGCCGTGAAGTTCGCGAAGCAGGTTGCCGATCTCGTGGGCATGTTCAAGATCGGCAACCAACTCTTCACCGCTGCTGGCCCCGCCGCCGTGAAAGAAGTTGCGGCCCTGGGTACCGGCGTCTTCCTCGACCTGAAATTTCACGATATTCCCAATACCGTCGCTGGCGCTGTGCTTTCCGCGGCCGCGATGACCGGCGTGCAGCTTGTTAATGTTCATGCACTCGGCGGCAAAGCCATGCTGGAAGCGGCGGTACAGGCGATCAGCGCGGGCGTGCCGATGGGCGCGGACCGGCCGCGTTTGCTGGCGGTCACGATTCTCACCAGCATGGATCAGAAAGCCATGAAAGAAGTTGGCATCGGTGGCGCGCCGAAACTTCGAGTGGTGAAGCTGGCGCAGCTTGCAAAAAGCGCCGGCGTCGACGGTGTCGTTGCCTCCGTGCAGGAAGCGCGGGCCATTCGAAAGGCATGCGGGCGCGATTTCCTGATCGTCACGCCCGGTGTGCGTCCCAAAGATTCAGCCGCGGAATCCAAATCCGACGATCAAGCCCGGAAAGCCACCCCCACCGAAGCCATTCGCGCGGGCGCGGACTTTCTCATCGTCGGCAGGCCGATTCTCGCCGCGGCGGATCCACGCGCTGCGGCGCAATCCATCGTTGATGAAATTGCCGCGGCAAAATAGCTTTCGTAATTTGACCCCCGATTCTTTTCTCCAGTAGCATCCAAGCGGAACAAACATCCGTACACTTCCAACTATGCCCATGGCAACAAAGAGCGTGATTGTCGGCACGGCCGGACACATCGACCACGGCAAATCCACGCTGGTCGAAGCGCTGACCGGCACGCACCCGGACCGGCTCGCGGAAGAAAAGCGGCGTGGCATCACGATTGATCTGGGCTTTGCTTTCCTCGAAGAAAATGGCGTGCGCTTCGGTTTCGTGGATGTGCCCGGACACGAGCGGTTCGTCAGCAACATGCTCGCGGGCGCGGCGGGAATTGACGTTTTGCTGCTGGTGATTGCGGCGGATGAATCCATCAAGCCGCAGACGCGGGAGCATTTTGATATCTGCCGGCTGTTGGGAGTGAAACGCGGCGTGGTGGCGGTGACGAAGAGCGATCTGGTAGATCCAGACACGCTCGAGCTGGTGCGGATGGAGGCGGAGGAATTTTTGCGGGGGTCGTTTCTGGAGAACGCGCCGATTATTTCCGTCAGCGCGAAAACGGGAGCGGGATTAGACGAACTGAAGAAAGCTCTGCGAGCCGCGGCGGAAGAGACAACGGGCAAGGATGTGACGCGCTATTTCCGGCTGCCCATCGATCGCGCGTTTGCGATGAAAGGATTCGGATCGGTGGTGACCGGAACGCTGATTTCCGGAAGCGTCGGCGCGGGCGACGAGGTCGAGCTTTTTCCGAGCGGCGAACGGTTGCGCGTGCGCGGTGTGCAATCCGGCGGGAAAAGCGTGGAGCGCGCGATGCCGGGACAGCGCACCGCGGTGAACCTTGCGGGAATCGAGCATACGGCGCTGAAGCGCGGCATGGCGCTGGCAACGCCGGGAAAATTTCGCAAGACGCGCCGCATCGATGTCCGGCTGGAGCTGCTCGCTTCGGCCAGAAAAATGAAGCAAGGATCGCGCGTACATTTTCACGCGGGAACGGCGGAGACCATCGCCGAAGTATTTCTTCATGGAGAAAGAGAACTGCCGCCGGGCGGAAGCGCGTTCGCGAATTTGAAACTACAAGACGAAGTGCTCGTGCTGCCGGGCGACCGCTTCATCGTGCGGCAATTTTCTCCGGTGGTGACGATTGGCGGCGGCTACGTGCTGGATCCTTTGGCGCGGCGGCCGATGCTGCGAGACAAGGGACGCGTCACATTTTTGGAAACGCTCGAAGGGGGAGACCACGAAGAGATTCTTGCGGCGATGACGGACCGCGCGCCGCTGGGATTGGGCTTCGAGGAAATCGTGGCGCGAACGGGCTGGCTGGAAAAAGAGATTCGCGAGTCCGCGCAAAAGCTTTCCGGAGCGGGACGCGTGAAAACGGTTTCCGCCGAACCGCTCGGAATGGTATCCGGGCAGTTGTTTGAAGATGTGCGCAAGAAACTTTTCGACAAGGTGGAAAAATTTCAGAAAGAGAACCCGCTGCTGCCGGGAATGGCACGCGAAGATTTGCGCGCGAGCCTGGGGAAGCGCGTGCGAGAAGAAACTTTTCGCGCCGCGCTGGGCGAACTGGTGGCGCAGAAAAAGCTCGAGGCGCCGGGCGAACTGGTAAAGAAAGCGGGATCGGAAATCGCGCTGCAGCCGGAGGAAGCGAAAGCCAAGGAGCAAATCGAATCGGCGTTTGCCTCGGCGGGTCTGGCGGTGCCATCGTTCAAGGAAGTTCTGCAAAAACTTCCGGTCGAAGCAAAACGGGCGGAAAAGCTGCTGCAAATTCTGCTGCGTGAAAAAAGTCTCGTGCGCGTTTCGCCGGAGCTGATTTTTCACCGTCAGGCGCTGGCGCAGTTGAAAGAAAAGCTCGCGGCCTACAAGAAAGCCAAGGGTGACCGAATCTCCGTGCCGATGTTCAAGGAGTTGACGGGAATCACGAGGAAGTACGCCATCCCCCTGCTGGAATATCTGGACCGCGAGCGAGTGACGAGGCGGGCGGAGGACGAGCGTGTTATCCTGTAGAGGCAGGAAGCGGCGCAGACTTGCCGCGCAGAGATTACTGCGATAGGGTTGAAATAGCGCGCTGCCAAACGGGGCGCGCGGAGGCGGTTCATGGGTGAGTTTAGTATTTTTCATTGGCTAATCGTATTGGCCGTTGTGCTGATTTTCTTTGGCGGACGGCGCATCCCGGAAGTGATGAAGGGGCTGGGCGAAGGCATTCGCAGCTTCAAGGAAGGCATGTCCGGCACATCGCAGCCACCGGCGCCGCCGGCTGCAGACGCCGGCGCCTCCGCCAGCAGAGAAGCCCGCCGAAGAAAAAAAGTAGCGAGTCCGTTCGCGGATAAATTCAAGCGATTATGGATTGGGCGGCCCGTGCGGCCGCCCTTTTTATTCCCGTCTTACTATTGCCTCACGCTTACAGTCGACCCTTCCCGCCGAAAACGAATTCCGGCCAATTGCTTTTCCGTTTTAACTTGGGGAATTGAGATCCTTTCCGGCAAAGCCGGAACCTTGGGCCGCTTCGCTCAGGATGGCAGCCGGGAAGGATTGCGCAATTTCCAATGGATGAGGGAATGCGCACCATCAAGGACGCGCCGATTGTGCCCAAAAAGTAGCGGAAAATGATTATCCAAAGCGGAAAACCTGACCTTCCGACCAGTAGCGAAGCAGCAACTTTCCCTCCAAACTCGGGTATCACAGGGTGACCCGGGAATCGAATTCGTCAAACAAAACGATAGGAGAGAACCATGAAATTCACCTGGATGAAGTGGAGCGCCTTGCCCGTTGCGGTGCTAATGGCGGGCAGCGTGGCGATGGCGCAGAGTCCGTCTTCTTCGGGCTCGCAGCCGTCAGGGACGCAGAGCGGAAGCCCGGCGGCAACGCCGGCCCCCGCGGCCCAGCCCAAACCGGAAGTGGCGCAGCGCAAAGAAAACCAGCAGGACCGCATCGCCAACGGCGTGCAGAGCGGCCAATTGACCGCGGGCGAGACGGCAAACCTGGAAAAGAAGGAAGCCGCGATCAACAAGGAAACGGCAGCGGATCGCGCGGCCAATGGCGGAAAATTGACGGGCGCCGAGAAGCAGCAGGTCAACCGCCAGCAAAACCGGATGTCCCGGCAGATTTACGCGGACAAGCACAACGCCAACACGGCGCACTACGGAAATAACGCAGTTGGGCAGCGCCGCGAAAACCAGCAGGACCGCATCGCCCAGGGAATCAAGAGCGGGCAGATGACGGCCGGCGAAGCGGCCAGAGCCGAGAATCAGCAGAAGAACATCAACCGGCAAGTGGCCACGGACCGCAAGGCCAACGGCGGAACGCTGACGGCTGGGGAAAAGCAGCAGGTCAATAAAGAGCAGAACGCTGCTTCCCGGAATATCTACCGGAAGAAGCACAACGGCCGGACGCAGCCGCAGGCCAAACCAAAGCCGTAAATTTCCTCCACCCCCTGAAGCATAAAAGGCGCTCCGGTGAAAACCGGGGCGCCTCTTTTTTTGCGTTGTCAGTCGTTGTCTTCGGAGAGGGAGGAAGGCTGATGGCCGCGACCCAAATCGGGCAGTAGACCCCTATACCCCCGTCATGAGGAAAAGAGTGCACAAATCACTGATTCCGAGTGAGTTAATTCGATGCCGTGGTGCAAAAGAGTGTGTAATGCATAGAAAATACAAGTATTAGATGCAAGTGAGTCAGGGCGCGTGCGGCGACCCTACCCTTGGTTCGAGTGACTGGGTACCCCCCGGTGTTTTTCCCAAAGAGTTCATAATTGCTTGAAAACAAAAGGGTTCGCTTATGACAGAGTGCAAAAGAGTTCGCAAGAATATGATTCTAAGTCACTTATAAGTGCTCCGTTTTCAGAAAATTGCAAAAAGAGTGCGCAAACGATTGATTCCATGGCACATCGAGACTTGGCTCAGCGGCGAAGAAGCGAAAGAGTGCACAAGTGATAGTAGAAAGCTCGGTTAGCAGCGGAAAAGGAGTTCAAGAAGGAAAAAGCGGCAGCACTTTCGCTTCGCTCAGTGCAAGCCCGGCCCCGACAGGAATCGGGATGAACCGCAGCAGTCGAAAAAAGTTACAGTATTATCTGTGAGGTATCGTATCAAACGGGCTACCCGCGGTCAAGGAAAACTTGAGGAAAAACAGCTGAGGGAAGCGGGAAATCAGTCTTCGGACCAGCCGAGCTCGGCGAGGAAGTGATGGAGGCGGGCGAGAGGCAGGCCGACCACGTTGAAGTAGCAGCCTTCGATGCGGGGGATGTAGCGGCCGGCGCGGCCCTGGATGGCGTAGGCGCCGGCTTTATCGTGGGGCTCGCCGGTGGCGAGGTAACGGGAGATTTCGTCCGAGGTGAGGGTGGCGAAATAGACCTGGGTGGATTCGACAAAGGTACGGGATTCAGCGTCGGGAAGGCGGATGAGGGCGACACCGGTGATTACGGAATGCGTGCGGCCGGAAAGTTTTTCCAGCATGTGGCGGGCGTCGTCGGTGGAACGGGGTTTGCCAAGGATGAGGCCGTCGAGGGTGACGATGGTGTCGGCGGCGATGACAATGGCGGGGCCGACGGCGCGGGCAGCGACAAGCTCGGCCTTGGCATTGGCCAGACGCTGGACGTGGTCGTGCGGGGCTTCGCCCGGGTAGGGGGTTTCGTCGACGGCGGAGGAGAGCTGCGTGAAAGAGAAGCCCGCGTCACGCAGAATTTGGGCGCGGCGAGGAGAGGCGGAAGCGAGGATCAGCTTCATAAGGATTCCTGGAGGGGAAGAATACTATTCGCGGTGCGGTGACAGCTTGGGCTTTGGTCACGGAAGAGAGGATCGAGGAGGACGGGAGCCGCGCGGCGAGGTACAGGGCGTCTCAGACGGGGCAGCGTCGAAAATTGGGCACCGTGGCCCGTGAGTGCAGCCAGAGCCGCACCGGGAATCAGATGACGACGGATTCGCTGGTATTCGCCGAAGACGCGGCGGAGGGCGTCGGAGATTTCGCCGACGGTGGCGTAGGCTTCGACGGCGGCGAGGATGGCGGGGAGCAGGTTTTCGGCGGTGGTGGCGCGGCGGGTGAGCTCGGCGAGCGCGGCTTTGGCACGCGCCGGAGTCGCGGCGGGCGCGCAGGGCGTGCAGGCGCGCGACCTGGTCGCGCTCGATCTCGGGATCGATGCGCAGGGTGGGGATGGGCGGCTCATTTTCGGCGGCGACGAAGTCGTTGACGCCGACGACGATCTGCTCTTTGTTCTCGACGGCGCGCTGGTACTCGTAGGCGGCCTTCTGGATTTCGCCCTGGACGAAGCCGCTTTCGATGGCGCGCAGCATTCCGCCCAGGGCGTCAATTTTCTCGATGTATTCCCGCGCGCCGGCTTCGATTTCGTTGGTGAGGCACTCGATGGCGTAGGAGCCGGCGACGGGATCCATCGGTATTGGTGACGCCGGTTTCGTGCGCCAGGATCTGCTGGGTGCGCAGAGCGATGAGCGCGGCATCTTCGGTGGGCAGCGCCAGGGCTTCGTCCATCGAATTGGTGTGCAAGCGACTGGCAGCCGCCGAGAACGGCGGCGAGCGCTTGGATGGCGACGCGGACGATATTGTTTTCCGGCTGTTGCGCGGTCAGCGAGGAGCCGGCGGTCTGGGCGTGGAAGCGGAGCAAGCAGCGAGCGCGGGTCCTTGGCGCCGAAACGGCTCGCGCATGATTTTGGCCCAGAGGCGGCGGGCGGCGCGGAATTTGGCGATCTCTTCGAGAAGGTCGTTGTGGGCGTTGAAGAAAAAGGAGAGCTGCGGCGCGAATTCGTCCACGCCGAGGCCGGCGTCGAGCGCGGCCTCGACATAGGCGATGCCGTCGGCAAGGGTGAAGGCGACTTCCTGGACGGCGGTGGAGCCGGCTTCGCGGATGTGATAGCCGGAGATGGAGATGGTGTTCCACTTGGGCAGATCGTCGCGGCACCAGGCGAAGATGTCGGTGACGATGCGCATGGCAGGGCGCACGGGGTAGATGTAGGTGCCGCGAGCGATGTATTCCTTGAGGATGTCGTTCTGAATGGTGCCGGAAAGTTTCTGCAGGCTAGCGCCCTGCTTTTTGGCCACGGCGACATAGAGACAAAGAAGAATCGCGGCGGTGGCGTTGATGGTCATGGAGGTGGAGACTTTTTCGAGGGGAATGGCGTCGAAGAGCGTCTCCATGTCCTCGAGCGAATCGATGGCCACGCCGACTTTGCCGACTTCGCCCGAGCGCAAGCGGATGATCGGAGTCCAAGCCGATCTGCGTGGGAAGATCGAAAGCGACGGAGAGGCCGGTCTGGCCTTTGCCGAGGAGATAGCGATAGCGCTGGTTGGATTCGGCGGCGGAGCCGAAGCCGGCGTACTGGCGCATGGTCCAGAAGCGGCCGCGGTACATGGTGGGATAGATGCCGCGGGTGTAGGGGAATTCGCCGGGATAGCCGAGAGCAATTTCGGGGTCCCAACCGGCGAGATTTTCTTCGGTGTAGAGACGATCGATGGGCAGGCCGGAGAGGGTGGTGAATTTTTCCTTGCGCTCGGCGGAGGCGGCGGATTTGGATTTGGCGTCAGACATGAAGCAAACTCGTTCTTGCATTGCTAGAAAGCGAACAGCGCCTCGACGGGCCGGGGCCGCTACAACTTCCGGGCGCGGCGAAACGAAGTCACGGCAAAGAACAGAAATAAGAGAGCCACGGCGACGGCGATGCCGATGAGCCAGCGGGCGACGTCACGGGTCCAGGCGCGAAGAGCGGCGTTGAGCCAACCCAGGGCAAGAACAGCGAAGACCGCGCCGGTGACCTCGTGAAAAAGCTGCTTTAGCACGCGCCAGAGGCGGCGGAAACCGCCCTGCTGCTGGGGCGCAGTAGCTGCCGTGGCGGCCGTGGACATACGTGCATCTTAGCGCAAAATGAGGCCCGGATGGACAGCGCGCGAGAAAGGATGCCCGCCGCTTCGGGAGATGAGCCCTGGTCCAAGGTACTGTGGACGGATTGGAGACAACGAAATGAAGCACTCTTGTATCCAACTAAAGGTGGGCCTAGAATGGCCGGAGAAGTACGGGAGAACCAGCCTTGCAACTCGACGATCACCTGAAAAACCTGCTCCGTGAGCTGGGACACGCGATCAATGACACGGTGTCCGAGTCGGATCGCATCACAGGTGCGATTGCCGGAGTGCGCGCGCACGGGTACGATATCGTGCTGAAGCTGGACGCAACCATTGGGCTGGCCAGGCGCGACGCGGCCGCGGCGGAGGCAGCCAAGCTGACGACACAAGACCGGCGCTTCCTGGAGTCGCTGCGGATTCAAGTGGATCAGGAATCGCTGACGGAAGAGAATGACAAGAAGCCGGTGGCGCGGCTGGCCATGACGCCGCAGGATGTGCGCTTTCTGAAATCGCTGCGAATTGCAACGGACGACATGGAATGAGGAGTTTCGCCAAAACCATGGGGCTGGGGCTGCCGCTGATGCTGCTCGGGGCGGGAGTTTATTCCTCGCCCGCTGGGGCACAGGTCCCCGCGGTGGTGGCGCCGATCGTCGTGGACACGGCCGTGCCGATGATTGTGAGCGCCGTAAAGCCGAAGCCGTCGGGGCTCACGAAGTTCGAAGGCTTCGTGATGCACGCGAACATCGCGCAGATTACGGTGCGGGCCAAGGGAAACGACATGGCCATCCAGACGTTTTCGCTTTCCGAAGCCGCGGCCGGAAAGATGCAGAAGATCGTTGACAAGGGCGGCTACCAGTACGGCGACAAGGTGACGATTTTGTACGATCCCGCGACGCTGAAAGCGATGAAGATCAAGGGCAAACCTTCGAAGCCTCTGTGATTCGCGGAGCTGCAAGATGCTTCGCCTGCCCGCCGTTTCCGGAAAATTCTATCCCTCCCATCCTGAAGAACTGACCGCGCTCATCCGCGGATACACGGAGAACGTTGCGCCGCGGGAACCTGCACGCGTGAGGGCCTGCCTTGTGCCGCACGCCGGCTACGTCTATTCAGGACACGTTACGGGCGCGGTGCTGGGGCGAATCGAGCTGCCGCGGAAAATCGTGATTCTCGGCGTGCGGCATTATCCGCGCGGTGAGCCGGCGGCCATTTTGTCCAGCGGAGCTTGGCGGACGCCGCTGGGCGACGCGCCGATCGACGAGCCGCTGGCAGTAGCGTTGCGGCAGGCCTGTCCGTTATTGCGCGAGGACAGCGTCGCGCATTCCAGCGAGCATTCGCTGGAAGTGCAGGTGCCGTTTCTGGAAATGCTCTCGCCGGGCTTTACCTTCGTTCCCGTGGCGCTGGGGACGGTACGATTTGAATTCCTGACGAGCGTTGGCGAAGCGATCGCGCAAGTCCTCGCGTCATGGAAGGAAGATGTGCTGTTGCTGACGACCTCGGACTTGAACCATTACGAAGATGACGCGACGACGCGCATCAAGGATCACAAAGCCATCGAGCAGTTGCTGGCGCTCGATCCGTGCGGACTTTATGACACCTGCCGCAGCGAGGAAATTTCCATGTGCGGGCTGGGACCGGCGGTGGCCATGCTGACGGCCCTGAACGCGCTGGGCGCGAAAAACGCGGAGCTCGTGAAATATGCCACGTCGGCGGATGTATCCGGCGATAGAGATGCGGTTGTCGGGTACGCGGGGATGATTTTTTCCTGAGGCGCGATCCGAACGAGTTTGTTGGGCAAAAAAAACGGCTCCCCGTCATGGCCGGAGAGCCGTCTCTGACTGTGTTTGCAGCTCGCTCAGTGCGGACGGCCACCACCGCCGCCGGAGGATGGATGGGAAGCTCCCGCCGAAGAGGAGCGTCCTGATTCGCCCCCGGAATACATGCCGCCGCCGCGGCTGCCTCCGCCGTACTCACCGCTAGAGCCCCCGCGTCCCCCGCCAAAACCCCCATAGGATCGGGAAGGAGCCGGTGGCGGCACCATAGCGCTGGGTGGACGAGGAGGGGTTACGCTGCGCGGCGCAGAGGGAACGCCCGCAGTAGTGGTGGCGCCGCGGGCTGGAACCGCGCCTCCGCTGGTGCGAAAGCCGGTCTGACCGTTTTCTGTGCGGAATTCTTTTCCATTGGCGGAGAAGGAGGAAGTTGCAGGAGCGTTGTTATTGTTATTGACGAAGCGGTGCTCGCGCGGGTCGTAGGCGATCGAGGAGTCCCGGCCGATGGTCACGGAACGCGAGGCGGTGCTGCCGGAAAGAACGGTTCGCGATACGCGAGCCGGCGGCGCCGCAGGGGCCATTCTGCTGGTCAGAGCTTCGCGTGGCGGCGACTTGAGCGTTTTCCAGGCAGCCGCAGAAGCGGTTTCGACCGGGGGCAGGACGCGGTTTCCACTGACGGGGAAAACGCCCTTGGCGAGGTTGAGTGGCGTCTTATTGCGGACGTCGAGCGGATGGACGGGTACGACACCGATGAGCCCGCCATTCCCACGAACAAATCTTCCGGTTACGGGCATCCAGGAAGAATAGCCACCATAGCCGAAGCCGCCGGGAATCCAAGCCCAGCCGAAAAGAGGATCAAAGATCCAACTGCCGAAGTGGTAGGGAGCCCAACCCCAGGGCTGAGAGCCCATGAAGCTCCATCCATAAAGAGAATCGAAGAACCATCCGCCATTATCGAAGGGGCACCAGCCAAGCCCAGCTCCGTAGGGACGCCAGCCATAGCCGTAGCCTCCGACGGGAAGCCAGGAGCCGTAGGTGTAAAGATCATCGAAGCCCGCGGTGTAATAGGGAGAACTGGTGTATTGCAAGGCGGCATTGGTGGCGGTGTTGACGGTATCAATGCGGCCGGAGACCCAGCGGTCAAAATCGTCCTCGGTAGGAAGGCGGCCCACGCTCATGGAGGAATCATTACCGGCTTTGATGGAGAGAGACTGTCCCTTGGCGAGGCGCGTAGTCTTGTTCTTACGGAGAACATTCAGATGTCCCAACTGGGTTTCCACCGTGCTGCCGTCGTCGTAATTATCGAGGCGGAAACTGGTGCGTTCGCCGGCTTCCACGGTGAAGTCGCCGCCGGTGACGCTGAAATAGTCGCCGCGAGCGGGATTGACGTAGAAAGAAGCGCTACCCTGGCGGAGCACGAGGCGGGTGGTGCGGGCGCCATCATCCAAGGAGAGATCGTAAAACTCGAGGACCGTGTTTTGATTCAAGAAGGCCATGGCGCCGTTTTCAAATTCAACCTCGGCGCGGCCATTGTCGGTGGCAAGGACATAGCCCTCGCGGATCGGCAAGTTCAGCTCGGCGGTTTCCCACAAGGTCTTGGAGTCAGTGAGAGGGTCGCCATGCGCATCGCGCGCGAACCGGACATCGCCCTGGATGAGGCTCAAACGGATGATGCGGGCGTGACTGGAACCGGCTCGAGCAGGGGACACGCCGGCATAGAGCGCACAGAGAGAAACCGCGAAAAGGGAAAGAATCAGTTTATGGGAAGTCATGTTCACCCCCTCACGGGGACGCAGGCATGGTTCTTAGATGTCGGAAAGTCAGGGCGAGTTGCGCCCAACGTGCCCTAAAAGATGGTCTCGCCCAGGGTTGCCGGAGTCAAGCCTACTGATGCTCTACTTCACATGGGAAGTGGAAGCGAAATCGTAAAGCGGCAAACCGGGGCAAGAGGGGATACCGCCCGGGGCAGGGTGCATCGGAATTTTTGTTTTTTAGTTTCTTGACAGCCGGAAAGTGAAACGTTAGTTTCATTCCAGGGATTGTGTCCAGGCAGGTCCGCGTTGCTTCGTCAGGTCAACCGTCCTTTCCAGAGAAAGGGCAGTCTCGAATCCGTAGTGGGTTCGCCGAAAACCGCGAAGCAGTGCAGGCTATTCCCGGGGGAGAACCATGAGAATAACTTATAAATTGTTGTTCGCCATTATGTTGGTGGTCGGAACATTGGCAGGCACGCGTGCTTATGGACAGGGTGGCGCGACCGGCGCCGTCAGCGGGGTGGTCGTGGATATGAGCGGCGGGTCCATTGCGGGCGCGGAAGTGCTGATTGTTGATACGCGCACGGAGACCCAGGTTCGAAAACTCACGACCGGGTCCGATGGCTCGTATGTGGCGACGCTTCTGCCGCCGGGAACCTATCGAATTGTGGTGAACAAGCCGGGGTTCGCGGAAGCGAAGGCCGAAGGCATCGAGGTGCGCGTGACGGAAACCACCAAGGTGACCATCACGCTGAAACCAGGCTCGGTATCCGAGAAAGTCGAGATTTCGGCCCAGATCACCAGCGTCGAGACGACCAACGCCACGACGGGCCAGTCCCTCGGCACGGAGACCGTTCGGGAGCTGCCGCTGGCGACGCAGAACTATCAGCAACTGTTGACGCTATCAAGCGGTGCGCAGAGCGAGCTGAACGCCTCGGCGCAACTGGGGCGGGGGAACGCGCGCGTCATCGTGAACGGGCAGCGCGAGGACAACAACAACTACCTGATCGAAGGCATCAGCGCGACGGACTACAACGTCTCGCAAGCGACCAACGTGCCGCTCCCGAATCCGGATGTGATCCAGGAATTCAAGGTGCAGACGTCGCTCTATGACGCGAGCCAGGGCCGCAACGGCGGAGGCAACGTCAACGCCATTCTGAAGTCGGGCACAAAAGAACTCCATGGGGACGTCTACGAATATTTCCGTAATGACGTGTTGAACGCGAACGAGTACTTCCTCAAGGCTTCGGGTCTGCCACGCCCGCCGGTCAAACAGAATATTTTTGGAGGAAGTCTCGGCGGACCCGTGGTCAATGAAAAAGCGGGATTTTTCTTTGTGAACTATCAGGGCACGCGGCAGATCAGCGCGCTCTCTCCCGGCACGCAAATCAACAACCCAGCATTCCCCGTGCTGCCCCTCGACCGTTCCGATGCGTCCATATCCCAGGCATTCTTCGGGAACACAACGACGCCCATCGATCCGGTAATACATAATCTCCTGAACGCCAAGAGCGATCAGTTTGGCGCGAGCCCCGGAGGGTTCTTGATCCCCACACTTCCGGGTACGCCGGGCTCGACCGCGCCATTCGTCGTTTTCAAAGCCGGGAAGTACACCGACGACCAGTTCACCACGAACTGGGACCGCGAATTCCATAATGCGCAGGACAAGGTATCGGCGCGTTTCTTCTTCTCAAATGCCGAATCGTTGCTTCCATTCGGCGCAGGCGGGTTGCAGGCATCCCTCGGCGGAACGCTGGCGAGCAGCATCAGCGCGACGGACCTGAACTTTCCCTACGACCTGCCGGTGCGCGCGCGGTTTTTCAGCGTGAATGAAACCCACTTGTTCTCGCCGACGCTGGTGAATGACTTCCGGTTCGGCTACGTGCGCATTAACAACAGCCTGGCCAACGTGCCGCCGGTGACCGCTAGCGATTTGGGAATCGACCGACCCACGAATAACATCACGCAATCCATCTACAAATTCACGCTGTTCGGCTCGGGTTTCCAGATCGGGCCCACGCCGCCGGCCGACCAGTTTCAGACGCAGAACACTTTCAATTTCGTGGATACCGTGAGCTGGGTCAAAGGCGCGCACATCTTTCGCTTCGGCGGAGAGTACACGCGCGTCAATCTCGACAAACTCTTCCCGCAGACGTTTAACGGGCAGCTCTTCTTCTTTAACACGCCAGGCGGGCTCACGGATTTCCAGAAATTCCTGATCGGCGCGCCGGACGGCAGCTTCGGCGGGGGCGGCGTTTACAATCATCAATACCGCACGAATGATTTCTCGTTCTATGCGCAGGACGATTGGAAAGCCACGAAAAACCTGACGCTCAATCTCGGATTACGCGTCGAGGAGATCGGTGCGTTCCATGATAATTCCTGCCACATCGGCAACCTGGACCAGAATCTCGCCAACAGCGGCCAGTATCCCTTCATTTACGGAAGCTGCGTCAATGGGCTGAATCTCGCGGGCCTTGCGGCGACAGGAAGCAACAGCACCTATAACAACAACTACACGACAGGACTTGGCCCGCGCATCGGGCTGGCCTACGACGTTTTCGGCCATCACACGACGACGATCCGCGCCGGGTATGGCATTTACTATGTGCGCGAAGACGTTGGCACGGCCGATCAGCTCTCGTTCCAGGCGCCGTTTCTTCCTATTGCGTTTGGCGGCGGGCTGCCAGGCTGCTTGTCGACATTCTTTTCCCTGAATGCGCCGAAGAGTTGCCTGCCGCCGGGGGCCACCACCAACCCGAATGGCCTGCCAAAGGCCGGTGTGCTGGACCCGAACTTCGTTCCTTGCCTCGGAGCCTTGCAGGGCTTCGCGGGAAACGATCCGACTTCCTCCCCGATCTACGGCTGCAGCGGAACCGGGCCGGGCGTGGTTCCATCGCAAAACCTTTTCGGGCTTGTGGTGCCAAGGCAGTTCGTGGCACCTAACACGCAGCAGTGGAACCTGACCGTGCAGAGGGCCCTCGGAAAGAACTGGGTATTGGAAGTCGGATACGTGGGCACCCACACCGTGCACTTGCGCGAAACGAGGACGAACATCGAAGCGCGGCTGGCAACGGCGGCGAATCCGATGGTAGTGACAGCTGCTGGCGGCTCGCAATTCACAATTACCGAGAGCACCATCGCGAACGGCCCCGCGCGCTCGAACAACACGGGGATCAACGGGTACAACGGCATGCAGATTTTTGCCGACGACGCCTACTCGCACTACCATTCGCTGCAATCCACGCTATCGCGCCGCTGGGGCGCAGGATATTTCCAGGCAGCCTATACTTGGTCGAAATCTACCGATGCAACTTCCAGCGGGAACACCGCTTTGAATACCGCATTTAATGATGAGAGCTCGCTTGCGAATTCACGCGGTCTCTCCGATTTCGACCGCCCGCACCGGTTTGTGGTCAGCTACCGCTATGATCTGCCCTTCTTCAAGGGTGCCGAAGGTTTTAGAAAAACACTTCTGGGCGGTTGGGCGATCAGCGGGATCACCATCTTACAGTCCGGCACGCCGTTTTCCGTGCTGGATTCCTCGGCGGGAACAGCGTACCTCGGCGGCGGACTGCAGTCGGGCACATCAGGCGCGCAACTGGCGCCGGGCGGATCGATCGCCGGCGGCGTGACGAGCGGGGACATTCACAGCCGCGTGAACAATGGGTACCTTAACTTGAGCAACTTTACGTTCGCCCCGGTCGCGGATCCCATCGGCTGTGCGCTTGACCCCAATGCGTGCACCACAGCGTTCGGCAACCTGGGCCGCAACATCTATCGCGGTCCCTTCCAGCAGAACTGGGACTTTTCGATCCTGAAGAACTTCCACCTGACGGAGCGGCAGGAATTGCGCTTCACGACGGACTTCTTCAACATCTGGAATCACGCCAACTTCGCGAATCCGGCGGTCACGGACGTCGAAAATCCCGCGGCATTTGGAAAGATTATCTCGACGGTCGGAACGCCGCGGCTGATTCAATTCTCGCTGCGGTACTCCTTCTAGCTGGAGGAGCGCCAACTTTCGATGGGAGGGGCACGAACGATCGTGCCCCTGCTTTCGCCTTGTTGAATTGATTTCACTTGGGCCGCACATTCCGCTAGCGCCGCTGCCCGGCGCAAAGTGATAAGATTTCCTTCCGGACAAGACCATGAGGCCAATAGCATCACGCGTTTCACAACTGAAGGGCGAGGGCGCGCTGGCGGTGTACTCGCGCGCGAAAGAACTGGAACGGCAGGGGCGGTCGATCATCCATTTGGAGCTGGGCGAGCCGGATTTTCATCCGGCCGCGCCGGTGGTGGACGCGGTACGCAAAGCCGTGGCCGACGGGCGCGACCGCTATGTTTCGACGCGCGGTTTGCCGGCGCTGCGCGAAGCGATCGCGGAATATTTGAAGCGCACGCGGCGGCTGGAGGTGGCGGCGGAGCAAGTGCTGGTTGCACCGGGCTGCAAGATGGCGCTTTCCCTGGCGATGATGGCGCTCATCGAGCCGGGCGCCGAAGTGCTTTACCCCGATCCGGGATTTCCGATTTATCCCTCCTTCACCCGCGGGCTCGGCGCGACGGCAGTGGCTTTTGGTCTGGAAGAGAAAAACAATTTTCAGCCGGACATGGACGAAATTGCGCGAAAGATCACGCCGCGTACGAGCGTGATCATTTTCAATTCGCCGAATAATCCGACGGGCACGGTTTTCAACGATGCGGCGCTTCAGCGGCTAGCGGAACTGGCCGTAAAGCACGACCTCTGGATTCTTTCCGACGAAATTTACGCGCGGATTTTGTTCAGCGGCGAATACAAGTCCATCTGGGCGCTACCGGGGATGGCGGAGCGCACTGTTATCATTGATGGTTTTTCAAAAAGCTTCGCCATGACCGGCTGGCGGCTCGGTTACGCCGTGGCGCCCAGGCAAGTGATTGACGCGATGGATTTGCTGGTGCTGAACACCTTCACGTGCGCCGCGGAATTTACCCAGGTAGCGGCCATTGAAGCGCTGCGCGATTCCACCCATGCCGTGGATGCCATGGTGGCGGAATACCGCAAGCGGCGGGATCAATTTGTTGCCGGGCTGAATCGTATTCCGGGATTCCGGTGCCAGTCGCCGGACGGCGCCTTCTACGCATGGGTGAATATCGAGGAAACGGGACTCTCCGCGGAAGAGGTACAGAAACTCCTCTTGGAAGAAGCGGGAGTTGCAGGAATTGCGGGCGAAGCGTTTGGCCCGGCGGGCAAGAATTATCTGCGGTTCTCGCTCGTTAGTGCGCGGAATCTGCTCGAAGAGGCGCTGGAGCGCATGCAGCGGGTGGCGGTTCACCGACGCGCCGCGGTTTCACGCTGATTCCAGGGTCTTCGATTGGGGGCGATTCTGAGAGCGCGAATGTTTCGGTAAATCTTCGATGGCTGGAAAGCGAGCCGCAAGCTCGAGAGGAACGGAAAAATGAAACATTTGATTCACTTTGGATTGGCGCTCATTTTTGCGCTGGGAGCGGCGGCAACCGCAGGGGCGCAGGCCAGGCCGCTGGCCGGCCCCGACGTGCCGAAAATCTACGACCGGCTGCTCAAGCAGATCGATCAAATCCCCATCTACGACGATCACTCGCACGCCACGTTTCCAGATGATTCGGACATGGACGCGATGGCTTCTCCGCCCGAGGAGAGCACGGTGATGCGCCTGAGGGACACAAATCCAGAATTTGTCGCCGCGGCGAAAGCTCTCTTCGGCTACCCGTATGACGATTTCAAGCCCGAGCACGCGAAGTGGCTCATTGACAAGAAGAAGGCTGCGGAAGCCGCCGGCGGCACGGCCTACTTCGACAGCATTCTGGACAAGGTGAACATCGAAACCTGCCTGGCGAACCGCGTGGCGCTGGCGCCGTATCTCGATCCCAAGCGCTTTCATTGGGTGTTTTTCGTCGATTCGTTCTTGTTCCCCTTCGATAACCATGAGCAAGCAGCGAAAAACGGCGACATAGGTGTTTACGTTCCGCTTCAGGAAAAAGTGTTGCAGCGCTACATGAAGCAGGAAGGAGTGAATGGCCTGCCAGCCGATCTGGCGGGTTACGAAAACTTTGTTCGGCAAACGGTCTCCGACAACCAAAAAAAGGGCGGCGTGGCCATGAAATTCGAGGCCGCGTATTTCCGCACGCTCTATTTCCGCGACCCACCGCACGAAAAAGCGGACGCAATCTATGCCAAGTACCGCGCGGGCGGCATCCCCTCCGAAGAGGAATACCGCACATTTCAGGACTACATCTTCCGCCAACTGATCGATGAAGCGGGAAAATTGAAGCTTCCCGTGCACTTTCACAGCGCGGTGGGCATCGGCGACTATTTCAGCCTGCGCAACGGAAATCCGCTCAACCTCGAAAACGTGCTGCGCGACCCGCGTTACAGGAACGTGAAATTCGTGCTGATCCACGGCGGGTATCCGTACACCCAGGACATGATCTGGCTGACGGCGGCGAAAAACGTGTACACGGATTCGTCGCTGATGGGCTATTACGTCTATCCTTCAGAGTTGAAGAACATCCTCAAACAGTGGATTTCGCTTTATCCCGAGAAGATCATGTTTGCTTCGGACGCATTTCCCTTTAACGATGCCGTGGGCGCGGAAGAGACTTTCTGGCTGGCGGTGCGTTCCGCCCGGACGGCCGTGGCGGCGGCGCTCGCGGAACTGGTAGCCGAAGGCGCCATTACGGAAGAAAAAGCACTCGAGCTGGCGCACCTGTACCTGCACGACAATGCGGCAAAGCTTTATGGAGAGATGAAATGAGCACTGCGACGAAACCGAAATACATCGCCTGGAAAAACGTGGAGCGCGAGCCACTGAATCCGCTGATCGACCGGGAGATGGTCGTTGGCGACAAGATCATGCTTGCCCGCGTGCTGATGAAGAAAGGTGCGCACGTCCCGCAGCATCAGCATCACAACGAACAGGTAACCTACATCCTGGAAGGCGCGCTGAAGTTCGCGATCGACGGCAAAGAGATTGTCGTGCGTGCGGGGGAAGTTTTGTGCATCCCGCCGCACATGCCTCATGAGGCCTGGGCGCTGGAGGACACGGTGGACCTCGACGTTTTCAATCCCCCGCGCGAAGACTGGCTGAACAAGACGGATGACTACTTGAGGCATGGTCGCTGAGCCATCGGGATCTTGAAAGGAGGCTTGGCGGGGGGCCATCCACCCTTTGCCTTTTTGTCGCATTCCCGCGAAAGAGCGTAGACAAACGGGCATGGTGTTGTTTACCGTAGCTGAGTGGCTGATTCCAGGCGTGGGGTCCGCCCTCTGAGGGGGACATCATGATGAAGCTTTTCGCAGCGGCATTGCTGGTGCTTGGGAGTCTGGGTGTGGCCCAGGCGCAGGAGACGGCGCCGGCGGAAACGAACGATAAGGGGAACGCGGCGCAGGACTTCACGGCGACCTCTGCGGCCAAGATCACGCTCATCGATCCTCTCGCCGAGAGCGGAGCGTATTTCCCTTCGATGGCCAAACCGGCGGAGACGCCGGCGGCGCCGGTTGTCGCAACAGCGTTGGGCGTGCCGCTCGAATCAGCGGAACCTGCTGCACCGGCCCCAAAACCGAGATTTGTCTTTGGTGGCCGCGACGATTACCGCTGGCAGCTTGGCTTGGCCGCCACCTGGTTTCGTTTCCGGTCCTCGATTTTTGACGCCAGCAGCGTCGGCATCAAGACTTCGCTTTCCTACTTCACGAACAATTGGTTCGGCATCGAAGGCAACGTTACGGCGGCGTTTGCCCCGCAGATTTACGATAGAGAGCATGTAAAGCTTCTGGTGTACGGTGTAGGCCCGAAGATCGCCCTGCGCCAAAAACAGTGGGAGCCCTGGCTGCACGCGCTAGTGGGCGGAGCACACGAGCAGCCGCAGACAGCGGGAAACAGCAAGAATGCCTTCTCCTTGCAGGCTGGCGGAGGCGCCGATTACCGCTGGACTCCCCGCATCGCTTTCCGTCTGGAAGGCGACTACGTTCGCACCACTTTCTTCAGCCAATCGCAGAACGACTTCCAGCTCGCGGGCGGAATCGTCTTCCACTTTTAGATCCGCACGATACGAACGCACAGAAAAGTCCGTGGCATGAAGCGTCCCGCCATCGCGGTTCGCCGTGGAATCACCAGATCTTGCAGGCCTGCTCGCGCACCATCGCGTCGCCTTTCTTGCAGCCGAAAGCTTTGGCGAAGATGGAAAGATTCGAGAGCGGACCATTGGCGCGGAAGCGTGCCAACGGATGAGGATTGGTGCTGGCCATCAGCCGGGCATATTCCGGGCGTTCGTTGGCTCCCCAAACCTGGGCCCACCCGAGAAAGAATCGCTGCTCCGGTGTGAAGCCGTCTTTTTCCGGCGGCCGGGGCTTGCCCTCGAGGGATTTTTCATAGGCGGCATACGAGATCGCTAGCCCGCCCAGGTCGGCGATGCTTTCCCCGAGCACCAGCTTTCCGTTTTCGTGCAGATCGCCATCAACGACGTAGCCATCGAACTGCTCGGAAACGCAGGTGGCGCGCGCCTTGAAATTCTTCAGGTCCTCGGCGGACCACCAATTTTTCAAATTTCCGTTGGCGTCGAATTGGCTTCCATGGTCGTCGAACCCGTGCGTGATTTCGTGACCGATGACCGCGCCCATTCCCCCATAGTTCACGGCGTCGTCCGCCTTGGGGTCGTAGAAGGGCGGCTGCATGATGCCCGCGGGGAAAACAATCTCGTTCATGGCGCTGTTGTTGTACGCGTTCACCGTTGACGGGGTCATTCCCCATTCCGTGCGGTCCACCGGCTTGCCGATTTTGTTCAGCCGGCGGGCGAAATCGAACTCCGCGCCGCGAAAATGATTTTCCGCGTAGGAATTGCGGGCGATTTTCAGAGCGGAGTAATCGCGCCATTTGTCCGTGTAGCCGATCTTCACCGCGAAAGCCTCGAGCTTGGCGGTGGCTTGCGCGCGGGTCTCCGGTCCCATCCAGGGGAGCGTCTGCAGATCATCATAGAGCGCCGCAATCAGGTTGTGCACCATCTCGAGCGCCCGGGCCTTGGCCTCCGGCGGAAAATACTTCTGCACATAGACCTGGCCGAGCGCTTCGCCGAGGGTCCGGTCCGTCGCTTGCACGCAACGCTTCCAGCGCGGCTGGATCTCCTTCGCGCCGGTCAGCGTTTTGCCGCGGAAATCGAAGTCTTCGGTGACGAATTTTTCGGAGAGTCCGGGAGCCTCTGAACTCACCAGATGCCAGCGGAGGTAAGTTTTCCATTCGTCGAGCGGCGTGGACTTCAGTTGCGCGCCGAGCGCCTTGAAAAAGTCGGGCTGGCCGACGTTGATCTCCTTGAGCTCCGGGTGGCCAGCGGCTTTGAAATAGGCTTCCCAGGAAAAATCCGGCGTGAGCGTTTTCAATTCCGCCAGCGTCATCTTGTGATAGGTCTTGTTGGGGTCTCGCAGGTCGGTATTCTTCATCGATGCCGTCGCCAGCGCCGTTTCGATTTTCAGGACCGTCGCGGCTTCGGCAGCCGATTTCTCCGCTGGATCACCCAGCAGTTCGAACATCTTCGCGACATGCTTCTCATAAGTTTCGCGGAGCTGTTTCGATTTTTCGTCCTGCTTCAGATAGTATTCGCGCTCCGGCAAACCCAGCCCGCCTTGAAACGCGCCGCCGATCACCTGCGTGCTGTCCTTGGCGTCTTGAATCGAGCTGAAGCGAAAGAGCACGCCAACACCTTCGCTCTGCAGCCGCTCCGCTTCCGCCGGCATGTCCCCCACGCTCTTGATTTCAGCGATGCGCGCCAGTTCCGGCTCAATCGGCTTTGTTCCCGCCGCGTCAATGGCTGTGTTGTCCATGCAACTCGCGTAGAAATCGCCGATTTTCCGCTCATTGGAACCCGGCGCAGCCGTAGTCTTTGCCGCGTCTTCCAGAATCTGCCGCAAGTTTTCCTGATTCTTGTTCGCAAGCTGGGTGAAGCTGCCCCAAACCGAATATTCCGGCGGAATCGGGTTGGCCTTCATCCAGCCGCCCATGGCGAACTGATAAAAATCGTCGCAGGGCTTGCAAGACTTATCGAGATTTGCGGTGTCGAAGCCCCAGGAGCCCGGCTTCTCGGCGGCCCCGGATGCGTGCAGCCCCGCAACCACCAGACTTATAGCCAGAACGCACACGACTGCACAGACGCACAAAACAGAAACGAATCTTTTTGACATTGCCTGCCCCTGTCTAGAGAAGTGTGGAACCGCAAGCAGCCGCCACCCGCGTGACATTCCAGCCGCCATACTACCCGTCTGTGGGACGGATGGGAGGGCAGACGCGTTACGTGAGAATTCCAGGGATCGGATTCGGGAGAGCAAGCGAACACATGCGGTCAGAATTCAGCGCTGAACGGTTCCGTAAAAGACGCCTTTGCCGCCTCGCAGATTGCGACCGTAGGAAAGAAGCACGGTCACGCTGCCCAGAATGCGAACTTTACATTGGAGACCGGAATCCCACAGCCAGCGCCGCGAACCGAAGAGGCCCGAGGAATCCGCGACGGCGCCGTTATCGAGAAACGGGCCAAGCTTCACGGTGAAGAAACCGTTCTGGAAGATATTCTTGTCCATCTCCCAATTCGCCAAAAAGAATCGGCGGCCGAGCGGCGCAGCGCCTTTGCGCCCGTCCAGCGTTCCGGCTTCGCCGCGAAGCCACAAGTCGTTGTCGCGTTCGACGCCCAGTTGAAAGAGTTCATCGAGTGTGGCTTTGCCCGCCGTTCCGCCTACGCGAATTTGCGCCTGCATCTCGTAGTCGCCGCCTTTGGCGCGTGGAAGCCAATCGGCGCGCAGTGCTCCGCGCAGCGTGGCGAAGGGCCCAAGGCCGCCGGCAAACTCGCGGCCTGCCCGCGCTTCGGCGGAAGAGTCCAGTGTGAAGCGATGCTCGGGCAGACGCAGAAGAGAGCGTTCGACGCCAAACCATCCTGCGAGCGAGCTACTGCCGGTGAAAAAAGCGCGCGCAGCGGGCGAGATGGGTCCGCTCAGATTTCGGAAGTCACGATAGGCGGCTTCGGTCCCGGCACTCCAGCTCCAACGGCCGTTCACAACGGAATGGAGTTCCGCGCCCGCTGAGACCCGCCGCATATTCAAATCCGATAGCGGCGCTGCCGCGCCAAAAAAGGTTTGCGAGAGGTTCCAATTTTCGTTGCGAGCATCGGCGTAAAAACGCAATCGCAGACTGGGGTCGCCGTAGGGCGGCATGGAAAGAGAGAAAGAAACACGGCGTTTTTCGGAATCCCAGCGCGCGAGGGAAGTCACATTCGCCGCGTCGCCGCCGAGATTGTAAAACTCCGGATACACCGTCGCGTAGGGCAAGCCGCTCAAGAGTGAAATGAGGCCCTCGAGTTTGGAATCGCCCCAGCCGTTTCTTTCCGCGAGGTGCATGGTCGCGTCGTAATTTCCCGAGTCAACCTGTACGATTTCGATTCGCCGGCTAGAAAAGATACGCAAATTGTCCAGGCGCGATTCCGTGGTGAGCAGCGCATCGCCCGTCAGGACTTGCGGAGCATTAAAGGCCAGCGCGCGGTTGCGGAGTGATTCCTTCAGACGGAGAGGCGGCGAAAACGCGACGGCGCGCAGGCGCGGCTTGTCCTCCGGATTCCAATACTTCAATGCAGCCTCGAGATTGCCTTCGAGAAAATAAATGGTGGCGAGAAACTCGCGCGAGTAGGCATCCTTTGGGTTCAGGCGCAGCGCGGTGTGCAGACGGTCATTGGCCGCTCGAAAATCATTCTGCTTGTAGGCCACGCCCGCCAATTCAACGAAGAATCGTGGATCACGAGGCGCTTTCCGCATACCGGCTTCGAGCGCCAATTGTGCTTCTTTCCATTTTTCCAGGCGGGCCAGGGCCAGCCCCGCCAGGAAGTCGAGTTCCGGCGATTGATCCGCCGGACCTTGGGCGAATTTTAGAGTTTCCTCCCATTGCCCTGCGTCAAACGCGGATTGCGCGGCGGCGATGCGTGATTGCTCGGAAACTTGTTCCCGCGGAAACGCGGGCGAACCCGCAAGCAGAATGGCGATCAAAAACAGATTCACGCGGCCTTTTCGGGGAGAGCCAGCAGCATCCAATTGCGATTCGAACGCCATTTCTTTTCGAAATCCGAGCGTGCTATCCGGAGAAGTTTGCCACGCGCCGGGTCATTGACGAAGACCGCTCCGCTTTGCCAATCGATTCCCGTCACTACAACATAGTGCAGCGGGGCCCTGGCGTTGCCTGGCTGCAGGCTCACGATTACCGGGCGGCCCTGGGTCAGTTGCTCCTGCAGGTCTTTCCACTCTCCCTGAAGAGGAAACACGCGAAAGCCCGATTCTTTGAGGTAGGTTTCCATGTCGGAGGCATAAATTCCGCGAGCCTTGCGTGAATAGAGCTGACTTTGAATGGCTAATGCATCAGCGCGCCGGGGAGCGACGTTTGCGCCATGGGCATTCCAATATTGCAGGACCATCGAGATCGCGGCCGACCCACAGCCATCCTCAGTCTGTTTTACGAAGGGCACATTCAGCCACACTCCCGCGCTTTCCTGAGATGCAGAGTAATTCGCGCATCCCAGGAAAAGGAGCAGCAGCAAACCGAGGGTGAGCCGGTTTATCAGCGTAAAGATGCGCTCCGAAAAGGAAGAATCAATGTAGCGCGAGCGCCAGCACGATGATGCCTAGCGCAATCACAATGATCCACAACAGATCGCGGTCGGAAACGTGGCCGGCGGCAAAATTGCTCTGCGCCTGGCGGGACCGTTCGGCCAGCCGGGCGAGATCTTCATCGCTCAACTGGCTGACGGCCTTGTCCACCTTTTGGTAGTCGATGTTCGTGGATTTCAGGGCCTTCTGTCCCGCATCGGAAGAAAGCAGCGTTCGAATGGATTCTTCGTTTGCCTGGCGCGTCTGGGCCGGTCGCGCGGCATCCTTGTTCAGATCGCTGAGGGAAACAACGTGCTGCTTATCCTGGGCCCGCGCCGGGATTCCAGCCGAGCTGAACAAAGCGGCAATCGCCAGCAGGGACACACACATCTTTGCGCAAAAACGCATTCTTCCTCCTCGTTGTCTGGCTGGGGTGAAAACCAGTTTACGGATTGCAATTCGATGTGACAAGAAACTTCTCCGAAATATTCCGGCCATTGACGCGCCAGAAAAGACAAGTCAATTCGCGGGGAGCGGCTGCTGGTATTTCGCGGCGTCCACTGATTTCCATTCGCCCCTGATGATGCCCGCGCGGATCTGCGCTGCGGTCTTGCCCTTGCGGGACTGCTCGTAGCTGTAGAAGTCTTCGTACATGCAGGTGCCGCATTCCGAGCCGTGCTTGCTGGCAAAGCAATCAAGCAGGCTCTTATGGCCCTGACTGCGGTCGCAATGGCAATAGCAGGGCTGCTGGTAAAGTGTTTTTTTGATTTTCGCCGCGACGGCGTAAGCATTCTGCACGATCGGATCGGTGAAGAGTTCGGGGTTCATCGTTGCGGGAAGCGTGCCTTGCGGTGGATTGGGATGATAAGCGGGCACCGAGTCATCGGTTGCCGTCTGAGGCATGGCCATGCCCTGCGATGAACTTGAAGCGGCCAACTGCGGGAGGAACGCGAGGCCCAGCGCCACGGCAAAGAGGACTGCACCGCTTAACAGCCTCCGGATTCCGCCCACGACTGCCTCCTGTTCCATCCGCGATCCCAAAAACTCTGCCAGCCATTCTACTCTACGGCGAAGGCCCGTGAATTTCCACCCTCTTGAACTTCCGGCGCAAATGTTCGCAACGATTAGGGTAATCGCACGACGGCAATGCGGACTGCCGCGAGCTTCGTGACGTCCATGACCTTGTCGCCATTCAAATTGTCAATCTGGCTGTTGGCAATGAAATAGAAATCATTGCCGCGGATCGCGCCGGTCGTGGGCAGAACGGTGAATGCCGTGTGGTTTTCCAGCACCGTGGTTTGCGTGACGCGGCTGCCGTCTTTCGAAAGCTTGAACGCCGCGATGCGCGGCGAACCGATGCCGTTCTGCACGGCGATCAAGCTGCTGTTGTGCCAATACAGCCCATCGGCGCCTGCCAGAGAGCTGCGCGGGCCGGCATCAACGTCTTGGCTGGTATTTTCCGTCAGATCGAGCTTCACGATCCCGACGGCATCCGCGACATAGAGCCATCGGTCATCGTCCGCCAAGGCGATGCCGTTGGGATAGAGAAGCGTGCGATAGACCGGAAGAGGAGCGAACAAGTAGGTGCGCGGGTCGAAGCGGAAGACCTGATTACTCAAGCTGTCCGTCGTGATCACCTCGCCGTTCTTTCGCACCACGAGGTCATTGAAGCCATGCTTCCCGCTTTCCTTCGGTGAGTACCGCCCCAGCAATTTTCCCGAACTATCGAAATGCACGAGCTCCGTCCGGCCCGCATCTTCAAAGGTGTCTGCCCACACCGTTCCATCCGTGGGATCCAGCCGGATGCCCAGAACCGGCAAGAGACCGTAACGATTCCCGGGCACAAAATCAGTGACCCGGCCTTGCAAATCAATCTTCACGATTTTTTTCCGGTTCAGGCTGCTCAGGTAGAAGACATTTTGTTTTGCGTCGTATGCCAGGCCTTCGGGAATGAGATCTTTCTCTTCGGTCACAAAAGCGAACCGCGCTTGAGCCACCATCGGGAAGTCGCGATGCACGGCCGCCACCAGGTCATCAAATTCCTTCGTGCCCTTGAGCCCGAAGAAGGCCGGATCTCCCGAGGGGTCGAAGCCCTCGCGCAAGGCTACACAATCCTTCAGAAGCACAAAAGCTTCGCGCGTCTCCCCCAGATGCTGTTTTGCCGTGGAAAGAAAATACAGGACCGCGCCACGGTCCGGAACAACGAGCTTCAGTTTCTCAACTGTCGCTATTTGTTCGCGGACTTCCGCGGCGTCGGCAGGCTCCGCAGGCATGCCCTTGACCTCTTCCTTTTCCTGGGAATAGGCGGCCAATGGATACGTCGCAGGTGCCGTGAGCAGGAACAGCGCAGTGAAAGCGGTGAAGGATGAGCGGCGCCGCGCCATGACGCCTGATTAGACGCTCGAAACGCCGATTCGCGGTAGCCAAGCGCGTAGGGCGCCAGGATCCACCACGCCATATTTCTCATCCGGGCTCCCGGCCTCTGCCCTCCGCCAGCGCCAGACGGCGGCCCCCATGAGCCCCTCAGTCTTGCAGGCATTCAAAGCAGCCTCAAGCGAGTATCCGGGCGTGCCCAAGTCTTGAGCCGGCAGCTCCCCTATCCAGAGCGGACGACCCAGATTTTCCTGTGAGTCCATTGCACGCAATTGTTCTGGGAGACTGGCATTCTGATCAAGCTCAGCTTCCGGAAAATAATGCGCCTGATAGAAATCCAGCGCCAGATCGCTCCAGGCGCGCACCCAGAGAAGCCTTGCCGATCCAAGCGTCACCTTGGCTTGCGAGTATTCGTGCACGGCGTCCGCAATCTCCCGGGCAAACGCATTGAATTCCGCAAAGTGCATCACGGCCTGGGCAGAGGGGACGAATTCATGAATGGCCCATTCCGGCTCGTTGGCGATTTCCCAGGCGAATAGAGCGGGATGGCCGCGAAATTCGCGGAAGAGCGGAATCAAGACACGTTCGAGCAGCGCTTCACGTCCCGCAGGGAATTTCAACACATTCTGGTTGGGCAGCGATGACGCCGCGCCGCCGCGGTCCTGCATCCACAGGAAATCGAGCACCGAAAAGCACAACCGCAATCCGAATTGCTGCGCCAGTTCCAGCGCGGCGGCCACATCGGCAAACAGCAGGTCATCCGGTCCCGTTGGAATTCCATTGCTGACGGAAAGCCCGGCACGGCCATCACCCAGGAGAAACCATCGCACTAGCCTGACGCCTGCCGCTCGGATGCGCTCGAAATCCGCGGCTACGGTTTTCCGGGTATCCGGCGTGGCGACCCCGCGGGCGTCCCCGGAGCCTCGACCAAAATCCTGGCCGTAATTCACCCAGGGGTAATTGACACCGAGCAGGAACTCTTGGGGCAGAGGCGCTGGCATTTGCTGTCGAACTGCGTTCGCTACTCGAGCGCAGCCTCGGGAGCAGTATACGCCGGAGAGGCAGCAGGGGCGTGGACTTTTGCTTGAAGATGCCTGACGCGGAGCTGGCGCTGGACGCGGCGGCCCCAGCCCCGCACAAAGGAAAAGTTCAGCGCGCCGCCGATGGCCGAGCCGGCCAGGGGAATCATTCGGCCCGCCCACTTTTCCGCCGTTTCCGCGCCGATCCTGGCGGCGAAACGCGCGGCGATGCGCGGAGCGAGCTTTTCGAGCAACTGCTTTTCCGCAAGGTCCTTCCCGTAATCGATTCCGGCGGCCGCCGCCGCCGCTTTCCACATTTCGATCCGCTGATCGTGGCCATGTGCCTCGAAGCCGTAAAGCAGCGAAAGCCGCTGGACCAGCCGCAGCGTAATCACTGTGAGCAAGCTGGCGTCCGGCAAAAATGTGATCATGCCGCCTAAGCCGAATCCCGCGCCTTCGGCCAGCGCCAGCCGCTCCGCATTACGGATCAGCGCGCTCGCGATGGCGTCCAGACGTTCGATCGGAACATCTCTCATCCGTCCGAAGTGCGGGATCCACAGCCCGTGCTTGTCCGCAAGATGGCGCCGGAACTCTTCCGGGTCGATTTCGATCGAGCGAAAACCCCGGAAGACTCCGAACCGCACAAAGCGACCGAGTGTACGTCCGGCCAAAGTGCTTCTACCCGAGTTTTGAATCCTGGCCATGCCCAAGAGCATCCTACGGTGATTAGAACCGGGTAGCAATGAATCCGTTGCACCGGCGGTCCGGCTGGTAGCGGGCTTTTGAACCTGGGGAAAAGGGGGGAGTTGCCCGGAACGCGGCAGGAAAACCGGAGTTCCACTTGACGCGGAAAAGCTTTTCGGTAAACTGCATTTTTCCTTATGGCCACGTCCCCACAGTTCGTTTCCCCCGAAGTCGTGCAGGATCTCGACTTCCCGCAGCGGGAAGCGGCGTTCTTCTACGGCCTCTTCCTGCGCGGTCATTCCGCGGACCAATTGCGCCGGGACATTGAAGTTCCCGCGCTAGTGCTGGCGAAATGGCACCGCGAAGCGGAACGCGACCCGCAACTCCGCGATATCTTCAGCCGCATGGTGGATTATCGCCGCCACGTTCTAGCCATTTTCGACGCCTTGGTCGGTTCCGACGGCTTACCTCAGCGCCTGCAATAACTTTCCAAATTTTCCAAAACATCCGAAGGAAAATCTGGAAAATAGTTCCCCCGTGAAACGTTTTAATTTGAGGCAAATCTCCTGTCCTATCGTTCAGGTCAAAAACTGTCAGGCAACCAAATTTACTCTCCGGAGTTCTAACCGACACGCGGGGGACAAGTGTCACAAAATACAGGAGATTCGCCGATTGACGGGGGCTTGTCCGGGAGTTAGAATCCCATTGTCCTAAAGCTTGAGGTGTATCCATGTCACGGGTAGTACGCACCCTGTTTATTTCCATTTTTTCATTCGCCATCGCCATTCCGCCGGTCCTCGCCCAGCAGGGGCAGGATCCGGCCACCCCGCCCGCGCCGCAGAAGCTCACCAAAGAAACCAAGAAGAAAATGAAGAGGACGCTGAAGGAATTAGACAGCGCCTACCGGCAGTGGCTCACCGAAGACGTCGCGTACATCATTTCGCCCGAAGAGCGCAATGCCTTCCTTCAACTGGATACCAACGAAGAGCGCGAGCAGTTCATTGAACAGTTTTGGCTGCGCCGCAGCAGCAACCCCGATCTGCCGGACAACGATTTCAAGGAAGAACATTACCGCCGCATCGCCTACGCGAATGAGCACTATGCCTCCGGTATTCCGGGTTGGAAAACGGATCGCGGCCGGATGTACATCATGTGGGGCCCTCCGGACGAAATTGAATCGCACCCCACGGGCGGCACCTACGATCGTCCGATGGAAGAGGGCGGCGGAACGACCAGCACCTACCCCTGGGAAACGTGGCGCTGGCGCTATCTGGAAGGAATCGGCGAAAACGTAATTCTCGAATTCGTGGATCCCAGCGGCTCTGGCGAATATCACATGACGATGGATCCTGGCGAGAAGGACGCGCTGTTGCACGTCCCCGGCGCGGGTTTGAGCATGCTTGAGTCCATGGGGATGGCGTCTAAAGCGGACCGTTTTACCCGCTCCGATGGAATGACCACTCCGACCGCCATGGGCGGAGTGATGCCTGAGAGCATGAACGAATTCACTCGCCTTGAGCTCTACGCCAAGGTCAATAAACCACCTGAAGTGAAATTCAAGGACCTTGAGGCTGTGGTCACCTCCCGCATTGTCCGGGATCAGGTCCATTTCGACTGGCGCACGGATTATCTGAAAGTGACGAATGACACGGTGCTTGTTCCGGTGACCGTGCAAGTGCCCAACGGCCAGCTTACTTTCCAGGCTAAGGACGGCATTCATTCCGCCACGCTCAACATTTTCGGGCGCATCACGACCCTTACCGGCCGTGTCGTACAGACCTTCGAGGACTCCGTCAGCCGCGACTTCCCGGATTCGCTTTTCCAGCAATCGCTCAAGCTGCAGTCCATCTACCAGAAAGCCGTTCCTCTCCGCCCGGGCCTGTACCGGCTGGATCTGGTGATCAAGGATGTTCATAGCAATAACATCGGCGTGGTCAACGCTCGCCTGGCTGTTCCGCGATTCGAAGATGACAAGCTGGAAGCAAGCTCCCTGATTCTTGCCGATCAGATCGAGCACGTTCCCGCGAAGCAGATCGGTTCCGGCCAGTTTGTGCTGGGTTCCTCTAAGGTTCGCCCGCGGCTCCAGGGTGACTTCACCACCGCGGACAAGCTTGGCATCTACTGGCAGATCTATAATCTAAAGCCCGATGACAAGACCCACAAGTCCAACGCCAAATTCGAGTACACGGTCAAGAAGGGCAACGAGCAGATCATGCAGTTCAAGGAAACTTCCGAAGAGATGAAGCAGACGGGCGATCAGGTGACGATCGAGCGTCTCCTGCCTCTCGCCACTCTCGCGCCGGGCAAGTACACGCTGGAAATCAATGCCACGGACGTACTTTCCAATCAGACGATTTCTCGTACGGCGGATTTCACGGTGAAGGCGACAGCGGAGACCAAGGCGGCGGCCAATGCCGCACCGGGGAGGTAAAACGACGTGAAACGGGAACGGCTCCGAATCCTGGGGGCCCTAGTCCTGACCGTCATGGTTTCGCTCTTCGGGGCGCATCCCATGGCCGCGCAAGCGAAGCCCGTCCCGGGCAAGCTTGCTGGGGTTGTGCGCGATTCTGCAGGGGTACCGCAGATGGGCGCGAGCGTCGAGCTAATTTCCGAAGCTTCGGGTCTGGCGGCGGCGCGCGATTTTCTTACCAACACTCAAGGCATTTTCCGCGGTGAGAAGCTCGCTCCCGGTTTTTACACTCTCCGCGTTACCCTTGCCGGTTTTCTCCCCACGCTTGAGAAGCATGTTCGCATCAATCCGAACCTGACGACGGTCGTTCGCATCGAGCTCGAATCCATGTTCGCCTCGCTGGATCAGCTCCGCCGCGCGCCCTCGCCCGGCGCCGCGGATGCAGACGACTGGAAATGGGTATTGCGGTCCGCCTCCAATATGCGGCCGGTTCTAGAGTGGATGGATCAAGACTCGCCCGCGGCCGGCGCCACTGCCGCCGACAGCGGCCGGCCACCTGTCCCGCGCGCGCGGCTGGATTTTACGGATGGCGCCCGCCGTCCCGGCTCGGTTTCGAATCTTGCCTCTTCTCCCGCGACTTCTTTCGCTTACGATCAGAAACTGGGCGAAGCGAGCCGCATCCTCCTTGCTGGACAGATGAGTTATGAAGGTGAAGCGCCCTCTGGCGGCATCGCCACGGTCTGGCTGCCCACCGGGACCATCGGTGCCGGACCCCACACCGCGCTGGTCTTGCGCGAGGCGAAACTGGGGCCGGACGGGCAGACGTTTCGCGGCGTGCGCCTCGATCAGGGCGGAGCGCTCGCACTGGGGGACCGCACCGTGTTGCAGTACGGCGGCGAATACGTGTTGGTGGGGTTGGGTGCCGCTGCGTCCTCCCTGCGCCCTCGCGCCCAGCTCAATTACCGGATCTCTGATGAATGGAGCATGGAATTGGTTTTTGCCTCCATGCCCAGCGGCCCGGGACCTCTCGAAGGAAGTGACTCCCTGCCTGGTGGCGCACTGGTAGCTGCTCTGAATGAGTTGGATTCTTTTCCGGCATTGCTCTGGCGCGATGGGCGCCCGGTGCTTCAGAACGGCTGGCATGAAGAAGTCGCGGCCGAGCGCAAAATCGGCGCGCGCGGAAAATTGCAGGTCGCTGCCTTCCATGAGGACGACCGTCACGTGGCTGTCTTCGGTCGCGGAAACAATCTGCCTACCGCTGATTACTTCCAGGATTATTTTTCGAATGGATTCGCCTACGATGGTGGAGCTTCGAGCAGCTGGGGAACACGCGTCGCCTTGCAGGAGAAGCTTGGCGGCGGGACCGAAGTGACCGCCATCTACTCCTTTGCTGGAGCTCTCGCCCCCTCAGACCTAACGGATGGAGTTCTCCGGGACCTGCTCCGCACGGTTCCGCGGCACTCCCTCGGCGCAGGTATCTCCGGAACGGTGCCCCGCCTCCGCACCAAGGTTCAAGCTGCCTATAAATGGGTCAATGGGGTGGCCGTTTCCCGTGTGGACAGTTATGGCGAGTCCCTCTTCCAAATGGATCCCTACCTTCACCTGAGCCTTCACCAACCGCTCCCGAAATTCACCTTGGGACGGTGGGAAGCCATCGCGGACTGCGACAATCTCTTAGCCCAAGGCTATGTCTCGACAAGCAGCAGGGATGGCCATGTAATCTTGGTCCCCGCTTTCAGGTCGTTCCGGGGTGGGCTGAGCGTGCAGTTTTAGGAAGTTTTTGGTTCTCGAAAGCTGTATTCGTCCTACCATAATCTGGATGTGGCGAAGAAGCCCAACCTCTCGCTTATGTAAGATGTTGAAAAATATGGAATTCGTAGAGGCTTCGTCTACCATACAATGGACATTGGGTTGCACCTGATTTGCTGCAGCAGAGTCCCTCTCTGCCCGGTCGAGCAATGAAGCAGAACTTGCGAGTAAGCCTCGGGGCCGTTGTTCTGGCGCTAGCAACGCTGGCAACGATGATTTTTGCCCTGCTCAACTTCGACCAGCGCAGCCGTTTTGAGCTCGTTGATGACGGAGTGGCCTGGCTCGACACGGACCACGGAATTCAAGCCTGGCAAGTTTCGCCCAATTCTCCGGCAGCCCGCGCAGGCATTCGGCCCGGGGACGTCCTCCTGACCCTCAACGGCGCGCCGCTGACGCGGGCTGTACAGGTTACCAACCGTCTCACGCGGGCCGGGCTGTGGACTCAGGTTCGCTACAAGCTTACGCGGAACGGAGAAGAGTTTGAAACGCCTCTCGTTACAGCCCCGGCGGACAAACCTGCCTCCATTGAAAATTACCTCCGTATCGTAGGTCTCCTCTATCTCTTCATCGGGCTGTTCATCTTCATTCGCCGCTGGAACGCACCCCGCGCGGTTCACTTTTACATTTTCTGTCTGGTCTCGTTCATTCTGTACTCGTTCCACTACAGCGGGAAACTGGATATCTTCGATCAGGAAGTATATTGGGCGGAGATTGCGGCGCGGCTTCTAGCGCCCGCCTTGCTCCTCCATTTCGCATTGGTTTTTCCGGGACGCACCGAGACAGCCTTCCGCTCGTCTTCGAAATTACTGGTCGTCTACCTTCCCCCTCTCGCCCTGCTTCTGATTCACATCAGTACCGCGCGGAATGCCTTGGGCTTTGTTCCCTGGCTGGGTTCGCGCGTCTTGCTCGATAAGATTGAGCTGAGCTATCTCGCGGCATGTTTCCTGGCTGCCGGGTTCGTCTTCTACCGCAGTTTCCGCGCGGCGCCCTCCGGTGTCCTCCGGCAGCAGTTGAAATGGCTTACCGGCGGCACGGTTGCGGGCAGTTTGCCATTCGTGTTGTTCTACATTTTGCCGTTCGTGTTTGATGCCGCCTCGCGCGGTTGGATGAAATTCTCCGCGCTCAGCCTGGTCCTGATCCCGCTCTGTTTTGGTTACGCCATCATCCGCTACCGCCTGATGGACGTTGACATCATCTTCAAGCGCGGCCTGGCGTACACCGCGGCAACCGCGGGCGTTGCGGCTGTCTACTTTGCCCTGGTCGCATTAATCGCGGACATTTTCCATACGTCCACTAACGGCCCGGTCGGCGGAATGATCGCCATCGTAATCGCGGCGTTCTTGTTCCAGCCCTTCCGCGAGTGGATTCAGGCGCGTCTCGACCGCTTCTTCTATCGTGACCGCCTCGACTACCGGCGCACGCTCATCGAATTCGGGCGCACGCTGACCAATGAAGTGCGATTCGATCCCATGCTCGGTTCGGTCATGGACCGCATCTCGCAGACCTTGTTGGTGGACCGGCTTGCGATTTTCGTCGATGACACGGCCCAACCCGGCCAGATGCGCATCGCCCGCTCCATGGGTGTTCGGCTTTCGCAGCCGCTGGATCTGAGTTTCCTCGAGCCGGCCCGGCCCGAGTTCGCGCGCGGGGCGCTCTTTTTCGAGTCGCCCCGTCTGGCGCGCGATGTGAGCGACCCGGTTCGCCGCACGCTCGAACAACTCGATTTGAATTATTTTGTGCCCTGCCGCATCCGGGAACGGACCGTTGCCGTCCTCGGCCTCGGCAAGACGGTTGACGGCGATTTTTTGTCGAGCGAGGACGTCGAACTCGTCGAGACCATCGCCGGCTACGTGGCCATCGCTCTCGACAATGCCCATCTTTACAGCTCCCTCGAGCAGAAAGCCCTGGAGATCGCCCGCCTCAAGGACTTCAGTGAAAACATCGTCGAGTCCTTGAACGTTGGCGTGCTGGCCGTGGATCTGGACGGCATCGTCGAATCCTGGAACACCCGCATGGAGCAGCTCTTCAGCGTGGTCCGACAGGAAGCCGTGGGGCGGCAGCTTAGCTCTCTCCTGCCGGAAGAGCTGGCCCGAGAGATTGCCGCGCGAGGCGACGAAGAGCAGATCACTGGCATCTATAAGCAGAGACTTCAGCATCAGGGGAAATCGCTGACATTGAACGTTTCCATCGCTCCACTGGTCAGCAAGTCCGGCGAGCGCATCGGGCGCCTCCTGCTCTTCGATGATGTGACCCAGCGCGAGCGCATGGAAGAGCAAATGACACAGACGGAAAAGCTCACCTCGCTGGGACTTTTGGCCGCGGGCGTCGCTCACGAAGTGAATACTCCGCTGGCGGTCATCTCGAACTACATTCAGATGCTTGCCAAGCAAATGCCGGAAGGCGATCCCCGCCAGTCCATCATTGATAAAATTGTGAAACAAACCTTCCGTGCCAGCGAAATCGTCAACAACCTGCTTAATTTTTCGCGAACTGGCGCAGCGGAAGCCGCGGACGTGGATGTCAATCGCGTCGTGGAAGAAACCCTGTCGCTCGTCGCCCATCCCTTGAAGTCCTCGCAAATTCAAGTCGTGAAGCAGCTCGGCGAGACCTTGCCTCCGGTTCGCGGCTCCGCCAATAAGCTCCAGCAGGTTTTCTTGAACCTCTTCCTGAACGCCCGCGATGCCATGCCCGGCGGCGGGATGCTGGAAATCCGCACCGCGGCGCACAATGGCAGCGTCGAAATTGAAATTGCGGATACCGGCGCGGGTATTGCCCGCGAACACATTCATCGCATCTTTGATCCCTTCTTCACCACCAAGGCCATCGGCCGCGGCACGGGCCTGGGCCTTTCCGTAAGCTATGGCATCATCAAGGAGCACGCCGGTAAGATTGACGTGCGCTCGACGCCCGGCAAAGGCACTTCCTTCCACGTCGAGTTCCCCGCGGTCAGGAAAGCGGTCCATGTCTAAGGGTTCGATCCTTGTAGTTGATGACGAATCGGAAATTCGCGAGGGTCTCGAGGTTCTGCTCAAGAGCGAGGGTTATGGCGTAGCCAGCGCGGATACGGGCGAATCCGGGCTCGCCAAACTAGAAGAGCATCCCTACGATCTCCTACTGCTGGATGTCAGCTTGCCGGACCGCAATGGCCTCGAGCTGTTGAAGGAGATTCGCCGCCGCGATCCCCAACTCTCCATAGTTCTAATCACGGCTTATGGTTCGATTGACATGGCACGCGCCGCGTTTAAGAGCGGCGCGATGGACTACATCACCAAGCCGTGGTCCAACGACGAGTTGCTGGCGCAGGTGGCGCAAGCCGTTGAGTCGCGGCGGCTCCGCGATGAGAATCTCCAACTGAAGCGCGCCCTTAAGCAGCGCTTCAATTTCCCGAATATCGTCGGCAAGAGCGAGAAAATGCACGTGCTGCTGGACCTCGTCACGCAGGTGGCTCCTTCGCGCTCGACAATCCTCATCAGCGGCGAAAGCGGAACCGGCAAAGAGCTCATCGCCAAGGCCATTCATTCGGCCTCGACCCGCGCGGATAAGGCCTTCGTGCCCGTAAACACCGGCTCCATCCCTGTCGATCTTCTCGAGTCCCAGCTCTTCGGCCACGTCAAAGGCGCGTTCACCAGCGCTGTCGCCTCCAAGAAAGGTCTCTTCGAAGTCGCCGATCAGGGCACCATCTTTTTCGATGAAATCGCCACCATCAGCCCGGAAACGCAGGCAAAACTTCTGCGCGTCATCCAGGAGCGCGAATTCATGCGCCTCGGCGGCACCGAACAAATCAAGGTGGACGTCCGCATCGTCGCCGCTTCGAACGTCGATCTTTTGACGCTCGTGCGCGAGGGCCGCTTCCGCGAGGATTTATTCCACCGCCTCAACGTCATTCACTTGCAGATTCCGCCCCTGCGCGACCGCCGCGAAGACGTGCCGCTTCTCCTCGCTCATTTCCTCGATCGCTACTGCCAGGAAAACGGCAAGCCGCTGCGGCAATTTACCCAGGCCGCCTTGAAGCTGCTCATGGATTACGACTGGCCCGGAAACGTGCGCGAGCTCGAAAACGTCGTCGAGCGCGCCGTCGTCCTCTCCACACAGGAGCGCGTGGACGCCGACCTCTTGCCCGAAAGCATCCGCAGCAAGGAAATCGTTCGCGGCGTTCGCCTCCAACTCTCGGAATTTCTGCCGCCGCTTCCCGGCGAGCCCGGCTCCCGTTCCGCCGCGGACAATCCCCAGCCGTCCTTGTTTCAAATCATGGATGAGATCGAGCGCCGAATCATCATGGATATGCTCGAACGCACCGGCTGGAACCAGACCGAAGCCGCCGAACGTTTCCTGATCCCTCTTTCCACCCTCAATCAAAAAATCAAGCGTTTGGGAATCGATGTTCGTCGCCGCGGCCGCGGTGACGAGAGCTTAACCGCCTCGATTGGCAAATAGCGCCTCCTTGCGCGGCCCGGAAATTTCCTGATCATCTCTCCGGCCCAGGAGACTCCCCAATCGCGTACACTACATTCGAATTACCACGGAGCAGTTTTTGGCCCTTCCACATCCATCCGATATGGCCTCGTTCCGCAACGAATGGGCCGTCCTCATCGAGTGCGCTTCTCCGGCGGGGGACGCCTCGCGGCTTACCGCCCTGCTGCGCTCTGCGGATTGGTCCCGGTTGCTCGTCCTTGCGGAGGAGCACGGCGTGCTCGCGCACCTCACCGTCCGTCTTTGTGAACTCGACCAAACCTTCGTCTCGCCGGAAATCAGGCAGACGCTCCTCGAACGCCACCGCGCGCAGGTTTTCTCTACGTTAAGAATGACGGCGGAGCTTTTTCGTTTGCTCGACCGGTTTGCCGCGCAGGGCATCGGCGCGCTCGTTGTGAAGGGGCCCGTGCTCGCGGTACAGGCTTATGGCGACCCCGCCATGCGCAACTACGGGGATCTGGATCTGCTCGTACGTCAGCGCGACATTCGCCGCGCCACGGAACTCATGATAGAGGCCGGCTACGCGGCCACAGTTTCGCTCAGCTCCATCGATGCCGGGAAAATTCCCGGCCAGTATCTTTTCTCCAAGCCGGATTCGAAACTGATCGTCGAGCTCCACAACGATCACACGCTCCGCTATTTTCCCCGCCGCCTTCCGCTGGAAAGCTTTTTCGAAAGGCACATCCGCGTCCGGCTGGATGCCCACGATGCGCCGGCGCTCTCCGTGGAAGATGAATTGGTCCTGATCTGCATCCACGGCGGAAAACATTTTTGGGAACGTTTGATGTGGATCGCGGATGTCGCCGCGCTGGTGTCGCGTCAATCGGGCATCGATTGGAAGAGGGCCTTCGCGTCGGCGAGTGAAGTCGGAGCGGAACGCATGCTCCACACCGGCCTGCGACTTGCCGCGGACCTTTTGAAAACGCCTCTGCCGGATGAAGTTATGGTCAAAGTGCGGGCCGACGCGGTGGCCGCCCGGCTCGCCAAACAAATTCTCAAATGGCTCCCCGCCGCTGGCTATGCACCGCCGGGGCTATTCGAACGCGCCACCTTTCGAATGCGCATGCGTGGCGGCTTGCTTTCGGCGCCCGCCTATCTGCTGCGGCTTTCCCTTTCGCCCACCGAGGAAGACTGGAGCGGCGACTCGAAAGAAAAGCTGCACGGTTTTTTGGATGTTCTGCGCAGGCCCTTTCGTCTCGCGCGAAAATATGGCCGCGAAAGCAAACCCTGATCGCTCCCGTTTTGTTTCACCCGCAATTGGTTCCTTTGCCCGAGTCCATTAAATGCAAAAAAAACGCGCGGGCCGTTGTCCGGCACGCGCGTTTTTTCTGTCCCAGTTACGGCGATTAAGGCGTGACCGTCAAATTCACCGTGACCGAATGGCTCAGCGCACCCGATGTGCCGGTGATCGTCAGTGTGGCTGGTCCCGTCGGCGTTCCGGGCGGCTTTGGTCCTGAACAACCCGCCAGTGCGATGAAAATAATCATCGCCGTGGTCATTGCCAGCCGCGTGCGCAGCCGCCGAGTGGTTGGCAGCAGGAACAGTAACATCAACGCAAAGACCAGTGGAACGATCTGGCGTAGGGAGATGGGTGGCATCGGCCTCGCCGGAGGCGGTGTCATCATCGCCGTGGTCGTCACCTTCACCGTTGAAGTTGCCGTTCCATTTGCGGCCGGCGTAACGGAAGCTGGCACCGGCGTGCATGTGGAAAGCGCGGGAGCTCCCGTGCACGTCAGTGCTACCGCGGAATTGAATCCACCCGCCGACGTGACTGTCACGGTGAAGTTCACCGAATTACCGGCTTTGACCGTTGGCGGCGTGGCTGGTCCCGTTAGCGAGAAATCGGGCGTGACTGTGCCTGTGCCGCTCAACGGCACGGTCTGCGGGCTGCTGCTGGCGTTGTCCGTGATTGTCAGGGTGCCGCTCCGCGTACCCGTTGCAGTGGGCGTAAATGTCACGCTAATTGTGCAATTCGCTCCGGCCGCCAGAGTTGCTGGACTCACCGGGCAGGGATTCGTCTCAGCGAAATCACCCGAAGAGGCGATGGAACTGATCGTTAATGCGGCGGTTCCAGTATTCGTGAGCGTCACCGTTTGTGCAGCGCTCGTGGTATTCACCGTCTGGGCTCCAAATGTCAGGCTCGTCGGCGCAAGTCCCACGACCGGTGCCGGATTTGAGCCGGTGCCGCTGAGGCTGATGTTTTGCGGGCTGGTGCTGTCGCCATCGGTCAAGACCAGCGTGGCGGTCTCGGCCGAGGCTGGTGCCGATGGCGTGAACGTCACGCTGACCGCGCAGGAAGCTCCGGCCGCGATGCTCGCGCCGCACGTATTGGCGGAAACAACGTAATCCGTATTGGCCGCAGCGGGACTCCCGCCGGATACGGCGGCGCTTGTAAACGCCAACGCCGAATTCGTGTTATTCGTCAGCGTCACCGATTGTGCCGGACTAGTGCCCGGCATGAGCACCGTCCCAAAATTAAGGCTCGTCGGCGTCACCACCAACGTTGGGATCAGCGTCAGCTTCGCCACAAAGGCTGCTGATATGGCTCCGCCCGGTAGAGTGGTTTGCACGGCTCCGGCCGGAAAAATAGGAAAAGTCGCCGGGGAAGAGAACGTTACACCCGTTAAATAGGCATTATTTGACGTGTCGATCGCGACGGCATGGACGCCGTCGGGACCGCTCGCGCTTCCACTTCCGCCGAAGAAACTTGAATAAACCAGGTCTGCCGCGCCATTGCCACCTGGATTGAGTTTTGAGATGAACCCTTCGCCCGCCGCCCCAGCCGCGAAAGCCGGCTGAAATGCACCCGGGGTCCGGGGAAACGTGCCGGAGTTAGTCCCTCCACCGACATAGGCATTCCCTGCCGCGTCTGCCCTAATTCCAAAGCCGGTGCTTCCGCCACCCCCCAGAAACGTCGAGTACTTCAGAGAGGTACTTCCCGTTTGCCCAGTGTCAACCAGACTGATGAAAACAGAGCCAAACGAAGAACCAGTTGTTTGGTATGCCCCCGCCGGAAACGTGGGAAACGCAAGCGAATCCGTCACCCCGGTCACGTAGGCAACATTACCGGGTCCAAGTGCGATTGCCGTGGCGAAATCAAACGTGTTGCCGCCCAGATATGTCGAATAAACTAGGGATGCGGCTCCCGCTTTCGTCGTATCGATTCGAGTAACAAATGCGGTTCCCTTGGCAACGGCCGTTGGCGGCGTCGTATTTGTCTGGAATGCAGTCGAGGTCGTCGGGAAGTTAGTGGAGCTGGTTGCGCCCGTGACATAGGCATCGCTGACGGAGTCTACGGCAATCCCCAGTCCTTCATCGCCTACTCCCAGACCTCCTGCAGATGTAGCGTTCGCGCCATTTCCTCCTAGATACGTTGAGTAGATCAATGAATTGATTCCTGATTGGGTGGTATCAATCCTGGTGAGGAAGGCATTTCCCTCGCTGCTACCCAAGCTTGTCTGAAAGGCATTAGCAATGGTAATTGGAAAATTCGTCAACCCTGACCCTGCCAAGGCATCCGTCAATCCAGTCACGTAAGCATTCCCATTCGAGTCAGCCGCAATGGAATTCCCGAAATCGGGCACGGTTCCTCCACTTCCGCCCAGATAGGAGGAATAAACCAGCGAACTCGTTCCGCTCAGCGTTGGATTGATCTTGGAAATGAAACTCGTACCGTTAATGGCTCCGGCATTCGTGCCGGATTTAAGGCCATTCGGCGTAGTTGCGAAGTCCGTCGAAAATGTTTCTCCGGTTACATAGACATTGCCCGAGGAATCAAGGGCGATCCCCAGCCCATAATCTCCTCCCGTACCCCCCAAATAGGTCGAGTAGAGCAGTTGTGTCCCGGCCGGATTTAGCTCGGTGACAAAGACTGTCCCATTTGCATTTCCAGCGCCGAACCCGCTCGGCGTCGTCGGAAACGTCGTTGAGAACGTTGCCCCTGTGACGAAGGCGTCCCCCGCCGAATCCACCGCAATCCCCTGCGCCGTGTCGCCTGTAGCGCTGCCGCCGAGGTAAGTCGAATAGTTCAGTACCGGATCAATGATAAGAGGTTCACTTCGATCATATTTCGCTACGGCAAAAGTGACACGATCCTTTTTCGCAAGAGAATACCTCCCTCCGATTTCTCGCCGGCTACCGTTCACCTTCTGATAGACGACTGGCTTTTGCAGTGTCACCTGGCCGCCAGGGACGCTCAAGATCAAATTTCCGTTCGCTGCTACATGGGCTTTTTTGGCGCCTTTCAGACTTAGTTCGATGGCGCCCGGATCGGCTCCAGGTGCCACTACAAAGTCATATTCCAACTGCCTCTGATTGCCGTAGAAGACAAGATCCACCCCAGGATAGACTCCGGCGTACTTTACGCTTGCATACGTGGGAATCCCTGTGCGCCACTTCGTGGGATCATTCCCGATAAAATAGTTCGCTTTTCCCGGCAGCTGATCGCTTCCCATGATCCTCGGCTCTGGATTGCTCCCCTCCAGATGCATGCGCAGGACGGTCATTCTGCCGGCCTGGCGCGCCTGCCGCAACGCTCGAAAATAAGCCGCTCGATGCAACGCTGATAGATTTACTGGCACAAGTTGTTGCAAGGAAACAACTGCTTCCTGAGACGTCAAAAAGAGGGCGTACCCCGCACCGTGGGAGATGTATCGGACTTCCTGGGCCGTCTGTCCCTGGTTCTGTTCAAAACTCAACGGCAACTTGCCATAGGCCCCACGCCACTTGGGATCATCTTTGGTGCCCGAGACTTTGGATGCGGTGTTCGCCTCGGCCCGTGACAGTCCGGTCCCCGCTTGCGGAGAGCGCTTCCCCGCGCTTCGAAAAGCTGCAAGCAGCAAGAGACCACATACAAGTCCGGTCACACCGATGAACTTCGCCACATTCACCCAAGCTCCCCGCGTCTTCATTTTGGCAATCCTCCTAAATCTTCGAGTCGCTGCTCGTCCTCAACGCGCCGCTAAAGAACCCGCTCTCGCCTTTGCCCCACACTTCCAGCGGTTCCAGTTTGGAACAAGCCAGGAAAGTTTGGTTAAGAAACGATCTGGGCTTTATTGGAGAGGGAGAAAGCATGGCGCACGCAGCTAACATAGTGCCCCAATTCGGGAAGGCGCGTTCTAAAACGGGAATGACTGCTGTATCGTATCAGATAACTCGGAGACTTCGTAAAGTGTAATTGGAGGTGCCCCAAAGTAATCAGGGACGGGCTGCTGATGGTAGACCCAAGGACGCCAAATCCTCATGAATTACCCGGCAGAGTTCCCCAAGCCGGGTCGCTTCCAAATGTGGGTAGACGCGACGGATCGGGACCATCGTAACGAGGCGCCCCAAAACCGCGAACTCTTGCGCACGTAGCTCCCGATCAAGGATTTTGTTGGCGTAGGTATCGGTTACGAGTGAGAGAAGAGCAGCTTGCGGTGGCAATGGTTCCACGTATGGTGCTGGATCCGCACGGCGCTCACCAAGGAGATAAACGGCGCCAAGAGGGAGCGCGCGGTTCTCGAAGCGTGCACCCTCATCTCCCAGCGCCAGGCGACGCTTCTCCCAACCCGGGCTGAAGCGCGGCAGCGCCTCCGCAGTTCCATAAAGCATTTTCACGGACTCAGGCCAAAGGCTTAGATGAGGGTATGCTGGCTGGATATAGAAAGCCCCCTCTCGTTCGATGACCGCCGCAATATCATCGGAGAGGATCCCGTGACCTTGCTGGGCGAAGGCTCCTGCTGTCGTTGATTTCCCCACCCCTTCTGGCCCCACGAAGGCAACACTACGCTCCCGGATAGCAATTGCACTCGCATGCAGGCAGGTCACGCCACGCAAACGCAACAGAAGTCCGAGGATCGGTCCCAGCAAATAGGAAGAGGTATCTTCGAGCGACAAGTTTTCAGGCCATACAGCCCAGAGTGTTTCGCGCTTTCGGTCCACCCAGAATTGCGTGCCATCGGAATATGCGATGCGTAGATAAGCATCCTTCTTCACCCGCCAAACCCGCAAAGCCGGCTCGCCAGTCGCGGCAGAATGAGAGCTCGTGTACGTCAGTGCTTCTTCGTCCGACGAAAGTTTTCTGCCGGGATATGGTGAATACCCCAAGTGAAGTTCAATATCAGGGGAACGGCTCGTTGAGTCAATCGGCACAATTCCGGGAATGGCTAGATTGGAGTGCAGCAGTAAACCGAAAACAGAGTAGTTGTGATCCAACTTGGGTATGCAATCCGAAACTAACACGCGGAGAATTTGGGCCGCTAATTACACTACCACGATATCTCGATTTCCTCACCTGCTGGAATTTTGTGAGGTCGCTACCGGGGGCAGGTCACACTTCTGACATTAGAAAGAAGTTCTGTTTTGCGTTGGCGAGATTCCACCATCACGGTTGCCGTGGGTTCCGACCCTTTGCGTGAGTTCCCGCACCGTCCCGTAAACGGTCAACGTGGGCTTCGAATACGGCTTTTTTGGTTCTCGCTTGACGGGCTTACCCATTGCGAGCCTCCGCTTGCCAGTTATACCGGACTCTGCGCTCCGACTGCAACCAAATGTTGAGACACCAGGGTCGTAAACTGTCACTAATCTCGACAGCATTCATATTACCATGCACTGTCGTGAGCGCAGTACGGTCAATATAACGCTCAGCTTCCCGGCTCCACTGTATCTTATTGAACAGTTCCGCCCCCACCCGCCGCACTTGCGCGGACACAGGATCGCCCTGCAACGCGGTCTTCGGCCGCGTGCGCACGCGCTCCGGCAATCGCCCGGCCATCGCCTCGCGCAGCAGCATCTTTCTAAAGAACCAGGGAAACGGAGGAAGCGCCAGCACGTAATTCACGATCCGCAAATCGAGGAACGGGTAGCGCACTTCCAGCGGATACGGCGTCGCCCCGGCGTTTTCCAGTTCGAACATATGCGTCCATTGTGGCAGGGAGAGAGAGGCGTGGGCGTTTGGAAGTATTGGATGTCCGCTGGGTGCCACGGGATGCTCATTCAATTCTTTCCATCGCGCTTCCAGGTTCGCTCGCCGCACGAAATCCGGCGCCAGCCATTTCGGAAACGTCGGGATCTCCGGATCCTTGCCGATCAGTCTTTTCCCGCGAGTAAGAATGCCGCGCCACGGAAAGGGTCTCACCCAAAGATAGTTTGCCATCTCCGAGCACAGGCGCCGCCACTCTCCAGTTCGCCTCAAATCTTGCAAATACGGCCACATTTGAAAATCCATCAGGTTGTCGATGCCTTCCCCGGACAATAGAACACGACAATCCGCGGAAATGGTGCGGCAGGAGTCCAAGAAACCCGCAAAAAGTGGGTCGTTGGCCGGTTCGGGCAAATGGAATTCCGGCTCGTCCCAGCGCTCGAAGAGCTGCGCATAGTCCATCGGAAGAAATTGGATTGGAATGCGCAGAAACTCTCCGGTCTCGCGAGCGTATTCGCCGTCACGATCGGGAATCAGCGATTCGTAGATGTGCGTGTAGCCGCGGATTTCCGTGGCTTGCGCGCTCTTCGCCGAAACTTCCTTTGCCACCGCTGCCACCGCGGACGAATCCAGCCCGCCGCTCAGCAAGATCCCGGCCCGGTACGTGCGAAGACGGTCCTCCACGGCGGCTCGCAGCAGAACCTGGAAATGCTCGACGTAGTCTTCGTCTCGCGCATAGCGGATTCGCCCGTCCGTCGGCGGAGCCCAGTAGCGCCTGGTTCTCAAACCTTCCGGAGAAATGGTCAATGAGTGCGCCGGCGGCAGACGCTGAATGTCGCGAAAGGTCGTCGTTGCCTCATCGTAGTTCAGTCCAAACAAAAGAAAATCGCCGATCGCAGCTTCATTCAATTCGCCGGATACACCGGGGTGCAGCCGAACGCAATTCAGCGTGTTGCTGAAAACGAAAAAATCCCCCAATTGCGCGTAATAAAAGGGCTTAATACCGAAATGATCCCGGGCGCAAAAAAGCTTCTTGGCGCGTGCGTCCCAAATGCCGAAGGAAAATTCGCCCCGCAATTCATCCACGCACTGCGCGCCCCAGGCGGCATAAGCCCACAAGATCAGTTCGGAATCCGCAGCCGAGGATGCAACTCTCCGCCCGGATCGCTTCAATTTCTCCCGGAGCTCGTCTCGGCCGTCGAGCCGCGCGTCCGCTGCAATCCAGAATCGGCCTTCGAGGCTCGCCGGCTGGCGTTCACCCCGCGATTCCCACGTAGTTTGCAGCAGCGTGTGCCCCAGGCCCACGTTGCCTTCCACCCAGATTTCGCGGCCATCCGGTCCCCGGTAGTTGAGGAAATGAACGAGGTTCTGCAGCAGCGTCCGCTCGACCGGCGCACCGTTCCGCTGCAAAATGCCCACGATACCGCTCAATCCATTTGCCTTTCCCTGCGCGCCGCAGGCTTTTTGGTTGGCTAGCTTCGTCTCGCCGCACTACGATAGGCGCGCAACATAATGCTGCACATTCACCTCAAACTTGCGCCCCAATCCGGGCAGCTTTTAGTCCCTTCAACGACACCCGCGCGGCGGCGTGAAAAACTCCTCTTCCATCGCTATTTGGCTGGAAATTCATTCTACTGGCCCCATCCGTCCTCAGCAACCACCTCACGCTTTTCCAACTCCGCCGCGTTCCGCCCCCGCCGCATCTGACTTTTGTCTTGCAACTCCGAACTCGGCTAGGCACAGTACCCTGGCATGATTCTGCGCATCCCCAACCCTGCCCACCGCGCGCTGATCGTCGCCGCCGCTCTCTTTCTTGCCGTCTTTCTCTCCTATTTCAGCATTCGAAACGCCCGCGCCGTTTACTTCGCCGGTCTGCAAACCGCTGAGGGCTACGCCCGCGCCGTGCAACTCGAACCCGCCGACGCTCGCAACTCGTATCTCTTGGGCCGCTACTGGCAGTACAACCTTGACGATCCCAATTCCCAGCGCGCCATTCGCGCTTATCTTTCCTCGCTCTCCTTCAATCCCCGTTCCGCCGACACCTGGATGGATCTCGCCACCGCCTACGAATCGGAGGGCGATCTCGCTTCCGCCCGCGACGCTTTCCTCCACGCCAAGAAGGCTTATCCTCTCTCCGCAGAAGTCTCCTGGCGCTACGGCAATTTTCTTCTCCGCCAAGGCGAACTGGACCCCGCCTTCGCCGAACTTCGCAACGCCGTTCAGGCCGACCCCAAGCGCGGCGCGGAAGCCTTTTCTCGCGCTCTTCGCATCGAGCCCGGCGTCCAGAAAATTCTCGATCGCGTCCTCCCGCCGATCGGCGATGTCTACGTGGATGTGATCCGGGACCAAATTTCCGACGGCCAAACCGACATCGCCCTTAGGGTGTGGGACCGGCTCGTCGCGATTCATCCCCGGTTGCCCCTGCGGGATGCTTTTTTTTTGGTCGGCGCTTTGATGAATAGCAATCGAATCCCAGACGCGCACCGCGTCTGGGACCAGGCGGTAGCATTTGCCGGCATGGCCGATCTTCAGGGCCCCCACGGCTCCGTCCTCTGGGACGGCGGCTTCGAATCTGGTGTCACCGGCGGCGGCTTCTCCTGGCTCTTCCCGGGAAATCCCCCCGACGTTCAATTTGGCCTCGACGCCCACGAGAAGCACTCCGGAAATTACTCTCTCCGCCTCATCTTCGACGGAAAGTCCAATCTGAATCTCAACGACTTTTGCCACTTCGTTCCCGTCCAGCCGTCAACCTCCTACCGTTTCTCTGCCTGGCTCCGCACCAGGGCCCTCACTACCGACCAGGGCCTCCGTTTTCAGTTGCGTTCCGTCGGCTCACAGGATTCCTCCTCCTCTGTCACGCCGGATGTCCGCGGCACCGAACCCTGGACACTCGTGGAAACCACCTGGTCTTCCGGCATCGGCGTCCAGGAAGCCCAAGTCTGCATGGTTCGCTTCCCCAGCGAGCAAGCCGACAACAATATTGAGGGGACCGTCTGGGTGGATGACGTCGCCCTGGTCCCCCAATCTCCGGAGCGCTCTCGGCCATGAAGTTCTTGCGGATTGGCATCTGTGCGCTGCTTGTCTTCGCCGTCGCCGCTCATGGCGGCGTCGAGGATTGGGCTCGCGCTGTCCTCGAAACCGGCGCGGGGTTGCTCTTCCTCGCCTGGGCCGCTTGGTTTTACCTCCACCGGGAAGAACAAATCGTTCTCTCTCCCCTCCTGCCGCCCCTCGCCTGCTTCACTCTTATCGTTTTCGCCCAGTGGCTCTTCGGCGGAACCGCTTCGGCTTACAGCACGCGCATCGAACTCCTCCTCCTCCTCGCCGATCTCCTCGTTCTTTTTCTTGCCGTTCAGGCCTTTCACACTCTGGAAGACTGGCGCGGCTTTGTTTGGTTCGGGATGAGCTTCGGTTTTCTGGTCAGCATTTTCGGCATTCTTCAGCACCTGACCTTCAACGGCAAGCTCTACTGGTTTCGCGAGATGCGCTATGGCGGAATTCCCTTCGGTCCCTACGTCAATCGCAATCATTTCGCCGGTTTTGCCGAACTGATTCTGCCCCTTGCTCTTGTTCCTCTCGTTCTTGGCAAGGTCCGCCACGAGCGCCGTCTCGTCGTCGGCGTCTTCGCCGTTCTTCCCATTGGCGCGCTCTTTCTTTCCGCCTCTCGGGGTGGCATTGTGAGTTTCGGCGTCGAACTGGGTGTTCTCGCCCTGGTGCTCATCCTGCGTCGCGCCGTGGGCAAACAGTTGCTTGCCGCCGCGGCCGTCCTACTCGTTGCCCTCCTGATGGTCTCCTGGCTCGGCGTCGGACAAATCCTCCAGCGCTTTTCCTCCCTGCAATCGCTGGAAGTCACCGCCGGTAAGCGCGCCTCCATGCGCCGCGACACCTGGCGCATCTTTCTCGATCACCCTCTCTGGGGTACCGGACTCGGCACCCTTCAAATCGTCTATCCTCCCTACGAAACCCTCTACGACGGCAAAATTGTCAACCACACCCACAACGACTACCTCGAAGCTCTTGCCGAAACCGGTTTCCTCGGCGGTCTGTGTTGTGCCTGGTTTCTCGGCGTTATCTTTGCCGAATCCTTCAAGCATCTCCGCGATCTCAACAGCTCCTTTGCCGGCGCTCTTCAGCTCTCCGGTTTCGCCGCTTGCTGCGGCTTTCTGGTGCACGGCCTCGTCGATTTCAATCTCCACATCCCCGCCAACGCACTGCTCTTCTTCCTCATGGCTCACTTGGCCACCGTCGGGATTCCTTCTCGCGCACCCTCGCCCTCCTCTCCCGGGCGCCGCCATCGCAATCCTCTAAATCCCTGATTGACTTCGCCCTTCTACCTGTATAATCACACTCGGGGGTCATCTATTCTTATGCAGCCAGCCAGACTGGGTGCGTTGGCGTGGTGTTCCGTCACGACTACCTTGCTAGGGTTGCTGGTTCTGGTGCCTCTCAGCCGCGCTCAGACAGTCGCCGAAACGCCACAACAATTTAATGACCGCATACGGTCTCTCTCCGCCACCATGCGCATGGCGCCGCACGACTATGTCATCGGCAGTGGCGATGTGCTCAATATCGATGTCTTCGATGTTAAGGAACTCAGCCGCGAAGTCCGCGTCAGCCAGACCGGCTCCATTGGCATTCCTCTCGTCCCCGTTCGCTTGCACGTCTCGGGTCTGACGGAACTCCAGGCGGAACAGAAAATCGCGGAAGTCCTTGAGGCCAACGGCCTCGTCTCTCACGCTGAGGTCAGCGTCAGTGTAAAAGAGCGCAAGAGCAAACCCATCACGGTTGTCGGCGCCGTCCCTCACCCCATGGTTTACCAGGCGGACCGCCAGGTAACGCTCCTGGAAGTTCTCGCCGAGGCTGGTGGCGTTGCCCCGGATGCGGGTGACACCGTCATTGTGACCCGCCCCGCTCAGGATTCTTCCGCTGGTCCCTCGGAACCGCCGGCGATCGGCCCCGAAGACGTTGTCCCGCCTCCGTCGGATGCCACGCCTGCAGGCTCGACCTCCAAGCCCTCGTCGGATGCCGGTTCAGATTCCAGTGCTGCGCCTGTCCAAAAGACCGCTTCCTCCGCTCCCGCGAGCGCCGCCTCCCCAACTTCCTCCGCCAGTCCTCCCGCACTTGACGAACCGCCTCGCTTGAACAATACGATGACTATCAACCTCAGCGAATTAATGGAAACCGGCGACATGTCCAACAATATCGTGCTTCTGGCCGGTGACACCGTCACCGTTCCCCACGCCGGCATCGTCTACGTTTTGGGCGCCGTGAGCCGTCCCGGGGGCTTTGTCCTTGTGAATGACCGCGCGCAGATGACCACTCTGAAAGTCCTGGCTCTCGCGGGTGGTTTGAGCCGCACCGCTAAAAAGGATCATGCCGTCATCATTCGCAAGGACGATCAGGGTAAACAGCACGAAGTCGCCGTTGATCTCAAGAAAGTGTTGGATCGCCAGACCGAGGATGTCCAGCTACAGCCCAGCGACATCCTCTACGTCCCGGAGAGCCCTGCCAGGCAGGCCATGCTCCGGGCCCTGGAATTAGGCATTGCGCTGGGATCCGGTGTGGCTATCTACCGCCTTGCATATCAATGAAAATGGCTGACGAAAACAAAATCGTTTCGCGTGTAAATGGTTCGAATGGCGCCGTGGAACTCGTGCCCATCCCCTCCCGTCTTCCTTCCTTGGAGCTTTCTCCGCGCCAGCCTCATCTCTACGACTACCTCCTGATTCTTCGCAAGCATCAATGGCTCATCCTCTCCTTCATGCTCGCCGTCGTGACCATCGTCTCCATCGCCACGTTTCGCATGCAGCCCATCTATATCGCCACTGCCCGCATCGAAGTCGACCGTGAAAATGCCAACATTCTCCCTTTCCAGGGCTCCGATTCCTACGACTACATGATGGATCTCGAAAATTACATCGAGACGCAAACCAAGATTCTGACCAGCGAAACTCTCGCTCTTCAGACCATCCGCAACAACGGTCTCTCGGCGCGCCCGGAATTCTCCACTCCCAACGGGCCTTCGGAAGCCGTCGCCAGCGGCAGCCTCGCCAACCAGAAGCGCCCTCCCGAACTCGGTGAGTTTTTGGCCAGTCTCAGCGTCAAGCGCGTCCCCAACAGCCGCCTCATGGATGTCAGTTTCGAATCCACCGATCCTCAGCTCGCCGCTAGGATCGTCAACGCTCATATTGCCACCTACATCGAACAGAATTTCCGCAGCAAATATGAAGCCACCACTCAGGCTTCCACTTGGCTTGCCGATCAGCTCAGCGAGTTGAAGATCAAGGTCCAGAAGTCCGAGGACGCTCGCATCTCCTACGAACGGCAAAACCAGATCTGGACCCTCGACGACAAGCAGAACATCACCACCCAGCGGCTCTCGGACATCAATAAGCAGCTCACGGATGCGCAGAGCGAGCGCATGAAGAAGGAATCGCTCTTCCAGTTTGCCAAGTCCGGCAATTTGGACGCCGTGCCACAGATTCAGGGCAATGCCGCACTCGCCGATTTGCTCCGCAAACGCAGCGACACCTCGGCCCAATACGCGGATGCCGTCAGCCAGTACGGCCCGAACTTCCCCAAGGTCCAGCGTCTTCAGACGCAGCTCAAGGATCTCGATCAGTCCGTTGAGAAAGAAAAGCAGAAGATGCTCGATATGCTCGAAAGCGATTTTCGCGAGGCGCGCCAGCGCGAAACTCTTCTGACCCAGGCCCTCGACAAGCAGAAAGCGGAAGCCAACAACATGGCCGAAAAGCTTGTCGAGTACAACATCCTCAAGCGCGAGGCCGAGGCCAACAAGGCTCTTTACGAAGGCCTGATGACCAAGCTTAAGGAAACCGCCATTTCCGCTGGCTTGCGCTCCTCCAATATTCGCATCGTCGATGCCGCCATGATTCCTTCCGCCCCGGCGCGCCCCGCTAAGACACGCAACATCGCGCTGTCCTTCATCGTTGGCCTGGTTGGCGGCATCGGCCTCGCTCTCATGCGCGAGTACATGGACAACACCGTCAAAACTCCCGACGATATCGAAACCATCGCCCGCTTGCCTTCCCTCGCCGTCGTGCCGCAGTTTGCCGGCTCGAACGGAAATGGCAAACGCCCTGGCCTGCTCCAAAGCTTTTCTTCCAATGGCCATGACAAGCGCATCGAACTCGTCGCCCAGCATTTGCCCAAATCGCAAATGTCGGAAGCCTTTCGCGCTTTGCGTACCTCCATCCTGCTCTCACAGGCCGAGCATCCTCCCCAGGTAATCCTGGTCACCAGCGCCTTGCCCCGGGAAGGCAAGACCACCGCCGCCGCGAATCTCGCCGTCACCCTCGCCCAGCTTGGCGACAGCACCGTGCTCGTCGATGCCGACCTTCGCAAGCCTGGGGTTGGCCGCCTCCTTAATCTCGGAAATGGCAAGTATGCGGGCCTGAGTTCGTATCTCGCGGGTGTATCCAGCCTCGATCTAGTTTCCGTCCCGCATCCCGCGATTCCCAATCTCGTGGCCATTCCTACGGGTCCGCTGCCTCCCAATCCCGCGGACTTGCTTTCTTCCCACAAGCTCGTCGAGGCCATCGCCGAGCTGCGTACCAAGTTCAAATTCATCGTCATTGATTCGCCGCCCATCATGGCCGCCACGGATGCCGTCATTCTTTCCGTGCTAGTTGACGGTGTTCTGCTCGTGGTTCGAAGCGGCGAAACACCCAAGGAAGCTTTCACTCGCACCTGCGATCTTCTCGGCAGCGTCAAGTGCCGTATCCTTGGCGTCGTTCTCAATGCCGTGGATTCCAGCGCTCCGGATTATTACTACTCCTATCGCTACTATCCATATTCCTATGGGTACGGCCCTCAGGAAGCGGGCGAAACTCCACAGGACGAGCATTCGGAAGCGGTTGTCGAAGCTGTCTCCCGCCACCGCGATGACGATGACGACTCTCAGGCACTCTAAGGAGGCTCTTTGCGCTATCTGATCACCGGCGGCGCCGGCTTCATCGGTTCTCACCTCTCAGAGAGGCTCTTGGATCGCGGCGATCGCGTCGTCTTGCTTGATAACCTTTCCACCGGCAGCGTCGAAAACATCCGCCATCTCAAATCATCCAGTCGCATGCAATATCACCTCGACAATATCGAGAACCGCCAGTTGCTTGCCGAGCTCGTGGATGATGCCGATGTGATCGTTCATCTCGCCGCCGCTGTCGGTGTCAAACTCATCGTCGAAAGCCCCGTCAAGACCATCGAAACCAACGTGAACGGGACGCAGATGATCCTCGAAGCCGCTTGCAAGAAAAAAAAACTTGTCCTCACCGCCTCCACCTCCGAGGTCTATGGCAAAAATACCAATGTCCCGTTTCACGAGGATGCCGATCTCGTGCTTGGTCCCACCACCAAGGGTCGCTGGAGCTATGCGGCCTCCAAAGCGCTTGACGAATTTCTCGCTCTCTCTTATTGGAAAGAAAAAAAGCTCCCAGTCATCGTCGTCCGTCTCTTCAATACCGTGGGCCCGCGTCAGACCGGGCGTTATGGCATGGTGCTCCCCAACTTCGTCAAGTCCGCCCTCGATCACACGCCCATCAGCATTTACGGGAGTGGAAAGCAATCTCGCTGTTTCTGCGATGTCCGTGACACCGTCGAAGGCCTCATCCGCCTCATGGATACGGACCGTGCTGTCGGCGAAGTCATCAACGTCGGTAATACCGAGGAAATTACCATCGAAGGTCTGGCGCACCGCGTCAAGGAGCGCACTGGCAGCTCATCTCCCATCGAATACGTTCCCTATGACCAGGCCTACGAGCCCGGCTTCGAGGACATGATGCGCCGCGTCCCCTCCGTCGAAAAACTCTACTCGTTGACCGGCTTTCGTCCTGCTCACGCCGCTGAATGAAATCATCGACCGCGTTACAGCTTTCTTTCAGCAACATTCGAACGAGTCGGACGTTCAAAGAGTCGCCGCAACCAACGCCGATTGATGCAATCTTCCTTTGCGGGCAGTTCTCTAAGAGACGGCTGAAAAAGAGCTGGCATTCCTCATTGCCGCCTAACCGGCCGAAAATTACGGCCACGTCGGAAGGATTACACTTTGTCCCATTGGCTGGCAAAAGCCTTGTTCCTCCGGCGGCCGCAGCTCTCGGAATGACACCCCGGAAGTTTTTCAGCAACCTGCTTAATCGCTGGGGTGTATGTACTGCATGATGTAGATAATCTATATTCTGAGGACCCTTTCGAATCAGTTTGGATTGTGTTTGTTCTCTTGACCGCGGTTGGGAACGATCGTGGCGCGGTAGAATCACTCGACGGATCTTTGTTTGTGCCATCGCCTGACTTCCATCCTTCGCTCGCTGTGCGCGCACGCAAGCCGGAGCGCCTGCTCCTTTTTTCTTTGTCTTGTCAATTCCCTTGCTCAATCCCTGGGTGCGCGGTGATGGCGTCGGCTATTACGCTTTTGCCCGCGCCCCTCTGATTCAGCACAATTTGGATTTCACGAAAGACTATCAGTCTGCCAACGCTAGCTTTCGTGCCCCGCGCCTCGATGAGTACGGCCAGCCCAAATCCGATTTTCGGACCGTCACGGGCCACCTTGATAACCATTTTACGGTCGGTCCCGCAATCCTTTGGACTCCGTTTCTTCTCCTGGCCCACGCCTGCGTTCTCCTCGCGCGCGCCCTGGGCTCTTCGGTCACCGCCGACGGTTTCTCCGCCCCCTACCGCATCGCCATGGCCCTCGCCACTTCGCTTTACGCTTTTTTCGGTTTGCTCCTTTCTTTTCGTCTGGCGCGCCAGTACGTTGAAGAGCGCTGGGCGCTTCTCGCTACTCTCGGTATCTGGTGGGCCAGCTCGCTTCCCGTCTACATGTATTTCAACCCCTCTTGGTCGCACGCGCATTCCGCCTTTGCCGTGGCCCTGTTCCTCTGGTATTGGCATCAGACGCGCTCCTCACGCGCGCTTACCCAGTGGCTGCTTCTCGCCCTCATCACCGGCCTTATGCTCAACGTTTACTACCCCAACGCCCTGGTGCTCGCCGTCCTCGCCGTGGAAGCCATCCCACAGTATTTCTCCGCTTTCCGTCGCGATGCCCGCCCCCCGGCCCCTGCATCCCCGCGCTTCTCGGACCTCCTCGTTCGTCATCTTTTCTTCGCCGTTGTCATTCTGATCTGCCTGCTGCCCACTTTCATCACCCGCTATCTCATCTACGGAAGCCCTTTCGAATCCGGCTATATTCCCCTCAAGGACTGGTCCTGGCGCTCGCCCGCCTTCCTCAACGTCCTCTTCGCTTCCAATCACGGCTTGCTCGCTTGGACTCCTATTCTTCTTCTCGCCATCGCCGGACTCTTCCTCTTCTGGTGGCATGATTCGCGCGTTGGCGCTCCGTTTCTCGCCGCGTTCCTGGCCTTCTATCTTTTCATCGCCTGTTATCCTGACTGGGCCGGCATCTCTTCCTACGGCAATCGCTTTTTCGTTTCGCTCACTCCTCTTTTCATTCTTGGCCTCGCCGTTTTCCTCGATCGCTTCGCGCAATTTTTCCGTTCTCGCAAAGCTGCGCTCGCCGTTGTTTCCGCCGCGCTCGCTGTCTTCGTTCTCTGGAACGCCGGCCTCATGTTTCAATGGGGTTCGCATCTCATCCCCGCGCGCGGCCCCGTCTCCTTTTCGGAAATGATTCACAATCAGTTCTTCGTCGTGCCGCGCCAGCTTTCCACGGAGCTCCACGCCTACCTCTTCAAGCGCAAAGCCCTCATGCGGCAGATCGAAAATCGCGACATCCAGCAGCTCGAGGAAAATCCCCCTCCTCCCTGATGGTTTTGTTTCTGTAGCGCCGGCATCCTTGCCGGCTTCTTCCCAGTCCTCTCCGTCTTGTTTTCAACTTTCAACCCGCGACTTTCGACTCTTCTTCCTTTTTCTTTGGTACTCTTATACGGGGTCACTCGCATCCAGCGGTGACGCGTCTTCATCCTTTTCTTTCGGAGTCTTGTTCGTCAGGCATGGCCACGGTCACGCAAACCAGCGTCGCTCTCCCGCTCCACTCCGGCGCCTCCGCCACCATCCGCATCGAGCCGCCCCGCGGCCTCCTCGAGCTCCGCCTCCGCGAAGTCTGGGCCTACCGCGAGCTCCTCTATTTCTTCGTCTGGCGCGACGTCAAAATCCGCTACAAACAGACCGCCATCGGCGTCCTCTGGGTCGTGCTCCAGCCCGTCCTCACCATGCTCGTTTTCACTCTCTTTTTCGGCCGCCTCGCCAAGCTCCCCTCCGACGGCCTCCCTTATCCCGTTTTCTACTTCGCCGCGCTCGTTCCCTGGACCTACTTCGCCTACTCCCTCCAGTCCACCACCAACGTCGTCGTGGACAACCAGCGCCTTATCACCAAGGTTTATTTTCCCCGCCTTATTCTTCCCATCTCCACCGCTCTTTCCGGCCTCGTGGATTTCGCCATCGGCTTCGTCGTCCTCTGGATCTTCTGCCTCGCCTACGGCATCCTCCCCACGCTCGCCGCTCTCTGGCTCCCCGTTCTTCTTCTTCTCGCGCTCTTCACCGCGCTCGGCATCGGCTTATGGATGTCCGCGCTGAACGCGCTGTATCGGGATGTGAAGTACGTGATTCCGTTTTTGATTCAGTTCTGGATGTTCGCGTCGCCGGTGGCGTATCCGAGCACGCTAGTGCCGCAGAGGTGGCGGTGGCTGTACGGGTTGAATCCGATGGCGGGAGTGATTGACGGGTTCCGGTGGGCGATCACAGGGCGGGGGCAGGCGCCAGGGTTGCTGCTGCTGGCGTCGAGCGCGATGGTAGCGGTAGTCGTGGTGGCGGGGGTGGTGTTCTTCAATCGCATGGAAGGAACGGTGGCGGACAGGGTGTGAAGGGAAGTGGCGAGTTCCAAAATGGGCCGGGGGGGGGGGTACACCCCCCATCAAAATGGATGGTTATCAAAACAAAGGGGTTGCGGGAGGAGCATTTTGCAAGTATTTGAAAATAAAGGATTAGTTTGAGGTTGTTTTTGCCCTTTCCAAGAGAGTGCGCGGGAGTGGAGTGGGTAGAGAGAGCTGGATAGATGAGGGCAGGAGCGACGAGGGGCCGGGCGGGTTGGAATTGCGGCAAACACGCATTAAATTATCACAAGAGTAACGTGTTGTCAAGTAAAATGTAAAGAATTGAAAAGAAGAGCCTTAGGAAGTTGAAAGGGTTGGGGATGGGGATTCAGGATGATGAGCGGAGTTAAAAGCGCGGTGGTGAAGCTTTTCAATGCGGCGGGGCTGGAGGTGCGGCGCGTCAAGCCGGCGACGCCCGCGCGCGCCAGCATGGCCGGGGGCCTGGCGCAGGACGGCGAATACGACGAGAATTTATCCAAATGGCAGAAGCAACTCTCATGAACGGGGCGGTGATTCACGGTGAAGGGACTCGGCAAGCTCTACCACCGGGGGCTGGAGGCCGATCCGGGGCTGCGGCATGCGCTGGAGAAGTTCGTGCGGTCGCCGCTGTCAGTGTTTCGGCGTCCGAAGGAAGAGACGTTCTGGGCGCTGAAGGACGTGTCGCTGGAAGTAAAAGAAGGAGAAGTGCTGGGACTGATCGGGCGGAACGGGGCGGGGAAGACGACGCTGCTGAAGATTCTCTCGCGGATCACGCGGCCGACGGCGGGATGGGCGGAGATTCACGGGCGCGTGGGGTCATTGCTGGAAGTGGGCACGGGGTTCCATCCCGAGCTGACGGGGCGGGAGAATACGTTCCTCTCCGGGGCGATCCTCGGCATGGCCCGCCGCGAAATCGCGCGCAAATTCGATGAAATCGTGGCCTTCGCCGAGCTCGAAAAATTCATTGACACGCCCGTCAAGCACTACTCCTCCGGCATGTACGTCCGCCTGGCCTTCGCCGTGGCCGCGCATCTCGAGCCGGAAATCCTGCTCGTGGATGAAGTCCTCGCCGTCGGCGATATCAACTTCCAGAAAAAATGCCTCGGCAAGATGGGCGACGTCGCCCGCGAGGGCCGCACCGTCGTCCTCGTCTCCCATCAGCTCAATCAGATCCGCCGCCTCTGCCACCGCGTCGTCTGGATTGACGCCGCCTCCGTCCGCAGGAACGGCCCCACCCACGAAGTCGTCGCCGCCTACGAATCCGCCATGGCTTGCGGGAGATCGCTCCAACGGAATGGCGCGCAAATCCACGGCAAAGGCCCAGTTTCTCCGCTGGGAGATCGCCGACTCGCAATCCGGCCAGATCCACGTCTTGGGCACATTCGGCCCCCATGCACTCTAAAGTTTTTTCTTCAAGTTAACGAGCCTGTGCGCATGGGCCATCATGGAATCGCCCTTTATAACCAAGACCGCCAGCTGATGTGGGGTCACGCTGCCGATGACGTTCGACTATCAGCTGGGGCCAACCCTCGAATTCTGTTACGCCTTCCCCATGCTTCCCCTGCGTCCCGGTTCTTATACCTGGCTGGTAAGCTTGTACGACGAAGCCGATCTCCTGGATTCCTGGGACTGTGTTCCAGAAATGATCGTCGCCACGAACCCGTCGCGCACAAGCGCGACGAATGGGCGGGCGTACTGAATATTCCCAGTGACTTTTCCGTTTTGTCGAAGGTAGAAAAATCCGCATGACGGAAACGGACAAAACCGAACACGTCGGCCTGCTGCCTCGCGCTCGGCGATTTTGCACAAGCCCCGGGGGGCAAAGGTCAGATCCTTTCATGCGCGCTGGCTTCGCATTTTCCCGAAGATCCCACTGCCAGTTCGCTTGCCATTCGGTGGTTGGTGGCTTGCCCGCAACGACTTTCTTGGATTGAGTCTTTTGTACGACGGCTTTGAGAATCGAGAGCAGTCGTTCGTTCACCACTTTCTCCAGCCCGGGATGATCGTCCTCGATATTGGCGCTCATCAAGGCCTTTACACACTCCTCGCGTCAAAGGCCGTCGGACCAGCAGGAAAAGTATTTTCCTTTGAGCCCTCTCCACGCGAGCAAAAAGCCTTGCACTTGAATCTGATTCTGAATAGGTGCAAGAACGTGTCTGTGCTCGCGGTGGCATTAGGCGACGAAGAAATAGAAACTGATCTTTACGTCGTCAACGATCAACAAACGGGACTTAACAGTTTGCGGCGACCGGGTATTTCGAGCCCTACGACCCGAGTCAAGGTGCGCGTCAAACGGTTGGATGATTGGCTCCGCGAAGCGAAGGTTGACCACGTGGATTTTATTAAGCTCGACGTGGAAGGAGGGGAGCTAGCCGTCCTCCAAGGCGGATCGATTTTCTTGGAGCGGCGTCCCCGTCCTGTCATCCTCGCCGAATTGGAGGACGCCCGTTCAGAGTCATGGGGTCACCGAGCTAAGGATACCGCCGGCTTGTTACCAGAAGCTGCGGATTCCGATGGTTTAAATTGTTGGATGGGGGAATCCTTGAAACGATGCCCGAGAACCTAGACCAATATGAAGGCAATTTCCTAGCAGTTCCTGAGGAGCGCGTGGGGGAAGTCACGGAGATAACTGAAAATGGGTCTCGTTCGCAAACTTAGAGCGATCGTCGGCTCGGACCTGGCTGGTGAGCCCTCGGATAGCATGGGCACTTCTTGGCGATTGCCATACGAAGTGCTGCGCAAGAAATGGGTCTCGGTTCCTTCGGGTGACAGTGTTTTCGAGAAAACCACGAATTTATTGCAGCTTTCGGACGACGAATTGTTCGCTCGCTGGGAAAAAGCCCGCCAGGACATTACTACGGGCGCCGAATTCGCCCATCGCGGCTGGTATCACGCACTGTACGCGGATGGGATGCGCGGAAAGAAAGTGATGGATGTTGGCAGCGGTTTCGGGGTGGACAGCATTACGTTTGCGCAGCACGGCGCCAGACTCACCTTTGTTGATCTAGTGGAGAGCAATCTGAAGGTTCTTGAGCGGCTCTGCAAAATCATGGGCCTTAAAGAAGCTGAATTCGTCCACCTCCAGGACCTGGACTCGCTCAAACCGCTCGACACCGACTACGACGTCATCATGGCGATGGGCTCAATGCACCACGCTCCCATGGATATCCTAGAGCCGGAGTACCGGGAATTACTTCGGCACTTGAAAGTGGGCGGGCGCTGGCTGCAGCTTGCTTATCCCAAAAGCCGCTGGATTCGCGATGGCAGGCCGCGGTTCGCGCACTGGGGCGTAGTCACGGATGGCGACGGGACGCCCTGGGCAGAATGGCTCGACCTGGAAAAATTACTGGGTGTATTCGGGCCCGCCAAGTTTGATGTGGTGCTATACCAGGAATTCCACAACAGCGATTTCAATTGGTTTGACTTGCTCTACCGCGGCACGCCTGACCGCACCTACCCATGACAGCGTCTCAACGCTCAGACGTCACTTGGCCGAAGATTTCCCTCGTTACGCCTGTCTTTAATTCCGTCAAATACATCGAGCAGACCATCCGCTCCGTCCTCTCCCAAGACTATCCCAATCTCGAATACTTCATCATTGACGGCGGTTCCACCGACGGCACGCTCGATATCATCCGCAAATACGAATCGGAAATCTCCGGCTGGATCAGCGAACCCGACAAAGGCATGTACGACGCCATCAACAAAGGCTTTGCCCGCACCTCCGGCGAAATCATGGGCTGGATTTCCGCCACCGATAAGCTCCACACCGGGGGCCTCGCCGTCGTCGGCAGCGTCTTCCGCGATTTGCCGGGCGTTGAATGGATTACCGGACGCCCCACTGGTTTCAGCGACGGTGGCATGACCTCTGTCATTCTGGACGTCCCACGATGGTCCCGCTATCGGTTCCTCGCCGGCGCAAACCGCTACATCCAGCAGGAATCAACCTATTGGCGCCGTTCTCTTTGGGATCGTACCGGCGGCGGTGTCGATGCATCGCGCCGCTCGGCCAGCGATTTTGAACTGTGGGTGCGTTTTTTTCGCCACGCCCAGCTTTATTCCGTGGACGCCCTGATCGGCGGCTTCCGCGCGCATAAAGATTCGGACAGCATTTCCGCCATGGACAACTACAATGCGATTTGCGAAGAGACCGTCGAGCGCGAGCTCCGAGCCCTGCCCGGAGCGTTGGGCGTCAAACTCTTCCGAGCCATTACCCGTGCCGTCCGGCCCATCCCCAAGGTCCGGGGCCTATGGCAGCGCCTGGCGATCAACGGTCTGTATCGCCTGCCCGGGCCAGACCTCCCTCCGATCATCAAGTATCAAGATGACAGATGGAAGATTTTGCGCTAACGTAAATTCCCCGCCCAGGAGGTAGGAATGAGGTACGTTCTTCTGAATGCGCAACCTCCCGTCTGTCCTAACTGTGCGAGCCCGGCGATCCACAGATCGAGAAGAAAAGGACTGGGGGAGTTCTTTCTTCACTGGCTTCTTTTCCTAAGCCCCTACCGGTGCGAGGATTGCGACGCTCGGCATTTCCGCTTTCGGCCCTCCCATTCTTCACACCATTCGGCACAGACTCGCGTGGCCCATTAAGCGGGCCTTGGGTTAAACTTTAGTCGCGTGGGAATCCGCCTCTGGAGGCATATGCTCTCGTCGATCTCCGTTATTGGTCTGGGCAAACTCGGCGCGCCGATGGCGGCGTGTTTCGCGGCGCGGGGATTTCGCGTGAACGCAGTGGACTTGAGCCCGCAGAAAGTGGACGCGATCAACCGGGGCAAAGCGCCGGTGCATGAGCCGGGGCTGGAGGAATTGATCCAGGAATCCGGGAGCTCGCTGCGGGCGACGGAAAATATCGGGGATGCGGTGCAGGATTCAGAGGCGACGTTCATCGTGGTGGGGACGCCGAGCGACGAGAGCGGAGGATTCTCGCTGCAATTTGTGCTGCCCACCTGCGAGGCGATCGGGCGGGCGCTGGCGTCCAAGAAGACGTTTCATCTTGTCGTGCTGACGAGCACGGTCATGCCCGGCTCCACGGGAGGCCCCGTGGTGGCGGCTCTCGAGCGCTCCAGCGGCAAGCGTTGCGGCCGCGACTTCGGTCTTTGCTACAGTCCGGAGTTCATCGCGCTGGGGACGGTGATCCGCGATTTCTACAATCCTGATTTTCTTCTGGTCGGGGAATCCGACCCGCGCTCCGGCGAAATCCTCTCGGACATTTACAAACGCACCTGCAAGAATTCTCCCGCGTTTGCCCGCATGAATTGGATCAACGCGGAAATCACCAAGCTCGCCGTCAACACCTACATCACCACGAAGATTAGTTACGCCAATATGCTCGCGCGCCTCTGCGAAAAACTGCCCGATGCCGACGTCAACGTCGTCACGGATGCCCTCGGCCTCGACTCCCGCATCGGCCCAAAATATTTGAAGGGCGCAGTCAGCTATGGAGGGCCCTGCTTTCCGCGCGACAATCGCGCCTTTGCCGCTCTCGCTGCACGGAGCGGCGCTTTCTCCGATCTCGCGGAAGCCACCGACCGTTTCAATCGGGCGCAAATCTTGGCGCTGGCCGGGCTCGTCAAATCGCACCACTCCGGCAAGGAGCCCATCGGCATCCTCGGTCTTACGTACAAACCCAATACCGATGTCGTCGAGGAAGCCTTCGGGTTGCTGCTCGCGCAGCAGCTTTCGACTCTGGGGCTGCCCGTGATTGTTCACGATCCTTCCGCGGACTCGGCGCGCGCCTTGAGCAGCTATAAGAACATTCGCATTGCGCCCTCCGCGCAAGCCTGTATCGCGGAGTCCGGCGTTATCGTGCTGGCGACCCCCTGGCAGGAATTCCGCGATCTCCCCGGGTCCGCGTGGGCTCGTCCCGCGCATTCTGCCCCGCGCGTCGTCATCGATTGCTGGCGCGCTTTGACTCATCTGGAAGGCGTCGGCGGCGTCCACTATGTCAAATTGGGTTTTGGCGCTCACGCCGAGAAGCCCATTAGTGTTTCTTCCAGCGCCGACTAGCCACCTGATGGACATCACCGATCTGAATCGAAGCCCGAAACGCGGGGTATTGTGGCTGTGCGAGCTGGCCTTTTTGCGAGCGGGGTCGGGGCTGCTGGACGGGATTACGTCGTACGAATAGGCCTTAAGAGCGACTTCTGAGTTCCGAAGAGAGATTTCTCCCTGCAGTCGAAATGACGAGCCCGGCAGGGCTCACCACTGGACGCCGGGGTAGAAGCTCGGAATGCGCATCCCACGGTACGCATATTGCCCGGTAATCTGCATCTGCCACACCGTTTGCGGCGGCGACGTCTGCGTGACTTCGAAGATCGCCGCATTAGCTGTGCCGGGTAAGTCGGGGCGCAATTGTCATACTCCAGATTTCCATTCTTGAGCACCTCCGAGTTCCCTCCAAATATGGAATACGTCGGTGTCGTCGGATGAAACGCCAGCGTCGCCGTCTTCGCCGTCTCGTCGAGCTGGAGGACAGGCACGGTGCTATAGGTGCAAGGGGGCTGCCCGGAGCCGCCGCAGGCGAGGCCGGTGGCGGAGAAACGGTCGTTGCCATTGTCGAAAATGGCCAGGGTAAATTTTCCAGTGGTGTTGGTGGTGACAAAGGAAGGGCCGTGCTGTGCGTAGAACCAGTCAACGGGGTCGGAGCCGTTGATCAGAGTGAAATCGCCCTGATAGCCGAGATGCCAGAGGATGGTGCCGTCGCCGGCGCCATTGTTATAGTTGAATTTGACGAGCCAGTTCTGGTGACGGATGGACACGATCAGGTTCCCATCGTCCGCTGAATAAAGCACCGCGTTGGTGTGGGTCCAGTCCGGATAACCCATCGGCTGCCGGCTAGTGCTGAGGTGGTCGAATTCATTCCAGAGCCACACAGGCTTGTGATTCGTGTCAAGATCAATGATTACGTCTCCGGTCACCGTCGTCCCAGAGATGACCCGCTGCGTGTCTGCTATCAGGATCAAGTGGCCGTTAGGAAGTATGCGCGATATCGTGATGAGTTGAGAGGATTGTGACATTACATCCCGCGCAGGTGGCGGCGGCGAGCGCGGGTTGAGTCCTGCGGCGAAGTCATCTGCCAGATGACGTTTCCGGCTAAGTCTACCTCCTGTAGAACGGAACTCAGCCCAAGTCCGACGGATGATGAGAGGACGAAATTGACGAGGATATGCCCATTCGGCAGCAGCTTAATGGGGTTCGGCTGGATCTCCGGCGATCCCCGGATTGTAAGACCACAGGATATTGCCGCTCAAATCTGTAGCCACGACTTGGAACAGGTTCGTGTTGCTGTCAGTTAATTAAATCCAACATCTCCACCCCGCCCTGGGGCGTCATTCCCGGCGTGGTCGTTGCCGTGATGCTCGGCAACTGCGCCGCGGGCAAGCTGCCCGTCGTGAACGTCTGGTCCGCGTCCGTGAACTGCGTGCCGTCGCCGAAGGCCACCACACCCCGCAGGTGATACAGCGTGTTCAATTTCATTCCCGCGACGAACAGGCTCACCGCCCCGCCTCCGGTAGGAGCAGGCTGCGTCCACGTCGTCAGCCCGTAGTTCGTGTCAATCCCAAACTGCACGGAGACGTTCGCCGCCGCGGGCGGCGCGATGGTGTACTGCGCCACCTGCACGTTGGCGGTCGCCGTCACCTGCCCCGGCGCAACGACCTTCACCGTGGCGCTGGCGGACTTGGTCATATCTTTTTTGCTGGTCGCCGTGATCGTGGCGATGGTGCTCTGCGGCCCGGCCGGCGCGGTGTAATTGCCGCTGGCGTCAATCGTCCCCGCCGTGGCCGACCAGGTGACACCCGTGGTGTCGTTGGTCACCGTCGCTGTGAATTGCATGCTCTGGCTCGTGGCCATGGCCGTGGATTGCGGGCTGACCGCCACGCTGATCGGAGGGGGCGGTTGCTGCGCGCAGCCTCCGGCCAAAAGGATCAAGAAAAAAACATAAAAATATCGAGGGGATTTTGGACCCATGCACCATTTTCCCAGATTGAGATGACTTGCTGTGGGCTGGCGCCCCCGTATTCATAACACAAATCGCCACAAAAGTTGCACGCAATTCTCTTTGCCAATTCTCCTTTGCTTACTCTGCAGCTCAGGCTGGAAAGATTCCCGATCACATCGCCAGGCTTCAGCGCGGCACGTTTCGCTGTTAACATCGTATACGTGGGTATTACCGGGACCTGACGCATGAAGCTTGTCCTCCTCCATAGTCAGCCGGCCGTTTGCCCGGAGTGCGGAAGCGCGTCCCTTCGCCGGTCAAGACGAAGCGGCGTAGTGGAGTTTTTCCTCCATCATTTCCTGCTCATCAGCCCCTATCGCTGCCTCGCTTGCCGCTCCCGCCATTTCCGCTTCCGCCTCCATTATTCGGTCGCGCGGCGGGCGCCTTAACGCAGGATGTTGGGGCCGAGGCTTCTTTTTTCCCACCGGGCACGCCAGGGAATCCCTCAGCGCTGGCGCGTGCGGCCTAACGACGGTACTAGAAAATAATCTACTTGCGTAATTAATGGAAATTAGTTTACCATTCGTCTACTTCTGTTAAGGGGTACTACCGTCCCTGGACCCTGAAGGCTTTCCGTCACTGGCAGCGGCCGCCGCAAAGGCTGATCCAGCATCGCGGCGGCTCGTGTCCTGCGGAGCCGGCTACTGACGGGGGGCGTGAGTCTTCTCAGAGGTACTCGTAAGGAGCCAACTGCCATGAGCACGACGCATCGAGGCATGTCCCAGGTTTCCAAAGTTTCATCCATTCGGCCGGGCAGCGAAATAACGATCAAGCTGTCGCCCTTCGACCAGAAGGAGTACCGCAAGCTGATCGAAGCGCGCGGCGAAACGCTAAGGAGCGTGATGCGCAAGCTGAAGCCGACCTTGGGGCTTTCGAATGCCGTGGACGCGGGCTGCGGCGTGGGCTTCTTCTCACAGATGCTCGCCGATTGCGGGCTGAATGCGTGCGGGTTTGACGGACGAATGGAAAACGTGGCCGAGGCGCGGAACCGCTTCCCGCAGATTCCGTTTGAGCAGGCCGACATCGAGGATGGGGCAATCGTGCAACTCGGGAGCTTTGACCTGGTTCTCTGCTTCGGACTGCTCTATCACCTGGAAAATCCGGTGCGCGCGATTCGCCATTTGCGCGCCATGGCGGGGAAATGTCTCCTACTGGAAAGCATGTGCCTTGCGGAAGAAAGGAGCTCGATGCTGCTGCGGGAAGAGCCGCGGCAGGAGGATCAGAGCCTTACCGATATGGCGTGCTATGCGAGCGAAGGCAGCCTGGTGAAGATGCTCTACCGCGCGGGATTCACGGCGGTTTACCGGGTTACACCGTTGCCGGAGCATGATGATTTCCGGGAGACTCCGGAACACGCGCGCCGCCGGACGGTGCTGCTCGCTTCGTTGGCGCCGATTGACGTGGCTGGATTCCGCCTCCTGCCGGAACCGCGGGAACAGGAAGATCCGTGGGCAAAAAAGCCGGCAACCGCGGACACCCTGCCGCGGCGCATCCGGCGATTTCTGGCCAGCCCCGCGCGAAGGAAATACATCACGCTGGCAAATCGTGCGCGGAGGATCTTTCCGGGGATGCCGATTCCGATCCGGCTGCCTTTTGGCGCGTGGTGGCTGGCGGGCGAAAGTGCGCTGGACCACGAACTCGTTTACAGCGAATTTGAAAAAATGGAAACGGGCTTTGTGGAGAGATTGCTGCGGCCGGGCATGACGGTGCTGGATATTGGCGCGCACCATGGGTTGTACACGCTGCTCACGTCCAAGCGCGTGGGCCGAAGAGGCCGGGTGATTGCGTTCGAACCATCTCCGCGCGAATGCCAACGGCTGGAAAAGCACTTGCGGTACAACCGCTGTTCGAACGTGCACGTCGAAGCTTGCGCCGTTGGCGACGAACCCGGCGAAGCGGATTTGTTTCTTGTCGAAGGCTTCCAGGACTGGTGCAACAGCCTGCGGCCTCCTGCAGTAGATGAGCCGACGAAGAGAGTGCGCGTGCAGGTCCGCCGCCTCGACGACGCGCTTGCCGAATTGGGCGTCGGCAAGACGGATTTCATCAAACTGGACGTGGAAGGAGCCGAGCTGGCCGTCTTACAGGGCGCAATGCGGCTCCTGCATGGCGAATCGCGGCCGGCGATTCTGGCCGAGGTGCAGGACATTCGAACCATTCCCTGGGGGTATGCGGCCCGGGAAATCATCAAGTTTCTTATTCGCATGGATTATCGCTGGTTCGCGATTGCCGCGAAGGGCGCACTTTTGCCGATTTCCTGCGACCAGGAAACATATGATGCAAATCTCGTGGCGCTGCCGGTGGAGCGTACCGAAGAATTTTTCGGTCTCCTAGGACAACGTTGAGCTCAAAGGATTTCTCCCGGGAATCCCTTCCGAACGGCAACGCAGACCGTTCTGAAATGTTAAAAATGCCCTGACTGCTGCTATCCTTTTCATCGTGGAACACCCTCTTGCCCCGCGGCGCAACTTGTGAAGAATTGCGGGATGAGGCAAGCGAGGCGTGTGTTTTTTTCTGACAGGACAATGAGCAGGGGAGACAATTTAACGGGATGAAAGTTCTCGTCACGGGCAGCAGCGGACTGATCGGTTCGGAAGCCGCCGAACATTTTGACCGGCAGGGGCACGAAGTCGTGGGCGTGGACAACAACATGCGCCGCGTTTTTTTCGGTCCCGCAGGCGACACGCTCTGGAACCTGGAGCGGCTGAAGGCCGCGACGAAGCGTTTTACGCACGCGGCGCTGGATATTCGCGACCGCACGGCGATCGAAGAACTTTTTCGAGAGCAGCGATTTGATTTGATCGTGCATTGCGCGGCGCAGCCTTCGCACGACAAGGCACGCGACATTCCGTTGCTGGATTTTGAAGTCAACGCGCTCGGCACCGTGAATCTTCTGGAAGCGACGCGGCAGCATTCTCCGGAAGCGGTATTTGTGTTTCTCAGCACGAACAAGGTTTATGGCGACGCGCCCAACGAGATCCCGCTCAAAGAACTCGAGAAGCGCTACGACTACGCGCGGCCGGAAGATTTTGACGGCGTCGCTGAGACCTGCCGGATCGATCGGACGCTGCATTCGCTGTTCGGCGCTTCGAAAGCAGCGGCGGACCTGGTGGCGCAGGAGTACGGGCGCTATTTCAAAATGAAGGTCGGCATTTTCCGCGGGGGCTGCTTGACGGGGCCGTCGCATTCCGGCGTCGAGTTGCACGGCTTCCTTTCTTATCTGGTGAAAGTGACGCTGAGCGGCGGCACGTATTCGGTTTTTGGATACAAAGGCAAACAAGTGCGCGACAATATTCACAGCCACGACGTGGTTCGTGCGGTCGAGGAGTTTGCCGCAAATCCGCGGTTCGGCGAGGTCTATAACCTAGGTGGCGGCCGCGAGAACAGCATTTCGATGCTGGAGGCGATCGAACGAATCGAACAGATGACCGGGCGAAAGCTGAACTGGCGCTACGTGGAAGAAGCGCGCAAGGGCGACCATATTTGTTACATCTCCAATCTCGGCAAATTTAAGAGCGACTATCCAAACTGGAAAATTACACGGGGATTGGACGCGATCCTGGAAGAGATCATCGCCTCACAGCGGGCACAACTGGCGCAGTCCAGCACCCGATGAGCGGCAACAGGTAAGAAATGCTCACGTTTTTCACCACGGCGAAGCCCTTCCGGGAACACAGCGGCGTCATTCAGCGCAACGCGCTGAAAAGTTGGACGCTGCTCGATGCGGACGCCGAGGTGATCCTCTTTGGCGATGACGAAGGAGCCGCGGAAACCGCCCAAGCGCTGGGGATCCGCCACGAGCGGCACGTGGAGCGCAACGAGCACGGCACGAAGAGGCTGGACTACATGTTTGCGCGAGCTCAGAGCATTGCGCGCCACGATTTGCTCTGCTACATCAACTGCGACATCATCCTGATGCAGGATTTTCGCGACGCGCTCCGGCGCGCGAAGGCCGCGCATTCAGAATTTTTGATGGTTGGACGGCGCTGGGACACGGAGATCCATGAACCTTACGACTTCGATCGAGAGGATTGGCAAACGCGACTGAGAAGTAATGCGCTCCAAAATGCGCAACGGCGCACGCCCGATTGGATCGATTACTTTGCGTTTACGCGGGGAGTGTACGGAACGGACTTGCCGCCTTTCGTGGTGGGCCGGGTCTTTTGGGATAACTGGCTGGTGTGGAAGGCGCGGGATTGGAACGTTCCCGTGGTGGACGTTTCGGCGGTTGTCGTTGCCGTGCACCAAAATCATGATTACGGCTACCACCCGCAGGGAAAACGCGGCGTTTTTTACGGGGAAGAAGCAAACCGCAACCACCAACTAGCCGGCGGGTGGAAACATCTGAGAACGATTGCCGACGCCACGGAAGTTCTGCGCGAGGATGGCCTGAAGCCAAACCGGTTGCGATACTGGTCGGCGATGAAGCGTTACGTGCGCCAGGCGGGACGCGTTCTGGTTTACGACGTTGTCCAGCCTGCCTGGTTTGTTATTCTGGGAGTTACGCGGCCGCTGCGCCACATGCTTGGGCTGCGCTCGGAGACACTGCGAAAGACGCGAGAGAAAGTGTAGCGGCTAGCAGGAATGCACGGATGAAAGCCCCCTTCTTCACCGTTCTCATTGACACGTACAACTACGGACGATTTATCGAAGAGGCCGTCGGGAGCGTGCTGGCACAGGATTTTCCCGCATCAGAGCGGGAGATCGTGGTTGTGGATGACGGCTCGACCGACGACACGGAAAAGCGCCTGCGAAAATTCGGCGATGCGATCCGCTATCTGCGAAAGCAAAACGGCGGACAGGCATCGGCGTTCAATTTTGGATTTGAGCAGGCGCGCGGTGAGGTGATCGCGCTGCTGGATGCGGATGACGTCTGGCTGCCGGGAAAACTGGGGCGCGTGTATGAGGCGTTCGAACAGAACTCTGGCGCCGGGATGGTATATCACCGCGTGCAAATGTGGAGCAACACGGGGGAGACTTCCGAAGAGGATTATTTCGTGCCCGTTTCCGGGCGCGTTCCGGGGAATCGACGCGCGCTGCTACAGTATCCGATGATGAGCACTTCCCGCCTGGCGTTCCGCCGCGAAGCGTTGAAGGAGTTGCTGCCGGTTCCGGAAGTGCTGCGTTCGCAGGCAGACGCCTATCTGACCGCTCTGATTATATTTGTGGCGCCGATTGTGGCCGTACCGGAATTTTTGGGCAAGTACCGGATGCATGGGGCGAACCTGTTTCATGTGGATGGTGAGCATGCATCGCGCAGCCAGGTCGAGCATCGGATGGCCATGCGCGCGGCGCTGTTCGCGGAAATTAGATCTTGGCTGAAAAAGCGCGGGGAAGATGAGGATTCACGGGACATCCATGCCTACCTGAAGCAGTGGACCAAGGCGCAAGAGCGGGACGGGTTCATGCTCAAGGCGCCTGGGCGTTGGAAATATTCCCTTCACTTGCTTGAGTATCCCTGGATCTACGGCGAAATCATGACGGGGCGGCACCGCGCCTACAGCTATCTGCGTGCGTTTGCGGCGCTGTTCTTGGGATATCATCATTTGCACGCTCTGGATGATTTGCGGATGAAACGGAAACAGATGTTCAGTTCTTCCACCGGCGGGAGCGTGGTGGTGGAGGAGAAGAAGGCCGCCGCGGCAAAGGGCTGAGCGCAACGATGGCTTTGCAGAGCGCAACCAGCATGCGGACCGCCGAGAAGGGGAAAATTCTATTGGCGCGGCGGCGGGAGTAATGATTTTCAAGGAGCGTTGATTTGCCGAGGATTTTTGCCAGCGTACTGATCGACACGTATAACCACGAGCGCTTCATCGAACAGGCGATCGTGAGCGTGCTCGAGCAGGATTTTCCCGCCGCCGACCGGGAAATCCTCGTGGTGGATGACGGCTCGACGGACCGCACGCCGGAAATCGTGCGGAAGTTTGAGCCGCGCGTGCGGCTGCTGCGCAAGGAGAATGGCGGGCAGGCCTCGGCATTTAACGCTGGGATTCCCGAATGCAAGGGCGAAATTGTCTCATTTCTTGACGGCGACGATTGGTGGGTTCCCAACAAGCTCCAACTTGCTGCAGGCGAACTCGAGAAGAACCCGGAAGTAGGAGCCGTCGGCCACGGTCAATATGAGGTGTATGCTGACGGCCGTGCCCCCGGTATTGTCGTCCCGGAAAGAAATACTTTGCTCCATTTGCAGGACCTGCCGACCGCACTTCTCTTCACTCACTTGCGTTGTTTCCTCGGGACCACGAAGATCACAATTCGCAAGAAACTTCTCGATCAGATCCTCCCGTTCCCCGAGGAATTGGTCATCGAGGCCGACGAATACATGTTTACGCTTGCTCCCGCACTGGCTCCTGCGCTCGTGTTAAATAAGCCGCTGTTCTATTACCGCTTTCACGAGGGAAATCTCTTCCAGTATTCCGAGAAGGACGATAAAAAGACAAGACGTAAACAGAGAGTTCTGGAGGTCTTGCAGCGGTGTTTGCCCCCCGCCTTCATGCGCTAGGTATTCGCGACGATATCATTGCTACTGTCATGGAGCCTATTTGGGTCGATGCCGGTCGCATGCGCCTCGGGCTCGACGGCGGGATGCCTTGGGAGACTTATCGTATTGAGAAGGCGGCGTATCACTACAGCTATAGTGACCCGCCGATCGGCTACCGTTTATTCAAAGCCCTTGTACTGGGTGCAACTCTGGTCTTGCCTCCGCGAAGCTTTTACAAAATTCAGCAATGGTATGCGGCGAATCAGGTTCAGCGGGTTCGAGATTTGATCGGCAAGCCGACCGCTGCTGCGCCAATCATTGAACAAAGAGCAAATTATAAATGATAAAAGTTTCGAAGGAGATGACAAATATTTTGACGATCTCCGTGCATCTGTATGCCGAGCGTCTGAGGCTATTTTTCGGTGGAGGATGGTCCTGGGAGTTTTTTCGCATCGAACGCGAACTCCACCCTAAAGCTTATGCGCAATGCACATTTGGTTATCGCCAGGTTCACCTGGCTGTTCTCGGCCCGGTGGGCGTGTTCCCGCCGAAGACTTTTTACAAACTTCGGGGCTGGTATTCCGAGCGCTGTTCGGCACATGTACGGCGGGTTGTCGGGAGCGCCATGCCAGTACCCTCGCTTTCTCTGAGGAAGTCAAAAGACTCGTGAGTTCGGTCGACTCCAGTTCCTTCGGACCCTTCAGCGGGGCATTATCTTCCCTAGGGCGTTTTCCTGGATATATTCGCCTCGTTGATGCGGCAGCCAGCTTGCTCTGCCGATTCGGGAGCAAAGAACGCACCGTTCTACTGTGGCCAGACGCACCCTTCTGGGTCGATCTCCGGGATCGCATCCAGCGCCAGATGTGGTGGGGCATTTACGAACCGCACGTTACACGGTGCTTGAACGCGATTTTGCGGCCAGGAGATGTTTTTTTGGATGTCGGTGCGAACATTGGATATCACTCTTTCTATGCGGCAGGTGTAGTTGGAGAAAACGGCAAGGTTTTCTCCTTTGAACCCGATCCCGGCGTATATATCCGGCTGGAAACCAATCTGCGCCCCTTTCCGTGGGCTCATGCGCTGAACTATGCTATTTGGGATCGCGAAGACGAAGTCCGCTTCAAACGTTCTTCCGTGGCGCACGAGTCCGGGTGGGGCGCGCTCACCGCGGTGCGGAGTCTTGGCACTGGTGAGGAGATTTCCGTTCGCTCCATCTCGTTGGACGGCTGGAAGCGAAAAACGAACGAAACAGTCATTCGGGCAATAAAGTTGGATGCAGAGGGATCGGAACTAGGCGTTCTGAGGGGCGCCAGCCACGTCTTGTCGGATTGCCGGCCGTACCTGTTGTTGGAGATCAACGATGTTTTACTGCGGCAGGCCGGCGCTTCAGGAATGGATGTGCTGAAAGAAGTCCACAACTATGCCTACCGAGTTTACGAAATCGGAGCAGACATTCTGCGGCGGTCAAGGACTTCTATCTCCACGCCGTTTGCGGATTGCCTGTGCCTGCCCGAGGAATGTGCGGAGACGTGTCTTGACTCCATGGGGAAATACGGATTTCAACTATGATTATTTCCGGCAGCAGAAAGACGGAGCCACGAAACGAGAGGGTGCCTCGCTCGTGAACAAAACAGAAGCAATGCGGAGGGACTGGGACGAACGCGCCCGGAAAAACGCGTTTCATTACATTGCCTCATGGCGGGAGGACTGGGATCTGCCGTCGTTCTTGTCATCGGGCGAAGAAGATTACGCCAAGTTCGTAACTCCGATACTGTCGCGCTGCGGCATTTCGCTGACGGGCAAAGTTATGGTGGAAATTGGCTGCGGCGCCGGAAGAATGACGGCGAATTTTGCGCAGCGCTATGATCTCGTGCTTGCTCTTGATCTCTCCTCCGAAATGCTTCGACTCGCGCAGCAGATTCATGCGCAGAAACAAAATATCTTGTGGCTACGCGTGGGTGGCGCGGAGTTTGGGTGTCTCGCCAGCGATTCCGCGGACTTTTTATTCAGCTACCTGGTACTGCAGCATCTTCCGAGTGAAGAGCTTGTATTTCGTTATATTCGCGAGATGCTGCGCGTCCTGCGCCCAGGTGGTGCATTCCTGTTTCAATTTAATGGCAGCCCGAAACCGACAATGAATTTACGGGGGCGCTTGGCCTGGGGCGCGGTGGACGCTTTGTGGTCCGCCCGGCTTTTGTCCCTCAGCCGGAAGACAGCTTCATTACTCGGTCTGGATCCTGCGGTCGCGGGAAAAAGCTGGCGTGGCCCCGCTATTCCGTCCAGCCAGATAGCCGCAGTGGTGCGATCCGGTGGAGGCGTTGTTCGCGAAATGTCCGGTGAGGGAACGCCCATAGCATGGTGCTGCGGCGTCAAGAAGGCGGGTGCCTAACTCACGGTGCTGACTCTGGGAATCAATTATTCGCAAATGCATGATTCTTCGGCGTGCATTGTTCGCGACGGCCAACTGCTTTTCGCGGTGGCGGAAGAACGTCTAAGCCGCCTGAAACATGACGCCGCTTTCCCGCACCTCTCGATCCGGGCGTGCCTCGAATTTGCAGGAGCAAAGCCCGAGCAGCTTGATGAAGTATGTTTTGGATGGCCGGCCCCAGGGGCGCTCTTCCGTCACGATTTGAAATGTTACGCCACGGGAAAGATGCCGCTGACGTATTTGAACGGCTTGAATTCGACTTTGTATTTTCTGAGCATGTGGCATCAGCAGAGCGGAGCGCAGCAGTTCGCGCAGCAGTTCGGGCCGACGAAAGCGAAGATGCGGTTTGTGGATCATCACCTGGCGCACGCCATCAGCGCGTATGCATACTCGGGTTTTGAAGAGGCGGCCGTGGTGGTCATGGACGGACGCGGAGCGTGGGAAGCGACGACGATCTGGCACGGGCACAGCGGCAGGCTCGATCCTGTGCTGACAATCGAATTTCCAGATTCCGTGGGCCATTTTTATAGCGAGTTCACGGAATTTCTAGGCTTCCAGCGTAACAGCGATGAGTGGAAAGTGATGGGGCTCGCGCCTTACGGCCAGCCGGGTATTGATCTGCGGCCATTCATTGACCTGCAGGCAGCGCCGTACCGGGTTCACACGAAGCGCCTCATTGGAAACGGCTCGCAGCCGTTTTCCGGAATGATCCCGCTGCTCGGAACTCCGCGCGTTCCGGAAAGCGACATAGACGACCGGCACAAAAACATCGCTTACGCTGTGCAGGACGCCTGCGAAACGGCGATGATGAACGTGGTGCGGCTAGCAATCGAGAAAACAAAGTGCCGAAACGTTTGTCTGGCCGGAGGCGTGGCGCTGAATTCGAAAGCCAATGGGAAGATTGTTGCTTCCGGATTTGTAGATAAATTTTTCGTGCAGCCCGCGGCTTCTGACGATGGAGTGGCGCTGGGCGCGGCGCTGGCGCCCTATCTCGAAAACAACGGGAAATTACCGAACAAGCCGATGCGCCACGGATACTGGGGGCCGTCGTTTGACGACGAGGCAGTTGAAAGGGCGCTGCGGACTTATAAATTGCGCTACACGCGGCTGGCGGATCCGGCTTCCAGCGGGGCGGAGCTTCTTTCGCAGGGGAAAATTCTGGGGTGGTTTCAGGGACGCATGGAGTTTGGTCCGCGCGCGCTGGGGAGCCGCTCGATCCTCGCCGACCCGCGCGATCCGGAAATGAACGCCAAAGTGAACAACGCGGTGAAATTTCGAGAATGGTGGCGGCCGTTTGCGCCTTCGTTCAAGAAGGAAGCGGCGGGCGACTATCTGGAAAGCGCGACGGATTCGCCGTTCATGATTTTGACGGCGCAGGTGCGCCCGGAAAAGCGTAGCGTGATCCCCTCGGTGACGCACGTGGACGGCAGCGCGCGGCCGCAGACGGTGGAAAAAGAGATCAATCCGCTGTACTGGCGGTTGATCGACGAATTCGGGAAGCGCACCGGCGTGCCCGTCCTTATGAACACTTCGTTTAATTTGCGCGGCGAAGCCATCGTGCACACGCCAACGGACGCGATCCGGACTTTTTTCAGCTCGGGCATGGACGCACTGGTCATCGGAAGTTTCCTCGTCGAAAAATGAGCCTCTTCTCTTGAGCGGACAACGCATCATCGCGCTTCTCGGACGGCGCGATCAGCCAACCGACGCGGTCGAAGCGTATTGCCGTTATCTCGGCGATGCGTTAGAGGTTCATAACTTCGATTTGAAGATTGAGCGGGTGGACTGGGCCGAGCGAGGGTGGGCCACCGCGATGCGTTCGCTTCGGCGGCGAGCGAAGGGATGGAAGCGCTCCTGGGTTCTTGTCCAATATACGGCGCTGGCGTGGTCCCAGCGCGGTTTTCCTGAACGGTTTCTTCGCGTTCTTAAAACGCTCAAGGCCGCCGGTGCATATGTCGGCGTGGTCTATCACGATGCGGGGCCCTACAGCGGAACTCGGCTCATCGGCCGGCTGCGGCGCGCGGCGCAGGTCCGGGTGATGCGCAAGGCGCTGCGCGCAGCGGACGCGGCCATTTTTACAGTTCCCATGGAAAGGCTCTCCTGGATCAAGCGCCAATACGGCAATGCATTGTTCATCCCCGTGGGAGCGAACTTTCCCGCTTCGGGGGAAGCTTCCTCCAGAGTCGGGATTTCCAGTGACGGAAAGTTAAGCATCGCCGTATTCGCAATTACCGGAGGGAAGCACGAGCGGAGAGAAATCGAAGAGATCGCCGGCGCGGTCCGATTTGCGGCTTCGCGAGTCAAGAATCTGCGACTGATTGTGCTTGGGCGCAATTCACAGGCCGCGGAGGCGGAGTTGCGGAAGGCGATTGGCGATTGTGATATCGAACTCCACGTGCTGGGCGTTCTTCCGGCTGAAGACGTCGTGCGGAGCCTCTCGATATCGGACGTGTTGCTGTTCGTGCGCGGGCACATCTCCACGCGCAGAAGCAGCGCCATCGCGGGCATTGCATGTGGCTTGCCGGTGGTGGCGTTCGAAGGTCCAGAGACGGCGCCGCCGATCACGGAGGCGGGTTTGGCGCTGTATTCGCCGCAAAGGAAGGGCGACCTGGGTGAAGTGCTGGCGCGGGTTCTCGAAGATGAGCATTATCGTGCCGCGCTGGCGCACAAAAGCTGGCTGGCCCAGCGGCAGTATTTTTCTTGGTCCGCGATCGCCGCGCGCTACGCCGAATTCCTGCAAAAACAGCAATAGGCCGTCTATTTTGCCGCTGCGGAGCCGGTCAAGGCGCTTACCAGCTCTTTGCCAGGACCGCGACGATTTTCGCGAGGGCGTCGAGGTCACGCGTGTCAATCACTTCGCCTGGGGAGTGCGAATAGCGAAGCGGCCAGGCCAGGGGAATGTCCACGGAGCCGTAGCGCGGGAATACAGCGCCGTCATTGCCGCCGCCGGTAACGCCGTATTGCACGGGGATGTTATTGGCGTGAGCGAGCTTGACGACACGATCGACATCCTCGCGTGGCGTGATGTTCGAATTGTCCACCGCGCGAATGACAAAGCCCTTGCCGATTTCCGCGTCTGCGAAGCGTTTTGATTCCAGCGGAGAATCCGAGCTGACGAAAGTATCGATGGCAAAAACGAAATCGGGCGCGTGACCTTCCGCGGCCATGCGCTCGGCTGCTGCTGCCGCGCCTTTCAGGCCGATTTCCTCTCCCGTGGACCAGATAAATGTCACGTTGCGACCGGGCAAATTTGGCCCGAGAGACTTCACGGCTTCAATCAACGCCGCACAGCCGACGCGATCATCGAAACTGCGCCCGTTGGCGCGCGTGCCGAGCAATGGGCGATATTGCTTGGGAATCGTGATCCAGTCGCCGGCTTTGATTCCCAACTTCTGCGTTTCTTCCGCAGAGTGCGCGCCGATATAAACATGAAAGGCGGCATCCATCGAGCGTGGCCCGCGCGGCCATTCGAATCCCGGTTTATCCCAGCCTTCCGGGAGTTCGAGCACCCCACCAATGTCATTTTTCTCTGAATGCACGAGCACGGCATGCCCAAGGAAATATTCCGTATAGCCTCCGCCAAGCCCATCCACCAGCAATCCGCCATCGGGCTCGATGGACTTCACTTGATACCCGATTTCGTCCATATGAGCTACGAAAACGATCTTCGGTGTCTTTGCGTCCGGCTTTGAATTTCCGAGATGGAGAATTAAGTTGCCAGCGGCGTCGGTTTCCGTCTTCGCCCATTTTGGCAGCAGCTTTTGCACTTCCTCGCGCACCGGGCCTTCATGCGTGCTCGCTCCATAGGTAGTCACCAGCGAGGAGATTACGGATGGGGCCGGACCACCGCCGATTGCGGCGGCTTACCTTGAGCTTTCTCCAGGGATACCGGCAAGTGCAAATAGGCTTCCAGGAGCGATTGCACGGCACGCGCGTCGTGGCTAGATGCCACTTCCGCCGGAGTGACGGGTTGAAAGGTGGGGACGCCAATGGCGCTGAATCGCTGCGGAAACGGCATGGGCTTGGCGTAGCCGGCGATGCGCGGAGGAGCCGCGGCAACCGCGGTGAATGAAATGTGGTTTTGCTCGGCGAGTGCGCGCAATTCATCCTGGAATTCGCCGCGGGGCGCCTTGGGGTCAGTGACGCCAAGAAGGACGCCACTTCCAACCGGAGGAGATGTCTGCGGCGCGGATTGCCCGGAGGGGGACCGCGGTGGTTGCAACCGGCCGACAAAGATCATTTCGTCGGGATGAATTTCATTCAGCAAACGATCGAGTCCGCGCCCCCCAGTCCATTGCTGGGTGACAAACGCGACGGTGAGAGTTCCCGTTATTTTTGCTTCACGAAGCTCCTGCAGGAGTTCCAGCAGCACGGCGCAGCCGAAGCGGTCGCCTGAAGCAGGGCTGGCAATTTCTCCGCCGTCGCCAATCGAAAGTAAAGAGTCGCGGACCAAGGCAATCGGATCGAGGAGATTGACGCCGGCTGCGTGGACTTCCGAAGCGTTCGAGGCGCCGATGTCCACGTAAATCTCGTCGGGATGCGCCATTTTCGGCGCATTCTGCCGCAGCGGCTGCAAGTGCACGGAAAGTCCGGCGAAGACCCCTGTCACCTTCTTCCCGCTGCGGGTCGTGACCCATACGGGTTGCGCGGAATGAAGCAGATCGAACACCGGGGTTGGCGGAGCTTGGGGCAGCCGTTGCACGCGGAGGTATCCATCCGGCGTGATTTCGCTGACGATGTAGCCCGGCTCGTCCATCGGTGTGACGATCAGCCGGTGCGGCGCGCCGCTTCCCAGCGTGACGTAAACATTTCCAAGATTGTCCGTTTTCGGCGCGAGTTGCTGAATCTCGCCGCGGATATGCGCCGCCAGATTCTGTTCATAACCAGCGACTGCCGGGATGCGCGACAATTGCTCCAGGCGCGAGGCCAGCTGTGCCGAGGCTGCTCCCGCAGACAACTCCACCGCACATCCCACAACTAGAAGACGCGAAATCCACTTCATTACACCACCTCATTTCTAAACGAACTATCAACTTGAACTCTCAACGGCACAGCGCTTCGATCAAGGTTTCCTTCTTTTTCTCCGCGAGCTGCGTCAGGACATCGAGCGACGCGATGTACCCGCCGATAGCTGCTGCGGCCAGAAATGCAAAGGCTTCCGCGGGGAGCCAGGGATTGCCCGTCCATCGCCCGCTGAACAAAATCACTCCTGAGATTGCGCCTGTTAAAATCTGCGAACCGAAGGCCACGAGCACGGCCATACCGGATTGGCGCTGGCCGCGCATTTTGCCGAACTCCAGCTTCCGCGGAAAGCTGAGAGAGGACCAGTTGGCGATGGTAAGTTGGCCCAGGATGGTGAAAACGATAGCCATTATGGTTGCGGCCAGCATGTGAAGGGATGGCCAGCCCGCAAGATAGATCAGCATGGTCATGGAGAAAACGACCTCCACGACGAGCACCGAGACGAGCATCAGATTCTTGCCCAAGAAAACATCGCGGAAGCGCAACGGCGCGGTGAAGTAAGTCTGAATTCCGTGGCCTTCATACGCAAAGCTGTTGTACGCCGGCGCCATCAGAATCAGGATGAGATAGGCCATCATGCCGGGGAAAAACATTTCTGCGGAGACGCCTCTTCCGTTAATTACCGGATGTCGGCCCGCGAAATTAGCACTGAAGATAAAAACCAGTATGGGCGGCATCAATAGGGTGAGAAACGCAAAGCCGTTGCGCGTCAGATAGCGGAATTCCTTGCGAAGCACTGCGGCCACCTGCGGCGAAAGCAAGCCTAAGTCGTCTGAGTGGTCACTTTTTCTCGGGACCGGGCGGACAGCGGAACGCGCGGGCGCAGCGGTTTCGCTGAGTTCTTCGCCGCGATATTGCGCGGCGAAACGCCGCCAGAGCAATGCACTGAGGAGAAGCACGTAAAGCAAAAGCCCCGCCGCGCCGAGGAGAAACCCCGCCGGTTGAAGCTGGGAGATCGCGGTGATCGCGCGCCCGGCGAGCGACGGAGGAAACGCGGCGAGATAAGGAAGCAAGCGCAACATCATCGGCCGCGCCGCCGACCCGTAGCGGTTCAGAAGCGGGGTAAGGAAGTTTAAAGAAACCATGGAAAGAACAAAGAGCGCCAGGAAAAGTTCGCGCGCCCGGCGCCGCGCCAGCAACCGCTCCAGCCACGAGCCGATCAGCCGCTCAAGCGTCACGTTCAGAAGCGCGAACATCGCTACGACGAGCAGCATGGCAGGAAATATGCCGGGCCTTGCGGCCGTGGCTCCCGCGAGCATGGACAACAGCCAGCAGAGCGACGCCATCGCGGAAAAATCCGCTAGTCCGTAAGCCAGGCCGATGGCGTAGAACGCGCCGAGATTCAGCGGGAACCGAAGAAGGGCCCGGAATTCGAAGCTGGCGCCGAACCCCGCGATGAAAATTGGAAAGATTTGCCAGAAGAGAAAAATGCCCCAAAAAAGAAGCGAAATCCAGCCGGCGCGGCCCTTCGAAACGAAATCGTACGCTCCCGCATAGAATGCAAAGCTGAGCCCAAGGACCAGAATGCCGCTGAAGATTCCAGCAAGGATGAGTCCGATCAGATCAAGGCGGTTATTTTTCTTTCGAAGACTGTTCCGCAGAATTCGCCAGCGAAGTCCGGCGACCAGGCGGATCTGCTCGGCGATGCCCGGGGTTTGCGCTACATCAGCCACGAGAGCTCCTCGAGTTGCGGACGCTCGGCGCCTTCCTGGCCGACGATCGAGAGGAAAATCTGCTCAAGGGTTGTCTTGCTTTCCTGTTCGCCCGATACTCCGGCGCGCAATTCCTGGAGTGATCCTTGCGCGACGAGCCGCCCTTTATGAATGATGGCCACGTGGCTGCACAGGCGTTCGACAATTTCCATGACGTGGGACGTTAGGAAAATGGTTGTGCCGCGTTCGGTCATGCGCCCGAGCAGCGCTTTCAGCGCTCCCGCCGCGAGCGCATCCACGCCTTCGAATGGTTCATCCAGAAAGAGAATGCGCGGCCCGTGGATGACGGCAGCGGCGAGCGCGAGTTTTTTCTGCATCCCGTGCGAGTAATCGGCGATCATGGTTTTGGGACGGTCGGCGAGCTGCATGAACTCCAGCAATTCATCGGAGCGGCGCTGCGTGGTGGCGCGATCGAGCCCGTACATTCGCCCCACGAACTGCAAGTACTCCGCTCCCGTCAATCGTTCGAACAGGCCCATGCCTTCCGGCACGACACCGATCTGGCGCTTCACCTCCACCGGATGTGCGGCAAAATCCAGGCCCAGGAGTTGCATGCTCCCGGAAGTCGGCGCGAGCAGCCCCGTCAACATCTTGATGGTCGTCGATTTTCCGGCGCCATTCGGTCCGAGAAAACCAAAAAATTGCCCGGCGCTCACCTGGAGATTGACGCCGTCGACCGCGGTCAGGTTTCCAAATCTTCGCGTCAGATTTTGCGTTTGGATGGCGATTTCCGGCATGGTGGCTCCCGTCCCGCCCGAGGTTTGAGATGCAAAACTCTAGCACGAGTCGCGCCGGACAATGGGCATGGCTCGATTTCTGCCATTAGATGTCCGCGAGGGGATGAAATCGCGGTCAGGAGGGTTTAGGGGTAACCGGCAAAGTGGCCGTGAGCTGTTGCAAGTCCTTGGCCGGCAGAGCCGCCAGGACCGCGGGAAGTTCAACGCGAAAGACGGCCCCGCCTTCCTGGCGGTTGTAACAGAGAATTCTTCCGCCGTGTTCCTGGATGATGCCAAAGCAAATGCTCAGGCCCAGCCCCGTGCCCTTGCCGACGGGCTTCGTTGTGTAGAACGGATCAAAAACGCGGTGCGGCGCCTTGATGCCGGGACCCGTGTCTGAGAACAAGACAACGACGTTCGCGCGGTCGCGAATCGTCTTGATGGTGAGGACACCGCCCTGGGCCGCTTCCATGGCGTCCAGAGCGTTGCTGATGATATTGAAAAAGACTTGCATAAGCTGATTGCCATCCCCTCGGACGCCGGGTAAAACGGATTCAAGCTGCAATTCGATGCGCGTGGTTCCGGAACGCAGATCGAGCGCGCGAAGCTGAACGGCATTGTTCACCACGGTGTTGATATCGAGCAAGGTGCGCTCCGCGGGAACCTGGCGCGCGAAACTCAAAAGATTCCCCACCAAAGTCTTCGTGCGCCGCGCCTGGTCGCGGATTTTTGCCGCCGTCGCGCGGGCTTTTTCCGGGACCGTCGGATCGTCCGCCAGCAGGTCGGAAAAACCGAGAATGGCCGCCAACGGGTTGTTGATTTCATGCGCCGCACCGGCGGCAAGCTGGCCAAGCGAAACCAGCTTTTCCGATTGCACGAGCTGGGTTTGCAATCGTTTCAAATTCTCAATGGATTGTTCCGATTGAGCGAGCAGCCGGGAACGGTCCCGGTCGGCCAGATGGGTGCGCAAAAAAATCAACAGCGCGAGAGGGACGGAGGCCACCAGGGTCGTCATCAAGCGAAAATCCCTCACTTGCGCATCATCATGGCTGAAGCGCAGCGTGTAGATCGCAAACACCGGCAGCGAAATCACCGCCGCCATCGCCAGACGTCCCGGCCAGACGCCCACCTGTGGCGTTCCATTCCCTTCCGCTTCGTAGGCGTTCTCGGATGGAGCGTCGAGTTTTTCCTGATTCTGATGGGCGATTACACCCGCCAGGCCGAACCAGAGAAAGTTCGAAATTAAAGGGAGATCATACAAGCTTCCTGTGTAGTAGCTCCCGTTGGCGATCGCCACGTTGATCGCCAACGAAGAAAGCAGATAGAGAGCTGCGCCACCGAAAAGATTGGCATACACCACCCGCCACGCCCCGCCCGATCGCAGCCATAGCGCGGCCCATCCTCCCACGATGATCATATTCTGGATGTTCGCCAGAAGATTGTAGTTGTAGTTATATTGGGCGACCATCGGTGTGGCATACATCCACGGCAAAACCGCGAAGGCATAGATGTAAGTCCACCAGATGAAGAGCAGCACAAAGTCCAGATAACCGAAGCGCCATTGGATTTCGTCGCGCTTGCGGTGCGGGCGCAGGGCCAGCGCCGCCATCATGGGGATGCCGCGCAGGAAAAACAGGATATCCCCTCCATACAGCTCTGGGAGAGGCTTATGCAGGTACACCTCGTAATAGGTCCACTGAAACTGCCCGATCATCCAGAGCGTGCAGCTCATGGCGATCAGCATCCAGAAGAGATTCCGGCGCCAGTGGGGAGTTCCCGCATTCAGCAGCAGGCCGGCGTTCGCCACCAGCGGGACGACGCATTGCACCAGGTTTCCAAAGGTTTCCAGCGATTCCGAGTCGCGGCGATGCGACAGCGAAACCGAAACCGCTGTGTAGGCAAGAAGGATGAGCAGCCAGATCCCCAACATCCAAACGATTCTGCGAGAGAAGGACATATCCCTTGGTACTTGTAGTGTAGGCGCGCGGGGCAGGGATGCGTGCCGGCAATCACTCCGGCTTAGCCTAAAGATAAACGAACGTTGAGCCGCAACCACTCGACGGCGCAACGAGCAGTGTTAATTTCTGGCGGAGGAGGAGGGATTCGAACCCCCGAGGCCCTTTCGAGCCTAACGGTTTTCAAGACCGCCGCCTTCAACCACTCGGCCACTCCTCCGTTTTTAATTATATCGTGCAACTACATTTAGCGGGGCTTTCGGTGACACTTTTGGGGTCGATTGCTGCGTTTTGGTGCAGGGTGTCACGAAATTGTCACCAAAGCGTTCGAGTTTCGCGACAGCTCCTTCGCTGAACCGTGATCTACTTGCTCGCCTCGGCCGCTTTCGATAAAGGTGTCACCTCTACGTCCGCAGCCACGAACGCTTTCACTAGCGTGCCCGCTTTGATGATGGCCTGGCTCCCGCGGATAATGATGTAACGGGTCCCCGCAGAGCCGAGTGCGCCGCGAATCTCCACCTTCTGGTCGCCGACCCGCAGGAAGTGCACGCGAAGGCTGACTTCGCCCGCTTCACCCCAGAAATCCGGACGTTTCGCTTGAACCACCTCGCCGAGAGCCCGCGCACCCGCCTTTGCGACGATCGCATCGCCTACCTTCAAGTCCTCGGCAAGGGTCAGCTCAAGGGGTTCTCCTGGCCGAGCCGCGCGTGAACTTATGTCTTGCGCCATGCAAAGCGTGAGTTCGGTGCCCTCCGTCAGCAACACCTTCTTAGGAGCTGCGGGCACGTCCTGCGACATGGCGAAAACAAATGTCGAAAAAACGGCAAATAGAACGACGGCCAAGAATTTGAGCCTCATCATGCACCCCTATTGCTTCTCCGTCACAGGTTCTTTGGCGACTGCCCGAATGGGCAATCCCTCCTGACCGACGTGCTTATCGAGCTGCGCATGAATTTTCTTCGTACACATTTCGAATCCATGGCCGCCAGAAAGCCCGCCACCACTTGAGACTTCTTCCATCCACAGCTGTTTCCGGTTCATGTCGAAACTTTGCACAGTGATCTTGAGCCATTTCGTTAATGGCCGGTCGATCATGACATACATCACACTGCTCGCCTTGGCATCGCGTGCGATCGAGAAGATCGTATCCAGCGGAGTCGCGCCTTCGGCGTGATTGCGTCCGCCGAATTCATCCACCGCAATGGCCACATTCTTCGATTTGAGGTAGTCGAAAAGATCGTGCAAGACATTGTGGAACACCTCTGAACTGCTGTACTTCGCGTGCCGATCGGTGCGCTGCACGAATACGAATACCTTCTGCTGGTCGACGGTCGCAGCCATTGAAACAGGTGCGGCGCTCTGCGGAGATGTGCTCTGCTCTTGCGCGATGGAAAGCGTTGCGAAAAAAAAGACCAACAGCAGGACTGCTGATTTGATGAGTAAGCCAACAGCTCTCATAGATGCTCCTCGTGACTTATTGAACCTGAGTTATGGCTTCAGGCTGCGGTGGCAATTCCGTGTCCTGGTCCACGTAAGCGGTGAAGATTGAGCCCTTTTTCACCTCGATTTCGGACCCGTGCTTGACCAATCCACTTAGTCCGAATAGGACCACAAGCGCGACCATGTCGCCTTTCTTGTTGTCGCCGCTTCGCACCTGCGAGCCACGAAGAGGAACCCGAATGCGCCCGACTTTCATATACTGTATTTCCAACGCCAACTGGGCACCGCGACCAAACATGCCGGCCGGCTTGGCTTGCCGCACTCGGCCAATCGCAACCGCGCCCGTCTTGGCGGTGATTTTGCCGTTGACGATTAGGTCTTCGGCCACTGCGAAATTCAGCGGGTCATCTACGACGACTGTCTTGGAGTTGAGCGAGTGCAACAGCTTCAGCTTCACAGGAGTTGCTTCGGGAAGAAGAAGAGTCGCCGGCGAGGTCCTTGGCATCTGTCCTGCTGCCGGTTGCGCAGATGGCGCTTGGCTCGAAGTCGGCTGTTCTTGCGCCCGTGCGCACTGAGCCGCACAGGCCAACGCAAGACAAAGAACCAGGACACAGGAAGATCGCATGATGAACCTACTCCACTTCACAGGTTGGCGCGCCATGGAACTGCGATTACGTTTCGATTTGAATGTAGCTTTGCTGCAACGCTTCCTCAGTGACGGAGGTCACAAGCATTGGGTCGCTACCCCAAAATGGACCTCTGGAAAGAAGATGCACTGACGAGGACGGTGAACGGGCCTCTTTTTGATAAGTATATAATACATATAGTAATATACATAATAACTTGTGCAGAGTACCGAATCTCTCTGCCAAATCTCTAAACTGGACCTGCCCTTAAACTAGGCTTTAAACATGTGTGTGACAATCATCTGCGCGAGGGGTAGAAAATTACGACTGTCGCCAAATTTTCACTAAAACTGGCGCAGCATCGGTTTCACCATTTTTGTTTGTAACTTTTTCCGGCTTGCCGACTCTGATCATAAGAAGCAGGAACTGGCCGAACTGCCTTGAGCATCCACCCGAAGGACTCCGGGGTCAGCCTTGGCATCCAACATAGTTAGAAATAGGTAAGATAGTAGTGACGCTTTTAAGTCCCAGGTGGCCGGAAGGAGCAGGATGTTGATTCGCAAAGCCCCAGATTTGACTTACGCCGATGTCACCCCGAAATCGGTTTACCTGGACCGTCGCAGATTTTTGCGCGCCTTGGGCCTTGTTGGCGCGGCGGCCGCGGCGGGCCAGGGATTGTTCGAACTGGCATTTCCTTCTCGGGCTGCGTTTGCCGCCACCAAGCTCACCGGCCTCAAGCCCAGCCCCTTCAGCACCACCGAAAAGCAGAACTCTTATCAGGACGTTACTCACTACAACAATTTCTATGAATTCGGCACCGACAAAAGCGACCCGGCGAAAAATTCTCAGAATTTCAAGACTTCGCCCTGGATCGTTTCCGTCGAAGGCGATGTCAAGAAGCCGCGCAAGTTCACCATGGACGAAATCTTGAAGATCGCGCCCCTTGAGGAGCGCATCTACCGTCACCGCTGCGTGGAAGCCTGGTCCATCGTCGTTCCCTGGATTGGTTTTTCCTTCAGCAATCTCGTGAACCTCGTCGAGCCCACGCCCAAGGCGCAATTCGTCGCTTTCCAGAGCTATTACGATCCCCGCCAGATGCCACAGGCCAGATATGCGGGCATCGAATTTCCCTACGTCGAAGGCTTGCGCCTGGACGAAGCAATGAATCCGCTCGCGCTTCTCTGCGTCGGCATGTACGGCGAAACGCTCCCGAATCAGGACGGCGCTCCCGTGCGCATGGTCCTTCCCTGGAAATACGGCTTCAAGAGCATCAAGTCCCTCGTGAAAATCAAATTCCAGCAGAAGATGCCGCCCTCAACCTGGAATCTCGCCAATTCTCACGAGTACGGTTTCTATTCCAACGTGAATCCCACCGTGGACCACCCGCGCTGGAGCCAGGCCAAGGAGCGCCGTCTCGGCGAAATCTTCAAGCGCCCCACGCTGATGTTCAACGGCTACGCCGACCAGGTCGCCTCTCTGTATAACGGCATGGACCTCCGCAAGAACTTTTAGGATAGGGCCGACGCGTGCACGCATTTCTCTCCAGCAAGTGGACCAAGGCCGCCCTCTTCCTTCTTTGTCTCGCGCCTTTTTGCGCGCTGGTCTGGCGCATCATCAAAAGCGATCTCGGCGCCAATCCCGTCGAGTTCCTTCAGCACGCCACCGGTGATTGGACGCTGCGTTTTCTTGTCTTCACTCTCTGCATCACGCCGTTTCGCAAGCTCTTCAAGCTTCCCGAACTCATCCGCTTTCGCCGCATGCTTGGCCTCTTCGCCTTTTTCTATGTTTCCTTGCACTTTCTTACCTATCTCGGGCCGGACCAGTCCTTCGATCCGGCCGCGATGTGGAAAGACGTCGCAAAGCGCCCCTTCATTACCGTGGGCTTCACGGCCTTTGTGCTGATGATTCCTCTGGCTGTGACTTCCACGGCGGGCTGGATTCGCCGTCTCGGCGGAAAGCGCTGGCAACTGCTCCACCGCGCCGTCTATTTTTCTGCCGTCCTCGGCGTCATTCATTATTACTGGCTCGTGAAATCCGACGTGCGCAAACCGGTCTTCTATGGCGTCCTCGTCGCACTTCTGCTGGCTTGGCGGCTCGGAGATTGGCTCGTGAAGCGCGGCAGGCAACTATCGATCAAGACCGGCGAGTCACGCGTTTCCGTGACGACCACATAGTTCGCCGCGCCATGCCTTCTTACGTGGCCGCAAGCGAGCCGTGGATGGTATTCGATTCAGTCTTGAGAAATGAAGGTTAATGGACGGAGGACGGACCGCCACTCGCGGGCAAGGGCTTTTCTTCCAATTCCAGGCCCCAGAAGCGCGGCGCAGGTGTCAGAAATTCAATGCCCACGCGCTGGCCCTTGTCTCCCGGATCGCCTAGATAAACCACGCGGCATTCCTGCTCTTCCATCGTTTCCGGATTGGTCAGGACGAGCATCTCGCCGTTGTCTACCTCATGCTTCAGCAACAGCAAGCCTCCATGCGAATTTACCACCACGGTTTCGCACGTTTCCTTGAACTTCCGCCGGTCGTGCGCGCGCCCCTGCGCCTGGACGCGAATCCGGTGAAAGATTCGTCCGCTCCGGCGTGGTGTCGCTGAGGTGACTTCGCTCATAGCGCTATCTTCAAACTCTTCCCGCGCGCGGTCAATTGCCCTACTGGACAGGTGTTACCGATACGCAACCCTGAGGTGGCCGCGGCAGCACAATTTCGATCGGACCGGATCTAAGTACTTGGTCCCTGTCTTTTTCGGGAAGCGCATCACTTCCGAGTGGCCCGTCAACCGTCCAGAATCGATGGCAGGTGCGGAGATCACTCGTCCAGAACAAATGTCAGCAATGACTTGTTGATCTTAATTCTACGGTTGTGGTATTCGATGAAGCCGAGTTTTCTAAATTTGTTCATGAAGAAATTCACGCGAGAGCGTGTACTGCCGATTATTTCCGATAAAGTCTCTTGGGAAACAGTTGGCAGTTCATTGTCTAACTGGTGCTGCACGCTTCCATAACGTCCAAGCACGAGCAGCGCTCGGGCGAGTCGCTTCTCGGACGAATTGAAGAGCTGATCGATCAAAGCTTCCTCGACCCGATTTTTATGGCAGAGTATATAGGTAACAAAACAGTCTGATAGTTTGTCTTGGGTACGCAGCATCTGCAGCAATTCGCTCTTGTCGATGGCAAGAAGGGTGGTCGGGGTAATGGCCGTAGCCGTGCCCATCCGGACCGGCTGACCCGCCATGCAGCCCTCGCCAAAGAACTCGCTCGGACCAAGCATCGCAACCACCGCCACCTTACCCGTGGCGCTAACCACGGAGAATTTTACGTTGCCCTTCTGGATGTACATGACGCTCTTGGCCGCGTCACCTTGACAGTAAATCTGCTCGTCTTTCTGATACTCAGCGACCTTTCTTGCCGTTCCCGAAGTATCGAGAAAGGCCTGCGGCTCGTGCGATTCTGTCTTGATTTTTTTCATTTCATACGGGCATGGGACTGGCCCGATTGAGAGCAAATTCAGTTCTTGGAACCTTTTCTCGAGATCTTTGCCGGCAGGAAGCAGAGCACCTGCTGCTTTAACTGCGCATCTACTTCATCTGCGATGGTCACGACGTCCGGCAGCAACTTGCTGAATATCACGCGACGCTCATTTCTGTGCAGGGTCGAAAAAATGCAGACCTGCAGGATTCGGGATTCGTCTACGACCATTGCCGCGGTGTAGCCTTGCTTGCGTCGCAACTCTCCGTGGCTGCTTGCAGCGACCGAAACCGGAGCCTTCGATCCTTTGTCGAGACGCAACCTGGCAATTACGTCATGGAGGAGTTTCGGAAGATGGCCCGTGCGTTCTTCGAAATTCAACGGGATGCGAATCAACTCCGGTTCCTTCTCGACTAGCCCGAGCCACTCACGAATCGTAGTGTCGAGTTCCTGTTCGAGAATGTCGGCCACGGACTCTGTACCTGTAAAAGACGGCGTGGACTCGCTGCCGCCCACGGGTGGAACTGTAGTTCTCGTCAAAGCAATCTCCTCTTAATCCGCACTTAGTATTCCACTTCGGCAGCCGCAAGACTGTCCCGTAAGGGATACTTTCCTAATTGGGGATACGATCTTCGGGCAGGCGATTCCCGCAGAAAATGTCATATACGTTCAGAAAGGCGGTTTGAAATGCTCTGGTTAGTTGTGGTGACTCTGGGGGACTGGTGATTTTGGAGGGCAGGGTGCTCTGGGGCAACTCCGTTTGAAGGATGGACGTGGCTCCTGCCCGCTGGCGCTCCAGTCGAAGATCAAACCTTTGATTCCGATTCCGAGGAGATGCGTTGATCGCCTGAAACGAACTTCGGAGAAAGGCACCGAGTATCAGGTTGTCCCGGTGGAACTCGAGGACGATAGTTTTTCGATCAGGTCCCTGCGAGCGAGCGCCGCATCATCGAGGTCGGCGGACATAGTGAAATTCCTTCTGCATCGCCCGCGGACTCTCCGGTAACACGGTCTGCAAACCCCATACATAGGCCGAGGGCTTGCTCAATTTCAAGTTTGCTGGATTCTTCCGCAATATCTCGAAGTGCTTCAGCTAGCTTCATCAGACGACTCATTGCGCTCCTTGACTGAGCCCACGACATACCAGACCCGTTGCCTTGGATAAGTCTAGACAGTCAGAAAGTGCCTGACTGCCCAAAATTGGACACTCTCTGGGCATGGGTCATCGTGTCCAAACTCCTGATATACGCGCTTGTGGTCATTGACAGACCGACTCCCGGATCGTCGGCTACTCGGAAACTATCCTAGCGCATTGCCGCCCCTTCTCTGACGCTGGCTTGTCGGGAGCCGGGGCTCTCCATCGAATTGGCTCTCCTCTCTTGAGCGCAAGCGGACAATTCTGCTGCCCCTTGAGCGGCTCGCTTGTACCGGGGGCAGTGGAATCATAGAATAATAAGTAGCGGCCACGGCGCATCATCCGTGTCTCCATCATCATTCCGCCGCCGCAACATTCGCTTCATGATTTGCGTATCTTCACTCGAAAGGACTCATATCCCATGAGGGCCTCTTATGAACCTTGCTGAAATTATAGAAGATCGCCGCGATCAACACCTGGCCGAGCTGTGTGAATTTTTGCGTATCCCCAGCATTAGCGCCAAGAGCGAACACAAGCCGGACATCGAGCGTGGCGCTCGCTGGGTTGCCGATCATCTTCGGGCTGCCGGATTCAAAACGGTCGAGATTGTTTCTACCAACCTCCACCCGCTTGTCTATGCGGAATCCCTGGAAGCTCCCGGCAAGCCAACCATTCTCTTTTACGGCCACTACGACGTGCAGCCTCCCGAACCGCTGGATCTCTGGACTTCTCCTGCGTTCGAGCCCACCGTGCGCGGCGGCAATCTCTATGGACGCGGCACCGCCGACGACAAAGGCCAGGTGCACATCCATCTGAAGGCATTCGAATGCCTGCAGAAGGTGAACGGCAAACTCCCCATCAACGTCAAAGTTCTCATCGAAGGCGAAGAGGAAGTCGGCAGCGTCAGCCTTTGGGACTACGTGCAAAAGAACAAAGAGAAATTAAAAGCCGATGCTCTCATCGTTTCCGATACTTCGATGCTCGGCAAGGGGGTTCCCTCCATCACTTACGGCTTGCGTGGCTTGAACTATTACCAGATCGAATTGACCGGCCCCGCCCGTGACCTGCACTCCGGCGTCTATGGCGGCGCGGTGCCCAATCCTCTGACGATTCTGACCGAGCTTTTCGCCAAGCTTCACGACAAGGATTTCCGCGTCACTGTGCCTGGTTTCTATGGCGACGTCGCCAAGGTTTCCAAGTCTGAGCGCAAGGCCCTCCAGGCTCTGCCCTGGAAGAAAAAGGATTTTGAGAAGGCCGTCGGAGCGCCTGGTTATTTCGGAGAGAAGGGTTTCACGATTGTTGAGCGGCTTTGGATCCGCCCGACTCTCGAGCTGAATGGGATTTGGGGCGGCTACCAGGGAGAAGGCGCAAAGACTGTCATTCCCTCAAAAGCTTTCGCCAAATTCTCGACGCGCCTTGTCCCCAATCAGAATCCCGGCAAAATCGCCAAACTCGTCGAGAAGCACATTCGAAAGCTTCTGCCGAAAACCGTGCACTGCAAATTTGAACTCCTGAGCACGGGAAAACCGTGGGTCGCTCCCTACCACGATCCGATTTTCCAGAAGGCGCAAGCCGCCCTGGAGAAAGGCTTCGGCAAAAAGGCGGTGTTTATCCGCGAGGGTGGCTCGATTCCGTTTGTCACGCAGATGTATGACACCTTCAAGGTACCCTGCGTTTTGCTCGGCTTCGGTTTGCCCGATGAAAACGCCCACGCTCCCGACGAACATATCGCCCTGGAAAACTACTTCGGCGGCATCAAAGCCATCGCCCACTTCTACGCCGGTCTGGCCACTCTCTAGGCCGATCATCGTTGCAGGGGCGCTGCATGCTGCGCCCCTGATGGCAAGTCGATCAAGCTTGCACGCTTTTCTGTTTTTCCTCTAAATGGTTGCCAATTCTTGGCGCCGCCCTTTGGCGTAATCGTTCAATGCGGCGTTGGCGTTCGTGATGATGCCGAGCGCGCCCGCTACGGCGGGCAAATCTTTTCCGCGCAGCACAAGGTACATCTCATCTTCGCCGAGCCCGGTGTAAACGCGGTTGCCCATGCATCCAAGGCTCAGGATCGCGCCGTGTTGCAGCGAAGCCGGCAAGCGCCATGCAGGTCGGGCGTCCCAGCGCTGGCGCGCCGCTGGCCACACCCGCGCGATTCGCCGCTTCATTCAACAGCATGGCGGCGGAGGGCTTGCACGCAAACAGCACCACGTCGGGCGTGACCGGAGCATCGCCGAGCGGCGCGTAAACAATGGCGGCCGGCGTCCTTCGGCAGCCGCGGAATCTGCGGCACCTCTTCCGGTTTCACATATCCCAGGTCGAACATCATCTTCAATGTTTGCTCCGTCTCCTGCGCGCGTGCCGGGGAAAGTGTGATGTTGTGCGTGTACGCTCCCACCGCGCAATTGAAGTGATTCTCCGGCAGGGTATAGAACGTGCGGCCCTCCGCGGCCAGCCGCCAGAAGCTGCAGCCGGACGGTTCCGTGCCGCTGAACTTCGGCACTCCCGCGGGAGCTGTATCCAGAAACGCTACCGCCACCGGCCGCCTTCCCAGTTTCACGGCTGCGCTGATTCTCTGCTCGAGCTCCTTCCAGTTTTCCTGCAGGGCCATCGTCTCTCTCCTCGCTTCTAGCTGAATTTGAAAGGATAGCACGAGCTGAAGGCCTGCCCGGAGGCCCGGCAGATACGCGTTCGAATCGCATTTTCAGCGGCGATTTCCACACGCCTCCTGAAAAACTCGCATTTTTCCGGCCTTTTTTGCGATTTTTCCTTGCGTTCTCTTCCTTCCTTGGCTATAGTCGCTTGTGGCCCGGGTTTTCCGCGGGAAAACAAGGGTAGTGGACTCGCGGCCTGCCCCGATCGCGTCGGGGCCGCGATTCGATCGGATCGGAGTGGAAAGATAAATCAGGAGGATAAGCAGACTAGATGCGCCAAGCCATTGAGCAAGACGCAAAATCGTGTCGCACATCGCCGAGAAGGTCGGCACACCCAAGAAAACCGCCGTCCTCTTCTTCGAAGAGCTTTTCAAGCTCGCGGTGAAGGAAGCCAAGGGCGGCGCGGGCAAGTTCGTGATTCCGGGCATCGGCCGCGCTGTGAAGGCGCACCGCAAGGCGCGCATGGGCCGCAATCCGCAGACCGGCGAGGCGATCAAGATCAAGGCGAAGACCGTGGTTCGCCTGCGCCCGTCGAAGGCGTTTAAGGACGCCATCCTGAAGTAGGCGCAGTTTTCTTTGCATTTGGGCCCCCGGCGGCCTGAGCGATCAGGCTTTCGGGGGCTTTTCTCTTTGCAGGAATCCGTTATCAGCCGTCAGTGGTCAGAGAAAATAAAAAATAGGAATGATCGAGCGCCGCTGCGCTGAAGACGGTCCTCTGCGGTGCTGAGCGCGGGACGAAAAATCTCCATTCCAAAATCATAGCGTCTTGACGTAGGCGATGACATCCTTGATCTGCGCGGGCTCCAGAACGTCCTTGAAGGGCGGCATTAGCGAGTCGCCGTTCTCGATCCATGTTTTCAGGTTTGCATCCGTGATTTTGTTGTTGTTCACTGAAAAAGTCCCGCGTTTGGAAATCCCTTTCAGCCCGGGCCCGATTTTTTTCTGATCGCTGTCCGCAAAATGACAAATGGCGCATTTCTTGTCGAACACTTCCTTGCCTTTCACAGCAGACCCCGCTGATCCGCCGTGTCCCGCTGCTTTTTTCGTGCTTGTTTTCGCCGGCTGATCCTGCGCCAGGACTGCTCCGGCCACAGCAAGAATTGCGATCCCAAGAACTAGATAATTCCGCCTCACGATGCCCCCTCGTTTTTTGCCGACTGCGCCCCGGCCGCGCCGGGGTTCCATCAAACGTGTCCACCGGCCCGCCAAATTAGGCACCAACGCCGAGCGATGGACGCACATTAGAACCTTCCCATTTTCTCCATTTGGCGCCGGAATTTCCACTCACAACCCGGTACAAAGTACAGGTTCCTTTCCCGCACGCCCGGGACTTTCGTACTTTTGACCCCTACAAGACCATGTGCTAACTATGAGAGCTATGAGCATGGAGACCCTCACGCGGGCGTGGGAAGTTTTGCAAGACGCATATCAGGCACAGATGGAAGGCGACTACGAGCGCGCTGCCGAACTCTATCAATCGTCGCTCGAGCTGCATCCCACGGCCGAAGCTCATACTTTTCTGGGCTGGACCTATCATTTCCAGGGACGCATCGAAGAAGCCATCGCCGAATGCAAGCGCGCCATCGAGATTGATCCGGACTTCGGGAATCCGTACAACGACATCGGCGCGTACCTGATCGAGCTAGGCCAGTTCGATGAAGCCATTCCCTGGCTTGAGCGCGCCACGGAAGCGCGGCGCTACGAGCCGCGCCACTTTCCGCACTACAACTTGGGCCGCGCGTACCTCGGAAAAGAGATGTACAGCAACGCCATGCGCTGCTTCCAGGAAGCGCTGGAGATTGAGCCCCGCTATACGCTGGCGCGGCAAGCGCTGGCTTCGCTGCGCCGCATGGTCAACTGAAGAGAGCCGTCAGGTTTAAGTTTTAAGTTCTTAGTCCAGAAAGAGACCCTTTCCTGTAAGGGGTGTTCGTTTTTAAGTTTTCAGTCCAGCAAAACGATCCTTCCGTGTAATCTCTCCTGCACGCTGCAAAGCCAGGAAAGCAAATCACGCCGGCCCCGGCGCGCCCGGCTTGACGGCGCGGTCGTAAATCCACAATAGAAACGCTGTTAGCAAGCCAACGGCGGAGATCGCCCACCAGACCCGCTCGGGCTGATGCGCGACTTCGCCAAAGTAATGCATGATTTTGCCGCCGTACCATCCGCCAATAAGCGATCCGATTCCGATCGGCAAAAACGCAAAGCCCATGTAGGTTCCCTGCTGCCCGGGAGGCGCGAGGCGCGAAATATATTCGTAGTAGCGCGGCGATTGAATCATCTCACCGGTGGCCAGCACGAGAATCGCAAGGACCGCGGTCCAGATGGCGGGGTGCCACGCAAGGATGAGCCAGGAGAGCGCGGTGATAAGCGTTCCAATGGTGATGGCGCGGAAGGCGGGAATCTTTCGCGTCAGATAATTGATGAGCAGGGTGAAGCAGATCACGGCGAGGCCATCGGTAATCAGGATTAATTCGACGTCGGCATCAGCGCTGATGTAGCCGTGAATATAGCCGGGGAGAGTGATGTATTGCTGCCAGAAGACGATCCAGTAGCCGGTAAAAATCAACAAGAAGAGCATGAATTTCGGGTTGGAGAGAACGGTAAGAAAATTCCGCAACGTTTCAGAAATGCTCGGCGTGGGACCGTCGCCGGTGCGTTTGGGCTCGCGGAAGAAAAGAAGGACCGCGAAAAACATCGCGAAGACGCTGAGGGCAGCGATACGGAAAACGTTTTCGACGCCGAGGTGACGGTGCGCCCAGGAAGCCACATACGGGCCCGCCGCGCCGCCGATGTTCACCATGGTGTAGTAGATGGAGTAGCCGATCGAGCGGACATTTTCTTTTGACGCACGAGCAGTGGTCCCCACCACGCATGGCTTGACAAGCGAAATCCCCAGCGCCGGCAGAATCAGGATGAAACCCACAAAAAACGCGGGAGGAACGGCGGCCCGGACGGGAGCGAGCCACGGCGCGCCGAGCGAACCCAGCAGAAAATAGGCGACAGCGAGAATCAGATAAGCAATCGAAAGAGCGCGGCGGAAACCGAGGCGGTCTGCGGCGGCGCCGCCAAAAATCGCGAGGAACCAGACCATGCCGCCGAAAATTCCGGTGAGCGTGCCGGTCTGCTCGGTGGGGAAATTCAGTTTTTCGTGGAGATAGTTGGCGAGCGAGGCGAACGCGCCGTAATAGGAGAGGCGCTCGAAGATTTCGCTGATGTTGGCGACCCAGAAAGGACGCTCGAAGCCGTCGCGAATTTCCTGGAGCCTCTGGCTAAAGCTCATCACGCCTCCGGGGATGCGAGGCGGGATGATAGCAGAGGAGAGGTACCCCCCACCCGGGTGTTTTTGCGAAAGAGTTCGGAATTGTTTGAAAACAAACGAGATGAGTTTTGCGGGAGTGCAAAAGAGTTCGCAAGAGTGTGAACATAAAGGGGATAGGTCGGTAGCGGGCGGGAATGTTGGCAGGTTGGAAGGTTGGAAGGTTGAGGATACCCCTACACCCCCCATGAAAATGGATGGTTATCAAAACAAAGGAGTTGCGGGAGGAGCATTTTGTAAGCCATTGAAAAATAGAGAGATGGACGACGGTTGTTTTGCCCGCAGGTGAGCCCAAAGGGCGGGTTGAGCGTCCTTCACGGCGGCAGTGCCGGGGAGCAGGTTTCAGAAGGGTACGCCGAGGGATGGAGATTTCAAGTAACACGGGAGAGGATAGCACGAGGAGTATCAACTGGTTAAATGTTATGCAGGGAACGGGGGAGAAATGAGGGTTGGACGGCAATGGGGCGGAATGAACGGAATGTCCCACCGTTGTCCCGGTGCAGGTCGCCGGGATGCACAGTTCGCACAAGAACCAAAACCGCAAAGGTAGGCTACCCTGAGGCGTTCTAGCGCGTTAAGGGTGATCCACCCGCCCTCAGCTTGCACTGAACCTTGAGAGCTCGCCAAAGCAGGCAATGCGTCAGGAAAATTAGCTCTCAAACTTAAACGGCGTCTGCACAGCGGAAGGGCGTGAGCGGACAGCCTTACAGTGGGCACGAACCATGAGAGCTGGGGCTTCGTCGTGGTCGGAGCGTGAATCATGCAGTACATGACGCGATCGCCTTCGTCCTTGTCGAAAATTGGATAGGCTGCGACGCAAGTGTAGCCCAACTCAACACGCAATCTTTCGCACACCGATTCTACGATTTGGTAGGAAGTCATCCGCCGCAAATCTTGCCAATCGGGTTTCCCCCACCACAAAAGAGCTTTATCACTTTTGCGAATGCCGGAAGAGCTCGGTGAAGCCATCCGACTCCAAGAAAATAAAGTAGTTCGATTTTGTTATTAGGCGATTTCTTGTATTCAGCCAGCTTCTTCAGTGTCGCCCAGTGACATTCGAAAGTTCGTTGGTCGAGCAAGCAAAAGGTAGCTTCCTTCTGTGTAATGCCGCCTTCCCGGAGGACACGATCCACGGTCTTATTAAAATCGCCCGGGTAGATTTTTATCCAGCGGGGTATTTTGTGACCCTTCTTGTCCCGGACTCTCCATTGTGACTCGACTAGCTTTTTCGAGGGCCTTCAGGCCAGGCCTGGAAATTTCGCAGAGGAAGAATTTGCGAAGCCATTTTGGCTCACTTTCAAGGACGAGGGCAGCGGAGCCAGGAGCCCAAATGCTTAGAAGCTATTGCACAACCCTCCGTAAGACGATCATGAAGCAGGCGATATGAAAAAACGCGCGATAGATCGTGAGCGATCGATCGTAGCGCACCACCAAGCGGCGGAAGTTTCCGAGCCAGGCGTTGGTGCGTTCGACGATCCAGCGACGCTGGTACCGCCGCAGCGCTCGGCCATCTTGCGTCGCCGGTTTCTTGCGGTTGGAGCGATGCGGCGCGATCAGTTCGATTCCGCGCCGTGCCAGCCGCTCGCGCAACGGATCGCTGTCGTAGGCTTTGTCGGCAATCACCCGCACGGGCTTCTGCCGGGGACGCCCTGCACGATGACGCCGACCTACGCGGATCGTCGCGAGCGTCGTTTCCGCGAGCCGGACTTCCGCCGGGGATGCAGAGTGAAGGTAGCTCTCCCAAAGGAAGACCGCGGCCGTCGACCACCACCATCCACTTCGTCCCCTTGCCCCGCTTGGTTTTTCCGACTCCGCAGCCCCTTTTTTCGCGGGAGCAAAGCTCCCGTCCAAGAAGGATTCGCTCCACTTTAATTGCTGGCGTTCGTTCAATTCGCTTAAGAAACGCGCGCCAGACTTTCATCCAGACGCCTGCTCCTCTCCAGTCCCGCAGCCGCCGCCAGCAGGTCGAGGGATGCGGATACTCCTCGGGCAAATCCTGCCAGCGGGCCCCACTCCGCAGAATCCAAAGAATCCCTTCCAGCACGCGACGGTTCTCGATCCACGGACGGCCACCCTTGCAGTGCTTGAGCGGTTTGGGAAGCAAGGGAGCGATTTTCTTCCACTGCACTTCCGTCAGCAACGGACCCGACCGGGCCATCGGCCCTCCTTCGGCGCTGCTGACTTTGCTTATCTCTCATCCGAGAAAACTCAACTACTTTCTTTTCGGGAGCCTGTACTAGGTTATGCAACAGCTTCTAGGAGACTGTGGACCGGCGAAGCCGTCGATGTATGCGCCGTGTTTCGTGATTTGCACAAAGTACTTGAGATACTGTTGAATGAAATGAGCCTTGTTCTCGGTCCAAACGGCCTGATCGTAGCGTTTGTACTTTCGGATCTTTTTCCGGACTTCTGACTCCATCCCTGGAAACAGAGGAGCCGTCAATTCGCTGGAGAGCTGCCGCGAGGAAGACTTTTTTGGTCGTAGGAGTCATTCGTCAAGCTTCGCTTGTAGCTGTTCCGCTAGAAACTTTCTACTCTTCGTGTCCGGTATCTGAGCGACCACTGTCGGCGGGAACTCGTTGTGCGTCCGCCCATGTAATTTTCGTCCATTCTTCTTTTTTGCACCCCGCCCCATTGCTTGAAAAAGAACGGCACATCCGCTGAGCGGCATTGTTGAAGAAGGCTATCGACCCAAGATTCCTGAATGGGTCTAGCTCCTGTTCCACTTTCGCCTCCGACTATAACCCAATCGATATCTAGAAGGTTAATTGAACCAACGTCTTCCAACAATGGCTCGATTGAGAGGAATTTCATCTTGGCCGACGTTTGACGCAGATGATCAATTCGCGGCACCCCGTATTGGATGTCTTCCACGCTGACTCCCCACCAGATATGGGCGCTTTCCGCGGCAAAGCGCAGTGTCCCATTCAACATGACTCGGAGACGCTCTGATCTCTTTGTAAGGATTTGGTACGTGTGCCAGTTTGCGGCCATCATCACTGTCGCGACGCGAACGATGTAGTCGTCGGGAACGTCGGCGTGGAAGAGATCACTCATTGAATTCACGAATACCATGCTGGGCTGTGTCCATGAAAAGGGTTCAAGTAATTTCTCTGGTACCAGGCGCAAGTCGAAGCCCTGCTCGTATGGATGACCCTTTACTCCCCTGAAACGCTCTGCAAATGCTTCGGCGTAACAGTTCTTGCATCCTGGGCTGATCTTCGTGCATCCGCGGACGGGATTCCATGTCGTGTCAGTCCATTCGATTTTTGAATGTTCAGCCATTGAGTTTCCCTTCGTTTAAGTTTGCAGGGTTTGGGAAAGAGCTAAACGGGTCTTGGAGATTATACCCGTGTCGTATGACGTTCGGGCGAAATCGGTTCTTTATGTGCCATCGGAGGCTCGCCAAGCAGGGAGGGGACAGGAGGAGAAGCCTGAACGATGGCGCAGAGATTCTCTCTGCGCAAGCCGACCACCTCGCAGGAGCGAGGCGGGAAGAAAAAGCGTCGGCTTGCTCCGTTCGGTCCCGTAACACCATCCGGGATGCAAAGAGCGCAAATGACGGGGTTGTGGACGGGCGCGCGGGGCAGGCGGAAGGCCGCCGCTACAAGACCAAGATGCCGACGGGAGGCCGGCGGCTGCATGAGGATAAGGGCGAAGAGAAAAGCCTCAGGCCTAAAGGCCTGAGCTACAGGGAAGGTGGGAGAACGCGCCGATACAATGCCAAGAGATGCCGGGCTCCCGACCCGGTCGGATAAATTTCGCCGCGGTTGAGGGTCGCAGCTATCCAAATGCGCAAGGGCTACCCGAGGGTTGGCCGGCCGGATATCTCGATTCCGAAAACGCGGGCGCGCTATCCCTCGCCAACGCCAAGGCCAGCGGCATGGCGAGCGGGATGATGTAAGGAATCGAATACGCGGCATGGCCATTAAGGGACATCACCAAGGAGTGGAGGGCAACTCCGGGCGCAACCAGAGCCAAAAATGGAGCGATAGCCATGAAGCCTTTGCTTCGCCAAGCCCACCACCACGTGGCGAACAGGAAGGCCAAAAACAAGCAGTGCGCCGCGGTGCGCGAGACACTATAGTCCCCGGCAAAAAACCAAAACATCATCACGGCGGTCCGCTTGGCCAGGAAGCCTGGATGGTGCAACGCCAAGCCTTCGAAGTCGCTGCGAGCTTGCCTGTTCAGTTCCGGATAGAAGCGATCGTCAACCGTCGAGTACCGAACGTCAAGTTCCGGGACACTCACATGAAGCCGCTCAGCGAGACCGTCGTACGGCTGCAGATGGCCCCAAGGGTAAGGAGAGAACGCGTAATGCGACGTTCCCAGGAAGTACGTGAGGCCGCCGCTGTCCGACACCAGGATAAATCTGTGGCTGTCCCTGTAATTCCGGATCGTATACGGCGACAGGGTCACCAGGAATGCCGCCCACATGACGGCAACGCTGACGAGAGAATTCTTGAACGTAAAGGGAGCCCCGGATAGATTCGAGAAAGGACTCCAGCGAACGATCAAGATGGCCAAGGTGAATCCGCCAACCATGGCGATCAACGCCGGATGATCCAGAACACCCACGGCGCAAGCTATACCCAAGCATAGTGAAGCCGGCAGGAGGCGGCGACCGGCGAGCAGCCTGGCAAAGAAGAAAACCGCAGCGGCGACGAAGAACGTGGTCGTAACGGGCGTCATGGGAAGCTTCACGAACCAGATCAGCCACGGATCCAGCGTGACGAGCGCGGCCGCGGCAAACGAACCCGCCACGCTACCCGTCAGTGTCATGGCGGCAGCAAATACCAGCAAGCAAGTGCCGACGCTCGCCAGAAGATGCAGGCCTGCGCTCCACAGCTCGGGGTGGCCAATCAGTACGCCCGGACTTAGCAGTAACGGATAGACGGGACCGCGGTACAAAAGATGATGAGGACCGAAGCCGAACATGGAATTCGCGACTAAGTTCTGCGCGATTTGAAGATACCCGTCGTGCGCAGGGTCTCCGAAGGGAGTACTGCGATGAACAGCCGAAAGCGAGAGGAGGACCAGCCTTGGAATTAGCGTTAGCGCTACAAGGGTAGATTTAGGGCGCACGGAGATCCAATGAGTCGCTGGCCTGAAAGGACTAAGAGGCAGGCGGAATACTCTGGTGGCAGAACAAATGGTAGATTAGCCGCCATTTTGGCGACGACCATCCATATGTTTCCCTATTCCGGTACATTTTAAACTGTAGACCAGGTGATACGGGTGGTACGAGATGGCACGAGAATGGACAGACGTGAAGTGGCGGCGATAATTGGAATTGGCACCGGGAAAGCAGGCAGGCGAGTCACTCGGGGAGGTTGGCGAGGAGGAAGCGGAGGGCGTTTTCGCCCATGATGGCGCGGATTTCTTCGGGCTGGAAACCTTCCTGGAGGAGGGCGTTGGTCAGTTCAACGAGATGAGCGGAGTCGAAAGGAGTGTGGACGGCACCGTCGAAATCGGAGCCCAGGGCAACGTGGCCGACGCCGACGACGCTGACGGCGTAACGGATGGAGCGGGCGATGGCGCGGACATCACGGCCGCAGACGGCGGCTTCCCAGAAGCCGATGCCGATGATGCCGCCGGATTGCGCGATGCCGCGCGCTTCTTCGTCGCTGAGGTTGCGGCGGGTGTTGCAGGCGCCGCGCAATCCGCCGTGGGAAAAGATGACCGGGCGTTTGGTGGCGGCCAGAACGTCGCGGATGGTCTGCGGCGATGTGTGCGCGAGGTCGATGATGACGCGCTTGTCATTCATGCGCCGGATGAGCTCACGGCCGAGGGGCGTCAGACCGCCTTTGTCCACGCCAGCGGAAGAGCCGGCAAACTCATCATCAAAGAAATGAGTGAGGGAGATGTAGCGGTAGCCGGCATCGAAAAGGCGGTCGAGATTTTCAATCTTGCCATCCAGAGCGTGGGCGCCCTCGATGCCGAGAAATCCGGCGGTGACGTTCGAATCGTGTTCGCGGCGCGCCAGATAGTTTTTCAGGTCGGCGGCGGTGCGGATGGGGACAAGCCGGCCGCCGGAGGAGGCCGCGGTGTTTTGAAAACGATCGGCTAGGTAAAGAGCGCGTTCGGTGAGGCTGTTCCAGGTGCGCGGCGGCCAGCGTTGAGCAAGGGCAAGCCAGATGATCGTGTCGGAGTTGCTTTCGTTGCGCTCGTAGTTCAAACCGCGAGGAGTCTTGGTGACGGCGGTGAAGGCTTCGAGCGTGACATGGCCTTCGATCATTCTGGGGACGTCCACCTGGCCAAGCGAGCCGCGTTCCAGCAGATTGCGACCCCACAACAGAGAATCCGCATGGAGATCCACGATGCGCAGAGTGGCATGCAGCCGCAGTGCTTCCGGCGATACGGGGGAAATCCCAGCACTCGGTGAGGGGCCGTTCAGAGTTCGCTCGATGAGCGCGGGAGCAAGCAAGAAGAAAGCAAGGAGAAGAAGCAGGAGGATCACGGAGCCAACGAGGAGGAATCGTTTCATTTTAATTCGAAAACCTTTCGCTTAAGGCAAGCATGTTCTCTAATCCCACTTCCAGTCGGCGAATTGTTCGCGGAGAGCGATTTTCTTGAATTTGCCGACCGAGGTGCGCGGGATGGACTCGACAAAAACGAAAGCGTCGGGGAGCTGCCACTTGGCGAACGATTCGGCGAGGAAGGCGCGCAATTCCTCAGGTGTGGCGCGGGCGCCATCTTTCAAGACCACGGCGGCAAGCGGACGCTCCTGCCACTTGGGATGGGGGATGCCGACGACACAGGCTTCTTTCACCGCGGGATGGCCCATCAGGGCGTTTTCCAGATCAACGGAGCTGATCCACTCGCCGCCGGATTTTACGAGATCTTTGGCGCGATCCACGATTTTGACGTAGCCGTCCTCGTCCATGGTGGCGACATCGCCGGTGCGGAACCAGCCATCGGCGGTCCAGCGATGAGCCTGATCGGGCGATTCGTAGTAGCCGGCGGCGACCCACGGGCCGCGGATTTCGATCTCGCCGGAGGAGACGCCATCCCAGGGAGCTTCACCCTCTGGGCGCATCAAGCGGATTTCGACGAAGGGAGCGGGCCAGCCTTGTTTGGAGCGGGCCTCATACTTTTTGTCGTCGGGCCAGTCGCGCATGTGCGGGCGGAGTCCGCCGGAAGTGCCGATGGGAGTGGTTTCGGTCATGCCCCAAAGATGCTTGATCTGGAGGCCGAAACGATCGAGGCGGCGGATGAGCTCGAGAGGCGGAGCAGTGCCGCCGCAAACGATGCGAACGGGAGTATCGAATTTCCAACGGCCAGGATTTTTCTCAAGGGCATCAAGAACGGCAATCCAGACAGTCGGAACACCGCATGCAATGGTCACTCGCTCGCCGAGCATCAAGTCCAGGATGCTTTCCGGATCGACGTTGGGACCGGGAAGAACGAGGCGGGCGCCGAGCATGGTGGCGGCGAAGGGAATGCCCCAGGCGTTGGCGTGAAACATTGGCGCCACGGGCATAATGGTGTCGAAATGGCTCAGGCCAAAAACTTCGCCGAGGCCGCAGGCGAAGGAATGCAGAACCAAAGCACGGTGGGAATAAATGACGCCTTTGGAGAAACCGGTGGTGCCGGAGGTAAAGCACATGGCCGCGCCGTCGTTTTCGCCGATCGTTGGGTAACGAAAATCGCCGCTGGCTTCGGCGAGCAGGTCTTCATAATTCAGGAATCCTTCCGGAACGCTGTTGAAGCCGTAGGGGACGACGATAATGCGTTCGAAGGGAGCATCCTCGCGGAATTTGTCGAAAAGCGGGAGAAGAACGTCGTCGATCAGGAGGAAGCGGTCGCCGGCGTGCTTGGCGATGCCGGCAATTTCGTGGGGGTGGAGGCGAAGATTCAGAGTGTGCAGGATGCCGCCGGCGGAGGGCACGCCAAAGAATGCTTCATGGTGGCCGGAGTGGTTCCACATCATGGAGGCGACACGGTCGCCCGGCTTCAGGCCGAGTTTGGTGAGCGCGTCCGCAAGGCGGCGCGCGCGGCGGTAGAATTCGCCATAACAAGAGCGGAGGAGGGACTTGTCTGGCTTGCGCGAGACGATTTCAACGCGAGAAAAAATCTTGCCCGCCCGCTCGAGAATGGTGGGCAGCGTCAGCGGAAAATCCATCATAGTGCCGCGCATAGGGCCTCTCGGAAGAGGAAGCAATTTGGG
>CAVWHL010000012.1:0-116613 GCA_963754855.1 uncultured Acidobacteriota bacterium
GCCCCGTCCTCGCCCGAGCCCCGCGGCGATTTCGGCGACAGTGGCGCTATCCGCCTGAAGTGGTTCGGGCCGCTCAAACCGTGAGCTTCCAACGCGAGCCTTCAGGCTCGCCCCGAACAGGTCGACCTCCTAGACGCCGCGCGCCGCAGACGCACCACCACGTCGATCCTCGCCACCTTGAGCCCCTCGGGAGGCTTCGGCAGATTGAGCCCGGCCATCGTGGACCCCGGAATGTCGTAGAGCTCGCCGTCGTCCTCGAGCAGGAAATGGTGATGGTCCGATGTGTTGGTGTCGAAATAGACCCGCGCGCCGTCGACGGCGATCTCGCGCAAAATCCCGGCGGCGGTGAACTGGTGCAGCGTGTTGTAGACCGTCGCCAGCGAGACCGACAATCGCGCCGCCGTCGCCTCCTCGAACAGCCGCTCCGCCGTCACGTGACGGTCGCCCCGGCCGAACAGCAGCTCTCCCAGCGCCACGCGCTGGCGCGTCGGGCGCAGACCCGCCGCGATCAGCCTGGCCGGAAAGGCGTTGGCGCAAGCCTCCGGCTCGACGACCGTATCGCTGGCGTCGTCGCTGGCGGGGCGGATGAAGAGGTTTGGGTCCATGCGGGAGATAGTATGTCCGCCGCCGCGGGCTGACAACTCCCGGCTTCTCATTATTTGATGTTTGGTGGACGCTCAGAGCGAGCCAGAAGGCTCGCGGTCCGGGGCGCGCCATTGGACCGCGAGCCCACGGCTCGCGTTTCACAGGCTCCGGCGAATGGAATCCGCCCCGCCCTACTCCACGTCCTCGACGCTTCTCCGGCCCGCCGCCATAGACGCGCTGCGCCAGCGAGGCCTGCATGAAGTCGTCGAGTTCGCCGTCGAGCACCTCGGAGGGCGTGCCCGAGGTGTGGCCGGTGCGCAGATCCTTCACGAGCTGATAGGGCTGCAGCACGTAGGAGCGGATTTGATGGCCCCAGCCGATCTCGGTTCGGGACGCCTGCATGGCGTTGGCCTCGGCCTCGCGCCGCTCCAGCTCCTTTTCGTAGAGCCGCGCGCGCAGCATGTTCCAGGCCGTGGCGCGGTTCTTGTGCTGCGAGCGCTCGGCCTGACAGGCCACGACGATGCCCGAGGGCATATGGGTGATGCGGATGGCCGAATCGGTCGTGTTGATGTGCTGGCCGCCCGCGCCCTGACGAGCGATAGGTGTCGATGCGGCAGTCGGCCTCGTTGATCTCGATATCGATGCGGTCGTCCACGACGGGATAGACCCAGACCGAGGCGAAGCTCGTGTGGCGGCGGGCGTTGGAATCGAAGGGCGAGATGCGCACGAGCCGATGCACGCCCGATTCGGTCTTGGCCCAGCCATGCGCGTTATGGCCCTTGATCAGCAGCGTGCCGGATTTGAGGCCCGCCTCTTCGCCGGGCGTCTCCTCGATCACCTCGACCTTGAACTTCTTGCGCTCGGCCCAGCGCGCGTACATGCGGAACAGCATGCGCGTCCAGTCCTGGCTCTCGGTGCCGCCGGCGCCCGAATGAACTTCGATATAGGTGTCGTTGCCGTCGGCCTCGCCGGAGAACAGCGCCTCGATCTGACGCTGGCGCGCTTGCCTGCAGCAGCGCCTTCATCGCCGTCGACGCCTTCCTTCTCGGTCGCGGCGTCGTCCTCCATCTCGCCGAGTTCGACGAGCGTCACGGCGTCGTCCAGTTCGCGGTCGAGCATGCCCAGCGACCCCAGCCGGTCCTCGAGCTCGGTGCGCTCGCGCATGATCTTCTGCGCTTCCTCGGCGTCGTTCCACAGATCGGGGTCTTCGACCCTGGCGTTTAGTTCGGCGAGGCGGCGCGTTGCTGTCGTCGACGTCAAAGATGCCTCCTCAGCAGCCCTATGGACTGCTCGATCTCGTCTTTCAGCGCTTGCGGTTCGGCGCGCATGGAGTTTGGCCTTCGTGTCGTCTGGCGGCTTCGCCACCGTTCTACGGAATTCGGCGGGAACCTAAGGACGCGCCGCCCGGATGTAAAGCCCCGCGCGGTTTTCCCGCCCGCGCGGGAGCCGAGGCGAAAGCGGCGACAGCGGCGACGGGGGTTCCGGCCCAGTACGCGGCGCCGCGCGCCCGTTTACTTCTCCCACTGATGTGGGAGAAGGTGGCCCCGCGAAGCGGGGTCGGATGAGGGTCTCACGACTGGGTTGAAGCTTCGTCGATCCGCTTCATCCCGTCGCCGCTGTCGCCCCGGTCGCCCCGGTCCACGGGCGGGCGCGGCCTTGGGTGGAAACTCTCCAGTTTCGGGCTCTGCCCAATCATTGGGCTCTCCAATGGGCTGGCTTTGCAATGTCCGGGTTCCACAATCCTCCGGTCATCCACTCATCGAATGCCAAGCCTTTGGATAGGCAAGAATATATAGATATAAATATATATATATTTCTTATTTTTCTGGAATTATCAAAAGCGACATCAGGCGAAGACGGGAGTTTCCAGCCTCCACGCCCGTGGACCGTGGCGACTTCGGCGACAGCGGCGACAGATAGCGTCCGGCAGTCCAACCGGTCGCGGCCCCCTCATCCGACCCCGCTTCGCGGGGCCACCTTCTCCCACAAGTGGGAGAAGGGACGCGCCCTTTAATTTTGGTTATCGAAGTTGAATAAAACGGCGCCTCTCCCCTCCCCTTGGGAGAAGGTGGTTCTTTGATAGCCACTCGCACATCAAATCAACAACTCGATTTTCGCACATCAGTTCATTCATTTCACTTCCTCCAGTTCTTGATCGGGCTAGCGTCGGCGCGGCTTATTCCTGGTGACGCGCAGCCTTGCTCCATTCCCTTGTTCGATTGACCACCGACGTTGCGTTAGCAAGGGTCGGATGAGGTTCTCGCGGTTCCGGCAATCAAACGTCCTCGATCATCCGTCGCCGCCGTCGCCCCAGTCGCCACGGTCCACGGGCGGATCGAGCCCAAAACCCTCAGGGCAGCCGCAAAATCCGGCAGGGCTCGCCGGCCTTGGCCGGGGGCGCGTCGATCTCGCGGATCAGCAGCGCTCGCGCGTCGGCCAATTCGCTCAGCAGCGAGGAGTCCTGCAGCGGCAGCGGCGTGGCGACGAGCCGCCCCTGCGGCGTCCTTCGACAGCGTCGCGCGCAGATAATCGCGGCGGCCCTTGTTGGCGGGAAGATCGACGCCGAGCAGCGCGCCCTCGGTCTTGTCCTCGCCGGCGGCCGGATCGCCCTGCAAGGCGCGCAGCAGCGGAACCAGAAACAGCAGCGCGCAGACATAGGAGGCGACCGGATTGCCGGGCAGGCCGAGCACGAAGGCCTCGTCCAGCCGTCCGAAGATCAGCGGCTTGCCCGGACGCATGGCGATGCGCCAGAAGCCCGGCGTCATGCCCTCCCCGGCCAGCGCCGGACGCAGCAGATCGTGATCGCCGACCGAAGCGCCGCCGAGCGTCACCAGCACGTCGGCGCGGGCCTCCCGGGCGCGCGCGATCCCGCGTTTGAGTTCGGAAAGATCGTCGCCGACAGATGCCGAGATGGATCGGCTCGCCGCCGGCCTGTTCGACGAGGCCGGCCACGGCGAGATCGTTGCAGCTGACGATCCGGTCGGGACCAGCGCCCCGCCCCGGCTCGACCAGTTCGTCACCGCTGGCCAGGATCGCGACGCGGGGACGGCGCGCGACGGAAAGCTCGGCGTGATCGGCGGCGGCGGCGAGCGCGATTTGCGCCGGCCCGAGCCGCGTCCCCGCCCGCAGCACCGTCGATCCAATCGAAAAATCGACCCCCTTGCGCGCGGATGTGACGGCCCGGCGCGGGGTTGGCGCTGGCGCGGATCAGCCCGTTCTCGACGATGGCGTCTTCCTGCAACAGGATCGTATCCGCGCCGGCCGGCACGCGCGCGCCGGTGAAGATGCGGACGCATTCCCCGGGCTTGAGCGCGCCCTCGAAGGCGTGGCCGGCGGCGCTTTCTCCAACGAGCCGCAAGCGCGCCCCCGGCGTCCGCGAAATCGGCGTGGCGGACCGCATAGCCGTCCATCGCGGAAACGTCGACCGGCGGCTGCGTGCGCCGCGCTAAAAGGTCTTCCGCCAGCGTGCGGCCAAGCGCGCGGGCCAGCGGGACAGTCTCGGGCTCGCCGAGCGGGCGGGCGTGTTCGAGCACGCGGGCCAGCGCCTCGTCGACGCCGAGCGGCTTTTGTTCGGTCATGGCTATTCTTTCTCGCGGCTCCAATGCCCGCTCTTGCCGCCGCGCTTCTCGACCAGCTCGACGCCCTCGATGCGCATGGCGCGGTCGACCGCCTTCAGCATGTCGTAGATCGTCAGGCAGGCGACCGCGACGGCGGTCAGCGCCTCCATCTCGACGCCGGTCTTGCCGGTCACGCTCGTCTCGCGCCACGACCAGCACGCCGGGCAGCGTCTCGTCCGGCGTGATCTCGACGCCGACCTTCGAGAGGCCGAGCGGATGACACAGCGGGATCAGCTCATGGGTCTTCTTCGCGGCCATGATCCCGGCGATGCGCGCGACGCCGAACACATCGCCCTTCTTGGCCTCGCCCGGCCAGCGCGAGAGCCAGAGTCTCCCGCGCCATCACGACGCGGCCCCGGGCGACGGCCACGCGCGCGCTGTCGGGCTTGGCCGACACGTCGACCATATGCGCCTCGCCCCGCGGGCCGATATGCGTCAGTCCGGCCATTTAGGCCCGCGCGTGGGCGGGCGCGCCGACATGCGCTCCCTGCAGCAGTTCGCGCGTGGCGGCCTCGACATCCGGCTTGCGCATCAGGCTCTCGCCGACGAGGAAGGCGAAGACGCCGGATTTTTCGAGACGCAGGCAGTCGTCATGCGTCGTTATGCCGCTCTCGGAGACGAGAATCTTGTCCTTCGGGACATGTTCGGCCAGCCGCTCGCTGGTTTCCAGCGACACCTTGAAATCATGGAGATTTCGGTTGTTGACCCCGATCAGCCGGGTCTCCAGCCCCAGCGCGCGATCGAGTTCGCGCTCGTCATGCACCTCGACCAGCACGTCCATGCGCAGATCATGGGCGGTGGTGTTGAGCGCCTTGGCCTCGGAATTGGTCACGGCGGCCATGATGATCAGCACGCAATCCGCGCCATGGGCCCGCGCCTCGAACACCTGATAGGGATCGTAAAGGAAATCCTTACGCAGCGCGGGCAGATGCGTGGCCTTGCGGGCGCTCTCCAGAAACTCCAGGCTGCCCTGAAACGACGGGCCGTCCGTGAGCACGGAGAGACAGGCCGCCCCGGCCGCCTCATAGGCGCGGGCGAGCGTTGGCGGGTCGAAGTCGGCGCGGATCACGCCCTTGGACGGGCTCGCCTTTTTGATCTCGGCGATCAGCGCGATGCGGCCCTCGCCCAACTTCTGCTCGATGGCGTGGACGAAGCCGCGCGGCGGATCGTGATCGCGCGCCTTGCGCTCCAAGGCGGACAGCGGCATTCGCACTTTCGCCTCGGCGATTTCGGTGCGTTTGTAGGATTCGATTTTATGCAGAATGTCGGTCATTTTCTTAGCCGTTAGAAAGCCGCGACGCCGCGCCCTCCGCCCTCGATCCGTCCGATGCTAGCATAAAATCAGCGCCGTGTGGGCCGATCACGCGGCGCGGCGCGCGGGCACGCTCTACGGCGCCGACGCCGGCAGGAATTTGAACGGCGCCGCGTCCTTGAACTGCTCCGCGACCTCGCCCGAGAACACCTCGCCGTTCTGGATCGTGAGTTTCCTGACCGGCGCTCCCGGTTTGAGGTTCAGCTTGGCGAGCGAGACCCAAAATGTGTTCGGCCGCGTGGCGGAGTTGAAATAATAGAGGAGATTCTTCTGGTCCGCCGCGACGCGCCAGAGCGTCGAGGCGATATTGGGTTGATCGGGCGTCGAAATCCCCAGCGGCACGCTGACCGCGCGCTGCACGCTCAACACGCTCGCCACCGCCTGATAGGCGAAGGACTGGTCCGGCACGCACTTGATGAAGTGCGGGTCGATGTCCTTGGGAATGGCGTCGAGCAGGAAGGCGGCGCGGGCGAATCGGTCGGCGGCGCGATTGGTCCCCGGCAGGAAAGCGAGACCGCCGACGCCCCGCCAATATTCTTCGATGGCGAGTTGCTGGTCGTAGGTGGGCGAATTGGTCATCACCTTATATTGCTTGCCGTGGTGAATGATCAGCTTTCCCTTGACATATTCGAATATGGCCGAGTCCCCCGAGGCGTCCGAAATCGACAAATGAAGCGCGGCGGGAGAGCCGTTCGGCAAAGAGGGCGCCACCAGATTGAACGGTTCCTTGGCGAGCGCCGAGACCGCTTCGTTGACCGTGGCGTAATTGTCGAGCGCATATTGCGCCCAGGCGGCGATCGAAAGCACCGGGCGCTTGCCGTCCGGCTTGGGATATTCCGATTCCGCGAGATAGAGCAGATTGGCCGCCAGTCCTTTTTCGTTGAGGCCGTCCGCCGTCCCGACTTCATAGCCGGAAACGATCACGCTGCCATATTTGGAAACCCAGCGGATCGAACGCGCGCCGGCGGCGCCGTCACGTTTGAGCCCGGCCGGAAACACCCAGAGATTAGAGGACATATCCTCCGTCCCAATCCATGTTGCGTCCGGTGATGACCGTATCCTCGGCGCCCACGAAAAGGGTCCGCGTGCATCCAAGCGCGATCCCGCCCGCGCCGACCGCGCAAAGAACAACCGAAAGGCAAAGACCCGTTAGCCGCATTGAAAGTTTTTGCATTGCCAAGCTCCCCGCTCGAGCTATTCAAAAACCGCGCGATGAATACGCACAGGCTCATGAATTGCGTAAATTCCGACATTACTGAAATCGCCGTCGGCGCCCGCGATAGTGCTCCGATCGCGGACTTCTTTGCAAGCGGTCGGGAAGAGCAGCGTTAATTCGCCGACGCCTCGCCCGATTTATTTTTATTTATTCGAAACCCGCGTCAAAAGCTCCAATTTCTCGCGCGCGGCGCCGCTGTCCAGCGCCGCCGCCGCCCGCGCCGCGCCCTCGCGCAAATCCCGCGCCTCGCCGGCGACAACCAACGCGATCGCGGCGTTGAGCACCGCGATATCGCGATAGGCGTTGCGCGCGCCGCCGAGGACCTCGCGCAACGCGCGGGCGTTGTGGGCGGGGTCGCCGCCAGTCAGCTCTCGCGGCGCGGCCAGCGGCAGGCCGGCGTCGTCCGGGTGAATCTCGAAGGAGCGCAGTGCCGCCGCGCTCCAGCGCGACGACATGAGTTTTGCCGGTGGTCGTGGCCTCGTCGAGCCCGTCGCTCCCATGCAACAGCCACGCGCGCTCCGAGCCAAGCTCGCGCAGCGCCAGCGCCATCGGCTCGAGCCATTCCGGCGCGTAGACTCCCAGCACCTGGCGCTTGACTCCGGCGGGATTGCACAGAGGTCCGAGCAGATTGAAAATCGTGCGCAGCCCCAGTTCCGAGCGCACCGGCGCGGCGTGACGGAGCGCCGGGTGATGCGTCGGCGCGGCCATGAAGCATATTCCGGCGTCGCGCAGACAGGCGCCGGCGGAGGCGGCGTCGATCCCGACCTTGACGCCCAGTTCGGCCAAGACATCCGTGGCGCCCGAGCGCGAGGACGCCGCCTTGCCGCCATGTTTGGCGACGGGAACGCCCGCGGCGGCGGCGATAATCGCGGCCAAGGTGGAAATATTATAGGTGTTGGCGCCGTCGCCGCCGGTGCCCACGATGTCGATGGCGTCCTCTGGCGCCTCGACCCGGATCATGGCGGCGCGCATCGCCTGCGCCGCGCCGATCAATTCCTCGGGGGTTTCGCCGCGCTGGCGCAACGCCATCAGAAAGGCGCCGAGTTGCGCCGGCGTCGCGGCGCCCTCCAGAATCAACGAAAGAGCCTCCCGCGCCCGCTCGCGCGAAAGACGTTCGCCTTCGGCCAGCGCGGCGAGAACGGGTTTGAACGCGCTCACGCGACTTTGGCGCGGGAAGGACGCGAATTGTTCCATTCCCGCGCCAGATCGAGGAAATTGCGCAGGATTTTGTGGCCGTGCTGCGAGGTGATGCTTTCGGGATGAAACTGCACGCCATGAACCGGCAGGCTTTCATGCGAAAGCGCCATGATCAGCCCGTCGGGCGTTGTCGCGGTGACGCGCAGACAAGCGGGCAAGGTCTCGCGCCTGACGACGAGCGAGTGATAGCGCGTCGCCTGAAACGGCCCCTCTATGCCGCGAAAAATCGTCTCGCCTTGATGCAGAATCGTCGCCATCTTGCCGTGGATCGGCAGCGGCGCGCGCACCACTTCGCCGCCAAAACTCTCGCCGATGGCCTGATGGCCGAGACATACGCCGAAAATCGGCACCTCGGTCGCGGCGGCGGCGATCAGATCGAGGCAAATTCCGGCCTCATGCGGCGTGCAGGGCCCCGGCGACAGCACAATCGCGTCGGGCGCGGCGGCGAGAACCTCGGCGACGGTTATTTTATCGTTGCGATGCACGGCGACATCGGCCCCGAGCTCGCCGAAATAATGGACGAGATTAAAGGTGAAGCTGTCGTAATTGTCGATCAGCGTGACTTTTGCCATTTGGTTTGGTCCGTTTCCCGGCGGGCGCCTTTCGTTTTTCATTAGGCTGGCGCGCGCCGGGAGGCAACCGTCGAGAATTGTCCCGCGAGCGGCGATTGGGCTCAGCCGCGAGAAAAACGCCGGTGGCGCGGCCCCCACGAAGGAGGCGCTCCATCCGGCGACAGGAAGAAAACAGGAACAAGCGGGAAGGTCGGCCCCGAGCGGCTGTTACAGGCGATAACGGATCTGGTCGGTCCAAAAGCGCTCCAGACGGCTGAGCGAGGTGTTGAGAACCTTGAATTCCTCGCTGCTGACGCCGCCGATCTGCTCCACCGTCATGGCGTGCTTCTCATAGAGATCGCTCACGATGTCGTGCACTTCCTTGCCCTTGGGGGTCAGGCTGATGCGCACCGAGCGCCGATCGATGCGCGAACGCGCGTGGTGGAGATAGCCCATTTCGACCAGCTTCTTGACGTTATAGGAGACGTTGGAGCCAAGATAATAGCCGCGCGTGCGCAATTCGCTCGCCGTCAACTCCTTGTCGCCAATGTTGTAGAGCAGCAGCGCCTGGACCGATCCACCCCTTCGTTGCTCCGGTATGGATTGCGGGCGTGCTAACGTTTTTCTTTTCGGCGCGGTTGAAGCCGTACCGGCTTTTGGGGTGGTGCTACCTCGTGGCTTTGACGGTATTTGTCGTGCTCAGGGGGAAAAATTATTATCTCGCTCCTATCTACCCGGTTTATCTGGCGGCCGGAGCGGTTGTAATCGAGAGTTTTATAGAGCGAACGCGACAGCGCTGGCTGAAACCCGTGATCGTGGTGGTCCTGGTTGCAGGAGGCGCCTGGCTGGCGCCGCTGGTCGTTCCGATACTTCCCGTTCCAAAACTCATTTCCTACATGGACAAGCTTCCGTTCAAAGTGCCGCGGAGCGAACACAGTCACATGCGCGCGGCCTTGCCACAACACTTTGCCGATGAATTCGGATGGGAGGAGATGGTTGCCAAAGTGAATGAGGCCTACCTGCGGCTGTCACCGGAAGAGCGGCCGGGATGCGGGATTTTCGCGCAGAACTACGGGCAAGCAGGCGCGATCGACTTCCTGGGCCGGCGCTACGGATTGCCGCCCGCGCTGAGCGGCCACCAAACATATTTTCTGTGGGGACCGCGAGGATATTCAGGAAATTGCCTGATCGTGCTGGACGACACGAAGGAAAACCTGGAACACTTCTTCGAGCATGTCGAATACGTGGGCTCGTCGGACAATCCGTACGCGCTGGAGCGGGACGTACCGGTCTTTATTGGGCGCGGCGCAAAATTCGGGACGCTAGCGGAAATCTGGCCCCGGGAGAAAAAATGGCGATAGACCTGCGGTTTTCCATGCATTGGTCAGCACCAAGAGGCCGGAAGGATTAGAATGATAGGATGCAACGGAAAGTCTTTTGGCTAACATTTAGCGTACTGGGGCTGATAGCGGATTTAGGGTTGCCGTTATGGTGGGCCGTGGCAGCGACCATTCCCCTGGGCGTTCTGAGCTGGTGGATAGCGTATCGCAGCGATTGGTTCTAAAGCATAAAGCCGCCGCAACAGGCCGCTGCCATTCTTCCAGGTTCCGAGCCGGACGTGCAGATTGCTAGGGGATGGTGAGCGTGTTGCCTTCGGGCACGGCGGTGGCGGTTTCGGTCCCTTGATACCGGTAGATGACAATCAAAACCTTGTCTGCGCCGATGGCAGGATCACCACCCATGGCGCTGTTGGTCACAACCAGGCTGAGTGCGCCATCGCGCACTCTGCTGCGGAGTGATTCGGTCACATTCGCGGTTTTCCCTTGCACACCGTAGTAGGCGCGGATGATTCTTAGGCCGTTCCTGTCGTCCTGATTGCGGCCGCCATAGCTGCTTCCGCTATCGCCCCAGTCATCGCTGCGCACGTTGAACATGCGGACGTCAACAAAGCCGCCCTCGTTGTAGTCGAATTCGCGCTCCTGCCCTTTCCTGTTTCTCGCGAAGATGCGCAGTGACTTGTCTCTCCCTACGGCGGGATCTCCGCCCATGGTTTGATTGTTCACCGCTACCCTGCCATTTACTCCGCCTCGTGCGATCAAGTCTCGCAGGAGATCAGTGACGTCAGTGCGCTGCGTCTTGAAGCCATAATCCGCGCGCGTGAGCTGCCAGCCGTCATCCTGCGCGGAGACTCCGGCGGTGAAAAGAGCCGCGCCAAAGGCGAAAGCGAAAAAAGCGATGAAACACATTCCAGTTCGAATTGTGGATCTCATACCTGGTTCCCTCCGGGCGGAGGACCGCCGCGTCATTGGTTCCAATGTATCGCTGTGGCCCAAACGGGGAAACGGCCGGGCGCAACGGACTTGTCGTGATGGTCTACAGCGGCGGGATACGCAAAATTGCGGATCGGCTGATCCGTTTCGCAGCGGTTTCCGGCGCGTCTGGCTCACGGCGATTTGCAAATCTTGCGTTCTTCCCTCATCATTACTGGTTTGTTTGGGAAAGCGGCGCGCTTCCGCTGCATCAGCACCTGTACTAACTTCATTCACGCAATCGATCGTTTCTTGGATCGTTCATTAAAGGAGTTGCATGGAAAAGCCTTCGAAAATCGCGCCCGCCAAAGGAAAACTAGGAATCCTCCTGCCGGGCATGGGCGCGGTCAGCACCACCTTCATGGCCGGAGTCGAGCTCGTTCGCAAGGGAAAGGCGCAGCCCGTGGGATCGCTCACGCAGATGGGCACGGTCCGCTTAGGAAAGCGCACGGAGGGCCGGTCGCCGCTCATCAAGAAATTCGTTCCGCTAGCGGACCTGAAGGACCTCGCCTTCGGCGGCTGGGACATATTCAAGGACAACGCCTATCAATCGGCCGCCAACGCTGGGGTTCTGAATCCACAGGATTTGGAAAAGGTGAAGCCTTTCCTTTCGACGATTAAGCCGATGAAGGCAGCGTTTGACCATGAGTTCGTGAAGCTGATCGACGGGCCGAACATCAAGAAAGGCAAGAACAAGTACGAGCTGGCGCTGCAGATCAAGGAGGACATAGCCACTTTCCGCAAGAGTTCGCGGGCTTCGCGGCTGGTGACCTGCTGGTGCGGCTCGACGGAATCGTTCGTAAAGCCGGAAGACGTGCACTCGACGCCGGAAAAATTCGTCGAGGCCATGAAGTCGAATCATCCGGCGATCGCGCCGTCGATGCTATATGCGTGGGCATCGGTCACCAGCGGCGTGCCCTATGCAAACGGTTCGCCGAACCTCAGCGTGGACATCCCGGCGATGCAAAAACTGGCCCACGACCACGAGGTGGCCATCTGCGGCAAAGATTTCAAGACCGGACAGACCCTCCTCAAGACGGTGCTCGCACCGGCTTTTAAGGCGCGCATGCTGGGCCTCAACGGGTGGTTTTCCACGAACATTTTAGGGAACCGCGACGGCGAAGTGCTAGAGGATCCGGGATCCTTTAAGACGAAGGAAGAGTCCAAGCTCAGCGTGCTGGAATACATTCTCCAGCCGCAGTTGTATCCCCAGCTTTACGGAAAGATGTGCCACAAGGTGCGCATCAACTACTACCCGCCCCGCGGCGACAACAAGGAAGGCTGGGACAATATCGATATCTTCGGATGGCTGGGCTATCCGATGCAGATCAAAGTGGACTTTCTGTGCCGCGATTCCATTCTAGCCGCGCCGATCGTGCTGGATCTCGTTTTGTTTCTTGACCTGGCACAGCGCGCGGGGATGCGCGGCATTCAGGAGTGGCTCAGCTTCTACTTCAAATCGCCAATGACCGCGCCCGGCCTTTACCCCGAGCACGATCTCTTCATTCAGTCCATGAAGTTAAAGAACACGCTGCGCTGGATGATGGGGGAGAACCTGATCACGCACCTCGGGCAGGAGTATTACGACTGAAAAAGGTTTTGAATCCTAAGTTTTAAGTTCTAAGTTGTGAGTGATAAATCTTCGTTTCTAGCTGCTCTTTTTTTGCACTTCGTCCATGGTGTCTCGGAGCCGCTTCTGGCAGCAAGCCGAGATGCTAAAAGAAAGTATTGGTGCGAGCCGCCCGTTGGGACTGTATTGCTTGTGCTTGAAGTCTAATCGCCGTGTGCGGCGGCGGATTTCGCTTCCACGGCGTCGAGGACCCGCGATGAGAAGATCAGGGCCGCACCTGCGTTCATGCTGACGGCGACACCAAGAGCTTCGGCAATCTCTTCTTTGGTGGCTCCGGCCTTGAGAGCGGCATCGGTGTGAAAAACGATGCAGCCATCACAGCGGGTGGTGACGGCAACGGCGAGCGAAATGAGCTGGCGGATCTTTTCGCCGAGCAAACTGGTTTTGGAATTGGCAGAGGTCAGGGTTTGATATCCGCGAACCGTGTCCGGCGAGAGCTTCATCAGCTCGCCGACTCTGGCTCCGGCTTCCTTATGGTATTGGTTCCAATCGATCATCATGGCGTTCTCTCCTGTTCTGTACACCCAGAAACGCGCGCGATTATACTCTCTGCCTCTAAGAATGTGATATCTTTTCCAGTTCACCCTAGCCTGCCGGATTTCGGGCAGTCGTTACGGGGCGGCGCAGCCCTTTCCTTTCATGCCCGCAGAGCAGTCGAACATCATCCAAGGAGTCGTACCCATGAAGAGCTCGTATAACGGCAATGCCATTCCAGCGGAAGGCAAAGCGATCGGCTACAGCGGCGGCGAGCTGCAGGTGCCGGACACGCCGATTATTCCCTTCATTGAAGGCGATGGCACCGGCCGTGATATTTGGAAAGCCTCGCGGCGCGTGTTCGACGCGGCGGTAGAGCAAGCCTATGGCAGCAAACGGCGCGTGGCCTGGTTCGAAGTGTTCGCGGGCGAGAAGGCTTTTAATACGTTCAAGGAATGGCTGCCAAACGACACAGTGGATGCCATCCGGGATTTTCGAATCGCCATCAAGGGTCCGCTGACAACGCCGGTGGGCGGCGGAATTCGCTCGCTGAACGTGGCGTTGCGGCAGCTTCTGGACCTTTATTCCTGCGAGCGGCCGGTGAAGTACTTCCCCGGTGTTCCCTCTCCCGTGCGTGAGCCGCAGAAGATGAACGTATTCATCTTCCGCGAGAATACCGAAGACGTGTATATCGGGATCGAGTGGAAATCCGGCTCCCCGGAAGCGAAGAAGGTGCTCGAGTTCCTGAACAACGAGATGCTGAAAGACGGAAAGAAGCAGATTCGCTGGGATTCCGGCGTGGGCATTAAGCCGATTTCGCCGACGGGAACGAAGCGGCTGGTGCGGCGCGCGATCAAGTACGCGCTGGCGAACAAACGCAAGAGCGTCACGCTGGTGCACAAGGGAAACATTCAGAAATTCACCGAAGGCGCATTCCGCGACTGGGGCTACGATCTTGCCCGCGAGGAATTCCGCGCGCAGACGGTGACGGAACGCGAGAGCTGGATTCTCGACAACCTCGACAAGAATCCGGCGCTGACGATTGAACAGAACGCCGCGATGATCGAGCCGGGGCTGGAACAAGCCACCGACACTTTCAAGAAGACGATTTATGAGGAAGTGAAACGGACGCTGGATGCAATCTATGCCACGCACGGCAAGGGGCAGTGGAAGCAGAAACTGATGATCAACGACCGGATCGCGGATTCCGTTTTTCAGCAGATGTTGCTGCGTCCGGATGAATACAGTGTGCTGGCCACTTCCAACTTGAACGGCGACTATTTGTCCGATGCTTGCGCGGCGCAGGTCGGCGGCTTGGGCATCGCGCCCGGTTCGAACATCGGCGATGGTTACGGCATCTTCGAAGCAACTCACGGAACGGCGCCGAAGTACGCGGACAAGGACGTCATCAACCCGAGTTCCGTGATGCTCTCGGGAGCGATGATGTTTGAATTCCTCGGGTGGAAGGAAGCGGCCAAGCTGATCGAAGACGGCATCGCGCGCACCATTCAGCAGAAGCGCGTGACGTACGACCTGGAGCGGCTGATGCCTGGGGCGACAAAACTTGGGACCTCCGCGTTTGCGTCGGCGATCATCGAGAACATGAAGGGCGTCGCTGCGGCGAGATAGGAAGAAGTCCTCAGTTTTAGGTTTTAAGTTTTAATCCCTAATTCTGAGTTTTAAGTCGAGGCTTGAGTTTCAGATTTTGGATGTGGTGCCTGACTCTCGTTCAGCCTCGCGGCAAATCCGGGCACGGAGAGCGATTTTCGCCAGGCAGGAAGATTTTAATTCAAAACGCTGATCAGAGGAGAAAACGGAAATGCGGAAGAAAGTGACGGTGGTGGGAAGCGGGTTTGTGGGATCGACCACGGCGCAGAGGATTGTGGATATGGAGCTGGCGGATGTGGTCCTCACGGATATTCTGGAGGGCGCGCCCCCAGGAAAAGCCCTGGACATGATGGAGTCCGGGCCAATTACGAGGACGGATTCGCACGCGACGGGCATATCGACGGCGAGCGGGGACTATTCCGGGACGGCCAACAGCGACGTGGTGGTGATCACCGCGGGATTTCCGCGCAAGCCGGGCATGAGCCGCGACGATTTGCTGAAGGCGAATTACGACGTCGTGAAGGGCGTCGTCGAGCAGATCGCAAAGCACTCGCCGAACTGCATCATCATCATGGTGACGAACCCGCTGGATGCGATGGCGCAGGCGGCGCTCAAGGTCAGCGGCTTCCCAAAGAATCGGGTGCTGGGCATGGCGGGCGTGCTGGACTCGGCGCGCATGAGCACGTTCGTGGCGATGGAGTGCAAGGTCAGCGTGGAAAACGTACATTCGTTCGTGCTCGGCGGGCACGGCGATGACATGGTTCCGCTGCCCCGCTACTCCACGGTTGCGGGCATTCCGCTGCCGGATCTGCTGCCGAAAGAACGGATCGACGCAATCGTGGACCGCACGCGCAAAGGCGGCGCGGAAATCGTGAATTTGCTTAAGACCGGTTCTGCGTACTACGCGCCGTCGGCCGCCGCAGTGGAAATGGTGGAAGCAATTCTCAAGGACAAGAAAAAGATTCTGCCCTGCGCCGTTTATCTCGACGGAGAATACGGCATCAAGGGACTGTTCGTCGGCGTGCCGGTAAAGCTTGGAGCCAAGGGCGTCGAGGAGATCATTCAGATCAAGCTGACGGCGGAAGAAAATGCCGCGCTGCAGAAGTCGGCGGCTTCCGTAAAGGAACTGGTCAACGTTCTAGGGTTGTAGCGATTTTTCAAATCGAAGCGATTCATAATTCAGCGCGCACCAGGGCGCGGATACGGCTAGAATTCGCGTCCTCGCATCGCAAGGGCTTCGAGAAAGGAAACGAACATGAATCGCAACGATGTAACCGAGGCGATCGTTGCCGCAAAGATCGCCAAGGGCCTCAAGTGGGCGGACATCGCCAAGAAAGTTGGGCAGAGTAAGGAATGGACCACGGCAGCCCTGCTGGGACAGATGGCGCTGACCGAAAAGCAAGCTGAAACGGCGGGAAAACTGCTCGGGCTCGGGAAAGAGGCCGTGGCCTTGTTGCAGGAAGTGCCGTACAAAGGCTCGCTTCCTACGGCGGTCCCCACTGACCCCCTCATCTACCGGTTTTATGAGATCGTAAACGTGTATGGCACAACGCTGAAGGCCCTAATCCACGAAGAATTCGGCGACGGAATCATGAGCGCGATCGACTTCAAAATGGATATCCAGCGCGAAGCAGACCCGAAAGGCGACCGCGTCAATATCGTAATGAGCGGCAAATTCCTCCCTTACAAAACCTACTGAGCTTTCCTTTTCCCACTAGGCGACGCACTCGCCGCGCCCGAGCTTCAGGGAAAACGTCTCCGTATCGCCCCAGTCCACGAAAAAATCCGCTGGTGCATCTTCCACCCCGGCCAAGGGACGCAGCCGGTCGCTGATGGTCTTGTCCGGCGTGCGCGCGACCCATTCGGAAAATGATTCGGCCGTCTGGCGGTCTTGCTGATAAAACGTCAGGAGCTCGCGAATGATCCCAGGAATGGGGCGGGCGGGCACGGCCATGATCTGACGCGCGAAACGCACGCCCGTGGCATCCACTTTGCCGCCGAGCAGAAGCTGATAGTAAGGAGCCTGCTGTCCGCCGATCTTCCGGACGTTGCCGTAGAAGCCGATGTCGGCAATGTGATGTTGCCCGCAGGAGTTCGGGCAGCCGCTGATCTTGATGCGGAGCTTCTGAATTTCCGGGTCGCTCTGCTCCGCCAGCTCGCGCGAGAGAACGTCCGCCAGCGTCAACGAACGCGTAATGCCCAGGTTGCAGGTGGTGGCGCCGGGGCAACCCGTGACATCGGAAATCGTGCGCGCGCCGGGGATCGCAAGATCGAGCCCGCGCAGGTCGTCATAGATGGCGCGGGCGCGGTCGAACGGAACCCAGGGAATGACCAGATCCTGATTGACCGCGATGCGCACTCCGCTCAGGTCATTCTTCTCCAATACGCCGGCGAGGCCGCGCATCTGGCTGCAGTAGAACGTGCCTGCGGGAAGCTTGATCCAGATAGCGCCGTAGCCTGACTGGCGCTGGGGCATGAGGTTGTGCCCAGCCCAGCGGTCGTAATCCGGATCGGACACTGAATTGGCGACAGATGACTTGGACAAAGACGCCGGGGCGATGGTCACAAAGGAGGGCTGAATTGGAGAAGGAACGGTGAATGTTTCTGCGGGCGCTTGCGAGAGCTTGCGCTTCTCGGCAACGAGGCGCCGCAACTCTACAATTCCCTTTTCTCGCAAAACAAACTTCAGCCGCGCCTTGAGTTTGTTCTTGCGGTTTCCCGTTTCGCTGAAGACGCGCAGCACGGCTTCGATCGTGGGTAGCAGTTCTTCTTCGGGCAGGAAGCCGGTGAGGACCGCGGCCTCCGTTGGCAAGCTGCCCAACCCGCCGCCCACCAGAACTTTGAAGCCGCGATGCGACGTGCCGTTACTGCCGCGGACTTGCGCGATGAGGCCGACGTCGTGAATACCCGCAACGGCGCAGTCGCCGTCGTTTTCGCAACCGGAGAAGGCAATCTTGAACTTGCGCGGCAAGTCGTGAAAATCAGGATGCCGCAAGAGATAGCGCGAAACTCCCAGCGCGTAGGGCGTCACGTCGAACGCTTCGCCGGGGCAGATGCCGGCCACCGGGCAGGCCGTGACGTTGCGCACGGTGTTGCCGCAAGCCTCGCGTGTCGTGAGTCCGGAATCGGCCAGCAACCGCATCGCGGCGGGCACGTTTTCCAGTTTCACGAAGTGGAATTGCACGTTCTCTCGAGTGGTGAGATGGCCCCGGCCAGTCGAGTACTCATCGCCAAGATCCGCCAGCACGCGAAGTTGCGCGGGATTGAGCACGCCCGCCGCAATCTTCACGCGCAGCATCTGGAAGCCGGCTTGCCGCTGGCCGTACGTGCCGTGTTTCAGGCGGAAGGGGCGGAATTGCGCTTCGGTGATGGCCCCGCTGCGAAGCTCCTGAATGCGCTCTTCAAAACGGGCGATTTCCGCTTCAATGGCCTCGCGCGTGTGCCTTTCTTCGACTTCGGAGATGGCTGCCAGGGTCATGTTTTTTGCTCCCTTATGATGTGTTTCGAAAAACTCGGGCCCAAAAAGAAAAAGCCCGCGTTACCAGATGCTCTGGCACGCGGGCTTCGGAACCTTGCAATTAAGCTACAGCTAAGTCCGGAAACTCTTCTGGCCAGAGACGGGTGTCATGCGACACGCAGCGTTGTGCGCGCAGGGACAACACATCATCTGGCAGCAGTTCTTCATGAAATCGGAGGATACCCTTCCGGCCCTCCCGGAGTCAAAGGGACGTTCTCGCAAAGATTGGATGCATATCATTCACAAAAGTAATCAAAGGTAGCCCGAAATTATTAGGGCTTCTTTGCGGCCGGCGCCGTCTTGGGCGAGGCAGTTGACTTGGCTGGAGCCGCGGCCTCGGTCGGCCCAATCAGCGTGGCGGTTTTGATGGAATCCAGCTTGGGCCAACCCTTGTCCAGATAGGGCTTGCCCAGCTTTTCAATCTGCCCCTGATCCGGTCCGGCGTTGTCTCCATACTGGTCATACATCATGTCCACCACCTTCATTCCCTGGGCATCCACAACCCCGAAAGCCGAAAAGCCCTGGCGGTCGAGGCCGGTATTGTCCTTCAGATTGATGAAGACCTGCGTGGTTCGCGTGTTGGGTCCCGCGGTAGCGAACGTCAGATAGCCCCGCTTGTTGCTCTGCGTAACGGGATCGTCTGCAATGGTCGCTTTCGACCAGGCCGCGGACACGGGTGGATAGGCGCTTAGGCCGAACTGCACGACAAAGCCCGGGACGACGCGGAAGAAGCTGGCGTTGTCATAGAAATGGTGCTTCACGAGATTGTAGAAGCGGTCGGCGCCGACTGGAGCCCACGCACGAGTTACAGCAACGGTGAATTCCCCACGGGTGGTGACGAACTTTACTTGAAACGTGTCCGGAGCTTTTTCCTTGAGAAGCGCGGGCCGCAGCAAGGTGCGGTCGTAGGTGTGAGTCGTGGCCGTTTCCCTCTTTGTGGCTGCGCCAGTCTTCGGCGCCGTGGCTGCCCCCGGCTTGGCGGGAGCCTGCGCTGAAGCTTGTGCTGCGGCGTGCGCGACGAATCCAAGGGCGCCGGCCAGAATCAGGACTGCGAGTTTTTTCATTGCGTTTCCCTCTCTCATGTTCAAGTGAAACTGCAGAAACAGTGCTCTATTTCCGCGGCTGTGGATTCATCTCGCGGCTGACCCGTTCGGCTTCCGACATGACGCGAAGCGTATTTTCGCCAAGGACTTTCCTCACGTCACCGTCCGAATAGCCCTTTTGCAGCAGGGCTTCGGTAATGTGCGGAAGCATCGCAGCGTTTTCCATGCCGTACGGCATATTGGCGCCGTCGAAATCCGAGCCCAGGCCTACGTGATCGATGCCCGCGACTTTCACGGCGTGGTCGATGTGTTCGATGATTTTCGTCCAATCCACCCGAGGAAATTTACCCTGCTCGACGTACTCGCGGGTAAGGCGGTCCCCTTCGATGAGCTGGCAACCTTCATTGTCGCCGCAGCGCTTCTGCACTTCGATGCCAATGGCCTGATTGAGCTCGGGATGGGCTTTTTCCGCGTTGCGAAATTCCTGGCTCAGAAAGCCAATGTGAAAGTTGATCTGGATGACGCCGCCTTTTGCGGCCAGGTCCTTCATCATCTGGTCGGTCATGTTGCGGGGAGCGTCGCAGATGGGCGCGGCAGGAGGAGTGCGAGGCGATCAGACGGCGCCTTGCTGACTTCGAGCGCATCATAGAACGTCTTGTCGCTGACGTGCGAGATGTCCACCATCATGCCCAGGCGGTTCATCTCCCGGACGACCTGTTTGCCGAAATCGCTGAGGCCATTGTGGACGGCTTTGTCGGTGGAAGAATCGGCCCATTCGTCGTTGCCGCTGTGCGTGAGCGTCATGTAGCGAACGCCGAGAGAAGCGAACTTATCGAGCACGTGCAGATCAGAATTTATCATGTGGCCGCCTTCGACCCCCATGAGAGCGGCGATCTTGCCCTGTTCACGTGCTTCGCGGACCCCGGCCGCCGTGGTGGCCAGAGCGAGATCCTTCGGATGCTTGCGAACTTGTTCGCGCACCGCTTCGATCTGCATCAGAGCGCGTTTGACAGCCTCGGGCCCGGTGATCTTGCTCGGAATCCAAATCGAAAAGAAGATCGCGCCAAGGCCGCCTTCGCGCATGCGCGGGATGTCGATGCTGCCGGTCGCATTTCGCACTCCGATGTCGAACTTGCCGTCGAGGAAGCGTTGCGTGGTGTCGTCGTGCGTGTCCACGACGATCGAGAAGAAATGCAGCTTGCGGGCTTTTTCAGAAATCGACTCCGTGGCCATCGTCAGCGTCAGAAAGCCTACGAAAAAGATGCACACGGCCGCGAACAGCAGAGCACGAACCATTCTTTTCCCCCAGAGAGAACGAAGGACCGATTGTAAACGGAAATTAGACACTATGAGGCGCTAAATTCCAAGGACGGCGCCATTTCCTCGACGCTACGGAGCTTGAGGCCTCACGACCAGCACCCCAGAGCGCAGTCCCAGGGGGCTCCCAAATGCGCCATTCTTGGGTAGCACCATAGAAAGACGAGAGCCGCCGCAATCAGCACAATCAGGTTGAGGCGAACCCCCAAAACGGTGCGCGGAAGACTATGCAGGGTCAGCGCGATGGCCACTCCCAGGAACATCGCTTCTGGGAAATAATAATAGTAAAACGTTCCACTCTTGGGCGTAACCGCCCATTGAAGAAGGTTTGCAGCATAGAGCATCGCGACCAATCCCTCAGGGACCGCAAGATACTTCTTGAAGCGGTACAGGCAAAACGCCAGTGCCGTCAATCCTCCCCACATCACCACGGGGTTGCCAAGCAGGTAGGATAGCGCCATCTGTGGAGAGATTTTAAACGGCCAGGTGTACCAGGCCGACGCGATCGCCGGATTGCTCACGGTAACAATTTGGAAGCGCCAGATCGAGAGATTTAGCGCCACGATCTGGTGAGTGCCGAAGGGCAAGTGGAGAGCGCGGCATAGCGGCCAGAAGGCGAGGCTGTAAGTGACAGCCGGGAAAATTAGCAGGCCGAAGATCAAACTAGGGATTCCCATCTTCCGGAGATTCCGCGCATAGCGGGCGATGGGAGACTTCGTGTCGGGGAACCATCGCTCCGGCATCCATGCAACTGCGAAGCTCGCCACGAGCAATACCAGGAGCGTATCCACCGCATTCCACTTGCACGCACCGGCCAGGCCCAGCAGGACTCCCGTGCAACACAAAAGAATTCGGCGCCAGGCGGGGCTGAGCTCCAATTCCAACGCCGCCGTGTAAGCCACCAAACTCCAAAAGAGAAAGAAGACCAGGAAAACATCCATCATCGCCACGCGGGACATCACGAACAGAAAATGATTGAGCAGGCTTAGCGCCGCCGCCGTCCAGCTGACTCCCATATCCCGCGAAAGCAGGTAAGTCCAAAGAAAAATGGCCGCGAGGGTCAGCGAACCACAAGCCGCGCCGGCCAGGCGCCAGCCGAGCGGATTGTCTCCTGCCACTCTCATTCCAAGGGCCACCAAGAGCTTGCCTAATGGCGGCGATGAGAGATTAAAATCAGAGCCGTCCGTCAAAAAGGCTCTCGCTGCCGGCACATAGAAACCTTCGTCGTAGTAGGTCGCTGCCGGGTTTCCGATACCTGCCAAAAAAAAACAAAACGCCGCTCCCGCGATGAACAACGCCATGACAATAGGATTGCGAAGAACTCCTGCCTGGAAAAACCTGCGGACCCCCGGCGCGCCGGCGGAATTGGATTCTATCCGCTCGGATCCGCTTTGGATCATCTGGGAGAATTCCGATTTTGGCTCCACGACGGATGGATCATTCCGAGGGAGATTTCCCATGAAAGAATTATGCCAGCGCTGATTGGATGAGGTCTTGTACCGGGTTCGCGGTGTCGCCGATTGGTTAGCCGATAAGCTAGCCGAGAAGCGCCTGCTTCCAGGCCTCCCGGTTCACTTCAGCGGTGGACTCGGTAAAAGGAATGCCCTTCGGGCAAGCTTGCACGCAGTTCTGCGCGTTGGCGCATTCCTGAATTCCGCCGGGACCCCTCAGCGCTTTCAGCCGCTCGTGCTTATTCATCGCATCCCGTAGCATGCATATTGAAGAGCCGGCTAAATCGGGGCAGGTGACGCTCCTTAGGACGACGAGAGATGCGCCATTCAAAAATGTCCGTAAGATTCCAACTCAAGCACCGCTGCGGCGGCGCGCAAAAACTGCCTCGGAGGCATAATCAGCCGGCGCCGCCGGTGGCCGTCTCCGGGCGTTCGGTGAAAGCCGCCTTGATGTAGTCCGCGTTGTTCTGTGCGATGACTTCCAGCTTGATCTGTTTCGGGCAAGCCGCTTCGCATTCGCCGATGTTGCTGCAATTGGCAAAGCCTTCACGATTCATCTGCCGCACCATGGCCAGCGCGCGACGGTCGCGTTCCGCTTGCCCTTGCGGGAGATGCGCCAGATGCGAAATCTTCGCGCCCACGAACAACGCCGCGGCGCTGTTCGGGCACGCCGCCACGCACGCTCCGCAGCCGATGCACGCGGCCGCGTCCATCGCCAGATCCGCGTCCTGTTTGCGAATGGGAATGGCATTGCCATCGGGCGCGCTGCCGGTGGGCACGGAAACGAATCCCCCGGCGGCGATGATGCGGTCGAATGCCGACCGATTCACGGCCAGGTCTTTGATGACCGGAAACGCCGCGGCGCGCCACGGCTCGAGGTAGACTTCGTCGCCGTCCTTGAAATGACGCATGTGCAACTGGCAAACGGTGGTGCCCGCAAACCCGCCGTGCGCCTTGCCGTTGATCATCATGCCGCACATGCCGCAGATGCCTTCGCGGCAATCGTGATCGAAAGCGATCGGATCGTCGCCCTTCTCGATCAGCCGCTCATTCAGTACGTCCAGCATCTCGAGAAACGACATGTGCTCGTTCACGCCGGGAACCTCATAGCGAACCATGCGCCCCCGGTCCTGCGCATTTTTCTGCCGCCAGACGTGAAGTGTCAATTTCATCTCACTTGTAACTCCGCTGCGAGGGCTTCACGTAGTTGAATACAAGAGGTTCCTTGGTCAACGAAGCCGGGCGTCCTTCGCCCTGGAATCCCCATGCCGCCACATATGAATAGTTGGCATCGTCGCGCAAAGCTTCGCCTTCGGCCGTCTGGTATTCCTCGCGGAAATGCCCGCCGCAGGATTCGTTGCGGTTTAGCGCATCGATGCACATCAATTCGCCGAGCTCGAGGAAATCGGCCACGCGGCCGGCTTTCTCGAGCGACTGGTTGAACTCCTCGTTCGAACCGAGCACGCGCACGTTCTTCCAGAAATCTTCCCGCAGCTCCGCGATCATGCCGGCTGCTTTTGTCAAACCGGCCGCGTTGCGCGCCATGCCGCAATATTCCCACACGATTTTGCCCAGTTCGCGATGGTAAGAGTCCACCGTGCGCTTGCCGTTTGCGTTGAGAAGCTTCTTGGTGATGGCGGTCACGTTGGCCACGGCCTCTTTTGCCGCCGGAGCATCTTCGGAATACTTTTCAGACTTGGTGTTCGCCAGGTAGTTCCCGATCGTGTACGGAATGATGAAATAGCCGTCGGCGAGCCCCTGCATCAGCGCGCTCGCACCCAGCCGGTTCGCGCCGTGATCGGAGAAATTCGCTTCGCCCAGCACGAACAGCCCGGGGATCGACGACATCAGGTTGTAATCCACCCAAAGTCCGCCCATGGTGTAGTGCATCGCGGGATAGATGCGCATCGGCACTTCGTACGGGTTTTCGCCCGTGATGCGCTCGTACATCTCAAAAAGGTTACCGTAACGCTCGGCAATCTTGTGCGCGCCCAGTCGCTTGATGGCATCCGAAAAATCGAGATAGACGCCCAGCCCCGTTTCACCCACACCGCGTCCCGCGTCGCATTCCGACTTCGCGGCGCGGGAAGCAATGTCCCGCGGAACCAGGTTGCCGAAGCTCGGATAGCGCCTTTCCAGATAATAGTCGCGTTCCCCTTCGGGAATCGAAGCCGGGTTGCGCTTATCGCCGGCCTGCTTGGGAACCCAGATGCGCCCGTCATTGCGCAGCGACTCAGACATCAGCGTCAGCTTGGACTGATAATCGCCTGCCACCGGAATGCACGTCGGGTGAATCTGCGTATAGCACGGATTCGCAAACAGCGCCCCGCGTTTGTATGCGCGCCAGATCGCCGTGGCGTTGCAGCCCTTGGCGTTCGTGGAAAGATAGAAGACGTTTCCGTAACCGCCGGTGGCAAGAACCACCGCGTCGCCGAAGTGCACCTCCATCTTGCCGTCGTAAAGGCTCCGCGTGACGATCCCGCGCGCCTTTCCGTCAATTACGATCACGTCGAGCATTTCCATGCGCGGATACATCTTCACGGCGCCCAGCCCGATCTGCCGCTCCAGCGCCTGATACGCGCCGAGCAGAAGCTGCTGCCCCGTCTGGCCACGCGCGTAGAAGGTCCGCGAAACCTGCGCTCCGCCGAACGAGCGATTGTCTAGCAGTCCGCCGTACTCTCTTGCGAACGGCACGCCCTGCGCCACGCACTGGTCGATGATGTTTACGCTCACTTGCGCCAGGCGGTAGACGTTGGCTTCGCGGGCCCGGAAGTCCCCGCCTTTCACCGTGTCGTAGAACAGCCGGTATACGCTGTCGCCGTCGTTGTGATAGTTCTTCGCGGCGTTGATGCCCCCCTGCGCGGCGATGGAATGCGCGCGCCTTGGCGAATCCTGAAAGCAGAAACAGTGCACGTTGTAGCCCAGTTCTCCGAGGCTTGCCGCAGCCGCTCCGCCCGCAAGACCTGAGCCCACCACGATAATCTTGAATTTGCGTTTGTTTGCCGGATTGACCAGCTTCAGGCCGAACTTATGCGTTTCCCACGATTTTTCGATCGGCCCGGTGGGGGCGCTGGAAAGCAGTTCCATTTGTCAGCCCCTCCTCATACCGGCTTGATATAGCCGGCCAGCACCGCGACCGGAATCGATATATTGCCAGCGGCAATCAGGATCGCCGCGACCTTAGCCAGCCGCTGCAGCCATGGCGTGTACACCGGATGACTGAAGCCCAGCGACTGAAACATACTCCATAGGCCGTGATATAGGTGGTAGCACAACATGATCATCGCTACGATGTAGAACAGCGACACCGGCCAGACCTGAAAGCCGGTAACCACGTTGTTGTACACGTTGTGCTTGTCGAACGGACCGCCCGGATGCACCACGCCAAACGTAAAGTGCAGCAGGTGGTAAATCACGAAAGCCAGCACGATTGGCCCGCTCCACATCATGGTGCGCGAAGCGTACGTGGAATTCATGTTGCTCTTTTTCACGTAGGGAATCGGCCGAGCGGCGCGCTGCAGCCGCCACAGCACGAACGAAGCCCAGACATGCAGGCACACCGATACCAGCAGCACAATCCGCGCGCTCCACAGCAGCAGCGGCACGCTCCGCAGCGTTTCCGAGTAATGATTAATTCTCTCCGGCGGCAGGTAAATTTGCAGATTCCCGATCAGGTGTGCAACCACGAAGCCGAACAGGATCACTCCTGTCACTGCCATGATGGCTTTTTTCCCGAGGGTCGTTTCCCAGAAGCGCAGCTGGGCCAGTGGAAGATTAGCGGTGGCGCTCATCCGTGGCACCGCCTTTTCCGGCGGGAGAATGTCGGGTTCAAAAAATATTCGGCGATGTGGGGAAGAAAAACCGCACTAGACCGGGTTGCCTTTGCGGACATGCCCTCTCCGCCGCGGGAGTCCTTCTCGGTTCGCTTGCCATGAAACCGAAGGAGCGCTGAGTCATCGCGGCACAGCAAGTATAGGCAGATGCATCCGGGGATGCAAGTTTGACTATTCCTTCAGCGGGCACAAACAGTTCGAAAACATCTTGCCGCGGCAACCCGCGAGCGCCAAACTAATTACATTGACGAAGAAATTGGCGAAGAAGGGGATCCCCCGGGTCCCAGCCCCTCCTGGCCGCCTCCCCTGGATCGATTGACTTGCGATGAGCACAACATTGAGTCTCGTCTCGGAACTGGAACGCATCGCCAACGCCCTCGGCACGGAAGCCGGTGCCACGGAACAGCTTTCTCTTCCTTCTGTGGCGGAGAAAATTGCCAAAACTCTCGGCGTCAGAAACGATGAAGTCGCGATCCTGTCGGTTTCTACCCGCTGGCGTCATCTTTACTTTCTTGCGCCGGAAGCTTTGAAAAAAGTCGGTTTCATTCCTCTCTCCAGCAATTCCGCGCTCGCGGCGCGCACCGCCCGCGATAGCCGCCCGGAAATCGACAATAATTTCAACATGGCGCGTCACGCCACCGTCTTTGAAGGCATCAGGATAACTGGGGAGCCTGCCGAAGCCATTCAGAAGATGATCAGTGCCCCGATCCTTTCCGGCGGCAAAGTGATTGGCGTTATTCAGGTCAGCCGCAAGGGTGCGAAGGCCGCGACCGCCGGCCCGGACTTCACCGCGGACGATCTCGGAAAAATCCTCGCGCTCTGCAAGCCGCTCGGCAAGCTCTTGCAGCACGCCGCTGCCGAATAGCCTTATCTTTCCTGAAGCTCTCCTCTTCCGTTCCCATTTTTCCCCGGCGCCCGCGGAGGATGTCGGAAATGCGTTGACACTGCAATACCTTCTTGTTACTTTTCCACAGCGGAAAAAATTTTCGCGCTTATTCCACTCACGGAGGCTCGGCAAACCGGCACCATGGCGTTCGTTGCAAAGAAAATCTTCCTCACCAAAGGCGTCGGTAAACATCGCGAAAGGCTATCGAGCTTCGAGCTCGCTCTCCGGAACGCCGGCATCGCGGCTTGTAACATCGTTCGCGTCTCCTCCATTTTTCCTCCCAACTGCAAATTGATTTCCCGCAGCGAAGGCTTGAAGCACATCAAGCCGGGACAAGTCGCCTTCACGGTCATCAGCGAAAATTCCACCAAGGAAGCGCACCGCCTCATCGCCGCCAGCATCGGCCTCGCTCTTCCCAGCGACAAATCCATGTATGGCTACCTGTCTGAACATCACTCCTTTGGTGAAACCGAGGAAGTGGCTGGCGAATACGCGGAAGAGCTCGCGGCGGAGATGCTCGCGACCACGCTGAACGTGGAATTCGATCCGGATTTATCGTGGGACGAGAAAAAAGAGGTCTACCGCATCTCCAACAAAATCGTGCGCACCATGAACGTCACGCAATCCGCTGTCGGCGACAAACGCGGCCTCTGGACCACCGTGCTCGGCGCCGCCATTCTCATCGGCGAAGACGACTAACCAGGCAAATCTCTATAATGTAGCGGACAAGGCGGCTGCTGCCCGCTTTCTCTATTTGGAAGCCGCTATCGCCGCTTGAAGTATTCAAGGCGCTCCAACACCGCGCCCACGATCAGCGGCAACGCGACCGTGGCGTCATCGAAGACCTCGGCGAATCGGCCGCCCTCCTCCGGCGGCACGAATTTGCCCCAGGAAACGGCTTCCGTATAGGTGCTGCCGCTAAGGCCGCCCCAACTCACGGGTTCCGGGCAAATCCGCAGGCCGTAGTTATACCGTTTGAGTGGAAGTTTTTTGTAACCCCGCCGCGCGAGCAGTTCCGCGTATACGCCAAATTGTTGCGACCAATTGCGCGGAACGCCGCCCCCCACGGTGAAAATTCCCATGCGTTTCGTCGCCAGCATGGTGTCGGCGAATTTCTCGAAATCCTCGAAGGGATCGAATCGCAGCAGCGGGCGCTTCGCTTTCAGCCGCGAGATTTTGTGCAGGGCAAAGTCGATGCCCAGCTCGGAATCGCTGAAGGCGGGAACAAAAACAGGAACATTTCTTTCGTAAGCGGACTTGAGAATTCCCCGCCCCGGCAAATTCTTGTGCAGATACTCGCCAATCCGCCGGTGAATCTTCCAGCTGCAGACGATTTCTTCTGCGTCCCATTCGTCCAGGATATGGTCCATCACTTCTTCGACGTGATCCAGATTGACTTCGGGCTCGAGTGAATCGTAGACGCGGTTGTAGCCGGCGTGAAAGAGTTCCTTGTCGTCCATCTTCGGGTTGTAGCGAAAATGGGAGTGGCCCGTCGCTTCCACCAGCCCGTGGGCCATCAGCGCTCCGGTCGAAACGATCGCGTTGACCACGCCGGATTCGATGAGGTCGCAAAAGATCAGTCCCATCTTGCCGACTGTCAGGGCTCCCGAGAGCGTCATCACCACGAAGCAGTCCTGGTCTTTCGCCATGGCCTCGAGAACGTCGGCGGCGTCGCCAATCTGCCGCCCGGTGAACGCCGTGTCGCCCATGGCGCGGACCAGTTCGTCGATGGTGCGGCATCTGGATAAGTCCAGCGGGAAAATCGGCCGGAGCTTATCCTTCACTGGATCATGGAGCACTCTCCCTGTCACAGTTTTCTTTTGATGCTTCGCCATCGCGTCTCCTCGAACAAAAATGAATCCCGCATTACGAAACGATCTCCGCCGTGCGAATGAAGCGTGATGATGCTTGAACGTCTTGCAGATTGATAGTACAAACTCGTCGCAAAGGGAAGAACAAATCGCGCATGCAGGGACGGTTCATGCTCATGTTAGACTAAAAAATATGGCGGACAAATTTACCATCGGGCTCGTGCAGATGAAATGCACGATAAATGCGGAAGAGAATCTCGAGCGCGCGATCGGGAAAATCCGCGAAGCCGCGGCTCGCGGCGCGCAGATCATCTCCCTGCACGAACTTTTTCACGGCGAATACTTTTGCCGCACCGAAGACGCCGCGCTCTTCAATTTGGCCGAACCCGTCCCGGGACCCACGACGGAAAAACTCTCGCAGATCGCCAAGAAAGAGAAAGTCGCGCTCGTCGTTTCCCTGTTCGAACGCCGCGCGCCCGGCGTTTATCACAATACCTGCGCGGTGCTGGACGCTGATGGAAGTTTTCTTGGCAAATACCGCAAGATGCACATTCCGGACGACCCGCTCTATTACGAAAAATTTTACTTCACGCCTGGCGATCTGGGCTTCCCCAATTTCGATACGAAATACGCACGCATCGGCATCCAAATCTGCTGGGATCAATGGTACCCGGAAGGTTCGCGAATCACCGCCCTCAATGGTGCCCAGGTGATTTTTTATCCCACCAGCATTGGGTGGCATCCCCATGAAAAGGCGCAATTCGGCGCGGCCCAACTTGATGCCTGGCGAACCATTCAGCGCGGCCATGCGATCGCCAATGGTGTCTACGCCGCGGTGGTCAATCGCGTCGGATTCGAAGGCAAGCCGGAGAAAGGCGACGCGGGATTGGAATTCTGGGGTAATTCCTTCGTCGCCGATCCGTTCGGCCAAGTCGTCTCCGAAGCTTCGAACGACAAGGAAGAAATCCTGGTCGTCGAATGCGACCCTGCCAAAAGCGAAGACACGCGCCGCAACTGGCCGTTTCTGCGCGACCGCCGCATCGACGCGTACCAGCCCATCCTCAACCGCTGGCTTGGCGAAAAATAGGATTTTCTTCTCTGTGGTCTGTGTGCCCTCCGCGGCCTGTGTGTTAAATTCTTTCTCCCGATGAAATCACCATCTCAATCCGCGACACCCTTTTCCCTGGGCTTTCGAATGCCGGCCGAGTGGGAGAGCCACGAAGCCACCTGGCTCGGTTGGCCGCACGAATTGACTGACTGGCCCGGCAAGTTTGCTCCCATTCCATGGGCCTTCGCCGAGATTGTCCGGCATCTATCCAAAGTCGAGCGCGTTTTTCTGCTTGTCGAAAACCGCGCCGTGGAATCGCGCGTTCGAACCATCTTGAAAAAGTCCGGCGCCCATCTTGATGCCGTCGACTTCTTCCGCGTGCCGACCGATCGCGGTTGGATGCGCGATTCCGGACCCATCTGCGTTCGAAATGAAGCCGGCGAAGTTGCCTGCAATCATTTCGCCTTCAACGGCTGGGCCAAGTATTCGAATCATAAAAAAGACGCAGCCGTTGTCACCAGGGCCAATCAGAAGCTGAAGCGCCGCGTTTGGCTGCCGATGCACAATGGCCGCCGCGTGGTTCTCGAAGGCGGCAGCATTGATGTGAATGGCCGTGGTACCCTGCTGACTACGGAAGAATGTCTCTTGAGCGACGTTCAGGAAAGAAATCCCGGCTTTACCAAAGAAGACTATGCGCGGGTCTTCCGGGAATATTTCGGCGTGAGCAACGTCCTTTGGCTGAAAAATGGAATCGCCGGCGACGATACCCACGGTCATGTGGATGACCTCGCGCGTTTCGTGAATCCTTCCACCGTCGTGACCATCGTCGAAAATGATCCCAAGGACGCAAACTACGCTCCGCTCCAGGAGAATCTCGCTCTCCTCAAGTCCATGCGGGATCAGGATGGCCGGCCGCTTCGCGTGGAAACTTTGCCGATGCCCGCGCCGGTTTACTTCAATGGCCAGCGCTTGCCCGCGAGTTACGCCAATTTTTACATCGCAAATAAAATTGTGATCGTGCCCACGTTCAATGATTCGAATGACCGCGTGGCGCTGAACACCCTGGCGGGGTTGTTTCCGGATCGCGAAGTCGCCGGCATTGCGTGCCGCGATCTCGTCCTCGGCTTGGGCACGCTTCACTGCATGACCCAGCAGCAGCCGGGCATCCGGTAAGAATGCGAATCCTGCCTGCCCCGGCCTTGCCGGGGAGCGAGTGGAGCGAGCGGAAGGACCACACATCTATTGGACGTGATGCCTTTTGATTCAGTCCGCTCCTATCTTGCGCTAGAATGCGGCATCTTGTCTCGGTGCTGGGTAATGAACCACTGCTCGAGGAGGCGATATGTTTGCAGCATGGAAAGCCGTTCTTCTCAATTCACAAATATATATCGTTGAATATAGAAGAGGATTGATTGGCTGGCTGCTCATCGGCCTGATCGCGGGCTGGCTCGCGGGAAAGATCGCGCGGGGCCGTGGCTTCGGCTGCATCACGGATATCATCCTGGGATTGGTCGGATCCTTTCTCGGCGGCTGGGTCTTCACCAAGCTTGGACTTTTTGGCGGCGGTTTTCTTTACTCCCTTGCTGCCGCGACCCTCGGCGCCGTCATTCTCGTCTCCATCGTCCATCTCTTTGTTGGCGGCCATGATCGCTGAATAGTGCGACCCGTCCGATTCGCCTTTCACGAGTCACGAGTCACCGGTCGCCGCCGTATGATACGATTCTTATTTGCGTCCCGGAGCTGACGCTTCATTGAGCAAGACTTCCCAATCCCTCACGGCAATACCTCTCGGCGGCCTCGGCGAATTCGGCATGAACATGATGGCTCTGCGGCTCGGCGACGACATCATCGTCATCGATGCGGGCATGATGTTCCCGGAATCGGAGCTCCTGGGTGTTGACCTGGTTATTCCGGACATCTCCTATTTGAAGCAGAACCGTTCGATTGTCCGCGCCATCGTGCTCACCCACGGCCACGAAGATCACATCGGCGCGCTGCCCTACATCCTCCGCGATTTGAATGTTCCGGTATACGGTACACGCTTCACGCTGGCCCTCGTCAAGAAGCGCCTTGACGAAGCGGGACTGCTGGAATCGACAAAGCTTCTCGAGGTGATGCCTGGCCGGCTCGTCGAGATCGGCCCATTCGAAATCGAATTCATCTCCGTCACTCACAGCACGGTGGACTGCGTCGCGCTCGCCATTCGAACGCCGCTCGGCGTGATCATTCACACCGGCGATTTCAAGATTGACCAAACCCCCGTGGACGGCGCGCCGTTTGATCTGCACACTTTCGCTAAATACGGAAACGAAGGCGTGCTGGCGCTCTTCAGCGACTCCACCAATGTCGAGCGCCCGGGCTTTACGCCATCGGAGCGCGCCATCGTTCCGCGCATCGAAGAACTGTGCCGTTCCGCGCCGCGGCGCGTGATTCTGTCGTGCTTCGCATCCTCTATTCATCGTATTCAGCAGATCATTGACATTGCTTCGCGCGTAAACCGCAAAGTGGCGTTCGTCGGTCGCAGCATGGTGGACAACGTCGAGATCGCGCATTCGCTCGAACTGCTGCGCATCCCCGACGGCATGGTGGTGCGCCCGCAGGATATTCGCGGATTCGACCCCAAGCGCATCGTCATCATGGCCAGCGGGAGCCAGGCCGAGCCGATGTCGTCGCTCTCGCGCATCGCCGTGGACAATCACCGGTTTGTTTCCGTGGACGAAAATGACAGCGTGATTCTTTCCGCGCGCATCATCCCGGGAAACGAAAAAGCCATCTTTCGAATGCTCGACCACATGTTCCGGCGTCGCGCGCTCGTGTATTACGAAAATTCCGCGGGCGTGATCCACGTCTCCGGCCACGCCAGCCAGGAAGAGCAGAAATTGATGTTGCAACTGGTGAAGCCGAAATACTTCATCCCCGTGCACGGCGAATACCGTCATCTCTTCCGGCACGCTGCTTTGGCACATCAACTCGGGGTGGTATCCGGCGAGATTCTTCTGATCGAGGACGGCCAATCCATCGAATTCACGGAAGACGGCGCACGGCGGCGGGACCCGGTAACGGCCGGACGCGTCCTGGTGGATTCCGGGTCGCTGGAAGAAATTGAAGAAGTAGTGATTCGCGACCGCAAGCATCTTTCCGAGGACGGCATCGTGGTGCCGATCATCGCCATCGACAAACACACGGGAAAGATGGAATCGTTGCCGGAAATCGTGACGCGCGGCCTGATGAGCGACAATGGCCAGGAACTCATTAACGGCGCGCGCGAAGTGCTCCTGAAAACGGTTTCCGAATCCAACGCCGAGGAAAAATCCGACTGGGGCGTCATCAAGGAAAAAATCCGCGTGGACCTCAAGCGCTACATCAGCAAGCAAACGTCCAAGCGTCCGCTGATTCTCCCCGTGATTCTCGAGGTTTAGCAGGCGAATCGCTTCATGGCTGATACGCCTACTATTCCTTCCGCAAGCGCCAACCGCGCGGCTTTTGTCTTCATTCTGATCACCGTTGCTTTCGACTTTCTCGCGTTTGGAATCATCGCTCCGGTGCTTCCCAACCTCATTATTCATTTCGAGGGCGGGAACATGTCCAGCGCGGCATACATCACGGGCTACTTCGGCTTTGCCTGGGCGACGATGCAATTTATTTTTTCGCCGGTGCTGGGAGCGTGGTCGGACCGCTTTGGCCGCCGCCCCGTCATTCTGATTTCTTGCCTAGGCCTGGGACTCGATTACATTTTCATGGCGCTGGCGCCTTCGGTCGGCTGGCTATTCGTCGGGCGCATCATTTCCGGAATCACCACCTCAAACGTTTCCACGGCATTCGCGTACATCACTGACGTTACGCCGCCCGAAAAACGCGCCAAACAATTTGGGATGCTGGGGGCGGCTTTTGGCCTGGGCTTCGTGATCGGACCAGCCGTTGGCGGATTTCTCGGCAACATTAATCTGCGCTTCCCCTTCTGGGCGGCGGCCGGACTGAGCCTGGCCAACGCCCTGTACGGCTATTTCATCCTCCCGGAATCGCTGGCACCGGAACGCCGCGCCAAAAGCGCATGGCACATGGCGAATCCACTCGGCTCGCTGACGCTGCTCCGCTCGCATCCCGAACTCGCCGGACTGGCGGCGGTCACGACTCTTTATTATCTCGCGCACAACGCGTTGCCGTCGGTATTCGTTCTCTACACCGAGTATCGCTACGGTTGGAACGAACGCGACGTGGGTTTGTCTCTCGCAGTCGTAGGAATCTGCGCCAGCATCGTCTCCGGCGGGCTGGTGGGACCCTTCGTCAGGCGGTTTGGCGAACGCCGCAGCCTGATCTCCGGATTGATCTTCGGATTCCTGGGATTTGCCAGTTTCGCGTTCGCGACGCGCGGCTGGATTTTTCTTTCCGCCGTCCCGCTCATCGCGCTGTGGGGCATGGCCGGTCCAGCCGTTCAGTCGCTGATGTCGCAACGTGTTGATCATTCTTCGCAAGGTAAACTCCAGGGCGCTATCAATAGCTTGCGCGCGGTGACGGGCATGGCCGGCCCGCTTCTCTTCACGCAAGTTTTCGCCGTGGCCATTTCTCCGCACACTCCCCTACATTTTCCCGGCGCTCCGTACTTCCTAGCGGCATTGCTTCTGTTAAGCAGCCTGCTGCTGGCGGCTTATGTCGCCCGCCCTGCCAAGGCTGCTCCGCCTTTTTCGCAACCCGCCACTTCCCTCGATTCTTCCGACTAGGCAGCGGCAGCGAACAAGAGGAATTCCCGTCCACGGGAACTTCGTGGGTCCCGCCGAGACGCAAACCCGGCGCCTTTGGTGGCGGGGAGGAGAGATCCCTCGCTCTCGATGGTCCCAATGAAACGGAACTCGCAATACACGATCGTCGTTCGGGACAGAGGTGCTTTACGACAGGGCCGGAATCTCTTCGACCGAGTCCGAGTCTGCGATCGACCGCGGCGTGTCTGGTTAACCATAACATCCCCTCCCCCACTCTATTTTTCATAAGTGTTGATTCCAAAGAAGGTTAAAGTTGCTTGTTTTGATACACTTTTGGAAGTGTTCATTCTAGAGGGGATAGCCGAGGAGTGTGGGGATAGGGCATCCCCGGCACCGGAAATGTTCCCGACGAGATCGGGACAGGTGGATCGAGGCTTTGCGTATGCACTTCGAAGCTCAGCGCAAGCAAACACGGGAAAGAATAGCATAAACTACACCGCAAGTCAATTGCTTTTTTGGTACCGTTCGAATGAGGGTGAAAGCGCAGGGGTTTTTGTTGAGGGAAAAGGACTTGCGAAGGTTTGGCCGTATAATTTGAGAGGGTCGGAAGCGGAGAGGATGGGTGAGCGGCATCATGCCACAAAACGCGAAATGGAAGGGCCGGCCGTCAGGCCGTAGCATGGAGGACGCGCGTGGAAATGCAAGAGAGCTCTGCTTGTGCGGACACCGCGCCAGCAGCCACGCCGCACTCAAGTACTCCTGCCAAGCTCCGGGCGACAATAAAGGCTTCTGCGCGTGCATGCGGTTTATTCCGCGGAAGGCCGTGAGGAAGTAGGGTGCGGACGACTGTGAGGCTGAAGACAAGGTGAAATAGACGATGCGACATTCGGTGGCGACTACGCTGCGGCCAGGCCGTACAGGGATGCGTCAAAGCCGGGGCGGAGTGCGGAACAGTTGGGCAAGGCTGAAGCCCGCCTTCTAAAGAGGGCGGCGACAGGATGGTCACCTGGTAGTGTCCTAATTTGGGCAATAATATACTTGACTCAGTAAAGCGCTTTTGGTAGTATTTTGACAGTGAGGAGCGCCATGAACGCCAAGCCCAAAACTCTCCAGCAAGCTATCAAGTACTACTCCAACCCCGACACTTGCATTGACTTCATCGTGTCGCGCCGCTGGCCCAATGGCGTCGAATGCCCCACTTGTGGCCGGAAGGACGTTCGCTTCATCTCCACTCGCCGAATGTGGGAGTGCAAGGACAAACATCCCAAGCGCCAGTTCTCCGTTAAAGTCGGAACCATTTTCGAGGACTCCGCAATCCCTCTCGACAAATGGCTCATCGCTATCTGGATGATTGCGAACTGCGAAAACGGTGTTAGCTCCTACGAAATTGGCCGCGCACTTGGCATCACTCAAAAATCCGCATGGTTCATGCTCCACCGGATTCGCCTTGCGATGCAGAACCAAACCTTCGTCAAGATGGGCGGTCCCGGCAGCGAAGTTGAAGTAGACGAAACTTTCGTTGGTGGCGCGGCCCGATTCGTCACGCCGATAAACGCAAGCGCCGGATTACTGAGACTGGCACCAAGGATAAAATCGCAGTTCAGTGCATCTTGGAACGTGGCGGCGAGATTCGCGCTTCGGTCGTCGGCAATCGCAAAAAGCACTTGCTCCAGTCCAACATTCGCGCTCGTGTGAAAGCAGGAAGCGCGATCTACACTGATGCGCTCATGTTCTATCAGGGACTCAGGCATCAAGGATTCGAACACCAAGTCATAGACCATGCGGAATCCTACGTTGACGGACAGATTCACACCAGCGGACGCGAAAACTTCTGGAGCCTGTTCAAGCGCCAACTAAAAGGCACCTATATCAGCGTGGAACCATTCCACTTGTTTCGGTATCTGGACGAACAAGTTTTCCGCTACAGCTGCCGGAAACTCGCTCACGATGGACTTTGTTTCGCGCATGTCGCCTCTCATATCATCGGAAAGCGTCTGACCTATGCCGAAGTAACTGGCAAGGTGGGTACGACGGATTGCTTGCCCAACTAGGCTCCCTCGCGGTCGGAAAAAACGCGCATCCGTAGCGTGAACGGCTCCTTCAAATCGCGCATTTTCTTTATGGAATCAACAAAGGCGTAGATAACTTCTTTGCGCCCGTCGTCCTTATACGGCATAAACCAACCCATATTGCATGATGGACACGTCGCAGGCAAATTGATTCCTTTATCCAGTGGAATGGAAACGCGGGCATTGCATCTGTCGTTTGAGCAACAAAACTCGATTTCGAGCACATCTTCGGCGGCAATGAACATCCGTTCTTCTTGAGTCATTTATTGGCTCCAGACTTCTTCCGTTTCTTCGCCGCCTTCTCCGCGTCGAGTTTCTCCTTCAACTCGCTATGCGGAACCCGCAGCAATCGATCTATTAACTCCGTGAACTTCTTGAGTGCTTTCGTCAAACGGCCTCCAAATAAATTGTTATAATTGCAGTGACATCGCGGCGAGAAAGAAGTTTACCAATACTCCCCCATCTTCTCTCGTATCTGCGACATGATTCCTCTTATCATTTTGCGATCTAACTTAGCTCCCCATACAAACCCGCTGGGTCCCAGAATCGGGGAACATAGCTTAGACTTCTCCGAATTTGGATTCTCGCACCAGTGAACTATCGTGAAAGCAAGAAAATCCGCTGGCTGGGTCAGGACAGATGAGCCCTTTGGGATAAACTCAATGCCGCTGAAGAGTGGATTTGCCGGATCGGAGCCAAAGAGCTTTCGCGCCAAATCAAATGCAAATGTCGCTATAGGTTCGTATTGCTTTTGAGTTTCACAAACGATTTTGATAGATTCGCCAGCCGGAATCCTGTTTTTGAGAGCTACTATAATGGCATGGAGACAAACAGCATATCCCGGCATCTTGTGACCAAATTTCGACTCCGCTAGGATGTCGAGATAATCGCCGGTTTTAACCGCTGCGTAGAAGGGTAGCAATTCCAATTCATGTGGAATGGGACCAAGTGTCCCTAAGAGCTGCCTTGCTCTTCCGGGCTTGCTATGCAATCGCAAAGTACTCATGTGAAGGGCTCGACGACTACCTAATGCTGCTTTCCACCTCGGGGCTAGTGCCTTCCATTGTTCCTCATCGCCGAGAAACCCCGCTACGCACATGAAGCTATTGGGGTCACTCTGTCTGCTTTCATCCAAATAAATCGTCAGCATGAGTAGTTTCTGGGGAGGTCTGTCATGAGGAGTTTCAAAGAATCTCTTGACACTCAGCCATAACCCATCATCGTCCTGCGCGTCTCCTGAGTCAAGTATATTATCACCCTAATTTGAATTTCCTACTCTCAAATTGCGGCGTTGCACGTGCTCCGTATCCATTCCGATAGGCTCAGTTTCTTGGCTGCTGCTGCTGCCTCCATCGCTTTTAATCCCTCAGCGGTGAAGCGAACGGGCACTATCCGACCCATAGCCTCACCCTTTGGCAGTTTGGGGCGACCGACTTTCCTAGCTTTCTTCTGCTGTGCCACGGTTTCTAAACTCCTGAGTGTTTAGGACGTTAGCCATGTGCGCTCTCCCTATGACTATTAATGTATTACAATAATCTAGTTTGTCAAGAGTTTTTGTGTTACATTATTGCTGCTATGTATGCCCTGCTGGTTATCGCACTTCTCAGCGTAGGCGCACAGGAAGTTACGCCAAATACTCCGCCATCCACTGCAACCAAAAGCGGTCGCGCCCTCGGCAAACTCGATAGCCAGAAGAAAACAGACAAAGCCGAGCAAGCAGTTTCCGGTAAATCGAAAGAACCTCCCTGCAATCAATGCTTTACCTGCCCTCCAATAGAACAGACACAAAGTAAAAGCAAAGAAGAACAAGCAAAGGCTGATTCTCTTGATCTTCTCTATCGCCGTTATATGTGGGCAACCATAATCGGCGTTGGCGGTGGACTGCTGGGCGTCGGAATTCTCATTTGGCAAGCCATTCTTACTAGGAAGGCTGCCAACGCCGCCAAGGCCAGCGCCGATGGATTGATTAGTAGTGAGCGCGCTTGGGTAGTTGTCGAAGAGGCGTACTTTAAAGACATGAAAGAAAACAAATGGGTAACCCGGCCGAAAATTAAGAATCTCGGCAAGACAATAGCCAGGATACGAAAGGTATCGTTGGGCGGCGCCTTGGTACGCCGCACCGAGAAATTGCCCGATTCTCCTGCGTATTCGGAGTCGAGGGACTTCGATTTCGTCCTTTGCCCCAACCAAGAGTTCCCTGAAGATGAGCTTACCTATATCCTCATCGACCACGAGAATGTGCGTAATGCACACACTGGACTGTTTTCGATGTATCTCTACGGTCTTGTCGAATATCTTGACCTTGCTGGCAGGGAAAGAGCTACTGGATTTGTGCTGATTTACAGCCCTGGATACCATCCTCAAGGATTTCTGCCCTACCTGAGCGCACCAACGGCCTATTACAAGACAACCTAGCGCCAGACTCCAACTCAGGACCACGCCTGATTGGATGGACCGCCAAAGCCACACGAAATTTGGCAGCATCCTCAAATGAGGACAGTACCGGCCACCGAAGCGTCTTGCCTCGAACGGCTCGCGGGTATAGGCTTCTCCCCCGGCAGGACGCCAGGGCCTGGCGAGGCGAGAAGGACATGCTCCGCACCCACCATGAGGCCCCATAGACGGCGAAGAGAGATTCCTCGCTGCGCTCGGAATGACGGAGCGGGGGGCGCGTAATAAATAGGAGGTACTCAAAATGGCGACGGCAACGACGGCGGTACAACCGAAAGTTAACATTGGACCGACAAAACTTTTGATCAACGGGAAGTGGGTGGACAGCGTCTCCGGGAAAACGTTCCCGACGATCAATCCTTCAACAGGCGAAGTGATCACGCAGGTGGCGGAATCCGATGCGCCGGACGTGGACAAGGCGGTGGCGGCGGCGAGGGCGGCGTTCGAGAAAGGCCCGTGGCGGAAGAAGATGAGCGCTTCGGAGCGCGGCGATTTTGATGAACCGGCTGGCGGACCTGATCGAAAAGCACGCCGACGAACTGGCGCAACTGGAATCGCTGGATAACGGCAAGCCCTATCACATTGCGAGGGTGGCCGATCTGCCGCTGACGATCGCCTGCTACCGCTACTACGCGGGCTGGGCGGACAAGAATCAAGGCAAGACGATCCCAGTGAACGGCAACTACTTCTGCTACACGAAGCACGAGCCGGTGGGCGTGGTGGGGCAGATTATTCCGTGGAATTTCCCGCTGCTGATGCAGGCGTGGAAGCTGGGACCGGCGCTGGCGACGGGTTGCACGGTGGTGATGAAGCCGGCCGAGCAGACGCCGCTGACGGCGCTGCGCGTCGGCGAGCTCATCCTGGAAGCGGGCTTCCCCGAGGGCGTGGTCAACATTCTGCCCGGCTACGGACCGACGGCGGGCGCGGCGCTGGCGCGGCACATGGACGTGGACAAGGTGGCGTTCACCGGCTCGACGGAAGTGGGCCAGCTGATCATGAAGGCGGCGGCGGAAACGAACCTGAAGCGCGTGACGCTGGAACTGGGCGGCAAGAGCCCGAACATCGTGTTCGCGGATGCGGACATGGATGAGGCGTCGAGGGATCGCACTTTGCGCTGTTCTTCAACCAGGGGCAGTGCTGCTGCGCGGGGTCGCGGCTGTTCGTCGAAGAGAAGTGCTACGACGAATTCGTCGAGAAGAGCGTGGCTCGCGCGAAGAAGCGCACGGTGGGCAATCCGTTCGACACGAACACGGAGCAAGGCCCGCAGGTGGACCAGGACCAGTTCGACAAAGTCATGGGCTACATCGACGCGGGCAAGAAGGAGCAGGCCAAGCTGCTGACGGGCGGCGATCGCGTGGGCAACAAGGGCTACTTCATCGAGCCGACCGTGTTCGCCGACGTGACAGGACAACATGAAGATCGCGCAAGAAGAGATCTTCGGGCCGGTGATGTCCATCCTGAAGTTCAAGAACATTGACGAGGTGGTGGCGCGGGCGAACAAGACGCACGTACGGGCTGGCGGCGGCGGTGTGGACGAAGGACATCACGCAAGGCACACGCCATCGCGGACAGCGTTCGCGCGGGCACTGTGTGGGTGAACTGCTACGACGTGTTCGATGCGGGCGCGCCGTTCGGCGGGTTCAAGCAGTCGGGCATTGGACGCGAGCTCGGCGAGTATAGCCTGGCGAATTACACCGAGGTCAAGACCGTAACTGTAAAGCTGTAGTCTAGCGCTGAGTTAGGCACGACAGGGGTGCTCCGACTGGATCGGGGTGCCCCTACACCTTTTCAGGAGCGATCGGGCGTAGAATCGCCGGATGGCGGTTACGCTTCGGTCTTACGAACCGCACGACTTCGCTGCCCTGCACCGGCTGGATCAGTCTTGCTTCCCTGCCGGGATTTCTTATTCAAAGACGACTCTGCACTACTTTCTGACGATCTCCAGCGCGGATTGCATCATTGCGGCCGATGGCAAGCAAATCGCGGGATTTATTTTAACGGAGGAAAATCCTCCGCTCGCGCACGTCATCACGCTGGATGTCGCGGAATCGCATCGGCGGCATGGAGTGGGATCAGCGCTACTGGCGGAGAGCGAGAAGAATCTGGCGCTGCGCGGAGTGAGATCCATCCTGCTCGAAACAGCAATAGACAATGAGGCCGCTGTTGCGTTCTGGAAGAGGCATGGCTATCGTATCGAAGCAGTCTTGAAACGCTACTATCTTGGCCGGCTAGACGCCTACGAGATGCGCAAACTTTTGCCAGGCGCTGGCAAATCGGCGCCGGCGCAAAAGGAAACCTAAACCAAATGCCCGTGTATCAGGCGGTTGTCCTCGCCCTCGTGCAAGCCCTGACCGAATTTTTGCCGATCAGCAGTACGGCTCATCTGATCATTTTTCCGTGGCTGGCCGGGTGGAAAGACCCAGGGCTGGCGTTCGATGTGGCGCTGCATGCCGGGACGCTCGCTTGCGTTGTTGCTGTATTTTTTCAAAGACTGGCTGACGCTGCTTTTGTGCGGTTTGGGATTGAAGTATCCCGCTACCGCGACCCGCCGAAGAGACGGCGCACAATCGGAAGATGTTCTGGTACTGGTGATCGGGACAATCCCGGCGGGAGTGGCGGGATTGCTCTTCCACCACCAGATTGAGGAAACGCTCCGGCAACCGAAAATCATCGGAGTTTCGTTGGTCGTGATCGCGCTTCTCATGTGGTGGGCGGATTCAAAGAAGGATCTGACGAGAAAAGTGGAGGACTCGAACCTGAGAGACGGGTTGATCATAGGAACTGCGCAAGCGCTGGCGTTGTGGCCAGGAGTCTCGCGGTCTGGAATTACTATTACTGCGGGACTTTTTCGGCGACTCACGCGGGAAGCGGCGACGCGGTTTTCGTTCATCCTTTCAGTGCCAGCAATTGCGGGGGCGGTCGTGATGGAGCTGCCGAAACTGCTCAAGACTGCACAAGGCGGGCGGACTGGACCTGCCGCTCTCGACCCTGCTGATCAGCATTCTGGTTTCGGGCGTGGCGGGGTATTTCGTGATTTCGTTTTTTTTGCGCTACTTGCAAACACGCACATTGAAAGTATTTGTTGTGTACCGGCTGCTGTTTGGTATCATCGTGCTGGTTTTGTCGTTCCTCCAGGCGGGAGTGCGATAGCGCCAGCACCCGCCGCGACACTCAGCCTTCCCCAAAAGCTGAGGAGAATCTTGTGCGTTTTCTGACTCCGACCGGAAATAAGCGGCTCAATGAGCTGATCGGATTTTTGTGCATCACGCTGGCGGTACTGATGGCGCTGGCGTTGATTTCGTATTCGCCGCATGATGCGTCGTTTAATGTCAGCGCGCAGCCGCCGGACAGCAGCCCGGCGCGCAACTGGATCGGGCCGGCGGGGGCGTATGCACGGATCTTCTGTTCCAGATTTTTGGCTTCGGCGCGTTTCTGCTTGCCGATGGCCATCGCTGGTGCTTGGCTGGCGGTGGTGCCGGAGCCGCGCGATTGATTCGCAGGCCGCCACGCTCGCGGGCTACGGCCTCTTGCTGCTCTCCTTGCCCTCGCTGCTGACCCTCCTGCCCTTCCCGGAGGTGCGCGGAGCGATCCCGGCTGGCGGATTCCTCGGCACGCTGATCTCCGGCGCGCTTCGCGCCGGATTCAATTGGGGCGCGTACGTGGTGGCCTTTGCTCTTTTCTTCACGGCGCTGTTCATGACCACGAGTTTTTCATTCTCCGGCGCGCATGCCTGGGCCAGCGGGCCAAAGGGCCCGATCGGCGCGGTCGAGAAGCTAGGAATTTTGCAGAAGGCGCAAGCGCGCTGGCACGCCTGGCGCGAAGAGCGCGAACAACTGCGGATGCGGCGACGCGTGGAAGAGTCCCGGCTCTCGGGAAGAAAACCTGTTTCGCTGCAGTCGGTCGGCAAGGCCGAAGTCTTGAATGAACCTCCCAAGACCATTCACCTGCCCGACGAGAGCGACGTCTTCAAGAGCCAGAGCGAGGCCACGGAAGAGGACGAGAAGGAGAGCAAGGAGGCAACCCGCAAGGCGCCGATTTTCGTTTTCAATCGTGAAACCGAAAAGCCGGGTGCAAAAAAAGCCGGCGAGCCCAAGATTGCCAAGGGCAATCCGAATTACAAGCTTCCTTCTCCCAGCCTGCTGCGTGAAGGTGAACGCAGCCACAAGCTTGATGAAGAGGAACTGAAGCTCCGAGCGCGCGCGATCGAGGCAAAATGCCTTGAATTCGACGTGCAAGGGCATGTGACGCAGATCAACCCGGGGCCGGTCGTTACGACGTTCGAATTCAAGCCGGAAGCCGGAATTAAATACAGCCGCATTACCGGCCTTACCGAAGATCTGTGCCTGGCTCTCCAGGCCGAATCGATTCTGATCGAGCGGATTCCAGGGAAATCAACGATCGGCATCGAGGTTCCGAACGACAGGCGGCAGACGATTGCCCTGCGCGAAATCATCGAGGCGCCCGAGTTCGTCAGCTCCCCGAGCAAGCTGACGCTGGCGATGGGGCGCGATTTGCACGGGAGGATTCGGATCACGGACCTGGCAGCGATGCCGCATTTGCTCATAGCCGGTTCCACAGGCACCGGCAAGAGCGTATTCATCAACTCGCTGATGATGTCGATCCTGTATAAAGCGAGCCCCGAAGAAGTGAAGATGGTGCTCGTGGACCCGAAACGCCTGGAGCTGAATCTTTACGAAAACATTCCCCACCTGATCGCTCCGGTGGTGACCGATCCCAAGATCGCTTCGAACGTGCTGCGCAATGCCACGCGCGAGATGGAGAATCGCCTGAAGCTGCTGGCACAACGCGGGGTTCGAAACATCGATCAGTACAACCGCACTTTCAAGAAAGAACAATCGCTTTCGCTCTTCGACAATCTTGAAGAGACCGAGCACAAGCCTCTCCCCTACTTGATCATTGTCATCGATGAGTTGGCCGACCTGATGATGGTGGACACCAACAACGTGGAAGAGTCCATCACACGGCTTGCGCAAATGGCGCGCGCCGTGGGCATCCATCTGATTCTCGCGACGCAGCGGCCGTCCGTGGACGTCATCACCGGCTTGATCAAAGCGAACTTCCCCGCCCGCATCTCGTTCCGCGTGGCCAGCAAGGTGGACTCGCGCACCATTCTCGATTCGAACGGATCGGAATCGCTCCTCGGCAAGGGCGACATGCTCTATCTGCCCGCGGGCTCGGCACGGCTTCACCGTATTCACGGCCCGCTCGTCACGGAGGAGGAAATCACAGCGGTTTGCGACTTCTGGCGCCAGCAGGCGCAGGCGAAATACCAGGAAGAATTGCTCGAGGCGCCAAAGGATGAGAACGGTAAATCGGAAGGTGCAGCGGGTGACGATCCCGAGGGTGGCGAGGACGTCGACGACGACCTTTACCAGGACGCCATTCGCGTGGTCTGCGACGCGGGCCGCGCTTCGACCTCGACGCTGCAACGCCGCTTGCGCATCGGCTATGGCCGTGCGGCGCGCTTGATCGACCTCATGGAAAAAGATGGCATTGTCGGCCCGCCGGACGGCACGAAGCCGCGCGAAGTCCTTAAAAACCGCAACTGGATGAAGGAGTTCGACGAATCCGCACATTGACGCGCGCACTTTTCCGCTGCGTATGTCAAAGCAAAGTAGAAATGTGGGGTTTTCTTCCATATTGACCGGAAGACTGGAGAAGGCATCTCTCGTATGAGAAGTTTTAGGGCGGCAGCGATTTGACGGTACCGTTGTCGTTTTTAGTGTGATTAGGGTCACATCGCGAGGTGACGAGCTTCACGGCGGTTGACCAAAAGAAAACGGATACTTTGGTGGGAGAGCACTGGGGAATTCGCCTGTGTTAGACTGAGCATCGGTGCGACGATCACTTATTTTCGCGTTGGCGTTGAGCCTTGTAGGACTGGGGCCGGTGCCGCTTTCGGCTTGCGCATTACTTACTTCCAAGCAGGCTGAATGCGCGACACCAAAGACTCCATCCCAATGCGATCAGATGAACATGGACGAGAGCGGCACCCAACTCGTCGCAGCATCGGATACGTCCTGCTGCGTTGTCTCTAAGGCACCAATCCCGCAATTACAATACAAGGCTGCTGATCATTCTCTGGCGGCACCCATCGCGGTGCTCGACCCAACGGGTGACACTCCCCGCATTCAGCTCTTGCTGCCAGCCCCCATCGTACACGACCTCTCACCGCATCCCCTTCAGTCCCTTCTCTGCACATTCCTGAATTAAAGCTGTCCTAATCGTCTCTCGTAGTGCGCACGTGTGTCTCTTTTTGTGCACAACTCTGGGCGACAGCCTCTGAGCGCAGAACGGGCAATGGCCCCGGGCCGTGAAAGGACAGCTTATGAAGTTCAGTTCCGCAGTGGTTATTGCAAGCATTCTATTTCTCTCGGCCGCCGTGCTAGCGCGGGCACAGGAGGCACCTCCGCCTAGTCAGCCTGTGAAGCTCGTTGATCTTCTCGCCGAGGCCGAACGAAACAATCCTCAGATTCAAGCGGCGCGACACGGCTGGCAATCGGCGAAGCAGGTTCCGACGCAGGTCTCGACCTTGCCCGATCCGCAATTCGTCCTGCAACAAGTGAGCGTCGGCAGTCCAAGGCCATTCGCGGGCTATACCAATAGCGATTTCGCCTACGTCGGCCTGGGTGTCTCACAGGATATTCCGTACCCAGGAAAACTGCGCCTTCGGGGTGAAATTGCGAAAAAAGATGCCGATGTGACGCAGCAGAAATATGAATCAGTCCGCAGAGCGATTCTGGCAGCGGTGAAAATGGCCTACTTCCAGCTCGGCTATCTCGCCAAGCGGCAGACGATTCTGGAGGGAGACGAACAGTTGCTTCAACAAGTCGAACAATCCGCCGAAACCCGCTATCGAAGCGGAATAGGAAATCAGCAGGATGTCATGCAGGCGCAACTCGAACGCACCAAGCTCCTGAGAGAAATCACGACGAACCAGCTTGAGGCCGGGAAGATTCAAGCGGAAATTAAACTGCTTCTCGACCGTCCGCAATCATCGCCCGACATCGAGACCACCGAACTCTCGGAAACCGCCGCTGCCTATACCTATGACCAGTTGCTGGCTGCAGCGAAGAGGAACAACCCCGATATCGCGGGCGCACAAAAAATGGTCGAGAAGCAAGGATTGCAGGTGGACCTTGCCAAGAAGGACTTCTACCCAGACTTCAACCTTCAATACATGTGGCAGCGGACCGACCCCACGCAATACCGCGCCTATTACGTGGTGACGCTCGGCGTCCGTATCCCGATCTATCGTGGGCGGCGGCAGCAGCCCGAACTAGCTCAGGCCGAAGCGGATCAGAGTCGCGCAAAAAGCGAGCACGAAGCGCAGACCCAACAAATCGCTTTCCAGCTTCGACAGCAGTTTTTGGAGCGCTGAAAAATCGGCAGAGCTGCTCAAGATTTACCGCGAAGGATTAATTCCTCAGGCGCGCGCAGAACTGCAAGCCGGTATGGCTGCGTATCAATCGAATCGTCAAGATTTTCAGGCCTTGCTCGCTTCCTTCCTCGACGTACTCAAGCTCGACGAGGAGTACTGGCAGACGCTTTCGGAGCACGAAACGGCATTGGCCCAAATCGAAGCAGTAACGGGATTGTCGCTGCGCTGAGTGACGCAGCCAGGAGCACGATCATGAGAAACTATCGAAAACCATTCTTCCTTGCGCTGGTCGGGAACGTAGTCTTCATCGGCGTGCTGGCGGGAATCTGGTGGACCGCTCGAAGGTCTGCCACAACGCACCAGCCGGCCGGCTCCGCGCCGAATGTTGCGACACAACCGGTTCAGGTCAGTCCTTCCGGTTCGGCACCCTTACCAACGGAGACTCCTCTCGCTTCCGTCCAGCTCTCCGCCGAACGATTGCAATCCATCGGCGTGAAGTTTGGAGTGGTTGAATGGAAACCGGTGCAGGATGAAATCCGGGTAACAGGGAACTGTCGCCATCGACGAAACCCGGCTGTCCTACGTCCAGACGCGCTTTTCGGGTTACATCCAGAAGGTGTTTGCCGATGCGACGTACAAATATGTTCACAAGGGGCAGCCGCTTTTCACGATCTATAGCCCGGAGCTCGCTGCCGCCGAGCGCGAGTACTTGGTCGCAAAGCAGAATGCGCAGGGCCTTTCGCAGAGCACCGTGCCAGGCGTTGCCGCTGGCATCGCCTCGCTGGTCGAGGCATCCACGGATCGCCTGAAGCAGTGGAACCTGCCGCAGCGCGAAATTGCGCGGCTTGCAATCTTCCGGTCAGGTGCAGGAGGAGCTTGAGATCGATTCACCGGTTTCGGGCTACATCACGGAGCGGAATGCGCTCCCCAATCTGACTGTTCAGCCAGACACCCGCTTGTATACCATCGCCGATCTTTCGACAGTCTGGGTCCTTGCCCAGGTATTCCAGAATGATCTTGGGCGCATAAGAAGAGGAGAACCAGCCTCCCTAACGGTCGATTCCTATCCGGGCAGGACATTCCGAGGACGAGTTGATTTCATTTATCCCGACGTGGACATGACCACGCGCACCGCGCGAGTCGCGCCTCATCTTTTCAAATCCAAATCTCACTCTCACACCGGGAATGTTCGTCAACGTCACGCTGAAAGTGCCGCTCGGGAATCAACTCGTCATTCCAGTGAAGCGGCGTCCTGCAATCCGGGACACGCCAGATTGTTTTCGTGGATCGAGGTGCTGGGATATCTGGAACCGCGCGATGTGCAACTCGGACCGCAAGCGGGAGATCAGTACATCGTTCTGAAAGGTCTGAAGGCTGGCGAGCGCATCGTCACTTCGGCGAACTTCCTGATTGATTCGGAAAGCCAGCTGCAAGCCGCCATCGGTTCCTTTACCCCTCCACCGCCTGGAGCTGGCGCCGCAGCGGCAATGAACGCTCCCACAGCCCAATCAGCAGCTCAAATTGAATTCTCGACCGAGCCCGCAACACCGCGTAAGGGAACAAACCTGTATCGCGTGAAGCTCACGGCTGCGGACGGCGCTCCCGTCACTGGCGCGCAGGTCAGCGTGCGTAGCTACATGCCCGGAATGCCGCAGATGGGCATGGCTGCAATGACTGTTGTGACGCCTCTCAATGAAAAAGGTGCCGGCAGCTACGAGGCTCAAGTAAGTCTCGATAGCGGTGGCACGTGGCAACTCACCGTCACAGCGGTCAAGAACGGAGCCGTCCTCGCGACCAAGCAACTGAGCCTCAACGCCGAAGGGGAAATGTAGCCATGATCTCCCGCGTGATTGATTGGTGCGCGAGCAATCGATTCCTCGTCTTCACAGGGACGTTGCTGCTAGTTCTGGCTGGAATCTGGTCGCTCAAGAATATTCCGCTTGATGCATTGCCGGACATTTCCGACGTACAGGTAATTGTGCACATTCCCTGGGAGGGCGAGCCTCCGAATATCATCGAGGACCAGGTCACATATCCCATCGTCACCACCTTGCTCGCCGCGCCCCATGTGAAGGCTGTCCGCGCGCAGACCATGTTTGGCGACTCCTACATCTTCGTGGTCTTCGAAGATGGCACCGACCTCTATTGGGCTCGTTCGCGCGTTCTTGAATACATCCAGCAGCTACAAGGGGTTTTGCCGAAGAACGTGTCTCCGATGATTGGCCCCGACGCGACGGGAGCCGGCTGGGTGTACGAATACGCGGTCATTGACCGCTCCCACCAGCACAGCCTCGCAGACTTGCGCAGTCTTCAGGATTGGTATCTCCGGTATCAGCTGGAGACCGTCCCAGGTGTTGCGGAAGTCGCTTCCATGGGAGGATTCGTTCGCCAATACCAGGTGAATGTTGACCCGAACAAGCTTCGCGCCTACAACATTCCGCTCTCGATGGTGATCGATCGTGTCCGTGATAGCACGAACGAAGTCGGCGGTCGAGTGCTTGAAATGGGAGGCGCTCAATACATGATTCGCGGGCTCGGCTATCTCCGTTCGCTACAAGACCTCGAAACCGTCCCTGTCGCCACGAAGAACGGCACGCCGGTTCTCGTCCGCGACCTGGGAACAGTCACGTTCGGTCCCGATATTCGCCAGGGTGTCGTCGAGTGGAACGGCGAAGGGGAAACTGTTGGTGGAATCATTGTGATGCGCTACGGAATGAACGCGCTCAACGTCATCGATGGGGTCAAGAAAAAACTTACTGAAATTAAACCGTCGCTTCCTCCCGGTGTTGAGATTATCTCCGGTTATGACCGATCAGGATTGATTCAGGCATCCATCGAAACGCTTCAACGCGATCTCCTCGAAGAAGCCATCATCGTCAGCTTCGTGACGATTGCTTTCTTGTTCCATTTCCGCTCCGCGCTAATCCCGATCCTGACTCTGCCCATCGCGGTCCTGGCGTCCTTCATACCCATGTACTTCCTGCATGTCAGTTCCAACATCATGTCGCTTGGCGGCCTGGCGCTGGCCATAGGCGTGCTCATCGACGCGGCCATCGTGATGGTCGAGAACGGCTACCGCCACTTATCGGAACACATTGCCACAACAGGAGCATCGGGAGCCAAGCTGACGGAGAAAGAACGGCGACGCATTCTGATGGGTGCGGCGAAACAGGTTGGCCCGGCCATCTTCTTTTCCTTGCTCGTAATTCTCGTGTCGTTCCTGCCGGTATTCCTCCTCGAAGCACAAGAAGGGCGCATGTTTCGTCCTCTTGCGTGGACTAAAACTCTCTCCGTGGCATTCTCTTCGATTCTGGCCATCACGCTCGTTCCCGTCCTGATGGTGATTTTCATTCGCGGCCATCTCAGGCCTGAATCCGAAAATCCATTTTCACGGTGGACCCAGGCCTTGTATCTGCCTGTTCTCCGATTCTGTCTGCGGTACCGGAAGACGACGCTGCTTCTCAATCTCATCTTTCTCGTTGTGACCGTGCCGCTGGCGTGGCGCATCGGCAGCCAATTCATGCCGCCGCTCTACGAAGGTTCCTCGCTCTACATGCCGACCGCTCTTCCCGGCATCTCGATCACCCAGGCCTCGACGCTGCTCCAAGAACAGGACCGCATCATCAAGTCTTTCCCTGAAGTCGAAAGTGTTTTCGGAGCGGTAGGCCGTTCCGACAGCCCCACCGACAACGCCCCGCTCGACATGTACGACACAACGATCATGCTCAAGCCACGCGAGACGTGGCGTGCTGGCATGACCTACGAAAAGCTTATTCGTGCGATGGACGAGAAGCTTCAATTCCCAGGTCTAACGAATACCTGGACGATGCCCGTACAAAATCGGCTTGATATGGAGCTAACTGGCATCAAGACACCCGTTGGACTCAAGATTCAAGGTCCGAATGTCGAGGGTATTCAGCGAGCGGGCGCTCAGTTGCAACAAGTCCTTGGCGGGATTCCTGAACTCCGTTCCATCTTTGCCGAACGCGTGGCAGAGGGCTTTTACATAAACGTGGAAGTCAACCGGCTGGAAGCAGCACGTTATGGACTTACCGTGACCGATGTCCAGCGCGCAGTGACTTCCGGCATCGGCGGCGAAAACATCGCAGAAAATATCGAAGGTCGCGAACGGTATCCCATCAACGTGCGCTACAGCCGGGACTTTCGTGATGACATCGCGCAGTTGCAGCGCGTCGTTATTGCTACTCCCACTGGGGCGCAGATTCCTATCTCGGAAGTTGCCAAGGTTTACTTCTCCCGTGGACCCGCCATGATTCGTGATGAGGATGGCCTGCTCACTGGCTATGTTTATCTAGACCTCGCGACGAAAGACTACGGCGGCTTTGTTGCTAAGGCTAACCGGCTCCTCAACGAACAATTCCGTCTTCCGGCGGGATACACCTATAAATGGTCCGGAGAGTACGAATTCGAAGTGCGCGCCAAGGAACGGCTGAAGTTCATCGTGCCGATCGTGTTTTTTGTGATCTTCTTGCTGCTCTATATGGTCTTCCACTCGGTTACGGAAGCCGCTGTCCTCATCTTCCCGACGTTTTATGCGATGACTGGCGGCCTGATTCTCCAGTATTGGCTTGGCTACAACTTCAGCGTCGCCGTCTGGGTGGGCTACATCGCACTGTTTGGAATTGCCGTCGAGACCGGCGTCGTCATGGTGGTCTATCTCCATGAGTCGCTGGATAAGAGGATTGCCTCGGGCATACCACTTAAGCACGAAGACATCGAAGCGGCCGCGATCGAGGGCGCCGTGCAGCGTTTGCGCCCGAAGCTCATGACCGTGACGGCGGTGCTAGCCAGCCTGATTCCGATTTTGTGGGAGACCGGCATCGGATCGGATGTGATGAAACCGATCGCCGCGCCCATAGTCGGCGGCATGATTACGTCAACAATTCACGTCCTGATTCTCGTTCCAGTTTTTTTTGCTTTTATGAAGGAGCGTGCGTTGCGCGCAGGCACCCTAAGCACCAAGGCGGGCACCGAGGGCAATGGGGCCTGAATTACATCGGCCTGCGGCAGTTGAAAAGGCGCTTAGAACACACCGACGCTTGAAGCGGTGGAGATTGAAACCATCTTGACCGCCGCGAAAGAACGATTCCGGGTCCTCTACGCACTTCTGGCAGGGACCGGAATCAATCGGTCCCGTTCTCGCTTACTCAAGGCCATGCACTCCGTTTCCAGGGGCTTCCCGGCCTCCATCAAACCGGACATTCCCATTTTGCCGCGACACTTTTCCGCCGCGAATTGACACAACTCCGCATCGCCCCTACAATTTCTAAACCACCTGTGCCGGGGTAGCTCATTGGTAGAGCGCCGCCCTGAAAAGGCGGGCGTAGCCAGTTCGATTCTGGCCCCCGGCACCATCCACGCGTGTAAGTGCATCTTCGCCGAAATAGTCTATCTGTCCGTTGGCTTTGAAGCTGATTTTGCCATTCTCGGAGACTCGCTCCGGCGTGAATTTTCCGATTTGCTCGGCCAGGAGTGTTCTCGCTTCGTGAATCGCTGCGGGGTTTGCCAGCAGCTCCCGTAAACGAGTCAGCCGGGATAAGGAGAAGGTCCGCAACTCTTCGGGCTTTTCTTGGAACGTCAGGGGCACCTTCTTACCGGGAAAGCCCTTCTAGGGGGCTACCCAGGTGCACATGGGCGCAGTGCATGAATTCCATGTTCTATGCAAATGAGACTCTATCGTCAAGCTGTGTAGTATTCGGTTGTGTGAGACTAGTTTTGTTCGAATGGATGATACCGCGTTTCCATAACGGATAGATATTATCTCTAACACACTTACGCCCCACCAGCCGCGCTGGGACTGCACGTAAGCCCAGCACGCAATATCCCAGAGCTGCAATCACGTCATAGGCCCAACTGAAATCTCTCCAAGAGAGATTCCCGGCTTGAGAAAGAAGCCCGGTGAGCGGACGGTTCCGGGTCTCCAGGATCCACGCGCCCAGCCGCAAGTATCCCCAGATTTGCGGATCCCAGCGCGAGGATAGTTTCGCGCTCTCGAGGACCGCGCCGGAGCAGAGAAGCAACACTAACGCGAGCGCGCGGGACACGCTTCTTCCAGACAGATGGCGGGTCAATGTTGGCGAATTTCTATTTTGCATGAGCTGAATTCGAATCGCCCGGTAGCCGCCGTATTGCGGCGCCGCCCGTGCAACAGAGCTAGTGCCTCGGAACCGGCGCGGCCTGCGGTTGCGCTGCCCTGACCGCCGTATGGGCACCGCTGGAATTGTGCGCCTCACCATGGCAAACCAGCGTACAGGTATTTGCCGCTCGGTTGTAGGAGATCGGCGCGGTTCCGTTCTGAGCCACAACATTAACGTCAAAATTCACCAGCCGTTCGCCGGAGATCGTGGGGCTTATGGCCCCCATGCCGTGAGCGGTGTGGCACACCGAGCAGGAGAATCCTTCTGCTGAGACATGTTCGCTGTGCAGGCTCCAGCTCGCGTTCGACAAAATCTTGCTCAGGCTGTGGCACTTGGCGCAGAGCGCGTAAGGCCCCTGGGGGCTCAAATCTGGGGACGGATACGTGTTGGTCACCTTCCCACCGGGAACCGCCGCCTGGCTGAATTGATAATTCCGTTCGAGAAGGTGTGAGTACGTCGAGCCGTGGGGGCCATTGGGTCCGGTGCCCCCAAATTCTCGGTTGTCATCGCTGTTGTGGCAATCAGTGCAGAAGAGGCGCGGGCCGACCAACCGGTTAGAAGCGGTTCCGTTCAGATTCAGCATGTTGATCAGCAAACTTGGCTGGGGCAACGGGCTACTGCGGTCGTGGAAGACCGGATGGCTGGAAGTTGAAGTCTGACTGAACTGCGGCACCAGGTTCAAAGGATCTCCGGCAAACACCAAACGAGTGGGCAGGTAACCGTATTTGAGCAGCACTTGTTTGCCCACGCTGGTTCCATGACAGCGGAGGCAACTCTCAAACTGGTTGACCGCCGGTATGAGCACGGTGACGCCGTCAACAGCACTTACGCCGACAACGTTCGTCTGGGGAGGTCGAATAGCGGGAGGTGCGGTGAACAACCTCAGTTGGTTCGCGCCGTGCGGGCTATGACAGTCGACGCAAGTGGCGTGCCGGCTGTTGTTCAGGATGGCGGTTTCGGCCGCGTCATGCTGGTTCAATCCGTAAGGAAGCAAGTGGGAAATCTTGGAAATTTCGGCATAAACATCGGGAGGAGTCGGAGAAATGTTTGTTCCGCCACTGTGGCAGGTAATGCAGTCCTGAGTGCTAGCATCCACGCCCGGTGCTGGCGGAGTTGCTGGGCGGAGCATTCGCGCAGGACCAGCGGCATTGTGCTCCATGTGGCATGAGGTACAGGCATTGGCGGCCACCGTTGTGTAAGACCCCACATTGGCCCCACTCGCCACCTGGTTGGACGCCACGGCATGGATGCCGGCACTCCAACCAGTCAGCAGATTGACTTGCCCAGTCATGATGCGGTTGGGATCGTGACAGGCCAGGCACATCTGCCCCTTTGAGCTGTCCCGCACGAGGAAATCCTGGGCTATCGGATCAATGGCTTGCGAGTGCGGATTGTGACAGCTCGTGCACTCAACATTGCCGCTCACCAACTTCACTGCACCTGTCGGATCCGCTGTCACTCCCTGGGCGACCAGGGAAGCGGCCAGATCAGGGGTGTCCTTGATAGGCAGCACCAAACTGACCGGATGGGACGTGCCCAGGTTTGTTCCGAGCACATCTTTGGCGTTCATGGAACCGCTTACGGAAATCTTCCCGTATGCCGCCGTCTGTCCGATGGCCACGGTGCCGTCATGGCAGCTCAAGCAGAGGCTGCTCGTCTTTCCCAGGGTCGGCTGAGTATTGCCCTGCTGTTTGTAGGTGGTGCTGGTGTACGGTGTGTAGGTCTGTGCCGACAGCGTCTGATTCCAAAGGGGCGTAACTCCCCCAAGCCCGCTGTGCGGTGCGTGACAAAAGGTGCAGCCTAAACTGCCCTGAGTTGTCACCGAGGACCCGCTTGCCACAGAAAGATTGTGCATCCCGAGGGTGTCCGCTTGATATGGCGGCGCTTGCCCAGGAGTCAGCGAACCAAACAGCGTGAGCGTCAGTCCGAGGGTCCACAAGGATCGCTTCATGGCTTCACTCTCGCAGCGGCGCCCACGCCATAATAGTGAAACACCTGCACGCGCCCGTTGTACGAATCCACTACGTAGATGCGGTCCTGATCGTCGATGCGCAAGCCGGTTGGCAATTGAAAGCTGCCGGGGGTCGTGCCCAGTTGGCCGAAGTAGTAGAGCAGGTGTCCCTCGCGGTCGAAGACTTGCACGACGCTCCACATGCCATCCACCACGTAAAGATGTCCCTCTGAATCGAAGCCCACGCCCTTCGGACGGAACATCGCCCCCACGTCATCTCCAATCTTCCCGATGGCGTACTGAAACTCGCCATTCTTATCCAGCACCTGCACGCGGAAATTCATCGCATCGACAACCGCCAGATCGTCCCCCTGGAGTCGCAATTCCGTCGGGAAATTAAACTCGCCATTCCCTTTTCCCGGCTTGCCGATTCTTTTCAGCACGCTGCCCTGCATGTCCATGAGGAAGATCTGATTGCGCAACGTGTCGGTGACGTAGATCCTCTGGGCCGCGGAATCCACGACGATGCCGGTGGGCCGCTTGAAATAGCCTTCGCCATATTTCAGGCTGCCGATGACTCTCTCGAACTTTCCATTGGGGTCAAAAACGAAAATTTTGCCGGACTCTGAATCCGTGACGTAAATCCTGTCTTGCGCGTCGACCGCCACACATTGCGGGGCGAGCAGTGGGTTTTTGCCAGTGTCTTGTCGCGAGAGAAACTTGTACTTTTGCTTCGCAAAGTCAAAGATATGCACCCCGCGCGCCCCCGGATCGGTCACGATGATGCGTCCCTTCGAGTCCGTCGTGACGCTGTATGGTCTCACCATGGCGCGGTAATCCGGAGCGCCGGCAACTACGTCGATCACCTTGTTCCAGAATCCTCGCTTCGGCTTGACCTCGCGCTCCGAACTAAAACTGTGCTCGTAGCTCAGTCTTCGCCCGCCATCCATCAGAAGGTCCGGGACGGGCGTCTGCGTCAGCTCTTTTTTCTTGTCTCTGGCCGCAATGGAGGGAATCGCCAGCAGCAATCCAGCCAGGCAGGCGGCCAAAATGCTCCCGCGAAGTCTCCCAACCCGCAATCCCGTTAGAAGAATTTGATCCATCGGGACACTCCGATGAAGTAGGAATATTCGTTCCCGGGCGGAGTGCCGGCCGCACTGATTCCTTGCGAGAATTTCGTAAACCCGCCCAGGATACTGATTTGTCTCAGCCGGTATTGAAACTGCGCATAGTAGATATCAGTGCGATTATTGGAGTAGACCGAATTGCTGAGGGTGTCGCTCAAGGCTCGGGAATAACTGCCGGTGACGGAAAGCCGGGAAAACGGCGTCACGGTAATCCCACCACCATAACTCCTGCCATTGTAGACAATCAATCCTATCGGCAGCAAACCTGGAGTCGGAGGAATGGGTTGGATGCCGGTGCTCGTCAGTACGGAGTTTCCGCTGGACTGCGCGTAATTGGCATTAAGCGAGAGCCAGCGCAAGCCCAGACTCGTGGAGAAGCCCTCGCTATGATCGGCGGTGCCGGGTTGATTGGTGAAGCCACTATGGCTCCCGCTAAACGCGCCGGTCCATTGCACGCCTCTTCCCAGGGAGCGGTGTACGTTTGCGTTGTAATTGTAGTAGGAGGTGCTGTAGGTCACCAGGATCGTTTGCACATTTTGAGCGTAGCTGAAGTAGCCGGAAGTTTCCCAGAGGCCATACCGGCGGAAGTAGTTCAGGTTCAAGATGTAACCGAGAGAGTTGTTGGCGAACTGGTTCGAGCTTTCGATAACCGTGGCAGACAGGAGAAACATGTCAAGGATCCGCTTGCCGTACCCTACCGTGCCGGAAACATAGCTGCCATTTAGACTCTGGCCAAAGTACGTCTGATTGTAATAAGTGATTTGCGCTTGAGCGAAGAGGTTGTTCGAGAAATTGTAGTTGGCCCCGCTGCTCAGCGTCGACGAACTGGCATTTGTATTCACGGGCTGCAGCGGCACTCCAGTTCCCCCATTGATAAGACTTTGATAGAAATAGCCGTTCAAGTTGCCGGTGTAAGCCTGGTCGCCATAGATGGTTAGTTTTTGGGTGGGATGCAAGGTAACGACGGAGGTTTCGTTGTTCGACGCATAGTTGGAGAGACCCGTGCTCTGGTCAAAAGTGGATTCCGAATTTGTCCCATACGTGGAGTGGTCAAAACTAAGTGAAACCGAGCCACTCCAGGGAAGAGTATGGGAGCCATTAACCCCCACATCGTTGCCGCTGAAATTCATGGAGTTGTTGGTTTGCTGGCCGCTCAAAAACATAGGGAAACTCGAGTCCCCGCTCGTGCGATTGTAATACGCGTTTAACAGCCAACCCGTCAACCGGTACGTCGACCTCACGCTGATTGTCCGGTTCAGGGAATTGGACAACTGATTTGTCCCGAACACCGTCCCTGTGCCGCTTCCTTGCGAGTAGGAAACGGACAATGTCGGCAAATTCGGAACCAGAGCGCTCCAGCCAATCCCGAATCCCTGTGAATTTCCGACGGTTGTAAAATCCGGAGTGCCCACGAGTCCAAACGTTCCCGTACTATCGCGCGAATAGCGATAGCTGACGTAACCGGGGAACCGGCTCCCGCTGAAGATCTTAGCATCTGCTTCCACGCCGCTGCTATTGGTCAACGATTGGAAACCAGAGTTGGCCCTGGACTGGTTTAAATAGGGGGTGATGGAAAAATTCAGAAAATTCGGGTCATAATAGGAACCGCTCAACTGGCCGCTGGCGCCCCACTCCAAGCCGTGGCTGGATGGAATCTGATCTCCAAAGCTGGCGGTGTAACCTGTCGTAAGCAATCCGCTCGCATTCACGCGCAGGTCGTCGCCAACTTGAACTTGGCCTTGGGCCGTCTGTGCCATCAAAGCAAGCAGTAGCCAACCGGCAGATACCGCGAATTTCCTCACGCTCGAACGTCCCTCCCAAGCAGCTGCTAACAGACTCGCGAACCGGGGACGAGTGCCCGAAGCTCTAGAAGCACAACCGGTGCCAAACCATCGCTGTCACGTTCGGCCGTTAAGTTCCTTTGGTTGATGAACTTGAAGCAAGAAAGAATTCTCAGTTCGCCGGCAAGTTCCTTCTGCTGCGCCATCTCATCCACCTGCCAGTGTCGAAAATCGCAGCTATCCACGACGCGGAAGTTCATGACAATTTGATCGGGGCACACCCCGGCGCTTCAGAAAAAAACACGGGCGAATAAAGTGACCGCCCTGACTTCATCCGGGCGTCATTCCTCTGCTGGCCGCGACGGCTCATTCCTGGCGCTGTCGCATTCCACCCATCAGTTACAGAATTTCGACTTTTGCATTGGCGCCCAGCTTTTTGTTCAGCCCGGCGCGCAACTTTTCATACTTGGTCTTCTGAAGCTCCGAGCGCAAGCCATCCTTCGCTTCTTCGAAGCTCTGCTTCCTTGCCAGCGCGTGGGCATTCAAACGAACAATCGTGTAGGCCTGCTCAATCTGGATCAGATCGCTCACCTGCCCCGGCTTCATCGCCAGCAGCGCTTTTACGACCTGCGGAGGCAGTTTGTCTCTTTCCGCCGCCTTATGGTCTCCCATGTTCACGCGGAAATCGTCCTCGGAGATCCTCTCGGCCAGCAATCCGAAATCCTGGTAACTCGCGGCCGCCTTTGCCTGTTTCAATGCTCCTTCCGCCCGGCGCAGGCCTTCCTTTTTCTGCTCCGTGTTTGGATTCCGTGGCGGCAGCACGGAGATGGACTGGAATGAGAAAGCCTCTGGGACCTGGAATCTGGCCGGGTGCTTCTCGTAATAGGCGCGCTCTTCGCTAAGGGTCACGGCTGACTTTTTCTCGACGTCGTCTTTAGTACTTGCTCGATCAGCAGGGACCTGCGGATCTTGTCCCGCACGGTTTGTTCCGACCCGGCCATCTCCAGATTCAGGTATTTCCGGTATTCCTCGGCCGAGGTGAACTGCTTCTTGAACTCAAGCTCCGACTGCCGAATCTGCTGGGCCGGCACGGCCAGCTTCCGCCGCATTGCCTCCTGGTATACCAATTCCTCAAAAATAATCATCTGCAGAGCGCCCTGCCGGATGGACGCTTCTTGCGCCTTAGGAAATCCGTTGTGCTGCCTGGCATAGGGGAAAATCTGCGAGCATCTCCCGCAGCAGGTCGCGGTCTGTCAATACGACTCCATTGACTCGTGCAACCGGTTTATCGCTGACCTGAAAAGCGGAGGCTGGAGGCGAAGCTTGCCTGGTGACCGCGGTTGGAGGATGGGAAGCAACTTGGGCGAAAGCATTGACGGCAGGGACTAGTAGTAGAGCGAAAACTACCAGGGACTTCACGAAAACCTCCGCCTGCTTGCAGAAAGAGGGGAGAGAGTGTCCTCTCTCCCTTGTGAAAGCGAATCTCACTGGAACACAGTGGTGACGTTGTAGGTGTTGTTGGCTTCGTTGGACGTGCCGAAGTGGCACTGACGGCAGAACTGTGTCGTCGACGGCGCCTTCGTGGTGGCCACGTTGTTGATGTTCGGGTTGTACGGGACCGTTGACGAAGAAGTAGGTCGCGTAGTACTTGCCGCCGTCCGTCACTCGCGATCGGGCTAGCAGCGCGAGGAGGCGTATACAGTCATGACGTGCTGGTTGTGGCAGGTGGTGCAGAGCACGTAGGGTTGCCCGGCGCGGTTCACGCCGTAGGGACTGCTCCACTTGCCCGGGGCCAGCGCTGGCCAGCCATAGTTGGCCACAAACTGGGCATAGGGCGAACCGGCGGTGACTGTGAATTTCCCAGTCGCGAAGACCAAGCCATTGCCGGACCTAATCGTGGCGTTCAGGCCCACCGGATGGTCGTTGTTATAGTTTCCGGCAGTGGTTCCGTCATTGCCAAGCAAAGTTGGAATCGGCTGGCTCCCATAGGCCGTATTGGTCAACAGACCAATTCTCTGTTCGTAGGACTGTTTCGCCATCATGTTGCTGGCGGTTAGGTTGCCGTCGTGGCAACTGAGGCAGAGCAGAATGCCTCCGACTTCTTGCTGACCCGCTGGAAATGCTGCTGGGCAAAACTTCGACGAATTTGCCATTGTCGCCAAAGCTAAGCGTCTTCCCGTAAAGTGGGCTGGCATCCTGGCCCCACAAGGCGTAGCTGCCGGCATCCGCTGCACCTCCGTGGCCCGAACCAAAGGACCCGCTGTGCGGTGAATGGCAACCTGCGCAACCGCGGCCGCCGCTGTTGTGTGCGCCCAGGACGTCAGTGCCGTTCGGGGACGACCAGTTCTGGCCGAATGCGAACCCGGCGCTGGCCAGATACGAAAAGCGCTACTAAAATCGCTCTCTTCATGAAATTGTCAAACCTCCATTCTTCTTGCAACCCGTGAATTTCCACTTCGGGTAGCCAGGACTGGAGCGCGCCCAGCCAACTTTGTACCGATGTGCACCCTCCGTACCGAAGCGGGACAAGGGACGCCCTCTTCTATCAACCATCAACTTCTTTATTTTGTTCTGCATAACGCTTCAAGCAGATTGGTTCTGAACATGCCCCTTCTCTCCGAAGTCGAGTACTTGCGTGAAATGGCCCAGGTGTGACGCTAAATCACGCAGCATTGTGCTTTGAAAATAAAAGGGTTAGTCGTCACCGAGGGAAAGTTCAGCCGTCACAATCTGCTACCCCGCTCTCGCCACTGCTACACATCGCATTCCGTTGTCTTCAATGCGACGCATCGTCCAGGCAGCTCGATTCTCTTGTTCGGTTGTGAACCAAAGTTACCAAAGTTAGATATATAAGTGAAGTTCTCCCCCTGCTCTTCACGCCGTCAAAACTGCCCTGGCCGCCTGCGTCTTGTATGAATTGCCTCAATTCCTTCAATGCAAATCTCTCCGCCGAAACGCGAAAGGACCTCAGAGATCAGGAATTCACTCCCGGGGCTATCTGCCGAGTCCGTCATTTTTTTTCGCGACTAATACAATCTATTCCCCTCAGCCATCCAGCTTGACTCAGTTCGGTTTCGAAGGAGAAGTGCTTGGAGGCGCGCTCTGCGTGGAGCTCTGCGCCGGATTCTCAGTATTCTTCCTTTCGCTACCTACTTTCTCTCTTTGCGCTGCCCTCTTTTGACGCTCTTCCTCGGCTTGCGCATCCGTAATGTATTGGAATTCCTGCGCCCGCCCCGGAAAAATCTCCGTGGTGAAGACGCGATTTTTCTTGTCGATCGCGATGCTCACCAATCCCTGGAATTGTCCCGGCTGCAACCCGTGTCCGCCATAGGAGATTAGCAGTTGCCCCTCTTTAGTGAATACCTGGACGCGATCCTGCATGCCGTCCGCGACCCACACGTGGCCATCGCCATCGAGGGCCACGCCCTTCGGCCTTGCGAAATACCCTGGACCATCCCCGGGTTTCCCAAAGGTGCTAATAAAATTGCCATCTGCGTCAAAAATCTCGATGCGATCGTTCCAGGTGTCAGCCACGTAGAGATTGCCCTCGGCGTCGACGGCAACTCCGGCGGGTCTCGAAAAATCTCCTGGGGTGGTCAACTCGTGCTTATGGCCGGTCGTGCCCATCTTGCGGATTAGCTTGAGCGTGTCTGCGTCATAGACCAAAATCTGATCCAATTCCACGTCCGCTACATAGAGAAACCGATTCTGTGTGTCGATCGCGAGCGCACCCGGCTCCACCATTCCCTCGGAAATGAGGTCCTCGGCCGCGTGTTGCTTATTGAAGATCAGCACGTGCCGCAGTCCGGGATCGGAAACGAACAGCCGGTCGTTGTCGTCCATGGCCAACCCGATGATCCGTACAAAATGGGCTTGCACGCTGTTTTTGATCAGGTCCACATCCCGGGTGTCCGTGTTGAAAATGAAAATGGCTCCCACTTTCGAGTCGGCCACGTACAAGCTGCCTTGCGAATCGATGGCGATCCCGTAGGGTTGAATGAGGGAGAAAGGTCTGGTAAAGATCTCGTCGCTTGATTGCGTGCCCGCCAGGCGGTCCATCCAGGTCGATTTCTTCTGCTTCTTCCCTTGTAAATCACGTATCGCTTTGTCGGAGGCAAACCAATTGACGTAGCGGATCCGGGCAATCGCCGGTGGATTGGGCCAAACGATGTAGGAATAGTCGATTGCCTTGATTTTGGCTTCGGTATCAGCTTTCACGGCTGTCTTCTTTTTCTTCTTGTCCGCGTGCACGTCCAAGGGCGAGAACATCGCCAGCATGGTCAGCAACGCCACGGCCGCCAACATGCTCCGGACCCATGCGAAGTTTGTTCCGATTTTGTACATTGCAACCTCCCCTGGAATCCCCAGTCAGCGTCGGGTCAGATCCTTGTGACATGACGCGCAAAACACCGTGTTATTTTGCTGGTCGTTCACCAGCAGGTCCGCGTGCGCCGAGGAATGCGGCTGATGACAGGTCAAGCAGCTCAGCTTCTGCCTCAATTTGGTGAGGTCCGCCGGGTCCATCACGTCGGAAACGGGGTGGCCCGCGATCGGATGGCCTTTGCCATATTTCAGCGGAAGGATCGGCACCCTATTTTTCTTGTAGTAGTCCTCCGGAAGCTGAACGCTTCCATTGAAGATTTTCCATACTTGCGCGCTCTTGTCTTCTTGGGGTGAGGAGTCCGGCCCGTGGCATTCGAGGCATAGGGCATTGCCCTGTGCCCGCAGAAGCTTCTCGCGTTCCCCTCCGTGCGGTTCGTGACAGATGCCGCAACCCTGCACAAAAGCGGGCTGGTGACGCACAAGCTTCTTAGCCAGCTCTGCAATCTCCGTGTGACAGTCCAAACAGATTTGTACCCCATTGGTCTTTGGCAGTCCGGGTTGCCGGCTCGCGTGCGGATTATGGCAATCCGTGCAGTCTCCTGCCGCGCCGGGATGCGGCACTTTCGCGCTTTCGATTTGCTTGGCCTTATCGTCATGGCACGTCACGCAGAGTGATTTCGCGTCCGGCTGCGTCAGCACCACCTTCCCGTCTCTTGCGGGTGCATGGCAAATTTCGCAGTGCTTCTCCGCGAATGGCGGATGCGTGTATTTTGCCAAAAGTTTCGGCTTCGTGGATTGGTGTGGGTCATGGCACTGCACACAATTCGCTGTTGCGAACGGTTGGTTGTCGTGTGCTTTCTGCAGATCCGCGCTGCTTGCGTCGTGGCAGTCCAGGCACAGCGCCGGTGGATTCTTCGTGAGGTGATAGTCAAACTCCAGATTGCCCGCCTCGCCCGTTTTGTGCGTTACGTGGCAGGTATCGCAACCCATATCCAGCGCCGTGTGGCGGCTGCCTCTTTCCGGCACATTCAATCCCTTAGTGTGACATCCGAGGCAGAGGTTCTCTTTCTGGCACGCCCGAGGTCGGCTTCAGCAGTTGATATTTGTTGTCGGAGGAGTGCGGATCGTGGCACTTCTGACAATCGCGTACCGCTGGCGGGTGGATCTTGCCCTTGAGTTCAGCGGCGTTCTTGTCCGTGTGGCACGTCAAACAAAGTCCGGAGACGGTCGCAGTGATCAACTTGACGCGCGTCACGTCGCGGTTCACGCGAATTTCGTGGCAACTGGTGCAGCCGGCGGAGATCGCCGTGTGCACGAACTTTCCTTTGGCCTTTTCGGCATGACATTCCAGGCACTTCGCCGAATCCGTGTTTTTGTCGAGTGGAACCGGGTGAACATCAGCATGAATGGGCGCCGCAAGAAAGAGAAGGATCGCCACCAGGCTCAGTCCAATTCCGCAAGCTTTGCCGCGACGCGTCAGGCGCTCATGCATTGCTCTTCCCCCACAGGCAAACGCCATTCAGGGTCTGGACGGTGCTTGATTGCAGGAGACTCGTTTTGCTTTCTCCGGATTGTCGCTTGCTTGCCAGTACCCACGCCCTTCTCAGCGCTCCGACAAACACCCGCAGCGAGACCACGTATTCGATCCGGTGGGAGCGATGTATTGTTTTCACCGTCATCCTCATTTTCTCTGCTGCTTCAACTGCTGTGCTTATCTCGCGATCCAGACTTACTGCCTTCCGAAACGGAGCAAGTTTCTGAACTTGGCGCCGATGGAGCTTCCCTGGGGCACTCCTGTCGACCGTGACCCGAGACCATTTATGCCCAACCAGGAAAACCAAGGGGGCGCACATCCACCCATCCTCAAAAGCAGAGTGCCAAGGTGCACCTGCTGTGCCGAACCAACCCAACAGGTCAAGACCGCCTGCTCCCCGGCAAACCGCTTTATTCACCGTAACTTATCAGCACCTCAATTTATGGCCGTTCTCGTCCTTTGCGCTGCCTGCGGGGCGTTTTCTGGGTGATATAGCCCAAATTTGAAGTGAAATCACACAGCAATCGTTCAAGTATCACTCGCCTGCCGGCGCCGCTTAAACCGTGTTGTTTTGTGGATTTGCCACTGAAACAAACGATTGCGAATGACCCACAAGCCCAGGGACGGCATAGAAAGCTGAACCAAACACTGTTCATGCCCGATTCTGCAAACTTAGGCAAAGAAACTAATCTGGATCATCGGTGAGCGACCCGAGACCTAGGTAACAGATTGTATCGGACACATGGGTTGCACTTTTTCCCTTTTTTGGGGGAGGAAGTGATGCCGTGGAAGGAGTGTTTGGTGATGGACGAATGGCTTCAGTTTGTGGCTCGCCGGCTAGCTGCTTCTCTCTAATACTCATCGTCCGTCGCCGGGATTTCTCAGCGCTTCCGCTTTGCCGAACGAATCTTCCGCTGCTTCACCTGTGATCAGTCGTGCGCCGCGGCTGAAAGTCAGATATTCGAATCCCCACTGAATAAACACGAGCAGGCGGCTCTGGAACTCCACGATGTAAATCAAGTGGACGAAGAGCCAAATCAGCCAAGCTGGCAAACCTGAGATGTGAAATCCAAAAATATCCGCCACCGCCGCCGCGCGGCCGATCACGGCCATGTCTCCTTTATTGACATAATGAAACGGCGGCAGCTCCTTCTTCCCTTGCAAACGCGCCCGGATGGCCTTCGCCACGTGCACACCGCCTTGAATGGCTACCTGCGCGACTCCCGGGAGCGGCTTGCCATCCTGGGCCATCGCGTGCGCCAGATCGCCGACGATGAAGATGTCTGGATACTTCGGCACGGTCAGGTCGCGATTCACCTTGATCCGTCCGCTCCGGTCTGTTTCTGCTTTGGTTTGTTCGGCAAGCCGGACTGCGAACCGCGTAGCCGTGACCCCGCCGGCCCAGAGCACGGTCTTCGCGGCCAAGAATTCTGGAGATTCTCCGCGCTTGTAGCTCACCCCGTCCGCGTTGATATCCGTCACCATGACGCCCTTGAAGACTTCCACCCCGAGCCGTCTAACCAGACTCTCCGCCTTCGCGGAAAGATCCTCCGGGAAAGCGCCCAACACCCGCGCCGCTCCTTCCATTAATATGATTCGTGCTTCTTGAGGTTTGATCTTTCGAAAATCCTGGCGCAGCGTCTCGTTGGCGATTTCGGCAAGCGCTCCGGCAAGTTCCAGTCCCGTCGCGCCGGCGCCCACAATCACGAAAGTCAGCCAGGCACGGACCTCTTCCGGCGTTGCAGCGCGCTCGGCGCGTTCGAACGCGTAGAGAATCTTGTGGCGGATCGCTGTCGCTTCCTCTATGGACTTCAGACTTGGCGCCCATTCACGCCACGCATCATTGCCGTAGTAAGAGGTCTGCGAACCGGTAGCCACGATGAGCGTATCGTATTCAAATTTTGCCCCGTCGCTGAGAATCACCCGTTTCGCTTCAGGGTCAACGTCCACTGCTTCGCCAAGGAGAACTTGCGTGTTCTTCTGCCGGCTCAATATGCCGCGCAGCGGCGCGGCAATTTCTCCCGGCGAGAGCGAGCCGGTGGCCACCTGATAGAGCAGCGGCTGAAAAAGGTGAAAATTCCTCTTGTCAATCAGCGTGACTTCGACCGGCGCGCGCTTCAGTATTTGCGCTGCAACCAGTCCACCGAATCCGCCGCCGAGAATCACCACCCGGTGCTTTTGTCCCATTCGCGGCGCCCCTCAGACGCAACCTCGCCATAACGGGTATCATCTCATCTATTGTGATTTTCTCACTTTTGATGCGCGGGATCCGCCCGACGGTTCTTCCACCGTTATTCGCCTTCAGCATTCCAGCCGGCATTGTCCGCCCCGTTCTTTAGCGATCTTTCAAATGCCCGCCCACGATTCAAACCGCAAACCGCAACTCGAAAGAAATACTCTCCGGCTGCTTTGTTCGGTGCTCATCAAAGCCGGGACGCGCGCGGAAATCTGCAGATTGCTCGATCCGGGAGTGTTTCACGATCCTTTGCAACGAGTTGTCTTCGAAGAGATTCGCGCGTTGGGAACCGTCGAATCCCGGCGCTTGCGCGAGCTTCTTCCGGCGCGCGTGACCAATCGCGGATTCCCGGATTTTGACCTTCACGAATTTCTCGCTCCTCACCAGGTCTGCGAGGAAGAGATCGAAAACATATTTCAGAATATGTTGCAGCTTCTGGACCAGAGCCACCCCGGCGAAGAGCAGCTATCGGAATGATCAGGCAATGACTACTTCTGCCTGGCGCATCTTGAACCTGGTCGAGGCGCTCGCCTTCAGCGCCTACCTCGGCTGGTACATCTGGGAACTCCAGACTTCAAACTGGCCTTCTTGGGTCGTCTTTCCCGTCTGGCTGATCGCCAGCTTCCTTCTCCACAAGGACACGACAAAAACGATTGGCTGGCGTGCGGACAATTTTTGGCCCGCCGCCAAACGATGCGCCGTCGTCTTCGCCCCGGCCATCATGGGACTCTTGGCCGTGGGGCTGCTTCTGGGCGGCGCGCATCAAGCTCCGAGCCATCTTCTTGTTCCGCGGCATTTCTTTGGATACATGGCTTTCTGCCTATTGCAACAGGTGGGCTTGAATTCCCTTGTGACCAACCGGCTCCTCGCCGTGACGGAGAACCCTCTGCTCGTTTCTCTGGCCGCGGGCGCCATCTTCGCTGCGCTCCATTGGCCAAATCCCGTGCTGGTTCCGCTTACTTTGATTGGCGGCGCCGCGATGTCCTGGCTTTTCGCGCGTGAGCGCAACATTCTTCCCCTCGCTCTTGCGCAGGGAATTCTCGGCACTCTGGTCTGGTGGGCTTTCCCGGTCGCTTGGCATCACGCCATGCGCGTCGGACCGGGCTTCTATCATTTTCAGCAGCGCTAGCGCCCGGCGGCGCAATTTACAGATTGAGATGATTGTAATTTTTGGACGTTTGCGCCGCGCCTGCGGCCGTTCCCCTTTTCTTCGTGGCTGAATTTGCCCACACCCCGGCAATCGCAAATCCGCAGTTTGGGCACCCGCCATTCTTGATCCGGTTCTCCAGCACGTCATGCCAGGAACGCCGCACCAGCAGTCCCTTGCACTTGAAACAATAGGTATTCGCTCCCTCACTGTAGATGTTCCCTTCATAAACGTAGCGCAAGCCGGCTTCCAGCGCGATCCTCCGCGCGCGGTCAAGTGTTGACGCGGGAGTCGCGGGCTTGTCGCGCAATTTGAAGTCCGGATGAAACGCCGTGAAGTGCACCGGCACGTCCGGCCCCAGGTGCGTCAGGATCCATTCGGAAAGTTTCCGCGTCTCAGCCGGGTCGTCATTCAGCGTCGGGATGATCAGGTTCGTGATCTCAAACCACACGCTGGTCTCCTTCTTCAGCCACTCCAGCGTATCCAGCACGGGTTGCAGGTGGGTCAGCGTGATCTTGCCGTAAAACTCCTCGGTAAAAGCCTTCAGGTCGACGTTCGCAGCATCAATGTGGTCGTAAATGTCGTGAAACGCCTCGTAGGTTATGTAGCCGTTCGTGACCATCACCGTTTTCAGCCCATATTTCTTCGCTTCTTTGCAGATGTCGATGACGTATTCGCCCCAAATCGTCGGCTCGTTGTACGTGAACGCGATGGAATCGCACCCATACTTCAGCGCCAGCAGCGGCACATCTTCCGGCGGCACATGTTGTGAGTGAACCTGGTCCGACCGTGATTTGGAAATATCCCAGTTCTGGCAAAAGAAGCACCCCATGTTGCAGCCGGCCGTGCCCATGCTGAACACTCGCGTGCCGGGCAGAAAATGGTTCAGCGGCTTTTTCTCGATGGGATCCACTTGCAATGCGGCAGGCGCCCCGTATCCCAGGCTGTAGAGCTTTCCGTTCTGATTGATGCGAATGAAGCAAAAGCCAGGTTGGCCGGGATGAATATGGCAATGACGCGGGCAGAGATAACAATGGACTCGCCCTTCCGGTTCCGCCTCCCACCAGCGGGCTTCATACAGCTCTTCCGTCTTCTGGAGGATCTTCAACTCTTTCATGGGGATCCTCCTCCTGAAAAAGATTATACGCCCACGCAGGCAACGGCAGCGTTAATTGTCCCGATCGGGGGGTTGGCAGGGCGGAGTTCTCAGGCGTGGCGCCGGCGCTGATACCGGTGTCTTTCGGCGGCCCAGTCCACAAAGCGTTCCATGTGGTCGCGGTATTTCCAGGCAAGATGAAAGAATTTGCTAGCGGTCATATCCGCGGCCTCTTTCCCGAGGAAAGTCTCAAAGCGCCACCGTAGATATGGGCTATTCCATGGCTTGAAGCGATAGCCTCGCGCCGCATTCCAATAATATTGCAGTGTCTTGAACATTCCTTGCGCGATGGGCGAATCGCCCAGCCCTCTTCGTCAAGACTCTAGCTTCCAGCCGCCGGCGTCGAAAGGTGCTCATGCACCAGCACCCAGGTCGCCCCGCGCTTTTCCCAGATTCCTGTGTACCGGATCTCCATTTCAGAAGTCTTACCGTCTTTTGATTTTTCGGTCAAATGCATCGGCACCGTCGTCCACGCAATCATCCCCCGGCGCGTCACCTTCAGATCTTTCCCGGCCGTCAACTTGATGCTCGACGCGCTTTCTAGAATTTCCTTCTGGACGCCGTCGTGATATTCCTTCCAGCTCTGATACGCGAACGGCGCCACGTCGTAGAAAACCAGGCCATTCTCCTTGGCATAGAACTTTGCCGGAGCGTCCGCGTTTCCTGTGCTCCACGCGGCGCAATAGTCGTCAATGAGCTTGCGGAACGTCGCCGCATCCGTGGCCTTCTGCTGCGCCCGCGCTCCCACAAAAGTCAGCAAAGCGCCGGCCAGCGCAAAACCCACATACAGCAGCCACCGCCAGCTTCCGGCCTTCCTCCCGGCACTCATAGTGACACTGTGACTCATCGTCGCACTCATCCGTCTTTTCCTCGCAACCTGGGGACAAGAGTTCGCAGAAAGATATCCCAACGCTTGGCGCCTACCCTAGTGCCAAACCGCGGATTTTGCAAGGCCTTCTTGCTTGCCATACTCTCGTCCGCATCCCGCGGCGAATCTTCCACGAAATGTTTTTGAGAATTGCACGCCAACGATCGCCCAGGCTTGCAAGGCGAACTTTCCAGAGCGGAATCCGCGACAGGCTTCCCTCGGTTCTTACAGCTGGCAACTTATAACTTAGGACTGACAACTCTCACTTCTACGCGCTCAGCCGCCGCACCCAGATCCGGCTCGTCGCCGGCTTTCCCAGGTGCATCGTTTTTCCGCCGGCGCGCAGCGTCATTGTCTCATCGTACTCGCGCTTCAACACTTCCACGGTCGTGGCCGGCCGTAGATGCAGTCCTTCCAGGAATTCCAGGAACTGCGCGTCTTTTTCATACACGCACAAAATCTCGGCAGCTTCCCTGGCCCGCAAGTCCGAAAGCAAAACCGCGCCTCGGTGCCGCAGTTCAGCGATCCCTCCGCGCATCGGCACGCCATGCGGACAGCTTTTCTTGTCCCCAAATCGCTTCAGCAGCAGCGCTTCCACTTCCGGAGAGATTGCGTGCTCCAGCCGTTCCGCCTCGTCATGCGCCTTGGCCCAGGAAAGCCCGATCACTTCGGTCAGCAACATCTCCGCGAGCTGGTGGCGCAGCGCCAGGCGTTCGGCAAACTTGCGCCCCTTCGGCGTCAGGTCGATCCGCCCGCTGCGATCCACTTTGACGTGGCCGTCCCGCGTCATGCGCTTCAACGCCGCAGTCACCGCCGGAGGCGTCACGTTCAGCTCCTCGGCAAGCCGCGCGCTGATCGGTGTCTGGGCCTCTTCGAGCATCTCCCAGATGGCCTTCAGATAATCTTCCTGCGATACGCTGGTTTTGTCCCGCGGCAAGCGAACTCCTATTTTGCCAATGCCCGGTTCTGCCGTTTTTCCCGCAGCCCCAGCGCCAGTTGATTCACGCGCCGCTTGATCCCCTCGAAGACTCGTTGATACGTCTCCGGATCGGCGCCATACGGGTCCTGCACGATCCAGTCCTCGACCTTGGCGTGCACCCCGGTCGAAAAGCTTTCTTCCCTCGGCCGCCCCGTCATGTTGATGATGATTTCCACGGCCTCGCTGATTTCCGGGGTGAGCGGATCGGAGGTCAGGCCGTCCGCGGAATAGCCGTTCCTCACCAGCGTTTGCTTCGTCAATTCGGCAACGTACCCCAAAGGGTTCAAACCCGCGCTGAAGGCTTCGATCACGTCCGCGGCATCATAACGCGCAATCGCCTCGCCCATGGGGCTCCGGCAAGCATTTCCGATGCACACAAACAGCACTCTCGCTCGGCTTGCGCTTCGAGGTACCGCCTTCGAGTCTTTTCCCATTTTCGCCACTAAGACTTTCGCGCTGCTCAATTCCCGCTTCATTCCCGCCGCCGCGAGCACCAGGAAATATTCATGCACTGTGGTGTCCTCTGTCAATTCCGGATGGAATGTGGCCGCCAGGATGTGTTCGCGTCTGTACCAGCGCGGGCTTCCCCGCGTACTCCGCAAGGACTTCCACGCCTGGCCCAGTCCTCTCAATGATCGGCCCGCGAATGAAAACCATTTCCAGCGGCTCTTTTTTCAGCTTCGATGCGCCGTGCACCACGTCGCTCGCGATCTGCCGCCCGTACGCGTTCCGCAACACGGTCATGTCCAGTAGCTTCAACGAGTCCTGCTCCGGATTCTGCACTTCCGTCGCCAGTAGTATGGCGCCCGCGCAGGTCCCAAAGATCGCCCCGCCGCTTTCCGCAAATTTCCGGATTTCGTCCGCCAGCCCTTCTTCGTGCAGAAATTGCCATTGCGTCGTGCTTTCTCCGCCCGGAAGAATCAAACCGTCGCAACCCTCCAGATCTTCCGGCGTGCGCACCTCGATGGTCTCCGCGCCCAGCCGCTCCAGCATCGCCGCGTGTGCTTCGAAATCTCCCTGCACCGCCAAAATCCCAATCTTCAACTTATTCCTCCGGCTCTCTTCTCGGGAGACCGATATACCGTTCTCCTATTGTCTGAGCCCAGTCCCAACAAAAACCGCTCTCCGCTCGCTGAACACCGATTGCTGATCTCTGTTCTCTGATTACCACCCGCGCGTCGAAAGCATGTCCTTCTCTTCCATCTGCCGGATATCCAGCCCCTTCATCGCTTCGCCCAGCTCTTCATGAGCTTCCAGCACAATCTTCGGATCCTCGAAATGCGTGGTCGCTTTGACTACGGCCTTCGCGCGAGCCTCGGGATCGCTGGACTTAAAAATCCCCGATCCCACGAACACCGCTTCTGCTCCCAAACGCCGCACCAGCGCCGCGTCCGCCGGAGTCGCAATGCCGCCCGCCGAGAAGTTCGGCACCGGCAAGTTTCCCGGTCTTGGCAATCTGCCGGACCAGTTCCAGCGGAGCGCCAAGTTCCTTCGCTTCTCGCATCAACTCGTCGTCGCGCAGGGTGGTCAGCTTTTTCATCTGGCTGACGATCGTCCGCATGTGCCGCACCGCTTCCACCACGTTTCCCGAGCCCGCTTCGCCCTTCGTGCGGATCATTGCCGCGCCTTCCGCGATGCGCCGCAGCGCTTCGCCCAGATTCCGCGCGCCGCACACAAACGGGATTCGAAAATCGTGCTTCCAGATGTGGTTTTCTTCGTCCGCCGGCGTCAGCACTTCGCTCTCATCAATGAAGTCCACTTCCAGCGCCTGCAGCACTTCCGCTTCCGCGAAATGCCCGATGCGCACCTTGGCCATCACCGGAATCGTCACCGTCGCCATGATCTCGCGGATCACCTTGATCGACGCCATGCGCGCCACGCCGCCCTCTTTACGGATGTCCGAAGGCACGCGCTCCAGCGCCATTACCGCGCAGGCCCCGGCGTTTTCGGCAATCTTCGCCTGCTCCGCGTTCGTGACGTCCATGATCACGCCGCCTTTGAGCATTTCGGCCAGCCCTACTTTCACTCGCCACTCATTCGACCCCTTGCTTCCGTTGCCGCTGCCGTTCACTTTCTTTGCGTCCATCGCGCTTCTCCTCTCGCTCCTTGAGCTTTTCGGCGGTTCTTCTCCGCCAAATCCTTTTTTACTTCTGGCCAATCACCACGAACCGGCCCTTGCCCTTTGCCAGAATGGCGCCCCCCGCGTCGCGAATCTCGCCGGAATGAAACAGGTTTCTTCCCTTTTGTTCCGTCTCGTGCGCTTCGACGATAATTTCTTTCTCCACGCTCACCGGTTTCAGGTATTCGACGCTCAGTTCCGCCGTCACCGCGCGAACCTCCCGGAACCGGCAAACCTTCCCCATCGCCTCGTCCAGCAGCAGCGCGATGATCCCGCCGTGCGCGAATCCCCCGCCGCCTTGATATCTCTCACCCAAAATAAACCGTCCCACGATCCGCCGGTTGACGTTGTCTTGCTCAAACGTTAATTTCATCCCGCCCGTATTGTCTCCGCCGCACCCAAAACACTTGTTTGCCGCATTCGGCTCCAGCCTGATCGTGTCACTCAATTTTTCTTGTCCCCAAGTTCTTTTGAGATGGTCTAGGTCCCGCCTGACTAGTTCCTTTCTCTGACTTAGAACGGAAGGCTAACAACTGAAAACTTTTTCAAACCAGCGCCACCCGGCTCCGTTCCGCGCGTCTCACCCCGCGCTGCCGCTTGCGCATCTCAATTCTCAACAAGTCTGCCAGGATGGCCACGCCCCGCGCGATCTGCTTTTCATCCAGATTCGCAAATCCCAGGCGCAGCGTATTCGGCAGCGGTCCCGATACGTAAAAATATCGCCCCGGCGCAAACAGCACGCCCCGTTCTTTCGCGTGAATCAGCAATTCACTTGCATCGAATCCCGGCGGAAGTTCCAGCCACAGGCACATCCCGCCCTCCGGCCGCGTCCATCGCGTGCCTTCCGGCATGTTCTTTCTCAGGGCCTCATCCACCGCCGCCAGCCGCGATGCATAGACCTTGCGCATCTTCGCCAGATGCTTGCTGAACAGTCCTCGCCGCAAAAACTCCGCGAACGTAGCCTGCGCCAGTTGATCGGTGTGCAGATCCGTCGTCTGTTTGACCACTCGCAGCCGCTCGATGGCTGTCGCGGGCGCCACAATCCATCCCACCCGCAATCCTGGAAACGCAACCTTCGCGAAGCTGTCAATGTGAATCACCAGGTTCGCGCGATCCAGCTGTTTGAGCGATGGGATGCGCTCCTCTCTCGCCGTCAGCCGGGCGTAGATGTGATCTTCCACCACCGGCACCTGGTAGCGCCCCGCTAGCTCCAGCAGTTTGCGCCTCGAGGCCAGAGGCATCGACGTTCCCGTTGGATTGTGAAAATCCGGCGTCAAAATAATCAGCTTTACCCGATTCGCGGCCAGCGTTGCCTCCAACGCTTCCAGGTCGAGCCCCAGCGCCGTCCCCGGCTCGGCATGCGTTCTCATCGGCACGCCCAGGCACCGGGCACGCGAGCCGCTGAAAATCGCCACCGCCCCGGGATAAGTCGGATTCTCCAGGAGTACCGTGTCGCCAGGCCGCACAAAAGCTTTGCAGATCAAGTCCAGAGACTGCTGGCATCCGTCCGTGATCAGCAGGTTTTCATCTTTTGCGGGAATGCCGTCTCGATGCAGCAAATCCAGAAGGGCTTCTTTCAAAGGCGGGTAGCCATCCGATGGCCCCAGGTTCAGCACTTCGGTCGCTTCCCGGCGCAGCACGGCGTTGATGCACGTCTGCAGTTCCTCGATCGGAAAGAATTCCTCCGCCGGACGCGCCAGCACAAACGATAGCGCGTCTTCCGGTGCGCTGGCCGTTAACCGGCTGAGGATCTCTTCCCCGCGTTCATCGGCGAAAAGCAGTTCCCAGCGTATTCCTTCATTCCCGTTCAGCACCGGCGGAGCGGGCGGCGTGATCTTCAGGCCATTGCCGTTTCCCCTGATGAACGTTCCCCGTCCCACGTGCCCCTGGATCAAACCCTCCGATTCCAGCTCGGCATACGCATTCGCCACTGTCGTGCGGTGAACGCCCAGCATGATGGCCAGCTCCCGGCTCGCCGGGATGCGGTCGCCCGGCCGCAAATCTCCTGCGTGCACCAGGGCGCGCAGTTGATCGCGAAGCTGGATGTAAAGAGGAACGTGACTTTCGGGCTGGAGATGAAGTGGCAGCATTGTCTCTCACCTTCAGCCAATTTTACCAGACATTGGCCTGCTGCAAGAGCCATTTTGTCTTCCACTCGGGCCGCGGCCCCGCTGCCCGAGTGGCCTGCCGCGCATCACGGCTCTCCTCCACTCGCTTGTCCCACAACTTCGCCATTCCCCTCTAATTGGATTCGTCTGGCTCGAACTGCCCGGTGTTTTCGCCCACGGCAAGGTCGTGCAGGCACAGCTTGGTCATGTCGCGTTCGTCACATTGGTAAAGCAATTTCAGCGGCGGGTCCGTTCTCCGAATCTCATACGTCCCGCCTTCCATGTCTTCCGAATCCTCCTCCGACGAAGTAACGATCCCGCTTCCCTGCTTGCTCACTCGCAAGCGGAACTGCCCGGAAGGGGCTTCGTAATTCGAATACGTAAAGCAGTGCCCGATGCATGCCCGGTCGGCAACGTGCCCGATGAATTGCACGCGCCAACTGGGATCGGCACCAATCATCGGAATGATCCTCGTTCCGTACGGAAGCCGCGAAACGACGGCTTCGGCGTTGGCTTCCAGCCTATTCAACCAGGCGGTATCTTGATAAAGAAAGCTAAAATAGACGGCCGCCAGCGCCCCGAATCCCGCCAAATGCCATTTGCGCGGTTTCAGGCTGGCCAGCACGCACACCCCCCAAATCGCCGTGATGGTTGTCAGCCGCGACACAAGCAATCCAATCCACCCGGCGTAGATCGAAGGCTGGAGATTTTCCGGCAAAAGCGCTGTCGCGCACAGCGTCACGGCGTACAACTCCAGCGGCACCGCAAATTCTGTATAGCTGTCGCGACCTCTCCTTCGAAGCAGCAATTCGGCAGCTACGCAAAAACAGCCGAAGCCGAGCGCCGTCCATGACAGCGTGGCGTACCGGCTGCCGTAGACCGTGAGCTGGTCCGCGCCGTTCCTCAAATAAAATGCCGGTCCCGACCAGTCCACCGGAAACGTCGCGCGATACTTCAGGTACCAGTGCAGCGCAAAAAACGGCGCCACTCCGGCAACCGCCAGCGCGGCTTTCCATCGGCCCGCGACACGTTGGCGCAGGACACGATACACGAGCGTCCCCATCAGCCAAAGAAATCCGATCGGGTGCGCCAGATACACAAAAAGTGCTGCCACTGCGGTGATACACCAGTTCACTGCTCCGCCGTTCCATGCGGCTGCCAAAGCGATGCACGCGAGCCCGATGGATAAATAATAGTTCAGGAAACCCATGTGGAAGGAATAGCCGTAAGCCAGCATGGCGATGCATGGCATGAGAAACCATGGCGGCCGCTTTGTTATCGAAAAGATTAGCGAGAACACGCCCCAGAAGAAAATCAGAACGCAGATGCATACGACGATTTTCTGCGCCGCGTTGATGCCGAAAAAACTCGACGCTCGCAACAGCGCCACGTCGAACAAGACATTGCTCCACTGCCCGGCGATATACAGTCCCGGCGCCTGCCCCTTCTCAACCAATTGCGCGAGCCACGCGTTATAGACATGGCTTCCCAGGTCGCCTGCCTCAATCCGCGGATGCCACACGCACGGCACAACCAAGAGAACGGAAACCGCAAAGATTAGCGCCAACCTGCTCACGCGGGCGCCGCCACCGGCTTCCTGCTTCGCCTTCTCCTCCGAAGTTGTCTCTTCCAAGCGCAGACCCCTTCCCTGCTCGCAAAACTGCGCCGCATTCTACTATTCCCTGCCGCCCGGCGACGTGTCTATTCGAACCTGCCTTCTGATCGGAGGGTGCCGTGTCGTGCACGCGCGCGGAAACTCACCTGCTGGGCGTTCACCGGCACGAAACCGTTTGTTGAAGATGAGGATTTACGGAAAGAGTTACTTCGCGGCTTGATTCTCTCCCAAGCGCTTCAGGCGGTCGCGCAGCCGCCGCTGCAACGGTGTCGGCGTGTTGGGATTGAAGGCCACCAGATACCAGAGCGGCTGGCTGCGGTCTTTGCTCAGCCAGGTCAGCGTCGTGCCGTCTGCGTTCGGATGCCGCGCCACATTTTCTCGAATCGCGCCGTAAGGATGCTTGGCAAGCTTGTTCAGCGTTTTCGCATTCGCGCGCGGGTGCTCGCTTATCAAGCGAAGTAAATAAAAATCCTCTTCCGGCGCCTGCTTCACGAGTTTTTCCAGCATCTCGGGTTTCGCGTCCGCGCTCAATACCAGCCCGATCTTTTCGTCCCACGCGGTATTAATCTGGTTCAGTTCGCGCGTCCGCGCATGAATCAGTTCTTCGAGGATGCGGCGCTCCTGCTGCATTCGCGCGATTTGTAGTTGCGTCCCTTCGAGAGAATCAAGAACGCGGAGCAGGTGTTGCCTCTCGCCAAAAACAATTTGAGAGGTGCGCGTGACCGCGCCCTTTTCCTTCTCCTTGTGCTGAACCAGGTCGGAACGTCGCATTGTTTGGCTGCTCCAGCCCAATCCCTTCCCAAGTGACCTGAGGGACCGGACCCTAACTGCGTACATTTCAATTCCTGCCACGCGAGTGGTGCAAATCGCTCACTTATGGCTTCAGCGAATTATGTTCCGCGCGCGCTGTGGGGTAAAGTTTAGTGCGAGCCGCATGTGCCCGATTTGCAACTCCGGTTCCGGGCCCGACAATTTGGACGTGCCGGACTCCAAACATTGGAACGCGGGGCGTTGCCGCTGCTGGAATTTCGAAGAGGAAATGGAACGATGACAGCATTCGAAGAACACCAAGAAGAATTGGAACATTACGAACAGATGTTCGGGCGCGAGCGCGGGCGGCTGGCGGTGTCGCTGGACCGCATCACTAATGCGTTAGTGCTGGTGGGCCAGCATGGAGTCTATTGCGCGAGCCAGCGAAATCCGGCGGTGCCGGCGATGGACTTGCGCATCATCAATCAGGAGCTGGTGCACGCGAAGGAACTGGTGCAATCGGTGATGGAAGAATTGCGGCAGGCAAAGCAAAAATCACAAAGCTGATTGGAGCAGGCGAAGCAAAAACCGCAACCTTGATTGCATCGTCTTTTTCGCAATTCCGCCGGCGATTCGTGAATAATTTTCTCCTTCGACCTTTCTACTCGGGCTGCAGGAATGGATTCGATTGGCGCTCGTTGCCGATGCTGGTGGCGGGTCCGTGGCCGGGATGCACGATGGTTTCATCGGGCAGGCGCATCAGCTTCGAGCGAAGTGAATCCATCATCTGTTCCATCGAGCCGCCCCAGAGATCGGTGCGGCCGATGCTTCCCGCGAAAAGCGTGTCTCCCGCGAAAAGTTGCGGCGCGGGGACGGTGATTTTTCCGGCCTCGTGGGGGAGATAGAGGGAAACGCTGCCCGGCGTGTGGCCGGGGGTGTGAATGACCTGCGCCTCAAAGGAACCCCAGCGGAGAACGTCGCCTTCCTTCAGGAGCTGATCAATATCAGTGAGCTCCGGCGGAAGCACTCCGAGGAACGCCGCCTGGATATCCATGGCTTGATAAAGCGGCAGGTCGTCGCGATGCATGAGCACGGGCGCGCCGGTGTATTGATGGAGTTTGCTCAAGCCGCCGACGTGATCGATGTGCGCATGCGTGCTGACGATGGCTTTCACCGTGAGCCGGTGACGGCCAAGGAGATCCAGAATACGATTAACTTCATCGCCCGGGTCGATGACCAGCGCTTCGCGCGTGACCGGATCGCCGATGATGGAGCAATTGCACTGCAGCATTCCCACGGGAATGGTGATGTGGATCAAGCCTTCAGTGGCGGCGTTCAGGGCGGGCAAACGGTCGCTCATAAAAAGAAGTATATCATCGGAAATGAGCGGATTTGCGGGAGGCGCCGCGTGGCACATGGCGCTCTTTGATAGACTGGAGCCGAAAGAAATCGAGGACGAATGGAACAGACTCCACCAGGCACAACGCTGGATACGCCACTGGCCGCGACGCACTTGCGTGCGAGCGCGAAGATGGGCGCGTGGTTCGGCTGCGCGCTGCCGGATGATTTTGGAGACGCGGCCGCGGAGTTTCGATTTGCGCGAGAGAGCGTGGCGCTGATTGACAAGAACTACCGCGCCTATCTGGGGTTCACAGGGCCCGACCGAGTGCGCTACTTGAACGCGATCCTGACGAACAATATCAAGGACCTGGCCGCGGGACAGGGCAATGTGTCGCTGCTGCTGAATCCGCAAGGGCACATTCTCGCGGAGATCGAAACATACGCGCTTGGGGACAAACTTTTGTGCGTGTCGCACGCCATGATTCGCGAACGGCTGATCGAGTGGCTGGACAAATACATCATCATGGATGACGTGACGCTGACGGATGAGACGGAGCGGTACGGCACGCTGGCACTGGAGGGGCCGAAAGCGGAGGCGGTGGTAAAACAGCTCACTGGAGTTGATCTGGAGCCTTTGCAAGGGCTTGCCAGTGTTGAAACTGAGATCCTTTCCGACAGGGTCGGAAACTTCGGTCGCTCCGCTCAGGATGACACCCTGGGGAAAAATCCGGCAGGGGACACGATTCCCTGCCGGATGTTGAAACGGTCGCCGGGAGGAGTGGCGGGAGCGGAGTTCGTTGTGGAGCGCGAGAAGCTGGGGAAGCTTTGGCAGATTCTGCTGGAAGCGGCGCGGAAGCATGGCGGCGGCGCGATGGGCTACACGGCGTTGAGCGCGCTGCGGCTGGCGCAGGGCGTGCCGTGGTTTGGCTACGACTTTGGCGAAAAGCAGATTCCGCACGAAGCGGGATTGGAGAACAGCCACATCAGTTACACGAAGGGCTGCTACACGGGACAGGAGATCGTGGAGCGGGTGCGGTCGCGCGGACAGGTGAATCGCAAGCGAATGGCGCTGGTTTTTTCCGGCGAGGCGGTGCCAGAGGCGGGCACGCCATTGATGCTGGATGGCAAGGAAGTGGGCTTCGTGACGCGGGCGGCGAAAATCTGGGAGCCTGCGCGAATCATTGGAATGGGTTATGTCCGCAAGGAAGCGAACGCGCCGGGAACCGTGGTTCAGTGGGCAAATGGAAGCGCGACGGTGGTTCAGTTCGCGAAGACAGGACGAGAAGTGGCGAGTGGCGAGTGACGAGCGGCGGTTCGTGGAAGAGAGAAGAAAGTGGGCAGTGAGTATTGGACAGTGGTCAGTGAGGGCAAGAACTGGAATTAACACAGAGGACGCCGAGAGCACAGAGGTCACGGAGACGGAAGCGGGGGACGGATCGCCACGGAAAAAGCGAGCGTGCTGAGAGGGAGGGCGGCTATTCCAGAAGACGGCCCCCTCGCCGCGGAGCGCGAGAGAGCGGCAGTCCCCCACCCCGGGTGTTTTTCGCAAAGAGTGTGGAATCCCTTGAAAATAAAAGAGTTGAGTTTTTGCCGAGTGCAAAAGAGTGTGCAAGAGTGTGAAAGGAAAAGAGATAGACCCTGGAGTCGTCCGAACGCCGGAACAATTCAACGTTGAAGATAGTAGAGACCCCCTACACCCCCCATGAAAATGGATGGTTATCAAAACAAAGGATTTGCGGGGAGAGCATTTTGTAAGCAATTGAAAAATAAAGGGATGGACGACGGTTCTTTTGGCCAATGGTGAGCCTGAAGGCCGGGGTAGATGCCGTGCAGATAGACCGCGTAGGGGACCGGGTTTCGGAAAGGTATGCCGGGGGATGGGGATTTCAGGTAACACGGGGCAGGATAGCACGGGGAGTATCAAGTGGTTAAATGTTATGCAGGGAACGGGCGGAATTGAGGAGTGAACGGTAGTGGGGCGGGATGAACGGCGCGGGCGGCAGGCAGACGAAGAAGAAAAAAGCAAAGTCAAAAACCCCACACGCGAAACCCGCGTATTGATTGGATAAGAGCGAAGGCTCCGTTCGGTAGCCGAGTATGCTTCTGGTTGGAGGACCGAAGCGATCGGTAGGAAGGAGCCTTCGATGATTCTCATTGGATGTGATTATCACCCCAGTTGGCAACAAGTTTCTTGGATGAACGAGGCCACAGGGGAGGGAGACGACCGGAAGCTGGATCATGTGCCCGGTGCGGTGGAACAGTTTTACCGGCAGTTTCCGGCGCCGGCGCGGATCGGCATGGAGTCCACCGGGAATTGCCAGTGGTTCGTGGAGTTGCTAGCGCGGCTGGGACACGAAGTGTGGATCGGAGATGCGGCGAAGATTCGCGCCAGCGACGTGCGGCAGCAGAAGCATGACAAGCGGGATGCGCGGCTCTTGATGCAGTTGCTGAAGGAAGGACGGTTTCCGCGGATCTGGGCTCCGTCAGGTGAAGAAAAAGATCTGCGGCAGTTGCTGATTCATCGCTACAAGCTGGTGCGGATACGGGCGCAGGTGAAGAACGAGCTGCAACACCTGGCGATGAACCAGGGCATCACCAAGAAACAGAAGCTGTGGAGCAAGGCGGGCGAGAAGGTGCTCCGCGAGCTGCCGTTAAAGCCGTGGGCCGGCCGGCGGCGAGAAGACCTGTTCAGGGTAAGAGAGATGTTGAATGGGCAGATTAATCTGCTCGACCAAGCCGTGGTGGAAGCTGCGGAGAAGAACGAAAGAGCACGCCTGCTGATGACGCAGCCGGGAGTGGGGCCGATCACGGCGCTGGCGTTCGTGCTGACGATGGGAGATGTGAACCGTTTTCAGCGCGGGAAGCAAGTGGCGAGTTACCTGGGGCTGATTCCGCGGGAGTACAGTTCGGGCGGGCATCAGCGGTTGGGATCGATCAGCAAGCAAGGAAACCGGTTCATGCGGATGCTGCTGGTCGAGGCGGCACAAGGTGCCGTGCGGTACGATCCGGGATTCCGGAACGAGTATTTGCATCGCTGCCACACGAAAGCCAAAGGAGTAGCCAAGGTGGCGGCGGCGAGGAAGTTGGCGATTCGACTCTACTGGATGCTGCGCACGAATAGAGGGTATCCAGAGGTCGTACGTGTCGAGAGCAGCTCGCGGGTGCCCCTGGTCGGCGCAAGCTAGATCGAAGGATTGATTGGGCGCTCTCGTCCCGGTGAAAACCGGGATTCGGATAGAGGAATCATGGTCGAGGTTTAGGCCGTATCGATGGTTGGCGGAACGATCCGCCGAGAGTTGATTCACCGTGAGAGTTTCAGAGCTTCGGTCCTCCACCTCTCTGAGATCCAAGCGGTGCTGGAAAGCATTGCGGAGAAGAAGTGTCTCTTGACAACGCCTTCGCTCTTATCGATGGGGTAAACGCCACCGGCGCCTGGGGCAGCCAAAATTTACCTGGTGGATCGGCTTGGGCCGACCGTCCGATATACATGATAAATTTTTGTTGGATCGCGCTTTTCTTCCAAGAAAGGCTTGGGGAAAATTCAGCAGGTCACCCGCCTGTTCTCTATTGCACAGACATTTCGACCCCCTTTTGGTCGAATTGACATAGGGTCTCAGCGGGGCAACGAGTTGCGAGTTCCATCCCGGCGGCCATGAAGTTTCACCCAATGAATGCAAGGCACACCGGCGCCGTTCAGGATTGACATGAGTCGGAAAAACTTTCGAGCCGCACCGGCAGGTCAACGGACCAACGCCGAGGGAAAACAAGTAAGCAACAAAGTGCTGTTGGCAATGCCCGATAATGAATACGAGTTGATGCGTCCTGACTTGACGTATATCGACCTGCCGCCTCATCTCAGCCTTCATGAGCCGACACAAAGGATCGAGTTCGTCTATTTCCCGAACCGAGGAATGGTTTCTCAAGTTGTAGTGACCAAAGACGGTCGAACCGTGGAAGTGGGTGTAGTGGGCAACGAGGGCTACGTTGGGGCAGGATTGGCAGTCGGCTTGAGCAGAAGTTCAGTGCGCGAAATAGTCCAGATCGCCGGCGATGGCTTCCGAGATGATGGGAAATGCGCTAGAACGCATTCTGCGGTCGGCTCCGCAATTACAGGTGATATTGAGCAGGCATACGGGGCTTCAAGGAATGCAAGTGGCACAGACCGCGGCGTGCAATCGGCTGCACGATATACAGCAGCGCCTCTCGCGGTGGCTGCTGATGACTCAGGATAGGGTGCATTCCGGAGTGCTTCCGATCACCCACGATTTCATTGCGACCATGATGGGTACCGACCGATCCACGGTGAGCTTGGCAGCGGCGGTGCTGCAAAAAAAGGGAATCATAGAATACGTGCGCGGCGCAGTGAAGGTTGTGAACCGCAGGAAACTCGAAAAATCCGCTTGTGAGTGCTACGGCGTCATTCAACAGTTCGAGGATGACCTCGGATTGAGATAGCAATTCTCGCCAGTGTTGGATACCCCACAGACAGCAGCCTCTTTCCATCGCTAATGTTCAGGCCTTGTGCATTCACTTCGGTTTCGATGTGTGTTCAAAGAGTGGTGACTTGCGCGGAACATTGCCGAGGGCAATGAAAATAGCGGCTATTGTCGCCGGCCCGGCTCGGGGTGTGGACGCGTAGCCGGGCGCTGACCGGGAGGCGGTCAGAGAAGGAGAAACCGCTTGAGCGATAGAGAAATGAAATACCCCGAGTGGCAAGGTCCTCTTGAGGAGTTGAGCCTCGAATTGGACCGCGAAAAGCTGGCTGAAAAAATACAAAAGGTGGAGACCCTCCTTATCAAACGGCTTCAGCAGCTACGCCAAGTGAAAGACGGCCGGCGTGAGGAAGAGGCCATAAAGGAGGCCCTGCCCAACTTGCGGATCATCAAGCGCGATAAACTGGGTTTCCCCGATTGGGAGTGAACGACGTGCCCGGATCATGTCTCGTAGTGCATTTGCCGATTGAGGCCGGGCGTTGATAACTGCATCAGCGAGGATGAAGATTATTTTACTTCGTTAAACAGCGCGAGGCGAGTTATCTGGGTCCGCATGGGCAAGTGGCGGAGTGCGGCGCAATTGCCATTCCCGGCGACCGTGAACCTTATTTATGGATCCTGAAGTGGGCGGGGCGCTTATCGGGAAGCAGCCCGCGCTGCCAAGGCGGATAACCAGCGGGAACGGGAAGATGGTTCCGCTAGTCGGTTCACGTTCCACACGTATAGAAACGAGGCGTCGGTGGCGGTTGCAACATTACGTCCGCCTTTCCGGGTTGCACGATTCAGCGCGGAGCGAACTTTTTCCTTTGATTCCACCAAGTCAGCCAGCGGCACCTTAAGCGCAGAACCAGGCTTCAAACCGTCAAGATCCTTTAGGATAGCGGTGACAATCAGTTTGTGCTTTCCGTTGCGACCTTGCGGCACTTCCGTCTGCACCATCGTCTTGAAATGCAAGGGTGTGTTTTTGCTTTGCAAGCTTCCCATAGCGTCCTCCCAGGCCCTACCACGCTAAACAAACCTGACGTTATCGTAACCCCTCGTAACGAGTCCTGCAACTGAAATAAACGGGCCGCAGAGCAGGGCACCGGTCCGGCTCGGAGCGATACGAACGCGTCACGCTCCGCAAGGCGAGCGGCTTAGCCCGGCTAAACAAAAGTTCGGATTCCAAAAGATATGACCCGTACGACTTCCGACCTGTTAGCGTCTAGGCAATGTGAAGGAGCGACCGCAATGCTCAAACCGAAAACACATTTCGAGCAGGTACCCCTGGAGATGATCAAGAAGATTGTCGAAGAAGAAGTGAAACAGGAAAAAGCGACCGAACAGGCGCGCGGGGCCGAAAAGAATAAGTTGGAAGAGGACTTTTGGGAAACAAATACGGTCAAGGGGTGAGGACGCCAAGGCGCGTGTCCTGCAAATACCGGCGTGTTTCCCCGGTGAGCACATCCTCTTGAACAAGGAAACGGGAAACAACCTCGCGAACACGCTCGTTGGCGTGGACGAGGCGCCGGACCGCTGATCGGGAGGCGGTCAGAGAAGGAGAAAACGCTTGAGCGATAGAGAAATGAAATACCCCGAATGGCAAGGTCCTCTTGAGGAGTTGAGCCTCGAATTGGACCGCGAAAAGCTGGCTGAAAAAGTACAAAAGGTGGAGAACCTCCTTACCAAACGGCTTCAGCAGCTACGCCAAGTAAAAGACAGCCGCCGTGAGGAAGAGGCCATTAAGGAGGCCCTGCCCAACTTGCGGATCATCAAGCGCGATAAACTGGGTTTCCCCGATTGGAAGTGAGCGATTTGCCCGGATCATGTTTGGTAGTGCATTTGCCGATTGTGGCCCGGCGTCGATAACTGCTACACTGCCGGAACGGGACACAGGGAAAGTTTGCCAGCCGACAAGATAGACCGCCGTTAGCTCTGGTACCTGCTAGCCCCTCCGAAACGGGGTTCCGTGGAAATGGAAACTTGCCGCAGGGAGCGTGGCCTTGGCAAGACCGTCTTGATTGTGGATGACAATGAGTCGATACGAAAGACGCTTGTAGCCGCTTTCTTGTTCGATGGTTTTGAGACCGTCAGTGAGGCGGAAAACGGCAAAGAAGGCATCGAGGTAGCCAAGGAAATCAAGCCGGACGTAATTATGTTAGACCTTTCGATGCCGGTCATGAATGGCATGGAAGCGGCCTCTGAGCTGCGAAAGATCTTCCCGAAAACACCAATCATTTTGTTTACGCTGTATGGAGACGGCCCGTTAAAAACGGAGGCTTCCAATGCGGGCGTAAGCCTGGTGCTTATGAAAACCGTGCCCCTCGCCACGGTGATCGACAAAGCGCACGAGTTAATGGGCTATTAGTTTTTAATTTGCGGCGAGCAGATTTATCAACTTCGACCACCTGGGCGAATTCCTTTCCTTTCGATGGCCACAGCAGCAGCAAACTTCCGTGCTAAGTGCGCTTCTGAGCGCGGAGCGCCAGAATGCACCACGCAAAGCTCGCCGGCAGCGGCCCCACAGGTATGACAAGGGACGGAGAATATCTGTCTGAGCGTAAGTTCTTTCTTTTTCATGCGGCCACCATGCGATAACAGCCAGCCGCGAGACTGTGCAATCTTGAACATTTTCGCCTAAGTTCGACGGCGGAAAGGAAGAACCCGCCATCCGCCGATGCTGCGCGCAAACCCAGCGAAGAACCGCTGGTGATTCAGAAAGTTAGGTGGTCTTGAAGAAGCGAGCGACCTTGTGGCCAGCTTCTTCCGAGTAGTAGACGATTGCGTGAGCGGACGTTTTTGCAGCGGCCTCTGCTTCTATTCCGGCACCTTCGATGGCATGCTCGGTTAACTGGTAGATCTCCTCGGTTCCATCGGCAAGTTTGATGGTCATCGTCCGGGCGTCGTGATCAAACTTGGTAATGGTGCCATCACTCATCTTCAGCCCATCCGTGCCGATGCGATCAATCTCCTCGGCGGTCTCGTCTGTGCCCTGTTTTGTGTAGTGCACCACGACCTTGGACCCGTCCTGAAGACCGCGTACGGCCTCCTCGGCTCCCGTGTAGGTCTCGTTGCCGCCATACACCACGGTTCGTCCCACGAGATGCAATGTGTGTTCGGTTCCGTCAGCGGCCTTTACCATTACGGTCTTCGCGGCACTATCAATTTTTATGACAAGGCCCTCGACAGAGGAGGTCTTTTCTATTGCTCCGAGGATACCGGCAAGACTAAAAAGTGAAATAAACAGAACAGCAACTGTCAAGACGCGACGAGATGTTCCTGAATTCATGATTGGCGCTCCTTCATTTTGTGACTTAAACCGGAAATTCCCAGTTAAATTCAATATGGGACCACGGAGACAGCCCTGCGCATACAACTGGCAGGAACACTAAACTCCCGCTGCTGCTGCCGCTGGACCCGAGTGCAGGGCCACTTGGGCGGGATGCGTGGTTTCGATGATGTCCTTCGCCTTAGCGACCTCTGCAGTTGTCCCGTGGGCAATCAGCAGAAACTGATCTGTCTTGATCGCTGTTTCGTACTTCACAATACTGTCCTTGGGAATCCCCATGCTGTAGAGACCAGCTCCCAGTGCGCTCACGCCTCCTACCACGGCCGCACCTTCTAGCGCTCCCACGATCCATGCAACGACCGGTCCCGCCGCTAAGATTGGGCCGAGGCCCGGAATCATGAAAAAAGCGGAGCCGAACAAGAGTCCCCAAAAGCCACCCCAGAAAGCGCCCATTTTGCCCCAATACATCATGCGGTCGCCGGTGTTGTAATAGCCCACCGCGTGCTCATCCGTGTGGTACCCCTTCCCAACGATCGACAATTTGCGCAGGTCAACTCCGCCGCGCTGAAGTTCCTTCACTGCCTGATCCGCTTCCGAATGCGTGCGATACACTGCGACAACTGAATTTTGTATGGACATTTTTGTCTCCTCAGGTCCTTGCGATCGATCTAAAGTGATTAAGCTAAGTCTCCATTCGAACTATGCCATCGCCCTACCGTGGAAACTGTGCAGTATTGAACGGTTTGCATCGAGAAACGGCGCCCGCTCCTTCTGGGTTTTGCGAACAGTCAGAGAGTTGATATCCAAACAAAACGAATGGTTTAAGAACCGGCCATTACGGGAAGAAAGACTACAGAAAGAAAAAACACCGGTCTGAAGACCGGCCACGACGGAAAAAACTACAGAAGGAAAAACACCGCTCTGAAGACCGGCCACTACAAAAAGCCGATACAAGAAAGAAGAGACGACAAAAAGAAAGGCGCGGCGGGATTCGAGGAGCCCCGCCGCGCGGTGGCGATCAAGGATCGCCGATTCTAGAGCGTGTTACACAATCTAGCTAAACTATCGATACCATTGAACCGAAATTAGGTAGTGCAACCGCTTTTAGGGTTGCGCGACGACGAGCTTCCAGGTTGGGTCGGGATCGTATTCGGTAATGGCGGCCGCGACCTTGGCGGTGTCCGAGCCGAGATTTTTCTGATAGACGCGGCCCTGCTGGTTGATGATGAAGGTCATTACGCCGGAATTGCCCCACTTATCGGGATAAGCGACGAGAGCGTAGCCCGCGATCATGTTGCCGTTGATGACGTAGCTGTATTTTCCGCCGGGGGCATAAGGCCCCTGGGCCTTCAAGATTTTGAAGTAGTAGCCGTGATGAGGATGGCGCGGGTGAGCCGGCGCTTCCGTTCCGGAGACGGCCTCTGAGGCGGGTTTTGCAGCCTGATCGGAAGCCACGGGTTTACGCGACTTGGGGCCGTAGCCTTCCTCACGCGCGGCCGCAACGAGATTCCCGAGGGGGCTGGGCTTTTCATCTTCGGCGGTTTCCCAATACAGGCCATTGTGTTCGCCCGGAGTGCTGATGAACTTCTGGGCGTATTCGGCCACGCTGTCGTGGTCCCAATCGCCTTCGGTGTAGTACTCCCACTGAGCGACGGCATAGGCACGGCAGGTGTTGATGGCGTAGAGTTCGTTTTCACCGATGCGGCGATTGAGAACTTCATCGAGGCCTGCTTTGGTGTCGAAGAGCCATTTGCCGTCCTTTTGAACGACGGGAATGGGCATGGGGTAGTTATTTTTGCCGACGACGACGGTGTATTTGGAGTCGCTGACCTTCTGAAGCTGCGCGGATTCAGTGACAGCTTCGGCGAAGTCATTGAGATCGTTGGTGTCCTCGACTTCGTCGCCGGACATGAGTTGGTCCTGGTCCGGGCCGAAGATAGTTGCGAGAGCGGAGCGGTCCTTTGCTTTGACGGCGGTGACGAGAGCCTGCATGGCGTCGCCAGGAGAAGCATAAGTAGTTTGTGCCGGAGCTTGCGCGCGGGCGGCGGGAGCGGCGGCGAGAAAACTCGCGGCGAGAAATAAAGTGGCGGTGAGCAGCGCGGCTAAGTTGAACCTCAGCGTGGGTGCGTTCATTTTCCTATTCCCTTCCACGATTTGGATGACCGTTTCCATGATGTGCCTCATGGCTTCTTCCTTTCGCCACCACGCGGCGCGGGCGCGGGCTTGCCTTGAGCGCGGGGCTGCGGCGCCGGGCGAGGAGCGGCGGCCGGTTTATTCATCTGTTGCCGGCTGGACTGGCCGCGTTGACTGGCCGCGCGCGGATCGACATTGCCTTCGGTCCTGTTAAAGACGCGGGGCGCGGGCTGGGCTGCAGTTGCAGGAGCCGGGCGAGCAGCTGGGGCAGCAGGAGTGGGTTGGGCCGCAGGTGCGGGAGCCGGGCGAGCGGCCGGGGCAGCAGGAGTGGGTTGGGCCGCAGGTGCGGGAGCCGGGCGAGCGGCCGGTGGCGCGGGAGCAGGCCGACCTGGCGCAGCTGGGCGCGCCGGCTGAGGCTGGGGTTGGGCTTGTTGTTGAGCCTGTGGTGCCTGAGGCGGACGGCCCTGAGCGGGAGCGCCTTCGCGTCCGCGGTACTGATCGAGGCGCGGATTGGTAGTGTCAATATTGCGATTGATGACCCTGTTGTTCACCGGCGGGCGGCTAGGTTGCACGGCCGGGCGCACATTGTTCATGCGATTCACGCGGACATTGTTGGCCTGAATGTTGTTGTAATTCACGTTGCGATGGATGTAGTTGTAGCGGTTGATGTTGTTGACATTCACATTGCGATTGAAGACCCCGCGGTTGACGGAGATGTTGTCGTAGCGATTGTTGAGGTAGACGTTGGACATGCCAACGTAGGGGCGAGAGCGGCCGATCCATCCGGGACCATTCCAGCCGTGGTAATAGATACGCTGGCGACCCCAGTCGCAATCGCGGTTGAGCCACGCGCCGATGAGAAAGCCCACGCCAAAAGTGATGGCCAATCCCCAGGCGGGCCGGCGGTAATAGGAGATGTAGGGGTCGTAAACCGGCACGTAAATGTACCTCGCGTCGTAGGGATCGATGCTGATGTAGTCACCGGCGATGAGCACTTGCTGCTGCGGCGTGGTGACGAGATTGCCGACGCTGTAGGCCATGTGGCGGAGGCGTTGAACAGACATCATTACGTCGGTGGATTGGTTGACGTAGGCCTGGCCCACCGAAGTGGTCCAGTCAATCTTGTCCGCCATCATTTCGATCACGGAAGGATAGTGGGCGACGGCCCTAACGCTAACGTCCCAGGGCTGGTTGTCAATGCCGTTGGGGCCATTGGCGCGAACCCAGCGCGCGGCTTCGTCGACGTCGTCCACAAAGGTGGCGGCGATGAGGACCTGGGAGAGGAGCGGGTCGGGATAGAGCGCAATGGGCGCGAGGAGATTATCGAGTTGATCGGGAGAGAACTGTTCATAGGAGTAGTTCTCGTCCTGGAAAATGGATTTTGCGGCGGAAGGAGCCGGAGCAGCTTCCAGCAGCGAAAGATTGGCGAGACAGAAGGTGAGTAGGAATGCCAGGGCTCTACGCATGAGTGAAATTTCTCCTTCCAGGCGGGCACGAGGCATTTCTGAAGGGATGGACGTGCGCGACCGGACTGCAGATGTAACCGTGAAAGGAAATGGGGCCTGAGAGCGAGGCGGCAAGCTAATCATAACACCAAGAGGAGAGTTGTGACTAAAATAATTGACGCATGCCAAGAGCTCTTATTTTTTTCAAGAACGAGCAAGAGAAGGAAGAGCAATGCCGGGACGGGCTCAGTCGAGATTCTTGCAAAAAGTGCAATCGCGCTGAAAGGTATCGAGGCCAAGGAGCTCGATCGCCGGAGTAAGGTAGCCTGGCTTGCAGGGTTCTTCGCGCAGGAGATCGGTGCTTAGATATTTCTTGTTGTCGTCCGGGAAGACGGTGACAACGATGGCGTCCGAGCCGAGCTGTTCCTGCACCTTAACGGCAGCCAAAAAGTTGCAGCCTGAGGAAACTCCAACTGCCAGGCCAAGTTTTGCGGCGAGCTTCTGAGCCATCAGAATCGAATCGCCATCGGAGACATCAATAACTTCGTCGAGAGACGAGAGGTCCATGATCGCCGGAATGAACTCGTCGGAGATGCCCTGGATGCGGTGAGTGCCGATTTTACAACCGGTGGAGAGCGTGGGAGATTCGGCGGGTTCGACGGGGTGGATTCTGATGTGAGGATTCTTGCAGCGAAGGAAACGTCCGGCGCCCATCACCGTTCCGCCGGTGCCGACACCGGCGACGAAAGCATCGGGGCGAAGACCGGCGGAGCCGAGCTGCGCGCTGATTTCAGGGCCGGTGGTGGTTTCGTGAGCTTCCACGTTGGCGGCATTGGAAAATTGGCGCGGGAGGAAAACGCCGGGACGCACTGGCGGCAAACTCTTCTGCCATGCGAATGCTGCCGAGGAAGCCGCCTTGCTCCTTGGTGACCGAGATGATGGTCGGCGCCGTAGCTGCGAATGAGATCCTTGCGCTCGCGGCTCATCCAGTCGGGCATGAAGATGGAAACGGGATGGCCGAGCGCGCGAGCCAATGGCAGCGAAGGAGATGCCGGTGTTGCCGCTCGTGGCTTCCGCAATGGTTTCGCCGGGATGGATCTGCCCTCCCGCATAGGCCTTCCGCAGGATGTGCAGCGCCATGCGGTCCTTGATGCTGCCGGTCATGTTCAGATTGTTCGGACTTGGCGTAGATGGCGCGATCCGTGCCACGGTAACGGAAGTGAATGCCGAGCAGTGGCGTGTTCCCGGTGAGGCGGCGCAGGGCGCGGAATTTTTGCGTTAGATAGTCGGTCGTGTGAACTTCTTGCATTCTGTTGACCTGAAGCTGTGGACGTCATCCCGCGAGTCACACTGCACGAGAAGTCCCTTGAGCCCTGGCACCAATTATAGCGCGCGCATTGCGGCCGGATTCAGAAGTCTTTGTGACCGGAGAGTCAGTCGAATTCGCGGCGCGGAGCGGCCTGCTCGAGGCCAACGCGGCCGGCGGAGATATCGGCTTTGAAATAATTCTCGCCCTTGATGGGGCAGCCGGCGAGGCGGCGAAGCATGGCGATTTGTCCGATGTGGTTGAGCGCGTCGGCGACGGGGCCCTGGAAGAGGCCTTCCGCGGAAGTGTGGAGCGGCTCGGCGGAGGCCAGGTAGTCGTCGAACTTTTTCACGACGGCGAAAAAACGATCGACTTCGGCGTGCCAAGGCAGGGGCGTGGAGTCGTGCCAGACTTGCTTGCCCTGGGCGATGGAGAGGGCCCATTCAAAGAGGTCGCCCAAGTGCGCGAGGATTTTTACGGGCGTGCGCGGCTTCTCGCCGATGGGAAAACTGGCGAAGGAATCAGGAGCGCCACGCAGGGCTTTTCCGCCTCGGTAGGCAACGGTAGCGACAGTGTGGCGTAGGAGTTGGCGGGCGGGATCGGCTGGTCCAGTCATGAAATTGACTCCAAAACGATTCCCTTCCTCGTTAGGAAGGTCAGGAATCAGGGGAAAGATAAAACCCTTTTAACACAGAGTCCACGGAGAACACAGAGAGCACAGAGAAGAGCCGAGGAGGTAGCCCGTGTCGTAGCAGGGCAAAATCGAGAAAGAAGATGAACCGAAAGCGAACCGAAGGTTTTGCGGCCGATGCGCAGCAGTGAGGGACGAGAAAGCGGCAGCAGGACCCCGATAAAAGTCGGGTTGAACTGCGGCACTCTAAACTCTAAAAATCAGGAGAGGTTGAGAGCGCGCTTGAAGGAGCCCTTCTCGCTGTCGATTTTCTTCTGAAGCTGGAGGATGGCGTAGAGAACAGCTTCGGGGCGCGGCGGGCAGCCAGGAACGTAAACGTCGACGGGAATCACCTGATTGCAGCCCTGCACAATGGCGTAGTTGTTGAACACGCCGCCGGAGGTGGCGCAAGCGCCCATGGAGATGACCCACTTGGGCTCGGGCATTTGGTCGTAGAGCTGCCGGATGACGGGGGCCATTTTCTGCGAGAGGCGGCCGGCGACGATCATCAAGTCCGCCTGGCGAGGCGAGGGGCGGAAAACCTCGGCGCCAAAACGCGCGAGGTCAAAGCGGGCGGCGGCCATGGACATCATCTCGATAGCGCAGCAGGCGAGGCCGAAGCCGAGCGGCCAAATCGAGCTTTTGCGCGCCCAGTTCACGGCCTTGTCCAAAGTGGTGAAGATGATGCCTTCGTCTTCCAGAAGCTTCCCGAAGTCTTCAGGTTTGGTCAGCGTAACGTGCTTGCCAAGGGATGTACTCATGGGGCCTCGCCACAGGTATTTTCGCACAGCGGGAAGTTAGAGACAAATCCGGATTCGTGAGCGGGGAGAAAGTTGCCAATCGAGGATTGACAGCCGGCAAAACGAAGAAAGAAACAAACCGCAGAGGGCGTTGAGGACACCGAGGAAGCGAAGATTACAAAGGCAGAGGCGAAAAAGAAGGAGCGCCAGAAGGGAGAGTCAGGGGGCAAGTTGATAGTCGGAGGGAGAAACAGAGCGCGTGCAACGAATGTAGTCGAGGACGGAACCGGGCCAGAGTGTGGTGTTCTCGCCCGTGTGCGTGTCCTGATACCAACTGCGGCAGCCACCGGATTGCCAGACGGTGCGGCTCATGCGCCGATGAATGCCGGCGGCGAAGCACTGCTGAATCTCGGGCCGGACCTCCATCACGCGCTGCCTGCGGCGGCGCATCAGGTTGAGGCAGCTCATGACGTAACGGACCTGGGCCTCGATCATGAGGACCACGGAATTGTGGCCCAGGCCGGTGTTGGGGCCGAGGAGAATGAAAAAATTCGGGAAGCCGGTGACGGTGACGCCGAGATAAGCGCTCATTCCCTTCCGCCAGGCGTCCTGAATTTCGATGCCGCCGCGTCCGACCAGGCGCAGGCCGATGAACTGGTCGGTGACGTGAAAGCCGGTGCCGTAAATCAAGACATCGATGGGACGCTCGGCGCCGTCGCGGGTAACAATGCTGTGCTCGCGCACTTCGGCGATGCGATCGGTGACCAGTTCGACATTGGGCCGTGTCAGCGCGGGGTAGAAATCATCCGAGAGAAGCACGCGCTTGCAACCTAGCTCATAGTTGGGGGTCAGGGCGGCGCGAAGCTTGGGATCAGTGATGCTTTTCTCCAAGTGGCGGCGGGCGATTTTCTCGCTATGTTCGCGGACAAAGCGGTTGCCAAGGAATCCGAGGACGCGCCATTCGAGGCTGCAGAAGATGAATTTGCGGAAGGCCCACATAAACAAAGGTCTGCGCTGGAAGCGCTGCCGCCATTTTTCAGAAATTTGAAAGTCGGGCCGCGGAATGATCCACGGAGGAGTGCGCTGGAAAAGATAAAGCTTTCCTGCAAGCGGCGCGATTTGCGGGACAAACTGGATGGCGCTCGCGCCGGTGCCAACAACGGCCACCGTCTTGCCCGCGAGGTCGACATCCGAATTCCAAGTGGCGGAATGAAAAGACGGGCCCGTGAAACTCTCAATGCCCTTGATCTCCGGATAATGCGGCACATGCAGGGCGCCCATGCCGGAAATCAGCACTCGCGCGTGGATGCGCAGGTTGTCGCCGGCAGTGATGCGCCACAAGCCAGCCGCTTCATCCCACGTAGCCTCATGAAAACGCGTGTTAAGACGAATGTAGGGCTCAAGCCCGTAACGTTGCACGCACGATTTCATGTACTGGTAGATTTCCGGCTGGCTTGCGAACATGCGAGTCCAACCGGCATTGCTTTCAAACGAAAAAGAATACAGATGCGAGGGCACGTCGCAAGCGCAGCCGGGATAGCGGTTCTCATACCAGGTGCCGCCGATGTCGTCGCTCTTCTCGATGAGGAGAAAGGACTTCGTCCCGGCTTCGAGGAGCTTGATGGCCATGCAGAGACCGGAGAAGCCGGCGCCGACGATGAGGAGATCGACCGAGATGTCCGGAGGCTTTTGATTTGGCGGCACGGTCTCAGTCATGTCGAGCCCATCCTCCATTCTTTCCGCAATTTAACGGCAGAGGCGCAGCAATAACTAGACCTTGAGGACGACTTTGCCGAACTGGGAGCTGGCTTCAAGATAGGCGTGGGCGGCGGCGGCTTCGGCAAGCGGGAAAACGCGATCGACAACGGGTTTGAACCGGCCGCTAGCGACAAGGCGCATGACACTGTGCAGTTCGGATTTAGTTCCCATGTACGAACCGAGAAGCGAAAGTTGGCGGCTGAAAAGAAAACGGAGATCCACCTTGGCGTCATAGCCGGTGGTGGCGCCGCAGGTGACGAGGCGGCCGCTAGGCGCCAGGCTGGCAAGGCTATCATCCCAGGTAGCGACGCCGACGTGCTCGAAGACGACGTCGACACCACGCTTGTTGGTGATGCGGCGGACTTCCTCGCGGATTTTCTGGGTTTTATGATTGATAAGGTGATCGGCGCCGAGGTCCTTGGCTTTGGCGAGTTTTTCGTCGGAGCCGGCCGTGGCGATGACGCGAGCGCCGAAGAACTTGGCGATTTGGATGGCTGCGCTGCCGACACCGCTACCAGCCCCAAGGATGAGAACATCTTCGCCGGGCTGCAGCTCGGCCCGAGCGAGAAGCATGTGCCATGCGGTTTGGAAGACTAGAGGGATCGAGGCCGCTTCCTCGAAGGAGAGATTTTCCGGATAGGGCAGACAATTCACATCGGGAGCGCGAACGAATTCGGCATAACCCCCGTCGATCATGTAACCGAGATTGGTGAATTGGCGGCAGCGGTTGTCCTGGCCGGAGATGCAGGCGGGGCATTTCCCGCAGGTCACGCCGGGGATGAGCACGACTTTCTGGCCGGCGCGCACGGTCGTGACGTCTGCTCCGATCTGTGCGATTTCGCCAGAAATATCACTGCCCAGGATGTGGGGCAGCGGAATCGGAACGCCCGGGATGCCGCGGCGGACCCAAAGATCGAGGTGGTTCAGCGCGCAGGCTTTCACGCGAACGAGCACCTCGCTAGGGCGAATGGCGGGATGGGGCGCTTCCGTGTATTTCAAGACGTCGGGCGCGCCGTGCTGGTGAAAAACGACTGCTTTCATCGTGGTCCCTCGTTACAGAGTGCGAATGGCAAAGTAACACCGCGGGCGAGGCGTGTCCAGAAAGCAGAGCACGTTGACAGCGGAGAGGGCGAGCCGTAGGCTGAGGGCAGGGGCGAGACGTGGACTTATTTGAAGAGATCGTGAAGATGCGGCGGGCGGGGCAGCGCGGGGCGCTGGCTACGATCGTGCACACGAACGGCTCGATCCCGAGCTATGAGAGTTCGCGCATGCTGGTGCGCGAGGATGGCTCGATCGCAGGGACGATTGGCGGCGGGTGCGTCGAGGCTGACGTGTGGGCGGCGGCGAAAGAAGTGATGCAGAAGGAATCGCCGCGCAAGATGATTTTCAACCTTAATAACGAAGCGAGCTACGACAACGGGCTGATCTGCGGGGGAACGCTGGAAGTCTTTGTCGAGCCGATCCTGCCGCAGCCGATTGTGTATTTGTTTGGTGGCGGGCACGTTTCGATGGCGGTGGCCAAGACGGCTTTCGCTGCAGGATTTGGAATTGGAGTGGTCGACGACCGAGAGGCGTTCGCAAACAAAGAACGCTTTCCGATGGCGCACGAGATTTACACGAGTTACGAAGATGCTTTCGAAAAGATTCACCCCAATGTGGCCAGTTACCTTGTCATCGTGACACGCGGACACAAGGAAGACATGCGCGTGCTGGCCTGGGCCGTGCGCACCGAAGCGCGCTATGTGGGCATGATTGGAAGCAAAAGAAAAGTTTTGAGCGTCTACAAAGCGATGGAAAACGACGGCTACAAGGCGGAGGAATTCGAACGCGTGCACGCTCCGATGGGGCTGGAAATCGGGGCGCTCTCGCCGGAAGAGATTGCCATCAGCATCGTCGCGGAGCTGGTAGCCGTGCGCAGGAATGCGGCGAACGCGGCGCATAAGAAATTGAAGTACGAACCTCGCCCGGCAACAGCTCACGCCGCGGGCGAGCGCTGAAAGGGAGCACATGCTGGCCGCCGTCATCCTCTCCGGCGGGGCTTCGCGCCGAATGGGCTCGCCGAAGGCGCTGCTTCCCTACCAGGGGCGGCCGTTCCTCGAACATTTGTTGGAAGTAACGAAGCAGCCGGAAATCGGCGTGCGGCGAGTCGTGCTCGGCGCGGACGCCGAACCGATCGCCAAAGTCGTAAATCTCAAAGCAGAGGAAATCGTAATCAATCACGAATGGGAGAAGGGGCAGTTGACCTCCATCCAGGCGGCGATCCGCAGCCTGCCAGCCGGAACGGATGGACTCCTGCTCTGCCTCATCGACCACCCACTGATCAGCGGCGCGCTGGTTCAAGATCTGATTGAGCAGTTTTATAAGTCGAAGAAACCCATCGTCTTGCCTGTCTACGAGGGCCGCCGCGGCCATCCGGTGATTTTTCCTGCATCTTTGTACGACGAACTACTTCGGGCGCCGCTTGAAACCGGTGCGCGGGCGGTGGTGTGGGCACATGCGGGCGAAATCGAAGAAGTCCGCACGAACGAAGAAGGCTGCGTGCTGAACCTTAATGATCCGGAGACGATGAATAAAGCGATCGACCGGAAGAGCTAACGATTCGAAAAAGCGATTTTTTGGAGGAGAGCGGTCGCCGCATCGGCGGCGAGCTGCGCGCCGTGGAAGGTCGCGGGCGGAAGGCCGCCGAGAGATTCGGAGAGAGATTCGGCGGTGATGTCGCGAGCCTCGGCCAATGCGCGGCCCTTGAGTTGTTCCGTGAGCAGCGAAGCGCAAGCGATCGAAGTGGTGCAGCCGCGGCAGAGAAAACGCGCTTCGGCGATGCGGCCGTTTTCAAAACGAGCGGCGAGCTTGAGAATGTCGCCGCAGACGGGATTGCTCACTTCAATGGTTGCCGTGGCGCTCGGAAGCTCGCCGGCGTTGCGGGGATTCTTGAAATGATCGAGAACGGTTTCGCTGAACATCTCTCACAGTATGTGAATGCTTTGCGAGCAGATCAAGTCTGATGATTGTGTAGGAATCCTCCAAAAAAGTCTGCCAGGTCTACTCGTAGCGGTCAGAGCCAGTCCCCCATCCGATGGAGGCTGAGGGAGAACACCCAGATGTGCTCGCTGTAACACGCAATGTCCCGTGATCTTTCCCCATGACGGCGGGCATCAATGCTGACGTGTAGTTGCCCAGCGAATCAGACTTTACGGATCCTGAGTGTTTCTCGCCCAGGGAAGCCGAGTCTAGTTTTACATCGCTATTAGGCGGCAAGCCAGAAAGAGTAAGGTAAACGAGTTCGCCTTTGGGCAGCACCCGCTGTAATTCCAATGTGCATCCTTTATCCGTGGACCGCGCAGGGAACGGAATTACCACGAAGAAGGCGCGATCTTCCTGGTCTTCAGAAATGAGAGCCATGTGATGGACCTGCCCTTTCGCGGAAGGGAGAATCAAGTCTATAGGGTCGTCCGGTCCCTCTTCTGAACGGCACGTTCCTGGCTTGCCAGGACAAACAGCCAACCCCTCCGAATTCAATCCGATGCCCTCCATCGCGACCTTCGGGTTGAGATCGGGAAAATTGACCTCTGTCAACCGATATATTTTGTCATTCGGCAAACCGGTCGTATAGATGAGGTAAGGCACAACACTGAAGTTTCCTTGGGGCCCAAGGGCGCCATCGCCGGCAATGGGCTTGTCCTGTTTCAGAGTGACCGCAGCGCTGTGAGTGCTCATGGCTGGTCCCCAAGACCTCTGCAGACGAATCAACTGATTCACAAGTTGGCGCATCTCCGGGCTAAGGTCATCCTGCGCACTGGGAAATAACAAGGCCGCCAGAAGAATCAGAGCTCTGACCATGGGGAAGAGGGTACCAAATCGCTAAACCGCGGAAAAGCCGGACCCGAAATTCTGCTATCCGGACAGCTCACTTCTTCTGCGGCAAGTATTTCTTCTCTATTGAAGCAACGACGACATAGTTCGGATCAACCATTTCGGTAAGATGGATTTTGCCGACTTTCGAAAGCAGCTCATAGGCATCGAGCTCGGAGAGACCGTAGTCGGCGTGAATCCAGGCGACGAGTTCGGTGAAGGCGATGCGTAGCGCGTCGTCCACGGGGCGATAGATGCCCGCGGCCATGATTTCCTTATCGTTTTCGAAGCGCGGCCAGTTCGTGTGCTTCCCTTTCACAAGCATCGACTTGCAGGCGCGCTCTCATGGGGACTTCGACGGCCGTGCCGGCGATTTCGCCGTCGCCCATGGCGGCGTGGCCGTCGCCAAAATAAAGCAAAGCGCGCCAGAAACATTCACGGGTAGATACAGCGTGTTGCCCGCCGAGACTTCGGGCGCGTCCATGTTGCCGCCGAATTCGGCGGGGACAATGGAACTGCGAGCTTCGCCGTTGGCGGGTGCGACGCCGATGCAGCCGAGAAAGGGATGGAGCGGGATTTTCACTTTGTAGTTGGAGTCGAGCGCCTGGAAAGTAGCGGTGTTGTCTGCGTGGTCGATGGGATAGAACCAGATTTTTTCGGGCAGCGGCGGATGGAGCATCGGGGTGTAGTTGGTTTCGTTGAGCGCACCAAAGCCAGGCGCGAACGCGCCGAGGCCCTGATTGCCGTCCACCTGCAAGTCGAGGATGTGAACGACGAGCGTGTCGCCGGGTTCGGCGCCGTCAATGAAGAACGGGCCGGTGAGCGGATTGTCGCCCTTGGTGAGCGCGAGCGTGTCGCCGGGCTTCTTGATGCTGTTTCCGAAACAATCGAGAGAGTTGGAATCCAGAATATTCCCGGGGTGGAGATGCGCAACGGGCGGTGCTACGCCGTAAACGTATTTCACCGTGTCGATGGTGGCGTGATACTGGACGACTTCGGGCTTCGCCGACGAAGTGGGAGATTGAGCGAGAAACCGAAAGCGGCAAGAACAAAATGAAAGCTACGAGATAGTGGCGCACGAAAGTCCTCCAAACGTTTGAAAGAATTGAAAAAGAAGTGCAACACACTCGTGAAGCGGAGTCAATCCACTCCGGTAAGTCCGCCGCACACTTGCCCCTCTGGTATTCTCTTTCGGTGAACAGGAAAGCGAAGCAAAGAGATCCATTGCGCATCGTATCGCTGGCGCCGAGCGCTACCTCGATTTTGTGCGCCATCGGGGCCAAGCGCATGCTAGTTGGGGTGACGAAGTGGTGCGCGGATGTCGCACCGGTGGATAACTTGCCGAAGCTGGGCGATTGCTGGCACATGGAATCGGTCGAGACGATCTTGCGGCTCAAACCGACACTGGTGATTGGATCGGTGCCGTACAAGCAGGAGACGGTCGGGAAACTTCTCGAACAGCCCTTGAATTTTCTGGCGATGAATCCGCGGACGCTGGCTGATATCGAAGCGGACATTCGTCTCCTCGGCGGAATTACGGAACGAATGGCGGCTGCCGATCAACTTGTGAGGAAGATGCGGCAAGCCTTTTCCGAAATCGAGAAGAAAGCAAGGCGACTGACGCGCACAGTGCACGTTTATTGCGAGGCCTGGCCGCATCCGCGAATCAGCTCGCCGCCCTGGGTCGCGCAACTTGTGAAAATCTGTGGCGGCGAGATGGTCGTTCCCGCTGGAGAGAAAATCACCGACGAACAGGTTGCGGAGGCGAAACCTGACATTATTGTGCTGGCTTGGGCAGCCACGGGAGAAAAAGCGGAACCACGGAGAGCATACGAAGTTGAAATGTGGAAAAATGTGCCGGCGATCCGGAATCGCCGCGTCTACGTGGTGCGAGATGAATTACTGAACACGCCAGGGCCGCCGCTGATGAGGGGAGCGGCGCAGTTGTGGAAACTATTGCAGCTGAAGTAAGACAGAGGAAAGACAACGCAGAGACGCTGAGAACGCAGAGGCCCGCGGAGAAATGAGAATCGTGGTGGCGGGAGTTATCGAACGGAGCGATCGGCGGCTGCTGATCGGGCAGCGACGCAGAAATGATACGTCGGCGCTGAAGTGGGAGTTTCCCGGCGGGAAGGTGGAGGCCGGTGAAGCGCCGGAGGCCGCGCTGGCACGCGAACTGCGGGAAGAACTGGGTGTGACGTTGCGAAAAAGCGTCGCGATTGGGCGCGTGATTCACAAATACGCCACGACACCGGAGGAGCTGGAAATCCTCTTCTACGCAGTTGAGATTTCTGAAAGTGAAATTGTCCCGCACACATTTGAACAAGTCGTGTGGGTTCTCCCGAAGGAATTGGGCCAATACGACTTTCTCGCGGCCAATGCCCAACTGGTAGCCAATCTCGCGACCGGACGAATCAAGCCCGGAGAAATTCTGGCTCAGGCGGCTCACGAAAACACGTAGCAACGGAAAGGGGCGAGCACTCGCTCGCCCCTTGGCACAAAAACAGCCGCTTCAAAACTGGCCGCTTCTCGTCAACTTATGACACGACAGGATTCGGTTTTTCCGTGTTGATGCCCAGATCCTTGATGGCCTTATCGAGAACGGACCGTTCCATCTTGCCGTCCATGAAAAGCTCGTGGAGCGTGGCTAGGGTGATGAAGCGGGAATCGACCTCGAAGAATTCGCGGAGCGAGTCGCGGCCTTCGCTGCGGCCAAAGCCGTCGGTGCCAAGCGTGGCGAGGCGGCGCGGGACCCACTTGGAAATCATGGAAGGGAGGACCTTCAAGTAGTCGGAGGCGGCGACGAGCGACGCCCTGCTCGCCTTCGAGGCACTTGCGTGACGTAGGGGACGCGCGGCGTTTCGTCGGGATGGAGGCGGTTCCAGCGTTCGACTTCGATGCCGTCGGTGTAGAGATTCTTGTAGCTGGTGACGCTCCAGACATCGGCGGCAACGCCGAACTTCTGGTTCGAGAATTTCCTGGGCGCGGAGCACTTCGTTGAGAATGGCGCCGCTGCCGAAGAGTTGCGCGCGGAGTTTGGCTTTGCGCTTGGCCGCGGGACGGAGCTTGTACATGCCCTTGAGGATGCCTTCCTTCGCGCCGGCGGGCATGGCGGGCATGGCGTAGGGCTCGTTCATGACGGTGATGTAGTAGAAGATGTTTTCGCCATCCTTGTACATGCGGCGAATGCCGTCCTGAATGATGACGGCGATTTCGTAGGCGTAACGCGGGATCGTAGGCGCGAAGATTCGGAACAGGAAGCGCGAGGACGTGGCTGTTGCCGTCCTGGTGCTGGAGGCCTTCGCCGGCGAGCGTGGTGCGGCCGGCAGTGCCGCCGAGGAGGAAGCCGCGCGTGCGCATATCGGCGGCGGCCCAGATGAAATCGGCGATGCGCTGAAAACCGAACATCGAATAGTAAATGAAGAACGGAATGGTGTTGATGCCGTGGGTGGCGTAGGCGGAGCCCGCGGCGATGAATGAAGCCATCGAGCCGGCTTCGGTGATGCCCTCTTCGAGGATCTGGCCGTTCTTGGCTTCCTTGTAATAGAGCAGCGTGTTGACGTCGACGGGCTCGTAGCTCTGGCCGACGCTGGAATAGATGCCGACGGTGCGGAAGAGGGATTCCATGCCGAAGGTGCGGGCTTCGTCGGGAACGATGGGAACGACGAGCTTGCCGATTTCGCGGTCCTTGAGCATCTTGCGGAGCATGCCGACGAAAGCCATGGTGGTGGAAACTTCGCGGCCTTCGCTGCCCTCGAAGAATTCCTTGAAGAGTTCGTCGTGATCGGCAACGAGCGGCGTCGGAACGGACTTTGCGCTGCGGCACGTAACCGCCGAGGGCTTCACGGCGGGCTTTGAGGTAGCTGCATCTCTTCGCTGTCTTCGGCGGGACGATAGAAGGGCACTTCGTTGACGTCCTCGTCGCTCAGAGGAATGCCGAAGCGCGAGCGGAATTCGCGCAGCTCGTCTTCGTTGAGCTTTTTCTGCTGGTGCGTGACGTTCTTCCCTTCCCCGGCTTCGCCGAGGCCGTAGCCCTTGATGGTGCGGGCGAGAATGACGGTGGGGCGGCCTTTGTGTTCAAAGGCGGCTTTGTAGGCGGCGTAAACCTTGCGGGGATCGTGGCCGCCGAGACGCAGACGGCGAAGCGCCTCATCGGGAAGCGGCTCGACCAGCTTGCAGAAGGCGGGGATCGCTGCCAAAGAAAAATTGGCGAATGTAGGCGCCGCTGGAGACGACGAGCTTCTGGTATTCGCCGTCGACCATTTCGCCCATGCGCTTGACGAGCAGGCCTTCGGTGTCGCGCTCGATGATGGGATCCCACTCGGAGCCCCAGAGAATCTTGATGACGTTCCAGCCGGCGCCGCGGAAGGCGGATTCGAGTTCCTGAATGATCTGGCCATTGCCGCGGACGGGGCCGTCGAGGCGCTGGAGATTGCAGTTGACGACGAAGATGAGGTTATCGAGTTTTTCGCGGGAGGCGAGGGTGATGGCGCCCAGCGATTCGGGCTCGTCGGTTTCGCCGTCGCCGAGGAAGGCCCAGACTTTGGCGTCGGTGGCGGGCTTGAGTCCGCGATTTTCGAGATAGCGATTGAAGCGCGCCTGATAGATGGACATCAGCGGGCTGAGTCCCATGGAGACGGTGGGAAATTCCCAGAAGTCGGGCATGAGCCAGGGATGCGGATAGGAAGAGAGCCCGCCGCCGGGCTTCAGTTCGCGGCGAAAATTCACGAGCTGCTCAACGCTGAGGCGGCCTTCGAGAAAGGCGCGGGCGTAGATGCCGGGAGCGGCGTGGCCCTGGAAATAAACGGTGTCGCCTTCGAAGGAATCGGAGCGCGCGCGGAAGAAATGGTTGAAGCCGACTTCGTAGAGCGTGGCGGCGGAGGCGTAGGTGGAAATGTGGCCGCCGATATTGTGTTCGAGGCGATTGGCGCGCACGACCATGGCAAGTGCGTTCCAGCGGATCAGGGACTTGATGCGGCGCTCGAGCTGCTGATCGCCGGGGAAGAGGGGTTCGAGGCGCGCGGGAATGGTGTTGGCGTAAGGCGTGTTGGCGGAGAAAGGAAGATCGATGCCCACTGACGGTGGCGTGGGCGCGCAGGCGCTCCATGATTTCGCGGGCCACTTCGGCGCCGCTGGAGAGCAGGACGGAGTCGAGTGACTCGAGCCATTCCTGGATTTCGACGTCCTCGATGCTGTGCGGCTGGGTTGAAATTTCGTTTTCCATGACTTCCCTTGGTCCCTCTTCTTTTCGTGTCCTGTGCGCCCGCAATGGGCGCGGCGGATTTATGCGCGAGATAAGGAGAATAGAATACACCGTGGCGAGTTTCTCTGCACGGCGGGTTTCTGAAATTTTATGCGCGTGGTCCGGTCACGCCGCGGATTCAGAAGACTCTACAATGTGCGGCCGCCATCGACGATGAGGATCTGGCCGGTCATGAATTTCGAGCCGATCAGAAAAGAAACGGCGCCGGTGATGTCGGAGGGGCTGCCCGAGCGATGCAGAGCTACGCGCTCGATGAAGTCCGCCTCCAATCCGGGCGGGTCCCCCGGCATGGCGATAACGCCGGGAGCGATGGCGTTGACGCGCACTCCGGGAGCGAGTGCCTTTGCCAGGCAGCGCGTGAGCATGATGACCCCGGCTTTCGAAATGCAGTAGGGGATGTAGCCCGTCCAGGCCAGGAGTCCACCGACATCCGCGAAATTGATGATGACGCCCTGGCTCTGCTTGAGCAGCGGGGCGGCGGCTTGCGCGCAGAAGAAGGAAGCTTTCAAATTGGTATCGAGTGAAGCGTCCCAGGTTTCCTCGGAAGTGGATCCGAAATCGGTCTGGAGAAAATTGGCGGCGTTGTTGACCAGGATGTCCAGTCGGCCAAACTGTTTTGCGGCCTCCTCGAAGAGCCGCTTGATTTCGGAGACATTGCCGAGATCGGCGGCGATGGCAACCGCGCGCCTGCCGAGCTGTTCAATCTCGGCGACGGCGCTCTGGGCTTCCGCGCGTGAGGAATTATGATGAATGACCACGTCCGCACCCTCTTGCGCCAGGTGCAAGGCCACGGCGCGACCCAGGCGTTTCGCAGACCCGGTAACCAAAGCCACTTGGCCGTTCAAGGAGCCGGTGTTTGATGGAAGCGGCAGCGCCATGCCCGAGAACGATACCACAGCCGGGAATGCAGCCAAGCGGCATCGCAAGTGGTGCCTTGGCAGGCCAAGCAGCCATCGCGGATGCCAAACTGTTAGAATCTGCGAGAGATGGAGGCTAGATGAAACTCGATCTACTGGCGATTGCCGCGCATCCCGACGACGTCGAACTGACCTGCGGCGGAACACTTCTCAAAATGGCCCAGCGCGGTTACAAAACCGGCATCCTTGATCTGACCGCGGGAGAAATGGGCACACGCGGCACCCCGCAAACCCGCGCGAAAGAAGCTGCAACCGCGGCGAAATTCCTCCGCGTGAAGTGGCGCGGCACACTGGGCGTGCCGGATTCGGATGTGCAGCCGAGCCGCCAGCACAAATTGCGCCTGGCCTCCGTCATCCGCGAGCTTCGGCCCAAGACGGTCATACTTCCTTACTGGGAAGCGCGCCACCCGGACCATTACCACGCCTCTACGCTCGGTTACGAAGGATGCTTCCTGGCAGGCCTGAAACAATTGCCAATTGAAGGCGAAGCTTTCCGGCCTTTCAAGATTCTTTATTCGATCTCCTATGCGAACGTGCGCCCCACGTTTGTTGTGGATATCACTGCGCAGTACGAACGACGGCGGAAGGCCATCCTGGCCTTTGGGTCGCAATTCCGCCCTAAGAAGAACGAAAAAAAGAGCAAGGTCTACCTGGCAATCGACCGCCTGGAACAAGAGATGAACCAACTGGCGAGGCACTATGGCCAGATGATTGGCGTGGGATACGGCGAGCCATTCCTGCAAAAGGAATTAATGAAGGTGGAAGACGTTGTAAAGATGGAGGTTCGGTCAATCTGAAGCTAGAACTTTTCGTCTTCCTGGGCGGGCGAAAAGCCGGGAATCGTCTGGCCGCCGCCAGAACGCTCAACACGAACCCGGATTTGGGCCTCGTCCTCGGCTCCGGACTTCCGCAGGATCACCATGGTATGCAGGGCCTCGGAATAGAGCCTCGTGACCAGGTAGATGTCCCCGGTGCCCTCCTTCTTCCATAGCTGGCCAATCTGAATCTTGGAAACGCTCATAGGTGGTAGTCTTCGACTGTAGAGTGAGCCGCCAAGTGTGTCAACTGGTTACGAACAGCGGGGTACGGAATGAAGCTGTACCGGCCCGGTACTCCGCAGTTCGACCGCGGATACCAGGCTGCCCGCCAAACCATGCGGTCGCCCGCCCGGGACCGGGGCCAGCTTATCGGCCAAGTACGGGCCGGAACCTTTTGAATCCTCGAGCGAATAGATAACCTTCCGCAACCCTTTGACATCGTAATGAAGGGAGAATCCCAGGACCCACCCTGCTATGGGGGTGTATAATTCTGGGTAGGCGGAGGTAGAGCTTATGCAAGAATTTCTGCGGCATGCCCTGAAACTAGCGCTGGCAAGCGCCCTGCTGGCTGGTCAAGCCCTTGCCGCTCCGCAAACCCAAGACCCGAGCCAGGATCCCTCCAAGACACCGCCGCCCACGCAGCAGCAAACTCAACAACCGACCCAACAACAGACGCAGCAGCAAAACGGCTCCCAGCCTGTACAGCAGCAGGATAAGGTCGATCCAAAGAATTCCAAGGAAGACGTCGACGCCATCGGCAACCGCAGCGTTGGCAAGGGCGTGAATTTCTATTCAATCGAAAAGGAAATCGCTCTCGGCAAGGGTCTCGCTCAGGAAGTCGAGCGCTCGTCCAAGCTCATTGATGACCCGGTGGTCACCGAGTACGTCAACCGCGTGGGACAAAACCTGGTGCGCAATTCCGACGCGCGCGTGCCCTTCACCATCAAGGTGATTGATTCCGACGAAGTCAACGCCTTCGCGCTTCCCGGTGGCTTTTTCTATGTCAACAGCGGCTTGATCCTCCGCGCCCAGGAAGAATCCGAACTCGCCGGCGTGATGGCCCACGAAATTGCTCATGTGGCCGCGCGCCACGGCACCAAGCAGGCCACCAAGGGCGAACTCATGCAGTTGGCCTCCATCCCGGCCATGATCTTCATCCCCTACGGCTGGGCCGGATATGGCATCTACCAAGGCATGAACCTGGCCATCCCGCTCACCTTCCTGAAATTCTCCCGCGACGCTGAGCGCGAAGCCGATTTCCTCGGCCTCCAGTACATGTACAAGGCCGGCTACGACCCCAATTCCTACGTCACCTTCTTCGAGCGCATCCAGGCCGATGAAAAGCGCCGCCCGGGCACCATCCCCAAGGTCTTCTCAACCCACCCGCCGAATCCTGAGCGCATCGAAAACACGCAAAAGGAAATCGCGCGCATCCTCCCGGCCAAGCCGGAGTATATCGTCACCACTTCGGAATTCGACCAGGTCAAGGCCCGCCTTCGCAACATCATGTTCAAGACCAAGGCCCAGGAAGGCCCCAATAAGCCCACCCTGCGCACCAAAACCGAGCAGTCCAAGCAAAAAACCGGCACCACCACCGATCCCACCGATCCCAACAGCACCGACGACCGCCCCACCCTCAAGCGCCGCCCCGACTCTCAGCCGTAAAGACAGCTCCCCCGAAAAATATCTCGCTCGAAAAAACTTTGGGGCGGCCACCCAGCCGCCCCCTTTTTTTCAGGTATGACGGGTGGCCTGCCAATCTTTTGCCTTCCGTTTAACGGAACAATCAGAAGACGCGGTTGCGGGTGCCCCGGTTCGGTGTTGGAACCTGGGTCTTGAGGTCTCCGTTTCTTCTCACTCTTCAACGTCAGTGTGCGCCACCTACACCCTCGGCTACGGGTATAATCTCGCGGGAGAACTGAATTCCATCACCTACCCATCGGGGCGCAACGTGCAGCAGAACTTCGACAGCATCGGCCGCCTTTCCTCGGTGGCCGATACCGGCGCGTCCTTCAACACTTCGCGCGCCAACGAACACGGGGCAGCTCTCGACCGCATCCCAGTCACGAACGGGCAGCCCAGATTACTATAATGGTGCGGCCCTCACAGGTGCAAACCTCTATAAGACGTGGGAACTCTTGATGGAAATTGTGCTTGAGGGTAACCTTCCCTGCGTGCCGTAGATTGACAAATAGAGAAATGCCCAAATTCGTTTTGCGGCATCACACTTGGGCCGCCCGCCCAAATTTACTGGTTGACACCGTAACGAGAGGAATTCGACGTACGTCATACGAAATGGAGGCGTTGGAGTCATGTGTTCCGCCCCGCTGCACGTTCCCAAGCCTCTCAGTTTTGCCCTGGTCCACGCTCTCAAGTTCTTTGCATTCTTGTTTCTGGGGCTTCGTTTGTGCGGAATACTGCGGCGCTCAACAGCTCGCGAAAAAACCGCCGAAGCCAGAGTTCTGGATTGTTTTCGACGCTATGGCTCAGTGGGACCCCTGTTATCCGCACGATATCTACGTCATGGACCAGAAAGGCGAGCGCGTCAAGCGCCTGACATCCGATCACCGGAGTCATAACCCTTCGTGGTCCCCGGACGGTCGCCGCATCGCGTTCCTTGAAGACGAATGCAAGCAGATTATCTTGTTTAACTATACCGCTTTGGATGAACTCCGAAATCTCCTGAGCACTGCCCATGATGTCTACTGGATGAACGCCGATGGCCGGAATTCCTCCCTGATCGCCCGTATGGGTCCAAAGGCACAGGACACTCTGTGGATTCCTAATGGTGGCCAGGTTGCCGTCCGCTTGGCGAACCGTAGTAGTCTGGTAGTGCACATGATGAAGGGATCGCGTTTCCCCCGAACGGTCGATCAGAAGAACCATTCAGCCGATTTCTCGAAGTCGAGGGGGATTGGTATCGAAATGAGTACTGTGAAAACTCAGATTGGGCTCTTGGAACCACCAACCCTATTCATGTTTATTGTCCTCGCGGTGGGAGGTTGCTAATTTTGACTCCTCCTGTGGATAATTTTCTTCCCACATTTTACGGTTCGCATGGACTGTATAATATAGGGCGCTGGGCGCTCGCCGATAAACAGCAGTACAGTGCGGATCTAAGTACTTCGTTGAGCGTAATGTCCCTCGACGGTGATCCAGCGACTGCACCGGTGCCAGCTTATGATAGCGCCTGGTCACGCGATGGAAGACGCATCGCGTATTCTTCCTTTACTGGCGATCAGAAGTCCGTCCTCTATGTAGCCGACTTGCACGGCGATGAAGTGGGCGCACCACGTGCCCTGACCAAGCAGGAGCTGGATGCACATGGACCGGCGTGGTCCGAAGATGGTTCGCGCATCGCCTTTACCGGGCTGTGGAAGGATAGTTCTCAGATTTTCATTATCAAGGCCGATGGAAGCAACCTCATCCAACTAAGCCGCGACGCCAACATGCGCTGCTCTCATGTGTCGTGGTCACCAGATGGTAGATGGATTGCTGCGGGATGCAGTCCGAATGTCACAATTGTAGAAGGGGATGGGTATGTGGCCGCCAGTAAATCTCACATTTATCTCTTCGACACAAGTAGACCCGGCGCCAAGCCTCGCCAGCTCACACGATGCGGGCATGATGCCCGATACAACTTATGCGGGGCAAGAAACCCTTCGTTTGCTCCTGCAGGACCGTAGCCAGCGGTGAATCAGGGTTTTCGTGGCACAAGTGGCAGAAGCGTTTACCAGCTGCGAAGTCTATGAGGAGCGTCAAGACCTCCCCCCGGTACAAGGCAGATTCCACCAACTGCCCCAGCGGCGCTTCAGGCAACAACGGCCAAATTCAGTGCATCACGGACAATGTGGACTCCGGCCGCACCGTCAGCTACGCTTATGACGCTTTGTACCGGCTCACTTCCGCCACCACGAACGGCTCGGCGAATTACGTCAAGTGGGGCCTTACCTGGACCTACGACCGCTACGGCAACGCCTCGGCGGAGACGCAGACCTACGATAGCCCTGCGCATTTCTCGGTCGGCGTGGACGCCACCACCAACCGCATCTCCGGCGATTGCTACGACGCCAACGGTAACCTTCTGGCTGAATCCGCTCCGCCCTGTCCCGCTCCCAGCTATGTCTATGACGCGGAGAATCGTTTGACCGCCTACAGCACGTCTGCCGCTTATACTTACGATGGCAACAATCTCCGCGTCCAGAAATCTTCCGGCGGCACCACCACCGTCTACATCTTCTCCGGCTCGAAGGTCATCGCCGAGTATTCCGGCACTTCGGCGCCCTATCCTCTCGCCCGCGAGTACATCTATTCCGGCGGCGCGCTGCTTGCCAAAATTGAATCCGGCGCCGCCACCTACTACCACCCGGACCATCTCTCCAACCGTCTCGTCACCGATTCCAGCGGGAACGTCGTCGCGCAAATGGGCCACTATCCGTTTGGTGAGATGTGGTACAACGCCTCAAGCGACAAGCTGCTCTTCACGTCTTACGAGCGCGACGCCGAATCCGGCAACGATTACGCCATGGCCCGCTCCTACATCTCCCGCCTCGCCCGCTTCTCTTCGCCGGATTTGCTGGCTGGGTCTATTGGAAATCCTCAATCCCTTAACAGGTACACATACGCAGGCAATGATCCTCTCAATACAGTGGACCCGTCTGGCCTCACTCCGCGCCTCTACCAGCCCCCACCCGACCTTCAGTCTTGGGCATTTGAAATGTTCATTGAAGGGTCTGACCCGAACAGCGGTCTCGACCTCAATCCCATGACCACAAGCGGAGAAGATCCTGAAAATTTCGACGAGCCTGGTGCTATCTTCGATATTTTCCCTCCAGGCAGCCTCCCTTCCGGTATCGGCCCTAACCCTGGCCCACTCGTGGGATCTTTGAAGCAGCCCAAGTCTCCCTTCCTTGTTTTTCTTGAAAACATGTCGCAGGATTGCATCGACGCGCTTAATCAAGTCGGACTTCTAGGAATCGTTGACGCGATGGCCAATTCACTCCAGATCTACGATGTCAGCGCCATCGCCGGTCAGTTGGCTCAAACCTACCTTGACGGCTTGGCGGGAGCAAATGAGACGGTCGGCACATTCTTTGCCGGTATGCTATATAACCAGGCCCAGACCTTTGTCAATGTCCCAATGCCGGGGATTTACGTCAGCGGAGGCGCGGGCCGTTTCGATGGGGGTGACAATATGTATTGGCTGCTTCACGAAGCCTCGCACCTGGCATACCCGAAAGGGCCGCAACTGGACGTTTCGCTAGCTGGGCTCCTTCACGTTCCCTATACGGATGGGTCGGGGGGCGCTTCACAATCACTCAGCAACTACTTTAATAACCATTGTAAACCCTAATTGAGGGTCACTCGGCCATGAACACAGCAAGCAGACTGGTATTGCCTTTCTATCTTTCAATTTCTTTGTGCCTAGCAACGCCGTCGGCCACCGGCTCCGGAGAGGGAACCCCTCGAACCCGTGTTATTCCTCGCTCGGCTTTCCGCTACGTGATTATTTACAACGACGTAGTTGATGCGCTCCAAGAAATGGACCCTTCACGAACAGGACCGAAGCAACGGTTCCTCGATATCCTGATAGAGGAGAGAGCGTTTACCGAAGAGAATTTGAGAGAACTATATAAGAATCTATCCCGGCGCTTCCCTGACCCACGCCTCTTGACTGTCTCTGTAGTTACCAACCTCACCGACACGGAGACGCCAGAAGAACATGATGCACCACGCATGTCCGAGCCTGAGGGACCGTCGCCACCTGAACCCGGTGCGCACCCGAGGGGCGAGAATGCCCCAACTCCAAGATTCATCGGACACCCGCATGCCATGTTTATCCGAACCGACCGCACCGAGATAATCCGCTATTGGTACCCAACGCCCAAAGGAGAGAAGGAGGAAGAAATTCTTTTCCGGTCCAACGCAACAAGAAAAGGGCCTTAAGGAACTCGTGGCGTGCGACGCATATTGGGGGCTGATTGGATGACGGCGGACGGGCTGATTAGATGACGGCGCCAGATACTTCGAACGAGTAGAGTGGGGCGGAACATGACCTACGACGGCAACAATCTCCGCGTCCAAAAAGTTTCCGGCAGCGCCGCGACGGTCTACGTCTCCGGCTCGAAGGTCATCACCGAGTATTCCGGCGCTTCGGCGCCCTATCCTCTCGCCCGCGAGTACATCTACTCCGGCGGCGCGCTGCTTGCGGAGATCGACTCCTCCGGCGCGAAGTACTATCATCAGGACCAACTCTCGAACCGCCTTGTCACCGATTCCAGTGGTAACACCGTTGAACAGCTTAGCCATTTCCCCTTCGGCGAATCCTGGTACAACGCCACCAACGACAAGCTCGAGTTCACCCCTACGAGCGCGACGCCGAATCCGGCAACGATTACGCCATGATGCGCTCCTACGTCAACCGCCTCGCCCGCTTCTCTTCGCCCGATTTACTAGCTGGCTCTATTGGAAATCCTCAATCCTTGGATCGGTACATTTACGCACTCAACGACTCAACGGACTTAATCGACCTCTGGGGTCTGTGCGGGGGAGGGCCCGGAACCGTCAGCTCCGTCATCATTTCTGGGGACGGCAGCCAAACCCCAGTGGGTCAACAACTCTTCACGAGCCCACCGTGTCCGAACGATGGCTCGGATAGTGCAAACGCTTACTTGATCTATCGCCCCGGCATCAACAACGGTGGCGGCAATACCAGTGGTGGCCCAAGTCTCTGGACCGTTTCAAAAAATCTGAACAGATGCGCAGCTCAACTGGCGCAAACAAAATCTCTGAGCGCGCTTTCAAACGGGCGTATCCCCGAAGTCTTAGGAAGCAATTTCTTCAGCGATGTATCCTCGTTGGCTACCGGCAGCGGAGGATTGGATCAAGGGGCCGGTGTTGCTGTGGAGGGCACGACCCAGATTCTTGAACATGCAGGCGCGCAAGTTGCGGTTGGCACAGTGACAACCATTTCCACACCGGTTTCAGCCACGGCAGGAGTGTATAACCCCATAGCTGTTGGAACAGCCAGCCAATCATTTGGCGGTACGATCGCTGGACGAATCGGTCTCGGTTTTCTAAAAGGGGCCTCCATAGCCAAGATTGGTTGGGACGCTGCAATGTATTTGGCGGCCGAGGCGGCGTGTGCCGCGCCCGCCTGGTCAAACTGAGGTCGAGAAATGGGGGAAGAGAGATTCACTCTACGTACGTGGTTCATGATGTTTATGGCGTTTGCGATCACGATCCTCTTCATCATGAGTTCCACGGCGTTTTGGAGGCACAACTTCCGGGAGATGATCCTATTTCTCGCCGTGGGAGCCGCTCTGACATTCCTGTTCTACCGCGGGAGGCTTGCACTCTTGGCAGCTGGGGCATGCGGGTGGATTGTGGTCAATGCTGGCTTGACCGCAGTCTTCCACCCGAGTGGCATGGGAATATTGCTCACGTTGGCCTCCGTTGTCGGTTTGGTTTTCTTCTCCTACCGCGTAGGGAAGCAGTATCCAAACCTTCGGCCCGACGATTGGCAAAAGGTATTTGACAAAAAGTGAGAATCGCGGCTCGTCGTAGCGGCAATACCAGCGGCGGCGGCGGCGGCGATTTAGGTGCCCTCCAATATCAGCAACACCAGGGCGTCCGCCTAGAAGCTGTTGCATAACCCAGTACAGGCTTTGAAATGAGGTGGTTGAGTTTTCTCGGATGAGGGATAAGCAGAGTCAGCAGCGCCGAAGGAGGGCCGATGGCGCGATCCGGTCCGTTGCTGACCGAAGCGCAGTGGAAGAAAATCGCGCCCTTGCTTCCCAAACCGCCGCAAGCACCGCAAGGGTGGCCGTCCGTGGATCGAGAACCGTCGTGTGCTGGAAGGGATTCTGTGGATTCTGCGGAGCGGGGCTCGCTGGCAGGATCTGCCGGAGAAATATCCGCATCCTTCGACCTGCTGGCGGCGGCTGCGGGACTGGGAGGAGCAGGGCGTCTGGCTGAACATCTGGCGCGCGTTTCTGAGCGAGTTGAACGAGCGCCAGCAATTGGAGTGGAGCGAATCGTTTCTGGACGGCAGTTTTGCTCCGGCGAAAAAAGGGGCTGCGGAGTCGGAAAAACCAAGCGGGGCAAGGGGACGAAGTGGATGGTGGTGGTCGACGGCCAGGGTGTTCCTTTGGGAGACCACCTTCACTCTGCATCCCCGGCGGAAGTCCGGCTCGCGGAGACGACGCTCGCGACGATCCGCGTAGGCCGACGGCATCGTGCGGGCCGTCCGCGGCAGAAGCCGGTGCGGGTGATTGCCGACAAAGCCTACGACAGCGATCCGCTGCGCGAGCGGTTGCGGCGGCGCGGCATCGAACTGATCTGCGCCGCATCGCACGAACCGGATCGTCCGGCGACGCAAGATGGCCGAGCGCTGCGGCGGTACCGACGACGCTGGATCGTCGAGCGCACCATCGGCTGGCTCGGCAACTTCCGGCGCTGGTCGTGCGCTACGACCGTTCGCTCCGAATCTACCGGGCGTTCTTTCATATCGCCTGCTTCATGATCGTCTTACGGAGGGTTGTGCAATAGCTTCTAGTCAAGACCCTACTCCAAAACCTCGCGCAACCGGTCATCAGGTTTACTTGTGGGACGAGTCCTCAAGACAACATCATAAACTATGCCGAAGAAGGGGCTACCAAAGGAGCTTTAGTGGGTGCGTTTGCAGGCCGCCTTAGTCCAGCCACCGCGCTTGGCGGCGCATTATTCGGGGCGACAGCTGGAGGTGTCGGTGGTGCACTATTGGGCGGTGCGGTTTCAGTTCCTTGTCAGGCGTTAGGATTTTACTAGAGATGATTGGTTAATAACCCATTATGGAAGACTTGATTGGCCTTTTGGCGTTGGCAATAGAATGTATCATCGCGACTCTGGTCGCTAGATACATGGGCGTGGCGCTTCCATTTGTGGTCACGGTCGTCGTCTTTATGGTCCTGGCGTTTATAGGGCTCGGTGTGTGGGACAAGAAGACCATGGACGGATGGCGAAAGCTCGCTGCAGTTTCAGCTTTTCTCGGTATTGGGTTTTTCGGAATTGATGTACTACTGCCTTATCTTCATGGGCAGACTACCTTGCAGTTTCCAGGCGGCCTTTTAGGGCTTCCACTTACACTTGTGACTTGGGGCTCCGCGATGGTCTCGGCAGCCGGTCTCGCCAGGGCATTTTATCTTAATAGGGATGAGCGGCGCAGAAGCAAGAAAGGCAGCGCGGCCTCCTAGAGCACTTCCATGAATGATTTAGGCTGATTAGATGACGGCGTCGGCTCCTTCGACCGAGTACACTTGGTTGCGCTCACGATCAAGGCTCGGAAGAAGCCAACGGGGAAGTTCTCTTCAAGCGTCTTCAATACCTTAGGTCTCCGCATCCGCCCCGACGCTTTTCCGGGACGCGTGCGGAGATTTCTTTCGCAGGCGTGTCGCGCTACAATCAGCGCGCCAACGGTAACATGACCAACGACGGCCAAAACACCCTGGCGTACGACGCCGAAAACCGCTCCTAGCGCCTCCGGTATCCTCGGCTCCGGCACTTACACCTACGACGGCAACAATCTGCGCGTCCAGAAGGTTTCCGGCAGCACCACCATCGTGACGATTTTCTCCGGCGGCCAAGGTCATCGCCGAGTACGTCAACGGCGCACTTCGGCGCCCTATCCTCTCACCCGCGAGTACATCTACTGCCGGCGGCGCGCTGCTTGCCAAAATTCGAATCCGGCGCCACCACCTACTACCACCCCGACCATCTCTCCAACCGTCTCGTCGGACCGATTCCAGCGGGAACATCGTCGCGCAAATGGGCCACTTTCCCGTTTGGCGAAATCTGGTACAACGCCTCAGCACAAGCTGGCTATTCACCAGTCTACGAGCGCGACGCCGAATCCGGCAACGATTACGCCATGGCCCGCTTCTACATCAACCCTGTCGCGCGCTTCTCGTCTCCCGATCCCCTCGCTGGCTCCATCGCCTATCCCCAATCCCTCAACCGCTACGCCTACGTCTTCAATAACCCTCTTGGCCTTATCGACCCGTCCGGCCTAACCACGTGCGACGCGAACGGAAAGAACTGTTATGACTCGGTGACTGTAAATGGAGATACTGGCGTAGTGAGCTGGGCCGACGGCGGCGTTTTCGGCAACGGCTCAGGCCATTTCGCTCCCCTCCTCGACCAAACCGGCGGTGGCGGCACCTCTGCCAGGTTTCAGTGCGCGATAAAATTCGGCCAAAACCATAGCCTGGCCGCTGGCATAGGCGCAATCTTCGGCGATAGCGTGGGAAACAATTTCGTTACTCAACTATTATTGGGCAACACCGCTTCAAGCCTCGTCAAAATTGGAACTGATATCTTCGATGGGACCGCCCCGGACGCCCGCCAAGTTGCAAGTATGGCCCTTAAAGGCGTTGGACAGGGAATTCCCAACCTGCCCGGCGGATTACCAGTGACGGGACCCGTCGCCCCGCTTCGCAATGCGGCGGCAGGGGCAGCAATCAGTGCGGGTTACAACGTTGTCGCCGGAGTCGGGCAGGAGACACTCGAACTCGGGATAAGCGGTTCAAACGTGGCCACCACCGCAGCACCCCTTTTGCAAACTACAGTGCAGTCCATCGTTAGCAATGCACTCCTGGCGAAATTTGGCGTCGATGCGGCCACATTCGCATATGGATACTTCGTTGCATGCAAGCCCAAACCATGACCAATTACTTCGACTGATTTTCTCGTTGCTACCGGCACCGGAATCGTCTTCCTCGCTCTCGGCTGGGCCAGTACCCGAACAATTTTTCTCGGTCGACCCTTACCTCTTCACATGAAGACAACACTTGTCTACGGCTTTTTCTTCATTCTAGGGATGGCCTACATCATGATGCTCATCTCTTGGACCGATTGGCCACCACGTCTTGTATTCCCTTTCATTCTCGGCTGGGCTGCCTTAGTCGCATACCTCGCCCGGTGCCACTATCGGCGGGCGGTCCAACACCGCAACTAAGTTGTGATCCGTAGGGAAATCGGGGACAGGAACGTGTGAAGAAATTGACGCAACGGAGGGGCGGTAGTGTGTAGACTGCGAGCATGATCAGCCACGAGACCCCTGTTCCTCGAATGGTAGCGATTGATCGCCGGCAACTGCTGCTACGAACCGTAGACGTAGAAAAGTTGGTAGAAGACGAGCATCCTGTGCGCTCCATTTGGGAGTTGGTAGGGCGACTAGATTTGCGCTTATATTACGCACAGATCGCCGCCGTGGAGGGTAGCGCTGGACGCGAGCACACCGACCCGCAGTTGTTGATCAGCTTGTGGTTGTACGCCTACAGCCGCGGGATCAGTTCGGCGCGCGAACTAGCACGACAGTGCGAATACGAACCGGGCTGCCAATGGCTGTGTGCGTTGCAGCTGGTCAGTCATCGCACGCTGTCGGGCTTCCGCTCCGACAACAAAACCGCACTCGACGATTTGTTCACGCAGGTGCTGGGCATACTGAGTGCCGAGGGCCTGATCACTCTGGAACGGGTAACGCTGGACGGCACCAAGATCAAAGCCAATGCTGGCGGCAACAGTTTTCGCCGCCAGGAAAAGATTGCGGCGCATCTGGAAGCCGCGCGCGAGCAGGTGCGCATACTGAACGCGCAAGCCGCGGACGAAGAAAAGCTGGCGGCACGCCAAGCCAGCGCCCGGCGACGTGCCGCGCGACAACGTGCCAGCCGGCTGGAAGCGGCTTTGCGCGAAGTAGAACGGCTGCAGCGCGAAAAGGTACACGACCGCAAAAGGTTTTCGGCGCGCGCCTCCTGCACGGACCCGGAAGCCCACGTGATGCGGAATGGCGACGGAGGAACGGTGCCCAGCTACAACGTGCAGCTGGTAACTGACACCATGCACGGACTGGTGGTGAACGTAGAAGCCACCACCGATGCCATTGACTATCGCCAACTGGAACCCGCTCTGCAGCGCTGCCAGCAACGCTTCGGGACGGCAACCGCGGCAGCTTGTCGCCGATGGCGACTACACCAATCATGCGTCGGTACAGGCGGCCGCCGCGCATGGCGTAGATTTTTACGGGTCTTGGCAAAACAGCTGGAAAGCGACGGAACGCGATGCGCTGGGTCGTAGCGCCGCATTTGTGAGCAACGCCTTTCCCTACGATGCGGAGCAGGACTGTTACCTCTGCCCTGCGGGAGAAACGCTGCGCCATCGCGCGGTTCTAAATCGCGGACACGGTGTGCGTACCCACGTGTATCGCGCTCCCAAGGATGCCTGCCGCGGCTGTCCGCTGCGCAGTCAATGCGCTCCACCAAATTCACGGGCCGCCTGGAGACGCTCGATCACGCGGCTCGCAGAGCCCGCGGCGACGACAGCCTTCAAAGCCAAAATGAAGACGGAAATCGCACAGCAAATCTACGCACAACGTTCGCGCATCGCGGAATTCCCGCATGCCTGGATCAAGCAACGCTGTGGGTTGCGGCAATTCCGCTGCCGGGGCCGACTGAAAGCCACCATGGAAGCGACTTGGGCGTGCCTTAGCTACAACCTCATGCGCTGGTTCGGCCTGCAGCGGTCGCTGCAAGCCCAAGTCGCGACAATGGCGTAAGAAATGAAGCGTGTGGCAACGGTCAAGAACAAATGGAACGCGCGGAATGCGGCCTCGGAAATCTGCAAAGGAGTGGTGTAGCCGTCATCGAGCGGCCCGAGACTTCCGGAAAACTGAATTTCTTCACACGTTCCAGACGGGACGTTT
>CAVWHL010000013.1:0-73698 GCA_963754855.1 uncultured Acidobacteriota bacterium
AACATCGTCAACCGCGATGACATGAGGAGAGTTCTCATTGTCCTGCGCCGTGAAGAATCGCCCACGCACGAGCGGGATACCCATCACCTTCAGATAGTTCTCTTCCACCACATAGCTGAGCGACCAGTTCATGTCATTGTCGGTCGCCGGTTTGGGCTTTCCCTCAATCCAGAATAAATCCTCGTCGTCGCTGCTCAACGGCACAGCCCCCCACGAAAGGGATACAGCCGTCACTCCCGGAACTGCCGCCATCTGTTGATCCACATTTCGAAGAGCCGCGCGAATATCTGCAGCGTTGGCGTTCCGCATGAAAGGTGGGAGGGCCACGCCAAATGTCAGGACATTGTGTGACTCAAACCCCGGGTTGACGTTCCAGAGTGTGGTCAAGCTGCGGACCATCAGTCCCGCCGAGATAAGCAATACCAGAGCCATGGCCATTTCCACGACAACGAGCATTCCCTGGGCTCGGTGGCGCGAGCCGCTTTCGGTTCGCCCTCCCTCCTTCAGCGTATCGTGCAGATTGCGCCCGCCGGTTTTCAGCGCCGGCGCGAGCCCAAACAAAATTCCGCAACCTAAGGAAATCACCACCGTAAAAAGAAGCGCACGTGCATCAAGCCGGACCTCATTTGCGCGCGGCAACCCTTGGGCCAAAAGGCGCAGCGCTGCCTGAGTTCCCCAACCCGCAAGCAACAAGCCGAGCCCCCCCGCTGCAAGCGCCAGTAACAGGCTTTCCGTAAGGAGTTGGCGGACAAGTCTTGCCTGGCCCGCGCCCAGCGCCGTCCGGATCGCAAATTCGCGTGTCCGGGCCGCTGCCCGTGCGAGCATCAAATTCGCCACGTTTACGCACGCAATCAAGAGCACAAATCCAACGGCGGCGAGCAAAACCAGCAGAAGCACCCGCACCTCTCCAACCATCGTTTCCTTCAGTGGCCGCAGAGCGGCTCCGATGCCCGTGTTGGTATCCGGATATGCCGCAGTGAGGTTGCTCGAGACGCGTGCCATGTCCGCCCGCGCTTGCTCGATCGCCACCCCCGGCTTCAGCCGCCCGACCCCGTGAATTCCCAGCCCGGCTCCGCGTTTGGGAAGCAGCGGGTTTCCCCATTGTCCGATCGGCGCGTAAATATCAACGTCGCGGAACACTCCCGAAAAATCGAAGCTTGCCGGAGTTACGCCAACGACCGTGTAGCTTGTGCCGTCGAGCTCAAGGCTTTTTCCAAGAACCTCAGGAGATGAGCTGAACTTTCGTCTCCACAATCCTTCGCTGATCATCACAATGGGTGCTGCGCCGATTTCATCCTCGCCGGGTACAAATGTGCGTCCGAGCACCGGATTCACGCCCAGGACAATAAAAAAGTCAGAGGTGAGGAATCGCGCGCGCAACTGCTCGGCTTCTCCGAGGCCCGTGAAATTGAAATTGTAGGCACGATAGACGGCCATTCCGGAAAACGTACGGTTGTTTTTCTGCCAGTCACGAAAATTCGGAAAGGAGATGGAACCAGTCGCAAAATTCGGTTTGCTTTCCGCCAGCCAGACGAGCTGCTCCGGATGGGGATAAGGCAACGGTTTGAACAGCACACCATTTACCACGGAAAACAACGCCGTGTTCGCTCCGATGCCGAGGGCCAGCGTCAGAATCGCTACCGCCGCAAATCCCGGTGACTTGGCAAGCATTCGCAATCCAAAACGCAGATCTTGCATCAGCCGTTCAAGTGAAGCCCAGCCCCACATCTCTCGCGTCACCTCTTTGATGAGCCCGACATTGCCCAACTCGCGCCGTGCTGCCTCATTCGCCTCCAGCGGCGTCTCCCCGCGGTCGGTACGGTCCTTTACGGCCATTTGCAAATGGCTCTGAAGTTCTTCATCGAGCTCCTTGTCGCGTTTTTGACGGTGCCGGAATGAGAATGTCATGCTTCATTCCCCCTCTTCGCGGGATTGAGCACGCCAGCGATGGCATCCGAAACCTGCGCCCATCGTGACCGCTCGGATTCCAACTGCTTCTTCCCTTTGGCCGTCAGCCGGTAGACCCTGACGCGCTGCTTGTTCTCCGACACCTTCCAATCCGCGGCGATCCATTTCTGCCGCTCGAGCCTGTGCAGCGCGGGATAGAGCGAACCCGTATCCACCTGCAGAATATCGCCCGAGTTTGTGCGAATCGCCTGGCTGATGCCGTAACCGTGCTGCGGCCCCCAGCGGAGGGTTTGCAAGATGAGCAGATCGAGCGTCCCTTGCAGCAGCTCGATGCGGTTCTGATAGCGCGGTTTCATGTTCACCTCGGGATGTAGGAGTTCTACACCCTCTGCATGTAGAATGTCTACACCCATACAGCAAGCAACTCCCGTACCAGTGCGTCTGAAGTTGCAACTTCTTGTATGGAAAGCGCTTAAGACGTGCGGAGGAAAACAGCGGAATCAGGAATCTGAACGATTCAGGGAAAGTGTGTTGCGGAATCGGTCACCGGGCGGGCGCCCGGAGCTGCCTCAGTCTCACTGAAATTCGCACGCAGCGCGACAAGAACTGGCCCGCAGTGGCGCACATCCTGCCGGAGCGATCTAGAATTTCACGCCCCAGAAGGAAGCATCCGGTTTGACCAGCTCGAGCCCGACGTCCCAGGCCTCATGATCGCGCCACACCACTTGCGCTTCGGCAGTGCGGCCGCTCGTGGGATTGATAAGGCGCACGCGCTTGCGCAGAGGCAATCCGGCGCCTACCACGGCCAAACAACCGGACTTGCTTACATCTACGGTAACGCCATTGGCGCGCTGCCGTTCCGATCCCTCTTCCCATTCGACCTGGAATTTCACGCGAGAAACCACTCGCGGGTGAGTGCGCAATCTCTCCCATCGCTCTTCTAACGCCTTGCCCATCGGGGCACTGATAGTGTTGGTTGCGGTTTCGGTGGCCATGCCTGACCTCGCAGCGTGTGGGTTTTCAACTTGGCCGGGTTCAGCAAGAACCAAGATATTTCGCTGAAGTGACGCAGTCAATAGTACTTTCCTAGGTTTCTCTCTTGCCCAGATACGGAAATAATTTCGTCCGGCTTTGGGAAAGAGCGGTGTCAGAGCCTTTCTAATTGCCTGAATACAAAGATTTTAGGCAACAATTGGAAGGTCACCTGCATCCCCGCTTTCCCTTTTTCTTCCCGGTATACCCGGGAAACTGCACTAGAAAACGCCGCTTTCCGCAAGTCCTTGCCAGCAAAAAAATGAATGCAAATAGGAGGCGCAAGGATCGAGGAACGTGATAGCTTGTGTGTTGCCGGTTCGCGGCATGCGAGCGGCGTACTGGAGGTAAACCATGCCAGTAGAAGAAACTCCTGCCTGTCGATCCCGTCGGTCATTTTTGCAAGTATCCGCATCCGCGGCTACTGCCGCCATCGCCGCTGTTGGTCTACGCATCGTCACGGAGCCCATGCTTGCTCGAGCCGATTCGCGGCCGTTTCCCAAAGATGCAGTGATTATTGATGCGAACGAGAATCCGCTGGGTCCTTGCGGGGTGGCGTGCGACGCTATCAACAGCGTCGCTTCTCAAGGTGGCCGTTATTCCGGATGGATGACGGACGATTTCATCAAGGCCTTCGCCGCCATGGAAGGGCTCAAGCCGGAGTACCTCCGCGCGTATCCCGGTTCCAGCGGTCCCCTGCATTACGCCGTGCTGGCCTTTACGTCTCCCACAAAGAGCTACGTCACAGCTGATCCCGGTTATGAAGCTGGCGCTCATGCCGCAAAGGTTTCTGGCGCCCGCGTCGTCAAAGTGCCTCTGGCAAAATCCTTTTCGCACGACGTGAAAGCCATGTTGGCCGCAGCGCCGGATGCCGGCGTTTTTTACATCTGCTCGCCGAACAATCCTACCGGCACGCTTACGAGTCACTCAGACGTCGAGTTCCTGCTCGCCAACAAACCCCAAAGATTCCATCCTGCTGGTGGATGAGGCGTACCCCCTTCATTTTTCCGATGCGTCCAGCGTTCTCGATCTGGTGAAGGCCGATAAGGACCTAGATCGTTTTGCGAGCGTTCTCTAAAGTTTACGGCATGGCTGGCTTGCGATGCGGTTTTGCCATCGCGCGGCCCGATCTTCTGAAAAAATTGGCGCGTTCTCTGGCTGGAGCCCCATGCCCATCACCGCGGTGGCCGCCGCGACGGCCAGCTTGAAGGATCCCCGGCTCGTCCCCGAGCGCAAACACATCAACGCGACGGTCCGCGAAGCCACCTTCCAGTGGCTCTCGAAAAATGGCTACTCTTTTCGTTCCTTCTCAATCCAACTGCTTCATGCTAGACGCCAAGCGCCCCGCGAAAGAAGTCATCGCGGCGATGGCCGCCCAAAATGTTTTCATCGGCCGCCCCTGGCCCGTCTGGCCGACCGACGTTCGCATCACCATCGGCACACAAACCGAAATGGAGCGCTTCCAGGAAGCCTTCCAGCATGTCATGTCCGGCACCGCCGCAGCCAACCTCGCAGCACCGGTCAGGCTCAATTCCGAACATCACCTCGACGGCGTAGAGGTGCCATCACTTCGTTCCTGAGAACGTCCTCAAAATAAAAAAGGCCGCTCTGATTGCTCAGAGCGGCCTTTTGATTTTAATCCCGGCGACGACCTACGTTCCCACACAGTTGCCCGTGCAGTATCATCGGCCCGGCGAGGCTTAACTACCGTGTTCGGGATGGGAACGGGTGTGACCCTCGCGGTATGATCACCAGGAAACTTGAAACTCGCGTACTGATTCCAAGCTCATCCCGAGCGAGGATCGCGAGTGCGACAACAGAAATTTGCGCGATCGCGAAGCGATCGACAGTTATGTGACGGCTGAAGGCGACATTAGGCTGGCATTACAAGTTCGACTCTCCGTCGAACGTTACTGGGCAGAATAGGCGTTTTCATCTGGCTCTTGCGAGCCAGTTCTGCTCTTCCTCAAAGACGGTTTGAGAAAGTTTTATGATTAAGCCGAACGGGCGATTAGTACTGGTCAGCTTCACACATTGCTGCGCTTCCACCTCCAGCCTATCAAAGTCGTAGTCTTCGACTGCCCTTCTTAGGTCTTAAACCTTGGGAGAACTTATCTTAGGGCGAGCTTCTTGCTTAGATGCATTCAGCAATTATCTCTTCCAGACTTCGCTACCGAGCGATGCCCCTGGCGGGACAGCTCGTACACAAGAGGTCTGTTCATCCCGGTCCTCTCGTACTAGGGACAACTCCCTTCAATTCTCCTGCGCCCACACCAGATAGGGACCGAACTGTCTCGCGACGTTCTGAACCCAGCTCACGTACCGCTTTAATAGGCGAACAGCCTAACCCTTGGGACCTTCTACAGCCCCAGGATGCGATGAGCCGACATCGAGGTGCCAAACCTAAGCGTCGATGTGAACTCTTGGCTTAGATCAGCCTGTTATCCCCGGCGTACCTTTTATCCGTTGAGCGATGGCCCTTCCACGCGGGACCACCGGATCACTAGACCCGACTTTCGTTCCTGCTCGACTTGTAAGTCTCACAGTCAAACCGGCTTATGCTCTTGCACTCCACAGTGGGTTTCCAATCCACTTGAGCCGATCTTTGGGCGCCTCCGTTACAGTTTAGGAGGCGACCGCCCCAGTCAAACTACCCGTCTGGCCGTGTCTCCCCGCCCGTCACGGGCGGTAGGTTAGAGCGACAGAACGGTCAGGGCAGTATTTCACTGTTGCCTCCCCCTCAGCCGAAACCAAGGGTTCACAGGCTCCTACCTATGCTACGCAGATCGTTCCGTTACTCATGACCAGAGTGCAGTTAAGGTGCACGGGGTCTTTCCGTCTAGATGCGGGCATCCGGCGTCTTCACCGGAACCACAAATTCGCCGAGTCACTCGCCAAGACAGTCGCTCTATCATTCCACCATTCGTGCAGGTCGGAACTTACCCGACAAGGAATTTCGCTACCTTAGGACCGTTATAGTTACGGCCGCCGTTCACCGGGGCTTCAGTTCAAGCCTTCGCGCCTTGCGGCGCTAAGCCCTTGCTTTAACCTTCCGGCACCGGGCAGGTGTCACCCCCTATACGTCGTATTCGACTTTGCAGAGAGCTGTGTTTTTGTTAAACAGTTGCAGAGCGCGATTCGCTGCGACCGCTTCGGGCTATAAACCCTACTGCGGCGTCCCTTCTCCCGAAGTTACGGGACTAATGTGCCTAGTTCCTGAGCGAGTGTTCTCTCGAGCGCCTGTGGATATTCACCTCGTCTACCTGTGTCGGTTTGTGGTACGGGCACCTGGACGACTCCTTAGGGGGTTTTCCCGGCAGCGTGAAATCAGAGACTTTGCGGCCATACGGCCTCGTCCCCACTCTCACCGTTGAATGACCCCGGGGATTTGCCTCCGGGATCCGGCTTTCAGTGGGCAATCGGGATATCCATCACCCGACTCTCTTATCCTTCTGCGTCACCCCATCGTGATAACGTCGCCAGGCGGGACAGGAATGTTGACCTGTTGTCCATCAGTTACGCCTTTCGGCCTCACCTTAGGACCCGCCTAACCCTGAGCGGATTAACCTTCCTCAGGAAACCTTAGACTTTCGGCGACACGAGTTCTCATCGTGTTTATCGCTACTTATGCCGGCAGGGTCTCTTGTGTAGTGTTCAGCAGTCCTCTCGGTCTGCCTTCAGACTCCACGCAATGCTCCCCTACCAAAGATTATTTCCGAAGAAATAACCATTTCGCAGCTTCGGTCGTATGCTTGAGCCCCGTTGGATTGTTGGTGCATATCCGCTTGACCAGTGAGCTGTTACGCTTTCTTTAAAGGATGGCTGCTTCTAAGCCAACCTCCTGGCTGTCCGAGCGAATACACTTCCTTTCCCACTTAGCATACAGTTAGGGACCTTAGCTGGCGATCTGGGCTGTTTCCCTTTTGACCACGAAGCTTATCCCTCGTAGTCTCACTCCCGCGCAGTTGTCCACGGCATTCGTAGTTTGATTGGATTCGGTAACCTGAGTTGGTCCCTAGTCCATTCAGAGCTCTACCACCGTGGCAATTCACGCAAGGCTGTCCCTAAAGACATTTCGGGGAGAACGAGCTATCACGGAATTTGATTAGCCTTTCACCCCTACCCTCAGCTCATCAGAGCGATTTTCAACTCACACCTGTTCGGTCCTCCAGTCGCGGTTAAGCGACCTTCAACCTGGCCAAGGGTAGATCATCCCGCTTCGCGTCTATTCCTACGTACTTGTCGCCCTATTCGGACTCGCTTTCGCTACGGCTCGCTTGCGCTTAACCTTGCACGTAAGAATAACTAGCCGGCTCATTAAGCAAGAGGCACGCCGTCAGGCTTTCACGGACCGAAGTCCATGCATGGCCCTCCGACTGCTTGTAAGCATACAGTTTCAGGTTCTTTTTCACTCCCCTCGCAGGGGTTCTTTTCGCCTTTCCCTCACGGTACTGGTTCACTATCGGTCGCCAGAGAGTATTTAGCCTTGGAGAGTGGTCTCCCCAGTTTCCCACCAGATTACACGTGTCCGGTGGTACTCAGGATACCGCTTCGAGTCCGGTCCATTTTCGGTTACAGGGCTCTCACCTTTTATAGCCCCGCTTTCCAGCGGGTTCACCTAATGTCCGGTTTGGTAACTCTACTTATGCGGTCCTACAACCCCCAACTGTAAACAATTGGGTTTGGGCTGTTCCGATTTCGCTCGCCGCTACTTTCGGAATCTCTGTGATTTATTTTCCTCCAGGTACTGAGATGGTTCACTTCCCTGGGTTGGCTCATACCCGCCTATGTATTCAGCGGGCTGTAGCGAGAGTTCATCTCGCCGGGTTTCCCCATTCGGAAATCCTCGGATCAAAGCCTGCTTGCGGCTCCCCGAGGCTTATCGCAGCTTGCCACGTCCTTCTTCGCCTTCTGGCGCCAAGGCATCCACTGTACGCCCTTAGTAGCTTAATCATAAAACTTACCCAATCCGTCTTCATTTATTCCACTCAAATTGCTTTGACTGGAAAAATCCAACGTCCTGATTTCCGCAGTTCCATATGTCCTCGCAACCGAACTTCCCGCAACCCGGGCATGGGCCGCGACGAAGGCTGTCTAACTCGCTAGGAGTCACGCAGGTATCGGCTGCAGGCTTTCGATCCTACAGTCCTCAAACAATTGGCTAAGCCGCCTTTTCTTCCACAGTAATGCTCAATCTCGAGCAGAACTTGTAATAACCCACACCATGACGCCCCGCCCGACCGTAATCGGGCTCAGGGTTATCGGCGTGGGCTTGCCAGCCTTTCTGTTGTCAAAGAACTTTTATTCCGAGTCCATCGGAACGTCCCAATCTGTTTGGGACTTGTCTGGCGGGACTTATCGGACCGCGTTGCGCGATCTCGCCTTCCAGCTCTGCTTACCTCAGCTTCCGCTGAGTTTTTGCTTCGTGTTTTAGTTGCCCCGCGACTTGCTTCGGAAATCCCTTGCGGAACTTCTTCTCGCTCGCCACTCGCCACTAATCACTGCCGCAAAATAAAAAACCCGGCGTCGAGCGCCGGGTACAGCCACCCACTCTTGGGTGGCTCCACGCGATGCTCGACTTCTTTCTAGCCTGTGCTCGTAAAGAACCTCACTATAGGATCTACTTCTCGCCTTCGCTTGTTCTTACGCTGGGAAGACTTCCTTCGACCCGACTGTGATGCCCCTGATTGGCCTGGCAATTCCGGAGAACCCCCGAGCCATTTGTAACTATACCAGCTTTTCTCTATCCGTCAAGCCCCCGCAATAATTATTTTTGCCCGCCCCTGTGCCTTTCTGTGCAAATCCATTGCACCTACCGTCCTGGCTCTCGGTCGCTTGTTTGGTGCTTTAGTCACTCTTTCCGCCGCCAGTCCTGGCTGTGCGGTCTTGGAGATTGCTCCAGCCCGGGCTCCGTTTGTCTAAAAGCAGGGCTTCAGCAAGGCTCTTCCCTCGCACCCTATCGTAGCGAGGGTGGCGCTGGCCTAATCCGCAGAAATGTTTCGGGTGCGGCTTATCTCCACCTCGCGGAATTCTCCTGCTGCTCTTGCGTCGCAGAGCTTTTCCGCCCGATTTGTGCTATTCTTTTATTTGCCAAGTTTGAATTGCCTGAATTCCCTGTCGAGTGCGATTTACACTTCTCCCTCCTCTGACTTCAGCCGATTCATAGTCACCCGTCTGCGGCCCTGAGGATCGGCATCCAGCCGGGTTCTCTCACCAGCGGCACTCTTGGAAAAGCATTTTAGGTAAAGCATTAGGAGAAACAGTTATGAAGAGTCTTTTTGTTGGAAACATGAATTTCCAGACCACCGAGGGCGACTTGCGTGCGCTCTTTGAACCGTTCGGCCAGGTCACCCGCGTGCACATGGCCATGGACCGGGAAACCGGCCGGGCTCGCGGCTTTGCCTTCGTCGAAATGCCCAATGATGACGAGGCCGCCAAGGCCATCGCCGGACTCGACGGCAAGGAACTCGGCGGGCGCAACCTCAAGGTGAATGAAGCGCGGCCCAAGGGCGAAGGCGGACCACCGCGTGGCCCCAAGACATTCAACAAGAGCGGCGGATTCGGCGGCGGATTTAACAAAGGCGGCAAGGGTGGCAAGGGCGGCGGCGGCCGCGACCGCTTTTCCAACGAGGATTACCGCGAATCGGCTCGCCAGCCGCGCGAACCCCGCTGGTAGCATCGCGGAGCATCAGGAGACGCCATGACCACGACATTTCAAAAGCGCCAAAAAGAAATGAAGCGCCTGGAAAAAAGCAAAATGAAGGAAGCCAAGCGCGCGCAACGCAAGCTGGATAAGGCCGCGCAAAAAGAGTCCGGCCAGAGCGGCCCCGAAATCGATAATACGCCTCGGGAAGAACTGCCCTTCGAGCCCACGAACTAATCCGCCACTCCTTCGGTTTTCTCTTCCGCACGCTCCTGCGCGGTGTTTGCGTCCCACACGCTTCCTCGGGACCTTCAATGTTCACACGCCTCGCTCATCTCTCCCCATCGCGGGTTGTTCTTCAGCACGTTGTTCTTCGCCAAAATACAAAACGGAATCCACAAATTCCGGTGGAGACCTTTCAAGCCGCACATCAAACAAAAAACTGGTGCTTGAAGTTAGGTTGTTGATATCAAAAGCGGCCAGCATTTTGACGAACGACATGTCTGAGAAATCGTTTCGAGCATTCGAGCAGCGCTTGCTCCGGGGTTTTTGATCGGGACAAGGGCAGTCCGACCATTTTTAGCGAAGGCCTTGAGCTGCGTGGATGAGAATTGTGCTAGTGCTAGAACGGACCCAAGGAAGGGCGTACAATGCCCTCAGCATGGGGATTCAAAATGGGAATCCCGGCTAGAGTGCCGCTTTACAGGCCGTTCCTTATGTGGACTCCGCACGAAGGGCTACTTCTTGGGTTCACTAATGCCTTCGGTACCGAAAACAAGGCTCTGGAAGCTATTGCACGCCCCTCCGTAAGGCGGTCATAAAGCAGGCGATATGAAAGAACGCGCCATAGATCTTCAGCGAGCGGTCTTAGTTCACGACCAGTCGCTTCGAGAACTCAACCACCGTCATTTCAGAGGATTGTCCACGGTTATGCGACAGCTTCTAGGCGCGGAAGGAGCGCGTCTCGTGCGTTTCCGACGGTGACTGGAGTTTTAGTAAGAATTGAGGAGTAAATTTGCTCATTCAGGAACTTACAACGCAAGAGAGCTTGGAGATTTTGCGAGGGATGAGCCTCGGTAGATTGGGGTGCGCTCGAGGAGGTCAGCCTTATGTAGTTCCAATCCATTTTGCTGTCAACAATCACTATCTTTATAGCTTTTCCACGATGGGAAAGAAAGTCGAGTGGATGCGCGCCAACCCATTGGTATGCGTCGAGGCCGATCAGGTCGCAAGCTCACAGCACTGGGTGAGTATTGTGGTTTCCGGCAGGTACGAGGAGTTGCCGGACACCCTCGAATGGCAGAGTGTGCGTACATTTGCTCACGACCTCTTGCAAAAAAAAGCCATGTGGTGGGAGCCAGGGTATGCAACCACGATCCTGGAGGGCGGCGCACAGCGGCCACTCGCGCCGCTGTTTTATCGCATTCACGTTGTAGAAATTAGCGGACGCCGGGCGATCTCGGATCAACCGGTCCCGGATTGGCATAATACTGACAAGTTTACGGGGACACGCGGTCTTGGCGAGGCCGGATTTATACAGAAAATTCTGAAACACTTCCGGCCTAAACCAACAAGTGAGCGAGTGAATCGCGATTCGAGTCGTCAAACCCCGCAGACATCGTTCGGGCTGCAAAACTTCTCAGTTCGCCAGGATCTTGACTGCCCTACCGGCGGGAGACTATCGCCGGCTGTCGCCATATCACACGGAGGTCCCACGAACGTTCGAGAACGTCCTGTACAGGCCCGACGAGCCCATCAAAGAAACATTCTTGCGTAAGCGGCCGTGCTCCGTCATGTCCCGTGATGCGGTACGTTATTGGGCTTGTCCCCATCTGTTCTGGTTAGTTGCGCGACAAGCACCGGTCAAAAAATCGCAGGAACAGCTCGATCCCGACTGGAACGACTACTCGATTCCGCGATTGCATTGCTCAGCCTGCATCATCGGCTGCGGACATCATTCGCACATCATTCTGACCGTTCCTTTGACTTTTCCGGGCTTCGCCGAGCCAGCTAGCACCGAAGGTAGAAAACCCCGCACGAAACTTCTAGGGTGCGGAGCAAGTCGCCGTCGGATTCCCAAGTTTGGAGAGCGCTGTCTGGCTTAGCCGCACCTGGCCTCCGGAGAACTGCATCCGCCCCACTGGATTGATGGTGCATCATGCGAGGATGGGAACTGGGGCCCGCTAGGGGCCTGTGACGGAGCTAATACTTCGAGGTAGGGATGAAGAACCGCGTGCCACCCATAACCGTCTTCACCGAGATCGATCAGCCTATTCTAGGCGAGTTGTTCAGCGTCGATCGTCTGGAGCAGCACGCGGAGAGTCTTGCCGCGGCGCAGACGATTACGTCCGACGCGGACCGTGGCAAGCCGTTGATTCCGAGCGTGACCGAAAATGGCCGCTTGCTGCTCGAGTACTACCGCGCTACCGCTCACGCCATAAAGCGAGAACAGGCCATAACCCCCGCCGCACAGTGGCTCGTCGACAATTTCTTCGTTGTTGAAGAACAGCTTCGTGAGATCCGCGACGACTTGCCTATCGGTTTCTATCGGAAATTGCCAAAGCTTGCCTCCGGTCATCTCGAGGGCTACCCCCGTGTTTATGGCGTTGCATGGGCGTTCGTGGCGCACACAGACAGCCGCTTCGATCCCGAAGTGTTGCGCCGCTTTGTCTGCGCTTACCAGCGTGTGCAACCGCTCTTGATCGGCGAACTCTGGGCCATTGCTATCACCTTGCGAGTCGCCCTGGTTGAAAACCTGAGGCGGCTGGCCGCGCACATGGTGTTGAGCCGCGATGCGCGCAATGAGGCCGACGATTTGGCTGACAGCCTTTTGGGCACGGGAGGCCAAGCGGTTGTTTCCCCTGCGACCGTTCTGCGGCAATTCGAGAAGAAGCCTTTAAATCGGGCGTTTGCAGTCCAGCTCATCCAGCGCTTGCGTGATTTGGATCCTAAGGTCGGCCCCATCCTGCTTTGGCTCGCCGAGCGTCTGGCAGCGCAAGGAACGAGCACCGATGAGATCGTACGCCTCGAACATCAACAACAGGCAGCCATGAGCGTGACCGTGGGCAACATCATCACCAGCATGCGCCTGACCTCTGCATTCGATTGGCAAGCGTTCTTTGAGAGCGTCAGCCTCGTCGACCAGATTCTTCGCGACGGAAGTAATTTCCGTGCCATGGACTTTGCCACGCGCGACACCTATCGGCACGCCATCGAGGATCTTTCTCGGGGATCAACTCACTCCGAGGTCGAAGTTGTCGAACGCGCTGTGAATTGCGCCAAGCAGGCTGCGGGCAGAACTCAGCCCGACTCCCTGCCCCGAGACGAAAGATATTCAGACCCAGGCTACTACCTGATCTCCCGCGGCCGTCGGGCCTTCGAGCGCGAAATCGGCTTTCATGTCCACTGGAGGCGCCGGCTAATGCGGTTCTACATTCGCGCTGCCGTGCCGGGATATCTTGGTTCGATTGCACTACTGACCGCTGTCATCCTGGCCTTGCCTCTGACGCGTTCGTGGGAGCTAGGAGCCAGCTTCCCCCACCTTGTGTTGCTCGGTCTGTTAGCGGCGATTCCCGCGTCGGATCTCGCGATGGCCCTCATCAACCGCATTGTCACGGATTTGCTCGGGCCGCGTACCCTTCCGCGCCTGGAGATACACAGCATCCCGGAGAATCTCCGAACCATCGTCGTGGTTCCCACCTTGCTGACCTCAGAGGGAGATATCAGCGAACAAGTGGAGCGGCTTGAAATCCACTACTTGGCGAATTCCGACGGCGATCTTAGATTTGCATTGCTCTCCGATTGGGTTGACGCGACAACGGAGACTTTGCCGAACGATGAAGATCTGCTGGCCGCTGTTGCGAACGGCATCGCCGCCTTAAACAAACGCCACGGCCCTGCGCCCGGGGGCGGCAATCGCTTCTTTCTCTTTCATCGAAGACGTGTTTGGAATGAATCGGAAGAGAAGTGGATGGGGTGGGAGCGCAAGCGCGGCAAGCTCCACGAGCTGAACTTGCTTCTTCGCGGTTCTGCAAACACTACGTTCATCACAACCACCGGCCTGCCCCCGGAGTCCATTCCGGGCATCCGCTTCGTAATCACGCTCGATGCGGACGCGCGCTTGCCGCGCGGTGCGGCGGCCCGTCTGGTGGGCACAATGGCTCATCCGCTCAATCGGCCGACCTTCAGCGCGGAGGAAGGGCGCGTCGTAGAAGGCTATGCCATCGTTCAACCTCGGATCACGCCTTCGTTGCCGACGGATCGAGATGGGTCGCTATTTCAAAGAGTTTTCTCGGGGCCTAGTGGAATCGACCCTTACGCCTCCTCTGTTTCAGACGTGTACCAAGACCTTTTTCATGAAGGCTCCTACACCGGCAAAGGGATTTACGACCTGGACGTCTTCGAAGCCGCCTTGGCCGGTAAAGTGCCCGAAAACGTCCTGCTGAGTCACGACTTATTTGAGGGAATCTTCGCGCGCACCGCACTGGCCACTGACATTGAGCTCTTTGATGAATTCCCCACTCATTATGAAGCCGCTGCTGCTCGCCAATACCGGTGGGCCCGCGGGGACTGGCAACTCTTGCCATGGATCGTCGGGCGCCGTGCTGGAACTTCTGACGGCCGCAAGTTCAAGATTCCCGTGATCGGTCGCTGGAAGATGCTGGACAACCTCCGTCGGTCCCTTTCGGCGCCGTGCATGTTTTTGACCCTCGTGGCGGGATGGTTGATGACGGAGATTTCTCCCTGGCTGTGGACCGAATTTGTGCTTGCGATGATCGCGATCCCCGCCCTCATTCCTTTCTTGGCCGGAATTAATGCCCGCTTGGAGGGAATTTCAAAACGGAGTCACTTCCGCGGGATAGCTTCGGATTTTTCGCTGGGCATATCGCAGGCGGCCTTGACGGTCACTTTTCTTGCTTACCAAGCGTGGCTGACCGCCGACGCCATTGGACGAACGCTCGCTCGATTGCTCATCACGCGCAAACACTTGCTGGAATGGGTCACCGCGGCGCAAGCCAAGCATGGCCTCGACCTGAATCTCTTTGGCATTTTCAGGCGCTTGCTTGGCGGCGTGATCCTAGCAATCGCAGCGCTCGCAACCGTGTGGTTTGTGGGCCGTCATGCCTTGTTCGCCGCACTTCCTTTCGTTGTTTTGTGGACAGTATCGCCTGCAATCGCGCGCTGGATTAGCCTTCCGCCTCGACACGCTGACCGGGAGCTATTATCTTCGGCCCACGCACAGGCTCTACGCGCGACCTCGCGGCGCACATGGCGATACTTCGAGACTTTTGTTACCGTCGATGAACATTTCCTGCCGCCGGACAATTTTCAGGAAGACCCCAAACCCATCGTGGCTCATCGCACCTCGCCGACAAACATCGGGCTTTACCTGCTCTCCACGCTTGCTGCGCGCGATTTTGCCTGGCTAGGAACACAAGAGACCGTGGAGCGCTTCGAGGCCACGTTCGACACCATCGGTAAGCTCGAACTATTCCGTGGCCACCTGTACAACTGGTACGACACCCGCGATCTTCATCCTCTTGATCCAAAATATATCTCCACCGTCGATAGCGGAAATATTGCCGGACATCTGCTTGTACTTGCCAGCGGCTGCCGCGAACTGATTCAGAAATCTGTCTTTGGATCCGGAGATGTTTGCCGGAATCGAAGACGCGATCGGGCTGCTGCGCGAAGCGCTAACTCAGGTTGCTGATATACCGCGCACACACACCGTGACGCTGAAACAACTCAACGATGCTGTCGATATCCTGGCTGCGTCGGTTCGTTCCATACCCCCGCATGCTGCGGGATTGGGATCGAGAATTGTGGAGGTGTCCAGGCGCGCCCATACCGTTGCTGACATTGCGCAAACTCTTGCACAAGAGCTGGGAGACGCCTTGAGTTCTGGAGTGCGCATCTGGGCTGAAGCCGCTAAGGCATGCGCCGATAGCCATTTGCGAGACGCGAAGATCCTCCTGCCCTGGCTCCGGCTGGGTTCTTCGGAAGTGGCAACGTTGGCCGAACATCGCGCTGCAATGATCCCCGAGTGGGCGGCAATAGAGCGCTTCTTCCCCAACCAGGCCACGCTGGAGGATGCCCCCGAAAGATTTGAGGGTGCGGTCCGCGAATTGACGGCTCTGCGTACGAACTTGATCGGCGATCCCGTTTCCCACCGGGACCAGGTTGCACGGATCGACGCGCTGATTCGATCGCTGCGGCAATCCGCTGCTGAGGCAGCCTCTTTGCACCGCCGCCTGCTGGCAATTGCACGGCGGTCGGAAGAGATGTTTGCGGCAATGGATTTTGGGTTTTTGTTCGACGCTACTCGCAAGCTGCTTTCGATCGGATATCGCGCCGCAGATGGACAGTTAGATCCCAACTGCTACGATCTCCTCGCTTCCGAAGCACGGCTTGCTAGCTTCGTTGCGATCGCGAAGGGTGACGTGGCCTCCTCGCACTGGTTCAGGCTGGGACGCGCATTGACGCCGGTGGGGCGCGGGTCCGCACTCATTTCGTGGTCGGGCTCAATGTTTGAGTACCTGATGCCGGCGCTCGTCATGCGTTCTCCAACAAACAGCTTGTTGAGTCAAACCTACCAGCAGGTCGTGATCCGCCAGGTCGAGTATGGAGAGGAACGTGGTGTGCCCTGGGGAGTCTCGGAATCGGCTTACGATGCGCGCGACATCAATTTCACCTATCAATACTCCAGCTTCGGCGTTCCGGGCCTGGGACTTAAGCGAGGCCTGAGCGAAGACTTGGTCATCGCGCCATACGCCACTGCGCTCGCCGCAATGGTCAATCCTTCTGCGGCGCTACAAAACTTCAATCGCCTCACCCAAGAAGGTGCTATGGGAGCCTATGGCTTCTATGAGGCGCTCGACTACACGAGTTCTCGATTGCCGGAGGGCCAAAACGTCATCATCGTCCGCGCTTACATGGCCCATCATCAGGCCATGTCTATGGTCGGTCTCGCCAACGCCCTCAACGATGGCGCTATGTCCAACCGCTTCCACGCAGCGCCTATTGTTCAGGCCACTGAACTTCTCCTCCAGGAGCGTACTCCGCGCGATGTGCTGGTGGCGCGGCCTCGAGCCGAGGAAGTATCTGCGGCCGCCCAGGTGCGTGAGCTTCTGCCTCCTGGCAGCCGCCGGTTCGCAACCCCTCACGGTGCCACTCCCCGCACCGAGCTGCTTTCCAATGGCCGCTATACCGTGATGTTGACGTCGGCAGGCTCCGGCTACAGCCGCTGGCGCGATATTGCCATCACTCGCTGGCGCGAGGACCTTACCAAGGATTGCTGGGGAGCAAGCATTTTTCTACGCGATGAGCAAACCGGGAACGTCTGGTCCGCTGGCTATCAACCCAGCGCCGTCGAGCCGGATTCCTATGAGGCGGCCTTCTACGAAGACCATGCGGAGATCGTCCGTCGCGATCGTTCCTTGACCACTGCGCTCGAGGTCGTTGTGTCATCTGAAGATGATGCTGAAATGCGCCGCATCTCGATCACAAATTCAGGGATACGCGCGCGGGATATTCAGGTGACTTCCTACGTCGAACTCTCACTCAGTACTCAGGCCGGCGACGTGGCCCATCCCGCCTTTTCAAACTTGTTCGTTGAGACTGAGTTCATTCCTGATATCGAAATGCTGCTTGCCACGCGTCGCAAGCGCTCCGACCACGAGACATCCGTTTGGGCCGCGCATGTGCTTGTTGTCGAAGGCGATTGCGTCGGCGGTCTGCAGTACGAGACGGATCGAGCACGATTCATCGGACGCTCCCGCAACCTTCGAAACCCGATTTCCATCGATGATGGGAGACCGCTCTCCAACACGGTGGGCTCCGTTCTCGACCCCATCATGAGCCTCCGTCGCACCGTGCATGTTCCGCCGGGAAGCACGGTGCATCTTAATTTCTCGACGATCGTGGCTCCCTCGCGCGAAGAAGTGCTGGACCTTGCTGACAAATACCGTGACGCCAGATCCTATGAGCGAACTCGAACGCTGGCATGGACCCAGGCACAAGTGCAGTTGCGCCACCTGGGAATCAGCGCCGAAGAAGCTCATCTTTTCCAGAGGCTCGCCAATGCCGTGCTCTATTCCGATGCCACCCTGCGGCCGAGCTCGGACATCCTAAGCGGCACCACTCTGGATCGACCGGCACTCTGGGGACAGGGAATTTCAGGCGACCTTCCCATTGTCGTTGCGCTAATCGATGATGCCGAAGACTTCGACATGATCCGGCAATTGCTCCGTGCGCATGAATACTGGCGCATGAAGCAGCTATCTGCCGATGTGGTGATTATCAACGAGAAGGCCACCTCCTACGTACAGGAGCTCCAGGACTCACTGGAAACGCTCGTCCGCGGAAGTCAATTGCGCCTCTCGCCGGACACCCACGCCGTGAGCGGGGAGATCTTCCTGCTCCGCGGAGATCTGATGACGCCGCAGACCCGGGCTCAGCTGCAAGCCGTGGCGCGAGCGGTGCTTCTCAGCCGAGGGGGCACACTTTCGGAGCGGATCGCGCGATCGCAGTATCGGGAAACCCCCGCCCCTCCTGCTGTCAGGCCCAATCGTGCGACCAGGCGCTTGGGCGTGCCACTGCCGCAACAGGTGCTCCAGTACTTCAACGGCCTCGGCGGTTTTTCCGAAGATGGCCGCGAATACGTGATCGTGCTGGAGCAAGAGCTGCGAACACCGGAGCCCTGGATCAATGTGATTGCGAACCCGAACTTTGGATTCCTTGTTTCGGAGTCGGGTTCAGGGTTCACCTGGTCGCTCAACAGCCATGAAAATCAAATTACGCCATGGTCCAACGACCATGTCATCGATCCTCCCGGCGAGGCAATTTATCTGCGCGACGAAAGCACGGGTGAGATCTGGACTCCCACGGCTCTCCCCATTCGGCAGGAAGATGCCACTTACGTGGCGTGTCACGGTCAAGGCTACAGTCGTTTCAGCCACGGGTCTCATGGCATCTTGGTTGACCTCGTTCAATTTGTTCCTGTGAACGACCCTATAAAAATTTCACGGCTGACGTTACGAAATGAATCCGGGTATCTCCGCCGCATCTCGGTCACCGCATATGTCGAATGGCTTTTGGGTAGTTCACGCGCGGCCTCGGTTCCCTATGTTGTCACTGAGGTCGACCCGGGTTCAGGAGCTGTCCTGGCCCGAAGCATGTGGAATGGCGAGTTTGGAGGGCGCGTCAGCTTTGCCGACCTTGGCGGGCTCCAGAACTCCTTCACCTGCGACCGCACGGAATTCCTGGGACGCAACGGCACATCCGAGCGGCCTGCGGCATTGGATAGTGTCCGGCCCCTTTCTGGAAAGTTGGGCGCTGGCCTCGATCCGTGCGCCGCGTTGCAGGCGGTCATCGAACTGCGCCCCGGCGCCACCGTGGAACTCAGATTCCTTCTCGGCCAGACGGAAAACAAAAACCTCGCTCATGAACTTCTTATGCGCTATCGCACGGTCGACTTGGATCAGGTTCTGCAGGACGTAACGGCTCAATGGGATGACATCCTCGGCGCAGTCCAAGTTGCAACACCCGATCCCAGCATGGACTTGCTGCTGAATCGCTGGCTGCTCTACCAGACGCTCGCCTGCCGCGTCTGGGCGCGCGCGGCGTTCTATCAGTTGAGCGGGGCGTTTGGCTTCCGCGATCAATTGCAGGACGTGATGGCCCTTACAGTTTCGAAACGAGCAGTTGCCCGCGAGCACTTGCTGCGCTCTGCCAGCCGCCAGTTCGTGGAGGGCGACGTGCAGCATTGGTGGCATCCTCCTTCCGGTCGTGGCATACGTACGCGAATGTCCGACGATCTTTTGTGGCTGCCCTACGCGGTCATTCACTTCATCGAAGCCACTGGCGATATGACCATCCTGGAGGAAGTAGTGCCGTTTCTCCAGGGCGATGTGTTGTCTGACCTGCAAAACGAGTCGTACTTTCAACCACACGTCTCAGAGACTCACGCTACCTTATTCGAGCATTGCGCGCGTGCTCTCGACCGCAGTCTTAAGGTTGGCCAGCACGGCCTCCCTTTGATCGGCACCGGAGACTGGAATGACGGCATGAACCGCGTCGGTCAACAAGGCAAAGGAGAAAGCATTTGGCTCGGTTGGTTTCTGCACACGATCCTCTGGGAGTTTGCCAAGATCGCGGACGCACGCGGTGAACGCAAGCGCGCGGAAAACTGGCGACTTCACGTCAGCGCCTTGAAAGCGGCGCTCGAACGCGAAGGATGGGATGGTGAGTGGTACCGTCGCGCATACTACGACGATGGCACCCCGCTAGGCTCCGCCATGAACTCCGAATGCCGCATCGATTCGATCGCTCAATCCTGGGGAATCATCAGCGGCGCGGCAGAGCCCGCGCGCGGAGCCCGGGCGATGGCCGCGGTCGATCAGCTTCTTATTCGCCGCCCCGACGGTTTGATCTTGCTCTTGACGCCTCCCTTCGATCACACGCCGCATGATCCTGGATATATCAAGGGCTACGTGCCTGGAATTCGGGAGAATGGCGGGCAATATTCGCACGCCGCCGTTTGGACGCTTATTGCCTTTGCAGCAATCGGTGACGGCGACAAGGCCATCGAACTCTTTCGGATGCTGAATCCTATCAACCGCTCCAACTCTCGCGCCGGCGTCCAACGCTACAAGGTCGAGCCTTATGTTCTTGCAGGCGACATTTACGCAGAAGCTCCGAACGTGGGGCGCGGCGGGTGGACGTGGTATACAGGCTCGGCTGGCTGGCTCTATCGCGGGGGCTTGGAATGGATTCTGGGATTCCGCGTGCGCGGCACCACTCTCAGCATCGACCCCTGCATCCCGCGAGACTGGCCCAGTTATTCCGTGAAATTCCGCTACCACTCGTCGGTCTACAACATCCAGGTAGAGAACCCTTCGAAGGTTGCTCGCGGTGTTGCTCTCACGGAAGTGGATGGCAAGACATTGCCGGGGTCGGCGAATATTCCGCTGGTGGACGACGGCGCCACTCACATCATCCGAATCGTGTTGGGATAGGCGCTCGTCTGGCAGCTAGCCTTCTCTGAAGATGCCGGAGCTACTGTGGGCCACCTCAGGCCGCGGAGACGGTGTGATGCGGCGGAGTAAACCTATTGCTCGGCTCCCATTTTCTGATCCATGTTGAGAGTTAGTTTCCGGCAGCAACTACAGGACTACGAGACCGCGTTAGAGGACCTTCTCCACTCTCCCCTTTCCTTCACTCGCTGGTTCCTTTACCCGGACGGAATGGGCGATGCGAGGCTCCTTCATTTCTTTCGTGACGCTGGCGAGGAGTGCTCTGCGCGCTTCTTCTTCCTTTTTCGCTTTCTTCTTTCTGTTAAACATGCATCCATCATGTCACCGGGCCCGAAGCAATACTGTTCGATTTAGAACAACAAGTGGGTGTCGCGACCAGAAGCGCCTAATAACTGAACTGTGCCAAAACTGCGCCAAAACTCGATCTATTCGAACCGTTGCGGTCCGCTTTAAGCGAAAAGCAGATTCCCCAAGTCATTGAAAACATTAAAAACGGAAGTGCCTCCTCATCCTTCCCGGAGCTATATCCCGGCGTTTTCCCGGATTCCTTGCCGGGAGTATGATGAATCAGGTTCCCATTTAAGCGGTGGGACACGCGCGCGGAGAAGTCCCATGACGAATTCAATCGCGGTTTGCTGTGCGGTTCTCCTGGCCGCTGGAATTGCGCTGGCGCAGGAAAAGCCCGCTGAACCGCCGCCGGTTATGCCTCACCAGCACCACGGCGAGTTTATGCAAGAAGGCATGCACCACGCCGTCGCAAAGGGTGTCTCCCTCGATTCCAAACTCGACCCCGCCGCCCACACCATCACCCTTCGCGTGGGCCCGATGAATCTTCCCGCCAACACCAGCCACATGAAAATGCCTCAGCCTCCCGATCTCCTCTGGATCGTGCCCATCGACGGCTGGCTGCTCTCTTACGCTCCCAAGCTTGTTGATTCTAACGGCAACCCGGTGCCCGGGCGCGTACTCCATCACGTCGCCTTCTGGAACGAAAACCGTGCCGATTTTCTCTGTCCCAACAAGGAGGAACACATTTTCGGTGCGGGCGGTGAGCTGACTCCCTGGATTCAGGTTCCGGGCTTCGGTTATCGCGTCCAGAAGGGTGACAGGGTCCGCATCGAGACCATGGTCTACAATCCCACACCTGCTTCCTACCACAAGGTCTATCTCGAAGTCGTCGTGCCTTTCCAGGACTCCCGCGAAGACGCCGCGCCCGGCAACGCCGCAATCCTCAAGAGCTACTACCCCGCTTGGATGGATGTCATGTCTTGTGGAGATTCCGGCTACGACCTACAGGCCGGAAAAAGCACCAAGACCGGAACCGTGACCGTCAAATACGCGGGCGCGCTGCTCGGCGTCGGCGGCCACATGCACGATTACGCTCGTCAAATCGTCCTCGAAGACCTCACCCGCAAGGAAACCGTCGCAACCCTCGACGCCAAAGTCGACGCCCAGGGCCATTTGGAAAGCATGCCCACCAGGACTTTTTTCGATCAGGGCGGCTACAAGTTCTCCTCCGGCGATGTCCTGAAAATCTCCGCCACTTACGACAATACCACCGGCAAGTTTCTGCGCGGCGGTGCGATGGGCATCGTTGTCGGCTATTTTGTCCCCGCCGATGACGCCGCCCTGTCGGCCCTCCGCCGTAAACCTAAACCCGCTCACCGCATGTCGGACATGCCTCACCATCACTGACCGGGGATTGAGGTAGCGCTGTGCCAGCGCTTCGGCAAACAAACTAAGGATGGATCATTGATGGACGAACCCAAATGGTCTAAATTAGAGAAAAAGGCCGCACGAAAAGCATTTGACCTCGCATACCAGAGGCAATGCAAGGCCATCCGTGCGCACGTAAATAAGATGATCGCGAACGCCTTAAATCAGTCCGATACCGCGCCGTTTCTTTGATCACCGGCCTCTCACAAGGCTTGCTGAGTCGGCAATCCGTGCTGTGCTCATCAGGGAAAAGAGCGCATACTCATTCCAGAGGTCGAACAACATCATAACCGCTTCAGTGGATTGGAAGAAAAAACGGGAAGAATTGAAGGTCAGGAGAGATATCCTCTTCAAGCGCTATATGAAGACTCCTGGCGAGACCCGGCTTGCATTGGAAATTAAGGTTCTTGACGATCAGATGGCGGATTGCAACGAGCAGCTCTCCCGGGAGAAGCGCACCAGGAATTGACTTCTCACAGCTCTCTCAGAATCACATTTCTTCGGTTCGCCGGAACTCGGCCTTTCTGCCTGCGCACGCTCGGAATGGCCTGGCTTTTGCCGTTCTTGCAACGAGCCGGGGTCTTTCAGCGTTTCCTCCCTGATTCTTTCCCAATACTTCTTTCCACAGTTCATTCGAATCCTTTAGTGCCTCCAACTCCCTCAAATCTCTCCACTTCCGCACACCTCGCCTGATTTCCACAGTTCATTCGAATCACTAAGTAGTTATTTGTTGACACTTGGTAAATATTGAGGTAGGATGCAGCATGATCTTGGCGCCGCAGCCCCGCTCCAGCCACTCTCCCCTCCTGCCTCCTGTCATGTCGGATTGCCTCCCTTCCCCCCGGAAAATGGCTCTGTGGTGCCCCTTCTCTTCTCTAACTCGGCTATCCTGGGATTGCGGCTTGGCCTTCTCACCCCACGATAGTCATGATCCAGCCATCCTTTCTCCTCTCCCACTCTTCACCACTAGCTATCCCCTTTGGAATCACATTCTTAGCACACCTCCACCTCCTAACTCCCATGGAATCACATTCTTACCAAAATTATGGGGGGATATTCTCTTCCCAACGAACACCATCAGCTTTCTTCCGCTTCCTTCGTTTTCTTTACCTCGCTATTTCGTTACGTCCTTACTTCTCAGCCAGAAAGGATCTCCTATGTCCTCCAAACTTCAATCGGACGAGCAATGCCAGCATGTCAATTCCCGCGGCCGTCGCTGCCGCATGCTCATCGCTGATGACCGCACCACGCTTTGCCCGCACCATTTCAACCTCAGCAAAGCGGAGAACCGCCAGCAGGACGAGGCCGTCGCCGCCGAGCTTCTCGGCTCCATCGGCGATTTCTCCTCCGCCGGCTCCGTCAATTTGTTCCTCGGGAATCTCCTGTCGCTGCTCGCTCGCAAGCGTATCGATCGCCGCGACGCCATGGCCCAGGCCTACGTCTGCCAGCTCATCCTAAACACTTTCCCGGCCATCGACCGCCAAATTGAGGCTGAAAAGGAAGGCGCCGATCTCAGTGAGTTCCTCTTGGGCAATCTCCTCCGGCGTCGCGAAAATCCTCCGCCGGACCAATACTCCACGCCGGACGTCGCCGTTCCTCAAACTGCGCAGCAGTAGAAGGCATCCTCATGCATGCTCGGAGAAATCCGGGACGTCTCCTCTGTTGGAGAAATCGCGCCGCGCTATCGCTTCGAGATGCCTGCGAGTTTCTGGGCCGATCCGGCGCGGTCATCGCGCTATCGGGTTGGTATGCGCCAGCACGGCGTCGAGGCAGAAGTCAGGACGGTGAAAAAACGGGGGAAGCTCGGAAAGCCGCAGTGCCAGGCGCTCTGGAGAGGAGGCGCGCAGCGTAACGTGCCCTAATTTGCGGCCGGGGCGTGGCGATTTCCCGTAGAGATGCAGGTGCGCGTCCGGAACCGCCAGGACTTCCGAAGAGTCCGGAAGGTCGCCGATCAGATTTAGCATCGCGCAATATCCTGCGGGACCCGTTGAGCCCAGCGGCATGCCCAGAACGGCGCGTAGGTGGTTTTCAAACTGACTGGTGACGGCGCCTTCGATGGTCCAATGTCCGGAATTGTGGACGCGCGGAGCCATTTCGTTGGCAAGGAGCCGGCCTTCGTGCTCGAAAAATTCGATGGCCAGCACGCCAACATACTTCAGGGATTCGAGAACGCGGCGGGCAACGTCTTCGGCGGCGCGCTGGATGTGCGGCTCCAGGTGTGGGGCCGGCGCGAGTGAGACCCGGAGAATGCCGCAGCGATGATGATTTTCGACGAGCGGATAGAAAGCCGTCTCTCCGCTCCGAGAGCGGACCGCGAGAACTGAGAGCTCCCGCGTGAATGGCACAAATCGCTCGAGGATCAGCCGCACCGAGGGCAACTCGGACTTCGCCTTCGCGACATCTTCCGCCGAGCGAAGGATCCATTGGCCCTTGCCGTCATAGCCCATTCGGGAGGTCTTGAGGACCGCAGGGAGGCCAAGCTTTTTGACGGCGCTATCGAACTCGCTGTGCGTCGAAATCGCGAGAAATTCCGTGGTGCTGATGCCAAGCTCCTGGAAAAGACCTTTTTCGGTCAAGCGGTCCTGCGCGGTTTCAAGAGCGGCGGGTGGTGGATAGACCGGGACCCGCTCCGCCAGGAACCGGGCGGCTTCGACGGGTACGTTTTCAAATTCGTACGTGACCAGCTCGAGGCCGCTCGAAAATTTCTCGAGCGCGGCGTGATCGGTGTAATCGGCGGTGACGCGCTGCGCGATGCGGCCCACGGGGGCTTCCGGAGAAGGGTCGAGGAAACGGAAGTGCAAGCCGAGCGGATAACCCGCGAGGGCGAGCATGTACCCAAGCTGTCCGCCGCCAAGAATGCCGATGGTCACGCGCCCTTGCCTTTCTTATTTTTTGCCGCCACAGCGGACGGATCGGGCTGAGCAAGGACGCGGCCGGTCTGTTCTGTGCGGAATTGCCGCACGGCTTCGCGGATGTGCGGATGCTTGGCCCCAAGAATCGCCGCCGCGAGCAGGGCGGCATTGATCGCGCCGGCTTTGCCAATGGCAAGCGTACCCACTGGAATGCCGCCGGGCATTTGCGCGATGGACAGGAGCGAATCCAGGCCTTTGAGAGCTTTTGATTCGACCGGAACGCCCAGCACAGGTAGAACAGTTTTTGAAGCGGTCATGCCGGGAAGGTGAGCGGCGCCTCCCGCCCCGGCGATGATGACCTCGATGCCGCGCTTCTCTGCGGTCGACGCGTAATCGAAGAGCAAATTAGGGGTGCGATGGGCGGAGACCACGCGCGTTTCATGTGGAACACCGAGATCGGTGAGAGTCGTCGACGCGTGCTCCATCGTCTCCCAGTCGGACGTCGAGCCCATGATGATCCCGACGAGAGGATGCCTGGCTGCGCCGATGTGCTTGCTTCTCCGATTGAATCTTTTGGGCTTTTTCTGGGCCATAACTATCCGTCACGCCGAAGAGAGAATCCCGGCTGGAAAGCCTGCGCTACAAATACCCGGTCGAACCCTGCGGGCGATATTCTACGGTTTTTTTCACCGCGTGGCGACTTGCGCGCGCTGTTTCCAGTAATGCCGGAGCTGGCCGACCAGATAGAGAGAGCCAGTGACGAAAATCGCGTCTCCCGGGGCGGCTTCCGCCAAAGCAAAGTCGAGAGCCTGCTCGGCGGAAGAAATGATCGTATAGCTCAAAGCATGATGGGCCGCGATCTCCGCGAGCCGGGGAGCGGAAATCGCGCGCGAAGTGCGCGGCTCGGTAAAGATGACTTCCGCGGCATGCGGAAAAAGGAAGCCGGAGACTTCGTCCACCGCCTTGTCGCGGAGCACCCCATAGAGCAGCCAGATTTTACGGCCACTGAAGCTTTGTTCGAGGAATTTGGCGAGCTCGCGCGCGGCGCCGGGATTGTGCGCGCCATCAAGGTAAACATCCGGATGCGATTGGAGCTTTTCCAGGCGGCCGGGCCAGACCGTATTGGCTATGCCCTGCGTGATGTCATCGGGGGTGATTCGAAACCCGCGATCATGGAGGGAACGCGCCGCGGCGAGGGCAGTCAGCGCGTTTTGCAACTGGAAGCGGCCAGGGAGGCTGGGAGCGAGTTCGAATGTAGTCCCGGAAGAGAGCTCGGTGACGCGGGCGCGGGCCAGGCCGTCTTGCATGGATTCCCGGTCAAGGCGAAAAGCCTGCGCCGTCTCGATCACCGGAGAGCCGAGTTGTTTGGCGCGAGCAAGCAAGATTCCGCGGGCTTCGGGGTGCTGTTCGGCAACAATAACCGGGACGCCTGGCTTGATGATCCCGGCTTTTTCGCCGGCGATTTCGCGGAGAGAATGGCCCAGAAAGTTTTCGTGATCGAAATCGACTCGGGTGATGATGGAAACAGTCGGAGTGAGAATGTTTGTGGCGTCGAGGCGGCCGCCGAGGCCGACTTCGAAGACGCCGAATTCGACGCGTTCGCTTGCAAAACACTCGAAGGCCATGGCAGTCACGCATTCAAAATAGGTCGGATGGGCGCGAAGCTTGCCCGCGGCCAGAAGCTCCTCGATCAGAACTTGGATGCGCGTGAGCGTTCCGGCGAAGAGTTCATCGCTGATCTCCTCGCCATTGATGCGGATGCGTTCGTTGATTTTTTCGAGATGTGGCGAGGTGTTCAGTCCGGTGCGAAACCCGGCCCGGCGCAGAATCGATTCGAGAAAAGCCGCCGTCGAGCCCTTGCCGTTCGTGCCGGCGATATGCGCGCTGGGATTGGCGCGATCGGGACGGCCGAGGCGTTCGGCAAGCACAGTAATGTTTTCGAGATCGAACTTCGCGGCAGTGGCTTGTGTTGGGGCGGCAAGTTCCCTGCCGAGAGAGAGCAAATACCGAACCGCGGCCTCGTAATTCATCTCAGGTCAGCAGCAGGTCGAGAGAGTTGGAGATGAAGGATTTGAGCTCCTTGCGGTGGACGACGGCGTCGAGGAAGCCGTGCTCGAGAAGGAATTCGGAGCGTTGAAAACCTTCGGGAAGCTTCTGGCGGATGGTCTGCTCGATCACGCGCGGGCCGGCAAAACCGATCAGCGCGCCGGGCTCGCCGATATTGAGGTCGCCGAGCATGGCGAAGCTGGCAGTGACGCCGCCGGTGGTGGGATCAGTGAGCACGGAGATGTACGGCAGCTTTTCATCGTCGAGCCTGGCGAGCGCGGCGGAAACTTTGGCAAGCTGCATGAGGCTGATCGTGCCTTCCATCATGCGCGCGCCGCCGGAACAGGAGACGGCGATAAACGGCTGGCGGGTGTCGATGGCCAACTCGATGCCGCGGGTAACTTTTTCGCCGACGACGGCGCCCATCGAGCCCCCGATGAAGCCAAACTCCATGGCGCACATGACCACGGGCCGGCCATTAAGCTGGCCTTCGGCGGTGATGACCGCGTCGTTCATGCCGAGTTTTTTCTTGGCCTCTTTCAAGCGGGTGGCGTAGGGCTTGGTGTCCACAAACTTGAGCGGGTCGGTGGAGGTCATGCCCGCGTCGTGCTCCGTCCAGCGGCCATCGAGGAGCATTTCGAGGCGTTGTTTGGCGCTCATCTTGAAGTGAAACTGGCACTTGGGGCAAACGTGGAGATTTGTTTCAAGGTCCTTGCGGAAGACGATCGTGCGGCAGGATTCGCACTTGACCCACAGGCCTTCGGTGCGGACGCGGCGCTCTTCGGGCGGGGTCGTTTGTTCAATCGGTTTTTTGTCGCGCTTGAACCAGGTCATGGGAGAAGTTATCGGTTATCTGTCGAATCGGAACCCGCCAGTTGGAAAGAGCCTGTTTGGCACCAGACTAATAGTCTATCCCCCGCTGAGCCAGTATACCCTTGGTGTAGGGGTGTTTCACCTCGCGCATCTCAGTGACGAGGTCGGCCAATTCGACAAGCTTGGGATGAGCGTTGCGGCCCGTGCAAATGACGTGCACGCGCTCGGGGCGGTTTCGCAACGCTTCGACGATTTCGTCGGCGTCGAGCATCTTGTAGCTGATGGTGTAGTTGATCTCGTCGAGGACAACCAGATCATACTTGCCGCTGTAGATAGCGTCGCGGCCGGCCTGCCAGCATTCGCGGGCCAGCTTGATGTCTTCGGGGTCGGTCTCCGCGCCGCCGATTTTGACGAAGCCCCGGCCCATGGGACGTATTTCGAATTTGTCGTCGCCCAGCATCTTGGCGGCGTCCAGCTCGCCATAGTGCCACGAGCCTTTTATGAATTGCACCATCAAGACTTTGAGTCCCTGGCCGACGGCACGGAACGCCGTTCCAAGCGCGCAAGTCGTCTTGCCCTTGCCCGGCCCGGTGTAAACGATGAGAAGTCCTTTTTCTTCAGGCATGGTTATTCGCTTCGGTGATCTCTTTCAAGGCGCGGCGAAAAGACTAGAGTTTGCGGAGTTGGGTGGCAAAGGTCAAGGTGAGTGGCCACCTCTACGCGAGTTGGAGGCGTTTCACGAGGTCGGCGGCTATGCCCGCGATGCGTTCCTGTGTCGCGGCAGTCAGGGTGGTTTTCGGTTTGGCGTGGGGGTCGCGGAGGACGATCCAAATGCCGGGGCGATAAACCTCGTCATCTCCTGGGCAGATGGCGCCGGTCAGTTGCGTGAGCTCGAAGGGCGGCGGAGCTTGATGTGTGAAATCGAGATTGGCGTGCTCCGGTGAGTTCGGCTGGAACGGAGGATGCGCCAGGAGATCCATAAGGACGCCGCGAGCATCGTCAATGAGATCGCGAAAGCCCTGAGAGACGAGGATGGCGTCAACATCGCGGGGGGTGGGTTGCTCGAGCTGGTCGAGGTCATAGTCGGGGAGAGGTTTATCGAGAGGGATTTCGATGGCGGCGGAAGGCTGGTTCTCGTCCGGGACGATTCGAATGGGCATAGTGGATAAAGTTTTACACGAAGGGCGCTATTTCGGGTAGGGGCTGCCGGAAAGGATGGCAAAGGCGCGGTAGAGCTGCTCGGCAAGCACGACGCGGGCAAGTTCGTGAGAAAAAGTCATGGCGCTGAGAGAGATTTTTTGGTGGACGCGCTGCCGGAGATTTTCCGGAAATCCTTCGGCGTCGCCGCAGAGGAAAATCAGTTCGCGAGTGCCGCGGTCACGGAGTTCGCCGAGCCATTTTGCGAGGGCGTTCGAATCGAGGTTTTTCCCGGCAGCATCGAGAAGCACGGTCGTCGCGGCGCGGTCCGCGTCGAGTCTTTTGAGGGCGGCATCGCCGTTGCGGACTTCGTCGATCTCGATGGGACACGAGCGGCTGATGCGCTTGACGTAGTCATCCAGGATGGCGCGCATCTCGGGGCGGCGGGTCTTGCCGAGCATGAGGAGGCGGAGGCGCATGGAAAGTATTCAGTAGACAGTTTTCAGTTGTAAGTTAAAAAGAGAGGAATTGAAAGCCAAAACACGGAAGTTCAAAACAGGAAAGCCCTGACAGGGAAGAAAACTTTCGACTTTTATTTCAACCCAAATTTCTTGCGCTTTTCGAGAAGCGTCTTGCGGCTGATACCAAGAGCTTCCGCGGAGCGGCTGATCTGGTAATGGGTGGCTTCGAGAGTGGCAGCGATGACTTCGCGTTCGACTTCTTCGAGGGAGCGAAGACCGGCGACGGCGCGGACAGCACCAGGCGCGGCGGCGCGGATGCTTTCCGGAAAATTTTCGGGTTCCAGGGTGTCGCTGGCAGGTGCAGCCGCGGGGCGGCTAACGCGCGAGAAAACGACGGCGCGCTCGAGGGCGTTGCGAAGCTCGCGGACATTGCCGGGCCAGGCATAGGCCGCAAGCATGCGTTTTGCGGCGTCACTCAATTGCACGTTGGGGCGGCCGTGGACGGAGCGAAGCGTCACCAAAAGATGGTCAGCGAGAGGCAGGATGTCCGCGCGGCGCTCGCGAAGCGGGGGAACAACGAGTGTCAGGACGTTTAAGCGGAAGTAGAGATCTTCGCGAAAACTGCCGGCCTTGACGGAAGCTGGAAGATCAACATTGGTGAGAGCAATGAGGCGCGCATCAATGCGCAAAGTTTCCGTGCCGCCGAGACGCTCGAAGGCCCGCTCCTGCAAAACACGCAGGAGTTTGCCCTGAGCCGCGGGTGACAGCGCGGCGACTTCATCGAGGACAATCGTGCCATTGCCACCCAGCTCCAAGCGGCCGAGCTTGCGTTCGACCGCGCCGGTGAAGGCGCCGCGCTCATGGCCGAAGAGTTCGCTTTCGACAAGTTGCGGCGGAAGGCTGGCGCAATCGATTTTCAGGAACGGAGCGTCGCGGCGAGGGCCGAGCTCATGGACCAGGCGCGCAAGGTAGTCCTTTCCCGTGCCGCTTTCTCCGGTGATGAGAAGGGTGGTGGGAGCGACGGCTACTTTTTCAGCGAGTTCGAACAGACGGAGCGATGCGGGATCTTCGGCGATCCACGGCAATCGTTCCGTGATCATTGATGCGAACGACCTCCGAGCGGGCGGCCCGAAGCCGCTTCGCCGGAAAAAGGATCGTGCCCGAAGGACGAATTGGGAACTTCCCGGCGTGAAGCCGGCCCCTCAGACTGATCGGGAATTTCGAGCTTCGGAGCAGAGCGCCAAAGGCGTTCAAGATCATAGAAACGGCGGGCCTGCTCGCCGAAGACGTGCACGACAAAGCCGCCAAAATCGAGCAGGGCCCATTCGGCGGAGCGATACCCCTCGCGATGTTGCGCCGAGCGCCCGAGATTTTTGTAGAGCTGCTCTTCAACTTCCGTGCAGATGGCCTGCACCTGTGGCGTGCTGAAGCCCGTGCAAATGACAAAGTACTCGGTGAAGGCGCCGACGCCTCTCAAGTCCAGCACGGTAATGGCCGCGGCTTTCTTTTCCTGCGCGGCTTCGACAGCGAGGCGGACTCCTTGTGGCAAGGATTCGAATTTCACCGGTATAGGCCTTGTTTGAGAATGTATTCCTCGACGCGCGCGGAAACAAGCCCGTGGATGGACTGGCCGCGTTGGGCGCGCCGGCGGATGTCCGTGGCGGAAACGTCGCTTGCGACGTTTTCCAGAAGATAGACAGTAGTCCGCCGAAGGTACGCGACGACCTGCGAGGGATGTTCTCCTTCGGCTTCTTTCTTTGCGTCCGGGCGGGCCATCAGATCCGGCGGAATAACGAGTCGCAGGGCTTCCGCGCGGATGCCCGGACGATTGGCGATGATGAAGTCGCAGAGGCTGAGCAGGGTTTCGTATTCCTTCCACATCGGAATATCCAGGAAGGCGTCGGCGCCGATGATGAAGAAGATGCGGTCGCCGTGACCGTGGCAGACGTGGCGGAAGTAGCGCACGGTATCGACGGAATAGTGGAGCTGCGTGCCGCTGAAGTCCTCGCCGGCTTCGGCGAGGGAAGGAACGAAGTGGGGATGCTCGGTGCAAGCGAGAGCGACCATGGCGAAACGATGCGGAAACGGGGCGAGGTGTTGCTTCAGTTTATGCGGGGGCCGGCTGGCGGGAATGAAATGCATCTCATCGAAATTGAAGCGCTGGTCCGCGGCGCGGGCAACGCCAAGATGACCGCTGTGAATGGGATCGAACGAGCCGCCAAAAAGAGCGATGCGGCGAGGATGGTGTTTAGCGGCGGTGCGGTGCGCCTGCGCAGTGGTCAATGCGCCTCCCAGGAAAGTTTTCAGTCGTTAGTTCTAAGTTTCAGCAAGATCAAAAAAACATCCTAGCGTTCTGGATTCTCCCGGAGCTGCTCCAGAAGCTCCATTCCAGCCGGACCAAATTGCCGCCTTCTCCGGGCATAAATGAAGCTCTCAAAGATGCTCTAGCTCATTTTCTCATGAATCCTTGAGAGGTGCAGGCAAGGGTTCATGCCTTGGCACGTTTTCGTCACTTTCAGATGGGGAGGACGGCAATTCCACAGAGGAATCGGGAGCCGGGCGAGGAATTTTGTCCAGCGCGTCGGCAATGGAACGGACAAGGTCTTTTACGCCTTCGCCCGTAGCAGCGGAAATGGAATGGAATGCGAGGCTGTGCTGCTTGCAGAAATCGCGTAGGGCTTCGAGCCGTGAGGAACCGGTGGTGGCGTCCCGCTTGGTGGCAACGACGATCATCGGTTTTTGAGTGAGAGACTCACTGAAAGCGCCAAGCTCACCATTGATGATTTCGAAGGCGCGAATCGGGTCATCCGCATTCGAATCGCTGGTGTCAATGAGATGGACAAGGAGGCGGGTGCGCTCAACGTGGCGCAGAAAACGAATGCCCAAGCCGGCGCCTAGATGCGCGCCTTCGATGAGTCCGGGAAGATCCGCAACGACAAACGTGCGGCCGATTTCCCCGCCCTCTTTGCCGGTGCCGCCATCGGCATTCACGACGCCAAGGTTCGGTTCGAGCGTGGTGAAGGGATAGTTGGCAATTTTCGGACGCGCGGCGGAAATCACGGAAATCAAAGTGGACTTGCCGGCATTGGGAAAACCCACGAGGCCGACATCGGCGAGCAGTTTAAGCTCAAGACGGAGGTGGCGTTCTTCGCCAGGAAAACCTTCCTCGTGTTCGCGGGGAGCCTGATGCCAGGGCTTGGCGAAATGCTGATTGCCGCGGCCGCCGCGCCCGCCATGGGCGATCAGAACACGCTGGCCTGGAGCGGCGAGATCGGCGATGGTTTCGCCGGTTTGGCCATCGAAGACGAGCGTACCGATGGGAACTTGGAGAATCATGTCAGAGCCGGAGTGGCCGGTGCAGTTGGAGCCTTCGCCGTGGCGGCCGCGGTCCGCTTTAAATTCGCGATTGTAGCGGTAGCGCAGCAGCGTATTGTCATTGGGATTGGCTTCCAGGTAGATGCTGCCACCATTGCCGCCGTCGCCGCCCGAGGGACCGCCGCGGGGAACATATTTTTCGCGCCGAAAAGCCACGCAGCCGTTGCCGCCACCGCCGGCCTTCACGAAAATTTTGGCTTCATCAACAAACACGGGAAATAAGCTCCAAGTTGGCGGGCCGCTATGCGGGCAGCCGTGAAAAAGATAACATAAGCAAACTGTCGAAAGTCGAAATCACCTTACGGAGGCCGCCGACTAATGCTCCGCGCCCTCAAGCGAATGGCCTTGCTGCTTTTGATGCTTGCAGCCGCCATGGCGATCGCCTTTTACGTGCTGTACTTCCGGCGGACGCCGCTTCCGGCGGCGGCACCGCATGCGCGAGTGGCGCCTGAGATTTCCGCGATTCCCGGCCTGTCCGCCTGCTGGGTCGAGACGGGAAAGACGTTCAGCAACTTTTCCTTTGGCTCGACCGCCGGGAGCGTCCTTGTCAGACATCCCGCGGGCGACCTGCTGATCGATACCGGGAACTCGAGCCACTTCGACGAGGAAGTGGACGTGTACCCGTTCTTACTGCGGCTCAAACTCAAATTGTTCGCCGGACAGCTAAATCCGAAAGTTCCGCTGCCGGATCTGCTGCGGCGCATCGGCGAAGATCCGGCCAAGCTGCGCTGGGCCATCCTGTCGCATGTGCATTTGGACCACGCGGGCGGGTTGATGGACCTGCCCCGAATGCCCATTCTGCTGACGCGCGAAGAACTGCAATTCGCGAATGACCCAAAAGTGCAGGCGAAGGGTTTCACGATTGCCGCGCATTCCCGGAAATTCCCAAGTGCCGATGCGCCAACGCTGAAATTCGAAGCGAAGCCCTATGAGACCTTCGACGAGAGCGCCGACCTCTATAAGGACGGCTCGGTGGTCGTCGTGCCGTTGCGCGGGCATACGCCCGGAAGCGTGGGCATTTTCGTAAACCTCTCACCAACCCGCCGCTTGTTTTACGTTGGCGATGCGGTCGACGACGAGCGCGGATTCGAAGAGCGCGCCGGCAAATCGCTGATCCTGCAGGACAGCGATAACGACCCGGGACTCGCGAACCAGGTCGTGGGGCGGCTCAGCGAACTGCACGAAAAAGTGCCGGGACTTGCCATCCTTCCCGCTCACGGACGCAGTGCCTACAAAAAATTCTTTGCGAGCGGGCCGCTGAGCTGCGTTTCAGGGCAATAGCCGCGCGGAAAAGAAAAACGCGGTCCAGCGGGGCCGGACCGCGGAAGCAGAGCGGGCAAGGCGAGCCCCGCCCCTACAGATGCCGGTTAGTTTGCGGCAGGCTTGGCTTGCCCGGCCGGCTGAACGCTGATGAAGCGGCCGTGACGGCCCCGGTCCTGGAACTTCACGAAGCCAGTGACCAGCGCGAAGAGCGTATCGTCCTTGCCCTGGCCGACGTTTTCGCCAGCCTGATGCTTGGTGCCGCGCTGGCGCACAAGGATCGTGCCGGCGTTAACGAGCTGCCCGCCGAAACGCTTGACGCCGAGCCTCTGACCGTGTGAATCGCGGCCGTTTGTCGAGGAGCCGCCGCCCTTCTTATGTGCCATGACGTAATCCTTTTCGAGAAAAGCTGCCAGGCTCAGGCCCGGCGCTGAGTGATCGATTAGAGCTTGATATCGCTGACCTGGACAGCGGTGTAGTTCTGCCGGTGGCCGCGCTGAATCTTGTACTGATTGGTCTTCTTGAACTTGAGCACGGTGAGCTTCTTGGCGCGCCCCTGCAGGACAATTTTGCCCGTCACGGTCGCCTTGCCCGCGTCCGCTCCGACCAAGACTTTCTTGTCGTCGGTGTGCACGGCCAAAACCGAGCCAAAATTGACCTTTTCTCCCACTTTGCCATTGACCCGCTCAATGCGGATAGTGTCGCCGGGCGCGACCCGATACTGCTTTCCCCCGGTCTGAATAACGGCGTACATCTGCCCTCCAAGAGCTATAGACAAACTCTTATTATAAGTGCGCCCAGCCCAAGCGTCAATGAAGGAAAAAGACGCTCGAAATACGTAGCCTGGGCCGGGAGATTCGTCACCGGCCCACTCCAAAAGCGCTTCAGAAATCGAAACGGTAGCCAAGGATCATCTTGGCGATCAGGTGATCGGTGGAATGGGTCATGCCGACGCCGAGGCCGAAATTGACCTCCCATTTGGGAGAAAGATTCAGGTCAATGGCGGGGAAGATCTGGTGCATTTGCTGGCCGGTGGGAAGGAAATCCGTGGCCGGGCCAACCGCGCCGTAGTACTCGAAGCCGCCGGTGATTTTCTTGGTGAAATCGTAGCTGAACTTGAAGTCTGGGGAAAAGGTCATGCCTTGATTCACGGTCAGGCCGTGGAGGGACTTGTCAAAAGCGGGATTGAAGGAGAAATACCAGCGGCCGATCTGCTTGTCGATGATGGGGCGCATTTCCCAGGTCCAGGTGTCGGTGGAATACTGGCGGCGCTGATAGCCGATTTCATTCGAAAGGCTGAGGCCGACGGGCCAGTTCCATTTCTTCGGGATGCGCACGCGCGGGCGAATGTGGTCGCCGACCCAATCCCAGCCCTGGCCATTTTGCACGGAAGTGAAAACGTAGAAGCCGGTTTCGAACCAGTCGGTGAAACCGTGCGTGATTTCGAGCGTTTCATGCAACTGGTGGTTGGTGGGAAGCAATCCGTCTTCAAAGGTTTTGGAGCCCTGGAAGGTGAAGTTGCTGTGAAGCTCGAACATGGTGTGGCCCGGCTCAACCTGGTCATAGCCGTACACCTGAATTTCGTAGTTGTCCTGAGCGCGGGCCGGAGTGGAAAGACCAGCGGCGATAACCACGGAAAACACGGCCAGCAAGGCAAAACGAAGTCTCATTATGGGTCCTCGAAAAGCTCCTAGGTTATCTCAGCCGCGAAATTGGACAAACAGGAATAGATGCGCAAATCAGGCGTGAGGGTGCGACTTGTCGTAGATTTCCATTAACTGGCGGATGGAGGCGTGGGTGTATTTCTGCGTGGTCGAAAGAGACTGGTGGCCGAGGAGTTCCTGAATGGCGCGGAGGTCGGCACCGTCGGCAAGAAGATGGGTTGCGAAGGCATGGCGGAGGGAATGGGGGTGCAGGTCCCAGTTGATGTTCACGAGGCGGACATATTTTTTGACGATGCGGCCAACGGAGCGCTGCGTGAGGCGGCGGCCGGCGTAATTAAGGAATACGGCTTCGGTGTGGGGAGCGGCATGGCGAGCACCCGATGTTTGGAGCAGAAGCTGCTCGCGGAGAGGCCAGTATTTTTCGAGAGCTTCCTGGGCTTTGGCGCCGTAGGGAACAATGCGCTCCTTATTGCCTTTGCCACGGACGCGGAGGATGCGTTCTTTTTGATCGATATCGGCGAGGTTAAGTCCGGTGAGCTCACTGACGCGCAAGCCCGCGGCGTAGAGGAGTTCGAGAAGGGCGCGATCCCGCCTGAGAAGCAAACCCTCTTCAAGAGAGGCGGAAGGGAATGGTTTGCTTTGCATTCTCCCGGGTGGAGAGGCCGCGCGAGAGGCGTTGATTTTGTGGGCTACCTGATCGGGGGAGGAGGCCTGACCGATGCCGGCCAGATGATTCAGGAAGCCGTTCATCTCTTCGGCAGAGAGCACCGAAGGAATGCGCTTGGGCAATTTCGGCGTGGGGACAAGACGCGCGGGGTTTTCTTTTAGGTGGCCTTCGCGAACACAATATTTGAAGAACGAGCGGAGGGCAGCGAGCTTGCGGGCGATGGAGCTTTTCTGCAGGCCATGATCGTGAAGATGCGCGACGAATTCACGGATCATCGAGTGCGTGACAGCGCTGAGCGCGGGAGACCGTGCGCCGGGCGGAGAAAGGTACGACAGGAATTGTTCGAGGTCTTTTCCGTAATTCGAGATGGTATGCGGCGAGGAATTCTTTACCGACCGGAGATACTCGAGAAACTTAGCGATAGCTTCCTTCATCCGCCGCCATGACTCCCTGGAAAAGGTCTGGATTCAGTATAGACGCGTACGACTCCGCGGAAAACGGAATCGCGGCGCTGTTTCTGTAAATGCAGAGGAATCAGGACTTGACTGCCACAGGCACCGGAGCTTCCTCTGGTTGAGTTTGCGGCTGAGCTTCAGGGACGAGCACTTCCCAGTCGCAGCCCTCCTTGAGGCAGGCGCGGACAGTGCCGATCTTGGTTTTCTTTTCCACGATGAAGGGCGCGCCGCACTTCGGACACGGCTCGGCGACCGGCATATGCGGCGTGGTGAAATCGCAATCCGGATAGCGCGAGCAGCCATAGAAGATGCGCGGGCGCCCGCGGCCGCCCTTGCCGGCGCTGCCGCGGCGGACGAATTCGCCTTCGTGGCATTTTGGGCATTTGATGCCCATGGTGATCGGGCGCGTGTACTTGCATTTCGGATAGCCAGAGCAGCCGATGAATTCGCCGAAGCGGCCGTGTTTCTTCACCAGATTCTTGCCGCACAGCGTGCACAACTCGGCCAGAGGCTCATCGGGCTGATGAGCAATGCGCGTGCCCTGGACGAGGCGGCGCGTGGTCTTGCAATCCGGGTAGCCGGTACAGGCGAGGAAAGTGCCGAAGCGGCCGCGCTTGATGGCCATTTCCTTGCCGCAATTGTCACAATACTCGGTTTTGGGTTCGCCGCTTGTCTCTTCGGGAAGTTCCGGAGAGAGGTCCTGAATGAAATCGCAATCGGGATAGCGCGAACAGCCGAGGAAGAAACCGTGGCGGCTGATGCGTTCGAGCAGTTCGCCCTGGCCGCACTTTTCGCACTTTTTCCCCGTGGGGATGCCGGCCTTGTAGGAAAGCATCTCGTCGCCGGCCTTGTCGAGGTCAATGACAAATTTTTCCCAGAACTCTTTGACGGCTTCGCGCCAGGGCAGCTTGCCTTCCTCGATTTCGTCGAGCTCTTCTTCAAGCCGCGCGGTAAATGTAACGTCAAAGATGTCTTCGAAACTCTTTACCAGCAGCGTGCTGACACGCTCACCAAGCATGGTAGGCGAGAAACGTCCCTGATTCTTGGTGACGTATTCACGCTCGACAATGGTTGAAATGATCGAAGCGTAAGTCGAGGGCCGGCCGATGCCATCTTCCTCCAGCTCCTTCACCAGTGTCGCATCATTGAAACGCGGCGGCGGCTCCGTGAAATGCTGGTCGGGGCGAATCTTATCCAGGCGGAGATTTTGCCCTTCGGTAACCTGGGGCAGCGCGCGGCCTTCGCCTTCGTCATCTTTTTCGTCGTCTTCGCGGTCCGCGATCGCCGCGGGCATCTGATAAACGCGCAGGTAGCCATCGAATTTCTGAACGGTGCCGGTAGCCCGAAAGGTGTAGTCGCCGGCAGAAATATCAATCGTGGTCTGATCGAAGATCGCCGGAAGCATCTGTGACGCAACAAAGCGCTGCCAGATCAGCTGATACAGCTTGAAGAGATCTTCGTCCAGGTACTTACGGACATCTTCCGGGGCGCGCATGGCGTCCGTTGGCCGCACCGCTTCGTGGGCTTCCTGGGCATCCTTCTTCGATTTGTAGTAGTTGGGCTTTTCCGGCAAATAGTTCGAGCCAAAGCGTTCCGGGATCAACTCGCGCACCTGGATCAGCGCATCGTTGGAAACATGCACAGAGTCGGTGCGCATGTAGGTAATCAGCGCGACCGATCCTTCGGCACCGAGCTCCACTCCCTCATAAAGCTTCTGCGCGAGGGACATGGTGCGTTTGGCCGTGTAGCGCAGCCGGTTGTAAGCCGCCTGCTGCAATTTGGAAGTCGTGAACGGGGGCGGCGGATTGCGCTTCTTTTCCTTCTGCGCAACGCCAGCGACCTGCCACTTGGCCTTGCTCACCGCGGCGACAATCTTGTCCGCGTTTTCCTGGTTGGAGACCGCGATGTCTTCGCCCTTGTGCTTGAAGAGCTTGGCTTCGAAGAGCGGTGGTTGCCCGGCATCCAGCATCGCGTGAATCGTCCAGTACTCCTGGGGGATAAACGCGCGAATTTGCTGCTCGCGCTCGACAATGAGCCGCAGCGCCACGGTCTGGACACGCCCCGCGGAAAGCCCGCGGCGCACTTTGTCCCAGAGAATCGGAGAAACTTTATAGCCCACAATGCGATCGAGTACGCGGCGGGCTTGCTGCGCATCCACCAGGTTGGTATCCACCTGCCGGGGTTTATCGAAGGCCGCGCGAATGGCTTTGGGCGTGATTTCGTTGAAGGTGACGCGAAAAATCTTCTTGGGGTCAATCGCAACAATTTCTGTTTTGGCTTCGCTCTCGACTTCCTTCGTCATATGCTCTGCGGATTTTGCGTCCTTCTTCTTGAATCTCGAAACGCTGGGTTCCTGCTCGATGTACTTGGCCGGCTTGGAGAGCACCATGGCGAGATGCGCTGAAATGGCTTCTCCCTCGCGATCGGGGTCGCCCGCCAGATAGACGGCATCTGCGGTGTGCGCCGCCTTGCGAAGATCATTGATGACTTTGCCTTTGCCCGCGATGATTTGCAGCGTAGGCTCAAAAATCTTGTCGTCATCAATGCTGATCAGCTTCCCAACCGATTTTTCCGGAGCTTTTGTTTTCTTGCTTCCCTTCTTCGCTTTGCTCTTTTTCTTCTTTTTGCCGCCCTCTTCCTCGCCGGGCAGACGAATGCCGATCGTTTTCTTGGGCAGGTCCATCACGTGGCCGATGGAGGCCTTGACGGTGTAGTTGCGCCCCAAATACTTATTGATAGTCTTCGCCTTCGCGGGCGATTCAACAATAACGAGCGAACGAGCCATGTTGCCTTTGTAACTCCGTAATCTGTTGCAGGAAGAGCTGACCGCTCGGCGTGTGTCCTTCTCGCTACCTTGCGCGCATCATCCCGAACCAGCCGAGGCCAATTATCCGATGCGGCGGGCGGCCTTGGGGGTGCGTTTTGCTTATTTGATGCCGGCCCGTGGGCCGGCGATGCAAGTCCCTATCTGCCTCTACAACAAGACCTTGCTGAACTGTTTGCCGGGCAGTTGCCGGATGATGCCTTGCATCTCCAAGTTAAAGAGGGTAGCCAGAACGTCGGAAGAGTTCAAGCCGGACCGTTCCACGATGTCGTCAATATGCATCGACTCTTCGGCGCTGAGCAGCTCGTAGAGCTTTTTCTCCGAGCCATTGAGCGCGGCAGCAGCTAATAGATTCCGCTGCTCGGCTTCGGGTTGCTCGGCCTGCACGAGGGCTGCGCGTACGGGCGTGGGCAGCTCTTCGATCACGTCTCCCGCGCTGGTGACGAGCTTCGCGCCCTGCTTGATGAGCAGGTTCGGCGCGAAACTCACGGGCTGCGTTACGTTCCCCGGCACGCCAAAGACTTCCCTGCCGAATTCCATGGCCAGCCGGGCGGTGATGAGCGAGCCGCTGTATTGCGCGCCCTCGATCACCACGACGCCGAGCGGCATGCCCGCGACGATGCGGTTACGCACAGGAAAATTTTCCGGCGCCGGATGGGTACGCAGCGGAAATTCACTGATGATGACGCCTCGCTCGAGGACTTTCTCGTAAAGCTTCTTGTTTTCCTTCGGGTAGCAGACGTCGATGCCGGTTCCGAGAACTCCGACCGCGCGGCCGTGCGCATCCATGGCACCCTGATGCCCGATGGCGTCGATGCCGCGAGCCATTCCGCTGATGATGACCAAACCGCGGGCGGCTAGATCGCGCCCGAGACGCTGGGCCATTTGCGTGCCGTAGAGTGTCGGGCGCCGTGTGCCGACGATGCTGAGGGCAGGCAAGTTCAAAACTTGCGGATCGCCGCGGACGTAAAGCAACACCGGGGGATCGTAAATCTGCAAAAGCGTCTGGGGATATTCCGGCTCCGTCCAGTTCAAGAGGCTGCAACCCCCGATCTTTCGAATGCCCGCCAACTCCTTCTCCGCGCGCTTGAAGGCCTCTTTTTTTACGATGGCTTGCGCGACCTGCGAGGGGAGATTGCAGGATTCCAGGCCGGCCAGCGATGCGCGGAAGACGCCCTCCGGCGAGCCGAATTTGCGAAGCACGCGGGCAGACAGACGGGAAGCCAGGCCGGGTGTGAGGGCCAGCGCGAGCCAGGAGAGGGAATCGTCCAACTGCATCGCCAGGCGAGCCTACGTGCATGGTAACCTACTTGTCAAGTATGGGATGGAGTAAGCATCCGAGATTCGGTGAAACAAAGGAAGGTCGCGGCCCATTCCCGCCTCCTGCACCCGCCTGACGTTCAACTTCCGGGTGCCGAGTTGGCTAAGACGGGCTATGGTTGCTTCGGCGGATTTCCCGCAGCTCGCGGATTGCCGAAACCGATCTCGAGCGGCGTGTCCTTTGGCAGCACCACATCATGACCGCGCGATAGAAAATTGGAATAGACCGAGGCCGAAGCACCATAGACCCCGAAAGCGATCGAGACCGGAGCGGAACGCGCCGCAATGCTCATCAGAGCTCCGGTAAACTTTAAGCCAGAAAAACCCGCACCCGCTTGCTTTCCGGCGCCGTCGGCGATGCTCACCGTGCCATGCTCGTATTCAGGATGAACTCCCCAACCCGCGAGAGCCAGCACGAGCGCGGTTGAAAGATAGCGCTTCTTGCTGTCCGTAGCGTGCGCGCCGCCTTCCTCATCCATCTTCATGCCAGAAGCGCGATCGACCTCCATGCCTTCGAGATTGCCCTGCATCGCCTGCTCGGTTCCTTCGGGCGTTTCGATGCGCTCGAAGATCAGGCGCAAATCACCGTTATGATGAAGCTTTCTTGCAGGCTTGGCCTGCAAAACTTCCCCGACCAGGCGGCTGTTGGCCGGAAGGATCAGATGGTGATCGGGCGAATAAAGCGGCTCGGTGAGCACGGCCGTGACCGGAGTGCCACGGTTTGCCGTGGCGGAACTGACCCCGGCAACCAGACGCGCGTGCAACAAGCTGTCCGGGGCCGGCGTGGCGCCGATCGCGGCGAGCTGCGCGTGCGTGCGCATGGTCTCGCCGAAATCAAGCGGGTCGAGAAGCGATGCATTGAAGCGCGTGCCGGGTTCGAGATACTGGCGGCGGTAGGGAAGCTGGGCAAGCGCCATTTGTTTGAGGCGATGCAACCGGCCGGGCGATTTGATTTGCGTCATCGCATCGTGGACTTTGTTTTCCGCATCATGGACTTTGTTTCCCGCTTCATGCTTGGCATTTTCGGTCGCGCGCGCGGCGGCGTTCTTCTGCTTTGCTTTGGAGGGATCACTCACCAGGTGAACGACTTCAGCCGTTCCTGGCGAAACACTGGTCTTGATGGAAACCTGTTTGCCGCCCGGCAGCGTGAGCGTATCGAAAGTGACTTCGTATTTGTGAAAAGGAGAAAAATCGCCGTTGGCGTAGGAGAGAGTCCGCTTCATGCCGGAGACGGGAGCGATGCTCGTGACGCGCCCGGTCACCATACTGCCTGCGGGAATCACGGGTCGGTCGAAGGCATAAACCGATTCGACGACCTTGCCGTGGACGATTTCGCCCGGATGATCAATGCGCGTGCGCTGATCAAGCGCGATGCGAAGCGGTGTGTCGTTAGGCAGATTGAGAGTGATTCTGGCAAAGGGCTCGCTGATCACGGGCGAGGAATCTTCCTCGGAGAGGGAGGGCGGCGCACATAGGGAGACCAGAGCGTCGTCCTGCGGCGCTTCGTCACAGGTTGCCTGGGTCGCGGGAAGGGCGGAGTGAGGAAAATTCTGCCCGGAGCTGGATTGCGCCAACGCCACCCACACACAGCAAAGCAAGAACAGAAGAAGAGAAAAAACGCGACGGACAGAACGCATGGCCCTTGCACCTCGGCACGACCTCAGGATGGGAGAGTTGCGGTCGCGCCGTCGACATTGGAAACATAGCGCGTTGCCTGCGGCGTGTCTACTCTGCCTGGATCGCGAATGCAATATAAGACGCACCTGCCACCGAATAGGATGGATCAGTATAGCCAGTCAGCGGGGTTGCGCGGCGTCTTCCTGCAGGACATCGTCCAGTGTTTGGACGAAAAGGTCCGCGTTCGCTTCTGAGAAAAAGAGCGGCGGGCGCAGCTTGATCACGTTTTGATGCGGGCCATCGGTGCCGGTGAGGATGCCGCAATCCCGCAGGCGATTGACCACGTAGGAAGCTTGCAATGGGGCGGGCTTACGCGTCTCGCGGTCCAGCACGAGATCGATTCCCAGGAACAGGCCGGAGCCGCGGACATCGCCGATCAGTGCGTGGCGTTCCTGCAAGACTTTCAATCTTTTGATGAGGTAGGCGCCCGCGCGCAAGGCATGTTCCTGTAAGCGCTCCTCTTCCAGAACATCCAGCACAGCCAGGCCCGTTGCGCACGCGACGGGGTTGCCGCCAAACGTGCTGAAAAATTCCATCCCGTTGTTGAACGAATTCGCGATCTCCGGCGTGGTGATGACGGCCGCGAGTGGAAATCCGTTACCGATGGGCTTGCCGAGCACGACGATGTCCGGAACCACGCCCTGCGTTTCGAATCCCCAGAAATGCGTGCCAAGGCGGCCAAAACCGACCTGCACTTCATCGGCGATGCAGACGCCGCCGGCAGCGCGAACGTGGCGGTAGACCTCGGCGAGATACCCTGGCGGAAAAACGATCTGGCCGCCAACACTGGGCAAGGTTTCCGCGATGTACGCGGCGACGCTCCGGCCTTCGCGGCGCGTGCGCCCGAGAATGTCCGCCACATGACGCGCGTACTTTGCGCCGGCTTGGGGGTCGTCCCGGCGATAGGGGCCGCGATAATCGTCGGCGAGAGGCGCCACGTGAACCCACGGTTTCTTCCCGCAGCCACCGGGGCCATCGAATTTGTACGGGCTGATGTCGATGAGCGTGCCGGTGTGGCCATGATAGGCGTGCTCGAGAACGATAACGTCTTCACGGCCTGTATGCGTGCGAGCGAGGCGCAGAGCCAGCTCGTTCGCCTCGCTGCCGGAGTTAACGAAGAAGCAGACGCGCAGCGGCTCGGGTAACAGGCGTGTCAGGCGCTCGGCATACCGGTTCACGTTGTCATGCAGATAGCGGGTGTTCGTGTTGAGCAAGGCGAGTTGCGCTTGCGCGGCTTTGACGACGTGCGGATGACTGTGGCCGACGAGCGGCACGTTGTTGTAAACGTCGAGATACGCGCGGCCAGTATCGTCGTAAAGATACTGCATCCATCCGCGGACGATTTTCAGCGGGCGCTGATAAGAGAGGCTGAGATTTTTTCCGAGGAGCGCGTGGCGCGCTGCGAGTGTCCCGGCGACCTCGGGCGGGTTCGCCGGAAAGCGGTCGCCCGGAATTCCCAGCAGCAGATTGGGATCGGACGAGAGGCTGGTCCAGATGGCCCGCTGCGATGCAAAGGCGACACCCGGGAAATTCGCGCCAAGATCGAGGAGATCGAGAATAATCTGAAAATGAACGTGAGGCGTCCAGCCGCCGTTTTCCTGGGCCGAGCCAACGCGAGCAAATCGCTCTCCGAGTGAAATGCGCTGTCCGGGTTTGAGCCCATCAAGTGTGTTCTTTGTAAGATGACCGTACAGCGTGAAAAACACTTTGCCGTCGCTGGTTTCGTGGCGCAAAATCACGAGCGGCCCATAATCGAGCGGAGCGGGATTGTTTGCGACCAGGTGGACGACGCCGTCGAGCGGAGCTCGCAGCGGCGTGCCGGGCTCGACGAAAAGATCGATGCCGAGGTGCATCGTGCGGCGCTCGCCGGTCGGGTTGCCGTTCGCGCCAAAAAGCGGGGAAGTGTAGAGGGGGCGCGCTTCATTGTAGCGGCCTATGCCGACGGGAGCGCCCGCGCGTTTCATTTCGCGGAATATTTTTTCGGTGAGTTCGGGGGTTTCCGCGGTGCTGGGATCGGCGCCAAGAAACGTGCTGCCAACACTCAAATCGAACACGACGCTCGGCGCGGTCCGCAGGTCAACGTCCAGTATCGACGATGCGGAGCCAGCATTCGCTTCCAGCCATTGCTTGATTTTTTCAACTTGCGGGACGGGCGGCAGTCCGCAAGCGGCACGAAAAGTGTAGTGGGCGAAGCGCGGATGGATTTCCACGAGCCGTTCAAGAGCTTCCCAGGCGGGAGCCTCGCTGACGGTGACGTACGAGTCGTCCGGCTTCACCGTCTTGCGATGAGCGGAATTCGTGACGCTGACAGCCAGGCGTGCACCGATCAAGGCGAATAGAACGGATAACTCCAGTTCATCGAGCGGAAACGCTTGGTGATAGCCAGTAACAAGAGACGCAGCTGCCTGCAACGGATTTGGGTTTCCGAGGATCGCATAGGCGGCGGCAATGGCCGGCTCAGAGACGGTGAGTCCGTGATGCATGTCGCCGTAATCGATCACGCTGACAACCTTGCGCGGTTGCGGCCAGGGATCGCTGACGAGCACGTTATGGTCGTTGGCATCGCCGTAGATGACGCTGCGCCGCAGGTGAGGCAGAACCGGAATGACTTCGGTTTCGTAGAGAGCGAAGAATTTTTCGACGAGCGCGCGGCGCTTCGCATCGGGGATGTGCCGGATGTAATCCCTGATCCAGGCGGCGCGGGAGGAATCCCATTTCAATTCGCGATGCGCAGCGGCATGCGAAAACGTTTGCAGCGCCGCGCCCATTTCTCCAAGAAAGCGGCCGAGATCGCCGAGGAGCTCAGGCGCGCGCGGGCGGACGTGGACCAGCGTGGTTCCCGGCACAAAAGTGAGGAGCCAGACGAGCCGCGTGGAGCCGTCCGCCACCGTGACCGAAGTGAAAAGCTGGCCGTCGCGATTCGGTACGACTCGGGGCAGAGCCAAATGCGGGGCGCTCTGCGCCAGATGCAACAGCGCCTGGCATTGCAGGTCGATGAAGGAGCTCTCCCGCGCCGGATGCATTACCTTCAGCACAAAAGCACGAGAATCCATGGAGTGAAGATGAAAATTATCGTCGTATTCGCCCGGCAGCGCCTGCGCGGACACATCGAGGCCATAAAGCTCGCGCGCCATGCCAATTGCCTCCGCCTCTGTTACCGGATGAGCTACGCGATCCTCGAGCGGCATGCGTCAAATCTTATCTGCAAGAGGCGGAGCGCGTCCATCTACGGCAACCGGTGGTGATGCCGCTCAATCACAGTCGCAGCTTTCCATTCCGCCAAACAATGGCCAGCGGGAAGCAGCAAAATATTCAGCCCGTTCGAATCGAGCGAACGATTTGCAATCTCAGCGGCTTGCCACAAAAGAAAATCGGCTCTGCTATACTGGCGGTTCCACGAAAGAGTCCGAATTGTGACGAAACTGCGCATCTCGATTGTTCAATACCTGAACACTGCCCCGCTCGTCTGGGGCTTCACGAATGGCCCGCTGCGGGACAAGTACGATTTGTCGTTTACGGTGCCGTCGCAGTGCGCGAAAGCCTTGCAGAACGGTTTGGCCGACATCGCCATTATTCCGGCGATCGAATACCAGCGAATCGATGATCTGGTGATCCTGCCGGACATGGCCATCGCCTCGAAAAAGCAAGTGCGCAGCCTCCTCATCGTGGCAAAAAAGCCCATCGAGCAGGTAAAGCGGTTTGCGCTGGACCGCAGTTCGCGCAGCACGCAAGCGCTCACGCGCATTCTTTGCGCGGAGAAGTGGAAAATCGCTCCGCAGTTCTTCGAGGCCTCGCCCAATATCGCGGACATGCTGCAGCAGGCGGACGCCGCGCTGGTAATTGGTGATCCGGCTCTACGGATTTCGCTGGGGATCGAAAAAGTAAGCTGGCCCGGCGCGGAAGGACAAACCATATGTCCGGCCGCTACTCTTGGAATCACAAGCGCCGAACTCCTTTATGTGCATGACGTGGTGGCAGAATGGCGGAGTTTGACGGGATTGCCGGCAGTCCTGGCCGTCTGGGCCGCGAGGCGCGACATCGTCACACCCGAACTGACAGAGGATTTCACGGCCTCGCGCGATCTCGGCCTGGCTCACATTGCGGAAATCTGCGCCGGCGCATCGCGCGAATTGGAGCTGCCGCAGCAGGCGCTCGAATCGTACCTGCGCGAGAATATTGATTTCTTCCTCGATGCGGAAAACCGCCGTGGATTGGAGTTGTATTACGAGCATGCCGCGAAGCTTGGCCTGATTCCGCGAGCAAAGCCGGCCGAGTGGGCGCCGCTCGTGATCAAGACGATGCCCGCCCCGGTGCGGCCGTAAAGGCACGAACCATCGTGACCCTGCGTTTTAAGTTTGGACGGAACGTCCGTTAGAATAGTGCGAGTGGAGAAAAAGGAATCAGCGTGCGACTGACGAAACAAGAAGCCCTCGACATGCTCCAATCCGATGACCTCGTGGGCATCGGCATGGCCGCGCACCAATTGCGCGTGAAGAAAAACGATCCGCGCATCGCGACCTACCAGATCGACCGCAACATCAACTACACAAATTTCTGCACCGAGTATTGCTCTTTCTGCGCATTCTACCGGCCGCTGGGCGCGAAAGATGGCTACATTCTCCCCTTCGAGGAAATTTACGAGAAGATCGATGAGATGCTCGACGCTCGGCGGAACTGGCGTCCTGCTCCAGGGCGGACTGCACCCTGATCTGCAGATCGGCTATTACGAAAATCTGCTGCGCTCTCTGAAAGCGCGCTATCCGCAGGTTCACCTGCACTGCTTTTCGGCGCCGGAGATTCTCTGCATCGCGGAAGTCAGCGAGATCAGCGTCCGCGAAACGATCCAGCGGCTGATGGATGCGGGGTTGCAATCCATTCCCGGCGGCGGCGCCGAAATCCTCGACGATGAGATCCGCGCGAAGATCGCCCGGCTGAAGTGCACCAGCGACGAATGGGAAGATGTTCACCGAGTCGCTCATTCCCTGGGGCTGCGCACCACCGCGACGATGATGTTCGGCTGCGGCGAGGAATTGCGCCACCGCGTGAACCACCTGGAACGCCTGCGGCGGATCCAGGAAGATACGGGCGGCTTCACGGCGTTCATTCCGTGGATGTTCGCGGCGGACAATACCGCGCTTGGCAAGAAAGTGCAGGAGACGACCGCGGTGGATTATTTGAAGACGCTGGCGGTCAGCCGGCTGTATCTGGACAACATCGATCACATCCAGTCAAGCTGGCTCACCCCGGGGATCAAAGTCTGCCAGATCGGGTTGCAGTTCGGGGCCGACGATGTCGGCAGCATCCTTATTGAAGAAAATGTCGTGTTTGCCGCCGGCGTCAAGAACCGCACCAACGAAGGCGAACTCCGCAGGATCATCTCCGACGCCGGCTTCATTCCCGCCCAGCGCGACACCCTGTACCGCTCTTACGCTCTGAAATGATTAGCACGGCTCGCAAAGGCCAGTGGACGGCGTGGGCCTTTCACGGCTTCGGCAGCGGACGATATAAAATCTCGACCACGGTGCCGTCGGGCAATTCGACATCTTCGAGAGGGTAGAGAACGCCACTCTGGAAACGGACGCGGAGTCTACGCGGCTCCGGCTTGGCACGTGATTCGGGTTTCGCCGTCGAGCGTGCGCTTGGCACACCGCCCTCAGTTTCATCCAAGGCTTCGTTGGCGAGGGCGTCGGCTTCGCGATTCTGCTCGCGATAGACATGTTCGATGCGGAAAGAATCGAACATTTGGGACATCTTCTTGGCCCGCTCGAAAAGCGGGCGAAGATCCTCGCTCTTCACTTTGTACTGGCCGCGCATCTGCTTGACTAATAGTTCGGAGTCGCTCTCCACGCGCAACGCGCGGACCCCATGAGTTTGCGCGTAGTCCAGCGCGGCGATGAGGCCGTAGTATTCCGCGACGTTGTTGGTCATCCTCCCGATGTATTTCTTCAGCTTGGCGATGACTTCGCCTTTGCCATCCCGAATCACAACGCCGTAGGAAGCTGGCCCCGGATTGCCGCGCGAGCCGCCATCAATGTTCGCGCGATAGGCCGCCGTGGTCGGCTTCGGCTCAGAGGCCGTGTCGCCGAAAAGTCCTTTTCCGTGAGGCGCTGGCGGGCGGCGTGGCATTAGTGATTCGTCGAGGCCGCAGAAGTGGCGCTGGGGGAACCACCGGACGGATTCGCCACGGGAATTGGTTCCAGAGTGTAGAGAATCAGGCCGCAGCTTTCGCACCGGTAAACTTCTTCGTTAGTTTCCGTGCACAATTCCTGAACGATGTGCGGCAGGACGCGCATACCGCAGCCACGGCACTGGTCGTCGCGAACCTGGGCCATGGCGGTGCCGTTGTGGCGCTTGGCGATGCGCGCATACAGTTCGCGCAACTCTTCCGGGACAGGCGCAATTGTCTTTTCGCGCTCGGCCGTTGCGGCTTCCAGATGCTTTTTCTTCTCGGCTCCTTGCGATTCGATCTCTTTTCGTTCGGCGGCGGCGGCCTGCTCGGCTTCTTTCAGCCGGGATTCCGCGATCTTCACGCGACGCTCGGCTTCTTCAGCCGCCATCATCACTTCGAGTTGGCGGTCCTCGGCTTTGGCGACTTCGCCCTCCGCGTTGGCGATTTCGTGCTGGAGGGCTCTGTAGGCTTCGTTGGTCTTTACCGCGCTGCTCTGGTCACGGTACTTTCGGGCACGGTCCTTCCATTGCTGCACTTCAAATTCGAACTTTTTGCGTTCCGCGACGATCTGGGAGTGGCCCTCTTTTGCAGCGGCGACTTCTTTGCGTGTGCCGCTCAGCTTGGCGTCAGCTTCGCGGATGCGCTTCGGAAAACTTTCCAGTTCCGCCCGCAATACGGCTATTTGACTGTCAACACGCTGAACTTCGACAAGATGCGGTATCGCCGGATGCATGAGAGGCCAATTCTAGCACAGGGATGCGGCGGGCTTTGCGGGAAGCCAGGCGGCAGATAGAATGCCAGTGAGTTTCAAGGGGCAAGGGAAAGTGCCGCTTTTCGGAGGAGGAAGGTCATGCCGCATGTGCAAATCACGTGGGTCGAGGGGCGGTCACCGGAGCAAAAACGGAAAATTGCCGAACGCGTCACCGCGGCGTTGATTGAGGACGGCAAAGCGAAACGGGAAAACATCCACGTCTCGTTTCATGACGTGCCCGCAACGAATTACGCCGAGGCGGGAGTGCTCGTGGTCGACCAGAAGCGGACGCCGTGAGAAACGGCAATACCATGCAAATATAGAGGGGCGCACTGACCCTTCAACGAGTTAAGAGTGAAGGTCCGCCCCTGATTTCCTATTACGGAATCAACCGGACGCGCGGGCGTCGCGGCGGATCATGGTCCAATCCAGAAAATAGCCGATACCGACGGCCAGCGAAATGATGCCAAAGGTAGCAGCCGTCCAAACGTCACGATCCGCCTGGATCTGGGCAATCAAACCAAACGTGGCGATATAGCCGAGTGCGCCGCTGACCAGCAGAATGCCCGCGCGGCGGGAACGCGCCGCCTGGGTCAATTCGGGCTCCATCGGAATTTCCACCCCGCGGGCAATCGCCGCGAGGCGCTCTTCGCTCCCCAATTTGCGCACACGGTAATACGTGTACAAGGCCCCCAGAGGTATTCCCAAAGACATGACCACCGCCGCAAGGCCAATCAGTTCTCCGCCCATGAGGTACTCCTTCTTTATACGCCGATGAGGCGTCTTTATTGTGGGAACCGCTTTCGATAGAAGGTACGTGCGACAGGCGGGAGAAGTTCCCCAGAATTTAGGCAGAAATTCCCCGGAGCATGATTCCAGCGGGAAGATTAATTGATTTCGTGAACCTGCATCGTCGAGTCGATGGCAAGGTTGGGATAGCGGATCGGGGAGCCAGGCGGCGCGGGTGCGTGGCGCGCCGTAGTGGTGAATTCCCCGCCGGAGCACTCCAGCGAGTAGGAATAGCCGTCGCGCTCGTTGCGGGTCATCGACAGCGAATTCGTGGAGATCAGTTCGTCGAGCGACGCGCAATGGCCGTTCAGGGCGATGTAGCCGCGTTCCGCCTGAGCGATCTGCAGCAGGTCGCTGCGCACGCCGGTGAGACTGATCGCCTGGGTCGGCGCCGTGCCTTCGTCCGTCGTCGGCATCTTTTTCAGATAAAAATAGTAAATGCCAAAAAGAAGGGCGGCGGCCAGCAGGACTCCGGCAAGTGAGCGCATAGGGAAATTGTGGCTCCGGGATGCGCTGGCTGCAAGCAAAACGCAGGGCAAGGTGCATTAGGAAACAACGGCCTCCTTTTTCACTGCCGGTCCCGGCGCTCTGCTAAACTGGAAACTGGCCGCCGAATTCCCCTCTCCGGGGCAACACCCCCTTCGGACAAACGAATGGATACGACTGCGCCACTGCTTGAACGGCATGCCCTCGAAAAACTGAGAGAAGAAGAACTCGAAGAGGCCCGCGCGATTCAAAGTGTGATGCTTCCCACGGAATCGCTGCGGGTTGGCCAGGTAATGATCTCTCACGAATTCCACCCGATGGCCGCGGTGGGTGGCGATTTTCTGGACTATTTCGAACTCGCGGACGGAACCTTTGGGCTCTACCTAGGCGATGTGTCCGGCAAAGGCTTGCCCGCGGCGCTGTATGCCGCGCTGGCCGTCGGGACGTTGCGCGGCGTCCATAAGACCGGCACGTCTCCCGGCGATGTTCTTGCGACTTTGAACCGGCGGCTGATGATTCGCGGCATTCCCCGTCGTCACGCGGCCATCCAATACGCTCTATTCGATCCGCGCAGCCGCGACCTGCGGGTCACCAGCGCGGGCATGCCTGGCCCATTTCACATCTCCAAAGACGGCTGCCGCGTACTTGAACTTTCGGGAATTCCCCCGGGATTGTTCGAGGGAATCAGCTACGAAACTTCCACGGTGCATTTACAGCCTGGCGACTCCATGTTTTTCTGCACGGATGGCCTCACCGACGCATCCGGCAGGGATGGGGAACAGTTTGGGATTGCGCGGCTCCAAGAACTTTGCGCCGCCGTGCGTGTCGCATCCCCGGCGGAACTGTTGGGCAGAATCTTCGCCGAGGTAGAGAATTTTTCGCGCGGCCGCGAGCAGCATGACGATATGGCCGCGGCCTCGTTTCACTTTGCGGGTTGAACTTCGCGTCCGCCGTGTGTACATGCAAGCACGTAAAGAGTAGGCAATGGAATCCGCGTTTGGCGTTGACAGATGGCGCGCTCTCCAGTAATTAGGTTAATCAAAGCGGTCAATCATAGGAGAGTCCTAGATGAAGACGAAGTCCCCGTACGCCCTCGGCCTGGCCCTATTGCTTTCGTTCCTGATCGCGATCCCCGCGGACATCTGGGCGGCGCCTCAGACGGCGGTCCAGCGCGCCGGCGAAGTTTCCCGCGTGATTCCCGCGGTGAGCATCGGCCGCGCTTCGAAAAACATCACGGCATCGGCGAAAACCATCGTGGATTGGCAAGACCTGGTGAATACCCAGGCCAACGCCCGCGCGCGCATCGCTCTGGATGACGGGTCGGTACTGAACGTCGGATCAGATTCCTCCATGAAAATCGTGAAGCACGACGCCGCGGCGCAGCAGACGGAACTCGAGCTGGCTTACGGAAAATTGCGCACGCAAGCGCAAAAAATCGCCAAACCGGACGGAAAATTTGAGGTGCGCACGCCGGCTGGCGTGGCCGGCGTGGTGGGCACGGACTTTTTCCTCGGATACGAAGTCAACACGGCCACCATGAACGTGATCGTGTACGAGGGATTCGTTAAAGTCTGCAATCTGGCCGGGGTTTGCGTGATCGTCAAGGCCGGCCAAATGACCAGTGTTCGCAGCGGCGACAACTCGGCGCCCCTGCCGCCCAGTCAAGCCGCGCTCGATATGCTGGTGGCTTCGGCCAAGGATACCGACGTCGGCGGGCAACTGGGCGCCCCGCCGGTGGGCCCACACCTCGGCTTGGGGTGGACACTTGGATTGGTCCTGGCCGTTCCGGCGATCGCTCTGCCCATCGCTTTTACCCGCGGCGGGAGCAAAAAGCCGGGGCCAGTCAACTTCTGCCCTCCAGGTACTACATCTCCAATTTGTGGATAAACCTCGAAAAGCAGCGCGAATCCAGATTTGCCTAATCCCCCGGCTGTCCCAGACGGCCGGGCCTCTTTCTTTCGCGGGAGCACAATAGGCCGCCTTGCACAGGCATGCAACGGGATGCGCGCAAATGCCGTCGAAGTAGTGTTGGCGGAGGCCTAATAGCAATCACGTAGAACTGCGGCGGTTTGTACCCCCATGCCCGGTAGCGTACACTGAATAATTCGAGGTCTCGTATAATTGCGAGTGAGGCACCCTTTGACCATATCGAACCGTTCTCGCCTGATTCCCACCTTCTGCGCTCTGGCGTTGCTTTTTGCCCTGGTCTCCGCCGCGCTACCGTTGGCACAAGCCGCTCCGCCCGACGCGCAGGCCAAGCGCTCTCCGCTGCTCCCGGCGCTCCAGGCGGAACTGGACCGCTCGATGAAGACGATGAGCGCTCAGGATCCTCCCGCTTATTACATGGGGTATACGATCACGGACAGCCAGCGGGTTGATGTTTCCGGTTCGAACGGTGCGCTCCTCAACAGCAACCAGGCGCGGAACCGCTGGCTGGAAGTCTCCGTTCGAACCGGCAGCTATAATCTGGATGACACGCACAAAGTCGGCGAGCGCCAAATGCCAAATGGCGGGCCAGGCACGTCCGTGCCGCTCGACGATGATGCCGAGGTGCTGCGCCGCGCCGTCTGGCTGGAGACGGACAAGCAATACCGCGCCGCGGCCGAGGCGCTCATCAAGATCAAAGCGGGCAAGGAAGTAAAGGTCGAGACCGCCGAAGGCCGCGCTCCGGACTTTTCCCGCGAAGAACCCCACACCTACATCGGGCCCGAGGTTTCCATCGCCGTGGACCGCAAGCCGTGGGAGGAAAAGGTGCGTGCCTACACCAAATCCTTCCGCGAATCGGCCGCGGTCATCAATTCGATCGTCACTTTCTCGGCGCAGGCGCAAAACGTTTATCAGCTGACCAGCGAAGGCACGCAGCTCCAGTTCGGCCAGATTCGCTACCGCTTGGAATTGTTCATCCAGGGCAAGGCCCCGGACGGAATGGACATCGACCGCTACTACAACTTCGACTGGGTCGACCCGAAGGATGCGCCGAACGATAAAGCGGTCTATGAGGCGGAAGCGCGCATGCGCAAGGAACTGGAAGGACTGGTCGCGGCCCCGATCAATGATCCCACCGTCGGCCCTGCGCTGCTCACCGGCCGCGCCGCCGCCGTATTTTTTCATGAAGTGTTTGGCCACCGCGCCGAAGGCCACCGGCAAAAGGATGTGACGGAAGGACAGACGTTCTCGAAGAAAGTGGGCGAGCTGATCTTGCCGGATTTTCTGAGCATCACGGACGACACCACGATGAAAAAGCTCGCCCATGAGGATCTGCTGGGCTACTACCAGTTCGATGACGAGGGCGTGCCGGCCCAGCGCGTGACGCTGGTGGACCATGGCGTGTTGAAGAATTTTGAAATGTCGCGCTCGCCTTTGGTGGGCTTTCCGCATTCGAACGGGCATGGCAGGCGGCAACTCGGCGCAACTCCGGTGTCGCGCCAGGGCAACCTGATCGTGCAAAGCAGCAAGATGATGACGAACGCGCAGCTTCGCGCCAAGCTCATCGAATTGATCAAGACCCAGGGCAAGCCTTACGGGTTGCTGATCGATGATATCGCTGGTGGATTCACGTTTACCGGGCGCGGCCAGCCTCAGGCCTTCCAGGTGCTGCCGCTGGTGGTCTACAAAGTTTATCCAGACGGGCGGCCCGACGAGCTCGTGCGCGGCGTGGACATTGTGGGCACGCCGCTGGCCGCGCTGACCAAGATTGTCGCAACGGGCGATACCACCGGAGGTCTTCAATGGCTATTGTGGCGCGGAGTCCGGCTCCGTGCCGGTAGCCGCTGCCTCGCCGGCCATCCTGACCTCCGAACTTGAAGTGCAGAAGAAAGAAAGCTCGACGGACCGGCCGCCCATTCTGCCGCCGCCCGCGCACGACACGGCGAAAATGGGAGGCCAGAAGTGAGGCGCTCACGAACGATTGCGGCAGCGGGATTTGTTCTGACGATTTTGAGCTGCGCCATTCCGGCGCGCGCACAGGCTCCGCAGGACAACGACCAGACTTTGCACGCCATGCGCGATGAGATGGCCCGCTCCAAGACCCGCCTCGAACTGATGATTCCGGGCACGCAGCAGCCCGTGCAACCGTACTACGTCGAGTACCGTCTGCTCGACCTCGACGTGCGCGAAATCGTCGCCGAATTCGGCACGCTTCTCTCCAGCACGCATACGCGCAATCGATTCATGGACGTGGAAGCGCGCGTGGGCAGTTACAAACTGGACAGCTCGAATTTCGTGAGCGATGACGGCTTCCGCGGCTTTATCGGTCCCACCGGCTCGGTTGGAATTGACCGCGATTATGATTCGCTCCGCCAGGATCTCTGGATCGCCACGGATCAGGCATTCAAGGAAGCAGTCGAGACCTATTCGCGCAAACAGGCCTACCTCAGCAGCCTGGCGCGGCAATCCGGATATCGACGATTTTTCAAGAGTCGAGCCGGTACAACTTGTCGAGCCGCTCGTCTCGCCGGACTGGACCAACCGCAACTGGGAGCAGGAAGCGCGGGACTCTTCCGCGGCACTGCGCGCGTTCCCGAACATCAACGAATCGCGCGTCACGTATTACCTCGTCTATGCCACCGAATATCTGCTGACCAGCGAAGGAACGGAAATCCGCCAGAACCGCTGCTTCGCCGCCATCGAGGCGGGCATGAATACCCTCGCCAGCGACGGCGTGCCGCTCAACCATTACTACGCGACCTACGCACCTAAGCCTGCTGGTCTGCCCGTCGTTGATACGGTTCGAAACGGCCTAAATGTTGCCGGCAGCGAACTCATGGCTTTGCGCGCGGCGCCCTCGGCGCAGGATTATACCGGTCCCGTCCTCTTCGAAGCGCGTGCGGCCGCTCCGCTTCTTGCGCAGGTGCTGGGTCCCGCATTGAACGGCGCGCGCCCCCCGATTTCCTTTTCTCCAGTGATGGAGCAAATGCTCACGGGTTGGGCGGGAAGAGTGACTGGGTGACGAGGCTCGGCGCGCGCGTTCTTCCTTCGACCGTGACGCTAGTGGATGATCCGGACGCCAAAGACTTCAACGGCACGCCGTTGCTCGGCGGATACGCCGTGGACGAGGAAGGCGTCCGCGGTCAAAAGGTCACTCTCGTCGAAAATGGCAACTTGAAGAACGAGTTGATGTCGCGCCGGCCCGGGCCAGACTTTGAGCTGTCCAATGGACACGGCCGGGCGGCATTCCTGAACGACGCCAAACCGATTATGAGTAATCTGTTCTTCACCTCGTCGGAAACTTCCTCCCCGGCGGAAATGAAGAAGAAATTCCTGGACGCCTGCCGTGCGGAAAAGCTGGCGTATTGCCTCGTCGTGCGGGAGATGGACAATCCGGCCTTGAGCCTGCTGCATCAAGAGGATTTCTCCGAATTGCTGGCCAGCTTTGGCGGCGGGGCCGGCACCGGCGACCGCCTGCCGCTGGTCGTATACCGCGTTTATCCCGAGGACGGCCGCGAAGAGATGATCCGCGGTTCGCGCATCATCGGGCTGAACACGCGCGCCCTGCGAAACATCCTCGGGGTAGGCAGCGATTCTTTCGTTTACAACTACATGCAGAGCCAGGTCACGGGTTTCGTTGGCACGGCGCTCGGAGCGTTTGGCTCCGCGCAGGGCGGCTTGCCCGCTGCGGTTGTCGCTCCCTCTCTGCTATTCGAAGAGGTGGAAGTGCGCGGCGCCCGCGGAGAAGCGAAGCGGCTTCCGCTCCTGCCGCCGCCGCCGATGAGCCCGGCAAAGTAAGGAATTCCCCAAAACGCTCGCCCTGTGCTTCCTTCCACGAACGAGCTAGCAGCCACAAAGCGCCGTGTCAGCGGAACTAAGCCGCGCAAAATCATCTGCGCAGCCGGATCATGCTTTAGTTTGCTTGACCGGCAAAAATCAAAAATCTGCGGTAGTCTAAGCAAGCTGTGATTACGACACTTAGATTCGAGGAAGGCCGCGAGAAAAAGCGCGCCGCGCTCTTGAGCGTGGGCTCCGCCGTGCTCCTGGTTTCCCTTAAAACGTTCCTCGTCGTCAGGACTGGAAGCCTCGGTGTGCTCTCCGAAGCCCTGCACTCCGGGCTGGACCTGGTTGCCGCGATCATCACCTTTCTTTCGGTCCGGGTATCGGACCGGCCGGCGGATGAGCGGCATCCCTACGGCCACGGCAAATTTGAAAACTTTTCCGCCTTCATCGAAACCGGTCTGCTGGCCCTCACCGCTTGCTACATCGTTTATGAGGCTTTCGCCCGCCTGTTCTTCCGCAGTGTGCACATTCAGCCGAGCCTCACGGCGATCCTCGTGCTTCTAATCGCCCTGTCCATCGACGTAACTCGCGCGCGAAAGCTCGCGCATGTGGCGAGAAAGTATTCGAGCGAGGCGCTCGAAGCGGACGCCCTGCATTTTTCCACCGATGTCTGGAGCACCACCGTCGTCATTATCGGCATCGGCCTCGTCTGGGCAGGCGAACTATGGAACCTGCCCTGGTTGAGCTACGCCGATGCCCTCGCGGGACTTGCCGTGGCCGCCGTGATTCTGTGGGTCGGCGCGCAACTTGGACGCCGCACCCTGGATGCGCTTTTGGACGCCGCACCCGAAGGGCTGCAGCAGGAAATCGCCAGAGCCGTGGAGCGCATCGACGGCGTGCTGGATGTGGACCGCGTGCGCGTGCGCCGCGCCGGCAACCGCCACTTCGTCGACGCCACCGTCAGCGTGGCCCGGACCGCGAGCCTCGAGCAGGTTCATGCCCTCAGCGACGCCATCGAGAAGCGCATCGGCGAGATCGTACCCTCCGATGTGATGGTACACGCCGAACCGCGCGCGCCGCAGGGTGAGCACCTGTTCGAAACCATTCGCGCGGCGGCGCAGCGTCTGGGCCTGGCCATCCATGATTTGACCGCCATTCAACAAGATGGGCGGCTCTTTGTTGAACTGCACCTCGAAGTCGACGAAATGCTCAGCCTGCGCGAGGCGCACCGCCAGGCCACCGATCTGGAGGAAAAGATTCGCGAGCTACGTGACGGACATGCCGAAGTGAATATCCACATCGAGCCGCTCGGACGCCACATTGCCACGCCCGACGCTGGCCTCGGTGAAATGAAACAACTCTCCCACGCGGTCGAAGAGTTTCTAAACCGCCTGCCGTCGGAATTCGACGAGTTCCTGAATTGCCACGACGTTCGCGTGCGCCAGGTGGAGCACCGCATTCTCGTTTCGTGCCACTGCACGATGAAGAGCGCTCTGCCGATCACGCAGGTCCATGACATAACTGCGTTGCTGGAAGACCGCGTCAAGGAAAAATTCCCGCAAATTTTTCGCGTCACGATCCACCCGGAGCCCGCTGAGGAGACGCAATAGCTCAGGTTTTGACCTGTGCGGCCTTTTCTGCCCGCAACAGGCCACGCACGATAATCTCTCCTACTGTGTCTCGGAAGGGCGGGCGAAAACCTGCGTCCCCAGCGCAATTAAAGCAGGAAAACAGACGAGCACATAGCGCGGCTCCGGCGTTTCGAGAGTCGTCAGGAACGCGGTGCGGAGCAAAATGAACAAAGCCAAGTATAAAATCGCCGGGCGGGCCGCCGCGTTCCCGCGCCAAAGCCGCACAGCGCCCCAGGCCCCAAGCCCCACGTAAAAAATGTTCAGCAAGAAAAGTGCGATCGTGACTTCCTGATCGAGGGGATCCTCTTCCCGCATTCTTGCGAGGGGAAAGACGTTTCCCGCGACCGGCAGCAATTCAATGCGCGGCGTAAACCAGATCGCAATGGCCCTAGCGGCCGGCAACCACAAGTAGGTCCGCAAGGGGTGCCGGGCATTCCTCTCTCGCGCAAGCTTCCCAAAAGCATTGTCCTCTTCCGGCGTCAATGTCAGATCTTCGTTATATGGCTCGAGGATGGCTGCGACGCGCTCCTTTTCCCCCGGCGTATCAAAAGCGCGCGCCGGAATGTCCTCCACGTCGATCGGCTCCTCGTTGAGCTTCCAGGGAACCAGGTAACAATCGCGCACCCGGTAGAGCCATGTCTTTTCCCAGGCCATGAAGCCATACGGCACTAATTCCCCGGGCAGATCCGAATTCTTCGGCGCGAGGAATTGCAATTCATGCAGTGTGATCGCATTTCGTATCGCCCAGGGAAACAGAGGCAGCAAGCAGGCCATCAAGGAGATTGCGGCGACCAAAAGCGCTTCTCTCCATCCAGGCTGGCTGCTGAGTGTCCAGATAACAATCGGGAAAGCCACGATCAACAAGAGCGGGGCTTCCGGCCGAAAAAGCGCTCCCAGCCCAATCCAAAAACCTGCAATCCCCGCGGCAATGAACAGCTTTCGAGGAAAAGCTGCCTGGTCGCCGGGTGGCAAGACTTCCGGTTTCGGCTCTCTCTGCAAAAGTCCGGCGAAACTCGCCATCGCGAGCGCCGTAAAGAGGATCGCGAAGCTCTCCGTCAGCGGCACCGCCGTATAGTTCGCCGTGAAAGGGCAGAGCGCAGCAAGCCAAAGAGCGGCGATCAAACTTCTCTTGTCATTTCCCCGGCTAAGACGCGCGGCAAGAAATGCGATGGCCAGACAGGCGGCCAAATCCAGGAAAATCTGCACCAGCATCACCCACAACCGCGCGTTGGCTCCCGTGCGGCCCGTGAGCGCATATACGAGCGCAAGAAACGCCGGATAACCCGGCATGCGCAGATCAACGGGGATGATGACTCCGTCCACGGTCATCGCATAAACGTGGTGCTTCAGCCAATTCGCAGCGATCTGTTCGTACAGCACCGTGTCGCCGGAATTGGCGGGGAACTTCAGCACAAAAAACAGCCGCAGGCAGAAGCCCGCAGCCAAAGCGGCAAGGGAATTCAAGAAAACTCGCTTCATCAATGCATCGCATCTTACAATAGAGAAGACGGATTCGAGCAGACGGACTCAGCCCAGCCCTGAAGTTCCGTTCCAAGCCGTGCCGCCAGGTGGACAGGGTTCATGAAGGAACGCAAGCCTATTTTTTACGATGCGGAACGTGTGCGCTGGCGCCGCACGCGCCGCGTCATGGAAATCACCGGCGCGCTCTTGACCGTATCGCTGGCTTATTTCTTTGTCACCATCGCCGTCAGCGTGGAATTGCCTTCCGGCCTGCTGCCGGATACCAAGCCGGGCTACCATGCGCTGAAAACGAAAAAGAAGGCCGCGCCCGTGCGCGAAGGCCGCCGGCGTCGCGTGGCCAACATCGGCACGGTTCCTGCCAGCTACGATCCATTGCGCGCGGCCTTTTTCGTGAGCTGGGATCCCAACAGCCTCGCCTCGCTCAAGAAACACTACAAAGACATCGACTTGCTGATCCCGGAGCAATTGCATGCCGTTACGCCCGACGGCGCACTCACCATCGTGGATTATGAACGCGGGCAAAAGACGGCCCAAGCCTCCCCTGCCGAAGCCATCTCCGTTCTCAAAGACGACAAGCTGCATCAGTGGATGAGGTCGTTTACCCCTCCTCTCGAACTGCCAACGATGGGTCTCCTGAACAACTACGACGGCGTCCTCTGGCGCGTCAAGGAGATGGCCGTCATGCTTGCAAAGCCTGCGGCGCGGCACAATCTGATCCAGAACGTCGTCGAGTATGCCGTCGAGGCGCATCAGGCAGGCATCGTCGTGGACTTCGAGGAAATTCCGGACTCCAGCCAGCCTCACTTCCGGGAATTCATCGCTGCTCTGGCGCCCGCGCTTCACTCCGTCGGCCTGAAGCTCATGGTCGCGCTCCCGGCGCGCGATGACACCTACGATTACCGCTTTTTCGGCAAGCAGTGCGACGCCATCGTGCTCATGAATTACGATCAGCACTGGCTGACCTCTCCGCCGGGGCCCATCGCTGCCCAGGATTGGTTCGTCGAAAACTTGAGGCAAATCCGCGAAGTTGTTCCGGCGCAGAAAATCGTCGTGGGCATCGCCAACTATGCCTACGACTGGTCCATCGCGCCGAAGAAGGAGCGCGAACCCGCGGCCGAGTACAGCATTCAGGAAGCGCTGCTGCACGCCTACGAATCCGAATCGGACATCGAGTTCGACCCCACTTCCCTCAACCCTCACTATTCCTATTACGACGAGCACAACCACGTGCATCAGGTCTGGATGCTCGATGCCATCACCGCGTACAACCAACTGCGCGCCAGCGACAGGCTCGGCGTTCAGGGCACGGCGCTCTGGCGCTTGGGTTCCGTGGACACCTCCATCTGGCCCATCTGGGATGCCACGCGGCCCGACGACTCGATCCGCCAGAAGCTCACTGCTCTGCCCCCTGGTCCCGATCTGATTCTCGAAGGCGACGGCGACATCTGGCACATCGCGGACACGCCCAAGCAGGGCCGCCGGTCTTTCCAATACGATTCTCAGAGCGACCTCTTCACCGACGAATCCTACGACGCCATTCCGCTCTCCTATGACATCGATCAGATTGGCGGGGCGCACAAGAAAGTTGCGGTTTCCTTCGACGATGGCCCCGATCCGCGCTGGACCCCGAAAATCCTGGACATTCTCAAATCCAGAAACGTCTCCGGCACTTTCTTTGTCATCGGCGACGAAGCCAACCGCAGTCCGGACCTCCTCAAGCGCGAGTACGCCGAGGGCCACGAAATCGGAAACCACACCTTCACGCACCCGAAATTCGACGAAATCTCGCACACCCAGCTCCGCTGGGAGCTGAACCTGACGCAGCGGCTCATCGAAAGCATTCTCGGCGTGAAATCCATTCTCTTCCGCCCGCCCTACGGCATTGACCATCAGCCGGAATATGCAGAGGAGGTTTCGCAACTCCCTTATCCGCAGGAGATGGGATACCTGATCGTCGGCCAGCGCATCGACCCCAACGATTGGCGTCAGGTGAATGGAAAGCAAATCCCCGCCCAGGAGATCGTGGATGGCGTGCTGCGGCAAGCCGACAAAGGCAATATCATTCTCCTGCATGACGGCGGCGGCGACCGCAGCCAGACGCTCATTGCGCTGCCCCAGATCATCGACGCCCTGCGTCAGCGCGGCTACCAGTTTGTTTCCGTATCCGACCTGATTGGGAAAACGCGCGCCGACGTGATGCTGCCTCTTTCTACCGAGGAAAAGATTGAGGCTCGTGCGGATGGCCTTATTTTCTCCTTGTTCCAGTGGTTCCGTTTCTCCATCGCCACAATCTTCATCCTCGGCATCGTGCTGGTGAGCGGCCGCGCCCTGATCATCGGATTGCTCGCCCTGATCGAAAAGCTCCGGCCGGACCATGCCGTGATGTCCAGCCCTCCGCCAAGCGTCACCGTGCTGATCCCCGCTCATAATGAAGAAAGCGTGATCGTGCAGACGGTCACGTCCGTCCTTGCGTCCGATTTCAAGGACTTGCACATCATCGTCGTGAATGACGGTTCCAGTGACAAAACGCCCGAACTTCTGGACTCCCATTTTTCGCGGGATCCCCGCGTGCGCATCATTCATCAGGTAAACCGCGGCAAAGCCGCGGCGCTGAACGTCGCCATGTCCCAGGCGGACACCGAAATCGTGGTGACCATCGACGCCGACACGGAAATCGAGCCGGACGCCATCAGCAAGCTGGTGCGCCACTTTTCGAATCCCAAGGTCGGTGCGGTCGCAGGCAACGTGAAGGTCGGCAACCGCTCGCGGTGGCTGACCCGCTGGCAAGCCCTCGAATACATCACCAGCCAGAACATGGAGAAGCGCGCCTTCGACTTGCTGAATTGCATCACTGTCGTCCCCGGCGCGCTCGGCGCCTGGCGCAAGAAAGCCATTGAGGACGCCGGCGGAATTACCGCCGATACCGTGGCGGAAGATGCCGATCTGACCATCGCCATTCGACGCCTCGGATGGCGCATCAGCTACGACGAAGAGGCCATCGCCTGGACGGAAGCGCCGGAAAAACCGGGCCAGCTCATTCGCCAGCGTTTCCGCTGGACTTTCGGCACCCTGCAGTCTTTCTGGAAACATGGCGATACCTTGTTCCGGCCAAAATACGGCACACTTGGTTGGATCGCCCTGCCGAATATTTTCGTGTTTCAGCTCGTCTTGCCTTTGATCTCCCCGGTCATTGACCTGATGTTCCTCGGCTCCTTGCTGCTTTGGGGATTGGCCCAGCTCCGCATCGCGCAAATGCCGCAACTCTGGACCACCGCGGACGTGGAGAAATCGCTTCTTTTTTTTCTGGGCTTCATGCTCATTGACGTGTTGACCTGCATGGTCGCGTTCGCCTTGGAGCGCAAGGAAGATTGGACACTGCTTATTCCTGTCTTGTTGCAGCGCTTCTACTATCGCCAGCTCATGTACGTCGTGTTGTTCCGTTCGGTCAAGGAAGCGGTCAGCGGCCGGCCCGTTGGCTGGCGCGGCGTGGAACCCGAGGCGCCGGCTAGGAAGGAGCCTCCCAAAGTCGTCGCTCCCGCCTGAACGGGTTTCCGTAGTGGGTCAGTTTCCGTTTACCGCGTCTATCAGGACCTTGCCCCGTTTGGATTGCACCCGTCCTTGCGAACAGGTGACTGGTTGGTCTCGTAAGTTGCTTCGAGTCCTTCGGAGATCCGCAACGCAAAGCTAATATCGAAGCAGAGTGAGGATCGATCCTCTAAAGAGCTTGGACCGCAGTGAAAGGCACGCGGTGGTAGAGGGATTCATTCCAATGGGGAGGTGACCCGTGGTTCGCATTGTCCTTAAGACCTGGATTTTCATGTCGTTGGTACTTGCGTGGAGCGGACTAAGTAGCGCCGCTGAACAGAACGCGAATTCCAATCCCTGCAATGTCAGTGAAACGGATGCTGCAGGGTTCAACGGCGATTTCAGTGTTGATATCCATGCCTTCCAAAACTTCACGGGCACAGCCTCCCGCATTCTGAAGGAAGAGAAATTTGTGGAGCTCGATTGCCTCGCTGACCGCGCGCGATCCGGTAAGGAAAGACTCCCCGGCGGATTATGGAAAATTCATCTGCTATATCAGGGATTGCGCTATCCAGTCCTATATCCAGTGCATGCCACACAAGAGGACTGGACTGGTCATCTTCAGCTGCTCCAGCGCTGGGTAAAGGCCCGTCCAGAATCCATCACCGCGCGCGTTGCTTCGGCTTTGGCTTACCTCGGTTATGCCTCTGATGCGCGAGGCACTGGTTATGGCAATACCGTGAGCGAGAGCGGGTGGAAGCTCTTTAGGGAGCGCACAGAGGAAGCCCAGCGAATTCTCAAGGAAGCCTCGAAGCTGACCGGCAAATGCCCGGAATGGTATGTGGCCATGCAAATGGTATCCGTAAATCAAAGCTGGTCCGTGGTTGATGCTCGCGCTCTTTTCGAAGAGGCAAATAAATTCGAGCCCGAATACTACACTTATGCGCGCGACCTTGCCTACTATCTGTTGCCCAAGTGGAGCGGGAAGGCGGGGGATACGGAAAAGTTTCTCCAGGAGGCTGCTGATCGTATCGGTGGAGACAAAGGGGACATCCTTTACTTTCAAGTGGCAGCCGCTGACTACGTGATTTGCGGCTGTAACGACAACCCGGACCTGTCCTGGGAAAGAATTAAGCGAGGTTTCGAAGCCTCGGAGAAACGCTACGGGGTGTCGATGGAGAACTTGAATCGCATAGCTTATTTGGCATCCTATTTTGGCGAGCGCGACCCGGTTTATGCGAACAAGATTTTGACGCGTATTGGGGACCAGTGGGACGCGGAGACCTGGGGCAGTCAGGAAACTTTTGAACAAATGAAGCAATGGGTCTCTGTTGTTGCTCCGGCTGCGGCGAAGGTTAGCGAGATAGAGCAGACCGCGGCGGCGAATGAGCAAAGGCCCGAGGGCGTCCGCTACAAGGCGGCATTCGAAAAAACGTACCGGGAATTGGTGCAGCAATGTGTGCGTTCGGACGGTGGCAGCGTGACCCAATGGCAGGGCAAGTTCAAGACATTGACCAATTTGGGCCCTAAGGGCACGGTCGAGGACATTCGGATTCAATCGATGGGACCAGTTGTCTCGTGTTTAGGCCAAAAGTTGTATTCATTCAAGCAAGAAAACGCGACGCCTTTTCCGCCACCACCGCAAGCTCCGTATTGGATCGAACTGCGCCTGGATTGGGCTGACTTTGCTCCCGTTCAGTCAAATGACAGCAGCAATCAGAGCACCCAACGCTTCCTTCTGCTCATCCCACGGGGAGACTTCGCGAAAGTTGCTGTAGGCAGCGCGTTGATTTTGTCACTCGCAGTTGCATACCGTTTTCTGGGCCGCGAACGGCGGTCCAGCGCGAGCTGAAACGGACTCCACCTTGGTTCAGTACGCACTTTTCCGGTAACCGCTGCCGGCTCAGACGATCGACGCAACACTCGCCTGAAGTTTACTTGCAGGAGTCTCGAATCCTAAGGTCTTTCTGGGACGTTGATTCAAGCGCAGCGAGACCTGGTCGAGCTGCGCTTGCGAATAGCCAGACAGGTCGGTGCCTCGAGGGAAGTATTGCCGTAACAGCAGATTGGTGTTTTCGTTCGTGCCGCGCTGCCAAGGACTCTGTGGATCGCAGAAGTAGACCTGCACATCCGTAGCTACCGTAAAGTCCTTGTGTTTCGCCATCTCCAGTCCGCGGTCCCACGTCAGCGAGCGTTTCAGCGTAGCGGGAAGTTTGCGCACATGCTGACTCAAGGCAGCAACCACAGCTTCCGTTTCTTTACTCGGCACCTTGATCAGCATGGCGAAGCGTGAATGGCGTTCTACCAGTGTCGCAATGTAGCTGTTCTTGGCGCCGCTCAGCAGATCGCCTTCCCAATGACCAGGAATCGCTCGGTCGTCCACTTCCGCAGGCCTTTCGCGGATCGAGATGGCATCGACGATCTGGCCCCGTGACTGTCCGCTGACTGTTGCATGTCGCGAGCGGCGCATGCGCCGCTTCGACCGCAGGTGGTCCATCAGCTCTTTTTTCAATACTCCCCGCGCTTGAATGAACAGACTACGGTAAATGGTTTCGTGGGACACTCGCAGGCTCTCGTCGTCGGGATACTGGGTCTTCAGCCATCCGGAAATCTGTTCGGGCGACCAGTCCAGGATCAGTTTACTCGCAACGATGTTCCGTAACTTGCGGTTCACGGCAAGGAGGCACTTCTTCGGTCGCAAGGCCGAGTCCCAGGCATGGTCATCCGACACATGGGCTCGATAGGCCGGACGGCCACCGTGGCGAGAAATCTCCCGGCTCACCGTCGAGGCCGCTCGATCCAGTCGTCGAGCAATCTCACGAAGCGGCGAACCGGAAGCGATCCCTCGAGATATATCTTCTCGCTCAGCTAGGGTGAGCGCTAGGCGCGAGCGACGACGGGCCGCGGGAGGAATCCCTCCGCGAGGCAACAACAAACAGCGAATGGAGCTATGGGGCTTGTCAAAGGCGCGCCCAATCTCATGCAGCGACTGCTCCGGCCTTCCATCGGCACCAGATGTCGCTCTTCTCGATCGCAGAAAGCCCAAACCGTTTCCCTGGCCTCATACAACACCACCTTTAGAGAGCAGACTTATATCAGATGGTGTTGCATCGACCTATTGAGACCACCGCGTTTATGGGTACGAATATTCCAAGGTTCTCAACAATGTGATGCGCGATTACCAACCCATTTGGCGCATCCTCTCTAGGATGAGTCCGCTATAGTGATTCATGTGATCGGGCCGTCGCTTCAGGGGCAACGGCAGAATTGCGGCGAGTTGGGCCGCTTGTTGCCGGTCGATATTCCGGGCCGAGGTTCGGTAGTAGTAACGGCACGCCGACTCCGCACCATAAACACCAGGGCCCCATTCGACCACGTTGAGGTAGAGTTCCAGAATGCGCTGCTTGCCGAGGACCAATTCGGCCACCGGGACAAGTGTGAACTCGGCGCCCTTGCGGAGGATGGAGCGGCCGGTTCCGAAGAACAGGTTTTTTACCAGTTGCTGCGTAAGGGTGGACCCACCGCGAATGCGGCCGCCTTCCATATCGTCTTCAGCAGCGATTTGCATCGCGTGCCAATCGAATCCATGATGCTGGTAGAAGCGCGCGTCTTCCGCGGCGATGACAGCATGCTGGAAATCGGGCGAGATTTGGCTCAGCGGGAACGAATTCGTATCGTTCGTGATACGGCGTGTGGTGAATCCATGCCTGCAAGCGGCGCTCCATGTGCACCGCGGTGGTCGGTGGGTCGATCCACCGGGCAGCCACAAGGATCAGCACAGCAAGCGACCAAAGAAGCGCCACTCCGATGAGAAACCATCGAACGAAGGATCGGAGAGAGCCTTTCCGATGCGGGGTCTTCGGGGGTGTGTCTGGATTTTCAGTCACACTTCAGAATAATCGTTTGGGCTGGATTGACATAGCGCCTGATTAGTCGGGTGGTCTCAATGGGTCGACGCAACACTTTCTTGAAGTTTACTCGCAGGAGTCTGAAAACCTAAAGTCTCTCGTGGGCGTTGATTTAAGCGCAGCGCTACTTTGTCCAGATCCGACTGGGAATAGTCGGACAGGTCTGTTTTCTTCGGGAAGTATTGTCGTAAGAGCCCGTTTGTGTTTTCGTTCGAGCCACGTTGCCAGGGACTCTGCGGATCACAGAAGTAGACTTTCACATCCGTGGCCACCGTAAAGTCCTTGTGTTTCGCCATCTCCAGTCCGCGGTCCCACGTCAGCGAGCGTCGCAGGGTCGCGGGAAGTTTACGAACGTGCTTAGCTCAGTGCGGCGACAACCTCCGCCGTGTCTCTGCTGGGTACCTTTATCAGCATGACAAAGCGCGAATGGCGTTCCACCAAGGTCGCGATGTGACTGTTCCTTGAGCCGCGCAGGAGATCGCCCTCCCAATGACCAGGAATGGCGCGGTCCTCCACTTCCGCGGGCCTTTCCCTGATGGAGATGGCCTCGGGGATTTGACCGCGCGCGTCTTTAAAGATACGAGAGTGCTGCGACCGGCGTATGCGGCGCTTGGATCGCAGGTGCTCCAGCAGCTCCTTTTTCAGCACTCCGCGCGCTTGAATGAACAGGCTTCGGTAAATGGTTTCGTGGGACACACGCATGCTCTCATCATCGGGATACTGGGTTTTCAGCCAGCCGGAAATCTGCTTCGGCGACCAGTCCAGAATCAGTTTACTCGCAACGATGTTCCGCAACTTCACGTGGATGGAAAGAAGGCAGCGCTTGGGCCGCAAGGCCGACTGCCAGGCTTCGCCGTCCGCTTGACTGGCTCGATACGCAGGACGGCCACCATGCCGTGCGACCTCCCGGCTCACGGTCGATACCGCTCGCTCTAAACATTTGGCAATCTCACGGATCGACGAACCGGAAGCCAGCCCGCGAGAGATTTCCTCGCGCTCACGCAGCGTGAGCGCGAGGAGCGAGCGCCGCCGTACTGCCGGAGCAATCCCACCGTGACGCGACACCAAACAACGAATGGAGGAATGTGTCTTGCCAAAGGCACGCCCGATCTCATGCAGCGTCTGCCCTGCCTTCCAACGACGCCACACGTCGCTCTTCTGCTCCGCCGAAAGCCCAAACCGTTTCCCTGGCCTCATAAACACCACCTTTGAAAACAGCTTTATACCAGATGGTGTTGCATCGACCGTCTGAACTGGCACGACTTACCGGACAAGTGGCATCCACCAATCGACATGAGGTTTGGAACTGGCCTGAGGGAATCAGTTCGGCGCTGGCCTGGTCGAGGAAGGCGAGGGAGGAGCGGTCGAGGGCGAGGCTGGTGGCGTCGATCAGGTCGTTGAGCTGATCGAGATTGGTGGCGCTGGCAATAGGCGCGGTGATGCCGGGCTGGGCCATAAGCCAAGCCAGGGAAACTTTGGCGGGCGTGGAATGAAGCTTCGCGGCGACTTCATCGAGTGCGGCAAGGATTCGAAAGCCGCGCGCATTCAGGTATTTCTTGACGCCCTGGCCGCGGGGGCTCTTCGACAGGTCATTTTCCGAGCGGTACTTCCCGGTAAGAAACCCGCTGGCCAGGGCAAAGTACGGGATCACGCCAATCGCATTTTTCCGGCAAACGGGTTCAAGCGTCGCTTCGTAATCGGCGCGGTCATAAAGGTTGTAGAGGGGCTGAAGAGATCGTACCGGGGCAGTGCCAAGCTGCTTGCTGATTTCGAGGGACTTGGCGAGGCGTTCTCCCTTGTAATTCGATGCGCCGATGGCGCGCACCTTTCCCTGCTTGATCAGCCGCGCATAGGCTTCGAGAGTTTCTTCCTCGAAGGGAGGCGGAAGCGTCGTCCTCGTCCGACTGGTAGAGGTCGATATAGTCCGTCTGCAATCGCCGCAGGGAATCTTCCACGGCGGACAGGATGTAAACCTTGGAGAGCCCTTCTTGGTTCGGGCCCATTTCCTTGCCAACCTTGGTGGCAATCAGAACTTTGCCGCGATTGCGGCGTCGCTTCATCCAGTTGCCGAGAATGGTTTCCGACTCGCCGCCTTGATGACCAGGAACCCAGGTCGAATAAGTGTTGGCGGTGTCAATAAAATCGAAGCCGGCGGCGACAAAGGCGTCCAGGATTTTGAAGGAAGTTGGCTCGTCGGCGGTCCATCCGAAGACGTTGCCGCCTAATGCGAGCGGGGCGATTCCGATCCCTGAATTTCCCAGCTTGCGTTTGTTCATGTGTGAAAATCCACCCTTCCCGCCGGTCTAGAGACCTTATACGGCCTTTTTACCAGCCGTTCTACCGCATAGATAGATGCGGGCAACGAGCGGAAGCTACTTCCACCGAGTCGCGCGGTAATTCTAAGCGATATTTTTCGACATAAGAATGTAGTGGCACGGAACCTTGGTCTGCAGGCCAGGGGAAAAGGCGGGGTGCCGGTCTCGGTGTAGCCGAGACGGCGGTAGAAAGACGGAAGCGGAGTGCGGGCGCTGACGATTCGCAAATCAATGGCGCGGCAGCCTGCTTCGCGAAAATGCTTCTCGCCGCGTCCATCAACTTGCGGCCCAGGCCGATACCCTGGCGCGGAGGATCGGCGGAGAGCAAGCCGACATAGCCACTCATCGCCGCGGAGCTCGACATAGACACAGCCAGCGAGCCCGGCGGAATCCTCGGCGAGGAGGAATTTGCCCTTCTGCATGTATTCACGGACGCCGGCCGTGCTGGTGCGATCGCCATCGATGAAGGGCTGCTCGACTCGAAACGCGGAGTTGATAAGGGAGGCAAGAGGTTCGGCGTCGGCGCCTTGAGCGAAACGAATGTTTAGGCTTTTAAGACCGGGAGGCGGGTTGGCGGGGCCTAGCATAGACTGATTTCAGCAAAACGAATCAAGCACTTCAAGAGCCGCCCAACGAGGCAACAATCATAATTTCTCATGCGCTCAGGGGTCTGTTTCCAAACGTTGTCAGAGTCGAGGAAGCGATCATCCATTGGGTCAGACACGTGCCAAGGATAAAAAGACCCGACGCCGGAAACGGTCTGTAGAACCGGCCGAAAGCTAGAAGCGCGTCCGAGAGCATGAAGAAGGCTGCTCCGACCGCGGCGAGACGGGCAGCGGGAGTGCGCAACGTAAGAAAACGCCCCATGGCCTGTCCGGCCATGGTCGAGGTAAATGCATATAAAACGACAGGCAATCTGAGGAAGGCAGGAAGCTCAGGCCATAGAATCGAAGTCATTCCCAATCCGATTGCGACATAGAGGAGCCAGATGGCGGGATGTGCGGCGAACTTCACGTCACGCGTGAAAGCAACCAGGTAAGCGATGTGCGCGCAGATAAATGCGGCCAGACCGAATTCGAAATACTGAGCCGGCCAAACCAGCAAGACGTCGCCCGCGAGGGAAAAAATCAGTCCGATCATGATCCAAGAACATAGCGAGCGCGCTCCGCACGCCAGTTCGCAAGGGCGATCGATGTGATGAGAATGGTTGCCAGCGGTTTGAAAATGTAAACCAGCCAGGGACTGGCTGAGCGTTCTCCCGCAATCGCAAGGGCAGCAGCAGCAGCCGCGAAGATAGTCACCCGCTTCCAATCGAAAACGCGCATCGCATAGTGAGTCAATGACGGAATTCGAAACAGGTGACTGCAATTCGCTCGCTTTTAGAAGATCGTAAACGAGAATCGCGGTCCTCAGCGGCTCGAACGCAACAGGGCGGGCGCTGCTTCGCCTGCACGGCGGATTCAGCGGAAACTATCGACAGTAGGCTTTGCCGTTGAAGCGCGCCGCTGTGCCGCGCTCTTCTTCGATGCGCAGGAGCTGGTTGTATTTGGCGATGCGGTCGGTGCGGCAGGCGGAGCCGGTTTTGATCTGGCCGGCGCTGGTGGCGACTGCGAGGTCGGCGATGAAGGTGTCTTCGGTTTCGCCGGAGCGGTGGAGATGACGAAGTTATAGCCGGCGTTGCGGAGCCATCTTGATGGCGTCGATGGTTTCGGTGACGTGCCGATCTGGTTTAGTTTGATCAGGATGGAGTTGGCAATGCCTTCGATTTATGCCTTGCGCAAGGCGTTCGGTGTTGGTGACGAAGAGGTCGTCGCCAACCAATTGAATTTTTTTTGAGGAATTCTTCGAGCCCAGTTTTTCCGTAAGTTTTTCAGCCGGGCCAGTCTTCTTCTCCCATGCCGTCCTCGAGCGAAACGATGGATATTTTTCGATCCACTTCGACCAGTATTCGACCATCTGTTCGGGGGAGTGCGCGGACTTGTCGGATTTCTTGAAAACGTAATTACCGGTGGATTTGTCGTAGAACTCGCTGGCAGCGGGGTCGAGCGCGACGCCGATCTGCGCGCCGGGCTTGTAACCGGCCTGGGTGATGGCTTCGAGCACAATCTCGATCGCTTCCTCGTTGGATTTGAGGTTGGAGCGAAGCCGCCTATCATCGCCGACGGCAGTGGAGTAGCCATGTTTCTTCGAGCGCGGATCTTCAGAGTGTATGGAAGACTTCCACGCCCCATGCGCAGCGCTTCGGAAAAGTTAGTAGCGCCGACGGCCAGACGGTACTGAAACTCCTGCAAGTCGACGGAGCTGTCGGCATGAGCGCCGCCATTGAGGATGTTCATCATGGGGGTAGGGAGGAGGCAGGCGGACTCGTCGGTGGATAGCGGAAGATATTTGAGAGCGGTCGCTTGAGGGCCAGGGCGGCGGCCCGCGCAGCGGCCATGGAGACAGCGAGGATGGCGTTGGCGCCAAGGCGGGCCCTGGTGGGCGTGCCATCGAGCGAATCATTGCGCGGTCGAGGGCGCGCTGCATGGCGGCGTCCAGCCCGGCGACAGCCTTGGCGATCTCTCGTTGATGTGGCAGACGGCTTTGAGGATGCCCTTGCCGAGGTAACGCGATTTGTCGCCGTCACTCAGTTCGACCGCTTCGTGTTCGCCGGTGGAAGCGCCGGAAGGGACGGCGGCGCGGCCCATGCACACCTCCAGCAAGGATCGTACGTCTGCTTCGACGGTGGGATTACCGCGCGAGTCGAGGATTTGGCGGGCGTGTACGTTGGCGATTGTCGTGGACATGGCTGTACCATCTCCTGGGTGGATAGGATTCGATGATTTTACAGAGATTGCCGCGAAGGCACAGCAGGTGAGCACGCATGCCGATCTTAGGCCGATTCGGGTTCCTCGATGAGCGATTCCGCCGCCACGACGATGACGACACCGGCATCGGTGATCGTGAAGCCGCGGGCGAGGTCGGCTTCGGGTCGAAGCCGATGACGGTGTCGTTCGGGGAGATGTGCACGTCGCGGTCAACGATGGTGCGGCGGATGCGGCAGTGGCGCCAGCCGATGTTCACGCGATTGAGACGAAATGGATTCGGCGACCTCGCAGAAGCTGTTGACGCGCACATCGCTGCCGAGAGCACGAGTCTGAACGCGGCCGCCGGAGACGATGGACCGCCGGCCGACGATGGAGTCGATGGCCACGCCCATGCGGCGGCCCTCCTGGAAGACGAATTCGGCGGGGCTCTTGGGTTGCGCGGGTGCGGATCGGCCAGGGTGGTCGTAGAGGTTCAACTGCGGAGCGACCGTAACGAGGTCCATGTTGGCTTCGTAGTAGGCGTCGAGCGTGCCCACGTCGCGCCAGTACGTCCTGTCTTTCGGTTCTCGTCCATGAACGGATAGGCGAACACGCGGTGCGTCGATGATGGCCGGAATCATGTCGTGGCCGAAATCGTGGCTGGCTCCGTGTCGCGGGCGTCGAGGCAGAGCTGCTCGAAGAGGACGCGGCGGTGAAGACGTAGATGCCCATCGAGGCCAGGCAGTGCGGGTTCGCCGGGGAATCGACTTGGGTGCTGCGGGCTTCTCCTCGAAGCCCCGATGACGCCAGTCCTGTCGTCGACCTCGACGACGCCGAACTGCCGCGCCGCCTGTGCAGCGAGGACCGCGAGGGTGGCGACGGTCATGTCGGCGTGCGGTTCGAGGTGCCGCTCGACCATCTGCGTAGTTCATCTTGTAGATGTGGTCGCCGGCGAGGATCACGACGTATTTCGGCCGCTCTTTCTCGATGGTGTAGATGTTCTGGTAGACGGCGTCGGCGGTGCCCTGATACCAGTGCTCGTCGATGCGTTGCTGCGGCGGCACGACGTCGATGAACTCGCCCAGCTCGCGGCGACGACGATTCCAGCCGAGGTTGATGTGCCGGTCGAGGCTCATCGCCTTGTACTGGGTGGGACGAGGATCTTGCGCAGCCCGCTGTTGAGGCAGTTCGAGAGCGTGAAGTCGATGATCCGATAGGCCCCGCCGAAGGGCACCGCCGGTTTGGCCCGGTCGCGAGTCAG
>CAVWHL010000014.1:0-53775 GCA_963754855.1 uncultured Acidobacteriota bacterium
AACCGCTCCTGAGATACACTCGGCCCGTTGTTCGGTGCCGCTGTCTTACAGCTAGGGTTTGCCGGGAACCGCTCCTGCAGATAGCAACTTCCACCTGGACGTGCAGCACCCTCATGCAGCGCTAGGGTTTGCCGGGAACCGCTCCTGAGATACACTTCACGGTCAGCATCACTTCCGGCACTCCGAGCTAGGGTTTGCCGGGAACCGCTCCTGAGATACACTGACAGAAGAGACTGGTATTCCTCCGGGTAGGCTAGGGTTTGCCGGGAACCGCTCCTGAGATACACTCTTTCAGCAAGCCGTGAGAGACGCGAATCAGCTAGGGTTTGCCGGGAACCGCTCCTGAGATACACTCGGACTTGTACGTTTTCATCTGTCGCCCTCGCTAGGGTTTGCCGGGAACCGCTCCTGAGATACACTTAAGCGGTGGCGCGGGATACTCCTACTTCCGCTAGGGTTTGCCGGGAACCGCTCCTGAGATACACTCGTAGCTCTTGCCGCCGCCTTTGCCGCCGCGCTAGGGTTTGCCGGGAACCGCTCCTGAGATACACTACCTGGGCGTAGGAACCGTGACGATTACCCGCTAGGGTTTGCCGGGAACCGCTCCTGAGATACACTGGCGTCCATCTGGCGCACACTCTGATCCCGGCTAGGGTTTGCCGGGAACCGCTCCTGAGATACACTGGTCTTGAATCACCTTATCCACTGGAGTCAGCTAGGGTTTGCCGGGAACCACTCCTGAGATACACTAAATGTGCAGACCGGGTGGGTGGGTTGTTGGCTAGGGTTTGCCGGGAACCGCTCCTGAGATACACTCAGTCCAAAATGCGGCGCTGCGCAGTGCGAGCTAGGGTTTGCCGGGAACCGCTCCTGAGATACACTTGAAAGTGCTCCAGGTGAGCCCGCGCGCCAGCTAGGGTTTGCCGGGAACCGCTCCTGAGATACACTGGTCCCCTCGGAACTCATAGAAATCCGGGGGGATTTCTTCTTTTCGCCCTCAAAAAAGCATGAGTTGGAGGGGCGGATCTTCAGCCGGCTCGCGCTTTTTTCCGACATAAACCTCCATCTTTTCAAACTGGCGATCGGTCACGGAAACGAGGCGAACCTCGCCCGTGGCTGGGAAGTTCGCGAAAGACCTTGCGGCGGAAAACTTCCTCGGACTCCTCGCTTCTCACATAGTGAACATACACGGAATACTGAAGCATGGAAAAGCCTTCCTTTAGGAGAAGCTTTCTGAATTGGGCGTACTCGCGGCGGAGTTCCGGCTTATCCACGGGGAGATCGAACATCGCAACGAGCCACATGGGTTTATATCCTGATAGGGCGAAGACGTGCCGGGGCATCTCAGAGTCTCGTAATTTCGAGTTTGTTCGATTCGCCGAGAATGACCGCGGCGAGAGAGAAAGCGGCGGCGGCAACCCAGTCGAAGAGGGTTCGCGATTCTCCTTCCGCGGTGAACCTGCCGAGCAGCGTCTCAAGAAGGAGTTTCTTGGCGTCCCGGTCGAGAGTGAGAGCGGGGCCGCGGGCGGCGAGTAAATCGGCCACGGCGCGGTCGACGATGGGCCGGAAGGGCTCCATCAAGTCGTCGGCGAGACAGAAGGGATTGTAGCGGTTGTGATGGTGGATTCCGAGAGTGGGATTAAGGCCCGCGCCGCAGAGGGCGCGAGACACCACTCCGCGCAGGACGGCGTAGCCGTAATCGAGGCAAGGATTGATTCCGTCCTCCTCTGCATGCCGCTGGAAGCCGTGTTCGCCGAAGAGGGCCTTCCAGTAGATGCGCGCAGCCTGGGCTTCGAGGTTTTTGGGATCGCCAGAGCCGACGCGGTGCGCCATATTTTCGAGACCATGATTGGTTCCGCGTCGCTCGGCGAGTAGGCGACCTTGTGCCAGAAGTTTGGCGCGCACGATCTGCTTCCAAATCTGCTTGCGCGCGGGGAGGGGCAGCGCGGCCTGGGCAGCGAAGCGCTCGGTCTGCAGCGCATGTGTGACGAGAGGGAGAAGCATGGCGATCGGACGGCGCTTTTCGTCGCAGGTGACAAAGACGGCGCCCGCGGAGGCGAGACCCGAGAGGACCGCATGGGTGAACGAGATTTGGGGATGAGAGGCAATCACGACGGCGAGTTCCGCGAGAGGAATGGTACGGGGCTCCTCCTCGTCGAAGCGCACTGAGAGAAGCGAATTGATGACCGAGAGTCTGGCGGGCCGTTCCGAGAGATCGAGGTACGGTCAGTCATGAGCTTCGACCACATCGCCGAGAGCCGTTACGCGAACCTTCCGAGCGCTAAGGTTTCTCAGCGTGTTTGGACTTTCGCGGAGGTTCGCGTGGGCCTTCCTTTGTTCGTGCTTTTGGCGTGCGTCGGTGATTCCACAGAGTTCGATCTCGATTCTTCCGTTGCTCGAAGCCGATGCGCTGCGGACACGAAATAGTCTGCGCTCGCCGGTCTTCTTGTCGGCGCATTCGACGAGCTCATTTTCGCCAAGGGAGAACTTGAACTCCGTATGCGGTCCGTGGTTTGTTTTGACAATTGGCTCGTGAGCGCGCTTGCGACGATAAGCTTCCATCAGGGAGACGACGAAGGCGTCCCAATCGATTTCGCGGCCGTTCGCGTCAATTCGGCAAAGATTTCGACGTGGTGATTGGACTCAGGAGTGACGTGGCGCGCCGATTGTCCATTTCCCAGCGCCAGGGTGGGCACAGCTTTCTTCACACGGACGCGGCGGATGGGAATGGTGCGCCCGTCCCTGGTCTTGAAGAACGGGAGGCGGGCATCGTCGGCAAACACTTTCTTGGGTTCCGCGCCTCCGAATTCCTCCAGCTTTTTGAGGACGAGGTTTCGGACGCCAGGATCGGCGATATCCCGCGCTTCCTTGATGGAAAGCTGAGAAAGGGGCTTGCGGACGCGATGCTCGTGTTCGAGGCTTGATTTCCGCTTGGCGTCAGTGCGCGGGGAGACTGCGATCGGGAGCGGAGTAGATGGTTTCCTCGTGCAGCGCCCCTCGAACCTTTCTTGACACGCGATGCGAGACCACAATTCGTCCGACCTCTTCGCGTACGGAATCCACGAAATCGGGCCAGGGTTCCTCGACCGAGCCATACAGGCGGTGGCGTTCGGCTGGGGCGCGTTCAGCGGCGCGGCTGAGCATCTGAATCTTGCCTGCATCCGCGAGGGCGGTGACCAGGGCATCTATAGAGTGGTGGCGGTGATCGTCCCGTGATTTTTGCTTCTTGCCTCCGTCTGTTGATGGGCACATCGTTCAGAACGCCGTTCAGTTCCCAAACGAGCGCAACTTTGCGGTAACTTGACCGTTTGTTGCGAAGACCCGCTGTTTCCCTCTTTATCGGAGCGCCCGCCGTAGAGCAACCGACGATAACCGGCTGCCAGTCTTGTGGCGTACCGCGTGTCGTTTAGAAGGCGGTCCTCGAAATCGCTGAGGTACTCCGCGATCTCTTCAGGGGTCATGAGGAAACGGCTGAGTTTTTCTTCTCTCAACGGTCCAGTAAATTTCCTGACGCGATCCAGAATTCTTTGGTACAGGTCTGGGTTCGATCCATAGGCTTCGCCTGGCGATCGCTTCTGTTTGACGTTTCGGTTGTGTTCCACATCGCAAAGAGTCAGGTTTGCAAATGAATTGTCCAGCGACTTGGCGAATGGGAGGATGTGCTCGATATCGAACTGCGGCTCTGGTCCGACCAGCGCGCGCATAGAGATGGGCTTTCCCGTGTAGGGACACTCCCAGCGACACTCCTCGGCGAGGAGCACTTTCTGGATATCTCTTCTCGAAGCAGAGTAGCCGGGCACTTCCTGCAACAGCTTTCGCGCGGCCTTCTCCCTCAGTTTTTCCTGCTCGCGGTTTCGGTTCGTGATCTCTTGCCGGAGCCACCTTGGGTTACGGAGGTCCCGTGCGAGTTCGATGTGAAACTGCGAGGGTTTGCCATGTTCGCGGATGATGGCATTCACGACCTTACGCACTTCGGACAAGCAGCGAGCCACGGCGGGATTGCGCAACTCCGGCATGCAGGACTGCACTGCTGGAAGGTTTGCTAGCGGCTCCTTGGCCTCGAATTGCTCCGGGTAGATCAGCTTCCGTGCCTCCGCATAGGATTTCCCGGCTTCCAGAAGAGGCAGGAGTTTTTCCATGGCTGCTCGGGAGACGTTCATGTAGTCGGATTCCAGGGGAATCCCTGAGAGCCTTTCAGCCTCATGTGGTGCGAGTCCCCATTTCTTCATGGCCGCGGGGGCCAGCTTGTCGGGCTTCTGGAAATCCAGACGTATTCGACAGGCGGCGTCCTTTTCCGCCGCGCTCATGGCCTTCCATCGGTCGCCGAGTACGCACAGATAGGCGGCATTGGTCCGATTGCCTTCGATCTTTTCCTTCTGGCCGGCTTCGAGGCTGAATTTGCATTTTTGAAACTGCGGTAGCTTCTTGATTTCCGCGAAGGTCAGATCGCCGCTATTCTCGAGGCGCTCGAGGAGAGCGCTTCGCTCTTCGGTGGTTAGTTCCGTCTCGCTACTTTTCGGGCGGGTGACGCGCAGGTTGTTCAGGGTTTGCAGCATGCGAAATGTTTGTGAAATGAGAAGATGCTTTGCGGCGCGCGCTTTTCCCGGCTCGAGCTCGCAGAGCCCCACCAATTGCCGGGGAAACTTCAGGGGTCTTTGATAAAAGAGCGCCTGCCGGAGTATTTTCTTGCGTGCTACAGTGAGCAGGTCCGGGTGGTGCACTGATTGAGCAGTCCAAATTTTCTCGAATTCTTCCTGGAACATTGCGCGATGGGTATATCGGGTGCGAATTCGCTGCTGGGTTGGCTTGAGCCGAGAAAAATATTCGCCAAGGGTTCTTGCTGCGGCTGCCTGCATGGCATCCCGTAGCGCCCCGATTCCTTCTTTCACCACGCCCGTTTCTTTTTCTTCGTCTTTGGGAGTGGCTGTTTGGCGGCGGTTGCTGAGGAAGCCTCTGCGCTGAGCCAGGTGATGCAGTGCCCGTCCGAGGAAGAACGGTTCGAGTGGTTGATCGAGCGCGGCGGCCCGCAGGAAATACGGCATCACATGCTCCGGCTCGGGCAGTTCAGCGGTTTCGGCTGCATTTCTGTACCATTCCGAACGCAAAATTGTCCTATCTAATTCGGCAAGTACAGCGTCTCTCTTTTCCGGTGAACTAGCATCGGAAGAGGGGAGCAAGCTCCATTCGCGCAGGAGGCGGAATATCTTCTTGGCGCGCCTTGCGCGCCGCCATGTTTGTCTCCTCTGCAAGCGCGCGTCGCGGCGTTTCTTGTTGCGGGACTCTTCGCGGCCAGAGTCGATGTCTCCTTCCATGCCGGCGTCGAAGATGCGGACGCCCGCGCGAATGATTTTTACAGGGAGGTGGTTTTCGACGGCAAGCAGCGCCCAGCCGACGGAGGCGGCGCCAAGATCCAGGCCGAGAATGGTGTTTTGGGCCGAAGGGTCGGGAAAGGACATCGAACCCCCTTGACTATGGATTTTGTCGTGGTAACGTAGCGGATAGTGTATCTCAGGAGCGATTGTCCCGGCTTATCTTAGTAAGCTGAACTTTCGTTCTCGTAGGGCAACGCCTTGCGGCGCCCCTGAGCGGCCCCCAGTGGGCCGCTTTTTATTTTATCGGGATCGTGGTCCTGGCGAATGAACTTCGGATATGAGCGAAGGCTATCCTGAAGCCCGTGGGTGGGTGGCGCGCTGTTTCGATTTTGAGTTTGTTCTTGACGGCAAAGCACGAAGAGAGAATACCACTATTGAATTTCACTTCGGAGTGATAAAAGGGCGCAGCACCGGGTGGCCTTTGATAAGAGCGAAGGCCACCCGGTACTTGCATGCTCGATTATGCTGCGCCAGACGCAGCTTTCAAGCCGTATAGCTTCTGGCTTACGGCAGAGGTACGTTGACCACGGTGTTTACCATGGTCACCGAGGCATTGAGTCCCAACGCTCTGCCATTCAGCGTGGTTATCGCGACGTTGCCGGCAGTGGAGAAGGTGATTCCCGCGGAAGCGATTATGGTTCCCACCATGGTACCGCCTCCCGCGGCGTTAATAGTCGCGGCGCTGCCGACCTGCCAAAAAACATTCTTGGCTTGGGCGCCGTTGATCAGGATGACGCTGCGAGGGGCTGCCGGGGCGCCGACGGTGAGCGTGGACGCCATCTGGAAGACCCAAACAGCATTCGCGTCCCCTTTAGCGTCGAGGGTGAGATCCGATCCCGTTATCAGAAACGAGCCGGCTGCGGAAGTATAGACGCCAGGGGCAAGGGTTAGCCCGCCTAGCTGGCCGGCGCCTGGATCTGAGCCTGCTGGCATTCCTGGAGGGTATTAAACGCGGTTTGCGCGTCGGCCAAGGCCTTTTGTGCGATCGCGAATGTGACGGCAGTTCCTTCATTAGGACACGTAATAGTGGGCGGCGGGGCAGCGGTGTATATAGTGCCGTTGACTGCGCCGACGTTAAGCGGAGTTTCGGTATATATACATCCTGCTGGTGGGATGTACGGGACGGTGGTGTCGTGGAATCCAGTCACCGTGGTAGATGCTCCCGTAGTGCCAAGATCCCCGTTAACCACAGTGAGAGTCCCCTGGTTGGTCAACCCGGCGGCACCCCCCATGGCCCCCGCGAAAGTTCCGGCTGATCCGAGATTGACTGGCCCTGGACCCGTCGTACCTGTGCCGGTGGTAAAGGTCCATACCTTGTTCGCCGCCAATGCATTGCCGGCGAGGTCTTTGGCCCCGGTTGTAATGGTGGCAGTGAACAGGGCGCTGGCGGTGAGGTTGGCGGTTGGGGTAAACGTTGCAATAGTGCACCCCGCATTGCAGGTGACTGTTCCGGTTACGCTCGTTATGCCGGGTCCTGCCAGCGTAAAAGTTACTGTGCTGATCGTTGCAGGGTCCATGCCGGTGCTAAAGGTTGCGTTGATTGTCTGATTGAGCCCCACACCGGTAGCCGTATCAGCCGGAACCGTCGAAGTCACCGTGGGTGCGGTCGTATTTGAGGTCGAACCAGTTGTGAAGGTCCAAACAAAGTTGCTTGCCAGTGCATTGCCTGCGAGGTCTTTAGCCCCGGTTGTAATCGTTGCAGTATAGAGAGTACTGGCTGTGAGATTGGCAGTTGGAGCAAAAGTTGCGGTTGTCCCAGCATAGCTCACAGTGCCTGCAACAGCCGTGGTGCCCTGCTTTAAGGTGAATGTGGTTGTGGTGATCGTTGAAGAGTCCATCACCTTACTGAAGGTAGCAGCGATTTTCTGATTAAGCGGCACAAGAGTGGCCCCACTCGCAGGATTCGTGGAAATCACGGTGGGTGCGGTGGTGTCTGCGGTTGTACCTGTGGTGAAGGTACAAACAAAGTTGCTTGCCAACGAATTGCCTGCCTGGTCTTTAGCCCCGGTGGTAATCGTTGCAGTATAGAGGGTACTGGCAGTGAGATTGGCCAGGGGCGAAAAGGTCGCAACATTGGTCGCCGCATTATAGGAGACTGTTCCGGCTACGTTCGTTCCGCCGCCCACCAGCGTAAAAGTTGCCGTGGTGATGGTTAGAGGGTTCATGGGCTTACTGAAGGTTACGGCGATTTTCCTGTTGAGGGGGATGCCTGTGGAAAGATTAGCAGGGTTCGTGAAAGTCACCGTGGGTGGGAGTGCGTTCACTGTAAACGTCTGCGTACCGCTGGTCCCGACGGGAGTCGTCACGGTGACGTTCTGAGCGCCGATCGGAGCGTTTAGAGCGATGGTAAACGTCGCGGTGATAGAGGTGCTGCTCACGACCTTCGTGTTGCTGACGGTGATACCCGTCCCGCTCAGGCCGATGGTGGCACCAGCCGCGAAAAGCGTTCCCGTCAGTGTGACGGGCACAGACTGCCCCTCGGTGCCGAAACCCGGGCTAACCGAGCTCAGCGTGGGTACGCCCGAGGTCACCGTGAACGTCTGGGAGCCGCTGGTCTTGCCTGAACTCGTCACAGTGACGTTCTGGGCGCCGATCGGAGCGTTTGCAGCGATGACAAACGTCGCGGTGATAGAGGTTCTGCTCACCACCGTCAGGTTGTTGACGATGATGCCTGTCCCGCTCAGGTTGACCGCGGATACAGGTGCGAAATTCATTCCCGTCAGTGTGACGGGCACAGACGTTCCTTGCGCGCCGCTACTCGGAGCGATCGAAGTCAGCGCGGGTCTAGCGGTTCCCCCGCATCCGGCCATTAAAACGACCAGCAGGAGGCCCATCCCGAGGCAAAGGGGCCAGATTTTGCGAGTACAGTTATTCCACATCATCGACTTCTTTATATTGAATGACATGTAGTTTCTCCGTTCTTCAGCTGAGAGGGCGTAAATTCGAATGACAGAACCTTTTCGAATCAGGGTCTGGGGCGTCCGCCCAAGAACGCGAAGGCCTAGAGGTACGCATCGTTTATAAATATGAACAAATCGGGTGTCTGTTCAATTTGGTACACATACCCCGTTTTCTCTGCGCCGCAGAACTTAGCAAGTTGCTGGCTTTAGATGTGGGCTGTCAGGAAGTGACTGACGGAACCACCGGGACTGCCGATCTTTTCCGAGCCATGAAAGGGCTCTACGGACGTCTGGCGGGTTTGTTCAAGATTCGTGAATCTCAGTAGCCGCTCCCAGTTAGGAAACGCCAGAGAACGCAAAGAAAAGTTCAGAAAAAGCCCATAGACTCCAGCCCGGAGGCGCGAGCAAGCGGTTTCAACAGAGACTCCAACCACGGACCGCCAAGCAGCACATCAGATCTCACTATCCATGGACACGGATTTCCTGTCCTGGCGATATGATCCTTCGGAGTATTTGCGCTGGCAGCCTGAAGAATCGTGGTGCTTGGGAGTGATGGGAAAGAGAGGTTCACCGGGAGAATACGTTCGTGTATGCCATTCCTCCTTCGAGCCCGGAAATGGCGCGGTGAAGGCTATGCTGAAGACGCTTGTGGCGGCCGCCATTGCGCAAAATGCGGCTGGGGTCCGCTGGGCCGTGTACGATGGCGGCTGCGCCGTCGGAGAATTGATTTCTGGGTTGCGAAGAGCCGGCTTCTTATGCGTTCGAAGGGAGGGAACAATCCACGTCTACAGTGTAGAACAAAGACATCGCGATCCAGCTTTTTGGCAATTGCAAGATTCGTTGTTCTGTTTTGATTCTTGAGTTCAGATGGAAATTCGTGGGCGCCGCAGCCGTGGGATGCGCCGGGCAAGTTTGAAGTGATTACTTCCAACTTTACCTATGTTCGGCCCGATCCTTCCATTTCAAGGCCTTAGCGTTCCTTCGCATTCCTCGTAAGTCTTTAAGATCCGTCCCGTCGTTATTTTCGATTCCCACCGGCCCTAGAAGTTTTCTCACTTAAACCAGCCAGATGCAAGGAGGCGGGGTGACTTGAAGTCTTGGAGGTTTCAAGCCTCGGGTTAGGAATGCTGGGGACTAGTGGTGCATGCCCCCGCCACCGCCATGGAATCCGCCACCGCTGAATCCGCCACCGCCGCCATGAAAACCGCCTCCACCATGAAAACCGCCACCGCCATGATAACCACCGCCACCGTGGAAGCTGCCACCGCGCATGGAACCGGCCCCGGATCCGAAACCACGGCCGGCGATTCCGAGCCTCGGCCCATAGTGCACGCCGCGGCCATAATTGGCAGGGAGTCCATAGTGAGCGCCCGGGCCCCAGGCATGATAATTAGGCCCAAAGTGACGGTAGTATTGGCCACCACCGTAGAAGAAGGGGGCCGCGTAGGCAAAACCCGGCGAATAGAATCCCCATCCGAAGGGACTGTACAAGATGCCGTCTCCCGGGATGAAAGTAAAAGCGTCGAACCAGGGATCCCAGTACCATCCGTCGCCGAACCAATTCATTCCGCCGTTCATGTACGTTTGCGCGGCGTCGGCGTTCGCTTCGGCCAAATAAGAAGACCGGAGACTCGTCCAGCGATAGAGGTCTTCTTGTTCGGTCATTTTCTTATCGAACTTCCTGGTCTTGAGCGGCTCATTGCCCTCGAGATCCAATTCGCGTCCGCCCTTGACCTTGATGCGCCGGCCGCCGTCTTCCACGATGGCCTGACCGGTGTAAACGCGAACCAGATGCAGATCCGCATCGAAATCGTACAACCCGGTCTTCAATAGTTCCGTGGCTTTGCCATCCTCCACAATCCAAAGCTGGTTCTCGCGATGAATATCGGCTACCTCCACGGTAGCTTCGCCTTGATCTATGTCCAATTCGGTATTGATTAGGCTTGGCGAAACCATCCTCGCGGAACTCATGTCGCCCAGGCGAACAAAGACGCCGGGAGTCAGCAGAATTTCGGCTTTGCCGGTTTCGGTCTTCAGGGATTGATCCGGCCCCAGTTCGACGGTGCCCACGGATGCTGCGCCGAGAGATTGTGTTCCGATGGCAGCCTGGCCTTCAACGTAGTTCAGCGTTCCGGGCCGGGCGGTTTGTTGCGCATCCGCGCGGGCGCCCGGGGCGCAGAGAGCGATCGCGATCAAGGTGCTTGCCGCTATTGTCAGTTTTGGATTCATGGCCATAAACCCTCAATTCATTAGATGCCAACGTAAATTACTGAGTTGTAGCAATCACCAGTTAAGTACGATTCCTTTGTTCGCGTCAGAAGGGGAAGGGAACTCAGTTGACTGCGAGCTCTTTGCCGGTGTGAGCGCGCTCGAAGCGGCCTATTGGATCGGAACGTCATCGCCATCCTCTTTGCGCCGCGGGGACCGCGCCATTCCTAAAACAGCCGCCGAGCGAAAGTGGAAATGAAGATAGTTTACTGCCGCGATCTTGAGGCGCTGCTCGACGGTCTCAACGATGACACCAATGTAGGGGCAATTCCTCTGCCAATGCGCGCTAATTCCGCGATCCTCGCAAGGCCCTGTGGTGTTGCGAGCTTAGGCCGATTTTGAAGAAATAAAAGAAATATGGCTTTCAAAGGTGTGAACGAAGCGAACATATTTTGTAAAGGAAGCGAACACCTCATCTTGCCTTGTGATGTATAGGGAGCAAAAATCAGGCTTTGGAACGGCGATTAGGCGGAGGGTTCTTCGATGGTCGTACCGACGTCCACGAACGAGAACAGAACGCCGGAAAAGATGGTGATGAGTGCGGCGAGATCAAGCGCATGACTCCAATCGTAATGGACTGCCACGTAGGCCGTGACCGTGGATGAAATCGCTCCGCCGACGCTGCCGATAGTGTTCATCAGCGCGGAAAGGGAAGCCGAAAAATCCGGGGCCAGATCGATACAGGCGGCCCAGAAATTTGTCGCGCCAAACATGGTGAATCCCGCAGCCAGAGCGATCAGCGGCAAGGCGATCACCGTGATCGTGAGATGGCTGCCGAGGAACAAAAGCAGGGCCGCTAGACCCATGCCAAGCCATACCGCCGTAAGCCGCCCGCGGCGGCGTGTCGAACGGCGTGCCACGCGATCAGAGAACCAGCCTCCCAACGGCGAAAGCAGAGCCATGGCGAGGAAAGGGGCGGATGTCCAGGCGGCAGCCTGCAGGAGCTGGAGGCCGCGTACCTTGACGGCATAAAAATAGAACCAGTTGTAGTAGACGTAGAACGCGTACCCCTGAAGTCCGTAGCCAAGTACCAAACCCCAAACGGAGAAGCTCGAAAGCATTTTGAGCCAGGGCACGCGTTTGGCGGCGGCGGTGTCGCGCCGGCGCGCATCGCCGGCTTTTGAGCCGGGATGAATCGATTGCAGCTCGGCGGAGTTGACTCCGCGATGCTCTTCAGGCCAATCTGTGGCGTAGTAATTCCAGATCAGGACAGCGAAAAACGCCAGCGCGGCGCAGACATAAAAGACGGCACGCCAGCCAAAGTGAATCATGGTCCAGGCAATGAAGATAGGCGTGAGCGTGCCGCCGAGGCCGAGACCGCAGACCTGTAACCCGCTGGCAAAGCCGCGCTCGCGAATGGCTGTCCATGATGCAATCACGCGCGTGACGTTGGAGGAAACAGCGGCCTCCCCGATCCCGGTCAAGAAGCGAATCAGGCGCATGGTGAGCAGCACGCTCAGACCTGTGCCGGCGGCCAATCGCGGAGCGGCCCCCATGGCCGCAGCGCCGACGGCAAAGCATAGAATCGAGATGGTCAGCGTGCGGCGAGGGCCGTAGCGATCGCAAACCCAGCCCCAAGGAATCTGAAACAGTCCGTAGCCCCAGAGGAACGCGCTGAAAACGCGTCCCATGGTGATGGTGTCAAAGGAAAACTCTTCCTCGATGTATTTTCCGGCGATGCTGAGATTCAGGCGGTTCAGGGCTGTCACCGCCATGATGAACATGACGATACCCATGACGCGCCAGCGTACGTTCGTGGCGCGCTCGCTGGAAGGGCGAGGTCCCCGCTGTGTTGATTCGGGATGAAACGTGCTCGGATTCTTCAAAGGAATCATTTTCCGGTATTGAGATCGGCTTCCAGATCAACTTCTTTGAGCACGCACAGCTTAGAATCCCGTTTCCGTGAGGGTGAAGGCGCAGACCGCGCCTTGAGGCGAGACCAGGCCATGACGGCCCGGCCTCGCCTGCTGATGGTGATGCGCTACCAGACCAACTTTAACCCGAGTTGAATCTGGCGGGATGCGGTGGAGGTGGAACCAATGACGCCGGCGTTCGACGTGCCGATGGAATTGTTAGCGTCATTCAAGAAATTGGGCGCGGCGAAATTGGGGTGGTTCATGATGTTAAAGAATTCCGCACGGAACTGCAGCTTGAGCCGCTCCATGAATTGGAAATTTTTGAAAGCAGAGAAATCGACGGTCGTCAGACCTGGACCGTAGTACCTGTTCCGTCCCGAGTTGCCTACGAGGACTCCCCCCGCTACCGTAGGCGCGGCGGTAAAGCAGTTTGGATTGAAGGCCATGAGCTGGCCGGCCGAATTTGAGGTGACGCCGGGAGTCGCGTTGCAGCCGGGCACGATCTGAGCGTAGTCCATGGAGAAGTCGCCGTTAAAGCCAGTGTTGAGGGGGTCGCCGCCTCCGCCAAACGTCACCGTGAAGGGTGAGCCGCTCGTTGCGGTAAGAATGGTACCCAGCTCCCATCCTCCTGCGAAGTAAGACGCAGTGCCGGACTTGGGACCAGGAACGTCCCAGATGAACGTGCCCACCAAGGTTTGGCGAATGTCAAAATCGCAAGCGCCGACGCGATAAGAGTGACTGAGCAAGAGAGGAACGGCGATGGAGTTGACGTAGGTATCGCCCGTGACTGGGGCAGAGCTCGTGTCTTTGCAATTGCCGTAGGTGTAGGACACCTGCCCTTGCAAACCATGAGACATGGCCTTCTTCAATTGCGATTGGAACCCGTGATAGGTCGATTCGCCGTCAAACAGCACCGGGCGAATTCCTGCGCCGCCAGGGGCTCCAGGAATCACACCACCGTTGCCGCCTCCCCAGTTGGGGTCGAGCTGATAGGTATTGGATGGAATGACCAGGCCAGCCGAGGTCATCACGGGGGGGACGAGGTTGATGTCGTCAGCGGCGGCAGACAGGTGAACCGCGCGCGAGCCCACGTATCCGACGAGCAACGTCCAGCTAGAAGCGACTTGCCGCTGGATGTTGAAATTCCAGTTCAAGACGTCGGCGCGCTTAGGATCCTGCTGCACGTACCGGTTTCGAATCTTGTTTGGATTGAAGCTAATCTTGGGGTCAATACCGCTGCCCAGGGTCCCACTGGGATCAAAGCCGATGATTTGGTACGGAGCCGTGGCGGCAGTGTTAAGGCCGAACTCGTAGGGAAGGGGAAGTACATCGAAGATCCCAAACCCTCCACGCACAGCCGTCTTTCCATCCTTAAAGGGATCCCAGGAGAAGCCAATCCGGGGTTCGAAGTTTTTGGTCGTTGGATTGTTGGCGATGAAGCTATTGACGTGTACCGGCCCGCACGGACTAGTCAGGCTGGGCGCTACGCCAGGTGTGGCGCAATTTGTGAGCGTCGTGATTTCCTGAATCCTGTTATTGGCATCTTTGGGCAGTGTCGTGAATTCGTAGCGCACACCCATATTAATGGTGAGATTCGGACGGAACCGCCAATCGTCTTGAATGTAGCCGGCAAATAGGCTTTCGCGAAGCGCAACTTCGTTGGATCCTCCCGGAGCCAGGGCGTTGAGCCTGTCAGGGGCATTGTTCAGCAGCGCCGCGAGACTAGGATAATTGTTCATTCTGCCGTTCGGGCTCAACTTTTCCGTGATGTTGTAAAGCATGCGTTCAAAAGCAAAGCCCATTTTGATCGAGTGGGTACCTCGGGTGAGAAAGGCGTCATCGTAGAATTGGCCGGAGGTCCACCGATGAAGAAAGCGGTTGAGTCCTCCTAACCCAATCGCGGTTGTGAGCACGCCGGGAACTCCGATCTGCGGCGGTCCGCCAGCGCCAGGAGCGATGGCCAGGGCCGTGTCAGTGGCAACCGCGTTGCCCGAGACGGGATCATTGATGTCGCCTCTTACGCGGCTTATTCCCGCACGAAACGTATTGACCAACGCGGGGCTAAAGATGTGGGTCTCATCGGCGCTGGCCATCTGGCGCCGTGAGAAGACCTGGTGGATGGCATTCTTCAGTGGATCGGGTGCCGACTGTGGACCCGAGTCATAGAAATAGCTGGTGGCCAGGCTATCCTTGTCTGATATTTTTTGATCCACTCTTGTGGTGAAATAGTTTTCATTCGAAATCGTCGGGATGGCCACGTTAAAGGTTTGTGTGATTCCGTTGCTGTCGATAGGTGTGCCTGCAGGTGCCTCGGGCCAAAGCTTCATATAGGGAGCGACGGCCGGGACCGCCAAGGCCCGCTCGGCGTCCGTCGGGACGTGAATGGTTTGAGATCCGGGCCTGTTCTGACGTACGCCTTCATAGGTGCCATAAACAAAGGTCTTGTCCTTAACGAGCGCCGTTCCGCCGGACCCTCCAAACTGAACGCGACGGAAAGGAGGGATGGGGCCTGCCGGATCAAAATAATTCTTGGCATCGAAAATCTTGTCGCGATCGAAAATAAATGCAGTCCCATGGAAATCGTTCGTACCGCTCTTGGTGATGGCGTTGATAACCGCGCCGGAGGTTCTCCCGTATTCCGCGGTGTAGTCGCTGGTCAAGACAGAGAATTCTTGAATGCCATCCACGCCAAGGTTCAGGCCGGATGCGCCTCCCGGTGCGCCGTTCGAGTAATCATTGATGCTGATGCCGTTCACGCGGTAGGTGTTTTCATTAGCGCGGTGGCCGCTGTTGCTCAACTGATTTCCAAATCCGCGGTTCCCCTTGTTGGCGCTAAACCCCGTGCCTACCTGATTGGGAATATTGCTCACGCCAGGTTCAAGAGTCGCCAAGGACGTCCAGTCGCGTCCATTCAGCGGTAATTCGCGAACTGTGGCGGAATCGACCGTCGCCCCGATTGTGGATGAGGTAGTCTGCACGTCGGGAGGCGCGGCGCTCACTTCCACGGTCGTGCTCACTTGGCCTACTTTCAGGCTCAGGTTCAGCGCCTGCTGGCCTCCGACCGTCAGCGTGATGTCCTTCTGCACCACGGTGGAGAATCCCGTGGCCGTCACAGTAACCTCGTAGTTACCCGGCAAAAGGTTCGGCGCGGAGTAAAAGCCGTCTGAGTTCGTGGTCACTTCGCGGACGACGCCGGTCGCCTTGTTCTTGATGGAAACTGTGGCGTTGGCGACAGCCCCGCCCGACTCATCGGTGAGCAGTCCCGAAAGCGTCGCCCCAGACACCTGCGCTTGCGCAGGCGCCGCCATGAACGTACTCAACACAAAAATGATGGAAAATACTGCCACCCCGATCATGCACTTGCTGAGCTTCTCGAACATCGTCTCCCCCTCTTCGTTTCCTGCCTTGGGCGGCGCGCTGGAGGCGTCCGAATGTCTTTCCGACCACCTCGTGCATGCATTGCCCCATAAGACAGATTCTTCTTCGGCTAACCTAAGCGCTCGCGATCCCGAAATCAGGCGATTCCGCTAAACCCTAGACTGCCTGTGCATGGGATACTCGCTCGTCCGGCTGGTGGCCGCCCGGCCCTACAAACTTGATCCTTGGAAAACCGCGTCTCGCTCGGACCCATTCCACCCAGACGACCCCATGGTGCGGAGGAATTTGCATTAGTTGGTCAAGCATCACAATGCTCTATCCATCACATCGAAAACAATTGTCGATAACAGAGATACTTATTGATGGCGAAGGACTTAGAGCCGCAGGTAACTTCTTTCCAGCTTTGACCGGGCAGAGGCGGAAGGCTATACTCCCTCCTCTACCTCCCTTGGGGACTATGAAACAATCCGCCCTATCGCCAAGGCTCGTCCGCTTTGGCCTATATGAAGTCGATCTGCGGACCAGCGAGCTTCGCAAGCAGGGCCGGAAGATCCGCCTCCAGGAGCAGCCCTGCCGGATTCTCGCCATTCTCTTGGAACGGCCCGGCGAAGTCGTCACGCGGGAGGACCTGCGCAAGCGCCTCTGGTCGGATGACACTTTCGTCGATTTTGATCACAGCTTGAATACTGCGATCATGAGGCTCCGCGAGGCGCTGAATGATTCCTCGGATAATCCTCGCTTCATCGAAACTTTGCCGCGTCTGGGATATCGTTTCATTGCCTCCGTCGAAGAAGTTTCCGTTCCCGAGCAAGAAAAGCGTGAGGACGCAGCGTCTCTCGCGGGTGCACAACCGGTGCAACCTGGCGCGCCCTCCGGACCACTCTCTGATTCCTCTGCAGGCCGGGCGCCCGGTAAACCCGAGGGCCAACGGATTGGCCTTCGCCGCCTTCTCATTGGGGGCGGGATCGCCGGCGTGCTGGTTTTGATTCTCTTAGGCGTGACTCTGCGCCAGGTGCGAAACAACCGGGGAAGCGATCTGCGGCTTGGCCAGATTAAGTCTGTTGTCGTGCTTCCATTCGAAAATCTTTCTGGAGACAAAGATCAGCAGTACTTCACCGACGGCATGACCGATGAGTTGATCGCGCATCTCGCGAAGATCCGTTCGCTGCGCGTTATTTCCCGCACCTCTTCGATGGAATACAAGGATACGCACAAGCCTCTTTCGGAGATCGCTCGGGACTTGAACGTGGACGCGGTTGTCGAAGGCACCGTGCTGCGTTCCGGAGATCGCGTCCGGATCACCGCGGAGCTCGTTCAAGTGGCCACCGACCGCCACCTTTGGGCGGAAACGTACGAGAGTCAACTGGGAGACATCCTCACCTTGCAGAGCCAGGTGGCGAGCGCCATCGTTAACGAGATCAGAATCAATCTGACTCCCGAAGAACAACAATTGCTGGCCAGCACGCGCCCGGTCAGTACCGAGAGTTATGAGGCTTACCTGAAAGGCCGGTATTACTGGAACAAGCGATCGGAAGAAGGACTCAAAAAGGCCATCGAGTATTTTCAAATTGCAACGGAAAAGGATCCCCGCTACGCCCTTGCCTATGCCGGCATGGCCGACTGTTACAGCATTATCGGCTCCGCCATCGTGGGAACCGTGCCTTCCCAGGAAGTCGCACCCAAAGCCAAGGCCGCCGCGCTCAAAGCACTGGCTTTGGACGACACTCTCGCCGAGGCTCAGACTTCCTTGGCCACGGTGCGGTTCAATTACGATTGGGACTGGGCGGGCGCCGCCAGCGGATTTGAACGGTCCATCGAGCTCAATCCCAGCTATGCGACCGCCTACCAGCGGTATTCGTTATATCTGATGGCCATGGGCCGCACGACGGAAAGCCTGGCGCAGATGAATCGCGCACGCGAACTCGATCCTCTCTCCATCAGCATGAATTTCAGCCTCGGCTGGCGCCTCTACATGGCGCGCCAATACGATCGGGCGATCGAGCAATTGCGCAACACTTTGGACATGGACCCCAACTTCGCCTTGCCTCGCATGGTTCTTGGCCAGGCTTATGAACAGAAAAGCGATTATCAAAGAGCGATCGCGGAACTGGAGAAGGCCGCCAGTATTTCGCACGACAGCCCGCCCGTGCTCGGGGCTCTTGGCCATGTCTATGGCGCCGCGGGCATGAAACCGGAAGCAGAAAAGATTCTTCGCCAGTTGGTGGAACAATCGGGCAAAGACTACGTCTCTCCTTTTTACGTGGCAATTGTTTACGCCGGCTTGCGGGACAATGAGAAGGCGGTGGATTGGCTCGAGAAGGCTTACCAGGATCGTTCGAATTCCATCGTTTTTCTGAAAGTCGATCCGGAATTGGACGGCCTGCGTTCGAATTCCCGCTTTCAAGCCCTACTGCGCCGGATGGCGCTCCCCTAGTGACGCATCCATTCCCAGGGATTCCATGCGAAACTTCTCATTCTGGTTACCGCAATCAGGTTACTCATGTCTCGTTTGCCGCATCCTAAGGAAAGGGAAGCATAAGCTGGACGATCGTAAGGAGAGAGAAATGCGGGGAGTTATTTTAAATCTAGCGATGAAAGACAGCAGGAAAGTTGGTGTTCGGGCGCTTCTATTGATTGCTGGTGCATTTTTGGCCGGCCCGCTCGCGGCCCAGCAGCAAGGGCCGCTGCCTCCGCCGCCACCGGGCTCGGTTGTCCCCTACAGCGCGCCCACACAGCCGGCCGCCAGCACCGGCGCTGCCCGGCAAGAGAACTCTTCGCATATCACCAATGAGGCCCCGGCCATGCCGGTGGACCAGATCATCCAGAAATTTGCGGACCGCGAAGAAGAGTTCAAGAAGGAACGCGACAATTACACCTATACGCAGATGTTCGTCATCCAGACCATCGACTCCGACGGCCAGCCCGACGGCGAATATCGCATGACCAGCGACATCCTTTTCACCCCCGAGGGTAAGCGCTATGAAAAAGTGACGGACGCCCCGGCTCCCTCGCTCCAGCGCATTTCGCTTTCGCAGCAGGATTTGGACGATCTCGAGCACGTGCAGCCGTTTGTGCTGACCACGACGGAATTGCCGAAATACAACGTCAAGTATGTGGGCCGGGAGCAGTTAGATGAATTGAGCACCTACGTTTTCGATGTGGGGCCCAAGACCATCGAGAAAAATCAGCGATACTTCCAGGGCCGCATCTGGGTGGACGACAAGGATCTGAACATCGTGAAGAGCGATGGGAAGGCCGTGCCGGACATCAAGAAAAAGGGACAGGAGAACGTTTTTCCAAGGTTTGAGACGTTCCGCGAAAACATCGAGGGACATTTCTGGTTTCCAACTTACACGCGGTCCAACGACACGCTGCACTTCAGCACCGGTGATGTGCCGATCCGCATGGTCGTGCGCTACTCCAACTACAAGCGGTTCGGAGTGACGATCAAGATTGGCAAGGCTACCGAAGTGAAACCAGACAAGCCCTAGACGATGCAAGCGGGCTACGAGAGTTATCGCCGGCTCAGCCACACGATGGTGACTCCGATGCACACGACGAGCACGCCCAGCCAGCGCTGCGGGCTGATGCGTTCGCGCAGGAACAACACAGCGCCAAGTGCCCCGGCGGCGTAGCTCAGGGCGGTGACGGGGACGACGAAACTCACGTTTTCGATCGAAAGCATGGCCAGCAGCGAGAAAAAGGCCAGCGTCATCATGCCCACGCCGATCCACATCCATCCCACGCGTAGCGCGCGGAACACGAAACGGGCGATCGCGGACGGCCGGAAGTCGTGAACCTCGCCGACCACCTTCATGGCTCGAGAAACACACAGTTCACCGCCCGTGCCCGCAACGATGATCATGAAAAGAAAAAAGAGTTCGCGCACGCCTAAACCTTCTCCGTCGTTCGCGGGTGCGTGTGGCCGACAATAAATACGCCCGCGCAAATGATGAAAATGCCGAGCCAGCGCAGCGGGGGCACCGTCTCTCCCAACAAAAAGTAACTCAACACGGCGACCACGGCGTAAGAGAAAGAGGAAGCCGGCTGAACGTAGCTGTAGTCCGCCCAAGTCAGGACGAGCATGTAAGCGACGAAGAAGCTCAGCAAACAAGCGATACCCAGCCAGATGTAACCCGACGTAACAATGCGGGAAAAAATATGCAAAATGTCGCCCGCCGCCCAGCTTTGCGCTGAGCCGACCCCTTTCATGCCCTTGCTGAGCAGCACATTGCCGAGCGGCGCGAACAAAACTATAAACAGGATGAGCAGGTATGTTTTGAGGTGCAGTCCCGGAGAATCTTTCATGCGGTCTATGCTTAGTTCCTTGTGTTGGTTGCCAAACGTGCGCGCCCGCCCTCGAATCCGTCAGCGCCCGATGGCCGAACGCATGCGCTGGCGTTCACCAGCGAAAGCACGCTCGAACAGGTGCAATTTCCAAAAATTGCGCCAATGGCAATCTTACTCGATGTTTCTCCTGGTCCAAAGCCCCGCGCAGCGAAATGGTTCATTTTTTGCTATTCTTTTTTAGATAGCCCTAGTTCTCGAAGCTCGAAAAGCAAGACAAGGTGTCCGATTCGCTGTGAACAACGTGGGTGTGTGGGCCATCCGTAGCTGCTGCTCTCAGGGGCGGCGCGAAATCCGTTAAATGCTCTCCTTGCCTTTTGACGGTGAGGCACGGTAAGTATGCAGCGCAAGAGGTGCGATGATTTCCAGGGCCGCCGATTACCTGTTTCTTATCTTAGCCGCCACACCTTTCATCTATTACGTTCTGGTGTTGTACAGTTCCTGGCGATTTTTTTGGCATGCGAAGGATCGTCTTCCGGAAAACCTGGATTTTACTCCTCCGGTCAGCAACTTGAAGCCTGTACGCGGGCTAGATCCTGAAGCGTATGAAAATTTCGCGAGTTACTGCCGGCAGGACTATCCGGACTATGAACTGATTTTTTGCGTCGGGGATCACGAGGATCCCGCGGTGCCTGTACTTGAGAGGTTGATGCGCGATTTTCCCGAATGCCGTATCCGCGTGTTGTACGGTTCCGGACGTAACGCCATCAATGACAAAGTGGCAAAGTTGGTCAGGATGGTGAGTGAAGCCCAGCACGAAGTTCTGGTTATCAATGACAGCGACGTCCGGGTCGAACCGAATTATTTGCGCACCGTAGTGGCGCCTCTGCGCAATCCGAAAGTGGGAGGCGTCACTTGCATGTACGTTTCTGCCCACGACACGACGTTCACGCAACATCTTCAGTCCGTCGGCATGATTTCTGACTTCTATCCGGGAATTCTGGTTGCGCGCCAATTGGACGGGATCAAGTTCGCGCTTGGGCAAACGATGGTCACGACGCGTTCGCGCATCGCGGGTTTCGGCGGCTATGAAGCGATCGAAAATCGTCCCGCGGATGATCTTCTTCTCGGGCGCCTGATCGCGGAGCAGGGCTACGAAGTCGAGTTGCTTCCGTATGCGGTAAAGACCGTCCCCGATTACGATTCGCTGCAGGCTCTTTTTATCAAGCGCCTTCGCTGGATGACGGTGATGCGCCACATGCGTCCGTGGGGTCACTTTGGGCTCCTCTTCACCCAGGGATTGCCCTGGTGTTTGGCCGTTGCGCTCACGCATGCATCAGGGAGTCTGGCGCTCGCGTACCTCGGCGCCTATGTGGGCTTCCGCGTGGCGATGACGTGGTTGATCGGCGTCTGGGGATTGAAGCAGACCGGACTTTGGAAGATGTTGCCGCTCATCCTTGTTTGGGATGCGACCGCGTTTGTCATTTGGCTGCTGACGTTTGGGCGCAAGAGCATCCGCTGGCGCAATGTGGATTACAGGATTCGTGAAGGGATGCTTGTGGCCGTCGCCCCGAATCCCGCTCAGAACGCATCGCAATGAGAAGCCGGCCGCGTCATGGCCGCCCAGCATGGTGATGTGCGCGTGACGGCGAGCGGCAGGTGAGACTGCGTACTTTTCAGTTGAAGGGTTTCATGAAATCGAAGATTGCTGTTGCAGGAGCAGGAATCTACGGCGCGACGACGGCGATCCGGCTGGCCGAACAGGGCCACGACGTGCATCTCTTCGATCCTCTCGGCGTCATGCGCGCCGCTTCCGCGATCAATCAGTATCGCGTTCATGCCGGCTACCACTATCCGCGCAGCCCGGAAACCATTCAGGAAACCCTCGAGGCGCGGGCGGAATTCATCCAGTCTTTTGAACCGGCCATCGTTCGAAACAGCAGGCACTATTACGCGATTCCAAAAAAAGATTCCCGTACCCCGCCGGATTTGTACGAGAAAGTGATGAAGGAACATGGCCTTCCTCTAAAGCCTTGCCGCCCGGATTGGATGAATTTCAGCTTTATCGACCGATGCTATGAAGTTGCGGAACATGTTTACGATCCCTGCGTTTTGCGGACGTTGGTCGAGAGCCGCATCGCGTCGCTCGGGATCCCGTTCGAAAAGAAATCCTTCACGCCAGAGATGCGCCCCGACTTTGATTTTGTGGTTTGGGCCACCTACGGGATGGGGCCGAGCCGGCGCGTCTTTAAGATCGCGAAATTTCAAGTGGCCGAGAAAATGTTGATCGAACTTCCGGCGGCTTTGCGCCATATCGCTCTGGTTGTCGTCGATGGACCGTTCACCGCTTTCGATCCATATGGCAACTCCGGCAGATCGCTTTTCGGTTCGGCAAAGAACACCAATCACTGGACCACAACCGATCCCGGCGAGCCCGTCCCGGAACCCTATGCCAGCATTTTGAACGAGCCCGAATTTCGTCCCGTGGCGTTTACGCGTTTTGACGCGATGCGCAACGATTGCTGCGACTCCGTCCCGGGCGCCAAAGACGCGGTATATATCGGTTCGCGGTTTACGATTCGAGTCGTGGAAGACAATCCCGAGCACGACCGCAGAATCCTTTATGTTCAGGAAGGGGCGCCCGGTGAACTGCACATTTTTTCGGGAAAGGTTGTCAGCGCGGTGAAGGCCGCCCGGCTTGTCTGCGCCAGGGTCGCACAAAATGGTTGAGGGACCAGCCTACGTCATTCTGGGGCACGGGCGCTGGGCCGCGCGGATGCGCTCGATCATCGCTAGCGAGAACCGGAGCGTAACTGCCATCGAGGAAACGAGGCTGCGGCCTTTCGAGAGCGACTCTGCCTACACCTCCCGTGTCGCGGAGGCGATGAAAGCCAGCACCGCGCAAATTGCATGGCTCTGCACCGTGCCGGGCCATCATGTGTCGTTGATGATCCAAGCCGCTCTCGAAGCGGGCCTGCACGTCATCGTTGAAAAGCCGTGGTTCGGCTCGCGGGAGGAGACCCAGCGTTTACAATCGCTCGCCCGCGCAGAGGGCCGCGTCGTTGCCGTTCACTATGAATATTGCGTGCTGGAAGAAGTTGAAAAATGGAAAAAGGATTTCCATCCCGGCGCCGGGCTGCGGCTCAGCGGACGCTTCTTTTTAAGCCGCTCCGATCACACCGGGATTTCTGCATTCGATAATCTTGGCTGCCACTTGTTGTCCATTCGCGAATATGCGGTTCCGTCTTCCGAAGTTTCCGAAATCCGCTGCGGATATGAACTTCCCGATGAGCGGCTCATTTGGATCGACCGTAAAGATCAGAGGCTCGCTTCGATCGATCTGCTCTCTCATGGGCAGCCGATCGTCCAGCGCTTCATGAAAAAAGTAGAGACCGCGCTCGATGGCGCGGCCTTTCCTTTGGATCTGAATTTTGCGCTGCGGGTGGCAATCGAGCTCAGCGCGCTGAAGCGCCGTTCCCCGAATTAAAAAGATTTACGCCTTCTTGGCCTTTGCTTCCACGCGTGACTGCGGAAGAGCGGACTTCGCCGGCATCCTCATCTGGAGGTGGCGCTCGTTCTTCGGTTCGCGCCAATTCACCTGCGGCAGCATCAGCGAAGCATCCACGCGATCGCGGTAATTCATGGCGATATTCATCAGGGAATCCAGCAGCGAGTCCGACAGATGGTGCGGTTGCAACCCGAGGTCGATCAGCTTCGAGTGTTTGGCGTTGTAGTAGTGCTGCTCGGCCTCCACCCGCGGATCGGGAATGTGATCGATTTCCACGGTCACTCCCATCTTTTTCGCCGCGCCTTCCACCAACTTCGCCAGGTCCAGGATGGAGAATTGCTCGGTGAATTGGTTGTAAACGCGGCATTCACCCCTTGCCGCGGGATTATGGCAAGCGATCTCGACGCAGCGGACCGTGTCGCGAATATCGAGGAAGCCGCGTGTTTGCCCGCCCTTGCCGTAAACGGTGAGCGGCTGGCCAATGGCTGCCTGCACGCAGAAGCGGTTCAGCACCGTGCCGAAAACATCGTCATAATCGAAGCGGTTGATGAGCGCTTCGTCGAGCGCCGTTTCGTCCGTCATGGTCCCGTAGACCACGCCCTGGTTCAGATCCGTGGCGCGAATTCCCCAGATCTTGCAGGCGAACATCATGTTGTGGCTGTCGTGCACTTTCGACAGGTGATAGAAGGAACCGGGCTGCTTCGGGAAGGGAAGTACGTCCTTGCGGCCGTTGTGTTCGATCGCGATGTAGCCTTCTTCGATGTCGATATTCGGCGTGCCGTACTCGCCCATCGTGCCCAGTTTGATCAGGTGGCAATCCGGCAGGAACTCTCGGATCGCAAACAGCACGTTCAGCGTGCCCACAACGTTGTTCACCTGCGTGAAGACCGCGTGCTTCCGGTCGATCATCGAGTAGGGAGCCGAGCGTTGCTCCGCGAAATGGACAATGGCCTCGGGCTCGAAGGATTTGAGAGTCGATGCCAGGAAGTCGTAGTCGGCAACATCGCCGACGAACGTCTCGATCGTTTTGCCGGTGAGGTTCTGCCACACCCGCACGCGATCCGCAAGCGGCCGAATCGGTGTCAGCGTTTGCGCGCCCAGTTCGTGGTCCCACAAGCGGCGCAAAAAATTATCAATAATCGCAACCGAATGGCCCTTTTGCGACAGGTACAGCGCTGTCGCCCAACCGCAATAGCCGTCCCCACCCAGCACGGCAATCTTCATGAACCCTCCTCAAGGTAACTTTGATTTGTATGGCCAGGACAGTCCGTACTGTCAACGAGTCTTCAACCTGTTTCGCAATCGCCTCAACGAAGGGCCTGGAAAACCACGCCGGGCCGGGACTTTATTTTTTTACCTGCAACCCGAGGGCTTTGCAAGCGCCTTTTTGATTCTTGCTGATAAAGAATGTATAGCCCGCCCACAATCACCGAAGCAGAGTTCGCGCGCCGTGGTTCGCAAGGTCCGTGCCAGTCAAGGCTGCAAATCCCTGTTCGTTCCAGGCCTGCGGCAAATGCGTCCCAGGAAAGGGAGAGTTGGTCAGAGCCATCTTGCCGCCGCTGGCAATGACGATGTTCAGGCGCTCTGCCCCCATCAGTTTTTCAAAACGTGGCATCGTCGAGTGATCCGCCACCAGGTAGTACCGCTCGGGCCGCGCCCAGAGTGCAGCGAGCTGCGCATCCGTCAGAAAGATGTCAGGAGCTCCCGGCGCGTAGGAGCCATATTCCAGATTGTGAAAACGGCCGTTCACCAGCGGCGCATTTCGGTTCATGTAGAAAAACACCGAAGAAAACGTGAAATAGTGGTGATCCACAATCAGCTTGCCTTCCGGAGACTTCAATAGTGTCTCCGCGATGGGGCGAGAAGACAAATAGGGATCGAACACCACCATGGCCAGCCGAGCCGCGTGAAAAAAGAGCGCCATCATCAGCGCCGCCGCCAGAAACGCGCGTTGCCCCGTCCACCGCAGATTCCCGAGCGCCCCCAACAAAAACGCCACGGCCGCCACAAGCAAAGGGAGGCGAAGGTACGCAAAAGAATCCAACGTGAGATCTTCCATGTGTCCGAGAGAGAGCTTGTACGCACCCGGATGAGGAGCCAGCGCGTTCGAGATGTCTCCGGGAGTGGGAAGATGGCGCACATAGACGAAGATGGCGAAGCACACAACGGCGGCGCAAGCCGCGATCACGAAGAGCACCCTCGATCCACGGCGGATCCAATCTCCGCCCATGGCCATTGCCGAGCCCAGCAGCAGCGCCAGAGCCGTGTAGCATGGCATCGAGTAATACTCCTGCGTTGTCGAGAACGTGAAAAAAACGAGGATGAATCCGGTCCAGCAAAGTGCCAGCAAGCGCGTCTGTCCCGCGCGATCCACGGGCTTATAGGAAAGTTTGGCGACCGCGGGGAGGTACACGCTCCACGGAAAAAGCCACAGAAAATGGAAGAGCCAAAACCACAGCCGGGGCACCGTGCTGTAATCGCGCGGGTAGCGCATGTTCAGGAAACGCAAGAGCTGTTCATTGATGAAATAGAACCACAGGAACCCGTGGTACTCGCCCGGCCCGCTGTGAAGCGAAAAATAAAAGTACGGCGGATTGCGAAGTGTCGCCAGAATGTGCCAGGGCGCGGCAATCAGCAGTGCGATGAAGGCTCCGCTGATGGGGCGAAGCCGTTTCCAGGTTCGGGCAGAGAAAAGTTGCTTCGTTAGGAAGAGATAGATCAGCCCGGCCCCCACGGGGAAAACCACGCCGACCAAACTCTTCAGCAAAACTCCGGTTCCCAGGCTCACCGCGAGCACGAATGCCCAGAAACGCGGATGCGCCTCCTCTTCATCAAGGGCGCGCAGGAATGCCCACATCGCCAGCGCGATCGTGAACGTCAACATCACGTCAGGAATCACGATGCGCGTGAAAAGAAAAAGGCCGATGCAACTCGCCATGCATAAGCCGGCGTAAAGCCCGGCGCGCCGGCCGAACGCCCAGATTCCGAAAGCGCACGTCAGGCATGCCAGGCCGATTGCGGCGACTGCAAAGGGGATGCGCGCAGCCCAGTCGTGCGCGCCGAAAATCTTGAAGGAAACGGCCATGGGCCAGTAAAACAGCGGCGGCTTTTCCAGAAACACGATGCCGTCGACTCTGGGAGTGACCCAGTCTCCGGACGTCACCATGTTTCTGGACATTTGCGCTACCGCCGCGTCCACGTCGTCCATCAGCGATGGCGGCGACACGATGCAGCCGAGATAAATTGCCCCGGCTAGCAGCGCAACAATCAGGTATACGATCCAGCTTTTACTTGTAAGAACGTTGGCGTCGCCGCTTGCGGCGTCGCTTGTATTCGCCATCTTTTCATCCATTGAAAGAGGATCAGCAATCCCCAGAGGTGATATCCCACGTTGGCTTTTCGTTCCAGATGCTTCGTCATGAGGCTTTCGATGACGTCTCCGCGAAATGCGTCTCCGTACTCCGCGATCCCCTCGCGTAACGAATCCATGAGCATTGGCCGCAGGGGGCCACGGAGCCATTCATGAGCTGGAATGTCGAAACCCGTTTTCTTGCCCTGCACAATGGAGGCGGGCAGCTTGTCCTTGCGCAATTCGCTCAGCACCAGCTTTTGTTGTGAGCCGCGAATCTTCAGCCTTGCCGGCAGCTTCGCGGCGAATTCCACGATGCGGTGATCGAGGAACGGCGGACGGACCTCGACCGAATGCGCCATGCTCATACGGTCGCTCTTCACGAGAATATCGTCCGCCAGATAGTATTTCTGGTCGAACCACAGAAAATGCGCCAGGTCGTCGTCCGTTTGCGGCAAGCCGTCCACTTCATCCAGGAGATGATGGAAGGCGTTTGGGAGAGGCTGCTTCAGCAGCGCTTGCTTTTCTTCGTCGGAAAAAGTCCCGTTCCAATACACGTGGGCGTGGCTGGGATTGAGCAAGCTGCCTTCCAGAAACCGTTTCACCTTGTATTCGAAACTGATTTTTTCGTCGGAGACAGGCAAGTGCTGCGCCCCGGCCAGCGCCATCTGCCTCAGCCCGCGCGGCACCAGCCTGGCCCGCTTCGCAAGCATATCCGCGCGGCAGGTTATATATCCGCCGAATAATTCGTCCGCGCCTTCTCCGCTCAAGGCCACCGTGGTCTTTGATTTGCACAATTTCGAAAGAAACCAGACCGGCAAGGAACCCGCATCTGCGCTCGGTTCATCGGAATAATAAGCAAACTCTTCGATCGCTCCGCACAGGTCCTGCTCCGGAGTCAGGTCCAGTTCCTGGTGGTCCGTACCGTACTGCTGCACGGCACGGTGAATGAATTTCGTCTCATCAAAACTCCGGCCTCGAAATGAGATCGAAAATGTTTTTAGCTGCGAACTGGTTGCTTTCGAAGCGTAGTGCAGGATGGTGGTCGAATCCATTCCGCCGCTCAACCAGATGCCCAGCGGAACATCCGAAATCATGTGCTCGCGCACCGATTGGGTCAGCAGGCTGTCTAGCTCTTCCTTTGCCGATTCGAGCGTGTAATTTTCCGGGTGCGTGAAAGGCAGCGTCCAATAGGCGTCCGAAGTAACCTCGCCGTCGCGCCATTCCAGCCAATAGCCGGGGGAAAGTTTTTCGATTCCTTCCACCAGCGTCCATGGGCACGGCACGTAATTCAGCGAAAGGTAGCAATCGAGGCCGGCCAGGCTCAAGCGGCGTTCGATTTCGGGATGGATAAAGATGGCTTTGAGTTCGGAGCCGAAGAAAAGGTCTTCACCTTGCCGCATGATATAGAGCGGCTTGATGCCCATGCGGTCGCGGGCTAGAACAAGGCGTCTTGCCGATTTCTTCCACAATGCAACCGCGAACATCCCCCGCAACTTCGCGAAGCATTCCTTGTCCCATTGCAGGAACGCGCGAAGAACGGTTTCCGTGTCGGAATGCGATTCGAGCCGGTGCCCGAGTTTCTCGAGTTCTTCCCGGATTTCCAGGTGATTGTAAATTTCGCCGTTGAAAACGATCCCGGAATCGCCATCTTCGGAAAGAATCGGCTGGTCGCCGGAAGCAAGATCGATGATTTTGAGGCGCGTGGCGCCCATCGAGAAAAGATTGGATTGAAATACGCCTTGCTGGTCCGGCCCCCGGTGAATCAACGTTTCCGTTGCTTCCCGAATTCGCTGGGGAGGAGGCGTCCAGTTTTTATGCGTATATCCTACGATTCCGCACAACTCGTTTTACCTCGCCAACGCCGCTCGATATTCGCGACGCTCTTCCTTTTCTCTTAATGAACTGCAGGAGACTGCTGTTCGACCGCTCGATATCTTGCCCGGCAATGCGTTGCAGGCAGCGTTGTGTCTCTCGGACCGGCGGAAAATGGCCAGAACACCCCCGTGACCTTGCCGGGTCAGATGGCAGGATGCAATCAATTCCCACTTAGATTGTAGCTGTAGCCCTCGAAGCGATGCAATGCGCGAATGCGCAATGCGGCGAAAAATCTACCCATGCGATTCCACGACGGCAGCTTTCTTCCGGCAGACGGTCGCAAGTCCGGTCCAGCTATACCCGCGATGCGATCGGAGCACCGCATCCTGGAAACCCGATGCCAGCCATGGCCTGACTTCGTCTTCACGCAGATAGTAGGCCACCGGCGTGACCAGTTGGTCGAAGACGTTGGCGTGGATCTCATCAAACGGGTAGTGATACTGAGCGGCAAAATAATCGCCGTAAGGAAGTGTCACGGGTCCTTTTCCGTCCGCGCCTGGGCGATAGAAAAGTTTAATTACCCCCCACAGAAAAATCGCCGGCGGGATGCATGCCAGCCGAAGGAACCACGCCGGCAACCGCGAAGTCAGGGTTTTGCGCACCGGGTCAACATACCGGGTGATCCATTCGTTTCCTTCCTGGCCGTAGACCCAGAACGCCACGCGCCCTCCGTCTCTTACACGTGCGGCTAGGCTCGCAAAGCCGGCCGCTGGGTCCGGCAGATGATGCAAAACGCCGACGGAAAATGCCAGGTCAAAAACAGGGCGAACCGGGGGATTCAGCAGGTCGCCGATCACGACGTGCGCGTTCGCGAATTTACGAGTGTGTGCAAACGCCACGAAGGCGCTCTCGCCCAGATCCAGCGAAACAATCGCTCGCACCCCGCAGGCCGCCACGATGGCAGTATGGCGCCCCTTCCCGCATCCTCCTTCGAACACCACCTGGTCCTTGAAGTCCTTGGGAGTCAGCGGGGCCACCCAGTCGAAAAACTCTTTTTCGTAATAGTCGCGAAGATCGCTCCAGCGGGTCCATTCTTCCGCAAAGCGTGAGGCGGTCTCGAGTTTGACGCTCGCGAGATTCGCGGACAGGAGGATCGGGACGCCGTTTCGAATCGAAAAATTCGACGTACAACTTCCGCACGCGAGTCCTCCGGCCATGATATGACCGTCTGCCTCGGGGCACGGGGAATCGCTGCTCAGCGCCAGATTGCCGCCGCAATTGGGGCACACCAAGAAATTTAGGGCTTCGAGTCTCATTTCAAATGTGAAAAACCATGATACACGAAGACCCGCAGCGCGGCATTACGCCCCGACACCAGGGAGGGAGCGGAGCAGAGCGTTCACGCCATTCCAGAGAATTTGCACGCCGATGCAAACCAGAAGGAAGGAAGAGAGCCGCAGCATGATGCTCATTCCGCTTTCGCCGATAATCGCTGCAAGCCGGTCGGCGAAGCCGTAGCAAAGATAAATGCTCAGCGCCACGAGCGCCGAACCGATCACCGCGGCAAGAATGACGAGGAGGTTCGGGCCGAGGTGGTGCGGCTCATTCGCTCCCAACGTGATGGCAACAGAAATCGATCCGGGACCGACGGTCAGCGGCAAAGTCAGCGGATAAAACGCATTGTGGAAAATATCCTGCAAATTGACTTTTTTCTGGACATCGCTGCCGCGATCACCTTCCTCTTTGCGCTTCAGCATCGCCCATCCATTGGAAATGACGATGAGCCCGCCGCCTACTTGCACGACTGGAATCGAGATTCCGAAGAAAGACAAAATGTGCGTCCCGATTAAAAAAGAGGCGATCAAAAGAACGAAGCTGTTCATGGCCACGCGGCGGGCGAGAATTCTGCGCGCGTGAGCCGGGTACTCTTGCGTCAAGGCCAGAAAAACGGGGCTGCCGCCGAGTGGATTTACAATCGGAAACAGCGCGCTCAACATCAGAAGTATGCTCTTGGCGACTTCCACCAGCCGCGTTCCTCCGGAGAGGAGAGTATCATTTATCGGCCAGGGCCGGGCCGGAGCCGGGATCTGTCCTCGGCTTGCTCGGGGCGACGGCAAAAAGACTTTTCGAGCAGCCTGGTACGGACCGGCTGGGAGTAAATCCCACACTCAAAGCTTTTTATTCGGATTGCTGATACACATCCTCATGCCCCCCTAAGTTTTTTGTAAGTGTTGATTCTAAGGAGTTTTAAGTTCCGCAGAATCAACACTTGTATAAGTGCGGATTCTAAAGAGGTTAGAAGGAAACATAATTCTGGAAGAGGCGATGCTTTTTAGAGGTTTCGCGCCGGGGAATTTAGCCGGTGGCGGGCCGAACTTGGCGCTAAAGGAAGAAGTGGCAGCAGGGCCCCAACAGGAGTCGTGGCAAACTGCCGGCACTCCGAATGGAGAGTTACCTGAACAGTATGATACTTGAAGTGGTACAGGCGGTCAAGGAGGAAGTTGCGTGAGAAAGTCGCGGGTGCCACGGAGCGGCTTTACCAATTGAATTCCAGAAGATTAGAAACAAAACGGGCGCCCCGAGATACGGGGCGCCCGAAGAGTGATCGGAGGATCGGTGACGCGAGGAGCTAGAACGTCAGCCGAGCACCAATTTGGAGCTGACGTTGACCGATCAGGGAGTTACTGGATTGGGTCGGAACGCCGAAATGGGGGTTAAAGACAAGGTTTGATCCCGAGATGGAGTACATCTGGGTATCCACGGAGGTGAAGTTGGTGTGGTTGAACAGGTTGAAGGCATCGCCGGTGAGCATTAACTTCACCTTCTCCCAGATCGTGAAGCGCCTTCTCGAGCCGGAGATCCACGACCGCGGTGCGGGGCATCTGGAAAGAGTTCGGGGCGAGGAAGGGCGGGCGATTGGTACCGCCGGCGGCGAGAACACCGGATCCGCCCGTAACGGCGACATAGGGGGTGCCATTGATGGTTTGTGAGGGCGCATTCCCGAAAATAGTCGGGGTGAACGGAGCGCCGGAAGAGACGTTGAGGAGGGGCGAAATGGTGAAGCCATTCAGAATGTGTTTCAAAGGCTTGCTCTCGCCCTTGTAGAAGTCCGGCGTCCAGACCCCGCCAAAAGTAAAGCGGTGGCGGATGTCGAAAGTCGAGCGGCCATACTCACCGTTGAGATTGAAAGGATTGAGGACGTTGTTAGTTGCAGAGAAGGTTTGAGAGCCTTGTCCGTAGTCATTCGAGTTTGAGTAGGTGTAAGAGGACTGGATTTGGAAGCCCTTGTAGAAGCGGCGGTTTACGGCGAACACGAGAGCGTTGTACTTCGAGTTCACGCTGTCCGAAATGTCTGTAATGGCTCCGAAGCCGATATTCGGCCTACCGGTGCCGCCGCTGACCGGCTTTTTCGTGATCGGATTGGCCTGCACGCCGAAATAACGGCACCGTAAAACTCTGGCCGATCAGGGCTTGGTTTACAAAAGGGCTGGTGACAGTGCCTGAGCCCTGCACGACGGTATATTTGGTATTGGAGGAGAGGCGCGGCGAGATTAGTGTCCACAAAACGGGGCAGGCGGCGGCCCAGGCTGCCGATGTAGGAGACGGAGACGACCGTGTTAGAGGCGATTTCGCGTTCCACCTCAAGGTCATATTCGTGGACCATGGGGAGCTTGGTGTCCGGAGCAAACTGGACAGCGTTCAGAGAAGGCGGGGGATTCCCCGAGGCGATGACGTTTGGATAAAGAGGGGCGCCGGTCTGACCCGGCAGGAGAAAGACGGTGCTTTGGCCAGCGGAGACGGCGGTGCTACTGATGGCGCTGAAGATGGTGGAATTGATGATGCGGCCATAGAAAATGCCGTAACCGCCGCGAACAATGGTCTTGCCGTTCCCTGTGAGGTCATAGGCAAAGCCAAGGCGCGGACCGAAGTCGCTGTGGTCGGAAGCAAATGAACTCGTGCCGGGGAGGTTGGAATTAGGGATCTGAGGGGAGGGCAAGAGCTCGATGTCCCAGCGCATTCCGAGATTCAAGGTCAAACGCGGGGTAATGCGCCAATCATCCTGTGCGAACAGAGCGAAGTCATTCGTAGCAAAATTGAACCCAGGAGTGCCGAAACCCTGGGCAAAGTTGGCGTAGCACGGGATGGGAGTGCCCGTCGTGGACGTTGCAAAGGAGAGGAGGGTTGGCTGGGTTAATTGCGGCGGCTGTGAAGTCGCTGATGTAGTCGGCACGAGTGTTATAGGAGTAAGCGCCAAACTGCTCGAAGAGGTTGATATCGGTGTCATGGACGTGATTGAAGTCGAAGCCGAACTTGAACAGATGAGTATTGTGGCTCCAGGCGACGGTATCGGCGAGCTGGTTGCGGCGTTCATCCGGAAAAGCCGGGCGATTGAGGAAGTTGGGCATGCCAAAAGTAAAGTTGCCAACGCCTCCGACGGAAACTTGAGGGGAGAGATCGAACTGGGAAACCGGCTCGCCCGCGATGGGAGGCTGCCCGTTCTCGTATTCGAAATCCCGCCCGTATTGGTAGCGCAACTCGTTGGTCATGGTGGTCGAAAGCGTGGAAGTCACCCGGGCAATACCCCAATCATCCTTCACGTAATCGTTGCCGAAGCTTTCGATGCCGCGGCTGACAACCGCCGCGGCTCTGGATGCCCGAAGGCGAATTCCAGCGCAGCCGGTTATAAGTGAAGGAGGCGTGGTGCTTGGAATTGATATTCCAATCGAGCTTCGGAAGCAGAATAAGTTGATCGCCTCTCCTCGGTACGTTCCGGTAAGTTCGCCAGCAAGGAGATACGCGCTGTCGGCCTGCGCCTGGGTGATGCCACGGCAGGATAGGACGTTACCTTCGGGCAAATTTTTCGTGGAGCAGGTATTTGGCGCAACGGGAGGGGCAACCGTTATCGGGCGCAAAAATAGCATTAGGCGATTCCCGAGTTGGCGCTCGCGGGGAAGGGACGGAGCTGTTGATCGGCACTGAAGAAGAAAAAGAGCTTGTCCTTGATGATCGGGCCGCCGATTCCGCCCGCCAAACTGATGCCTTTTATCTTCCGGAAGAAAGGGAACGGAGGTGCTCACGCCGTTGATGATTTCCCTTTTGAAACGAGAAAGGGTTGATGGCGCCCCAATCGCTGTTGCGGAAATACCAGAAGGCTTCTCCGTGGATGTCGTTGGTGCCGCTCTTGGTGACGGCGTTCACGACGCCGCCGGCGGCGCGGCCGATATTCTGCGGAGTAGTTGGAAGTATTGATCTGGAATTCCTGGATGGAAGCCTCGCTAGTGGAATAGCTGATGCCGCGTGCGACCGCGCTCCTCGCTGAAGAAGGCCTGGTTGTTGTCCGCGCCATCGACAGTGTTGTTGTTTAACAGGCCAGAGATTCCGCGGAAGCTGACCAGGCCGAATCCGCCGTCGGCAACGACGCCCGGGGTGCCGAGGGCGAAGAAGGACCAACGCCTGCCGTTGATTGGAAGATTGTCAATCGTCGTGGAATTGATATTGGTCGAGAAATCGGCGCGGTCGGTGACGATGACGGGAGCTTCCGCACGTGGCGACCATGGTGCCGGTCTGCGACCTCACACCGAGAGTGGCGTCAATGGAAGTGACGCGGCCGACTTCGACGGTGATGTTGGTGGCCTTGTAGCCCGCAAAGCCTTTGATGCGAAATTTCGAGGGAATAAATGCCGGGTTGAAGATGGCCGATGAGGTAGCGTCCGCTACCATCGGTGGTCACGGTGGAGGTCGCGAGAGGTGCCGAGGTTTGCGAGGTGACAGTGGCACCGGGTACAACGGCGCCGGAAGGATCCGTTACTGCGCCGCCGATGGCACCGTCCGTGGTGGACTGCGCGAATGAGCCGCAAGCAAACAGCACCATCGCCGTGAAGGCGAGGCAATACCGCAAGATGGAGGGCCCCATCTCACTGATCTTCATAAAATTCCTCCTGAACGATTTTGACGACGCTGAGCGTGCGCGCACATGGACTCAGAGCCCTCCGTGGGTGGAGTGGAAGGCTTCTCACAGAATTGGGACGAGTCCCTGTGGCCGGTAACGCTGACGTCAGACAACACCCAACAACAAAAACAAAGTCCAATGAAGAACCTTGTATCACAGGAATCGGTTGCAATTAAAGCCAGACCCTGTGGAAAACTTCGGCGCGCCCGCATCGAGACTTCTAATTCATGGCCGCGCCGGGAACGCGCTCTGCGGTGCTTCGCGTACCGTAATCAAGCGAGTTTGCGGATATATTAACCGACGAAGAATAGCGAGTAAGGAGTGCGCCTTGCCCTGCGGCAGGGGCGTGCGTTAGAGTCTCGGATTCACGCGCGAGGATGCTGATGCCCGAACCGAAGAAAACCCGCCGGCAAGGCGCCGAGACGAAACGAGAAAGCGTTAAAGTCCTGATTACCCGGAGCCGGATTCAGAGACGGATTCAGGCGCTGGCGAAGCATATCCGGGATGATTTTCCGGGGGAACCGCTGCACCTGGTGAGCGTGCTGAAGGGCGGGGTCTTCTTTCTGACGGATTTGGCGCGGAGCATTCCGGGAGAGGTGTCGTTTGATTTCATCGCGGTGTCCAGCTACGGGCAAAACACGCACTCTTCGGGCCAAGTGCGATTGACGCGGGACCTGGATTCGAGCATCGAAGGAAAGACGGTCATCGTGGTGGAAGATATTCTGGACACCGGGATGACGCTGCAATATTTGCTGCGGCTTTTTCAGCAACGGAAGCCGAAGCACCTGCGCGTGGCGGTGCTGCTGGACAAACCGGAGCGGCGCATCGCGGATGTGCGGGCGGACTACGTCGGGTTCACGATTCCGAATGAATTTGTCGTTGGTTACGGGCTCGATTATTCGGAGCGTTATCGCAACCTGCCCTACGTAGGCATCTTGACGCTGGGGCCGAAGGCGAAAAAAGAGATCGCCGATTCCTAGCGGAGTGTTAGCGAGGCCGCCGGCTGTGAGCACGTCCCCCGGAACCGTGGCCTTGCGGGACGGCGCGTTCAGATTCAGAAGACGGATTTAGGGGCGGTCCGCCGGGCCGGCCCGCTGCCGCCTGCTATAATACATGGACCTCATGGATCCCACGGACATACCTGCGACAGCAACAGCATTAAACGATGGCTCGGCGATCTCCGCTGAAGTCCTGGCGACGCTTGCGCAAATCGGCGAAGAGGTGAACGCGTCGCTGGACCTGGACGAAGTGCTGGCGCGGACGGCGGCGCTGATCAAGCGGCACATTGACTACGAACTTTTTGGCGTGCTGTTGATCGAAGGGGATGGAAGTTATCTCCGGCATCGCTTCGCCATCGGATATCCGCGCGAGCTGGCGGAAAACCTGCGCATACCTATCGGACAGGGAATCACCGGGACCGCGGCGGCCACGGGACATTCCGTGCGGGTGAGCGACACTTCGAAAGACCCGAGGTACATCAACGCGATCGACAGCGTAAGGTCTGAACTGGCCGTGCCGCTGATGCTGCAGGGAAAGTGCGTGGGGGTGCTGGATATACAGAGCCGGCATCTGGATTACTTCACGCGCGACCAGCAAAACATTTTGACGCTGCTCGCCAGCCGCTTGGCGGTGGCGATTGAGAATGCGCGACTATTCGAAAAGGTGCGGACGCAGGCGGCGACGCTGCTGCTGCTGAACGAGGTGGGGCGGGAGACAAGCTCGATTCTGGATGTGGAGGAATTGCTGCGGCGCGCCGCCGAACAGACGAAGCGCGTGATCGATTACCAGATTTTGAGCATCATGCTGTATGACGAAGAGCAAAAAGTGTTCCGGCACAGGCTGGACGTAAAGCATGGGCATCACGTCCACGGAAGACTGCGCGCCACCCCGAGTGAAGGCATCGTAGGAGCGGCGGCCACGCTGCGGGAGCCGGTTCGGGTAGCTGATGTGACCGTTGATCCGCGCTACCATATGGTGAACCCGGAAACGCGGTCGGAACTTGCGATTCCGATGATGCATAAGGGAAAAGTCATTGGCGTGCTCGACCTGGAAAGCCCGCAACTGAATTACTTCACCGAGGATCACGTTCAGACGCTGTCGATTCTGGCGGCAAACCTGGCAGTGTCGCTGGAAAACGCGCGGCTCTACGAGCAACTGGCGAGGGACGAGGCGCGGCTTGAACGCGACCTGCAGGCGGCCAAGAGGATTCAGGGCGCGCTGCTGCGGCCGGTGCCGTCGGAGGACTTTGGGCTGGATATCGCGGCGAGGTATCTCTCGGCGCGCGAAGTCTGCGGCGATCTTTATGAATTTTTGCGCTACGGACCGCAGCAACTGGGGATCGCGCTGGGAGACGTGAGCGGCAAGGGGACGGCCGCGGCGCTGTACGGAGCAGTGGCCATCGGCATCATGAGGAGCCTTGCGCCGCAAAAACTGCAGCCGGCGGAAATGCTGAAGCAGATGAACCAAGTGGTGGGCGAGCGGCGGATCGAAGGCCGGTTCATGACCGCGTGCTTCGCGACCTGGCAAAAGGGACGCCAGAAGCTGAGGGTGGCAAATGCGGGACAATCGCAGCCGCTGCTGTACAAGGACGAGCGGTGCGGAAAGATCGAGTTGACGGGATTTCCACTGGGAATCTTCGAGGATGTGAGTTACGACGAGTGGGGAGTGACGCTCGAGAGCGGGGACATTCTGATCTTTCATTCGGACGGAATCGCGGAAGCGGCGAACAGCGAAGGGCAATTCTTCGGGGCCGAGCGGATACGAAAATTGGTCGAAACACACCATGAATCCACGGCGACGGAACTGGCGGATTTGATTTTGAGAGAAGTGGATTGGTTCACGCAGAGCAAACCGCTTTCCGATGATCGAACGCTGGTGATCGCCAAAGTCCGATGAGCCACACGCCTGGTTCTTTTTTGCGCAAGCTGAAATATGCCGATCCCGCCGAGTTTACGCCGCACTTTGCCTGGAAGAGAAGCGGCACGCGCGGCACGGGTGGCGAAGGAGTGTGCTGCGAAAAAGTGGCGCTGGCTGCGGTAGCGGAGAGATTTGGAACGCCAACGTACCTTTACAGCCGGGCTGCGATTGGAGATGCATACAAGGAACTCGACCGTGGCCTAGGTTTGGAGCCGCACACTTTGTGTTTCGCGGTAAAGTCCAACGGGAATCTCTCAATTCTGAAATGCCTCGCTGAATTGGGGAGTGGCTTTGACATTGTATCGGGCGGGGAACTCGATCATTTGGGGCGCATCGGTGTGCGCGGCGATCGCATCGTTTTCTCCGGCGTCGGGAAGGACCGGCAGGAAATCCGGGAAGCGCTGAATTATCGAGTCGCGCGGCGTGGGGCGCGCGCGGGAATTCTGCTGTTTAACGTGGAATCCGGAGCGGAACTGGAAGTGCTGGTGGAAGAGGCGGCGCGGCTGACAGGAAGAGGCAGCGACCCGCCGGCGGTGGCCATTCGCGTGAATCCCGATGTGCAGGCAGGGGGGCATCCGCATATCGCTACCGGGCGGCACGAACATAAATTTGGGTTGGATTGGGCCGAAGCGAAGCGGCTGTATCTTGCGCATCGTGATTCAAGGTGGATTCGCTGGCAGGGAATCAGCGCGCACATCGGTTCGCAAATTACTTCGCTTGACCCGTTTCGCCGCGCATTCGGGAGACTTGCGGGATTTGTCGCGGAGCTTCGCCGCGCGGGGATTGAGCTGCGCTACCTGGATGTGGGCGGCGGTCTTGGGGTGCGGTATTCGGATGAGAATTCGCCGACGCGAAGGAAGTACGCGCGGCTGGTGGCGCAAATGGTGCGCGGGCTGGGCGTGCATCTCTTGCTGGAGCCGGGGCGGTCGATCATTGCGCCGGCGGGTGTGCTGCTAACGCGTGTGATTTATACGAAGGCGAATCGGGGCAAGACGTTTGTGGTGGTGGATTCGGCAATGAATGATTTGATGCGTCCGGCGTTGTACGGAGCGATCCATCCGATTACCAAAGTCACGCGGACAAAAAATGTGCATGGCGAGAGATTGAAACGGGTCGACATCGTCGGTCCAGTTTGCGAAACAGGCGACTGTTTCCTGCGGGGTTGGCCGCTTGGGGAAGTGAAGCCAGGAGACCTGCTCGCGATTTGGGTGGCTGGCGCGTACGGGATGTCGCAGGCATCAAACTACAACGCGCGATGCCGCCCGGCGGAAGTTTTGGCAGAAGGAAATCGCTGCCGCCTTATTCGAAGGCGTGAAACGCAGGACGACCTGGTGCGCACCGACGTTCTCGCTTAATTCGTTGCCGCCTGGTAGACAATCCTTCCGCCTACGATCGTCCAGCGCGCGGCCGCATCTTTTATTTTTTCCGGGGGAATCGAAAACAAATCCGTATCGAGAACAATAACATCGGCAAGCTTGCCGACGGTAAGAGAGCCCTTTTCCTTTTCGCGAAATTCCGCATAAGCAGAACCCATGGTGTAAGCCTCGATGGCTTCCTTCAATGTCAGCTTCTGTTCGGGAAACCAGCCATTTGGATTCTTGCCATCGAGCGTGGCGCGCGTTACCGCGGCGTAAAGACCGAGCATGGGATTCAGGGGAGCGACAGTCCAGTCACTGCCGAACGCCAGCCTCACGCCGTGATCGAGAAACGTGCGAAATGCATAAGTAGTTTTGCAACGTTCATGGCCGATGCGTTTTTCGGCCCAGCGGCCATCGTCGATGGCATGGTAGGGCTGGACCGAGGCGATAACGCCGAGTTGTGCGAACCGCGCGAAGTCCTGAGGACGCAGATGCTGTGCGTGTTCGATGCGCCAGCGGCGATCGTCGCGTGGCCCGTTCTGCCTGGCCACTTCGGTGTAAACATCGAGCATGATGCGATTGGCTTTGTCACCGATCGCATGGACCGCGAGCTGCAATCCAGCCTTATCCGCGCCAAGAGCCATTTTCAGCATGTTGCCTTCGGGGAGCATCATTTCGTTCGGCAACCCCGAGGTTTCGGGGGCGTCGGAGTAAGGTTGTTCGAAGAGTGCGGTGGTGGATCCGAGGGAGCCATCGGCGAATCCTTTTAGTGCGCCGAGATGAATCCACTCGTTGCCGAAGCCGGCGCGGAGGCCAGCGGTCGCGGGAGCTTCCCATTGAGGAAGCGGAGTGATGCAGTAGATGCGCAGAGTGAGTTCGCCGCGCGCCGCGAGCGTCTGGTAGGCGCGCACATCCTCGGTGCTACTGATGTCATGGACGCTGGTGACGCCGAAGCGCCTTGCTTCGTCCATGGCCGCGTGAATCTCGCGCAAGAGCTGCTCCTCGGAGGGCGGCGGAATAACGCGGTAAACGAGATCCATGGCGGCGTCTTTCAGAAGCCCGGTAGGATTGCCGTCTTTGTCGCGGACGATGGTGCCGCCCGGCGGATCCTTGGTTTCGCGTGTGATTCCTGCGAGATGCAGCGCAAGGGAGTTGGCCAGCGCCATGTGGCCATCGTAGCGGGTGACTAAGACGGGCGCATCCGGCGTCACGGCATCGATCCAGTCCCGAGACGGAAGAGGTGTGCCGCCCCAGAGCTCATGATCCCAAGTTCCTCCCGTCATCCACTCGCCCTTGGCGATTTTCGTAGCGTGCTCGCCGATGCGACGCGTGAATTCCCCGGGCGTGGCGGCGTCGCGGAGGTGCACGCCGCTGATCTCGCATCCGCCGCTGCTGAAATGCACATGCGCATCAATGAAACCAGGCAGGACACTCTTACCCTGGGCATCGATCTTTATCGTCTCGGCGCCAATCCACTTCGCAATTTCCGCATCGGAGCCAACGGCGGCGATTCGGCTGCCTAGGATGGCTAACGCTTCGGCTTGCGGGTGTGCGTGGTCCACGGTCCAAGCGCGTCCATGCAGGATCACGAGGTCGGCAGAAGCGGCCCGTTGCGCCCTTGCGCTTACGGCCGCGAGCAGTCCAGCAATCGTCATCAAAAGGAGGCGTTTCATGAATTTCTCCAGGCCTGCATAAGAAGCAAATGGGTGGATACGAGAGACAAGACTACGCTTCGCCCCACTTCAATTTGCTGCGCAAAATCTCGAAGTAGGACTTCTTCGGAGGGTAGATGAGTTTCAGAAGTTCTTTCGCCCGGGAGATCCGGACGTGATCCGTGGCCTGCATGGGAATGCCGCGTTGGCCGTCAAGAGTGAGAAAAACGGACTCTGTGTTGCCCAACAGTTTTATCTCGATGATCGAGGAGTCGCGGATGATCACCGGCCGGTCGCTGAGCGTATGGGGACAGATGGGGGTGATGATAAACGATTCGACCGCGGGATGCACAATGGGGCCCCCCGCGGAGAGGGAGTAGGCAGTAGAGCCGGTGGGGGTTGCGACGATTAACCCGTCCGCACGATAGCGGCAGACGAAATCATCGTCGATGGTAAGCTCGAGCTCGATCATGCGCGCGAGCGCGCCTTTGTTGACGACCGCCTCATTCAGCACGCGATGAGTTTCGATGACTTTCCCGGTGCGCACCAGCTCCACATTTAACATGACCCGCTGACTGACGGAAAACCGGCCCGCGAGCGCGTCCTCGAGCGCCGGATAAAGTTCATCGAGCATGAAACTGGTCAAGAAGCCGAGACTCCCCATGTTAACGGGTAAGATCGGAATCCCGCGGGGCCCAGCCAGACGCGCCGCGGCGAGCATGGTGCCGTCGCCGCCAAGAACGAGCAGAAGCTCCGAAGAATCGGCCACTTGCTGACGGGTCCGGCCTTTGGAAACATCCGGCAAAGCCCCAGCGGTTTCTTCGTCATAAATGGCCTTGATGCCTCGCTGCTTGAGCCATTCCAGCAAGGGCGGAACAACGACGGAAAGATGGGAACGGCGCGGGCGGGAGATAATGCCGATAGTTTGGAAGCTCTGTCCGGGCTGCATGTCTGCCTGCGATTCTACTCCAGGGTCTTTTTCCGTGCGTGCAGAAAATACTCCTGATTACCTTCGGCGCCCAGGAGGTGGCTGGGGCGCACTCCGAGACATTCGAGGCCGACGGTTTCAGCGCATTCGCGTACCGCCAGGATGGCTTTTTCGTGGAGCTTCTCGTCCTTGACGATGCCGCCCGGGCCGATTTCCTCGCGGCGCAATTCGAATTGAGGCTTGATCAAAATGAGGAAATCAGCGCACGGCTTTGCCACGGCCATCGCCGGGGCAATCACCTTACGTACGGAGATGAAAGAGACATCGATAACCACCAGATCAACTTTTTCCGGGATCTCTTCAGCGCGCAGCTCACGTGCATTCCGTTGGATTCGAATGACGCGGCGATCCTGTCGCAGCTTCCAATCGAGTTGCTCGATGTTCACATCGACGGCGTAAACTTTGGCAGCACCTTGCTGCAGTAGGCAGTCGGCAAAACCGCCTGTCGAGGAGCCGATATCCACGCAAATGCGGCCGGTAGGATCGATGGCAAAATCCTCAAGCGCGCCTTCCAGCTTGAAGCCGCCGCGGCTGACAAACTTCTGTGTACGGCTGATGACCTCAACGTGGGCATCTTCAGCCACAGGAATACCGGCCTTATCCACGCGTTTGGCGTCTACCAGCACCTCGCCGGCAAGAATCATGGCCAGTGCTTTCCGGGTGGATTCGGCAAGGCCTCGCTCGACGAGAACGAGATCGAGCCGCTTGCGGCCTGCCTTTGGTTTCATGAGACGTTCGAATCTTCAGCTGCGACGTAAGACAAGGTATTCGGCGATCTCGCGAAGACGCGCCGCGCGCTCGCCATACGGTGCGAGCTCTGCGATGGCTTTGGTTGCGAGTTCACTGGCAATGGCGTGCGAGCGCTCAAGGCCATAAACGGCGGGATACGTGGCCTTCTTTTGCGCAATATCTTTGCCGGCGGTCTTGCCGAGAGCCGCGGAGGTTTCTTCTACATCGAGGATGTCATCCGTGACCTGAAAGGCCCAACCAATGGTTTCTCCGAAGCAACGCAGGCGGGCGACATCGTCGGGGCCGGCGCCCGCGCACAAGGCGCCAGAGGTGACGGAAGCGCGAATGAGCGCAGCGGTCTTCGAGCGATGAATATATTCGAGCATTTGCGGATCGACCGGTTTGCCTTCCGCTTCGAGGTCCGCGACCTGCCCACCAACCATGCCATTGACGGTGCCCGCGGCAGCGGCAACTTCGGTCAGGATGGCGGCGCGGCGTTCGGCGGGGACCGGCGTAGCGCCGATGGTTTCGAATGCCAGCGTCAGAAGGCCGTCCCCGGCAAGGATGGCGATGGCTTCGCCAAATTTCTTGTGGCAGGTGGGCTTGCCGCGGCGCAGGTCGTCATTGTCCAGGGCAGGCAAATCATCGTGGATTAGGGAGTAGGTGTGGATGAATTCGATGGCGCATGCGGGATGAAGGGCTGGAGTGACATCGCTGGTGAAGATGCGCGCCGACTCGAGGCAGAGAATCGGGCGCATGCGCTTGCCGCCAGCAAAGACGCTGTAGCGCATCGCCGTGTGGATCGAGGATGGTTGCGCCGTTTCCGCGGGCAGCAGCCGTGCGAGAGAGGCATCAACGGCGAGCCGGTCTTCCTCGAAAAATGCGGAGAGTTTCATCGCGGCAGGGAACCGGCGCGCAAACAGTGGCAAGGCCGCTTCACGATTCGCTCTCCCGCTCCGGATCGAATGGCTCCGCGGCAAGCTTGCCATCGGTTTTTTTGAGGAGAATTTCCACGCGGCCTTCCGCCTCTTCCAATTGCTTCTGGCATTCGCGCGAGAGCACCACGCCCTCTTCAAACAGTTTCATCGCATCGTCCAGCGAAAGCTGGGGACTTTCCAGCCGCCGGACCACTTCCTCAAGGCGGGCAAGAGAGCGTTCGAAGTCCGGCTTCTTCGGCGCCTCGGGCTTCTTGGGAGCGGGTGTATTCACGGAATCGGCCTCTATCCTTTGACGTCGCCTACTTTTGACAGCGCGCGCAGCAATACGTGGACCGGCCGCCCTGTGCAATTCTCCGGATCGGCTTTCCGCAGCGGCGACAGGGTTTTCCTTCGCGGCTGTAGGCGCGGAGAATACTTTCCAGTCCTTGGAACCACCATTGCGGATCGCGAAAGTCGGGCGCCGGATGCAAACAACATTCTAAGGCACGCGCGAGAACAGACACAATTGCTTTGTGCAAGCGGCGCGATTCTTCGGGATTTAGGGTGTTCGCGCGGCGCCGGGGATCTAGCCGCGCGTGCCAAAGGGATTCGCAGGAGTAGATGTTGCCGATCCCAGCGACGCGAGATTGGTCGAGGAGGAAATCTTTTAATGGGCGATTGGAGGCCGCCAGTAATTCCCGGAAGTTCTTAGGCGTAAACTCGTCCGACAGGGCATCGATGCCCAACTTCTCGAGTCCCTGGCATTCTTCGGCAGAACTCCATGCGTGGACACGGCCAAAGTGGCGCCGGTCGGCGAAACCGAGCACGCCCTTGTCCAATTCAAGTGCGAGATCCACATGGACGCCGTTTTCAAGCTGGTTGGCCCGCTCGAACAGTGCTTTGGCATCGGAGAACCAAAGGAGTTGGCCGTCCAGGCGGAAATGCATCGTCAGAAGACCACGGTCCAGAGGGAGAAGAACATATTTGCCTTTTCGAGAGACAGTCCGGATGCGCCTGTTTTCGGCAAAGCGAGCAACGTGCGCCGCGCCCTGGGGCTTGGTCGCGATGGGATGAAAGACGTGAACGCAGCGGATGCGCCGCTCCCGGACAAACGGACGGAGCGTTCGAACGACGGCTTCTACTTCCGGGAGCTCGGGCATGGGAGCACTGGAGAATCAAGAGCCAGGCTTAAGAGTGAGCACATGTTTGCGGGCGTTGGCTTCGGCAGCCTCGCTGAAGGGTGCAAAAATGGGTTTGCCTTCGTACCAATAGGAAAACTGGTCGGAATAGTGGCTGCTGCCCGGCTGGCCAGATTGCCCCGCGGGAATGAGGAGAATGGATTCGTCCCAATCGCCGGGATTGGCGACGAAGCGCATCGCGGGACCATGGGTTTTTTGGGCCGCACGCACGCTATAGCGGGTACCGGATTGAGGCTTGTCCGTGATGCTCAGAAACCATTTCAACACTCCCGCATGGCCGAGAGGATGGAGCATGTCCAGGGAGTCAAAGCGCTTCCAGGTCCAATCCTCGGCGCGTTCACTCTTGCTCTGCTCGGCCAGCTTGGCGACTGCGCGGTCGGCGGCAGCCGCCAGCAATTCGTCGTAGTTCTTGTAGGCGGAAGGGAGCCACTTCGCCGGACGGTCTGTGAGGATTTTCTGGAGGAAAGTAGTGCTCCGCCACTGATATAGCTTCGAATCCCTTCCGAGACATGGCTCAAGAAGAAGGTCGAGTGCGGCCAGGCGCGCCGCCTCCAGGAATGAAACCTCCGATGAATTCGCATCGGCAATTCCGTTCCAATCTTTCAGGCCTTCGATGAGCTGTTGCGCGCGGGTGTCCTTTGGTTTCGCGACCTTTGCAGCGGCGGACAATTGATCCGCGAGGAAGAGGTGCGGGTAACTATACGTGTCAGTCTGGACTTTCAACATGTCCTCGGGACGCAGATCGTGGCGGTCGTGCAGCAAGTCATAGATGCGCGCGGTGCGATAGGGTTCTTCCCAGTGGTCTGTGAGATAGGGTTTGTAATTTGGTCCGACCACGCGGGCATTGGCTGTGACAATCAAGCCGCTTTCCGGATTGAGAGCCTGGGGGAGCTGATCAAACGGGACGTAGCCCGTCCACTCGTAGTCGTCTGAATCGCCGGGAACGGGCACTTCGCCATGGCCCTTCTTTCGAATGGGGACGCGAGCGGCCATGATGTATCCGATGTTGCCGTCGACGTCGGCATAGACGGCGTTCTGGCCGGGGCCCCAGACGTGCTTCATAATGTCGCGAAATTCCTTCCAGTTGCGTGCTTTACCGAGCCAGTTGTAGCTGTTAGCGAGTCCGCCGGGTTCCGTGGCCGTCCAGCGCAGTGCATAGGCTTTATCTCCTTCGCGAAGCACGACGGGGCCGTGGCGGGTCACGATGACCTGGAGGTGTTCGTCGGGGTGGTTTTTGACGTGGATGATTTCGTCAATGACTTGAGCTTTCGTCCAGGCGCCATTGACGCGGTACTCGTCCGCGGCCGCTGGATTGAACGTCTCGATGTAAAGGTCCTGGACGTCTGCGCCGTTGTTCGTGAAGCCCCAGGCGATGCGGTCGTTGTGGCCGATGATGACCATCGGTGCGCCAGGCAGCGTGAATCCTTTGATGTTCCATCCGGGAGCGGTGAGGTGAAGCTCATACCAGATCGAAGGAATGGAGAGCTCGAGGTGCGTGTCGTTGGCCAGCAACGGCTTGCCGGTGGCCGTATGCGCGCCGCTCACGACCCAGTTGTTGCTGCCGAGGCCCTGGCGAATCTGGCTGCGGGATTCGGCGAGAAAACCTTGGACAGAAGGCAGGAGCGCCGAAGTGAGATCAGGAGAGCCTTCGGGAATACCGCGGTCGTTGGACGCTCCAAGGTGCGCCTTGAGCACCGTATCGGGCAGCATGTCGTCGTCATCGTCCTCGTCGTCATCCACGGCGGAACGTTGCGATCCATCATTGGGCATATTGGGATCGCCGATGACGAAATGGTCCATCGGCGCTTCTTGTGAATAGAGATCCTTGGCGCGGCCGGCTCCAGCCCTTTCTGTGACCTCGGCGCGGTGGAGTTCGCTCCGCCAGGTGTTGGTCAGAGTCCGGTACATGTAGGCGGAAATGACCAGCGTGTCGGACGGCTTCCAGGGCTGTGGCTTATAGCGGAGTAGCGAAAATTCCAGAGGCAGATTCTGCTCGTGCTGTTCGATGAATTTGTTCACGCCGCGGGCGTAGGCAGTCATCACTTGGAGAGCGTCCGGCGCCAACAACGTCGCTTCACGTTCCGCAGCGCGGCCGAAACCGTAAGTTCGAAACTCTTTATCGATAGTCAGTGTTGCGGGTCCAAGAATCTCGGAAAGCTGACCACGGGCGGCTCGACGCAAGAGATCCATCTGCCACAGGCGATCCTGCGCCATGACGTAGCCTTGCGCTTCGGCAAGATCTTCGAGCGATGCGGCGCGGATATGCGGAACGCCCCAGCGATCGCGTTCCACGGTGACTTCGTGCTGGAGTCCGGGGAGGGAAGCAGCGCCGTCAATCTGCGGGAGCGGGCGGTAGACAAACCACCAGACCGCCGCGCCGCTGGCGATCGCGACGGCGGCAATCACCCAACAAAAAAGCCGAAAAAGGATACGCAAGGTCACTCCCGTTCGAATTAGGCAAGCGTCGAGTGTAGAAGAGGCGCTTCCGACGCGCAACCGCTCCTGAGAAGAGATTGTGCAGCAGAGATTATGGCGACCGGCAAGACGCGCGGGGATGTCCGGAAGAGAACGAGTGCGCGCCGGGCCGTGTGGTGCTGCTACAATGCCGCAATGGAGCAAGATCGCCCATGCTAGCGGTGCGCCTAATTGGCGTTCTGGCGTTGGTTGCGCTGAACGGGTTTTTCGCGGCGACGGAGTTTTCGCTGGTGGCCGTGCGCTTATCGCGCGTGCGGCAACTTGTAGCGAAGGGAGACGCGCGGGCGCGTGTCGTGGAAGTGCTCCTCGGGGATTTGCACCGGGTCGTTTCCGGCGTGCAGTTGGGCATGACGCTGACAAGCCTGGGAATTGGCGCGCTCGGCGAAGTTACGCTCGCCGCAGCTTTCCAGGCAATTTGGCGGGGCCAGGCCGGAACGCATACGGCGATCCTTGTCCATGCCATCGCGCTGGCCTGTGCGTTTGCTCTTTTGAGCGCGCTGCACGTCGTGATGGGCGAATTAGTACCGAAGTCGGTCAGTCTTGCGCGCGCGGAACGCGTCGCGCTAATGGTGGCTTTACCCTTCCGTTGGTTCCTGAACACCTTCCATTGGGCGATCGACCTGCTCGACGGAGCATCGGGCGCGATCGTAAAGGCGATGGGAGTGTCCGCACCGCTGGTACACGGAGTCGCCCATTCGACCGAGGAATTGCAGATTCAGATTGAGCAGGCGCGGGAACGCGGGCTGCTCGCTCCCGGGGAAGAGAAATTCATTCTCAGCGCGATCGAGTTTGCGCATGTTCAGGTGCGCGAGATCATGGTTCCCCGGCCGGACATGCACATCCTCGCGGTGGAGTCGAATCTGGACGAGGTGATGCGTGCTTTTGCCACGACGCAGCGTTCACGAATCCCCGTCTACCGCGGCACGGAAGACCACATTCTAGGCTTCGTGCACATCAAGGACATGATGTGGATCCTTCTCGACCGCGAACGCCGGCTGGAAGAGAATCTCACGCCGCCGCCCTTTGATTTGCGCCGGGTATTGCGCGAAGTGCTGATCGTGCCGGAGACCAAGCCGGCCAGCGAGCTGCTCATTGAGATGCGCGCTCACCGCATTGCCATGGCGGTCGTGGTGGATGAATTCGGGAGCCTGCTCGGCCTGGTGACCATGGAAGACGTGCTCGAACAAATGGTCGGAGAAATACACGACGAATTTGACGTCATCGAACGGCCGCTTACGCTGGCGGACGGTGCGGTGATTTTCGATGCGGCCTTGAACGTGCGAGACCTGGATGCGCAATACAACATCACGCTGCCGGAGGATCCCGCTTACGCCACCGTGGGAGGATTCGTGCTCGATCAATTGGGTTTCATTCCCAAAGGAGGCGAGAGTTTCGAACACGACAATTTCCGGTTTTCGGTGGTGGAAATGGATGGCAAGCGCGTGGCCCGGGTGAAGATTCAGCGAGTGCGTCCCGCACCTGCCGAGACCAAAGCGGCAGTCCCGCCTGAAACCGTTTTGCAGCCGGTGAAAGATGCGAAAGGATCGCGAGCAAATTCTTAGGCTGGCCGTAACCAATGGCGCGCTACGTTCTCAAACGATTTTTGCTCACGCTTCCGGCGCTCTGGCTGGTTCTCACGCTCGTGTTTTTAATGATTCACATCGTTCCGGGTGATCCCGTCGAGCAAATGCTCGGCGAGGGTGCAGCCCCGGGACAACTCACACAGCTGCGTCACGCTCTCGGACTGGATTTGCCGCTCCACGCGCAGTACGGACGCTATCTCTGGCAGCTCGCTCGCGGAGATCTCGGAGAATCGTTACGATTTCAAGCCCCGGTGCGGCGCATCATCTTCGAGCGCTATCCCGCGACGCTGCAGCTTGCTTTCCTCGCATTGCTGGTATGCGCGGCGATTGCGATTCCCGCGGGTATCCTTGCGGCGCACCGCCGCGGCCAGACTGCGGATCGGGCCGTTGGGGTTTTCACGCTCTTCGGACTCGCATTCCCGAATTTCGCCCTGGGACCCGTGTTGATTCTCCTGTTCTCGATCGAACTCGGTCTCTTGCCCGTCTCGGGGCGGGGTGGTCCCGCGTATTACGTTCTTCCCGCCGCGACCCTGGGTGCCGCGCTTGCCGCGATCCTCACGCGCATGGTCCGTGGCTCCATGCTTGAGGAGCTTTCAAGCGATTACGTGCGCACGGCCAAAGCAAAGGGACTCACGACGCGCGTTGTTTTACTGCGGCATGCCTTCCGCAACGCGCTCATCCCCATCGTCACGATTCTCGGGCTCCAATTCGGGACGCTGCTTGCGGGAACGATCGTGACGGAAACCATTTTTTCGTGGCCGGGTATCGGCCGGTTGACCGTCCAGGCTATCTCCGCTCGCGACTATCCGTTGCTCCAGGGGTGCATCCTGGTTATCGCTGTTTCTTACGTTGTCGTGAATCTGCTGACGGATTTTCTCTATGCCGTGATTGATCCGCGAGTGAGGCTCGGATGACTTCGTCAAAAGTGTTGGCCGAATTTCTGCGGCAAAGCGTTCTCGCTCGAATCGGATTTCTCGCTGCGATGATGCTCTTGGCCGCTGCGCTCCTCGCGCCTTGGATTGCGCCCGCCGATCCCGCGGCGCAAAACCTGCCGGGGCGTCTTCAATCACCGTCCCGCGCGCATTGGATGGGAACAGACGAGCTCGGCCGGGACATTTTGTCCCGGACTTTGTACGGCGCGCGCGTCTCCCTGCTCGTCTCCATCTGCGTGGTTTCCGGGTGTGGCCTGACCGGTCTGACGATGGGACTGCTGGCCGGATATGCTGGCGGCTGGTTTGATCGCTTCGTCAATCTTCTGCTCATCAATGCTTTTCTTTCCTTCCCGGGAATCCTCCTGGCCATTGCGTTTGCGGCATTTCTCGGTCCGGGGATCGGCAAAGTCATCCTGGCACTGATCATTACCGGATGGGCGGGTTATGCGCGGCTCGCCCGCGCGCAGGTCCTGAAAGTGAGGGAGCTGGAATTTGTTCTCGCGGCGCGCTCGCTTGGCGCTTCACATTTTCGGCTCATGACGAAACACCTGCTTCCGAACATCCTGCAGCCCGTGCTGATTCAGGCGACGATTGGCATGGCCGGTGCGATTCTTGCGGAATCGACATTGAGTTTCCTGGGCCTGGGCGTGCTCGCTCCCATTCCAAGTTGGGGAGCCATGCTCAACGATGCCCGGGGCCACCTCTTCGACGCGCCCCACATGGTCGTGTTTCCGGCTCTTGCGGTCATGACCGCCGTCCTTTCGTTCAACTTGCTGGGAGACGCGTGGCGGGATTGGCTTGATCCGCGGACAAGGTCACAGATGGCCGCGCAGGACTTGCTTTCCCGTTGATCTATTTTTCTCGAGTGAACAGCTGGAAGGATGAAAAAGAGACAGGCAATCAGTTTTTTGTCAGAAGCACGGGTGTGCCGCGGCCAATGCCTAGGGTGCGCGACGCATTGCCCTTATTCACGGCAATTTCCAGATATCCGCTGGAACCCAGATAGGCAACAGCTTCGCCGTTGTTTCCGCGCGCGAACGTTTCCACGAGGCGCGTCACGGCCTGATTTCCCAGCTGAAGCCTTATGACGCCCTCGCTCACTGCCGATTCCGGCAAATCCTCGCCTCGGAAATTCGTGATCAAGTTGCCGAAGGCATCGGTCCGCAGGACCACGCCCTTCACGACGCCGTCAGTTTCCTTTGGGCGGGGAAGCGCGAAGCGCTTATAGTCGCTGATTTCATCCCCCATGCTGGCGGTCTGCCAGCCTTTTGAAAGCCATGCGGCGACAGGCGCAAAAATGTCGCGTCCGTGAAAGGTCTTGCTGACCGGCTGAAGAAAATAGTGTTCCGCGTTGGCGTGCCGGACCACAAGATTCTCCTGCTCGCGTTCATAAATAACGGACAGGACGCCGTTGTCCGGGGCGATGAAATACTGATTTTGCGCGCTGACTATCAAAGGCCTCCGCTCGGTTCCCACTCCTGGGTCCACCACGACGACGTGAATCGTTTTCGGCGGAAAGTAGGAATACGCGGAGCCGATGGTCAGCGCTCCGTCAAGCAGGTCAAAGGGCGTGACGTTATGAGTGATATCCACGAGAGTCACGTCGGGATTGACCTTTAGGATGACGCCTTTTAGCGTCCCGACCAGATGGTCGTTCGTGCCGTAGTCGGTCGTGAGCGTAATGATCGCGTTGGCCAATGGATTCTCTCACCCGGGATAGTTTGCACACGAAGCGCAGGCGAAGTCGGGGAGACACGTCGCATCGATTAACGCTAACGGAGGTGCGCGCGTCCGTCAAGAATTCGCGCGGAGGCTGCTGTGCAATCGCCAACGGGTCATTCAGCGGCGATTTTGGCCGCGACTCAGATGCTGCCCTGTTCCGGGGCGCACGGATGCCATTCCGGGTCCGGAAAGTGTGTCCGGCAGAACCATTGGCCGCAGCGTTCACAATACTGTTGTGCGTTCTGGTCGCAGGGTTCATCGACGCGCGAAACTCCCTGGCAAAGCTGTTCTTTGGGTTTTACCGCTGTTGCGTTCATTGCGTCCTCCACGGCAGAAGAGGCGGTGCTGTCGTGAAAGGTGGGCGGCGGGCGGATTTCGCACCACCAGTTCGATTCCTGCCGCTGGAGGCAATATACACCCATGGCTGGCAAGAGCCGTCATGTTCGAAGGACTTTGCCAACCTGCGATGGCGGGCGTGGCGAACGCGCGCCTTGAAGGTACGGCAGCCGGCACGCAAGACGCAGTCAACCCTTTGCGCTCTTGCGAGGCGAGTTTTGATTTGCTAGGTTAAGTAGCAGAGCGGGCGTCGTACAATGGCAGTATAGAAGCTTCCCAAGCTTCGGACGTGGGTTCGATTCCCATCGCCCGCTCCAGACTTTTCTTCTTCATTCCCGCATTCCAGGAAATCAGCAGTTTCGTTCGTGTCTCATCGCGCGGTCCAGGATGCGCTTCTCTTCGGGGCCGAGCAATCGAGTGGCGCCTTTGGCAATGTCACCCAGACTGAGCGGCCCGATGGCCACGCGAACCAGCCGGAGGACTTCGATCTTGAGATGTTCCAGCATCCGCCGGATCTGCCGGTTCTTGCCTTCGTCGAGCACAATCTCCAGCCAGGAGTTGCGCTCGCCTTGCCGAAGAATCCTGACGCCCTTCGCCCGCAAATACTCGCCGTCGTCTTCCCGGATTCCTTTTCGTAAAGTATCCAGCAACGTTTCCTTAGCCATTGTTCCGATTTGAACGTGATAGGTCTTGTCCAGATGAGACTCCGGCGCCGTAATCCGCGCGGCCCACTCGGAATCATTCGTCAGCAGCAGTAAGCCTTCGCTAGCTTTATCCAGCCTTCCCACGGGCGCGATCCATGGCAAATCCGCCGGAAGATAGGCGTAAACGGTATCGCGCCCCTTTTCGTCGGATGCCGTCGTGACCACGCCGCGAGGTTTGTTCAGCACGAGATAAATCTTTCCGACGCTCCCTAGCGGCTGCCCGTCCACTTCGATTCGATCCTTGCAAATATGCACCGGTGTTTCCGGACCGCGCCGTAATGCTCCGTTCACCTTTACACGCCCAGCACGGATCATCTCCACCGCGCGCGATCGCGAACAATAGCCAAGCTTGGACATCGCCCGCGCCAGCCCGGTTCTCTTGACGGACCCGTTTTTCTCGTTGAGCTTTCTGGCTGGTCGCATCATGGTTGGATTATAGACCCTCGCCGGCAGGGCACAGGGCATGCTCTATCGCCATGCTTTGGACAGAATCAGAGGAAAAGGTCCATCCCCCATGGAGCGCTGTGATTTCGTTTATTGTGCGGTGGATGCCGGTGTGGAAGCCGGCCTCGCGGCTATTTCTTGCCCGGCAGCAGGTTCTCGCGCTCTTGCTGGTAGCGTGCCAGCGCTTTTTCGATGACTGTCAATGCCGCGTAGGCCGGGCGTATCTCTTCGACTTGCACCTGCTTGCCCTCGAGCTGTTTGTAATCCTGGAAAAATCGTCTTGAGCACCAGCAACCGATGCGGCGGCAAGTCTCGCGCTTCAAGGTAACTGTTGAACTCAGGGTCGTTCGTGGCCACGGCAATAATCTTGTCGTCGCTCGCACCGGAATCGATCATGGTCATCAAACCGATGGCCCTCGCTTTGATCAGCGAAAGCGGCTGCACCGGCTCCTGGCACAGGACCAACACATCGAGGGGATCGTTGTCTTCCGCGTAGGTCTGCGGAATGAACCCGTAGTTCGCGGGATAAAAAACCGCCGAATGCATGATCCTGTCGACCCGCAACATTCCGGTTGGCTTATCCAGCTCGTACTTCACGTTGGACCCCAGAGGAATCTCGATCACCGCCTGAAAGTCGCGGGGAAGCTCGTCTCCCGGAGAAACGTCATGCCATGCGTGCAACATCAATGTCCTCTTCTCTTGGCCCTTCAGCGCCAAACCCGTAATTCCAGGGTCGCATCACCTCGAAGCATAACGGTACACTTCGTAACTCAACCCTGAAACTTCGGCCCCCCAAAACAGAAAAACAAAAGTAAAAGTAAGGAGCCAATAGCCGAAATCTACGTGCCACAAACTAAAAACTAAAAACGCTACGCCCGCGCCTTCTCGATCATCTCTTCCCAAATGCCTTTGGATTTAAGGATGACTTCCACGAGTTCCCGCGCCGCCCCTTTGCCGCCCATAGCCTTCGTTGTGTAATGAGCCGCGCGTTTCACTTCGGGCGTGGCATTGCCCACAGCCACGGCGAATCCGACGCGGTGCATGATGGTCAGGTCCGGCAGGTCATCCCCAAGAAAAGCCACCTCGGACTCTTGCACGCCGGTCTTGCGCAGAATGTCCTCATAAGCCGCGATT